>CAWHRT010000014.1:0-352186 GCA_963831845.1 uncultured Solirubrobacterales bacterium | reverse complement strand
CTCGATGCTGCTGCTGATCCTGGCCGGCAACTTCTTGCTGCTGATCGTCGGCTGGGCGTTCGTCGGCGCCGCCTCGTACCTGTTGATCTCGTTCTGGTACCGGCGCCACACCGCGACCAGCGCCGGGATGAAGGCGTTCGTGATCAACGTCGTCGGCGACGTCGGGCTGGTGCTGGGGACGTTCTTCCTGTTCAAGCACACCGGCACGGTCGACTTCGTCAGGACGTTCAACTCGGTCGACCACGTGTTCACCACCAACCAGACCGACCTGGTGGTGGCATGCCTGCTGCTGCTCGTCGCCGCGTTCGCGAAGTCCGCCCAGGTCCCGCTCCACACGTGGCTCCCGGACGCGATGGAAGGCCCCACGCCGGTGTCCGCGCTGATCCACGCCGCCACGATGGTGACCGCCGGCGTGTACCTGATCGCGCGCATGCACCCGCTGTTCGAGCAGGCCCCCACCGCCGCCGACGTCGGCGCGATCGGGGGCTGTGTGACGCTGCTGCTGGCGGCCACGGTGGCCCTCGTGGTGACCGACATCAAACGCGTGATCGCCTACTCGACGATGTCGCAGATCGGGTACATGATCATGGCGGTCTCGGTGGGCGCCTACTCGGCCGGCCTGTTCCATCTGATGACCCACGCGTTCTTCAAGGCGCTGCTGTTCATGGGCGCCGGCTCGATCATCGGCGCGATGGCGGGCAACCAATCGCTGGATCGGATGGGCGGCTTCCGCAAGGCGCTGCCGTTCACATTCGCGTGCTTCGTGATCGGCGGCCTCGCCCTGTCGGGGCTGCCGCCGTTCTCCGGCTGGCTGTCCAAGGACGACATCATCGCGTTCCTCGACCACCGCGGCGGCGGCTTTGAGATCCTGGGGATCGCCGGCTACGTGGGCGCGCTGCTGACCGCGATCTACACGTTCCGGATGATCTTCCGCGCGTTCTTCGGCAAGCCCTGCCCCGAGGCCGAAGAGCTCGAGCACGGCCACCTCCACCACGCCGAGGTCCCGACCAACCCGCTGACCGGCGAGGAGGAGGACACCGACGTCGGCTTCCCGGGCCCGGGTCACTACATCGCCGAGCGCGAGCGCCCGATGCAGGTGGCGATGGGGACGCTCGCGGTGCTGGCGGTGATCGCCGGCGCGCTCCAGATCCCGGGCGTCGACGACGTCGTCACCCGCTTCCTCGAGCCCACGTTCGCCAACTCGAAGTACGCCGACGTCGACGTCGCCACGGGCTCGGCCTGGCTCGGCCTGATCATCGGCGCGCTGATCGCGGCGATCGGGATCACGTTCGCGTATCGCGTCTGGGTGGCCAAGCCCGGGACCGCGTTGCGGATCCGCGAGCGCGTCCCGGCCCTGCACAACTTCCTGGTCCACAAGTGGTACTTCGACGAGCTGATCGACTTCCTCGTGGTCCGCCCGACGCTGTGGGCCGGACGTTTCATCAACTCCGTGCTCGAGCGGGTGGTGATCGGCGGCGCGGTCACCGGCGGTACCACCGGGATCGTTCGCGCCGGCTCGGCCGCCGTGCGCCGGGCGCAGACCGGGTTCCTTCGCTACTACGCGGCCGTGATGGTGATCTGCCTCTCCGGCGTGGCCCTCTACTTCCTGATCTCCTCGACATGACGCTCTCGATCCTGATCTGGGTACCGCTGGCGCTGGCGCTGATCGGCGCGATCGTGCCGCGCGACGAGGTCGGGCGCTACAGCGCGATCGCGAGCCTGGTCCCGCTGGGAATCGCGATCTCGTTCCTGGTCCGCTTCAAGATCGGGCACACCGGGCTGCAGTTCGTCACCGACCAGGTGTGGATCTCCGCGCTGGGGATCCATTACAAGCTCGGGCTCGACGGCCTCAACGTCGCGCTGGTGGTGCTGACCACGGTCCTGTTCAGCGCCTCGCTGGTGTGGGCGTCGTTCCGCAAGTGGGACCGGCCGCACGTCTTCTACTTCCACTTCGGGCTGGCCGAGAGCGCGGTGCTCGGCGCGTTCTGCGCGCAGGATCTGGCGCTGTTCGTCGTGTTCTTCGACCTGATGCTGATCCCGTTCTACTTCTTGACCGGGATCTGGGGCAGCGGCGACCGGGTGCGCGCCACCACCAAGCTCGTGATCTACACGCTGGTCGGATCGTTCTTCATGCTCGCGGCGGCGATCGCCACCGGCGCGCTGGCCTCATCGCAGCACCACACCGGGCTTACGTTCGTGATCTCGGACCTGCAGCGGCTGCCGCTGTCGCATACCTCCCAGGACTGGATCTTCCTGTGCTTCGCGCTCGCGTTCGTGGTGAAGATGCCGCTGGTCCCGTTCCACGGCTGGCTGGCCGAGGGCTACAAGTCGATGCCGATCCCTGCTGTCGCGGTGTTCTCGGCGATCCTCTCCAAGGTCGCCGCCTACGGCTTCTTGCGGATCGTGCTGCCGCTGTTCCCGTACGCCTCGGTGCACTTCCAGACGCTGATGCTGATCGTCGCGCTGGTCTCGATCCTGTGGGCCACGGCGGTCGCGTTCACGACCCCCGACGCCCGGCTCGTGATCGCCTACTCGAGCGTCGCGCAGCTGTCGTTCATCACGTTGGGGATCTTCTCGCTGCAGTCCCAGGGCGGTCAGGGAGCGCTGCTGCAGATGATCAACCACGCGCTGGTGACCGCGCCGGCATTCTTTATCGTCGCCGCGCTGGCCGCCCGCGCCGGCGGCTCGGAGCTGCTGTCGGACATGGGCGGCCTGGCCTTCCGGGCGCCGGTGCTGGCGTCGCTGTTCCTGATCGTGATCCTGGCCACGCTGGCGATGCCCGGATCGTCGAACTTCATCGGCGAGTTCATGATCCTGCTCGGGGTGTTCAAGGCCAAGCTCGCGATCTCGGTGATCGCGTTCGCGGGAGTGATCGGCGCCGCGGTGTACGCGTTGCGACTGTTCATCAGCTCGATGCACAACCGGGTCGGCCCGCGCACCGAATCCCGTGAGATCGGCCTCGCCGACGCGGCCGCGGTCGTCCCGTTCGTCGCCGTGATCCTCGTGCTCGCGTTCTATCCCCAGTTCGGTCTGCGCCGCTCGGAGTCCTCGGTCAAGGCGGCGATCGCCCCCGCGCAGCAGCAGCAGGCCGCGGTCAGGACGGCCACACGATGAACACGCTGATCCTCGCCGCCTCGCAGGTCAAAGGCCCGCACATCGACTGGGCGGCGCTGTCGCCGATCCTGGCGCCGGCCGCGGGCGGCCTGATCGTCCTTCTCGTCGGCCTGCTCAGCAGCTCGCTGGTCCGCGAGCGCGTGGTGCCCGCGCTGACCCTGATTGCGTTCGCCGCCTCGATCGGGTGTGCGATCTGGCGCTTCAACGACCCGGCGTCGATCGTCTCCGGAGCGTTGCGAATCGACGACCTGGCGCTGATCCTCGACATGCTGTTCTCGGTCGCGGGGATCGGCACCGTGCTGCTGTCGCTGGACGGCGTCGCGCCACGACGAGCGGGACAGGGCGAGTATCACGCGCTGCTGCTGTTCAGCGTGATGGGGATGGCCGTGTTCGTCTCGGCCCAGAACCTGGTGACGCTGTTCATCGGGATCGAGCTGCTGTCGATCCCGCTCTACGTCCTGTGCGCGTCGGAGACCAACAGCGAGCACTCGCTGGAGTCTGGCCTCAAGTACCTGGTGATCGGGTCGGTCGGCTCGGCGACGCTGGCCTATGGGCTGGCGCTGATCTACGGCTCCACCGGCGCCACCGACTTCTCGGGGATCGCCGCCGCGATCGCCCACGGCAAGCTCGGCGTCGGCATCGCCGGCGACCCGATGCTGCTGACGGGCGTCGGACTGTCGATCGTCGGGTTCGCGTTCAAGGCGTCGGTGGCGCCGTTCCACCAGTGGACTCCGGACGTCTACGAGGGCGCGCCCACGGCGATCACGGCGTTCATGGCCACCGCCACCAAGGCCGCCGCGCTCGGCGTGTTCCTGCGGTTCTTCGACGTCGCGGCGATCGGCATCCACGACAAGTGGGCGCCGCTGGTGTCGGCCATCGCCGCGATCACGATCGTGGTCGGCAACGTCGGCGCGCTCGGCCAGACGTCGGTGAAGCGGATCCTGGGCTACTCCGGGGTCGCTCAGGCGGGCTACATGCTCGGCGGCGTAGTCGTCGCCACCAGGCTCGGTGTCCAGGCGACCGTCCTGTACCTGATCGCCTACCTGATGATGAACTACGCGGCGTTCGCGGTGATCGTCGTCCAGGAGCGAGAGCGGACCGACGGCAGTGACCTGTCCGCACTCGC
Organism: uncultured Solirubrobacterales bacterium; assembly: GCA_963831845.1. Lineage (GTDB taxonomy): Bacteria > Actinomycetota > Thermoleophilia > Solirubrobacterales > Solirubrobacteraceae > Palsa-465. Next base: position 347,946 of record CAWHRT010000014.1, on the reverse strand, counting down.
CGGACTGGGCGCCCGCAACCCATGGCTGGCCTGGCCGATCACGATCTCGATGCTGGCGCTCGCGGGGATCCCGGGGACGGTCGGGTTCATCGGCAAGTTCCAGCTGATCCACGCGCTCGTCGACGGCAACTACACGTGGCTGGCGATCGTGCTGGTGATCGGCTCGATGATCTCGCTGGGCTACTACCTGCGGGTGGTGGCGGCGATCTGGATGCGGGCGCCGGTGCCGGCGCCCGTCCCGGCGCCTGCCGGCGGCAACGGCGGCCTGGCGCCGATCGCCGGCGGCTCGCCTGAGGCCGACGTCGCCGGCGCGCCGTCGAGTCGGTTCGCGCGCCCTGCGGCGACGTTCGTGGCCGTGGTGGCCGCCGCGGCGGTGATCTTCTTCGGGATCTTCCCCTCGCCGCTGTTCAACCTCGCCTCGCACGCCGCCCAGGGGTTCGGGCTGCTCTAGCCGGCTCGAGCGGGACCTCCGCGGCCGCCGCTACGATCCGCCGTCCGTGCAGTATCCGGTCGAGAGCTTCACCGAGGCAGAGCGCGCGCGCCTGGCGCCCCATTTCACGAATCTCGACCGGCCCGTGTTCGCGCTGGTGAACCTGCCCGAGACCGTCAAGGGCGCCCTGTTCGCGCGCTACTCGCGCTACCAGGGGACGCTGCGGCGTCTGTTCCTGGACGAGTTCGCCGACGACGTGCCGTCGTCGGGCCGGTGGGACGCCACCGAGGGCGAGCGCGCCGCGCAGCTGTACGAGCGGATCTTCCTGGGCTACGGCGACGACTCGGTCGCCCAGCTCGGCGGCGCCCACGTCGCCTGCGAGTGGGTCTCCAACGTGCTCACGAAGGTCCTCCAGCGCCCGCGGCTGGGCGCTTACCTCGAGCAGTCGACGCGCTACATCGCCTACGACGCGCCGATCCCCGACCCGCCGGGCGGCTACCGCTACTACCGCGACGCCGAGCTCGGACCGGAGTACCGCGCGGCGATGGATGAGCTGTTCGCGATCTACTCGCGGTCGCTGCCACGGGTGGCCGCGTGGGCGGCCGAGGAGTTCCCGATCGCGCCCGGCGAGGCTCCCGCGGCTCATCAGCGGGCGATCAGGGCCAAGGCGCTGGACCTCCTGCGGGGGCTGCTGCCGGCCGGGTCGCTCTCGCACATGGGGATCTTCGCCACCGGTCAGACCTACGAGCAGCTGATCCTCCACCTGCTGGCGCACCCGCTCCCCGAGGCCCGCGACTACGGGCGGATGATCCTCGAGGAGATCAAGGCGGTGATGCCGAGCTTCGTGGCCCGGGTGGAGCGTCCGGACCGTGGCGGCGAGTGGGTCCGCTACCTGGAGGCGCGCGCCGAGGCCGGCGAGCGCTGGTCGCGGCGGCTGGGACTGCGCGACGCCGAGCCGGCCGGCGACGACGCCAGACCGTCGGTGACGCTGGTGCGCGTCGACGGCGACGAGGACGACCTGCTGAGCGCGCTGCTGTTCGAGTCGAGCACGGCGCCCGAGGAGGCGATCCGCGAGGCCGTCGCGGCGCTGCACTCCGACGAGCGCGCGGCGCTGCTGTCGGACCTGGTCGGCGAGCGGGCCAACCGCCGCTACCGTCCGGGGCGCGGGTTCGAGGCGCTGCGCTACCGGTTCGAGATCGTGTCCGACTACGGCGCCTTCCGCGATCTGCAGCGCCATCGGATGCTCACGCCGCAGTGGCAGACGTTGACGCCGGACCTCGGGGCCGGGGTGCCCGAACAGGTTGAGCTGGCCGGTTGCGGCGACGAGTACCGCCGCGCGCTCGAGCTCTCGCGCCGCGAGTACGGGCGCCTCGTCGAGGCCGGCCTGGCCACCGCCGCTCCCTATGCCCTGTGCCTCGGCTACCGGATCCGCTACGTGCTCGACCTCAACGCTCGCGAGGCGATGCAGCTGATCGAGCTGCGTTCCGGCCGCGAGGGTCACCCCAGCTACCGCGCGGTCGCGCACGAGATGCACGCCCAGGTCGCCGCCGTGCACCCGGCGGTGGCAGCGACGATGGTCCACGTCGACCGCGAGACCGAGCCCCGGCTGGAGCGGATCCTGTCCGAGCTGCGCGCTCACGCCCGCGCGGGCTAGCGGCGGTTCCTGACGACGTTGTTCGTCAGAGGTGGGAGTTCCTCGGGCGAATCGGCGGCCCAGGACCTCAAATCGCGCCTGGCCCGGGCGGCGACGCGCTTAACGCCCCACTCGAGGCCTTTGCGGGTCAGCGTGGGACGTTGATCACGTCCCAGGTGGCGAACGTCCCACAGTCGCGCCCAGACCGCTCGACTGGGACGTTGTGCACGCGATTTCGCCCGCGCCATCCGCGCACCCGGCACCGCGACCGCGCACCGCGCGCACCGCGACCCGCACTCGCGGTCGCCAGTCTCGCCACCCCGCCGCGCTACCAGGTCTTGACCCGCGCGGGCGGTCGCCGATCCTCGGCTCGCATCCGCAGGTCCAGGACCACGCAGCCGCGCGGCATGCAGCGCACCGGGTTGAGGTCGGCCTCGACCAGCTCGGGGCACTCCGCCAGCAGCAACGCGAACCGCAGCAACAGCTCGCGCAAGGCGATCCGGTCCAGGGTCGGGCCGCCCCGGAAGCCATCGAGCTGGATCGCCACGCTGCGCGACGCATCGATCAGCTCGTCGGCCTCAACGTCGGTCCGCGGGAGCGGGCGGAAGGCGGCCGTCGCGTCCAGCCCGGCCTGGCGCCCGCCGAGCCCAACGGCCATCACCGGCCCGAGGTCCGCATCGCTGACGGCGCCGACGAGCACGTCGGCACCGGGCGCGACCAACGGCTGTACGATCACCCCCGTCCACGGCCGCCCGGACGGGCCCACGCGCCGCTCGAGCTCGGACCATCCGGCCCGCACGGCGGCCTCGCCGTCGAGCCCCAGCAGCACCGCGTCGATCTCGCCGGCATCGGCGGGCGGCGCGAAGTCGGCCTTCAGCGCGATTGGGCCGCCGACGCGTGCGGCCGCGCCCACCGCCTCCCCCTCCGACCGACAGCGCGCCGAGCCGACCACCGGGATCCCGTGGGACTCGAGCATCGCCTCGTTCTCCGACGGCGCCAGCCACCCCCCGGCCGCCCCGTCGCGCTCGAGCGCCGCGCCCAGCGTCGCCCGCGCCGCGCCCGCGTCCAGATCCCCGAACACCGGGCGCTCGCCAAGTGGTCGCGACAGCCACTCGCGGCGCGCGGCGGCGCGCGCCAGCACCGTGGCGCACTCGTCGGGGAACAGGTAGTTAGGTACGCCCGTGTCAGTCGGCAGCGTCCCGTCGGCGCGGACGATCGATGCGATCACCGGCTTGACGTGGGGCGGCTCGTCGGGCGAGATCGCCGCCAGCACCGCCTCGGGGTCGCCGCCGTAGCGCCCGCTGTAGGTCACGATCACCGCGTCGACGTCGGGGTCCGCACGCGCCACCGACAGGGACGCCGCATACTCGGCCGCGCCGGCCTCGAGCCCGAGCGTCAGCGGGTTGGGCTGTTCGAGGCTCGCCGGCTCCACCACCAGGCCCAGCCCGGCGCAGGCGTCGACGGTCAGCGTCGCGATCCCCTCGGAGTTGCTGATCACCGCGACCCGGCGGCCGAACGGCAGCGGCTGGCTCTCGAAGAACTCGGCGGCGTTGAACAGCTCGGCGCCGCTGCGGAAGCGCAGCACGCCGGCCTGGCCGAAGATCGCGTCGACGGCCGCGTCGGAGCGCAACGCCGCCGCCGTATGCGAGCGCGCCCGGTCGCGATCGGCCCGCGGCGCCCGGCGGCCCTTGACCGCCAGGAGCGGCTTGCGGCGCGATACGCGCTGGGCGATGCGCGCGAAGTGGTCGGGGTTGCCGAACGTCTCCACGTACACCATCACCGCGGCCGTGCGGGGGTCCTCCTCCCAGAGCTCGAGCAGGTCGTTGGTCGAGACGTCGACTCGGTCGCCGAGCGATACGAAGCTCGAAACCCCCAGCCCTCGGGCGGCGGCCTGGGCGAGCAGCCCGATCCCGATCGCGCCCGACTGCGAGCAGATCGCCAGCCGCCCGGTGGGCACGCCGGCCGCCGCCGGAGTGGCCTCGAGCGCGACCTCGGGGTCGGTGTTGAGCACGCCCAGCGAGCTCGGCCCGATCAGCCTCAAACCTCCGGCGCGGACGATCTCGAGCAGCCGCTCTCGGCGGTCCTGCAGCTCGCGGGGGTCGTCACCGGAGCCGCTCGAGAGCACCAGCAGGCCCTTGGCCCCGCTGACCGCGGCATCCGAGGCGACCGCTGCGACGTGCTCCGGGGCGCTGGCCACGATCACCAGCTCCGGCGGCGAATCGAGCTCGACCAGCCGCCGGCCGTCCAGGCCCGGGCCGGCCAGGGCGGTGACCTGCCCGCTGAAGCCGGCCGCTCGGATCCGCTCCAGGACCGCGCCGCCGAACCCGTCGGGATCACCGACCACCGCGATCGACGCCGGGCTGAGCAGTGGCCGGCAGGAGGCGACCGCGCCGATGTGGTCGCGCTCGTCGATCCGCTCCTGGATCGCATCGGTGGTGAGGTCGAGCGAGACCGTGTACTCGACGCCCAGGCCCCGGCGGCGGACGGCAAACCCGGCGCGCTCGAACACCCTCAGCATCGGCCGGTTCTCGGCCAGCACCCAGGCGTCGAAGCGCCTGATCCCGCGCTGCGCGGCTACCGCCGCCAGCTGTTCGAGCATCCGCGTGGCCGCGCCGCGACCCCGGAAATCCTCGGCGACCGCGAACGCGACCTCGGCCACGCCCTCCTCGCGCAGCACGTCGTAGCTCGCCGCCGCGACGACCCTGCCGCCGTGGCTTCCGACCAGCGCCAGGCGGTCGACCCCGCCCGCGTCGGCGTAGGCGCGCGCGGCGACCTTGGTGTTGGCGGCCCCGTGAAAGCGCATGTACCGGCTCTCGGGCGAGAGCGCGTCATAGAACGCCTTGATGTCGTCGTAGTCCTCGGGGCCGGCCGCGCGCAGGCGCAGCGTCGAGCCGTCCAGCAGCAGGACGTCCCGGACTAGTGTCGGCGCGTCGAGCACAGATGCACCGGGCGTCGGCGGGCCGGGTCGCTACCCCGCGGAGTCCCGCTCCTGCTGGCGCAGCTCGATCCGCCGGATCTTCCCGGTCAGCGTCTTGGGGAGGTCCGAGACGAACTCGATCCGGCGCGGATACGCGTAGGCGGACAGGTGGTCGCGGACGTGGCCCTTGATCTCCTCGCCGAGCGCGTCTGACGGCTCGTAGCCGGAGGTCAGCACGACGAACGCCTTGACCACGTTGCCGCGGCGCTCGTCGGGCGCGGCCACCGCCGCCGCCTCGGCCACCGCCGGATGCTCGAGGCACGCGGATTCGACCTCGAACGGACCGATCCGGTAGCCGGCGGAGATGATCACGTCGTCCGCGCGGCCCTCGTACCAGTAGTAGCCGTCCTCGTCGGCGCTGGCGGCGTCCTTGGTGTGGAACCAGTCGCCCCCGAACGTCTCCTCGGTGTCCTCGGGCGGACGGTTCCAGTAGCCGAGCGGGTAGTGCGGGTTGGTGCGCGCCTTCAGGCAGATCTCGCCGCGCTCGCCGGCGGCGACGGGGCGCTCGTCCTCGTCGAGGATCTCCACCTCCCAGCCGGGCATCGGCTTGCCCATCGACCCCTCGCGGACTTCCATGAACGGGTAGTTGGCGCACAGCGGATAGGACTCGGTCAGGCCGTAGTAGTCGAGCACGGTGATCCCGTACTGGTCGCGGAACCAGCGGATCGCCTCGGGGTTGAGCGGCTCTCCGGCGGAGCACACGATCCGGAACCTCTGCGGATAACGGGTGCCGGCGTCGCCGATCGACATCATCGAGCGGATCGCGGTCGGGGTGCCGAACACGTTGGTGACCTCGTGGCGGGATAGGAAGTCCAGCTGCTTGTGGGGATCGAAGCCACCCTCGCGCTGGTAGACCGCCTGCACCGCGCCCCAACGCCACGGTCCGATCAGCGGGCAGATCCCGGCCGCCCAGGCCCACTCGCCCATCCCGTGGAACAGCTCGCCGTCCCGGACGTCGTGGCAGTACAGGAACTCCTCGTGGCCGAGGATGTAGCGGTGCGCATGGAGGATCCCCTTGGCCAGCCCGGTCGTGCCTGACGAGTAGTACAGCTGCGCCGGGTCCTCGGACGACGTGTCCACGCAGTGAAACGAGGTCGACCCGCGGCCGAGCAGCTCGTCGTCGAGGATCAGCACGTGCTCGACCAGTGAACGCTCCATCCGGTCGGCGTTGGCCGCGTTGGTCACGAGCACCTTCGCCTGGGAGTCGGTCAGGCGGTGGCGGATCCCCTCATCGCCGTAGAGCACCGACATCGACAGCAGGATCGCCCCCAGCTTCCAGGTGCCGAAGAATGCGGCGGCGGTCTCGGGGGTAGGAGGGAGCAGCATCGCGACGCGGTCGCCGCGCTGGACTCCATGGGCGGCGAGCACGTTCGCAAATTGGTTGGAGAGATCCTGCAGCTCACCCCAGTCGACCCGGCGGACGTTCCCCTGGAAGTCCTCATGGATCATCGCGAGCTTGTCGCGCGGATGGCGGTCGCAGACGTCTGCCGCGATGTTGTAGCGCTCGGGCACCTCCCACTTGTGGGCGGCGCGCGCTTCGTCGTAGGAGGAGATCGTCGGTGTGGAGCTCATCGACGCATCATCGCGCCCCCGGCGAGCCGACTCAAGCCGCCTGTAAGGTTCCGCGGCAAGGGATGATGATCTTCGCGCTGGGCGTGCTGCTCGGGACTGGGCTCGCCGTCATCGTGTGGTTCGCTTGGCGGGGGATGCACGCACCTCGTGAAGCCGATACGCCAACCGCGGCGGGAATGCAGTCGGCGCTGCACGCGGCGACCTCGACGCTGCCCCACCTGCGGCTGGGACTGAGCCCCCGCACGGCCGAGCGCGCGGTCCCGTATCTGCGCGAGCTGACCGGCGCGGCGGCGATCGCGTTGGCCGACACTCGCTCGGTGCTGGCGATTGACGGCGAGGGGCGCGAGCAGGTGCGTCCCGGCGATCTGCTCTCGCGGCTGCTGGAGAAGACCCCCGACCACCGCGTGCACGTGGTCCCGCGACTGACCTCCTCAGATCCCACCTGCCCGCTGCGATCGGCGGTGCTGGCCCCGCTGACGGTGCAGGGCCGGCGCGCTGGCACGCTGATCATGTTCTACCGAGTGTCCGGCCGGCCCCGGCCCGCCGAGCTGAAGGTGGTCCAGGAAGCCGCCAGCCTGGTCTCGGCCCAGGTCGAGCTGTCGATCGTGTCCGACCAGGAGGAACGACTCGCCCAGGCCGAGCTGCGTGCGCTCCGCGCCCAGATCTCGCCGCACTTCATCTACAACGCGCTCGCCGCCGTGGCCGGCGACATTCACGTCCGCCCCGACGAGGCGCGCGAGCTGCTGAGCGACTTCGCCGAGTTCACCCGGTACCTGTTCCGCGACGGCCGCTCGTACGTGACGCTGGGCGAGGAGCTCGACCACGTCGAGCGCTACCTGCGCCTCGAGCAGGCGCGGTTTCGCGACAGCCTGAACGTGACCGTCGACGTTCCGCTCGAGACGCGCGACGCGGTCGTGCCCGCGATGTCGGTGCAGCCGCTGGTCGAGAACGCCGTGCGCCATGGTGTCGAGCGGCGCGCCGGCACCGGCCGCGTGGTGATCAGTGCGGTGGTCGACGACGGTGACGTGGTACTGCGGATCACTGACGACGGGGTCGGGATCGAGCCCGAGCGCGTCCCCGACGTGCTGGCCGGAGCCGGCGGCGGGATCGGCCTGTCGAACGTCGACGGCCGGCTGCGGGCCACGTTCGGCGAGCGCTACGCGCTGCGGATCGAGTCGATCGTCGGTGCCGGGACCACGACGGTGATGACCGTGCCCAACCTCCGCGGCGAGGCGGCCAGGGGCGAGCTGGCGTGGATGGTGTGATCCGATGAGCGCCGACAGCCTGACGATCCTCGCGGTCGACGACGAGCGCACCCAGCTGGAGGACCTGGCGCGGCTGCTGCGCAGCTTCCCGGGGGTCGAGGAGGTCGAGTGCGCCTACGACGGCCACGACGCGCTGGTCAAGGCGTCGTCGCAGCGCTACGACGCGATCTTCATGGACGTGCGGATGCCCGACATCGACGGGCTCGAGCTCGGTCGCGTGCTGACCAGGTTCGCGTCACCGCCGGCGCTGGTTTACGTCAGCGCCTACGACGGGGCAGCGGTCGACGCGTTCGAGCTGCGGGCGCTCGACTACCTGCGAAAGCCGGTCAGCCGGCGCCGCGTGCAGGAGGCGCTCGAGCGGGTCACCGCGGCCGTCGACGCAGCCCCGGCGGCCAACGGGCACTCGGTCGCGGGCGGCTCCGGCGCGCAGGACAGCGAGATGATCGCTGTCGCCAGCGCCCGCGGCGGCGCCACCCGCCTGATCAGCCGCCACCAGGTGCTGTACGTGCAGTCCAACGGCGACTTCGTCCGGATCGTGACCGACGACGGCCGCTACCTGCTGCGGGCGACACTCGCCGAGATCGAGCGCCGGTGGGAGTCCCACGGGTTCGCGCGCGTCCACCGTCAGTACGTCGCCAACCTGCGGCGCGCGGTCGAGCTGCGCCCGCTGCTGGGCGGGACGGCCGAGCTCGCGTTCGGCGACGGACAGTCGATCCCGATCGCCCGCCGCCAGGTCAACGAGCTCGGCCGGCGCCTCGGCGTCTGACGGTCAGGTTTCTACGCGCCCTTACTCGGCCGCCTTGGCCTGCTCCTCCTTGATCTTGTCCTCGAGCGCCGACATCACGTCGGGGTCGCGCAGGGTGGTGACGTCGCCCAGCGCGCGGCCCTCGGCGATGTCGCGCAGCAGCCGGCGCATGATCTTGCCCGAGCGGGTCTTGGGGAGGTCGTCGGCCCAGATGATCCGCTTGGGCCGGGCGAACTTCCCGATCCGGTCGGCGACGTGCGCGCGGATGTCCTCGACGATCTCGTCGGTGCCCTCGGTCGTGCCCTGAAGGGTCACGAACGCGCAGATCGCCTGGCCGGTGTCCTCGTCGGTCTGGCCGATCACGGCCGCCTCGGCGACGTTCTGTTGAGAGACGATCGCGGATTCGACCTCGGCGGTGGACAGCCGGTGGCCCGAGACGTTGACGACATCGTCGATCCGGCCGATGATCCAGAAGTAGCCGTCCTTGTCCTTGCGCGCGGCGTCGCCGACGAGGTAGGTCTCCTTGCCGAACCGCGAGAAGTACGTCTCGACGAACCGGTCCTCCTCCTTGTACAGGGTGCGCAGCATCGACGGCCACGGCCTGCGGATCACCAGCAGTCCCTGCCCGTCGACTGGCTTGCCCTCGGTCTCGTCGACGACCTCTGCCTCGATGCCCGGGAACGGCAGCGTCGCCGACCCCGGCTTGGTCGAGACGATCCCCGGCAGCGGCGTGATCATGATCGCCCCCGTCTCGGTCTGCCACCAGGTATCGACGATCGGGCAGCGCTCACCGCCGACGACCTTGTAGTACCACAGCCACGCCTTCGGGTTGATCGGCTCGCCGACCGATCCCAGCAACCGCAGCTTTGACAGGTTGAACTTCTCCACGTGCTCCACGCCCCACTTGATGCACGCGCGGATCGCGGTCGGGGCGGTGTAGAACTGGGTCACGCCGTAGCGCTCGCACAGCTCCCACCAGATCCCCTTGTGCGGGTAGTCCGGAGCGCCCTCGTACATCACGCTGGTCGCGCCGTTGGCCATCGGCCCGTAGACGATGTAGGAGTGGCCGGTGACCCAGCCGACGTCGGCCGAGCACCAGAACACGTCCCGGTCTGGTTTGAGATCGAAGATGTAGCGGTGCGTGCTGCTGACCCCGGTCAGATACCCGCCGGTCGTGTGCAGCACCCCCTTGGGCTTGGCCGTCGAGCCGCTGGTGTAGAGCACATACAGCGGGTGCTCGGCGTCGAGCTCCTCAGCCGGACACTCCGCATCGGCCGCCTCCATGATCTCGTCAAACCACACGTCGCGACCATCGCGCATCTCGCAGTCCTCGCCGGTATGCCTGACCACCACGATGTGCTCCAACGTGGCCAAACCTTCCATCACCCGGTCGACCTGCTGCTTGATCGGCGCCGTCTTGCCCTTACGCCGCGCGCCGTCGATCGTGATCAGCGCCTTGGCCTCAGAGAACTCCATCCGCTCCTTGACCGAGTCGGCCGAGAAGCCGCCGAACACGACGTTGTGCGGAGCGCCGATCCGCGCGCATGCCAGCATCGCCACCACGACCTCGGGAACCATCGGCAGGTAGATCCCGACGATGTCGCCCTTCTCGATCCCCAGATCCTTCAGCGCGTTGGCGAACCGCTGCACGTCGCGGTGCAGATCCGCGTAGGTCAGATCGCGCTCCTCGCCCTCCTCCCCGCGCCAGTGAAACGCCACCCGGTCGCCGTTGCCAGCCTCCACATGACGGTCCAGACAGTTATAGGACGCGTTGATCTTCCCGTCCGAAAACCACTTGTAAAACGGCGGATTGGAGTCATCCAGCGTCTCCGACGGCTCCACAAACCAATCGAGCTCCTTCGCCTGACGCAGCCACCACCCCTTCCAATCCCGCTCGGCCTCGTCGTAGACCGCGGGGTCACTCAGCAGCGCGTTCTTGACGAAGTCCGGCGGTGGGTCGAACCGCTCGATCTCGAGCATCTCCTCGAGCTGAGCCTCGAGCGTCTGACTACCGGGGGTTGTCGCTGCGTCTGCCATCGTGAGGGGCCCCTCCTTCTGGATTGCGGTCCGGCGGGCGTGTAGCTCTTGTATTTCTACCCGACGGTGACCCTTCTTGGACAGCGGACGGGCGCCGGCCCCGGCTGCCGGCGCCCATACCGCTTGCGTTCGTACCTACCGGCCGAGCGGGAACACCGGGAGCACGTCCCGGCCGAACGTCGACGCCAGCACGGCTGCGATCGCCGTGTACCAGGCGGCGATCGCCGTCACCAGGCCGATGTAACCGCCGACCTTGATCGTGCTGTTCTGCGTAGACAGGGTTCCGGCCAGCGCCGAGTTGCCGATTGCCAAGAAGATGAACGTGATCAACAACAGCAGGAGCACCACCACGATCGCTCCCGTCGTGCGCAGCGAAGCGATGAGCATCAGCCCCGTGAAGATCGCCCACGTCCACAGGTAGAGCCCGACCACGCTGTGGACTTCTTTGAGCGGCACCCCCTTGAGGGCGACCGTGACCAGGAAGTAGAACGAGATCCAGAACGCTCCGTAGGAGCAGAACGCCACCGCCCCGAACGTGTTGCCGGTCCGGAACTCCCAGATCCCGGCGATCAGCTGGGCGATGCCGCCGTAGACCAGCGCCATGCTCAGAACGCCGCTCAGGGCGAGTGTGCGAGACGAGGTCCGAGTTGATCATGCTCAGCATGAACGTGGTGGCGGCGAACCCGGCGAGCCCCAGCGGCGCCGGGTTGGCCGGAGTCCATCCTCCGCTCGAAATGGTGGGATCGGGCGCGGGGGCCACGTCGGCTTCGCGCGGGCCGATGTTTCCAGCTTCCATCTATCTCCTCCTACTCGTGAGTGGAAGTCGTCACCGGCCACCGTGCACCTCAGGCCGACCGTCGGCAACGGCGGATCGCCGAGCGGTGCCCGCGGTCCCGCGAACGGCAGTCAGAGCACGACGAGCGGAGACCGCGGGTCCGACGAGCGGCCCGGGAATCACTCCCTGGGCGGGCGGCTGACGCCGGAACCGCGGGTCAGCGGCGGCGCTTGCGCTTGCGCTTGGCGGCGGAGGCGCTGCCCTGCGCGACCGCCGGCTGCGGCTCTGCCACGGGCTCGGGATCGGGCGCCGGGGCGGGAGCGCCCTTTCCACGCCCTCGCCCTCGCCCTCGGCGCGAGGCGGCGGCCTCGGCGCGCTGTTGGCGCATCGCCTGACTGCTCGGCCACGGCTCGGCCTTGCCGGTCCGCCACGCCGCCGGCACGCCGCTTGGCCAGCGGCCCGAGAACAGGTACGCCAGCGCCCCCAGGAAATAGGCCTGGACGATCGGCAGCTGCACGATCGGGAGAATGATCAGCACGCCCGCGAACATCCCCAGGTATCCCAGGAACCGCGGGAGTAGCCCGACCCGCATGGCCTGCAGCGCGATCAGCACCGTCGACACGGCCAGCAGCAGCGACGCGGCCTGGGCCGCCAGCTGCGGCGCCACCAACGACGCGGAGCTGGTCAGCGCGTGGGCCTGCTCGTAGGTCTGGTCACCGGTCGTGACGAACTGGTTGGCCTTGATCGAGATCACGACCGCGGAGGCGACTCCGGCGATCGCGGCGAGCACGCTGCCGAACAGCGCCACGTACTTGATCCAGCCGAACTGCTGCGGCGCGCGAGCCTTGGTCGAGTCGACCAGGAACACCAGCGTCGCCCCCAGGGCCAGCCACCCGATCGCCTGCACGACCGCGCCGGCGATGTCCAGCCCGACGCGCTTGTGCTCGGTGATCAGCCCGAGCGTCAGCTCGTTGACGTGGGCGTGGGGCCCGAGGAGCTGCAGGATCGCAGCGCCGATCAGGCCGATTGCCGCGATGCCCGCGAGCACGGCCTGACGGGGCCGCACCCTCGTCTCGTAGAGCAGTCGTTGGTCAGCGGTCATCGGTCAAGTGCAAGCCAGTGTATTGGGGGTCTGAGCCGGGCGCACGAGGATGGCTACCATTGAGCGTATGGAAGGCAGCGGATTTGGAAACCTCTTCGGCGACCCGGACGACCTGCAGCGCCGCCTGGGTGAGTTCGCCGAGCAGATGCAGGGAGCCCAGCGCCTGGCCTGGGCGGATAACGCGATCAAGCTCGCGGTCGACCTCACGGTCGCTTCGCTCCAGCGCGTCAACATCCAGGGCACGACCGAGCAGCAGGCTGAGCAGCTTCGCTCGGTGATGGCGGTCGTGTTCCCGGAGGCCGTGACGCTCGTGCGTGAAGCCCGCGAGGGCCTGCAGTAGCAGGGCCGCGGCAGCTCAGAGCGCGCCGAGCACCAGCTCGTCGTGTTCGGCTGGCTTGACACTGCGCAGCACCTCGCGCACCTTGCCGTCGGGCCCGATCACGAACGTGGTCCGCTCGTTGCCCATGTAGGTGCGCCCGTAGCGCTGCTTCTCGATCCACACGCCGTAGGCCTCGGCGACGGAGTGGTCCTCGTCTGACAGCAGCGGGAACCCGAGCCCGTACTTGTCGTCGAACTTGGCGATCGGCTTGACCGGATCCGGCGACACGCCGAGCACGACCGCGCCGGCCCGCTCGTAGTCGGTGCGGTGGTCGCGCACGCCGCAGGCCTGGACCGTGCAGCCCGGAGTGTCGGCCTTGGGGTAGAAGTAGAGGACGACGGTCTTGCCGCGCAGACCCGACAGCGACACGGGGTTGCCGTGCTGATCGGGAAGCGTGAAGTCCGGTGCGTCGTCTCCGACCTGGGGTGCCATCGCGGGTGGGATCCTACTTGAGCAGTCGGGACAACCGGCGGTCCTTCATCAGCTTGCCGTCGGTCTGGCAGGTCGGGCAGTAGCACATCACGTAGTCCTCGTAGAACACCGCCTCGAGGCGGTCGCCGCAGCGCGGGCACGGCTCGCCGTTGCGGCGGTGGACCGAGAGCGGCATCGGCAGCTTGTCGGGGATCGGCAGCGTCAGCGTCCGCTCGTAATGCTCGATCGCCTCGCCGAGCCGCTGCACGATCGCGGTCCGCAGCGTCTCGGCCTCATCGGCGTCGAGATCGGAGCCCCGCTTGAACGGGGAGAGCATTGCGGTGTGGAGGATCTCGTCGACCCAAGACCGTCCGATCCCCGCGATCACGTGCTGGTCGCGCAGCAGCGCATACAGCGGGCGCGGCTGGTCCAGCAGCGGCCCCAGCGGCGGCGGGTCGGGCCAGGCCTCCGGTCCGAGCTCGGCGATCGTCTCCTCCTGCTCGACCTCGGAGCTGCGCAGCAGCTTGACCCAGGCGCGCTGCTTGGTGCCGAACTCGCGCAAGCGCAGCTCGCGCCCGTCCTCGAGCCGCACCAGCAGCCGCGAGGTCCGGTCGCGCAGCGACGCCCTGGCGTCGAACAGCTGCAGGCGGCCGGCCGACATCAGGTGGATCAGCAGCGTCAGGTCGTCCTCGATCTCTACGAGGAACAGCTTGCCGCGACGGCGGATCCCGCCGATCGTGCGGCCGTCGATTGCGTTCAGCGGCGGGTCGAACGTCTTCAGCGCATTGATCCCGGGAGCGAGCGCCGACTCGACGACGCCACCGGCAACGGCGGCCCCGATCAGGCGCGCCGTGATCTCAACCTCGGGTAGCTCGGGCATGTCTAGCCATTGAGATTAGTCCAAGCCTGGCGGGTGCCGGGGCGGTCTCGTGGATAAGGAAATTCTCGGTATCTGCAGCAAACTGTTCGGCGTTGTTCAAGGTGCCTTTAGCCGTCCGGAGAAGACTCCCGGACATGAGTGACCTACTTGCAATTGTGGGGGACGAGGAGAGCGACGAACAGCTCCTCGCAGAGATCGCCCGCCGGCACCCCGACCGGGTGACGGTGCTGGTCGAGGACGGCGAAACCGACCTCGGCTTGGACGAATCGAATACCGGGGGCGCGCTGCGCGACCGGCTCGCGACGCTGCTGCGAGCGATCGAGCAGCGCACCGGTGCCGTCGTCGTGGGACTTGCCGGCAGCCGCAGCCAGTTGCGCGGCTGGCGCTTTGACCGGGTCGTGGGGGGCCGGGGGCCGCTGCCCGCCTGAGGGGCCGATCCGAAGCCCGACGCGCGGGAGCGGACGGGCGATTCAGCCAAGCTCGAGCTCGGCGCCGGCGGCTCCGCGCAGGCGCGCGACGCGGCTGGCCTCCTCCTCGAGGTCGACACGCCGGATGCGGCCGAGCGTCTCGACGGTGATCTGCGCCCTGGCGCCCTTGACCCTCAGCCGCCACAGTCCGGTCAGCCGGCCCGCGGTCACGACCGCGCCCGGGCTGGCCACCGGCCGAAACATGCGCTTTCGCAACTCGGGATCGGCCGCGATCAGCGCCCGGTTGGGCTTCTGCAGATACGGATCGCCGGCCGGCAGCAGACGGACGCCGGTCGCCTCCGGCGGGGACTCGAGCGCGGTCACGTCATCGGCCATCAGCCACGCAGGCTCGTCGCCGAGGCGGGCCTCGGCCAGCTCGCCGGGCACCTCCTCCCACAGCCTCCGGGCATGTGACGGCGCCAGGCCGGCCCAGTCGCCGAAGTCCCGCGGCGTGGCCGGCCCGTAGAAGCGCAGAAACCGCCGGACCGCCTCGGCGGCCGCGGGCGTAGCACCGGGCTTGCCCAGCGTGTAGCGGCGGTCGGAGGTCAGCCGGACGCCGGCCTCGATTGTCGCGTAGCGCCACAGCATCGGCGGCACGTGATGGCTCTCGCACCCGGGGCACCAGGGCAGCAACTCGTCGCGCACCCGCGCCCGCAGCTGCTCGTGCAGGTCGTTCTTCGTGAGCGCCCCGCCGCCCGCCAGCGCGTCACGGGTGGCCGCCGCAACCTCGTCCAGCGCGTCGCCGACGTCGAGCCCGTCGTCGGCCATCGCCTTCAGCTTGCGGCCGAGCTGAGCGATCAGCTCGCGCTCGTTGCGCGCGACCAGTGCCCGTCCGTACAGCGCGAAGTCCTCCGGCCTGATCGCGTGGATCGCCCCGCGGATCACATGGGCGACGACCACCTCGCCGGCATCCACGGCCGCGGCGTACGCCTCCCGATCGACCTCAGCGGCCCGCGCCCCGAGCGCTAGGAGCGCCGCGTCGCGGGCGAAGTCCGAGGCCGGGCAGGCGGCCGCCTCCTCCAGCCGGCGACCGTCGCGAGCGGCCAGCCCCGAGCGGGCCAGGCGGAAGGCCAGTACCTGGTCGGCGTCCACCGGCCGATTGTCCCAGCGGGCGATGTGGGGGGCGGGCCGCCTGAAGCTATGCCGCGGCCGACGGGAGGCTGAAGCGCACTCGCGTCCCGACGGCAGCGTCGGCGAGCCAGATCTGGCCCCCGTGCGCCTCCACGATCGCACGGGAGACCGCGAGCCCCAGGCCCGCGCCGCCTCCTGTCCGGGCCGCGTCGGTGCCGCCCCGGTAGAACGCGGTGAACACGTGCTCGCGCTGCTCGGGGGCGATCCCGTCGCCGGTGTCGGCGACCTCGACCTCGATCCGGTCGGCCACCGGCTCGGCGCGCACGACCACGCTGCCGTCGGCGGGCGTGTGACGAATCGCGTTCTGGATCAGGTTGAACAGCACCCGTTGAAGCTTCTCGGGGTTGGCGCGCGCCGCGCACAGCGCGTCGGGCACCTCGGCCATCACCGCCACGCCCTTGGCCTCGGCCTGCACGCGCATCGCCGCGACCGTCTCGCCGACGAGCTCGTCCAGCGGCACCTGCTCGAGCGACCAGCGGATGTCGCCGGCCTCGAGCCGGGAGAGCTCGAACAGGTCGTCGATCAGCGCGCTCAGCGCATCGATGTGGGTGCTCATCCGCCCCAGGTAACCGCGCCGCACGTCGCCGTCGACGATGTCGTCGCCGACCGCGTCGGCCAGCAGCCGCAGCGACGTGATCGGCGTTCGCAGATCGTGCGAGACCGCCGCGACCAGGTCGCGGCGGGCCGCATCGGCCTGATCGCGTGCGGCCTCCTCGACGCGCAGGCGGGCGATCATCGCGTTGGCCGCGGCCGCGAGCTCGGACAGCTCGTCCGGTGCGGAGGTCTCGATGTGGACGTCGCGCTCGCCGCGCCCGACCGCCTCGAGCCCGTCGCGGATCGTCTCGACGTCGCGCAGGATGCCGCCGGCCATGACCTTGGTGGCCACCACGGCGAACACGCCGGCGCCGACGACGATCGCCGCCAGCAGCGTGACGTCGTGGCCGGAGATGACCATCAGCAGCCCGACCACGACCAGTCCCAGCAGCACCGGGGCGATCACGATCGCGACCACCATCGCGAACTGCCGCGACAGCGATCCCGCCCACGCGCGCACCCGAGCGATCGCTCCCAGACGTCGCTCCGAGCCGGCGCGCTGACGCGGCACCTCGACCCTCCCTCGCTCGGCTCCGATCACGGCTGGAACCGGTAGCCGACCCCCCACACCGTCTGGATGTGGCGGGGACGCGAGGGGTCGGATTCGATCTTCGAGCGCAGCCGACGGATATGGACGGTCACGGTCGAGGTGTCGGTGTAGAACGAGTATTGCCAGATCGCGTCCATCAGCTGGTTGCGCGAGAACACCTGTCCGGGGTGGCGGGCCAGGAACAGCAGCACGTCGAACTCGCGCTGGGTCAGCTGCACCTCCCTGCCCTCCACGAACACCCGACGCGCCGCCGGGTCGATCTCGATCTGGCCGATCATCAGCGACGACTCGTGCGCGGGCGAAGTGTCGAATCGCCGCAGCACCGCGTCCACGCGCGCGACCAGCTCGGCGGGCGAGAACGGCTTGACCACGTAGTCGTCGGCGCCGAGCCGCAGGCCGACGACGCGATCGGACTCCTCGCCCTTGGCGGTGAGCAGGATCACCGCGATCCGGTCGCGGTCGGCTTCGCGCAGCCTACGCATCACCTCGAGCCCGTCGAGCCCGGGGAGCATCAGGTCGAGCACGACCAGGTCGGGCCTCTGGCTGGCCGCCGCGGCGATCGCCTCCAGGCCGTCGGCGGCGACCCGGGTGCGGTAGCCGGCCCGTTCCAGGTACCGCGCCACCACCTCGGCGATCGTCGGCTCGTCGTCGACGACGAGCACCGAGCCCCTGGCGTGGTCATCCATATGGCGATTGTGGCAGCGATCACGGGCCTGGACGCCGCCTCGACGCCCGCGTTAACGGCCTGTTCAGAGCCCGCCGCCGGTACGCTGCGGGGCGCGATGAGCGTGGCCCTGGCACCCGACGACGTCGTCCGCACCCACGCGGAGGCGTCCGCCAACTCGCGCGAGCCGCTGCTCGTGCTCGACCCGCTGATCGAGTTTCTCGACGCCAACAAGCTCGACGCGCCGCCCGACCTGAGCGCGACGCCGATCGGCGAGGGCCACTCGAACGTGACGTTCGAGCTGTCCACCGGCGTGGTCTTGCGGCGCCCGCCACGCGGGCCGCTGCCCCCGAGCGCCCACGATGTGCTGCGCGAGGCGCGTCTGCTGCGGGCGCTCGGCCCGACGCCGGTGCGGGTGCCGACCGTGCTCGCGGTGTGCGACGACGAGCGCGTGGTCGGGGCACCGTTCTACTTGATGTCGCGGATCGAGGGCCAGGCGCTGACCACCTCGCTCCCTGAGCCGCTCGACAACCCCGAGCAGCGCGAGCGGGTGGCCGACGAGCTGATCGACGCGCTGGTCGAGCTGCACTCGGTGCAATGGACCACGATCGGCCTCGAGGGGTTCGGCAAGCCGACCGGATATCTCGAGCGCCAGCTGCGCCGGTTCACCGGCCTGTGGGAGCACAACCGCACCCGGGACGTGCCCGAGGTCGAGCAGGTCGGAGCCTGGCTGGCCGAGAACATGCCCTCCTCCCCCCGGCCACGATTGTGCACGGCGACTATCGGCTCGGCAACACGATGTACGCCAGCCAGGCGCCGGCGCGGCTGCTCGCGATCCTCGACTGGGAGATGGCCACAATCGGCGATCCCCTGGCCGACGTCGGCTACATGATGATCCACTGGACCGAGTCCGACGACCCCCAGACCAAGTTCAACCTGCAGAGCGTCACCACTCGCGACGGGTTCCCAACCCGGCGGGAGCTGATCGCCCGCTACGAGCAGCGCTCCGGCCGCTCGATGCAGGCGCTCAACTGGTACGTGACGCTGGCGCTGTGGAAGGCGATCGTGTTCATGGAGGGCAACTACAAGCGCGCGGTGGCCGGATCGACCGACGACCCGTACCTGAAGACCTTCGGTGAGGGCGTGCTCGAGCTCGCCCGCCGCGCCGTAGACGTTTCGCAGCATGGCCTCTGAGGACGGCGGCGGCGAGCGGCGCTACCGCGGCCTGCTGGTCGACTGGGGCGGCGTCATGACCACCAACCTGTTCACCTCGTTCAGCTCATTCTGCGAGGGCGAGGGCATCGACCACGACGCGATCTGGCGCAGCTTCCGGGAGGACCCCGACGCCCGTCAGCTGCTGATCGGGCTCGAAACCGGTGCCGTCGAGGAGGCAGAGTTCGAGCCGCAGTTCGCGGCGAGGCTGGGCGTCACCGCCACCGGCCTGATCGACCGCATGTTCGCGGGCTCGAGCTTGGACCAGGGGATGGTCGACGCGGTGGCCGCGGCCAGGCGCGCCGGCGTGCGTACAGGCCTGATCTCGAACTCCTGGGGCACCCGGCGCTACGACCGCAAGCTGCTGGCAGCGCTGTTCGACGGGATCGTGATCTCCGGCGAGGAGGGGATGCGCAAGCCGGACCCGCGGATGTACGAGCTGGGCGCCGAGCGGATCGGCGTCGAGCCGACGGCGTGCGTGTTCGTCGACGACCTGCCGTTCAACCTCACGCCGGCTGCGGAGCTCGGGATGGCGACGATTCACCACGTCAGCGCCGCGGAGACGATTCCGGAGCTGGAGCAGCTGCTGGGAGTGTCGCTGCGGCGCGGCGCCGGGCGCGCCTAAACGAACAGGGTCCTGCAACACGACCCGCGCGGAGTCCCTAACCTGGACGCCATCCAGGCGGGCGAAGTCGTACATCCGTTCCAAATATCGCGACGTTCCGCGAGCCGGCGTGTTGTATACGGGCGAATGACGTTTGCGAGCGCCCATCGCATCCGGGGTCTTGGCCTGCTCGTAGTCGCACTTGCGATGCTGGGCTTGGTCGGCACGGCTTCGGCGCGCCCGGCCACCAAGTCCGTTCGCTACCACGGCTACGCGCTGAGTGTGCCGCGCTCCTGGAAGGTCGTCGACCTGAGCCGACACCCCGAGACGTGCGTGCGGTTCGACCGCCACGCCGTATACCTCGGCCACCCCGGATCCCAGCAGTCATGCCCCGCGCACACGGTCGGCCGCACCGGGGCGATCCTGGTTCAGCCCGCGACCGCCCACGTGCGTCGCGCGATGGCCAGCTCGGCAGCCGCCACCGCGGCCTCCGGAGTGCCGCACCTGGAGGGCTCGACGTCCACGTTCGTCGCCCCCAAGGAGGGCGTGCTGGTGACCGCGACCTGGGCGCGCGACTCGCGGGTCGTGGCCCGGGCGGTGCACCGGAGCTCGCTCTCCCCGACCCGCCTGGCGCACGCCGGTGCCCCCACCGTCAGGCCCGCCGCCGCGCGGCGCACCAAGCCGCTGGCCCGCACCGCGGCCGCGAGTTTCAGCGGGCTGGGCTTCGACGCCTGCAGCGCGCCCTCGCCGGGCGCGATGACCGCGTGGGGATCGTCGCCCTATGAGGCGATCGGGATCTACATCGGCGGCACCAACTCGGCCTGCGCCCAGCCGAACCTGAACGCCACGTGGGTGGCGGGCGAGGTCGTGGCCGGCTGGCACATGGTCCCGATCTACGTAGGGCTGCAGGCGCCGACCAACGCCTGCGGGTGCGCCGGCATCAGCCCGTCCAAGGCGGCCGCCCAGGGCGCGGCCGCGGCGCAGGACGCGGTCGCCGACGCGCAGGGGATCGGGATTCCAGAGGGCAACCCGATCTATGACGACATGGAGGCGTACTCGACCACGAGCACCAACACCACCGCCGTGCTCGCGTTCCTGTCGTCGTGGACGTCCGAGCTGCACGCCCTCGGGTACCTGTCGGGCGTCTACAGCAGCACCGGCTCCGGGATCGCCGACCTGGTCAAGAACATCGGCACGACGTTCGAGGAGCCCGACGACGTGTGGTTCGCCGAATGGAATAACTCGAAGTCCGCGACCAGCTCCACGATCCCCGCCGCGGACTTCGTCAACCACCGTTTGCACCAATACCGGGGCGGCCACAACGAGACCTACAGCGGGGTCACGATCAACATCGACAACGACTTCGTCGACGGCGACACCGCCGACACCTCGGGCACGGTCACCAGCGCCGCGCCGCCGCCGACGCCCCCGTCGCTGAGGGTCTCGCCGGCCGCCAACGGCACCACGGCGCTGTCGGTCAACTGGGCCGGCGCCAGCGGCGTGGCCTCATGGCAGGTGCTCGCCGGACCGACGCCGACGGCGCTGATGGCGGTGGCCTCGGCGCGCGCTCGCGGCGTCAGCCAGCGGATCTCATTGCGCAGCGCCGCAGCGACGTTCGCCGTCCAGGCCCGTGACACCGCCGGCAACGTGCTGGCCACGAGCGCGGCGGTGCCGACCCCGGCGCACATCGCCGTCTACGGCAAGAGCGCGTTCGTGCCCGCCAAGAACGGGATGGGCGGCGTCCCGGTCGGCTGCTACATCGGGACCACCTGCCACGTGACCACGACGGTATTCGCCGGCCGCAGGGTGATCGCCAAGACCGGTGTCGAGCGCGTCGCCACCAACGGCGCCGGGATTCTCCACTTCAAGCTCAACTCGAACGGCCGCAAGCTGCTCACCCACGCGCGCGGCGGCCGGCTCGCCGTCCAGGTCAAGGTGCTCGACAGCACCGGCACCAAGGCGCTGGTGCCGCTGACGCTGATCTCGTTCACCACCTCCGGTCACGCTCCCGCCCGCAGCAACACCCCGGCGCCGCCGCTGCGGGTCGTCGGCAACACGCACTTCGTCTCCTCCCGCGGCACCGGAGGGATCCTCGCCGGGTGCTCGAGCACCACGACCTGCAAGGTCAGCACCGTGGTGTCCGTCGGGCGCACGGTCGTCGCCCGGACCGGGGGCGAGAACATCGGCGGCGAGGAGCTCGGCTACCTGATCTTCAAGCTCACCCCGAAGGGCCGCTCGCTGATGGCCCACTCGCACTCCAATCAGCTGGGCGCCAAGGTCACGATCTCCTCCTCCGGCCTGGCTACCGCTGCCGCCAGCGTCGCGCTGGTCGGGTTTCACTAGTCGCGCTTAAACGCCTCGAGCCCGCCCGCGGGAAGCGGACGGGCTCGAACTTCGGACGTAGCTGACTAGGCCGCGGGCGGCTGCGACAGCTTGAGCTTCGAGGTACAGCTGAAGTGGACCCCGTCGTTCGACGAGCACTTCAGTGTTCCCTTGCCGGTTGCCTTCTTGTAGGCACCGGTGCCACCGGCCACGTTCATCGTGCCCGTGTAGCTGACGTTCGCGAACGTCGTGGTCGACGACGGCGCTCCGGTGTCGTCGGGAGTCAGCGAGAAGCTCCCGTGAACCGTGCCGGTCCCGAAGTACTGGGCGTACTTGCCCTGCACGTCGCCGCTGTCCATCAGCTTGAACGTGTCGGACTGGATGCCCGACCCGATCGCGCCACCGCAGTGAACGGGCCCGTACTGGGAGCCCTGCGCCGCGGGCGGAATGACCGCGGTCTCACCCGGCGCGCTCAGCGTGCCGAGCGAGACCTTGCAGGACACCGTCGTGGTCACCGTCTTCGGCGCCTTGGACTTCGACTTCGACTTGGCGGCCATCGCCTGGGCGGCTCCGACCGCCAGCACGCCTACGGCCATGACGGCCACGACGAGCCAGATGCGTCTCAAAACTACCTCCCCGTTCTCAGAGTCGGGAACGATCCGTGGGGTTCGTCCTTGATCATGGTTATTGGATCTTCTTGATCGTCGCCTTGGCCGCATTGAGGACGACCTTGGGCAGCGGCGCGAAGTCGAGCGCCGGACCAAACTGCTGACCCGGGCCGATCGCGTAGCTGATGAAGCTGCGCAGCAGCCCCGCGTTCCCGCTCGATGACGGCACGATCGCGTAGGTGAACGTGGAGATCGGGTAGGCGATCTTGGCGCTCCGCGGTGGGTTGACGATGTGCAGCTCGTTCGACGCGGGCACGTGCCTGACGGTCCGCGCCGCGTTCTCGATGTTCGCCAGGTTGGGGTACTCGTACCGGCCGGCGGCGTTCTTGACCGCCGCCGCGGGCAGCTTGTGGGCGATCAGGTATGACGACCGCCACGTACGCGATCGAGCCGTTGGTCGACTCGAGTACCGACGTCACGCCGGAGTTACCGCTGCCGCCGACACCGGTCGGGAAGCTCACCGACGTCGCGAACCCGACCCTGTGCTTCCAGGTGCCGTTCACCGCTGAGAGGTAGTTCGTGAACGCGTAGGTGTCACCGGAGCCATCGCTGCGGAACACTGGAGTGATCTTCAGGTTCGGCAGGCGCACGCCCTTGTTGAGCGCCTTGATCCTGGAGTCGTTCCACGTCTTGATCTGACCCAGGTAGATGCCGGCCAGCACCGGGCCGCTCAGGCGCAGCTTGCGGACGCCGGACAGGTGGTAACCGACGCCAGTGGCCGACAGGGCCCATGGGATCATCAGGCAGCCGTGGCAACCCGCGGCCTGGGCAGGCGTCATCGGCGCGTCGGAGGCGCCGAAGTCGACGAGCCGGTTCGAGATGTCCTTGATCCCGGTGCCCGAGCCGACGGGGTTGTAGGTGATCGTGTTGCCGGTCTTGGCTCCGAACGAATTAGCCCATTCGGCCTCGATCGGCGCAACGAGCGTCGAGCCGGCGCCGGCGGCGGAACCTGCCGCCATGGCGGCAGCCGGAACGACCATCAGAGCGCCTGTAACCAGCGCTCCGAGCGCCATATGAAGCAACTTCATACGGTTCAAGGTGAAGCCCCTTTACGGTTAGGTGAGCGGATGCTCTTCAACGTTCCGCTCGCCCAGGACCGGCCACCCTGGAGCGAGCGGGCCGAAGCATCGCGGGGCCACTGGCACCACTTGTTGCCAGCTTGTTTCGGAGATTTCAAAATGTTGTGTCGAACGTGTCGCGGCGGGTTCGCCCGGGCACGCGCTTCTTTACGCTCGCGCCCCGGTGTCGAGCACGAGCCCCTCCATCCCCCGCCCGCGGGTCCCCGCCCGGCGGTCCTCGCAGGTCACGGCATTCGACCGCTTCGGCGACCGGATGCTGAGAGGTCTGTGCGCCGTCGCTGGGCTGATCGCTGTGGCGGTGCTGGCCGACATCGCCTACCAGGTGATCTCCGGCGCGCGGCCGGCGATCTCGCGGTTCGGCCTCGGGTTCGTCGGCCACGCCGTGTGGGCTCCGAACTTCAGCCACTTCGGCGCGGCCACGATGCTGTACGGGACCGCTGTGAGCTCGCTGATGGGGCTGGTGATCGCCGCGCCGCTCGGGATCGCGATCGCGATCTACCTGGCGATGCTGGCGCCGCGCAGCGTCCGCACGATCGTCGGGCCGCTGGTCGAGATGCTCGCCGCGATCCCCAGCGTCGTGCTCGGGTTCTGGGGCGTGGTCGTGCTGGCGCCGTTCGTGCACACGCACATCGAGCCGTGGCTGCACTCCACGTTCGGCTTCCTCCCGATCTTCGGGTCGCCGCAGACCACCGGGCTGAGCATCTTCACCGCGGGCCTGATCCTGACCGTGATGATGCTGCCGATCATCGCCTCGCTCAGCCGGGACCTGTTCCTGACGGTCCCGAGCGAGCTGCGCGAGGGGGCCGAAGCGCTGGGGGCGACGCGTTGGGAGGTGATCCGGGGCGTAGTGCTTCCGACCACGAGCTCCGGCGTCGCCGCGGCCACGGTGCTTGGCCTGGGCCGCGCGCTGGGCGAGGCGATCGCCGTCACCCAGGTAGTCGGTGACGGCAGCACGATCCACGCCTCGCTGTTTCTGCCCGGCACGACCCTGGCCAGCAAGATCGCCAACGACTTCCAGAACACCGTCTCGAACCTGCACGTGGCCTCGCTCTTCTACCTGGCGCTGATCCTGCTCGCGATCGGAATCGCCACCAGCCTGATCGCGCAGGCGATCTCGCACCGGTTCGACGTGTCCGCCTCGCTGCCCCGATGAGCGCGATCCCGGACCCCACGGCGCCGCTCACCGCCACCGGCAACCTTCGCCGCCGGATGTTCGTCAGCCAGGTGGTCTCTGGTCTGGCGATCGCGTCGGCGCTGGCCGCCGTCGCGATCCTGGGGGTGGTCGTCTACGGCGTGGCCAGCCGCGGGGCCAGCGTGCTCAGCCTGTCGTTCATCACCCACAACCCGGTCGGCCTGGCCGGCGGCGGCATCGCCCCCGCGATCGTGGGAACGGCGCTGATCGTCGCCTGCGCGACGCTGATCGCCACGCCGCTCGGAGTGCTCACGGCGCTGTACCTGACCGAGTTCGCCGGCAGCGGGTCGCGCCTGGGTCGGGTGCTGCGGACGGTGCTCGACCTGATGCAGGGGATCCCCACGATCGTCACCGCCGTGTTCGTGTTCGGCCTGATGGTCGAGGGCCACAAGGAGTCGGGCTTCGCCGGCGCGGTGGCGCTGTCGATCGTGATGCTGCCGCTGATCGCGCGCTCGGCTCAGGAGGTGCTGCTGCTCGTGCCCGGCTCGCTGCGCGAGGCCGCCGACGCGCTCGGCGTGGCCCGCTGGCGGACGATCCTGACCGTGATCCTGCCCGCGGCGCTGGGCGGGATCGTGACCGGGACGATCCTCGCGGTCGCCCGGGCGGCCGGCGAGACCGCGCCGCTGCTGGTCGTGGACGGGATCTTCAACCCCGACCAGGTCCAGCTCAACATCTTCGGCCACGGCGTTCCGAACATCCCGGTGTTGATCCTGGAGACCTCCGACCTCGGCGTCCCGCAGGCGTTCGCCAGGGCCTGGGGCGCGGCGTTCGTGCTGCTGGCGATGATCCTGATCGCCAACGTCGGCGCGAGGTTGCTGCTCGCCCGTTACCGTGCCCGGCTGTCGCAGTGATCGCTCCCGACGCCGATACCACCCCGGAACCCGTTGACAGGCTGGCCGAGACCGAGGTCCGCCCCCGCGTGCGGTTGCGGGCCCAGCCGCTGCCGGACACAGCTCCCTCGCGGGCCTCGGGACACGGCCAGCCCGATGTCGCGCGCGAGACCGTGTTCGACATCCGCGACATGTCGGTCGCCTACGGCGACAAGCGCGCGCTCGCCTGGACCACGCTGAAGATCTACCGCCACCTGATCACCGCGGTGATCGGCCCGTCGGGCTGCGGCAAGTCGACGTTCCTGCGCAGTCTCAACCGGATGAACGACTCGATCCCGAGCTTCAAGATCTCGGGACAGGTCCTCTACCACGGCCACGACGTCTACGGCGGCCGCGTCGAACCGAGTCGAGGTGCGCCGCCGGATCGGGATGGTGTTCCAGAAGCCCAACCCGTTCCCGAAGTCGATCTACGACAACGTCGCCTGGGCGCCGCGCAACCTCGGGATGAAGGCCGCCCTCGACGACCGCGTCGAGCGCGCCCTGCGCGACGCCGCGCTGTGGGACGAGGTCAAGGATCGGCTCCGCGACAGCGCGCTGGGCCTGTCGGGCGGCCAGCAGCAGCGCCTGTGCATCGCGCGCGCGATCGCGATCGAGCCCGACGTGGTGCTGCTCGACGAGCCCGCCTCCGCGCTGGACCCGATCGCCACCGCGTCGATCGAGGACCTGATGCACTCGCTCAAGGACCGCTACACGATCGTGATCGTCACCCACAACATGCAGCAGGCCGCACGGGTGGCCGACCGCACCGCGTTCTTCAGCCTCGACCCGGTCGAGCGGGTCGGGACGCTGGTCGAGTACGACGAGACCGAGACGATCTTCACCAACCCGCGCGATTCGCGCACGCGGGACTACGTGACCGGGCAGTTCGGCTAGGGCAGTTGGGCTAGGCCGCGGGACCGGCCGGCTCGGGCGCCGGGGCCCGGGCACCGTCGACGGGCTCGAGCAGCCGCTGGCCGCACTGCCAGCAGAACGCGGCACTGGTGCTGTGCGGCGCCCCGCAGGACGGGCAGGCGCCGGCGGTCCCGGTCTGCTCCATGCGCAGGATCCGCTCGACCTCGCCCAGTTCGGCGTCGGCGTCCTGGAGGATCGCCGCGCGCTTGACGATCACGTCGGTCCGGATGTTGTCGCGGATCGCCATCTCGTACACGAGCCCGCCGAGGTCGAACTGCAGCTCGGCGACGCGCGCGGCGAGCTGGTCGCGCCGCCGGCGCAGATCGATCGAGCCCTCGGTCGCGGCGGGTTCCGGCCCGAACGGGGTCGACGGCTCGGAGTCCCGCTTAGCGCCGAACCGCTTGCGGATCGCCTGATCAGGCCGCACGGCGTCGCTCACTGCCCGAAGAACGTCCCGGTGAAGTGGCCGTGCTGAAAGCCGGGGCCGTGGCCCTTCTGGCCCTGGGTGACCGTCGGCGGCGGCAGGTTCTTGGCGTCGGAGCCGAGCACCTTTGAGGCTGCGGCCTGGGCCTTGGCGGCCTGCTGCTTGGTGACTACGACCTTGACCTTCTTCTTCGTGGCGTGCTTGGTCTTGGACGTGCTCGCCTTGGCGGCGGCCTTGGTCGCGGCGTGAGCCGCAGCCGCGGCCGGCGCCGCGGCGGCGCCGCCGCCCTGACCGGCCACGGTCACGACCTGCACCGCGGGCGCAGAGGCCGCCTTCTGGTTGTTGCCGGAGTCGGTGCGGCCGATCAGCACGCCGACCCCCATCGCCAGCAGTAGCGTTCCCACGCCGGCCACCAGCGCGGTGGCCGAAGAGACCTTGGGCTTGCGCCGCTGGGGCGGAGACGGAGGTGCTGCGGCGGCGGCCGGGGCCCCGGCGGCGAGGCCGAAGCGGGGCTTGCCGCGGCGCTCGCCGCAGTTGATGCAGTAGTGCTGGTCTGAGGCCATCGGCGCGCCGCAGGTCGCGCACCGGTCGCCCACCGTCGCGCCGACGAGGTGCTGTGTCGGCGGCTGCGCGCTGGCGTCCTCGAGTCTGGCGCGGTTGGCCCCCATGCGGTCCAAGTATCCGGTCACGCCGAGGCAAGGTTGTGAACGAGCGGTTACCGAGATCTTCACACCTGTAGCGCTTTGGCCGCCTAACTTGGCCGGGGGTGAGTGCCGCGGAGCGGGATACGGGAACTGACGCTCCGCATTCATCGAGGTGCGCTGAGTGCTCGGCGCCGCTGGCGTCCGACCAGCGCTACTGCGTCAACTGCGGAGCTCGCCGCGGCGAGCTGCCCGCCGCATTCGCGGCGCTGATCGCGGCGACGTTCGAGCAGGGGACGGCCGACAGCCGTCCCCGGCCAGATCCGAAGTCCGATCACGATCCGGAGGGCGACCCGGAGGGGACCGAGCGCACGCGACCGCCGTGGCTGCCGCCGGCCCGAGCGACCGCGTTCGCGATCCTATGCATGCTCGGCTTCGGGGTGATCGCGGGCTCGCTGGTCAAGCCCAGCCCCGAGAGCCTCGCCCACACGCTGCTGGTGGCCGTCCCGCCCGCGAGCGCGCCGGCCGCCGCCTCGAGCGCGAGCGCGCCTGTGTCCGGTGAGGCCGGCGGCGGAGGTGGTGGCGGTGCGGGTGGCGGCGGAACCGAGACGATCACGCGGATCATCAAGACGATTCCCCCGCCCGCCCAGCAACAGCAGGCGCCTACCCAGTCGGTCGCACCGCCGGTTCCCGCAGCCGGGGGCGGCGGCGCTGACGAGGGTGGCGGTGGTGGTCCGGCACCCCCGCCGGGGGGATCGGGTGGGCTGCTCGGGCTCCCCGACGTCAAGCACGTGTTCCTGATCGTGCTCTCCGGCCAGCGCTACATCAACACGTTCGCGCCGGGGTCACCCGACAAGTACCTGTCCAAGACGCTGCCCGCCAAGGGCGAGCTGCTGCAGAACTACTACGCGGTCGCGCAGTCGCCGCTGGCCAACGGGATCGCGCTGCTCAGCGGCCAGGGACCGACCGCCGACACGGCGGCCAACTGCCCGACGTACGCCCGGATCACCCCGGGCACGGTCACGGGCGGCCAGATCCGCGGCACCGGGTGCGTGTATCCCCCGGCGGCACTGGCGCTCCCCGACCAGCTGACCGCAAAGCAGGACACCTGGCGCGCATACATCGAGGGGATCGCCGACGGGCCCGCCGGCCAGGCGAAGACGTGCCGCGCGCCCGCGCTCGGCGCCGCCGACGCCAACCAGGTGCCCCGTCCGGGAGACCCGTACGTGACCTGGCGCAACCCGTTCGTGTACTTCGGGTCGCTGCTCGTCGGCTCCGCCTGCCACAAGGACGACGTCGACCTCACGCAGCTGCGCTCCGACCTCAAGAGCGCCTCGAAGACCCCGTCGCTGTCATACATCGTCCCCAGCCCGTGCGACGACGGCTCCGACGTTCCCTGCGCCACCGGAGCCAAGGCCGGCCTCCCCCAGGCCGATGCGTTCCTCCGCCGCGTCCTGCCGCAGATCGAGAAGTCGCCTGCCTACAAGGACGGCGGCATGATCGCGGTCACGTTCGACGAGGCCCCGCAGACCGGGCCCGACGCCGACCCCAGCGGCTGCTGCGGCAATCCGAAGTACCCGAACCTCGAAGGGATCCCGCCGATCACGCCTCCGGGTGCCACGACGACCACGCCGACCGTGACCACGCCGCCGCCGGTGCCCGGCACGACCACGCCGACAACTCCGACGACGCCGGCGATACCGACCACCCCGGTCCCGCCGGTGGCGACCACTCCGACGACACCCACCGTCCCCGTGACGCCGACCACACCGACGACGCCCACCACTCCCACGACGACCACGCCCTCACCGACGGCGGGAGGCCCGACGACCCCGACCGGCGGCGGCGGCCAGGTCGGCCTGCTGCTGATCTCCAAGTTCGTCCAGCCGGGCAGCACCGACCTCGTCGACTACTACAACCACTACTCGCTGCTGGCGAGCATCGAGGACCTGTTCGGCCTCAAGCACCTCGGGTACGCCGACGTGGCCTCGCTCCCGAGGTTCGACTCGGCCACCTACAACGGCACGACCAGCCCGTAGCCGGCGCCCGGGTCCCCCGGATGGCCCGCGGCGGCCCTCAGTCGCGCGAGCCGCGCCCGTACATCGCGTTGAGGAACTTGCGCAACATCTTCGTGCGCCCGGCGGTGTAGGGGAACATGAACGGCTCGCGCTTGAGCGCCCGCTTGGTCACGAACAGCGACTGGGACTTGGTGTACTTGCGGATCCCCTGGGCGCCGTGGCGGGTGCCCAGGCCCGAGGCCTTCCAGCCGCCCATCGGCAGGTTCAGCGCGGAGTAGTTCATCTGCGCATCGTTGACGCACACCGCCCCGGCCTCGATCCGCCGCGCCAGCTGCTCGCCGCGCTCGACGTCCGAGGTCCAGACGCTGGCCTGCAGCCCGTAGGACGAGTCGTTGGCCAGCCGCACGCCCTCCTCGGCGTTGGCGATCTTCATGATCGGCAGCGTCGGCCCGAACGTCTCCTCGCGCATGATCTTCATCGAGTGGTCGACGTCGACGAGCACGGTGGGCTCGTAGAAGCGGCCGGGCCCGGCGCCCGGGTGTCCGCCGGTCACGACCTTCGCCCCCTTGGCGACCGCGTCGCGCACGTGGCTGTCGACGATCTCGAGCTGCGGCGGGAACGTGACCGCGCCGATGTCGACGGTTCCGGCCCCAGCGGGCGCGCCCTGCCGCAGGCCGCGGACGTTGTCGGTGACCGCCTGCACGAACTTGTCGTACACGGGCGCCTCGACATATGCCCGCTCGACCGAGATGCACACCTGGCCCGCGTTGTTCATCGAGTAGAACGCCGCCGCGTTGGCCGCCCGCTCGAGGTCCGCGTCGGCGCAGACGATCATCGGGTCCTTGCCGCCGAGCTCGAGGTAGCAGGGGATCATCGCCGAGGCAGCCGCGCGCAGCGCCTTCTTGCCGGTCTTCGCCGAGCCGGTGAACATCACGCAATCGACCTTGGAGATCAGCGCGGCGCCGGTGCTGCCGTCACCGGTGGCGACCTGGAAGACGCCCTCCGGCGCGCCGCACTCGAGCATCATCTCCTCCATCAGCAGCGAGCTGAGCGGCGTCACCTCGCTCGGCTTCAGGATCACGGCGTTGCCGGCCGCCAGCGCCGGGATGCAGTCGCCGAACGAGTTCGCGATCGGGTAGTTCCAGGGGCCGATCACGCCGACCAGCCCGATCGGGGCGTAGCGGATCACGAGCTTCTTGCCGGCGGCCATCGGGTTGTTCCACGACGGGACCCGCTCGTCGGCCAGGTACTTCGGCGCCTCCTTGGCCCAGAAGCCCAGCGCCGTCACCGTGTAGCCCAGGTCGGCCAGCTGCGCGTCCTCGTGGGTCTTTCCGCTCTCCGACACGACCACGCCGATGACCCGATCGGCGTTGTCGAGCATCCACTTCTGCGCACGGCGCAGCACCTTCGCCCGTCCCGCAAAGCCGACGCCGTCCCAGCCGAGCTGGGCCTCGCGCGCGCGGGCGACGAGCACGTCGAGCTCGTCGGACCCGAGGATCGGGACCGTCGTGAGCTGCTCGCCCGTAGCCGGGTTCTCGACCAAGATCGTCGCGGTCGCCGAATCACCGTTGGTGTCTGACGCCGGCCGTTGGGTGGCGCTCGCCATTCGCTGTCTCCTTGTCGTGACTCCTGAAAGAGGTGGGCGTTTAGGCTAGCCGAGCCCTGGCCGCCCGGCCAACCTCACCGCCGGTTCCCCGGTCGGCGCCGCCGCCCACCAGCGCACGAGCCGATCGAACAGATCGAGCGCGCGCTCCCCGGCACCAGGCCCGTAGTGCTCGATCTCGTCGAGCAGCCGACCCTCGTCGACCCCGTAGGACGCCCAGTTCGGCCGGGCCGACTCCAACCAGACCTCGGCGCACCCCGTGTCGGCCTCCGGGTGGAACTGGAGTCCGATGCTCACCCCGCTGGTGAACGCGACCGTCTCGGCTGGGGTGCCGGCGAGCAGCCGGGCGCCCGGCGGCAGCGTGAACAGGTCCTCGTGCCAGAACAACCAGGGACCCTCGGTGACCAGCTCGGGCTCCGCGCTCGGCACCGGGCGCCAGGTCATCTCGCGACTCGGTGCGCGCGACACAGATCCCCCGAGCGCCTTGGCCAGCACCTGGCCGCCGAAGCAGATCCCCAGGATCGGGACTCGGCGGTCGTGTGCCCGCGCCAGGAACTCGATTTCGCGCGCGACCCAGGGGACGTCGGACTGCATCGCCGACTGCTCTGAGCCGAGGCTGACGATCGCGTCGAAGTCGTCGATCGCCGGCCAGCTCTCCGGCCGGCGGCCCGCGACTACCTCGAGCTCGTGGTCGCGGCTGTCGGCCCACGCGACCAGCAGCGCGGCGGGCGCGTCGGAATCGTGCTCCAAGACGAGGATCCGCATCGCCGCCCCTCCGACTGACTCGAAGTCAGTGGACGACGACTAGCTCGGGTCGAGCTCGATCGACTCGATCACGGGCGGCTCGAGCGGGCGGTCCTGCCCACCCGTCGGCAGGCCCTCGATCGCGTCGACGGCGTCCATCCCGCCGGTCACGCGGCCGAACACGGTGTGCTTGCCGTCGAGCCACGGGGCCTGGTCGACGGTGACGATGAAGAACTGCGAGCCGTTCGTGTTCGGGCCGGCGTTGGCCATCGCGAGCGCGCCGCGCACGATCTTGTGGTCGTTGATCTCGTCCTCGAACGTGTATCCGGGGCCGCCGGTGCCGACCCCGTCCGGGCATCCGCCCTGGATCATGAAGTCCGGGATCACGCGGTGGAAGATGATTCCGTCGTAGAAGCCGTCGCCGGCCAGCTTGCGGAAGTTCTCGACGGTCTTGGGAGCGTCGTCGTCGTACAGCTCGAGCGCGATCGTCCCATGGCTGGTGTTCATGTTTGCTGTGCTCATGGGATCGAGACTAGCTGGCCCGGGCGGCGCGCGCGATCGATCCGCGCCGCCCGGGCCTGACTGGCGACTAGCTGTTGCTCGAGGTCGCGACCGCGTTCAGCGTGCTGACCGCGGTGACCGTCGGGTCGGGCGTCGTCGGGTTAGACGCCGTGTGCACGCAGTCGACGTGCGCCGTGCCCTGCGGCGACGCGACGGCGGCCGGGAACGTCAGCGGGATCGCCACCCGCTGCGTCTGGGTGTTCGGCCCGATCTCGACGCTGACGGTCCGGGTCTGGCTCGAGCCGCTGGCGACCTGCAGCGTGCAGGCGACCGACACCTGCTGCCCGGCCGTGCCGCCGGAGATCGTCGCGTACACGTTGGAGTTCAGCAGGTAGTTGCCCCCGGGCAGGAGCTTGGACACGACCGTGGCCGAGGTCGTCGGGACCGCGGCGGAGTCAGAGGCCGCCCCGAACTCCGGCGGCAGCGTGGCGTGGCAGGTGACCTTGCCGCCCTGAGCGACGGTGTTGATCGCCGAGTTCCCGCCGCAGGTGCCGCTCACCCGGGTCTGGATCTTGGTGTTGTCGACCCGTTGCAGGCCGACCGTGTGCTGCGCGATCTTCTTGTAGTTGACCGAGTTGTTCTTGATCTTCGAGTTGGAGACCGCGTTGTTCTTCAGCTGGGAGTTGCCGACCGAGTTTGCCGGAATTTGGACGGCGGCATATCCGACGCCACCCAGCGCTACGAACAGAGCGATCACCGAGATCACCAACGACGCCGAAGGACGGCGCCGGAAGAGCGAATGCAGACGCATCGCGTTACCTCCGTGGTTGCTTTCAGGCCGAGGGAGGGGGCCCTGTATGACCTTGAACACGGTACGGCCGCAGGAGTCGCGGACCGCTCGCGGCGCGCTGTGCCGCTACGTCTTGGCGGCCTCGAGACGCAGCGATTGCCCGTTGATCTCGGTGCCGTTGACCTCTTGCAAGATCCGTTGCGCCTGTCGCTCGGGTACCTCCAGGAAGGAGAAACGCTCGAGCACGCGCACGTTACGGACCGATTCGCCGTCGAGCCCGGTGGCGGCGGTGATCGCGTGGATGATGTCCGACGGCTCGAGCCCGGCGGCGCGTCCCGCGGCAAGGATCAGCTTCGTCGCCGGCCCGTCGCCGTCCCCCGAGACGCGCGGCTTGGAGTGCCGGCGCGGCTTCGGGATCACCGGGGTCGGCGCGACGTGCGCGTCCTTGACCCACGGGGCGAGCTTGACCCCGGCGTTCTTCTCGATCGCCTCGATCTCGCGGCGCTGGCGCGGCTCGTAGAACGTGATCGCGCGACCGCTGCGCCCGACGCGCCCGGTCCGCCCGATCCTGTGCACATACACGTCGGGGGAGGTGGGGACGTCGTAGTTGATCACGTGCGAGATGCCCGTGATGTCCAGGCCGCGTGCTGCCACATCGGTGGCGACCAGCAGCGGCAGGCGTCCGTCCTTGAACGAGATCATCACGCCGTCGCGCGCGCCCTGGGTCATGTCGCCATGCAGCGCCTTGACGTTCATTCCGCGGTCGCGCAGCGTGCGGTACAGCTGGTCGCAGCGGATCTTGGTCCGCACGAACACGATCGCCTGCTCGGGCCGCTCGGCCTCCAGGACCTCGACCAGCTGGTCGGCCTTCTCGCGCGGCTTGACCTCGAGGGCGAACTGCTCGACGGTGTCCACGGTCAGCGTCGCAGTCGCGACCCTGATCGTGACCGGGTCGTACAGATAGCGCTCGGCGAGCCGACGGATCGCGGGCGGCATCGTCGCCGAGAACAGGGCCGTCTGCCGGCTCGAAGGGGTCAGCGAGAGGATCCGCTCGACGTCCTCCAGGAAACCCAGGTCGAGCATCTCGTCGGCCTCGTCGAGCACCACGAACCGACAGGCGTTGAGCAGCAACGAGTGGCGGGAGATCAGGTCCTTGACCCGCCCGACGGTGCCGACGACGATGTGCCCGCCCGCGCGCAGCTGGGCCGTCTGGGACCGGATCGGGGCTCCGCCGAAGACCGCGACGACGTCGACGCCCTTGCGTCGCCCGTAGGTGCGCAGGGCCTGTGTGACCTGGATGCACAGCTCGCGCGTCGGCGTCAGCACCAGCGCCTGTACTTCGGGCTCGGTCGGGTCGACGTACTGCAGCATCGGCAACCCGAACGCCGCCGTCTTGCCCGACCCGGTCTGTGCTTGACCGATCACGTCCAGCCCCTCGAGCAGCGGCGGGATCGCCTCCTCCTGGATCGCGCTCGGCGACTCGTAGCCGACGTCTCCGATCGCGTCGAGCAGGTCCTGATCCAGCCTAAGGTCGGCAAACGTGGTCATTTCCACTGAAGATAGACGGCCGAGGCCCTTGAGTAGGGGCCGCCTTGGGATCGAGAGGACGATTGAAAGATTATGCTTCGGTTCCTAATCTTTAGGGTCCAAGCTAATTTCGCCCCCGACTGAGAACTCAACCTATGCCTGCAGCCTCAACCGATCGCATCGACGCGTACGTCTGGCGCATCAGCGCCGTCGTGATCGTCGGTTCGATCATGTCGATCCTCGACACGACGATCGTCAACGTCGCGCTCGACACGCTGTCGCGCGAGCTCGACAGCACGATCACCCAGATCCAGTGGGTCGTGACCGGCTACCTGCTCGCGCTCGCGGCGGTGATCCCGGTGACCGGCTGGGCCGCCCGCCGGTTCGGCGCCAAGCAGGTGTATGTGGTCTCGCTCGTGCTGTTCACGCTCGGCTCGGCCCTCTGCGGCCTGGCCACGTCCACCAACGAGCTGATCCTGTTCCGCGTGATCCAGGGTCTCGGCGGCGGCATGATCCTGCCGATCGGCCAGCTGATGATGGCCGAGGCGGCCGGACCCAAGCGGATGGGGCGCGTGATGAGCATCGTCGCCGTGCCCGCGATGCTCGCGCCGATCCTCGGCCCGACGATCGGCGGTCTGATCCTCGACAACATGAGCTGGCGCTGGATCTTCTACGTCAACGTCCCGATCGGCGTGATCGCGGTGATCGCCGCGCTGCGGATCCTGCCCACCGTCGAGCGTCAGCCGACCAACGCGCTGGACTACCGCGGGCTCGCGCTGATGGCGACCGGGCTTCCGCTCCTGACCTACGGGCTGGCCGAGATCGGCACCACCGGCAGCTTCACCTCGCTGAAGGTCCTGATCCCGATCGTCCTCGGGCTCGCGCTGATCGCGACGTTCGTGTTCCACGCGCTGAGGGTCAAGTACCCGCTGCTCGACATCCGGCTGTATCGCCGGCCGACGTTCTCCTCGGCCTCGTTCGCGATGTTCTGTCTCGGCGCCGCGCTGTTCGGCGGGATGATCCTGCTGCCGCTGTACTGGCAGGGGATCCGCCACGAGAGCGTCGTCGACACCGGTCTGCTGACCGCGCCGCAAGGTCTCGGGATGGCACTGATCATGCCGCTCGCGGGCAAGCTGACGGACCGCCTCGGCGGCGGCCCGCTGGCGCTGTTCGGCGTGATCCTGACCACGCTGGCGACGATCCCGTTCGGGATGATCGGCGCGCACACCTCGGTGCTGTACCTGTCGGTCGCGATGTTCGTGCGCGGCATGGGCATCGGGTTCGCGTTCATGCCCGCGATGGCGGCGGCATTCGCCGCGCTCGAGCGCTCCGAGCTCTCCGACGCGACGCCGCAGCTCAACGTGCTGCAGCGTGTCGGCGGCTCGATCGGCACGGCCGTGCTCGCGGTGGTGCTGCAGCGGGCGCTCGTAGGCGCGGACTCGCTCAGCGCCCAGGCGTCGGCCTACGGGACCGCGTTCTGGGCCGCGGCCGCGCTGACCGCGCTGGCGATCATCCCGTGCATCATCCTCGTCCGCGCCGAGCGCCAGGCCCGCGCGAAGAAGGCCGCCGCCGGCGACACCGAGACCGAACGCGAGGCTTTGGCCGAGGCGGAGGCGATCGCGGCATGAGCTCCCTGGAACCCGACGAGCAGCTCGCCCGCTCCTTCAAGGGCGCGATGGCGGCCGTGCGCCGGCTGCGGGGGCGCGAGTCTCACCGTCCCGGCGAGCTGTCCGACGCGCAATACAGCCTGCTGTTCTGCCTGCGCTCACAGCCCGCGATGCCGACCAGCGAACTGGCCGATCTCGCCGACCTCAGCCCCGCCAGCACGACCGAGATGCTCGATGGCATGGAGGATGCGGGCCTCGTCGTGCGCGAGCGCTCCGAGCGTGACCGGCGCGTCGTGCTGACCTCGCTGACAGAGCGCGGCAGCGAGCTCGTCGAGGCGCGGCGGGCGCACTATGAACCGCGCTGGCGCGCGGCCCTGGATGAGTTCACTGAGGAGGAGCTGGTGGTGGCGGCGACCGTCCTGGACCGCTTGCGGGTTCTGTTCGACGAGCTCGTGATCGAGAAGACGGGCGCCGCCGCCACCGAGGAGCGGGCGGCCTAGCCACCACCTCCGGCAGGGCGAAGCGTCCCGTCGAGATGGCGGGTGTGCTTGGCCTCACCGCGGACGGCGAACCGCAGGCCTTCGGTGTCGGCTTGCTCGGCGAACGTGACGGAGGCCGGCAGCAGGATCGGCTTGCGGAAGCTCACCTCGACGGTGAAGGCGTCGCCGGTGCGCGGTCCGAGCGCGGCCAGGCACCGGGCCTTGGTCCACATCCCGTGGGCGATCGCCGACGGAAACCCGAACAGCTTGGCCGACAGCGGATGCACATGGATCGGGTTCAGGTCGCCCGAGACCGAGCCATACCGGCGCCCCAGATCTCCCGGCAGCCTCCAGGTGGCCGTCGGCTCGAGCTCGGGCGCCGAAGCGTCCCGCTGGGTCGCGGCGGAATCGTCGCCGGCTCCGCGGGCGAGGTTGGTGCAGCGCTCCTCCCACACCAGCTCGTCCCCCACCCGGGCCTCGGAGCACAGCGTGAACTGTCGCCCGCGCGCGTGGGGCTGCAGCGGCGTCGCCCACACCCGCAGCGACAGGCGCTCACCGGCCCGGACGGGGCGGTGCTGGGTGATCCGGTTGGCGATGTGGACCAGCCCGATCGGGGTCGCCGGGAAGCGCCCGTCGGTCATCAGCGACAGGTGCAGCGGGAACGCGAGCACATGCAGGTAGGTGGTCGGGACGTCGTCGCCGACGTCGAAGCCGCACACGCGGTCATACGCCGCCAGTCGCTCGCGGTCGACCCCCACGTCGTCGAGCACGAGCGTCAGGTCCGGCACGTCGCCGCCGCCGCCCGCCACGAACGGCAGCCGCGTGGCGCCGGGGACCACCGCGACGCCGGCCCGCGCGAACATCGACAGCGTCGACGGGGACCCGCTCAGCCGCCGTTCGGCCACGCGGTCACGCCCCCAGCAGGCTCTGCCCGCAGACCCGAACGACCTGCCCGTTGACGCCGCCCGAGCCCGGGCTCGCGAGCCAGGCGATCGTCTCGGCGACGTCCACCGGCAGGCCGCCCTGGGCGACGCTGTTCATCCGCCGGCCGGCCTCGCGCACCGCGATCGGCATCGCCGCCGTCATCCGGGTCTCGATGAACCCCGGCGCAACCGCGTTGATCGTGGCCCCTCGCTCGGCCAGCGCCGGCGCCGACGCCTGCACCAGCCCGATCACGCCCGCCTTCGAGGTCGCGTAGTTGGCCTGGCCGGCGTTGCCGGCGATCCCGCTGATCGACGACACGCACACGACCCGGCCGTGCTCACGCAGCGCATCGCGGTAGAGCAGCTCGCGGTCGATCCGCTGGGGCGCGATCAGGTTGACCGCGAGCACCGTGTCCCACTGGTCCTCGGACATCCGGCCGAGCGTCTTGTCGCGGGTGACGCCGGCGTTGTGCACGACCACGTCGACGCCGCCGTGATCGTCGAGCAGCCGCGAGGCAATCGTGTCCGGCGCGTGTTCGCCGGTGATGTCGACCGTGAGCGTCGAGCCACCGACCGCGTCCGCGACCGCCTCGAGGTCATCGCCCGCGCCGGGCACGTCGAGGCACACGACGTGGGCGCCGTCGCGCGCCAGCACCTGCGCGATCGCCTTCCCGATCCCGCGACCCGCGCCGGTCACCAGCGCGGTCCGGTCGCTCAGCGGCCGCTCCCAGTCGATCGTCGCGGCAACCGGCGCCGCGCCGGCGATCCGCACCACCTGCCCGGACACGTACGCCGACTTTGGCGACAGCAGGAACCGCAGCGTCGACTCGATCAGACCCTCGGCCGACGGCTCCACGTACACCAACTGCGCGGTGGCGCCGCGCTTGACCTCCTTGCCGATCGACCGCGTCAGCCCCTCCAGCGCGCGCTGGGCGATCGCCCGCTCCGGGGTGTCGCAACGCTCGGGCGGGGTGCCGAGCACGAGCACCCGGCCCGAAGGCCGGATCGCGGCGGATGACCGGTCCGAAGAACTCGTAGGCGGCGCTCAGCTCCTCGGGACCGGCGATCCCGGAGGCGTCGAACACGAGCGCCTTGAACGTCTGCTCGGCAGGCACGGACCCGAGCGCGAACTGCTCGGCGCCGACCCCGTCGAGCACCTCACGCACGGCTGCGGCCAGCGGCTCCTTTGGCGCACCGCCGAGCAGCACCGGACCCGAGATCACGGGCGCGCCCGGCTCGTGGCGCTCCAGGGGCTCGGGGTAGGGGAGCCCGATCTGCTTGGTGACGATCCGCCCGATCGGGGTGTTGACGAGCTGCTGGTAGCGGTCGCTCACGGCCGGCCTCCGATCCGCATCACGCGGCCTCCATGATCGCCGTGACCCCGAGTCCGCCGGCGGCGCAAATCGAGATCACGCCGCGTCCTGAGCCCTGCTCGTGGAGCACCTTTGCCAGCCCGGCGACGATCCGGCCGCCGGTCGCGCCGAACGGATGGCCGGCCCCGAGAGAGCCGCCGCGGACATTGAGCTTGTCGCGGTCGATCGCACCGAGCGGACCGTCGAGCCCAAGCCGCTCACGGCAGTACGCGTCGTCCTCCCAGGCCTTCAGCGTGCACAGCACCTGCGAGGCGAACGCCTCGTGGATCTCGTAGTAATCGAAGTCGCCGAGGCCCAGCCCGGCGCGCTCGAGCATCCTCGGCATCGCGCGAGTCGGGGCCATCAACAGCCCCTCCCGCGCGTGCACGTAATCGACCGCGGCCGTCTGCGCGTCGGTCAGGTATGCGAGCACCGGGAGCCCGCGCTCAGCGGCCCACGCCTCGCTGGCCAGCAACACCGCTGACGCGCCGTCGCTGAGCGGGGTCGAATTGCCGGCGGTCATCGTGCCCTCGGGCCCGCCGAACACCGGCTTGAGCTTGGCCAGCTTCTCGGGCGTGGAGTCCGGACGGAGGTTCTGGTCGCGCTCGAGGCCGAGGTACGGGGTCACGAGGTCGTCCAGGAACCCGTCCTCGTAGGCCGCAGCGAGCTTTCGATGGCTGGCCGCCGCAAGCTCGTCCTGCTCGGCTCGGCCGATCGCCCACTCCCGCGCGGTGATCGCCGCGTGCTCGCCCATCGACAGCCCGGTGCGCGGCTCGGCGTTGCGGGGGACCGCCGGGACCACGTGCTGGGGGCGGATCCGCGAGAGGGCGCGCAGCCGCTGGGCGTTTGACTTCGCTCGGTTGACGTCCAGCAGTGCTTGGCGGAGGTCCTCGTTGAGCGCCAGTGGCGCGTCTGACGTGGTGTCGACGCCGCCGGCGATCCCGGACTCGATCTGGCCCAGCGCGATCTTGTTGGCCACCAGGATCGTCGCCTCCAGCCCGGTCCCGCAGGCCTGCTGCACGTCATAGGCCGGGGTGTGGGGGTCCAGCCGGGAGCCGAGCACGGACTCGCGGGCGAGGTTGAAGTCGCGGCTGTGCTTGAGCACGGCGCCGGCCGCGACCTCGCCGAGCGTCTCGCCCACGGAGCTCGAACTTGTCGACCAGAGCGTCGAGCGTCGTGGTCAGCATGTCCTGGTTGGATGCCTTCGCGTAGGGCCCGTTCTGCCTGGCGAACGGGATCCTGATGCCGCCGAGCACGGCGACCCGGCGAGGCGCTGAATTCATGTAGTTACACCTGTGTAGCTTTGCTTACGGCGGCGTAGCTTAGTCGGCTGGCGTCGGCGCCCGTGGCCGTCGTGAAGGCCCCGCCTCGAGTGGCGCGCCGGACCAGCGCCGGCGCGAGCAGTCGCGCCGCCGCGGCCAGGA
The DNA here is from genome assembly GCA_963831845.1 of uncultured Solirubrobacterales bacterium. GTDB lineage: Bacteria > Actinomycetota > Thermoleophilia > Solirubrobacterales > Solirubrobacteraceae > Palsa-465. The sequence goes on along the minus strand of CAWHRT010000014.1, from coordinate 307,443 downwards.
AGTACGGCCGCGGCGCGTAGCGCTCGGCCTTGCCGCCCGGCCCGGCCTCGACGATCGCCTCGGCCACCGTGGCCGGCTTGGCCACGATCCAACGCGTGGCGGCCTTCGCGCGGATCTCGGTGGCGGGAAATCCCTCGGTGGCGACGTAACCGGGCAGCACCAGTCCGACGTGGACGCCGTGCTCGGCCTCCTCGGCGTGCAGCGCGTCGCTCCAGCCGACGAGCGCGAACTTGCTGGCCGAGTATGCGCCGGCGCCCGGGCGCGCCACCCGTGCGGCGGTGCTGGCGACGTTGACGATCGAGACCCTCCGATCGCCCTCGCCGGCCCCGGCCGCCGCGGTCCGCCGGAGCAGCGGCAGCAGCGCCTCGGTCAGCTTCACGGGCGCCTCGAAGTTGAGCTTCATGTGGCGCTCGACGTTGTCCCAGCCGGCATCGCCGAAGCTCCCCCGCCACGATGCCCCGGCGTTGTTGACCAGCAGGTGCAGCTCGCCGTGCTCGCGCTCGATCGCCTCCCGCACTGTCTCGGGCGCCTCGGGCGACGTCAGGTCGACCGCCACCACGGTGGCGCCGCCGAGCTCGTCGGCGAGCGCGCGCAGCCGCTGCTCGCGCCGGGCCGCCAGCACCAGGCGGGCGCCGGGTTCCCGGGCCAGCCGCCGCGCGGTCGCCTCACCGATCCCGGTGGAGGCTCCGGTGACGAGCGCGACGAACGGCTGGGCCATGCCCGCCACCCTACCCGGCGGCATTCAGATCGCGCTCAGGCCGGTTGCGGCTGCTCGCCGGCGGCCGCCCCCGCGGGCAAGGCCCCGCCCGTGCAGTCGGCGCAACGCACGCGGCCGCGGGGGTTCGTGATGCCGATCAGCGCGACCACGCCGCCGAGGATCGCCAATCCGGCCGCGATCATCATCCCCAGGCGAAACGAGTGGACCGAGGAGTCGACGAGCGCCTCGTGGACCGTAGCCCGTTGCGGTGCTGGGACCGAGCTCGCGTCGACCACCAGCGGCCGCGTGCGGGCGGTGGCGACCGCGGCCCGGGCGGGCGGGCTCAGCGCGCGGTGGGCGAGGTCGTGATCCAGGCGGCTCGCGAAGCTGCCGGCGACGACCGCCCCCAGCGCGGCGATCGCCAGCAGGCTGGCCACCCGGGAGACCGCGTTGTTGACGCCGCTGGCGACGCCGGCGTGGCCCTTCTCGACCGACGACAGCACGGTCGCGGTCAGCGGCGCGACCGTCGCCGCCAGCCCCAGCCCGAACACGGCCACCCCGGGCAACACCTGCGTCAGGTAGTCGGCGCTGGAATCGATGCGGGCGAGCAGCAGCAACCCCAGCCCGGCGACGATCGGACCGCCGCCCATGAACAGGTGCGGACCCAGCCGGTCGGCCAGGATCCCGAAGCGGCGGGCGAGCAGGAACGTGATGATCGTGATCGGCAGCAACGACAGCCCGGCCTGCAACGGCGTGTAGCCGCCGACCTGCTGCAGGAACAACACCAGGAAGAAGGTCGCGACCCCAAGCCCTCCGTAGAGCGCGAGCGTGGTGAGGTTGCCCACGGCGAAGTTGCGGATCTTGAACAGGCTCAGCGGCATCATCGGCGCGGGGGTGTGGTGCTCCCACGCCAGGAACGAGCAGAACAGCGCGATCCCCCCGATCAGCGGGATCGCAACCCGAGGGTCACCCCACCCGTAGTTGGGCTGCTCGATCAGCGCGAACACCGGGCCGCCGAGCCCGAGCGCGCACAGGATCGCGCCGACCACGTCCACGTGTCCCGGCTCGCGTGTGTCGGCCGGCAGGCGGCTGATCAGCATCAGCGTGATCGCCACCGGGAGCAGGTTGATCGCGAAGATCCACCGCCACGAGGCGACCTCGATCAGAGCGCCGCCACCGAGCGGACCGATCACGGTGGCGACCCCTGTCCACGCCGTCCAGGTCCCGATCGCCCCGGCTCGCTCCTCGTCGTCGAAGGTGTCCATGATCATCGCGAGCGTGCTCGGCACCAGCAGCGCGCCGGCGATCCCCTGGACCGCGCGGGCCCCGATCAGAAAGGCGTTGCTCGGGGCGATCGCGCACAGTAGGGAGCACACCCCGAAGCCGATCAGCCCGGCGGCGAACACCCGCCGCCGGCCGAGCAGGTCCCCCAGCGACCCGCCCACCAGCAGCAGCGATGACAGCGTCAGCAGATACGCCTCGACGATCCACTGCTGGTCGGCGAGGTTGCCGTGGAGATCCGCCCGGATCGACGGCAGCGCCACGTTCACGACCGTGCCGTCGAGGAACACGATGCCCGAGCCGAGGATGCTCGACACGAGCACGATCTGCTTGCGGCTCACTAGCCGCAGGGTAGACCCGGCTCGGGACTCGCGTTCAGACGTGCGCTGGGCGCGCGCTCAGTTGTTCAGGAACGTCATTTCGGCGTCCGCGTAGCGGGTGCCGACAACCGACCCGTGAGCGACCGCCTCGTCGAGCGCCGCGACGTCCTGCGCCGAGAGCTCGATGTCAGCGGCGGCGACGTTCTCCTCGAGATAGGAGACCCGCTTGGTGCCGGGGATCGCCACGATGTCCTCGCCCTTGGCCGAGACCCACGCCAGCGCCAGCTGCGCCGGGGTGATTCCGCGCTCGTCGGCGAGCTCGCGGACCTTGTCGGCCAGGTGGATGTTGTCGCGCAGGGCCTGCTCCTGGAAGCGCGGATTGGTGCGCCGCCAGTCGTCCTCGGGCAGATCGTCGATCGAGCGGATCTGACCGGTGAGGAACCCGCGGCCCAGCGGCGAGTAGGCGACCAGGCCGACGCCCAGCTCGCGAAGCGTCGGGATCACCGCATCCTCGGGATCGCGGGTCCACAGCGAGTATTCGGTCTGGACGGCGGTCAGCGGGTGCACGGCGTGGGCGCGGCGGATCGTCTCGGGCGACGCCTCCGACAGGCCGATGTAGCGGACCTTGCCGGCCGTCACCATCTCCGCCATCGCCCCGACGGTCTCCTCGATCGGGACATTGGGGTCGATGCGGTGCTGGTAGTAGAGGTCGATGTAGTCGGTGCCCAGCCGCTTGAGCGATCCCTCGACCGCGCGGCGCGCATTCTCCGGGCTGCCGTCGAGCCCGCGTCGGCGCGGGTTGTCGGGATCGATCGCGAACCCGAACTTGGTCGCGATCTGGACGTCGCCGCGGCGGCCGGCCAGCGCACGGCCGACCAGCTCCTCGTTGACGAACGGGCCGTACACCTCGGCGGTGTCGTAGAACGTGACGCCGAGCTCGAGCGCGCGGTGGATCGTGTCGGTTCCGCCCTGCTCGTCGCCCGCGCCGTAGGCCCATGACATGCTCATGCAGCCGAGGCCCTGAGCCGACACCTCCAGGCCCTGGCTTCCAAGCTTTTTGGTGTTCATCCGAGTTTCTCCTCGTATTTCTCGATCTTGTGTTCGACGAAGTCGAGATGCCGGAGCACCTCGTCCAGCCGAGCTCGCACGTAGTCCCGGTGTTCGCGCAGCAGCTCGAGCCGCTGCGCTTCGTTGCCGTCGCCCGCGCGGACCAGCTCGGCATAGCGCCGGATCCGCCGGATCGGCATCCCGGTGGCGCGCAGGCACTGAAGCGCCTCGATCCACGCGATGTCGGACTCGGTGTACCGGCGGTGCCCGGAGCCGGCCCGGTCGACGCCGTCGATCAGCCCCGCGCGCTCGTAGTAGCGCAGGGTGTGTGCGCTGACGCCGGTCACGCGGGCCGCGTCGGCGATCGTCAGGCTGGTGGCCGTTTCGGAGGACAACGTGAATCGAGCTTAGGACTTAGAGCGCGCTCTAAGTCAAGCGACGAGTCGACCGACGACGAAATCGAGCGTGGCGAACAGCTCGGAGACGTGCACGTTCTGGTTGTAAAGCGGGCTGGTGCAGCCGTTTCGCAGCAGCTTTCGAGCTCGGAGCAGGCCTCGGGATCGGGTGCCTGCGACTGATCGAGCAGCGCTGCGATGTGCAGCACGGTCGTCCTCACCGCCGCCGCGCGGTCGACCAGCAACAGCTCGTGGCGGCGGACGTCCCTGCCCGCCCCTTTCCTGGCCACGATCCGCAGCGAGTCGACCAGCGCGCGGCGGTTCCGCGCCCCCACCAGCTTCTCGCGACGGCGCGCGGCGCGTCGCTCACGCAGCCGGCCGCCGCCTGCAGGCGGTGCCGGTGCGAGCTGGAATTCGGTGTTACGCCTGGTGTGCATCGCGTGGCCAGGATCACCGAGCGCGGTCACCATTCGATCACCGGCGGTAACGGGCGGGTCGCGGGCGATGCCGGCTATCCGGTTCCCCGCTCCATCACCGAGTTCGGCTCGTACCCGGCGAAGCTGACGCTGCGGCTGAACGGGAGGTTGGTCTTGACGATCACGCAATACGTGCGCTGGCGCTTATCGCTGGGCACGCAGGTGCGGTAGATGCTGCCGGGCTGGATCGCGAACGTATCGACGTACTGGAGGTTGCGCCGGAACTCGGCGGGCGCGCGATCGCCGATGTACGCCTGCGCCCGCGCGATCGCGTCCTGCATCGTGTTGCGCCGGGCCACCAGCGAGGGGCGGTGGGCGAGACCGGCGATCAGCAGCCCGGCCGCGATCACCGTCACCACGGACGTGCCCGCGTAATCGCGCGCGACGATCGACGGGAGGTCGCGCCGAACCCGCCGGAGCAGCGCCCCGAACGGCCGCGACAGCAGGATCACCGCGATCAGGTTGAGGACCAGCGCGAGCAGGCCCGCGGCGACCAGCGTCTGGCTGTCACCGGCCGGCGGCAGCAGATGGCCGATGACCGCGTCGACGATCGTCAGGGCGGCAAACGCCGGCCACAGCCAGGCGCCGCGGCGCCGCCAGCGCATCCGGTGCAGCCAGGCACCGTCCATGGATCCAAGGGTAATGGAGCGCAATGGCGAGGCCGAGCGGAGGAGTAAGCTCGTTTCCCTGCCCGATCGAGGGGCCGCACCGGCGATCCCGGGGCGGCTCGAGGAGAGGGCCGGCGGAGAATCCCGCACCGGCCCACGGAACGAAAGGGAAGCAACTAGATGGCTACTCCGATGGCGGAGCGGGCCTCCGGCCCCGCCGACAGCGCGACCGAGCACCTCACGCTCGATGACCGCATCTGGCTGTTGCGAGCGATGCTGCTGATGCGCGGAATCGAGGAGCGGGCCATGACCCTGTACCGGCAGGGCAAGGTCCCCGGCTCGTTCTACGACGGCTACGGCCAGGAGGCCGTGTCCGCGGGCGCCGCGTTCGCGATGGCCGCTGAGGACCGGCTGTGCATCCTGCACCGCGACCTCGCGGCCCACATCATCCGCGGCGTCAGCCCGGCCCGGATCCTGGCCCAGTACATGGGCCGAGCGAATGGGATCACCGCCGGACGCGACGGCAACGTGCACTTCGGCGACCGCAACCTGGGATGCGTCGGGATGGTCTCGATGCTGCCCGACATGATGCTGGTCGCGACCGGCATGGCGATGGCCTTCAAGATCCGCGGCGAGCGCCGCTGCGCGCTGACCTGGTTCGGCGACGGCTCGACGTCGCGAGGCGACTTCCACGAGGCGATGAACTGGGCGGGCGTTCAGAAGCTCCCGGTCGTGTTCGTGCTGGAGAACAACCAGTACGCCTACTCCACGCCGCTCGACAAGCAGTTCGCGGTCGACCCGGTGCAGCGCGCCGCCGCCTACGGGTTCACCGGCGTGACCGTCGACGGCAACGACGCCGAGGCGATGTTCGAGGCCACGCGCGCCGCGCGAGAGCGGGCCGTCAACGGCAACGGTCCGACGCTGATCGAGGCGGTGACGATGCGGATGCACGGCCACGCCGCCCACGACGACATGAAGTACGTGCCTCAGGAGCAGGTCGAGGAGTGGCGCAAGCGTGACCCCGTCGAGCGCCAGGAGAACCGCCTGCGCGAGCTCGGCGTCGACGTCGAGGAGCTGCGGACATCGATCCGCGCCGAGATCGACGCGGCCGCCGAGGAAGCGCTGACGTCGCCGATGCCTGACCCCGCCAGCGCCGCCACCGGCGTGTTCTGCGAGGGCGAGCCCGAGCCGTTGGGCGACGGGATCGCCCGTTGGAGCGGCTTCGAGCGCAAGGCGGTGGCGTGATGCCCGCGCTGACCTACCTGCAGGCGATCTCGTCGGCGCTGCTCGACGAGCTACGCGACGACGAGCGCGTATTGGTGATGGGCGAGGACATCGGCGTGTTCGGCGGCGCGTTCAAGGTGACCGACGGGTTCATCGAGGAGTTCGGTCCCGACCGTGTGATGGACACGCCGCTGGCCGAGTCGGCGATCATCGGCACCGCGATCGGTGCCGCGGTCGTCGGCATGCGGCCCGTGTGCGAGATGCAGTTCTCCGACTTCATCTCCTGCGGCTTTGACCAGCTCGTCAACGTCGCCGGCAAGATGCACTACCGCCAGGGGCTGGCGGTGCCGATCACCGTGCGGCTGCCGTCCGGCGGCGGCTTCTCCGGCGGCCCGTTCCACTCCCAGAACCCCGAGGCGTGGTTCATGCAGTCCCCCGGAATCAAGGTTGTGGCGCCGTCCACGGCCGAGGACGCCAAGGGGCTGCTGCACGCCGCGATCCGCGACCCTAACCCGGTCTGTTACATGGAGCACAAGCACCTGTACCGCCGGATCAAGGGAGAGGTACCCGAGGGGATCTACGAGACGCCGATGACCGCGCGCGTGGCCCGGCCCGGGACCGACCTGGTCGTGATCGCCTACGGGGCGATGGTCCACACGGCGCTCGAGGCCACCGAGGACATCGACGGCGCGTCGGTCGAGGTGCTCGACCTCCGCTCGCTGGTGCCGCTCGACGAGCAGGCGATCCTCGACTCGGTCGCGCGCTGCTCGAAGGTCGTGATCGTCGACGAGGCCAACTCGACGTGTGCGGCCGGCGCCCAGGTCGCCGCGCTGATCGCCGAGCGGGGCTTCGAGGACCTCGACGGGCCGGTGGTCCGGGTGGCCACGCCCGACGTCCCGATCCCGTTCTCACCGCCGCTCGAGCAGGCGGTGCTTCCGTCCGTCGACCGCGTGAAGGAGGCTTGCCGTGAGCTCCTCGCGTACTGACGCCCCGGCGGGGGCCACGCTCGTCGACGTGACGATGCCCCAGATGGGCGTGTCGGTCGCCGAGGGCACGATCGTGGGCTGGCGCGTCGAGGTCGGCGACCGGATCGCCGCCGACGACACGATCTGCGACATCTCGACCGACAAGATCGACACCGAGGTACCGGCGCCCGTGACGGGGATCGTCGCGCAGATCGTCGTCCCGGTCGACGAAACCGTGTCGGTCGGGACCGTGCTGGCGCGGATCGCCGTCGGTTCTGACGGCTCGCCCGCGGCCCCGGCCGCCGATCCGGTCGAGGCGGTCGATTCGCAGCCGAGGCGGTCGAAGAGGCGGATCCCGAGGTCCCCGAGGTCGAGCCACAGCCGTCCCGGGCCACTCCGGCCGGCAACGGCGTGGCGAGCCGGGGCGAAGGCCGCCGGTACTCCCCGGTCGTCCAGCGGATGGCCTCCGAGCACAGCGTCGACCTGTCCCAGGTGCCGGGCACGGGACGCGGCGGCCGCGTCCGCAAGCAGGACGTGCTCGCCTTCCTGGAATCGGGGGCGGCGCAGACCGACCAGGCCCCGGAACCGCCGCTGCACATCGAGAGCCCGTACCGACCCGACCCGGTGCCGGCGGGCGACGGCGGCCAGCTGTCGCGCATGCGCCGGCAGATCGGCGAGCACATGAAGCGCTCGCTGGACACCGCTGCGCACTGCACCACGTGGATCGAGGTCGACATGAGCCGAGTGGAGGCGGCGCGCGGGCGGCTCGGCGTGACCGCGCTGGCGTTCGTCGCGCGCGCGTGCGTCGACGCGCTCCGTGAGCACCCGGCCTTGAACGCGTGGCTGGAGGGCGAGCGCTATACCCGCCATCAGGACGTCAACCTCGGGATCGCCGTGTCGCTCGGAGACGACGGCCTGATCGTCCCGGTGGTCCAACGCGCGCACGAGCTGTCGGTCGAGGGACTCGCCAGCCGCGTCAAGGATCTCGCGCGGCGCGCGCGTGCGCGTGAGCTCAAGCCCGACGAGGTCCAGGGCGGCACGTTCACGATCACCAACCCGGGCCAGTACGGCTCGATCATGGCGACGCCGATCATCAACCAACCGCAGGTCGCGATCCTCGACTTCGAGGCCGTGATCAAGCGCCCGGTGGTCGTGACCGACGCCGACGGCAACGACTCGATCGCGATCCGACCGATCACGATCCTCGGGCTCAGCTGGGATCACCGCGCGCTCGACGGCGCCCTGAGCGCCCAGTTCCTGGCGAGCGTCAAGCGCCACCTGGAGACGGTCGCATGACCCTCCCGGAGCTGTGGGTGTGCCACCTCGGGGTCGTCGATTACCTCGAGGCACTCGAGCTGCAGGAGCGGATCCGGGGTGCTCGGCAGCGCGACGAGATCCCCGACGTCCTGCTGACGCTCCAGCACCCGCCCGTGTACACGCGGGGACGGAGGTCGGGGCCCGGCGAGCTGCCGATGGGCGAGGACTGGTACCGGATGCAGGGCATCGAGGTGATCCAGACCGATAGAGGCGGCAAGGTCACCTACCACGGGCCCGGGCAGCTGGTCGGCTACCCGATCGTCCGCGTCGACGACGTGGTCGCATACGTCCGCACGCTCGAGCTGGCGCTGGTGGCGGCGCTGGCCGAGGAGGGCGTGCAGGGCCGCGCGCGCCCGGACGAGGGCCCCGACTACACCGGCGTGTGGGTGCAGGACCGCAAGATCGCCTCGATCGGCGTCCACCTCTCCCGCGAGGTCACCACCCACGGGTTCGCAGTCAACGTCGAGAACGACCTGCAGCCGTTCGAATGGGTGGTGGCCTGCGGCCTGGACGGCGTGCGGATGACCTCGCTGATCAAGGAGACCGGCCGCGGCGCCGGGCAGCTGCACTGCTTCCGTAAGCGCGCCGCGTGGCAGGTGGCCCAGGCTCTGGGGCGCCGCCAGCGGCTGATCAGCCTGGCCCAGCTCGAGTCCCGGCTCGGCGTGTTAACGCCGCAATAGCTTCGAGATCGTCCTGGCCACCTCGCGCGGGCGCCGGGTGACCTGGCGCCAGGTCGTGCGGATCACCGTCCAGCCGGCAGCGACCAGCCGTTGGTCCTCGCGACGGTCGTGCTCGAACGCCTGCGCGGTGCGGTGCGTCCCGCGGCCGTCGGTTTGGACGATCACGCGCTGCTCGCGCCACACGAAGTCGGCGCGGATCGACCAGGGCTCCTCGTCGTCGGGCGTGATCCAGACGTTGACCTCGGGCAGCGGCAGGCCGGCGTCGCGGCAGAGCGCGAGGAACTCCTCCTCGAGCCTGCTCCAGGTCGGGGTCGAGCCGATGTAATGCTCGTCGAGCACCGCGCGCAGGCGCTTGGCCGCGAGGCGCGGGAGGTTGCGGTCGATCTGGTCGAGCAGCCCGTCGAGGTCGAATGCGTCCAGGATCTCGGCCTGGTCGCATGCCCGCGCGACCTCGCGGCGGTTGACCACCTGGCCGAGGTCGAGGATTGTCCGGGCGACGCCCGTGACCGGGATGTTGCGGATCCGCGTGGTGTCCTCGGCGCGGAGCGTGATCGAGCGGTGGATGTCGATGCCGGCGTGCTTGCGCGGCGAGCGCTGCGGGATCGTGACGTCGATCTTGGAGCGTTCGGTGCGGCGGAGCTCGTGGAGTCCGGCCGCCGAGCGATAGGAGATGACCGCCTCCGGGCCGCAGGCCAGCGTCGCGGCCATGTAGTGGCCGTCGCGGGTGAGCAGCGAAGGCGGGACGAGCGAGTACACGGCGTGGTGGACGCGGTAGAGGCGCCCGGAGGCCGCGCGGTTGCGGACGCCGCTCGCAGAGATACCCAGGGTCTCCAGCTGATCGAGGGAGAAGACGGTGTGCTGGGTCGCTGCCAACGCCGCGATGGCCAGATCCACGCCAGGGTGGACGTGAAACGTCCTCATATGGGACGTTTCACGTCCACCCCCATCGCACGCGCTGCCCTCGAACCTCACGCCCCGCATCGTCCCGCGCATCCCGTCACACGTGGGCTACTGAACCGAAACAAATCTGCACAGCGTTACCCTTGAGTTGTGGATCAACCTCAGCGCTCAACCAGAGCTCGATCCAACCCCGGCGGGATCGCCGACGTACTGACCGTGCTCGGCCCCGAGGTCCAGCCTCACCGCAGCCGTAAGCCGCCCTGGTTCAAGGTCCCCGCGCCCGGCGGCCCGCGCTACCGCGAGCTGCACAGCCTGATCAAGTCAGAGAACCTGCACACGGTCTGCCAGGAGGCCGCCTGCCCGAACATCGGGGAGTGCTGGCAGCGCGGCACGGCCACGTTCATGATCCTCGGCGACACGTGCACGCGCCGCTGCGGCTTCTGCAACGTCAAGACCGGCAAGCCCACCTGGAACGACCCGCTCGAGCCCGCCCGCGTCGCCCGCAGCGTCGCCAGGATGGGCCTGCGCCACGCGGTGATCACGAGCGTCGACCGCGACGACCTCCCCGACTACGGCGCCTCGGCGTTCGTCGGCGTGATCCGGCAGATCCGCCGCCAGGCCCCGCGCTGCAAGGTCGAGGTCCTGACCCCCGACTTCCGCGGCGAGGAGATGCCGCTGGCCAAGGTGATCGCCGAGCGCCCCGACGTGTTCAACCACAACGTCGAGGTCGTCCCCCGCCTCTACCCCGTCGCCCGCCGGGGCTCCAGGTTCGAGCGCTCCTGCCGGGTGCTGCGCACCGCCAAGGAGATGGGCGGCGACGAGGTCGTCACCAAGTCCGGGCTGATGGTCGGGCTCGGCGAGAGCTTTCAGGAGATGGTCGACGCGCTCGGCACGTTGCGCGAGCACCACGTCCAGGTCCTCACCGTCGGGCAGTACCTGCGCCCGACCGAGCACCACCTGCCGATCGTGCGCTACTGGCACCCCGACGAGTTCAAGGCGCTCGAGATGGCCGCCTACGAGCTCGGGTTCGAGCACGTCGCCGCCGGGCCGCTGGTGCGCTCCAGCTACCACGCCGACCAGCACGTGCCCCAGGACGAGCCCGGCACCGGCCCACTCAAGGAAGTAGCCACCGCATGAGCCCGCACCGCCGCCGCATCCTCCTCGCAGCCATGCTTGCGGTCGCGGCGTTGGTCCTGATGCTCGCGCCCGACGCGCTGGCCGCGGCCGGCGGCGGCTCGGCCGGGTTCAGCGGCGGCGGCGGTGGCGGCGGCTTCGGAGGAGGCGAAGGCGGGGGCGGCGGTGGCGGCGGCGCCGGGCTGTTCATCCTCTTCCAGCTCCTGTTCCGGATCGCCTTCCTCGGCCACGGGATCGGCGCGCTGGTCCTGATCGGCCTGTTCGTGATCTGGCTGGTGATGACCCGCGGCACCGGGCCGGCGAGGGCATTCCGAGCCGCCCGCAGCAACCAGGGACGCGCGCAGCGCAGCCGCACAGCTCAGCGTCAACGGCGCGTCGAGCTCGCCGCGGCCGAGGCCGCCGAGGAGGACCCGGCGTTCGCGCCGGACGTCGTCAAGCCCGCGGCCGCGCGGCTGTTCCTGGACGTCCAGGCCGCCTGGGATGCCAACGACCGCGCGACGCTCACGCGGCTGGTCGCGCCCGACCTGCTGACCGAGTGGGAGCGGCGCCTGGACGACTTCGACCGCCGCGGCTGGCGCAACCGGGTCAAGCCGCTGGGCGACCCGAACGTCGACTACGTCGGCCTGATCCACCGCGGCAGCGCCAGCGACCGGGTGGTCGTCCGGATCGAGGCCACGGTCCGCGACTACGTCGAGGACCGCGCTGGGAATCACGTCAACCGAGCCGGCGCGTTCCGCGAAACGGTCCAGCTGCGCGAGTTCTGGACGCTGCGCAAGCGCGGCTCGGGCTGGATGCTGGTCTCGATCGAGCAGGGCGCCGAGGGTGCCCATGCGCTCGACGAGCAGATCGTGGCCAGCGCGTACGCCGACGAGCAGGCGATGCGCGACGAGTCGCTCGTCGAGGGCGCGGTCGCCGAGGCCGTTCCCGAGGGCACCAGCGTGGCCGAGGTCGCCGATCTCCAGTTCGACGGCGACGCACACGCGGCGGCGATGGACCTCAGCGTGGCCGACGGCCGGTTCGCGCCCGACGTGCTCGAGGTGGCCGCGCGCCGCGCGGTCGACGCCTGGGCCGAGGCGGTCGACGGCGCCGACGGGCCGCTGCTGGCGATCGCCCATCCCGACGCGGTGCGCGAGCTGCTGCACCCCGGCGGCGCCTCGACGCGGCTGGTCGTCCGCGGCCCACGGGTCAAGCAGATCCGGGTCGTGGCGCTCGACGCGGGAGCGACGCCGCCGCGGATGTCGATCGAGGTCGACCTGGCCGGGCGCCGCTACGTCGAGGATCGCGCCACCACCTCCGTGGTTGCGGGCAGCCGGTCCCGCGAGGTCAGCTTCACCGAGCACTGGACGTTTGCGCTGGACGGCCCGCCGGCGCAGCCCTGGCGGCTGACCGCCGCCGGCGCCCCGCTCGCCCAGGCGTAGCCACTCACCGACGGGAGGGGTTTGTCCGCCTCGCGATCGGCGACGATCCGACCGCCGCATGTTCCCGATCAAGGACAACATCCCGACGGACCGCTTCCCGTTCGTCACGCTGGCCCTGCTGATCGCCAACGTGGTCGTGTACCTGCTCGCGATCTCGCACGGCGGATCGCTGTGGAGCGGACCCGACACGCACGAGATCCTCAAGTACGGAGCAATTCCCTACTCGCTCACGCATTCGGGCGCGCACTGCGCCGAGTTCGGGCAGCAGACGGCCTCGGGCTTCCAGTCGGTGGGGATCTTCTGCAACGGCCAGACGCTCCCGGACGGCACGATCGCCCACGTCAGCGCGGTGGGGACGATCCCCGCCTGGGAGACCGTGTTCACGGCGATGTTCATGCACGCCTCGATCCTCCACATCGCCGGGAACATGCTGTTCCTCTGGATCTTCGGCAACAACGTCGAGGACTCGATGGGGCCGGTCAAGTACATCGGCTTCTACCTGCTGGGAGGAGTCGTCGCGCTAGGGCTCCAGGTCGCGATCGACCCGAGCTCGACCGCCCCCACGGTCGGCGCCTCGGGCGCGATCGCCGCCGTGCTCGGCGGCTACATCGTGCTGTACCCGCGGGCGCGCGTGCTGACCGTGGTGTTCATCATCCTGTTCTTCACCGTGATCGAGCTGCCGGCCCTGTGGCTGCTGGGGATCTGGTTCGTGGAACAGGCCGTGTTCAGCGCCTTCGACCTGACCAACCCGACCGGGAGCGGCGGCGGCGTGGCGTACTTCGCGCACATCGGCGGCTTCGTGTTCGGGCTGCTGACGATCCGGCTGCTCGCGACCAAGCGCAAGCAGGTGCCGCCGACCTCCGTCGTTTACTGATCAGTTGCGCGTCGTCGTCTTCACGATCGCTCTCGTGTTCATCGTCGGCCTCGGCGTTTTGACCGTGATGGACATCATCAACAACGGAGTCACGCCGATAGGGATCATCGCCGTCGCGCTGCTCGTGGTAATCATGGTCGGCATCGTGGGCGCGCTCGGACAAACACCCCGGCAGTGAGCACGCCTCGATCGGTGCTCCAGGAGGGTCCTGCCCGCGAAGCCCGACGGCGGCGGCGCGAGCAGGAACGCCGGCGCAGGCGACCGCCGAAGCCGCCGCGGCGCTGGCCGAAATGGATCGCGCTCGCAGTACTTGGCGCCGGGGTCGCCGTCGCCGCGGTGCTGGTCCTGATGGCCTCGGGAGCGTCCGATCCGGGCGGGGCCGGCGACGCGGCGACCGCCCCGAGGACCGGTCCGCCCGCGCCGCACGCCCCAGCCCCGGCCCCGGCCCCGGCCAGGTCGGACTACGGCATCGCGTTGGCGCCGGCCGCGCAGCGCCTGGAGGGTCACGTGGTCAAGGGCAAGCTGACCAGCGGTCTGCTGTTCGACGTCCACACCGGCCGGGTGATGTGGGAGCGCAATCCCGGGCAGCAGCTGCCGATCGCGAGCCTCACGAAGATGATGACCGCGCTCGTGGTGGTCGAGCAGGTCCAAGCCGCACGCGCGGGTGCTGATCACCCGGGAGGCCGCCCACTTCACGGGCTCGGGCGTGGGCGAGCTTCCGGTCGGCAAACGCGTGCCGCTGACGCCGCTGCTGTACGGGTTGCTGCTCCCCTCCGGCAATGACGCGGCGATCGCACTGGCTCAGCACGTCGCCCGGAACCAGACGCGGTTCGTGGCGATGATGAACGATCGGGCCCACGAGCTGGGGCTGAGCTGCACCCATTTCACGACCGTGTCGGGGATCGTCGACCGCGGCAACCACTCGTGCGCCGCCGACCTGGCGGTGCTCGCCCACGTGATGCTCCAGAACAAGCTGCTGGCGAAGATCGTCCGGACTCGCAACGCGGTCCTGCCGTTCCCGATCAAGTCGCACCGGATCTGGCTGAACAACAACAACCCGCTCGAGCTCACCCGCTATCCCGGGATCGACGGGGTCAAGACCGGCTTCACCGACGCCGCCGGGTTGTGCATCGTGGCCACCGCCCGCCGCGGCCGGAGCTGGCTCGGAGTCGTCCTCCTTCACTCCGAGAACTGGACCACGCAGGCCGAGCAGCTGCTCGACGGAGGCTTCGCCAAGCTGGCGCGAAGCTAACCGCGCCGCGGCCACGAAGCTGTTGCATCGACAGCCCCGAATGTGGGCATCCTGTCGGTGAGAAGCAGCACGCAGTCCACGCACGATTTACGGAAGGGGCAGATGTCTCCCGTCACCTACCAAACGATCAAGCTCGGCAAGGGCAAGCACTCATCCCCCGACGACGGCGCTTGCGTGATGGAGCTGGCGTCGATGCTCGCGGGCGAGTCCTTCACCGACCATCCGGCGTCGGTGTGCCCGGTGATCGGCTCGTTTCTGAGGGCATACAACGATTCGATCGACGACGAGCGCCGGCAGGATCTCTACACGTACGCGTCCAAGGTCGTGGGAAGCCGCACCTCGGCCCACATCCAGCGGTCCCGCGCCGAGCATCTGTCCGCCTGGGCCCAGCAGTTCAAGCGCTCCGGGCTCGCTCGGTGGTTGCGCCCCGAGCGGTTGCGGACGCTGGCCAAGCACCGCCACCCGTCGCTCGAGTCAGTGGGGACGCACGCCGTCCATTCGATCTCCAGGCACACCGACGACTCCCACGTGGCCGCGATGAAGGCGATCGACGAGCTGCTCGCGATCGGCTCCGACCGCCGCGCCAAGCCGCCCTCGGCGACGTCCCAGCGCCCGTCCGACCGGGTCGACATACCGACCTGAGGCCAAACCACGGACCGTGAAAGCGGGCCCGGCTGGCCGGCCAGCCGGGCCCTTCGCTCCCGGGCGTCGGAGCAATAGTGAGTCCGGATGCCCGAGTGGGGGAATACACACTAGATGGGCGTAATCAAGGATCACGTGTTGATTGACACAAGCCAGGTTCTGCTCGAGGACCCCGAGCTGGCGAACAACCTCCGCGGGGAGCGGTTGACCACGGCGACGCGGGAGTGCGTCGCCCGGGCGATCCACATTCCCGCTGGGGCCTGGTCACCACGCCACGACATCGACGGAATGCACTACGGGATCGGATTGCTGATGCTGGACGGCCTGCTCGTGCGGCGGGTCGGGGTGGCCGGACGGTTCGGGGCCGAGCTGCTCGGTGACGGTGACCTGCTGCGACCGTGGCAGCAGGAGGACAACACGACCACGCTCGCCCACACCGGCAAATGGCGGGCGCTGCGCCCAAGCCGGCTGGCGGTGCTCGACACCGAGTTCGCGATCCACGCCACCCGCTACCCCGAGGTGCTGTCGACGCTGTTCGGCCGCGCGCTGCGGCGCTCGCGCAACATCGCCGTGAACATGGCGATCGTCCAGCAGCCCCGGATCGACCTGCGGCTGCACATGCTCTTCTGGGAGCTCGCCGACCGCTGGGGGACGGTGCGCCAGGACGGCGTCCATGTCCCGCTGTATCTCACCCACTCGATGCTGGCCGACCTTGTCGCCGCCAGACGTCCGACCGTGACCAAGGCGCTCGGCGAGCTGGCCGAGCGGTCGACCGTGATCTGGACCGGCGACGACTGGCTGCTGCCGGGCGACCCGCCAGACGAACTCGACGCCGTCGCTCCGGTCCGGATGCCCGCGGCGATCCCGTAGACCCCCCGCAACAACCCTGCAGGCGAGCCCGACCGCGTACGCTTGGACCACGGTGCCCGCTCCCGTCGACAGCCCCCAGTCGTCGCGTAAGAGCCACGCGCTGGAGCTGTTCGCGGGACTGCCGTCCCGGTATGACCGCGTCGGCGCGCTGATGAGCTTCGGCCAGGATCCCCGCTGGCGGCGGGCGCTCGTCGCCGGGATCGCCGTCGGTCCCGATCAGCGGGTGCTCGACGTCGCGACCGGGACCGGGATGGTCGCCGCCGAGTTGATCCGTCAGACGGGCTGCCGGGTGGTCGGAGTGGATCAGAGCGACGAGATGCTCGCGGGTGCTCGAGCGCGGCTCGCGGGCGATCCGGCGCTCGCCGATCGTCTCGAGCTCGTGCGCGGCCAGGCTGAGCAGCTGCCGTTCGCCGACGGAGAGTTCGACGCACTCACGTTCACCTACCTGCTGCGTTACGTCGACGACCGCGCGGCGACGATGCGCGAGCTGGCGCGGGTGGTCCGCCCGGGCGGCCGCATCGGGATGCTCGAGTTCGGCGTGCCCCAGGCCGAGCCGCCGAGGACCGCTTGGCGCGCATACACCCGCGTGGGGCTGCCGCTCATCGGCAGCGCCGTGTCGCCGGCCTGGCGCGAGGTCGGGAAGTTTCTGGGGCCGAGCATCGAGCAACTCGAGCGCCAGGAGCCCGACCTGCCGGCGCTGTGGCGCTCGGCCGGGATCCGCAACGTCCGCGAGCGCCGGATGAGCTACGGCGCCGGACTGCTGATGTGGGGCACGAGGGATGGCGACCGCCCCGCGTGAACTAGACCGCCCCGCGTTCTACGCGCTGCCGTCGGGCGGCTGGCGCGACCTCGTCACGATTCTGCACGCGCCCTACACGTTGTGGCACTTGAGCTACGTGGCGCTGGGCGCAGCCGCTGCGCCGACGGTGCACGCGAGCCGTCTGATCGCGGCCCTGGGGGCGTTCTTCCTCGCGGTCGGCATCAGCTCGCACGCCCTCGACGAGCTCCGCGGCCGGCCGCTGAGGACCAAACTCGGCAGCGGCTGGCTGATCGCGATCGCCGTGGTCGGCCTGGTTGGAGCGATGGCGATCGGCGTAATCGGGGTGTTCGTGGTGTCGCCATGGATCGCGCCGCTGGTGATCGCCGGCGGGCTGCTGGTGCCCGCCTACAACCTCGAGCTGGCCGGCGGCCGCTTCCACAACGACGCCTGGTTCGCGATCGCCTGGGGCGGGTTCCCGGCGTTCACCGGCTACTTCTCCAACGCGCTTCAGATCCGGCCCGCCGGGATCCTGGTGACGGTGGCCTGCGCGCTGATCAGCCTCGCCCAGCGGCGGCTGAGCACGCCGGTCCGCGAGTTGCGGCGCCGGACCGACGCGGTCGTCGGTGAGCAGCGGATGTCCGACGGCCGGGTGGTGCAGCTCAGCCGCGAGCAGCTCGCGGCGCCGCTCGAGGGAGCGCTGTCGGCGATGTGGTTGGCGCTGGTGCTGCTGTCGATCGGGCTCGTGGCGGTTCGGCTGTAAGCTCTGCGCGCCTTGGCGAACGTAATCGGACAGCGGGTCCGCCGGCTGGAGGATCCGCGCTTCCTCACCGGACGGGGACAGTATGTAGACGACCTCGAGCTCGAGGACGCCCTGCATGTGACGTTCGTGCGCTCACCCTGGGCTCACGCGAAGATCACGAACATCGACGTGTCCGAGGCCGCGGCGCTTCCCGGGATCCAGGTCTTCACCGCCGCCGACGTCGACGTCACGGTGTTCCCCCAGGCGCCGTTCCTGGGCTACGACGAGCGGATGTTCAGGCCGTTCCTGGCCGCCGAGAAGGTCCGGTTCGTCGGCGACATCGTCGCCGTCGTCCTGAGCGAGACCCGGGCGGAGGGAGTCGACGCTTCCGAGCTCGTGCTGATCGACTACGAGCCGCTCCCGGCCGTCACCGAGATCACCGAGGCGGTCCGCGACGAGATCCTGCTCTACGAGGACGTCGGCACCAACTTGTGCCTACACCAGCCGCTCGAGGCCGACGAGAACCTGTTCGCGTCCTGTGACGTCGTCACCACTGGCGCCAACGTCAGTCAGCGCCTGGCGGTGTGCCCCGTCGAGCCACGGTCGACCGCCGCGATCGTCGACGAGCAGGGCCGCCTGACCGTCTGGCTGTCCACCCAGACGCCCCACCAGGACCGCGACGGGCTCGCCGGGATCCTCGGCATGGAGCCCGGCCAGGTCCGCGTGATCGCTCCCGACGTGGGCGGCGGCTTCGGCGGCAAGGGGCTGGCGGCCGAGGACGTGCTGGTCGCCTCGCTCGCCCGCTCCACCGGCCGCACATTGCGGTGGACCGAGACCCGGAGCGAGAACATGGTGGCGATGCACCACGGCCGCGCCCAGCGGGTCGATTTCGAGATCGGCGGCAAGCGCGATGGGACGGTCGAGGCCCTGCGCGTGCGGATCCTCCAGGACGCGGGCGCCTACCCCGCGATCGGCGGCTTCCTGGCCACGCTCACCGCGATGATGTCCAGCGGCGTCTACAAGATCCCGAAGATCGAGATCGAAGTCACCGCGGTGGTGACCAACACGACCCAGACCGGCCCCTACCGCGGCGCCGGCCGCCCCGAGGCCACCCAGGTCCTGGAGCGCGCGATCGACATGTTCGCCTCCGACATCGGGCTGGACCCGGCAGAGGTAAGGCGCACGAACTTCATCCCCAACGAGGCATTCCCCTACAAGACCGCGAGCGGCGCCAACTACGACATCGGCGACTACGAGACCGCCCTCGATGCGGTGCTCGAGCACGCCGACTACGCCCAGCTGCGCGAGCAGCAGACGGCCCGCCGGCGCAACGGGACCTCGCGCCAGCTCGGGATCGGCCTGAGCGCCTACGTCGAGGTCACCAACGGGATCAGCGAAGCCGAGTTCGGCTCGGTCGAGATCACCGCCGACGGCGCGGCGATCGTCAAGACCGGTTCGTTCTCCCAGGGCCAGGGCCACGAGACCACGTTCGCGATGATCGCGTCCGAGCGGCTGGGAATCCCGATCGAGAAGATCACCGTCGTCAAGGGCGACACCGACGTGGTCGCCCGGGGGACCGGGACGTACGGCTCCAAGTCGACCCAGATCGGCGGCGTCGCCGCGGGGCAGGCGTCGGAGGCGGTGGTCGAGATCGCCAAGCGGCTGGCGGCCGACGAGCTCGAGGCGAGCGCCGAGGATATGGTCCTCGACCTCGACCTCGGTCATTTCCACGTCGCCGGATCGCCGCAGGCGTCGCTGTCCTGGGGCGACCTCGCGGGGCGCCTGGAGCAGCTCAACCGCCTGTCCGAGCTCAGCGCCGACGTCGACTTCGCGCCGTCGCAGCCGACGTTTCCGTTCGGCGTGCACTTGGCGCTGGTCGAGGTCGATACCGAGACCGGCGGCGTCGATCTGCTGCGGATGATCGCGCTCGACGATGCCGGAAGGATCATCAACCCGCTGGTCGCCGAGGGCCAGGTCCACGGCGGCGTGGCCGCCGGGGTCGCGCAGGCCCTGTTCGAGGAGGTGACCTACGACGAGGACGGCAACCCTCAGAACGCGAACCTGGTGACCTACATGTTCCCGGCCTCCCCCGAGTTCCCTCAGTTCGAGCGCCTGAACATGGAGACGCTGACCCCGATCAACCCGCTCGGGGTCAAGGGCATCGGCGAATCGGGAACGATCGGCGCCACGCCCGCCGTGCACAACGCCGTGATCGACGCGCTCTCCCACCTCGGCGTCCGCCACATCGACATGCCGGTGAACGGCGAGAGCGTGTGGCGGGCCCTCAAGGACGCCAACAGCCGGTGACCGACGCCGCGGTCCTGTGGACGCCCCGGGCCGACGCGCTGACGAGTTCACAAGCCGGCCGCTTCATCGGCTGGCTGCAGGAGAACCGCGGGATCTCGCTCGACGGCTACGACGAGCTGTGGCACTGGTCGGTGACGGAGCTCGAGCAGTTCTGGGCGGCGCTGTGGGAGTTCTTCGGCGTCAGGGCGCACAAGCGCTACGAGCGGGTGCTGAGCTCCCGCGAGATGCCGGGCGCGACGTGGTTTGAGGGCGCTCGGCTCAACTACGCCGAGCACGCGCTCGGGCTCGACGAGGACCTTGGCCGGACCGCGGTCATGGCTCACTCGCAGACGCGGGCGCCGATCGAGCTGACGTTCGGCGACCTGCGCGAGCAGGTGGCGCGGGCGCGCGCGGGCCTGGAGCGCCTCGGTGTCGGTCCCGGCGATCGCGTCGTCGCCTACATGCCGAACATCCCCGAGACGCTGATCGCGTTCCTGGCCACCGCGAGCCTCGGAGCGGTGTGGGCTGCCTGCGCACCCGAGTTCGGGCCACGAAGCGTGATCGCCCGCTTCGGGATCGTCGAGCCCAAGGTGCTGCTGACCGTCGCCGGATACCGCTACGGGGAGCGGTCGATCGACCGGCGCGCCGACGTGGCGGCAATCCGCGCTGCGGTGCCCACGCTCGAGCACGTCGTCCACGTCCCCTACCTCGGAACGCGCGATGATGTGGTTCCAGACGCGCTCGAGTGGGACGCGCTGCTGGCCGAGTCCGGTCAACTCGAGTTCGCCTCGCTGGACTTCCACCACCCCCTGTGCGTGTTGTTCTCGTCGGGGACGACCGGACTGCCGAAGGCGATCATCCACAGCCACGGCGGCCTCACCGTCGAGCACCTGAAGAATCACGGGCTCAGCTGGGACCTGGGTCCCAGCGACCGGCTGATGTGGTTCTCCACGACCGCGTGGATGATGTGGAACGCGCTGATCTCGGCGCTGCTGCTGCGCTGCGCGATCGTGATGATCGACGGCAACCCGGCGTACCCGGACCTCAGCTTCCAGTGGCGACTGGCCGAGCAGACCGAGACCACGATGTTGGGGTTGAGCCCGGCGTTCCTGATGGGGTGCCGCAAGGCGGGGCTGTCGCCCGGCGCCGAGTTCGGCCTCTCACGGCTGCGCGAGATCGGCGTCGCCGGCTCGCCGCTGCCGGCCGAGGGGTTTGACTGGGTCTACGAGCAGCTGGGTCCCGACGTGTTGCTCAACAATGGCAGCGGCGGGACAGACGTGTGCACCGGAATCGTCCAGGGGGGCCCGCTGCAGCCCGTGTACCGGGGCGAGATCGCGGGGCGCTGCCTGGCGGTGGACACGGCCGCGTTCGACGCCGACGGCGAGCCCGTGGTCGGGGAGCTCGGCGAGCTGGTGATCCGCTCACCGATGCCCTCGATGCCCGTCGGCTTCTGGAACGACCCCGACGGCCGGCGCTACCGCGACGCCTACTTCGACTACTTCCCGGGGGTCTGGCGCCACGGGGACTGGATCGTGTTCACCGAACGGGGCAGCTGCGTGATCACCGGTCGCTCGGACGCCACGCTGAACCGCGGCGGCGTCCGGCTGGGCTCGGGCGAGCTATACGCGGTCGTCGAGGAGCTGCCCGAGGTCGCCGACAGCCTGGTGGTGCACCTCGAGGACAGCGCCGGCGGACCGGGCGAGCTGATCCTGTTCGTGGTCCCGGCGGCCGGGCGCGAGCTCGACGACGCGCTGCGCAAGCGGATCGCCGACGCGCTGCGCCAGGCGCTGTCGCCCCGCCACGTGCCCGACTCGATCGAAGCGGTCCCGGCGATCCCGCGGACGCTGACCGCGAAGAAGCTCGAGCTGCCGGTCAAGCGGATCCTGCTCGGCACCCGGCCCGATCAGGTGGCCAGCCGCGACGCGCTCGTCGACCCGGGCGCACTGGACGCGTTCGTGCAGTTCGCCGCGGCCCGGCAGCGCTAAGGGGCGCGCCCTAACCGCGCCGATCGATCACCCGCACGGCTTTGCCCTCGCTGCGGGGAATGCTTCCCGGCTCGAGCACCGCGACCTCGATCCGCAATCCCATGTGCTCGCGCAGGTGGCGCGCGATCCGCACCCCGAGCGCATCGGGCTCGGCGCCCGGCATCGGCTCGCACTCCAGGCGCAGCTCGTCGAGCGCGCCGTTGCGCTCGGCGACCAGCCGGTAGTGGGGCGCCACCCCGTCGACGCTCAGCATCAGCTGCTCGACGTGGGACGGATACACGTTGACGCCGCGGATCACCATCATGTCGTCCCGGCGGCCGCTCAGCGCGGTCAGCCGCATCGTGTTGCGCCCGCAGCGGCACGGCGCGGTCGACGCGGTCACGAGGTCGCCGGTGCGATAGCGGATCAGCGGCATCGCCTCCTTGGTGAGCGTGGTCAGCACCAGCTCGCCGAGTGTTCCCTCCTGCACCGGATCGCCGGAGTCCGGATCGAGCACCTCTGCGATGAAATGGTCCTCCTGCACGTGCAGCCCGTCGCGCGCGACCAGGCACTCGGCGGCGACCCCCGGACCGCACATCTCCGACAGTCCGTAGAAGTTGATCGCCTTCAGCCCCAGCTCGCGCTCGATCTCGTCGCGCATCCCCTCGCTCCAGGGCTCGCCTCCGAGCAGTCCCAGCTTCAGCTGCAGCGACGCCGGGTCGGTCCCCGCGTCCACGACCGCTTGCGCGATCACCAGCGAGTACGACGGCGTGGCCACGAGCACGTCAGCGGCCAGGTCGACCAGCAGCTCGGCCTGGCGCGCGGTGAACCCGCCCGACACCGGCACCACCGTCGCGCCGATCCGCTCGCCGCCCTGGTGGAAGCCCAGGCCGCCCGTGAACAGCCCGTAGCCGTTGGTGTTGTGGATCAGCATGCCGGGCCTGACCCCCGCCATCGTCATGCACCGGGCCATCAGCTCGGTCCACGTGTCGAGGTCGCCGGCGGTGTACGCGACGACGGTCGGCTTGCCGCCGGTGCCGCTCGAGGCGTGGACGCGGACGAGTTGCTCGCGGGGCACCGCCAGCAACCCGAACGGATAGCCGTCGCGCAGGTCGGCCTTGATCATGAACGGAATCCGCTCGAGGTCGCGCAGCGACGCGACGTCGTCGGCAGCGGCGATCCCGCCGTGCGCGAGCCGCTGGGCGCCGACACCGTTCGCGCCCAGCAAGCGGCCAACCGTGGCGCGCAGCCGCTCGAGCTGGAGCCCCCGGATCTGATCTCGCGGCAGCGTCTCGGCCGCGTCCCAGATCCCGGGCTCAGATCGAGCGCTGGTGGGCATTCCAGTGGGTCTCGAGGTTTGCCACCAGCGCCGGGCTGAGGTGGCAGTAGGCCTGCTCGCGCGCGTAGGTGGCCATGTACTCGCGGAACAGCTCGAGCGGCTCCTGACCGACGCGCAGCGCCCGCCGGTTGGCGGCGGCGTTGATCAGGCCGGAGCTGGTCAGCGCCCGCACCCGCGCGTCGAGCGCGGTGTCAACCTCTCCCGGGTCGACCACCTCGTCGCAGATCAGGTCCGCATCGGGGTCGCCCGCGGTCCACTCCCGCCCGGACAGGATCGCCTGCCGGGCGGCGCGGTCGCCCACGAACCTGGGGAGGCGGAGGTTGGAGGCGCCGGGGATGATCCCCTCCTTGCGGGCGGGCAGGTAGAGCCGCGAGCCGCGCCCCGCGATCACGTGGTCGACGACGTGCAGCAGCTGGCAGCCGCCACCGATCGCGAACCGCTCCACGGCCGCGATCCACAGCTTCTCGACGGAGCCGGCCGGCGTGCCCACCCCGCGGTAGAGCTTGTTGACATAGGCGAGGTCACGGATCAGGTAGAAGAGGAAATCGATCCGGCCGAGGTACAGGTGGGTTAGGTTGATGCCGGAGCTGAACACCCGCTCGCCGGCGTACTTCGGCTGGTCGACCAGCCCGCCTCGGATCACTCCCACCTCGATCTCCGGATCGAGCAGGATCAGGTCCACAGCCCACTCGGTCGGGGGCAGCGTGAGGCCGTCCTCGGCATTGAGGTGGCGGGGGTTGCGGATCTCGAGGATCCCGACCCGGCCGCGCCGGGCCACATGCGCGAACCCGAAGTCGACATTGCCGGTCTCCCGCAGCTCGTCGAGGCGCTGGACCGCCTCGGGGGTCGGCAGCAGCATCGTCTCCAGCAGGTGACGCCCGGGCTTGGGCGCCGCCAGCACGCGTGAGGCGAGCAGCCCCTGAGCGAGCTCGATCCCCTCCTTGTCGGCGAGCCGCCGGTCGCGCTCGGCGGCGAGCTGCTCGCGCGTGGGTGTCAGTCCCGGCACGAGCGCCGCGGCTTGCAGCACCAGCTGCTCGAGGCGCACCGGCTTGCGGTAGCCGTCGGTGATCCGCGCGTAGAGCTCGGTGGCGTGGGCGGCGAGGAAGTCATCGCGGGCGCCGTTGAGGGCGTCGGCGATCGCCTCGGCAGCGGCCCGCTCGGACTCCGAACGCCCGGCCGGCTCTGGCAGCGCCCCGAGCAGGTCGCCCCCGCGGCTGAGAAAGCCGCCGGTCGCCGCCACCGCGGGGTCGAACTCGGGCTCTGGGGACGGGGCGGAATCGGCCCAGTTCGCAACGTCGGCCGCGGATAGGCCCGCCGCGGCGGTCACTTCTCGCAGAGAGGGAATCGTGGTCACGGCGCGAGCGCACCCAGCGTATAGGGTTGCGCCGAATATGGCCGCGATGGAGGGCAAGGCGGGTCTGGTGACCGGCGCCGCGAGTGGCATCGGGCGAGCCTGCGCGCTGCGGTTCGCGGCCGAGGGCGCATCGGTGGTGGTCGCCGACCTCGAGTCCGCGGCCGCGGGCGGGCAGCTCACCGTCGAGGCGATCGAGCAGGCGGGCGGCCGGGCCGAGTTCTTCGCCTGCGACGTCTCGCGCTCGGAGGACAACGCCGCATTGGTGGCCCGCGTGGTGGAGCGTTTCGGGCGCCTGGACTTCGCCCACAACAATGCCGGGATCGGCGTCCACCGCCTCCTCCACGAGACCTCCGACGAGGACTTCGACCGCGTGATCGCGGTCAACCTCCGCGGCACGTTCCTGGGCATGAAGCATCAGATCGCGCAGATGCTCGCCGCCAACCCGCCCGGCGGGGTGATCGTCAACACTTCGTCGAACGCGGGGCTGCTTGCGGTCACGATGCTCAGCGCGTACGCCGCCAGCAAGCACGGGATCCTCGGGCTGACCAAGAATGCCGCAGTCGAATACGCGGATCTGGGGATCCGCGTCAACGCGGTCTGCCCGGGCGCGATCATGACCCCGCTGATGTCGGATCAGCCGCCCGAGCGCCAGCGCGAGATCCTGGCTCCGCAGGCGATGACCCGGTTCGGCGAGCCCGCCGAGGTCGCCGCGGCCGTCATCTGGCTGTGCTCGGCGGAGGCCTCGTTCGTCACCGGCGTGGCGCTGCCAGTCGACGCCGGCTCGGTCGCCTGGGTGTCCGCGCACTCGGCGTAAGCCGAGGCGCGCGCGGGTGCATTACCATGGCCGGACCGTGGCACGGAGCCGCGGGGTCGGAGAGAGAGACGGCCAGGAGACGTGGACGAGCGGGCTCTATCCGCGGTACCGCGAGGCGCCGCGACACCACAGCCGGAACGCTGGCGCGTGAACGGCGCGGCCCCGGCGCGCCGCTTGCAGTCGTGGTCGGAGATTCTCGCCGACACGCATCTCGCCTTCGACGTCCGCGACACGCCCGAGACGCCGGGCCGGTTCGACGGGGCGGTGACGCGGCGGAGGTTCGGGGATCTGGTGCTGGTCGACTGCGCGGCGTCGCCATTCTTCGGCCACCGCGGCCGGGCACTGATCGGCGCCCCCGCCGAGGCCCGCCAGCCGGAGGACATCCTCGGTTTCCAGTTCGTCTTCAAGGGCATCGAGAAGGTCAAGGAGGGCGACCGCGAGCTCGCGCTGACCGCCGGCGACGTGGTCCTGTGGGACGGCATGCAGCCGACCGACGTGGAGATCGTCGAGGCGTTCCACAAGCGCACCTTGCTGTTCCCCCGCGACCGAGTGCTGGCCCTGTGCCCCCGACTCGGCGAGGTCAGCGCGTTCCCGTCGCTCAACGACAGCGGCCCCGCCCGGCTGCTGGTCCGGTACATGAACGCGCTGGTCGCGGAATTCCCCCGGCTCGACTCGTCGGCGTCGACCGCCGCCGCCAGCGCCGCACTCGAGCTGCTGCGTGCGGCGATCGAGCCGTCGCTGCCCGCCTCGAGGTCGGTGACGCGCGCGGCCCTACGCGTCGAGATCCGTCGCTACGTGCGGACCCATCTGCACGACCCGGCGCTCAGTCCGGCGACGATCGCCAAGGCCTACGCGATGTCGGTGCGGGCGCTGCACGCGCTGTTCGAGGACGCCGACGAGTCGGTCGCGGGGCTGGTTCGCAGCGAGCGGCTGATGCGCTGCCTGGAGGATCTCCAGCGCCCCAACGCGGGCTCGGTCACCGACATCGCGTTCCGCTGGGGGTTCTGCGACGCGGCGCACTTCTCGCGCGTGTTCAAGCGCGAGTTCGGGGCGACGCCGAGCGAGATCCGCCGAGCCGCGGTCGCGGGGTCAGATTAAAGGAGCGGCAGCAGGTCGGCGACGCCGTCGACGACGGCGTCGGGGCGCCTGCGCTCGGGGACGCGTCCCAGGTCGATCTGCCCGCTGATCCCGCTGCGCACCAGCACCGTCCGCGAGCCGCCCATCCGCCCGAGCGCGACGTCCATGCTCAGGTCGTCACCGATCACCGCCAGCGCGCCGGTGGGGAGCCCGAGGTGGACGCCGAGCTCAGCCACGGCGGCACGCGAGGGCTTGCCCAGCACCTTCGGCCGGGCGCCCGTGACCTTGGCGATCGCCGCGGTGATCATCGCCCCGCGGCTGAAGATCGTCCCGTTGGCGCCGGCGTAGCCGGGGACGTAGCTGCCGGTCAGCAGCGGCGCCCCGCGCGAGACCGCGCGCGCTGCCCGCTCGAGCGAGCCGAAGTCGATCTCGTCGACGTGGGCCACGAACACGAGCTCGGCTTCCTCGTCGCGGGCTAGCGGGATCCCGGCGCGGACGAACAGCTCGGTCGCCTCGTCGGAGGCGAACAGCAGCGCGGGCCGTCCGGCGAGCCGGCGGCGCAGGTACGTGATCGCGCTCTGTACGGGCGTCAGCACCTCGTGGTCGCCGACCGGCAGCCCGTCCTCGCGCAGACCCTGGGCGATCGTCTCCGGCGCGACGTGGCTGCCGTTGGTGAACAGCACCAGCGGCCGGCCCGTGGCGTGGATCCGGTCGAGGACCTCGACGGCGCCGGGTTGCGGCCGCCCCCGACCGTCGGGGCCGCGGTGCACGAGCGTCCCGTCGATGTCGAACATGAACCCGCGGACGTCGTCGAGGCGGAGGCGATCAGGCACGGCGCCAGACCACCGTGTCGCCGTCCTTGACCAGCGAGAAGTCCGTGACCGAGGTGCGCCGACCGAGCTCCTGCAGGAGCGTGACCAGCGGCGCGCGCCCGGGACGCGCGGCCGGTGCGGGCGCACGGTCGCGGTTGTCGACCATCGCGTCGACCTGCTCGGCGGGCATCGTCAGCCGCAGCAGCAGCTCCTCCTCGGAGATCCGTCGGCCGAATCGCTCGCGGGCTCCATCGAGCGTGATCGGCCGCAGGTCGCGGAGCTTGCCCACCTGCGGCAGCGACAGCACGCGCTCGGCGATCTCCGGGTCGACCGGCGCCGCCGGCGCGCCATAGTGGCCGAGGAAGTAGCGCACGGTCTCGTCGGAGGTGTTGACCCAGCGCGCGCCGTCGATCACGTTGCGCGCGGCCTGGCTGGCCACGAACTGCGACACCGGTGTGACCAGGATCGGATAGCCCATCTCGGCGCGCACCCTCGTGACCTCCTCGAGCACGCGATCGAACAGCTCGGGCCGGCGCAGCTCCTCGAGCATCCGCCGGGTGGTGGTGACCATCCCGCCGGGGAGCTGATGGCGGTAGTAGGCGCCGTCGAACTCGCGCGGCGCTCCGGCGGGCAGGTCCTTGGCGCGGGCGAGCTCGTCGAAGTGCGCGGACACGGCCGCCTGCGCCTCGAGGTCGAGCGCATGGGAGTGTCCGGCGGCCTCGAGGTTGCGGACCGTGTTGAACACCTCCGGCTGGGAGGTCCCGCGCGACAGCGGGCCCGCCGCCGTGTGCACGACCTGAAACCCGGCATCGACGCCCTCGACATAGACGAGCGGCGCCAGCCCGATCGTGCAGTGGCTGTGCAGCTCGACGGTCCGTCCTGCAGCCGAGGCGAGCAGGTGCGGCGCCAGCTCGCGCACTGCGGCCGGGGTCAGGAGCCCGCCGGGGTCCTTCAGGTACAGGCGGTCCATGTCGGCGCAATCGGCCAGCGCGGCCGCCCGCTCGGCGTAGTAGTCGTGGGTGTGGACCGCGCTGATCGAGTACGTGAGCCCGATCACGACCTCCTCGATCCCCTCCTCGCGCGCCATCCTGGCCAGCCGTCTGAGCCGCGACGGGTCGTTGGACGGGTCGGCGATCTGAAAGCGACGGATTCCGTTGCGGGCCACCAGCCGGAACGACAGCCGGATCACGTCCTCGTCAGCGGGCACCCACGAGATGAACCGCATCCCGGTGCCGATCATCCCCAGCGGCGTGTGCGGCATCGCCGCGCTCATCAGCCGGATCCGCTCCCACGGGTCCTCGCGGTGGAAGCGCACCGACACCGCCATGTGCGTGCTCGACGTGAAGTCGAGCGCGTGGTAGCCGACCCGGTCCAGCACCGGGGCGATCGCGACCACGTCGGGCGTAGTCAGCCCGGTGGCGCTCCACAGGCTCTGGTTGCCGTCGCGGGTGGTCGTGTCGACGAACTCGACCACGCGAGACGCGGCGCAGCTCACGACCGCGCCCGGACCCTGAACAGCGTCTCGCCGTACTCGACCAGTTGTGCGTTCTCCGAGCACACGTCGACGATCGTCCCGGCGACCCCAGCCGGGATCGAGTTCATCATCTTCATCACCTCGATGATGCAGACGATCGTGTCGGGCTGCACCTCGGTTCCGACCTCGACGAACGGCTTTGCGCCGGGATCGGGGGCGGCATAAAACGTGCCGAGCATCGGGGACGCAATCGAGAGCGCCCCGTCATCAGCGGCTTCGGACTCGACTGGCTCGCTAATGGTCGCCGGGGATGCGGGCTCGACGCCTCCTCGACTACAAGTAGGCGGCGAGCCCACATCCCCGCCGTCTTTGCGGACATGAAGCGAGAAGCTCTCCGTCTCGATGCGGAGCTCTTGGACGTCCGACTCGTCGATGAGCCTCAGGATCTCGCGGACGTCTTCGTCGCTCAGGGCCACGGTTAGCCTCGCCTACTCACGTTGGCGCCGAACGTCGCCATGACGGCCGAGATCGCAGATGTCGGTGCGGGCTTCGGGTCCGGCTTGGTGATGGCCGTCACGGGGCGGGACTGGAGGATGTAGAGGTTGCCGGGAGGCGATTGGCCGCGGGCGAGGGCCCATTCGATGTCCTGGCGTGAGCCGAAGTGGCGCTCGACGCGCTTGGCCATCGCCAGCAGGGATTGCAGCCCATCGTCGTCGAGGCAGCGGGCGTTGGCGCGCTCGGGCGAGACCTCGATCCCGACAGCGCCGTGACCGTCGGGGTCGGGGACGTACTCGACGCGCTTGTCGCCGACCTGGGCGCGCAGGATCTCGCCGGTGACCTTGCTCAGCAGGTAGTCGTCCGGCGTGACCTCGCCGCCGACGACCGCCAGCCCGAGGCCCCAGCTGGCGTTGACCGCGACGATGCTGGGGTCGCCGCTCAGCGGGTTGCAGGTGAACATCACGCCGGACACGTCGGCGTCGACCATCGCCTGCACGGTCACACCCATCGCCACATCATCCGTCGACCCGAGCCTGGCGCGATAGCTGACCGCCTCGGGCGTGTACAGGCTCCCCCAGCAGTCGCGGACGGCATCGCACACAGCTTCGGCGCCGCGCACCCACAGGTAGCTCTCCTGCTGGCCGGCGAACGTGGCCTCGTCGCTGTCCTCGCCCAGCGCGCTCGATCGGACCGCGACCGGCGGCTCGCCCAGCGACCGGTAGCGGCGCTCGATCTCGTCGCGGACGCCGTCCGGGATCGAGGCGTCCCGGATCGCCGCGCGGATCGCCTCCGACTCCTCGCCGGCGACGACGTCCCGTAATTCCGCCGCATCGAGGAACGCCCGGTAGGCGTCGGCCGACAGCGCGAACCCGGGCGGGACCGGGATCCCCGCCGCAAGCAGCTCGCCGAGGCTCGCGCTCTTACCGCCGAACCTCGACCGATCCTCGCCGCGGAGGGACTCGAGCGCTGTGCTGTACGCCGCCGCGGCCATCGCGCTACTCGCGCTCGAGCAGGGTGACCGTGCCCTCGGACCCGTCGACCCGGATCGTCTGGCCGGTGCGGATCTGCGCGGTGGCGCGGCCGGTGCCGACAACCGACGGCACCCCGTACTCGCGGCAGACGATCGCCGCGTGCGACATCACGCCCCCGATGTCGGTGACCGCGGCCCGGATCTTGGAGAAGATCGGCGCCCACGCCGGCGAGGTGATGCTGCAGACGAGGATCTCGCCGTCTCGCACATCGGCGATCTGGTCGACGGAGCGGACCACGCGTGCCGGACCCTCGACGACGCCGGGCGAGGCGGCCGCGCCGTTGAGCACGAGCCCGCCATCCTGCTGGCGCGCCCACTCCTGGACGCGCTCGGTGGTCACGCCCCAGAGCATGATCGTCATCGGGTCGGTGATCGCCTCGGGCGTCACCCCGAGCGCGGGCGGAGGGGTGTGCTCGCCCAGCCGCTGGAGCAGCTGCGCCCGGCGCGCGACGACCTCTGGCCAGTGCAGCGGGCCGAGCGGCTCGCCGCCGGTCGCCCAGGTCAGGACCAGCTCGTCGAGCGCCGAGGCGACCTCGTGGCGCGTCAGCTGGAAGATGTCCTCGGAGTCGCCGATGAACCGGTGCTCGGCGAGCAGCACGCCGAACTCGCGGATCTTGTTCCACCATCGCGTCAGGAACCAGTAGTCACAGAAGAACTTGTGCTCCTCGACGTACGGGAACACCGTCCGCGACAGCCCCAGCAGCTCGCGGAACGCCGCTCGCACCTCGGGTTCCAGCAGCGACTCGTACTCGTCGGCCAGCCGCTGGCGCTCGCGCTCGATCTCGGCGGTCGGCCGCTCGATCTGCTCGCCCGCGTTGAGCGCGCTGACATAGCCGATCAGCGACGCGTACGGGATGCTCGGATCGTCCAGCCAGCTGCGGTAGTAGTGGTACAGGCCGTCGCCGGTGGCCATGTTGAACCACGGATCCTTGACCCGCTCGAGCTCAGCCAGCCACGCCCGCCCGGCCTCGCTGTCGGCGAGCTCGGCGTCGATCTCGGCCGGCGACCGGCCCTCGACGAACGCGCCGTCGACGCCCGAGTCGATCGCCAGCCTCGCCATCCGGCGAAGCTCGGCATCGGGCTTGAACAGCAGCACGTCGATGCCGGCGACCATCTGCGCGATGTGCTGGTCGGGGATGTCGGGGAGGTTGCCCTTGCAGAACTCCGCGAACGTGGCGTACGCCCCGTAGCCGAGCAGCAGGAACTCGAAGTGGTGCTGCCACATCAGGTCGCCGAGCCGAAGCACGCGGCCGTAGCGGTCGAGCACCTCGTAGAAGGCCGTGTTGCGGTCGTCGCCGAACGCGACCTCGTCGGGCTCGTATTTGGGCAGGCTCGGGACCTCCAGCTCGTTCAGCTCGGCGATCAGCGCCTCCATCTTGGCCCGCCACTTGCCGTACAGCTCGGTCCAGTTCTCGTAGTAGTAGCCCGCGCGGGCCTGGAAGAATCCGGCGCGCTCGGCGATCTGGTCGGGGTCGGTGACCGGGTTGCCGGAGATGTACACGTATCCGTTGACGATCCGGTAGTCGATCCCCATCGCCGGCGGGACCGCGAACACGCGGTTCTGCCACGAGCCGACGGCCTGGTAGGGCGAGTCGATGCAGATCACGTCGAACGCGGGCATCGGCACCGGGAAGTGCATCGAGTTCCAGAACCAGAAGCGGTTCTCGTCGCTCGCGCGCCGGCGCTGGTCGAACACCGCGTAGTACGGGTACATCTCCTGCCATCCCTCGCAACCGGCGGGAGTCTGGATCGAGTAGGGACTGGGGAAAGCGCCGGTCGCGGGCGTCGTGCTTGCCATATGTGAAACCTCCCTCGTCGCGGCGGCGCCACGTCGCATCGTTCCTATCGAACCCTCCGCCCGCAAGTCAAGACGCTTGCCGCTGCGCGCAGGCCCGCTTGAGCGCGGGCGCTCGGCCCGAATAGGATCCGCCTCCCCGTCGGCGAACAGGAGGTCTGAGGGTGGCAAGGATCGTGCTGGTTCACGGAGCGTTCGGCGGAGCCTGGTGCTGGGAGCCGGCGCTACCGGGGCTGAGCGCCGCGGGCCACGAGGTCCAGACGCTGGACCTCCCCGGCCACGGCGATGACGACACGCCGGTCGCCGAGGTCACGCTCGACGCCTACGCCGACAAGGTCTGCTCCGTGCTCGCCGAAGGACAGCCCGCGGTGCTGGTCGGCCACAGCATGGGCGGCGTCGTGATCACGCAGGCCGCCGGCCGCTGCCCCGACCGGATCGCGGGGCTCGTGTACCTGGCCGCGTTCCTGCCCGCCGACGGGCAGAGCCTGCTGGACCTGACCCAGCTGCCGGAGGGCGCCGGCGACCAGGTGCAGGCCAACCTCGTCGTCGACGGCGATCCGCCGGTGGCGACGATGCCGCCCGCCGCCGCGCGCACGGCGATCCACGGATGCGCCGGCGACGAGGCCGCGGCCTGGGCGGTCGCGCGTCGCGGGCCCCAGCCGGTGGCGCCGTTCGGCCAGCCGGTCCGGATCGAGGCCGGTGCGCGCGAGGCTTACGAGCGACTGCCGCGGGCGTACGTGACCTGCCTGCAGGACCGCGCGATCCCGCCGGCGCTGCAGCGCCGGATGCTCGAGGCGGCCGGCTGCGATCCGGTGATCGAGATCGACACCGACCACTCTCCGGTGGTGTCGCGGACCGAGGAGACGGTGGCGGTGCTCGACGGACTCGCCCGGTCCTACGAGCCGGCGGGCGCCCGCGCCGATTGACCGACATCTGAGCGGCTGCGATCATCGCGGGCGCGATGGGCGACGCGCGGGGTGTCAGCGAGCCGCCGGCGGCCACGCCGGAGTCAGCGCCCGCGCGCGAAGCGCCCGTATCGGTTGCGCCGGGGCCCGACGCGCCCGTCAGCGCCCGCGAAGGCCCGGATATCCACGCCAGGGCGCTGGGGCGGCTGGCCTCCGACGGCGCCCGGCGCGAGTACGTCCGCCGGCTCGGCGCTCACGGCAACCGACACGTCGCGCGGGTGCTCGCCCGGCGCGTCAGCGCCGACGCGCTGAAGAAGATCGCGACCGGCGCGAAGTCCAAGAAAGGGGATCACCACGCGTTGCAGTCCATGCATCTCGCCTGGGAGCTGGTCAACTCCTACTGCCCGGAGAAGGGATTCGCTCTGTCGGGATCGAGGTACTCGGCCGGCCAGAAGGGCGGCGCGCTCGACGGGACCACGCTGGTCGTCGGCGACGACATCGTCGATCGTGTCGCGGCGGGCGACGCCGATGCCGTCGGCAAGGAGCTCAAGGCACTGCTGGCGAAGCTCCCCGACCCGTTCGGGACGCTGGCCAAGGGAGGCGTGGGTGAGGCGACCGCTCCGGAGATCGTGGCGATCCCGCTGTCGCTCGACGTCGCCATGGACACCGCCTGGTCGAAATCGTTCCCGAAGGGCAAGTCGCAGGAGCAGGGCGGGGTGCTGGTCACCGACAAGCAGGGCGACTACGTGTTCCACCCGGGCAAGGCGGGCACCAGTGGCGCGTTCACCCCGAACCGCGGCTCGGTCAAGAAGAACGAGAAGCTCGTCTCGATCGCCCACACGCACCCCTACGACAAGTCCGAGGGCGGCTTCACCGACGTCTCGTTCAGCGGGCAGGACATCGCGCTGATGGCGATCAGCCCGGAGAAGATGTCGTTCGTGCGCTCGGGCGACCACGACTTCCTGATCGCCCGGACCACCGAGTTCGACGCACTCGTCAAGAAGGCGAAGAACAAGGACAAGCTGTTCAAGGAGATCCGCAAGCACTGGACCGACCTGTTCAAGGGCGGCACCGGATCGCTGCCCGAGCGTGCGCGGGCGGCGACCAGGGCAACTTGCCTGAACTACCACCTGCTGCTGTACGAGGGCGACAAGGGCGAGCTGCGCCAGCCGCAGGAGATGATCACGGCCCACAAGAAGAAGCCATGACCGGCGAGCACGAGCTGTCGAGCGTCCGGGTGAGCCGCCGCCGGGGCGACCAGGTCGCCGAGGGCGAGGTCCGAGTGCCGCCCGCCGAGTCCGATGACGCCGCCGCGGTCGCGGTCGCGGCCGCGCTCGCCTGGGAGACACTGGGCCGTCGATACCTGAAGGCCGGCGACCCCGTCGACGCCGTCGCCGCCGCCCAAGCCGGCCTCGACGAGCTCGGCGACCCGCCGCCGGACCCCGATGTCGTCGACGACACCGAGCTCAAGCTGTACGCCGCCGAGGAGCGGGTGCGCCAGGGCCACACCCGCGACGGCGCGTCGAACATGCTCGACATCCTCCGCGTCAGGGCCGAACTGCACGCGCGAGCCCTCGGCGCAGAGCTCGCGGGCTGAGCCCGTTGCCTTGAAGTTTCGCCTCGCGGTCGATCAGCGGGTTAGAATGCGCTGCACAGAGGAGGGGTGGAGTGTGTCGGGTGTGGGCGAACTGAGAGCATGAGTCGTGCGGCCGCTCGTCGATGGTTACGACGAACTGCGGCTCAGAATCGATCGTCACGCTACTGGTAAGTATCACGTGCTCGCGAGCAACCGGCTCGCGGAGGCGTCAGAGAGCTTCGAGCTCCCGTTCGAGGAACTGGAGATCGAGAACTTCATCCTCAGGCTCAGCCGGCCGCGGGGACGACGGCGAATCGACACGCCGGCGATCGATGATGCTCGGGGCTTTGGCGGTGACCTGTTCAGGGCACTGTTCCACGGCGAAATTCACTCCCTGTACAGAGACACGCTCGCCGACGCGCGCGGGCGGGGCCGCGGTGTCCGCATCACACTGTGTCTGAGCGGCTCACCCGAGCTGATCGACGTGCCATGGGAGTACCTGTTCGACGATCCGGAGTTCCTCGCGATGTCGGCGTTCACCCCCGTGGTGCGTTACCTCGACCTCCCGCGCGGGCCCCGCCCGCTGCTGGTGAAGGCCCCGCTGCGTCTGCTCGGCGTCGTCAGCAGCCCGGCCGACTACGAGCAGCTGGACGTCGCTCGCGAACGCGCAAACCTCGAGAGCGCGCTGGCGACGCTGATCGAGTCGGGAGCGGTCGAGCTGGTGTGGCTCGAGCGACCGACGCTGGGCGCCCTGCTGCACGCGCTTCAGACGGAGACGTTCCACGCGCTTCACTACATCGGCCACGGGACCTACGATCGCGAGACCGGGCGGGGCGCGCTCCTGTTCGAGGATGAAGGAGGCTGGGCGCGACCGGTCAGCGGCGACAAGCTCGGGATGATCCTGCACGACTTCTCGTCGCTGCGTCTGGCGATCCTGAACGCGTGCGAGGGCGCCCGCACGGGCCGCACCGACCCGTTTGCCGGCGTCGCCGGATCGCTGGTACAGCAGGACATCCCGGCGGTCGTGGCGATGCAGTTCGAGATCAGCGACGAGGCCGCGATCGTGTTCGCGAGCGGCTTCTATCAGCAGCTCGCGGCGGGGTCGCCGGTCGACGCAAGCCTCGCCGCCGCCCGGCTCGCGATGCTGGCCCAGCGCAGCGACGACATCGAATGGGGCACGCCGGTGCTGTTCATGCGCGTGCCCGACGGCCGGATCTTTGATCTCGGCGACGGCCCCGGCGCATCGGGGCCGGGCGCCGTCCGCGGCCGCGGACTGCGAATCCTGATCAACTACCGGCGCGAGGACACGTCGGGGCACGCCCTGCTGCTCGCCGACCGCCTCCGGCAGCAGTTCGGCAGCGACAACGTAGAGCTCGCCGTCGACGGAGCGCAGAGCGACCGTCTCGCGCGGCTCGACGGCAACCTGGCGTTCCTCGCGCTGATCGGACCAGCCTGGACGGACAACCTGCGCAGTGCCGGCGCGGCCCGCCACGCCGAGGACTTTGTGCGCCGCGAGATCGAGTTGGCGTTGCGTGATCTCCCCGAAGCGGTGATCCCGGTCGTGATCGACGCGGCGATGCCCGTAGCCGAGACGCTGCCCCGGTCGCTGCGGGGGTTGTGCCGGCGGGAGCCGGCGCAGCTTCGTCACCTCTCGTTCGACCTGGACCTCACGGCGCTGATCGCGCGACTGGAGGCGATGTCCGAGCGGCCGACGCCCGATTCCGGGTCCAATGGGCAACCCCCAACACCGCCGGTCGCCGCGACCACCGCACTGAGGACGACCGCGGGCGTGGGCAGCCCGTATGACGACCACTACGTTGACGTCGTCACGGGGATGCTCGACGGCGCGGTGGTGCCGCTGCTGGGGCCAGGCGTCGCCGGAGCCACCGCGACGGCGGATCACCTGTCCGATCAGTTCGCCACCGCCTCGGCCGGACTCGCCGAAGTGGCCCAACGGGTCGCGGTCACGCTCGGCGAGCGGCGGTTGTACACCGCGCTGAAGAGCCTTGTCGCGGCTCACTCGGAGCCGGGCGACGTGCACCGCCTCCTGGCGGAGTTCCCGGGCCTGCTGCGCCGCCTCGGGTTGCCTCCGCGTCACCAGCTGATCGTCAGCGCGAACTATGACTCCGCGCTCGAGCGGGCATTCGAGGAAGCAAACGAACCGTTCGACTACGCGGTGTACATAGCCAGCAGTGGCTGGTTCGTGCACGTTCCCTGGGGCGAACGGGAGTCCGAGCCGGTCGCCACCACGATCCTCGAGCCCAAGAAGTATGTCGGCTTTCCGATCGACGACGACGGTGAACTCGCACGCACGGTCATCGTCAAGATCCATGGCGGCACGGATGGTCATGAGGGCGGTGTCACGTGGCGCAACAACTACGTGGTCACCGAGGACCATTACATCGACTATCTCCCCACTCACAACATCCAGGATCACCTGCCGATCCAGATCCTCGACAAGCTGACCGGCAGCCGCTGCCTGTTCCTCGGATACGTGCTGCGCAGCTGGGATGCCCGGGTGTTCCTCCGGCGCATCTGGCGAGGGAAGCCGATCAGCGAGAGCTCGTGGGCGATCGAACCAGATCCCGATCCGATCGAGAAGGCGTCCTGGAGCGTGATCGGGCACGTCGAGCTGCTGGCGGCGTCGCTGCCCGAGTACGCCGAGACGCTGCGGGCGGCGCTGCTTCACCACGCGGATAGATCCGAAGATCTCAAGGCCCCGCGATGAACCCCGCCGTGGGCGCTCCGAAGGCCGGCGACGTGCCCGGGCAGCGGAGCCCGTTTCAGGGGCTGGGGTTCTACACCGAGGACGACGCCAAGTGGTTCTTCGGCAGGACCGTGGAGCGGAAGGTGATCCTCGCCCACCTGCGGACCGCGCCGCTCACGGTTCTGTACGCCGAGAGCGGCGTCGGCAAGAGCTCGCTGCTGCGCGCCGGCGTGGCGGCACGGCTCCGGGAGCTCGCGGCACGTAGCAGTGCGGGCGGCCGCGCCCCCCGATTCGTGCCCGTGGTGTTCAGCGCCTGGAAGGACGATCCCATAGCGGATCTGATCGCGGAGATCGACCGCCAGGCGAGCCCGATGATGCCCGCCGCCGCGCCCGCAAGCAACGGCGGCGGACCGGAGCGCGCCTCGGCGTTGGTCCCCGACCCGATGCCGACCGGGTTGGCCGACGCGATCAGGCGCGCCGCGGCCGCGCTCGACGCGACGCTGGTGATCATCCTCGACCAGTTCGAGGAGCACTTCAGCTACCGGATCGGAGCGCGCGACCCGGATCGCGTGGCCGACGAGCTGGCGCGATGCATCCGCTCCTCCGACGTCCCGGCGAACTTCCTGATCGCCGTGCGAGAGGACGCGTACGGCCGGCTCGGCGATCTGTTCGGCGGCCGGATCGCCAACGTCTACGACAACTACCTACACCTCGAGTACCTCTCGCGCGAAGCCGCCCGGGAGGCGATCGAGAAGCCCGTCGAGATCTACAACTCCGAACGGGATCCCGACCAGGCCGTCGTGCTCGAGGACGACCTCGCCGATGCGGTGCTCGACCAGGTGCGCCGGGGCCGGCTCGACCTCGGCGGCGGGCGCGTCGACCGCGATGGCGGCGACCGCTCCTCGAATAACGGCGCCGACGAGATCGAGACCCCGTTCCTGCAGCTGGTCATGACGCGGCTGTGGGAGCGGGAGCGGACCGAGGGATCGCGGGTGCTCCGCACGGCCACGCTCGACGACGAGCTCGGAGGCGCCGAGACGATCGTGCGCAACCACGTCAGCGGGGCGCTCGCCGGTCTCGCCGGCCAGGAGCTCGACACCGCCACCGACATCTTCCGCGACCTGGTCACGCCCTCGGGCGCGAAGGTCGCCCACACGGCGATTGACCTGGCGCAGATGACCGCGCACTCGCAGGACACGGTCGCGACGGTCCTCAACCGGCTCTACGAGGAACGGATCTTGCGGGCGGTCGACCCGGCGCCCGGGACCACCGACGCTCGCTATGAGATCTACCACGACCGGCTGGCGGCGCCGATCCTCGACTGGCGCGACCAGCAGGAGAACGCTCGGCTCGAGCAGGCCAGACAGCACGCCGAGGTCGAGGCCCAGACGCAGCGCGACCAGGCTCGGCGGTTCAAGCGGCGAGCCCGAATCATGCTCGGGCTAGTGGTGGGTTTGCTTTTACTGCTGGTCGCCGTCGCCGTACTGCTGAAGTACGCCAACGACGCGAGCAACACCGCCGGCCGGGAGCGCCGCTCGGCGACGTACTTCGGACTAGCCAGCCGCGCTCAGGCCCAGTTCGCCAACCGGCCGGACGTATCGCTGCTGTTGGAACTCGCCGCGTACTCCGAGAACCCGCAGCGGCTTGCCGCACGAAACCTGGTGGCGACGCTGCAGGGAGCGAAGCGCTCGGGAGCGATCGGGCTCCTACACGGACACACCGACGCGGTCGAGGACATCGCGTTCAGTCCGACCGGCGGCACGCTGGCGTCGGTCAGCGGCGACAAGACGCTGAGGCTGTGGAGCGTCACCCGGTCGGGGCACCGTCCGCTTGGCAGCCCGATGCGCGCGAACAGCCCGCTGTACAGCGCGGCCTGGGATCCCACCGGACGCACGGTCGCATCCGGCGGCGTCGACGACGTGATCCTCTGGAGCGTTGCGGCTCACGGGCAGGAGACGAAGATCCCGGATGACGCCGGCGCCGTGACCAGCGTGGCGTTCAGTCCGAACGGGAACCTTCTAGCCGCCGGAGGGTCGAACGGGACGATCCTGATCTGGAACGTCTCCACCCATCGCCGAACGGTGCTGCACGTCCCGGGCCGGACGCCGGTCACCAGCGTCGCGTTCAGCCCCGATGCACCGATGCTCGCCGCGAGCTCGGCCAAGTCGGTCTTCCTCTGGAGCACCAGGGACGACCGTCCACTCGGAAAGCCACTGACCGGAGATACCGGCTCCGTCTACACCGTCGCGTTCGGTCGCGACGGTAACTCGATCGCCGCCGCCGGCAGCAGCGGCAGGATCATCCGTTGGGCGCTTGACACTCGCCGCCCATTCGGACCGTCATTGGTGGGCCTGAGCGCGGTGTTCAGCATCGCATTCAGCCCCGACGGGAAGGAGCTGGCCGCCGGAGGTGCGACGAGGACGATGATCTGGCAGCTGTCGACCGGCCGGCGGGGCGGCCAACCGCTCGACGTCCGGCAGGGCGCGGTCAACAGCGTCGCGTTCAGTCCCGACGGTCGGTTTCTCGCCTCGGCGGGCGCGGACCAGATGATCACGCTGTGGAACAATCCGCCCGGCCGGGAGTACGGCATCCCGATCCTGCGGGGCACCAACGGCAGGCTCGCGATCAGTCGCGATGGGCAGCTGCTCGCCGCCGGGAGCACCGCGGGACAGATCTTCCTTCTGAACCTGCGAGACAGACGGGTCGTGCAGCTGCCGAACCTGGGCAACGGCGGCGTCGGCGCGCTGGCATTCGACCGCAGGCGAGCCCTGCTCGCCGCGGCCTATTACGACGGAATCGTCCGGCTGTGGCGCTACCGATCCGGGACCCCGGTTGGCCCTCCGCTGAGAAGCGACACGTCCGCGCTCTACGCCGTCGCTTTCAGCCCCGACGGCACGCTCCTGGCCGCGGGGGGAACCAACGGGACGATCCGGTTGTGGAACCTCCGCACGCATAGCCCGCAGGCGGCGTCGCTCACCGGCGGGACGGGAGCGGTGTATGCCGTCGCGTTCACTCCCGACAGCCGCGTGCTCGCATCGGGCGGCGCCGACCGAGCGATCAGATTCTGGGACGCGCGCACGCACGCGCGGCTGGACCCGGCGCTGATCGCTCAGAACAGTGCGGTGTTCGCGTTGACCTACTCGCCGGGCGGTCGCCTACTGGCATCCGGCGGCTCGGACGACACCGTCCACATCCGCGCCGTCGGCCCGCACAGCTACCCGACCGTTCACACGCTTGCCGTCGACACGAACCTGATCCGCGCGCTCGCCTTCAGTCCCGACGGCCAGACGCTCGCCTCGGGCAGCACGGACGACATCGTTCGCCTCTGGGACGTCGGGTCCGGCCAGCAGCTCGGGGGCGCACTGACCGGCCACCGCGCGTCGGTCGAGAGCGTGGCGTTCACGCCGAACGGCCAAATCCTGGCCTCCGGGAGCAGCGACGGAACCGTTCGCCTCTGGGAGGCGGCCGCGGTTCCGCCGTCCGCCGCCGCGTTGCGCAGCCAGGTGTGCAGCTTCGTCGGAGGGGGTCTCAGCCGGGCCGAGTGGGCCCAGTACGCACCGGATATCCCGTTCCACCAGAGCTGTGCGCTGACCACGCCCAGCTGACCGAGATCACGGCCACCGGACGACGCCGGGATCCATCCGGAACCCGAACTCGGCGGCGAACGCGCGCTGGATCGTCTGCTCCGGCGCCAGCCCGAGCTCGTCCTCCAGCGGATGGCTCTCCAGCGAGCTCACCGAGAGCGCGTATGAGCCGCGCAACCGCCGCCACCGAAGCGACCCGGGAGTGACGCTCGAGCGGGCCTCCACCACCTGCTGTAGCGCGGCCAGCTCACCTCGCTGCGCATCGCGGATCTGCTTGAGGAACACGTGCCGCACTGCCTGCTGGGAGAGCAGCTCGTTGAACGCGGTCACTCGCGACCGCGCCTGCGCGACGCGACGGGTGAGCATCGACCGTTGCGCGCCGGTCGCCCCGGCGAGCTCGGCGCCCGGCTCGAACTCGGACAGGAAGTGACTCGCCAATCCGGCCAAGTCGACTCCGTCGGCTGGTTCCGGCGGCCGGCTTTCACGGTCACCCCCGCGCCGAGCCGGACGCGCCTCGATCGTGATCAGCCGCCTGCGCCCCAGCTCGGAGTCAGGCCCGTACTCAACCGCCCCGTACACATCGAGGGCCAGCTCCGGCGGTGGATCTGGCGGACCGCCGCCGGCGTTCGCAGCCTCCCGGGGATCGGCGGGGCGTCGCATCCAGCCCTGTGTCTTGGCGAACCCGTAGACCTCGCGTCCTGACGCGAACGCGATCGGGTCGTCGACCCAGATGTACGGCATGAAGATCGCCAGGTGGTCGTCGACGTAGCGCCCGTCCTCCAGGCGCTGGGCGATCGTCGGCACCCAGATCGCCGCCTCG
Organism: uncultured Solirubrobacterales bacterium; assembly: GCA_963831845.1. GTDB lineage: Bacteria > Actinomycetota > Thermoleophilia > Solirubrobacterales > Solirubrobacteraceae > Palsa-465. The sequence goes on along the minus strand of CAWHRT010000014.1, from coordinate 265,809 downwards.
GGCTCGGACGCGCTCCCCCGCCCGGCATGATCCGGATGCAGCGAGCGTAGGCCCGCGATCACCCCGAACGTCAGGATCACCGGCGGCAGCCTGGGCACTCGGTAGCGCAGAGCGCCGCCGGTCGGCTGCTTGAGCACCCGGTCGCAGAGCTCCTGCACGCGCGCCCGGTCGGCCTCCACAAAGAAGCAGTACAGGCGCGCGCGCTCGCACCGCAACGGGCCGGGGGCCGTCGCCAGCGCTCCGTAGTCGATGTAGCGCGCCCCCGACCGCGGATCCCGTTGCACCCCGGCATGCCGCACGATCAGCGCGCCCGCGGCGCGCTCGCCCGAGATCACGGCCGCTTCCACGCACCCGCCGTCGATCCCGCTGTGTGTCCAGTCGCCGGCGAGCACGAGGTTGTCGAACCCGGACTGCTCGGGGTCGAGCCTGGAGTCGACGGTCCCGGCGGGGGTCGTCACGTAGCGATCGCTGGGCGCGACGTTCGCGCGGAGATACTGCGCCTCCAGGCGGTCGGGCCCGCTCCGGCCGAGTGGGTCAAACAGGACATCCCAGTCGAACCGACCGTCCGTAAACGCGCCGGGCCAGAACACCCTGGCCCGCTGCTCGAGGTGCTGGCGCGCGGTGGCACGCACGGTCTCCGCGGGCGCGGACCCGCCGAGCTCGTCCGGGAGCACGGCGCAGAAGTAGGCCACCGACTTGGGTCCGTCGTCACCCGCGTAGCCTTCGGCGGCGAGCAGGTGGCTCATGTCGCAGTACGTGTCGAACGGCTCGGCGTAGGCCGTCGACGGAGGATCGAGATCGTCGCCGGGCGGCCGTCCGCGCAGCTCGTCGATCGACTTCGTGAGCCACACCTGGAAGGCCTTCGTGCGCACGGTCTCGCCGCCGTCGAGCATCCGCTTGAAGCGCGGACTCGCCGATGCCAGCTCGGGACAGATCTCGCCCAGCGCCCCCACCGGAATCGCCAGCACGACGTCGTCGAAGTCGACGCCGCGGACCAGCTTGTCGGGGACGGGCTCGGCGTCGCCGAGCTGACCGCCGTCGGGAGTGGCGGGCCAGCACCACCAGTCGTCGATCCGGACGAGCGGGTCATATCGGTCCGCTCCCGAGCCGACCGCCGCCTCCCGGATCAGCTGCACCGAATTCACCAGCGGCCGGCCCGGCATCAGCCCCAGCCGGCTGATCCGCGAGAAGAACCGGAACCTCACCCCGCGGCGTCTCAACGCCAGGTACAGCGGTGCGAACACGACGTCGCCCATCCCGGCGCGCATCCGCCACATGAACGCGCCCTCGTAGTTGACCATCATCAGCAGCGACTGCAGTCCCTTGCCGGCCGCCAGGCTCGGGCGGCGCTTGTCGCCGCCGCGATAGGCGAACGTCAGGTCGTAGAGACCCTGCAGCACCGGCGAGCGATCGAGTGTCGCCTCGCTCGCGCCGTGGCGGCCCAGCCAGGCCCGCAGGTCGTACTCGTCGAGCACCCCGAACCCTCGCCACAGCACGTCGTCGTGGACGATCCCGGCCAGCGAGGCGGAGACCAGCTCGAGCACCCCGCGCCAGAGCCGCACACGGTCGCCGAGCTCGCGTCCCCCGAGCTCCCGCCGCAGCCCTCCAACCTGCGCGGACAGTGCCCCCAGCAACGGTTCGATCGCAGCGTTGCGCACCCGCTGGCGCGGCCGCGCTGCCGGCCCGGCGTCACTTCGCCACACCTCCGCCGGCATCTCGGCGCCATCCAGGGCCAGCGGGGAGGGCATCAGCTCCAGCTCCGCGGCGATCCCCTGCAGGGTCGAGACGGTCGCCGCCAGCTCCGGATCGCTCGGGTAAACCCCGGTGCCCCGGCGGACGCTGCCGCCCTCGAGGTCTGACCGCAGCCCGGTGGCCAGCAGCCGGGTGGTTCGCGCGATCACCCGTCCCAGCGGCGCACGGACCGGGTCGACCGGCGGCCCGCGATGCGCCCCGCCGCGAGGTGGCAGGCTCACCTGCTGCCGCGCCCAGGTGCCGTCGTCTCGCCTGTCGTACAGAGACACCGAATGGCACTTCTCGAACGGGACCGTCCACCAGTCCTCGCCGTCGGCGAGCCCCGCCTCCGCGTAGGCCTGGCGCAGCATCCGGAAGGCGTGCTCGTAGAAACCGAACCAGATGTGAAGGCCGTGCTCCTCGATCCGCTGTCCGCCGCGCGGTCCGGCGCCCGGATGCGGCATCCGGCCGCTCGCCCCCTTGCCGCCGAGCTGCCAGCCCTGCTGGTGGACGGTCACCTCGAAGCGCTCGCGCAGCTCCGGCGTGGCCGACAGGGCCCATGCCGCGGCCAGGCCGCCGCAGCCGCCGCCCAGGACCGCGACCCGAATCGGTGCCTCGGCCCGGCTCAGACCGGGTTCGCTCACCGCCCGCTCGCGCGCAGTCGCCCGAGCTGCTCCTCGGCGCGAGCCGCCCAGGTCGGCGCGCCGACCCGCCTCGCAAGTCCCGCCGCAGCTGACAGGTGGCGCTCGGCCGCCCCGCGGTCGCCGATCGCCCCCGCCAGCGAGCCGAGATACAGCGCCACCGGCCCCCACACGCCGAACGCCGGAAACGCGATCTGGCCGTGCCAGGGAGCCAGCAGCCCGTAGAGCGTCTCGGCCGCTTCGACGGCGCCCAGCTCGGAGCTCACGTGCGCATAGATGCAGGCCACGGCCAGCCAGGCGACGTCGTAGGGCAGGCGGCCGAAGCTCGACGCGGCGGCTTCGTCGAGGAACTCGCGCGCCTCGCGGTGGCGCCCGTCCTGGGTGAGCGCGAGCGCGAGCGTGGCCTGGAAGCCGGGGACTCCGGGGTTCTCGTCGATCGCCTGCTCGAGCAGCGCGGTCGAGCTCCCCTAACCGCCCCAGCTCGAACGCGATCGAGCTCTGCTGGGCCGCGAAGCAGACGAACGCATCCGGCTCGCTCCGGCGCCCGGTCTCCAGCGTGGCGGCCGCGAGCGCGGCGGCGGCGTCGAGCTCGCCGGCCACGATCGCGAGGTTCGCCTCGTCCGCGCCTGCCAACCATAGGGTCGTCGGTTGGCGGAACCGATCGGCGAGCTCGCGCTCGCGCGCGGCCCACGATCTGGCGCCGGCGATGTCCCCCGCCTCGATGCAAGCGTACGACCGCCAGTGATAGGCGAAGAACCGAGCCAGCGGATCCTCCAGGCGCTCGGCCACGGCGACGGCGTCGACCGTGTTGGCGCTGCGCTCGGCGTGCGTCTCCGGCGCGAGCAGAGTGACGAACCGCATGTTGAGCACCGTGATCAGTGCGTCCGGGTCGTCGAGCCGCCGCGCCGTCGCGAGCGCCTCGTCGCTGAGCGACACGCGCCGCTCCCACTCGCCCGAGTACATGAGCTCGGCCGCCTGCATCGCCAACAGCCGCGCACGGGCAGCGCCGTCCCCGGGCCCGACGATCCGCAGGGCCGCGTCCAGCATCGCGATCCGCTCTTGATCGACGACCCCGGTTTCGCTCTGCATCCCGCGCGTATTGGCCAGCGCGGCGCGGACCAGCCCGGATTCGTCGCCGATCCGAAGGGCGATCGCGGCGGCCTCCAGCAGCGTCTCGCGAAACCGCTTGTCGCCCGCCTGTCGCTCGGCCTCGCCGCGCTTGACCAGCAGACTGGATTCCTGGGCATCCTCGGAGGCGCGGATCCGCGTCAACAACTCGAGCGAGACCTGGTACCAGCGGCGAGCCTCGTCGGGGGCGAGCTTCTCCAGCGCCTCGTCTCCGGCGCGCGCCGCGTACGTGAGCGCATCGGGCAGCCCACCGTCTCCTGCCGCGATCAGGTGCCTCGCCACGGCCGCGGCGGGCGACCGGCCCGCCTGCGCCCGGTGGCGCAGCGCGAGCGCGACCCGGCCATGCAACGCCACGCGCCGCGCCGCGCCCAGCTCCCGGTAGAGGTACCGCTGCATCAGCGCGTGCGAGAACCTGAAGTGGGGCGGCTCGCCGGGTATCTCGATCAGGACCGCGTCGCTGACCGCCTTGTCGACGGCATCCGCGGCGACCGGATCGTCGGTCACCTCGGACAGCAGATCGAAGTCGAACTCGACGCCGAGCACCGCGGCCGCCCGCAGGCACCGCTGCACCGGCTCACCCATTCGGCGCACCCGACCGGCGAATGTCTCGGCGATGCTGACCGGCAGCTGCGCGCCCACGTCGGCGCCGTCGGTGAGCTGCCAGCGCCCGTCGGCGGTGACCACCGTCCCGGACTCGACCATGCTGCGAACGAGCTCGGTGATGAAGAACGGGTTCCCGTTGGTTCCGGCCTCGAGCGCACGAACGAGCCGGTCGTCGGCGGTCTCGAGCGGTTGCTCGGAGTCCCCTCGCAGGAGCTCGGCCACATCGGCGGCCTCGAGCCCCCGCAGGTCCATTCTCAGCACGTGTGGCTCGCGGTGCAGGTCCACGAGCAGGTCACGCAGCGGGTGATCGTCGGGCAGGTCGACCACCCGGCAGGTGGCGAGCACCATCAGGCTCTGGCTCCGCGGCGAGGTGAGCAGCCGGCGCAGCAGCTTCAGCGTCGGCAGCTCCGCCCAGTGCAGGTCCTCGAGCACGAGGACGGCCGGGCCATCGGCACACGCGGCCCCCAGCAACCGCTCGATCGCACCGAACAGCACGTAGCGCTCGGATTCGCTGGATTCGTGCGCGGTCGCCGGCGGTCGCCCCAGACGCGAGGCCAGCGCGGGCACCAGCCGGGCCACCGAATCGCCGCATTCGAACACGTGGTCGGCCAGCAGCTGCTCGGGCGCGTGCTCGACGAGGTGCTCCAGCGCCTCGACGAACGGCTGGTAGGGCAGGTTGAGCGTGTTGTCACAGCGTCCGGCGAGGACGAGCGCGCCCCGCCGGTGCGCGGCCGCGGCGACCTCGCTCACCAGCCGCGTCTTCCCGATTCCGGGTTCGCCGGTGACGAACGCCGCCCGCCGACCGTCGGCCGCGGCCTCGCCCAGCGCCCGCTCCAACGCGTCGCGCTCGGCACGGCGGTCGACGAACCGCGCCGGCCCGTAGGGCGCAAGGCGCGTGGGCAGCGGCGCCTCCAGACGACGGCGCGCGTGGGCCGGCGCGCCGACGTCCGGGCCGGCGCCCCCGTCGAGCTCGGGGGCGTGCTCCAGGATCTGGGCTTGCAGCGCGCGCAGCGCCGGCCCCGGCTCCAGCCCGAGCTCGCGCGCCAGGTAGGCCCGCGTGCGCTGGTAGACCTCGAGCGCCTCCGACTGGCGACCGCAGCGGTACTCGGCGAGCATCAGCTGCCCGGCGATCCGCTCGCGGCCGGGATGCTCGACGGCCAGCCCGTCCAGCTCGCCGACGAGCTCGTGGTGGCGTCCCAGCTGCAGGTCGGCATCGATTCGCGTCTCCACCGCGGTCAGCCGCAGCTCGTCGAGCCGGCGGATCTCCCCCTGGGCGAAGCTGGCGAACGCAACCTCTGCCAGCGGCGGCCCGCGCCACAGCGCGAGCGCCGCGCTCGACAGCTCGGCGGCGCGGCCGTGTTGGCCGCTGTCGAGCGCGGTCCTGGCCTGTTTCATCGAAGCCTCGAACACGTCGGTGTCGAGCTCGCCGGGCGCGACCGACAGCAGGTACCCGCCGCCGACGGTCCTGAGGATCGCCTCGCCGTCGGGCTGCAGCGGAGCGAGCGCCTTGCGCAGTCGGGCGATCCCCATCTGCAGGCGGTTGTCGGCTCCCGAGCGATCCGGCCCCCAGACGGCGTCCAGCAGCGCGTCGCTGGACGCAGCCCGGTTGCCGCGGAGCAGCAGGAAAGCCAGCAGACCGAGCTGGCGCCGCCCTCCGAGCGGGAGCTTGCGTTCGCCGCTCCACGCCTCGATTGGCCCCAGGATCCGAAAGCTCGCCATCTCCCCTCGATGGCAACGCTAACAACCGCAGTTCGGCGGGGCAACGGGTGCTACCGAGAAGAGGCACGCGAACGACGACGCCCGGGCGCTGATCGGCAAGAAGGCCTGCGCGGGATGGCTGGCCGGTCCCAGACCTCGGCGCTAGCTTCAGACTGGTTCCCCGGGCGCGGAGAGGAGAGGCGATGGGCGACGTCGAGCTGCTGGCGCTGTACTGGACCGTCTCGGGTCCGGTCGAGGTCCACGTGGGGCGCGAGTGGAGCCTGTTTGACTGGCGCGATCGCTGCGCGCAGGCCGCCCGGGTCGGCTTCAGCGGCCTCGGGCTGTGGCACTCCGACATCGAGCACCAGCTCGAGCAGCGCACGCTGCGCGAGATGAAGCAGATCTTCGACGACGCCGGGCTGAAGTACCTGCAGGTGGAGTTCCTGGCCGACTTCTTCGCGCCCGCCGGCAGCTCAGAGCGCGCCGAGTCTGACGAGCGCCGCAAGCTGCTGCTCGAGACCGCCGCCGCGTTCGGTGCCCACCACATCAAGGTCGGCAACATCCCCGGCACCCCGTGCGAGCTCGGCAGGCTCACCGAGGAGTTCGCGGCGCTGTGTCGGGACGCCGCCGGCGTCACCTCGGCCCCGGTCGCCTACGAGTTCATGCCGTTCGACGTCAACGTCAACACGCTCGACACGGCGCTGGCGCTCGTCCAGGACGCCGACCAGCCCAACGGCGGCCTCGCGATCGACACCTGGCACATGAGCAAGCTCGGGATCTCGCCCGAGGACCTGCGCCGGATACCTCAGCGGTACCTGACCTGGGTCGAGCTGTCCGATGGGCAGTTTCAGAACATGGACGACCCGATCGACGAGGTGGTCAACCACCGGCACCTCCCCGGCGAAGGCGAGTTCGACATCCCCGGCTACGTCGACGCCTGCCGGCAGATCGGCTACGCGGGCCCGTGGGGAGTCGAGGTGCTCTCCGAGGCCCTGCGCAACCTGCCGATCGAGGAGGAGTTCGACCGCGCATACGAGACGACGACCGCGCAATTCGGCGCGGGCGTCGCCCGAGGGCCCGGCCATGAATAGCCGAACCCTTGAACGAGAGGAGCGATGGTGAGCAGCACCGACAAGCTGGCGCAACTCGACGCCGACCGCCTGATCTGGATGTTCACGCAGATGCTGCGGATCCGGGAGTTCGAGGAGCGGGTCAAGCGGACGTTCGAAGAGCACCCCGGAGTGATCCGCGGGCACACGCACCTGGCCGACGGCGCCGAGGCCTCGATCGTCGGCTCGCTGGCGACGCTCCGGCCCGACGACCAGATGATGGCCACGTACCGCTGCCACGGCTACCCGATCGTGCTGGGCACCGACACGAAGGCGATCATGGCCGAGATCTACGGCCGTAAGGACGGGCTGTGCGGCGGCTACGGCGGTTCGATGCATCTGGTCGACCCCGAGCGTGGGTTCCTCGGCACCTCGGGCATCGTCGGCCAGGGCATCCCCCAGGCCACCGGCGCCGCCTGGGCCGCCCAGCTGCGCAAGCAGGACCAGGTCGTCCTGTGCTTCTTCGGCGACGGCGCCTCCAAGCAGGGCGCGTTCCACGAGTCGCTGAACCTCGGCTCGCTGTGGAAGCTGCCGATCGTCTACGTGATGGAGAACAACAACTACAACGTGGCCACCCGGTCCGAGCAGGAGGACGCCAACGCCGCCGCCGGAGAGCCGCTGTCGGTCAAGGCCGTGGCGTACAGCATGCCCGGCGTGACGATCGATGGCACCGATCCGCTCGCCGTGTATGAGACGGTCGGAGCGGCGGTCGACCGCGCCCGGGCCGGCGACGGACCGACGCTGGTGGAGTCCAAGGTCTACCGCCTGTCGGCCCATGGCAACCTGATCGCACCGCCCGGAGTCCCGCTGCACTACCCCGAGCACGAGGCGATCACCGTGTTCGGCAACCGCGACGAGTACGAGGCGGCGTTGCGCGGCGACCCGGTGCCGCGGTTCCGCATGCGGTTGGTCGAGCAGGGCACGCTCGACGCCGCCCGCGCCGACGAGATCGCGGAGCAGGTCCGCGACGAGATGGAGGCGGCGGTGAGGTTCGCGCTCGACGACCCGTTCCCGGCGCCGGAAGCCGCCCTCAACCACGTCTACGCCTAGGCATCAGGAGACAGCTATGGCACGAGAGATCCCCTACATCGCGGCGGTCAACGAGGCGATCGCGGTTGAGATGGGGCGCGACGACAGCGTCCTGTTCTACGGTCAGGACGTCGCCCCCAGCGACGACAACGAGCTCGTCAAGGCGTTCGGGCGCGAGCGCGTTCGGGTGTCGCCGATCTCCGAGACGGCCGAGATCGGGATGGCGATCGGCGCGGCGCTCGGCGGCTACCGCCCGGTCGTCGAGCTGCTGATGGCGGAGTTCATGCTGGTGGCGATGAACCAGGTCGTAAACGAGGCCCCACGGCTTCGCTACATGAGCGGCGGCCGGGTCAAGGTCCCGGTCGTGTTCAAGGCCGGCTACGGGTTCACGGCCGGCTGGGCCGGCCAGCACACCGGCTCGATCTACGGGATGTTCCTAGGCGTCCCCGGTCTCAAGGTGGCGCTTCCGTCAACCCCGGCCGACGCCAAGGGCCTGATGGCCACCGCGATCCGCGACGACAATCCGGTCTGTTACCTGATGCACTACCTGCTGGTGCTCGAGCACGGCGACGTGCCCGAGGGCGAGCACCTCGTCCCGTTCGGCGAGGCCGCGGTCCGGCGCGAGGGCGGCGACGTCACGATCGTCGCCACCGGGTGGACCGTGGGCAAGGCGCTGGCGGCGGCGGAGACGCTCGCCGGCGAAGGGATCCAGGCCGAGGTGATCGATCCGCGCACGCTCGCGCCACTCGACACGGCGACGATCCTGGCGTCGGTCGAGAAGACCGGACGGCTGGTGATCGCCGACCAGGGGACCCGGCATGGCGGGGCGTCGCCGGTGATCGCCGCCGAGGTCGCCGAGCACGGGTTCTCGTCGCTGAAGGCGCCGATCGCCCACGTGACCGCCCGCGACGTGACCGTCCCCTACAGCGAGCCGATGGAGGCGTTCGTGCTCCCCGACGAGGAGAAGATCGCCGGGGCGGTGCGCGGCGTGCTCGGGTCCGCGCCAGTGGCCGCCTAGCTCCCCGGCCGTGGCCGCACAATTCGACGCCCCGACCGCGTCGGACCTGCTGGGGACGATGTGGCGGATCCGTTGCTTCGAGGAGCGCGTTGCGCAACTCAAGCGGACGCTGCAGGTCCACGGCCTGATCCACCTCAGCATCGGCGGCGAGGGGGTGGCCGCCGCGGTCTGCGGCCAGCTGCGCGACGACGACGCCGTCTACAGCGGGCACCGCGCTCACGGGCATGCGGTCGCCAAGGGCGCCCCGCTGCACCGGTTGATGGCCGAGCTGATGGGCCGCTCCTCCGGGCTGTGCCGCGGGCTCGGCGGATCGATGCACGTGGTCGACGTCGAGCACGGGCTGCTCGGCGCGACCGGGGTCGTCGGGGGCAACGTGCCGCTGGCGCTGGGCAACGCGCTCGCCGCCCGGGTCCGCGGCTCAGACCAGGCCACGGTCGTGTTCTTCGGTGACGGCGCGGCTCAGGCGGGGTACTTCTCAGAGTCCGTGAACCTGGCCGCGCTGTGGGAGCTGCCCGTGATTCTGGTGTGCGAGAACAACGGCTTCGCGGAGTTCACGCCGCGCTCGGCGCACACGCCGATCGAGCGCGTCAGCGACGCGGTCGCGCCGTACGGGTTCGAGCGCCAGACCGTCGAGGGCAGCGACGTGCCGGCGGTGTACGAGGCGTTCGCCGGGTTCCTGGCGTCGGCTCGCGACGGTCGCGGTCCGATGCTGCTCGAGTGCCTCACTCACCGCCGACGCGGCCACTACGAGGGCGACCAGCAGCGCTACCGCGATCCGCTCGCCGACGAACAATGGCGCCGGCACGATCCGGTCGCGACCTTCAGCCACGAGGCGCTGCACCGCGGTTGGCTGACCCAGCCACAGCTCGACGAGCTCGAGAACGCCGCGCGAGCCGAAGTCGACGCGGCGGTCGAGGTGGCTCGCGCCAGCCCGTTCCCCGAGCCGGGGCTGACCGAGGAGCTCGTGTACGCGGCATGACCGACGCCGAGACGACATTCCTGGAGTCGATCAACGCCACGTTGGCGCGGGCGATGCGGGCCGACGACCGGGTGATCGTGCTCGGCGAGGACGTCGCCGAGGGCGGCCCGTACGGCGGCACCGCCGGGCTGGTGGAGGAGTTCGGCCCGGCGCGGGTGCTCAACACCCCGATCAGCGAGGGCGCGGTCTGTGGCGTCGCGATCGGCGCAGCCCAGGCCGGGTTGCGTCCGGTGATCGAGATCATGTTCATCGACTTCCTCACGCTGGCGCTCGATCAGCTGGTCAATCAGGCCGCCAAGGCGCACTTCATGTCCGGCGGCCAGCTGTCGGTGCCGATGGTCCTGCGAACCCAGGGCGGGGCGGGCAGCCGCAGCGGCGCCCAGCACTCCCAGAGCCTGGAGGCCTGGCTCGCCCACGTGCCGGGCCTGAAGGTGGTGATGCCGAGCTGCGCCGCGGACGCCGCCGGGCTGCTGGAGAGCGCGATCGCCGATCCGGGGCCGGTGGTGTTCGTGGAGAACAACGCCCTGTACTTCCGCCGCGAGCCCGCGGCGCCCCGCTCCGAGCCGGCGCCGATCGGCCTTGCCCGGACGCTGCGCGCCGGCACCGACCTCACGATCGTCGCCACGTCGCGGATGGTCGGAGAGGCGATCCGCGCCGCGGGGCGGCTGGCGGCGATCGGGATCGAGGCCGAGGTGATCGATCCGCGCACGCTGGTGCCGCTCGACATCGACACGCTGGCCGCGTCGGTCCGGCGCACCGGCCGGGCGGTCGTGGCGCACGAGGCGGTCATGGTCGGCGGGTTCGGCGGCGAGCTCGCAGCGCAGCTCGCAAACGCCGCGTTCGACTGCCTGGAGGCGCCGATCCAGCGGGTCGGTGCACCGTTCGCTCCTGTGCCCGTCAGTCCGCCGCTGGAGGACGCCTACCGTCCGGGAGCCGACCAGATCCTGGCGGCGGCCAGGCGCGCGATCGAGTGGGACTGGCCGGAGTCCGAGTCGCTCGAGCTACCCGTGGTCGGTGCCTCGTAGATGATGCGAGCGTGGCCCTCAGTGCGGGATCGGCTCGTCGAGCTCCTGCGGCAACGAGATCAGCGATGCCCCCGGCAGCCGCTCGAGCACCTCGCGATGATGGAGCACGATCTCGAGGTTCTTCAGCGCCACCCGGGCGTGCTCGCGGGCAAGCGCCTCCGCGCGGCCGCTCTGACGGCCCTCGATCGCGTCGACCATCGCCTGGTGATGGTGGTAGGCGACAACCAGCATCGCGCGGGACTCGGGGAGCTCGGCCTCGGTCATCACGAACGCGCTGGCGCCGCCGAACGGGAGCGACAGGATCCCCTCGAGCGCCCGCTCGAGCATCGGGCTGCGCGCAATCGCGAGGATCTTGGCGTGAAAGCGCTCGTTGATCTCGACGTAGCGCTCGAACGAGTCGTAATCGCCGAGACCGACGAGCGGCGCGATCTCGTCGTTGAGCGCACGCAGCGCCGACAGGTCGCGGCGAGTGACCCCGCGCTCGGCCGCGAGGCGCGCCGCGGTGCCCTCGAGCACGCCGCGCAGCTCGATCGCGTCGCGGATGTCGGTCTTGGTGAACTCGCGCACGGCGTACCCGCCGCCCTCGAGGCCGCGCAGCAGCCCCTCGTGCTCGAGCGAGGCCAGCGCCAGCCGCAGCGGCGAGCGCGACACCCCGAGCCGCTCCACCAGCGGGAGCTCGGACATCCGCTCGCCCGGCGTGAACTCGCCGTTGAGGATCAGCTCTCGCAGGCGCAGCAGCGCCCGCATCATCTGAGTTCGGTTGGGCTGGCTGGCCACGGAATCCCTACACGCGCCGCTGAACGGGGAGCGAACTCTAACCGCGGTGAGCACCTGTATGCAGAAATCCTCAGAAACCACCAGGAACCACTCCTTTGGAGTCAGGTTAGGCAGATCTTGCATACAGCAAGCGGCATGATTAGTATCGGCACCCGCCCCAGCCACCTGGGGTGGGGTTCAACCCGGATCACTCGAGGAGGAGAGATCGTTGAGGATGCATGAGCATTCGCCGCGCGCGCGGCTGGTCGCCGCACTGATCGCGGCGATCGTCGGGGCGGCGATCCTGGCCGGATGTGGCAGTTCCAATAGCAGCTCGAGCAGCTCCGCCGCCGCGAGCGGCGGCTCCAGCTCGTCGTCGAGCTCGGGCTCGAGCTCGAGCGGCACGTCGACCGACACGTCTTCGTGCGGTCCCAAGCCGGGCCAGAAGGCGACCGGCACGCCGATCAACATCGGCACGATCGACACCAAGCAGCCCGGCACCGACTTCAGCGACGGGCCGAACATGATCACGGCGTACTACAACTGCGTCAACGCCAACGGCGGGATCAACGGCCACCCGGTGAAGCTGTTCGTCGAGTACGACCAGACGCAGCCCGCGCAGATCGCGGCTGCCGCGAAGAAGCTGATCCAGTCCGACCACGTAGTCGGGATCGTCGGGGTCTTCGACCTGCTGGAGTGCACGATCGATCAGGCCTACTGGAAGCAGCTCGGGATCTACGAGATGGGCGCCGGCATCGCCCCCGAGTGCTGGTCGACGCCGAACAGCGCGGCCGTCAACATGGGACCGCGCTACAGCTCCGACGGAGCGGTTCAGTATGGGCTCAGCCAGAAGCCGTCGAAGATCGTGTTCGTGCAGTCAAACGTCCCCGGCACCGGCTACATCGCCGCGGGTCCGACGGCGCTCGCGAAGGCCGCGGGCGTCCCGATCACCACGCTGACCGAGAACGTGCCGATCAACGACGCCAGCTCAGTCGCCCTCGACCTGGTCAACAAGGCCACGTCGAACGGGTGGGTGGTGCTCAACTTCACGCCGCCCGAGGCGCTGGTGATCCTGCAGGCCGCCCAGAAGCTCGGCCTCGAGGACCGCGTCAAGGGCTGGGGCTGCTCGACGCCGTGCAACACGGACTTCCTGGCCAAGGCGCTGGGTCCGAAGTGGAACCACAAGCTGTTCGTCAACGCCGAGCTGACCTCGCCCGACGACCACAACGGCCCGGAGATGCAGCTCTACAAGGCGATCCTCGCCCAGTACGGCAAGAACGTCGCCGGTGGCATCGGCTCGTTCAGCCAGATGGGCTTCCTATTGGGGAAGTTCTCCGCCCAGGCGCTGCAGACCGTCAAGGCTCCGTACACGATCAAGAACGTCAACGCGGCGTTCAAGGCGATCAAGAACCAGAAGACTGAGTTGCTCTGTCAGCCGTGGGTGTACGGGCCCTACCCGCTGCACATTCCCAACAACGCCGACTTCACAACGACGCCGGAAAACGGGAAGATGGTGACCGCCCAGAACTGCTTCAACGTGTCCTCGGCGGATCCGCAGATCGCGCAGTACCGAAAGGCCGCCGGGACGGCCCCGTCGACCAACCCGCCGACCTCGTAGGAGGAGGAAGGACCACGCAAAGCGATCAGGGCGCGAGGAGCCATGCCTACCTGGACTGACGTCGAGCAATTCCTGGTGACCGGACTGTCGCTCGGCGGGGTGTACGCCCTGTCCGGAGTCGGCATGGTCGTGCTGTACCGGGCCACCGGGGTCCTGAACCTCGCGTTCGGCGCGGTAGGCGCGATGGGCGCCCTGATCGCATGGCAGTTGATCAACCATTCCGGCTTCGGGTTCTGGCCGGCGTTCATCGTCTCCGTGCTGTTCGGCGGGGCGATCACGCTGGCCTACGGAATGGTGTTCGGACCGGCGTTGGCCCAGCGCGACCCGTTGGTGAAAGCCACGGCGACGCTGGGCCTGACGCTGGTGCTGCTCGGGGTGATGGACCTGTTGTGGCCCTCGAGCGGCGGCGCCTCGCGGGCGCTGACGATCCCGACCGACAACCACACGTTCCAGATCGGCGTGATCTCGGTGACCTACACGAACGTGATCGCGCTCGCGCTGGGACTGGTGATCACGATCGTGACCGCGGCGTTCCTGCGCTACACCAAGCTCGGGACCGCGATGCGCGCGATGGCCAACGACCGCGACATCACCGCCACGCTGGGCGTCCCCGTGCGGCGGGTGACCGCTGCCGCCTGGTTCGGGTGCGGGGTGCTGTCGGGAATCGCGGGCGTGCTGCTCGCCGACCTGGTTGCGCTCGACGCCAACAGCCTGACGTTCCTGGTGATCTCGACGCTGGCCGCCACGCTGATCGCGCGACTGCGGTCGATCGCGGTCACGTTCATTGCCGCGATCGTGATCGGCGTGATCAGTGCCGAGCTGACGCCGATCCAGTCGGTCAGCAACTACCGCGACGCGACCCCGTTCGTGCTGGCGGCGATCGCCCTGCTGGTGCTCAACCGCCGCCGGGTGATCTCGGTCGGCCGCCAGGGAATCTGAGCGCGCCCCGCCACTGATGGAATCCTCAGGCGTAAGGACAGAGGAGGAGACCGCCGCTCAGGGCGGGGCAGAGACCGAGACGGCCGGGGCGCAGGCCAACGGACGCCGCTCGCGGTCCGATCCGCGGATGTTCGCCAAACCGGCGGTGATCGTGGCGCTGCTGGTGTTCGTGCTGCTGGCGTTCCCGTCGCTGTTCAGCCAGTACTACGTCGACGCCTGGACCCAGGTGGCGATCTACTCGATCGTGACCCTCGGGCTCGGCGTCCTGGTCGGGCGCGTCGGAATGGTGTCGCTGGGCCAGGGCGCGGTGCTGGCGTTGGGCGCCTGGGTGTCGGCCCGGATCCTGTTCGCGACCTCGCTCCCGTATCCGCTCGTGCTGCTCGGTGCCGGGTTGATCACGATGGTGCTGGGCACCCTGGTCGGGCTACCGGCGTTGCGGATGAGCGGCCTGTACCTGGCGCTGATCACGCTGATGCTGGCCGGAGCGATCACGGTCGCGCTGACCACGATCAACTTCCCCAACGGCGGCGGTGGCTTCACCGGCTATAACGGCGGCAGCGTCCACATCCCGCCGATCCGCCGACCCAGCATCGCCACCACGGACCCGGCGTTCTTCCGATATTCGGTGATCGTGGCGATCCTGATGTTCCTGCTGGTGCTGGCGCACGTCCGCGGCCGCCCCGGCCGGGCGTGGGCGGCGATCCGCCAGAGCGAGTCGGCCGCGCTGGCGGCGGGCATCAACACCACCTTCTACAAGCTGTGGGCGTTCGCGCTGGCCTCGTTCGTCACCGGCGTGGCCGGGGGCCTCGTCGCCGCAAGCTTCCGCTATCTGAACTCGCTGACGTTCGCCACCCAGGACTCGATCACGCTGCTGGCGGTCGTGCTGATGGGCGGCGCCTACAGCATCTGGGGAGCGATCATCGCGGCGTTCCTGCTGAAGTTCCTGCAGGCCCTGCTCAACAGCTGGGGCGATCTCGCCCGACTGGCTGACGATCCTGTTCGGGATCGGGGTGCTCCAGGTCCTGACCACCGCGCCGCGCGGGATCGTCGAGCAGTTCCCCAAGGACATGGCACGGCTGGGACGGCTGATCAGCCGTCCGTTCCGCAGCACCCCGCCGGCCGAAGGGCAGGCCGAGTGATCCAGGTGTCGGGACTGACGGTCCGCTTCGGTGGCGTCACCCCGCTGGACGGGATGGACGTCAAGTTCGACGCCGGCACGTGCGGCCTGATCGGCCCCAACGGCGCGGGCAAGACGACGTTCTTCAACGTGCTCAGCGGGTTCGTGCGCCCAGCCACCGGGACGATCGAGGTGTTCGGGGAGAACCTGCTGAAGATGACCCACTATCGGCGCGCCCGCTGGGGCGTGCGGCGCACGTTTCAGACCGAGCAGGCGATTGAGGAGCTGTCGATCTACGACAACGTGGCGATGGTCCACGAGCAGTCGAAGATGAGCAAGGGCTCGCGGCGCGACGAGACTCTGGCCGCGATCGAGTTCGTCGGGATCAAGTCAGACCCCTACGGGAAGGTGAGCACACTGGGCGTCGGCGAACGGCGCCTGGTCGAGGTCGCGCGGGCGGTCGTCGGGAGCCCCCGGGTGGTGTTGCTGGACGAGCCGGCCGCCGGACTGCCCGACGAGGAGACCGAGCACCTCAGCTCGGTGATCCGTCAGATACCGGAGCACACCGGCGCGCTCACGATCCTCGTCGACCACGACATGAGCCTCGTGTCGGGCTGCTGCGAAACGACCGCGGTGCTGGACTTCGGCAAGCTGATCAGCTCGGGTCCGACCGCCGAGGTGCTGCGTGACGAGCGCGTGATCCGCGCCTACCTCGGCACCGAGGAGAACGTATGAGCGACGCCGCCGCCGGGCGCGAGCTGCTGCAGATCGAAGGGCTGACCGTGCGGCGGGGCGGCCGGGCGGTCGTGCGCGAGGTCGACCTCGAGATCCCCGCCGGCGAGGTCACGGCGCTGCTGGGGCCCAACGGAGCCGGCAAGTCGAGCCTCGTCCTGGCCGTCGGCGGAGTGCTGCGCCCGGAGGGGGGCTCGGTCCGGATCGGCGACCGCAATTACGCCTCCCGGCGACCGGAGCGGATCCGACGCGCCGGCGTGGCGATCGTCCCCGAGGGCCGCCGGCTGCTGCCCGAGCTGACGGTGGAGGAGAACATCCGCGTGGCCACCTACTCACTGTCGCGCAGCCGAGGCGCGGACGGGAAGGGCGCGCGCGCTGGAGTTGTTCCCCGAGCTCCAGAAGCGGCTGACCGCGCCGGCCCGGGCGCTCTCGGGCGGCGAGCAGCAGATGGTGGTGCTCGCCCAGGCGCTGGTATCCCAGCCGCGCTACATCCTGATCGACGAGCTCTCGCTCGGGCTCGCGCCGGTGGTCGTCAACCGCCTGATCCCGACGATCCGCGACGTAGCCGAGTCAGGGATCGGCGTGCTGCTGATCGAGCAGTTCGTGACGGTCGCGCTCGGCCTCGCCAACCACGCCTACATCATGGAAGGCGGCCGGATCCAGTTCTCGGGCATGGCCAAGGAGCTGCGCGAGAAGCCCGAGCTGCTGCACACCGCCTACCTGCTACGCGGGAGCAACGGCGCCGAACCCGCGCCCGCAGCCGCCGGCAGCGAGCCGACTGGTCGGTGAGCGTCTCTCGGATGGAGCACGTGCTCGTGCTCTGCGACGACATCGAGCGGGCGCGCGAGTTCTACTGCGAGGTGGTCGGGCTGGCGCTGGGGGACCGGCCGGCGCTGGCGTTCCCGGGCTACTGGCTCTACGCCGGCGACACCCCGTGCGTCCACGTCGCCCAGCGCGAGCCCTACCTCGCCCACGCCCTCAAGCTCGGGCTGCCGGTCACCACCGGCGCCGGGCCCGGGCCGGTGGATCACATCGCCTTCAGCGTGACCGACTACGACCAGACGCGCGCCCGGCTTGCGCGCCAGGGCGTACCGGCGGTCCTGAACACCGTCCCGGGCGGAGGCCCGCGGCAGGTGTTCCTGCAAGATCCGGCCGGCGTCCGGATCGAGCTCAACTTCAGTCCAGAGACAAAGGGAAGGTAGAAATGTCGGATCTACGGACAGCAAACGAGGTAACTGCCGGGCGGCGCTCCGCGCCCCCGTTCCGCGCCGACCACGTCGGCAGCCTGCTGCGCCCGCCCGAGCTGCTCAAGGCCCGGGAGGACTTCCAGGCCGGCCGGATCGACGCGGCGCAGCTTCGCGGAGTCGAGGATCAGGCGATCCGCGACGTGGTCGCGATGCAGCACGACGTCGGCCTGCAGTCTGCGACCGACGGCGAGTTCCGCCGCCAGTCGTGGCACATGGACTTCATCTACGCGATCGGGGGGATCGAGAAGGCGCCCGGCGACATCAAGGTCCAGTTCCGCAACGCCGATGGCGTGATCGAGTGGACTCCCGCCGCGATCCACGTCGGCGAGAAGCTCCACCTCGACCACACGATCTTCGCCGACGACTTCAAGTTCCTGCAGGGACTGGTCGCCGACGACGTCACGCCGAAGCTGACGATTCCATCGCCCAGCATGGTCCACTACCGGGGCGGCCGCGCCGCGCTGGACCCCGACGTGTACCCCGACGTCGACCAGTTCTGGGCAGACCTCACCTCGACCTATGCCGAAGAGGTCAAGGCGGTCGCCGGCCTGGGTTGTCGGTACCTGCAGTTCGACGACACCTCGCTGGCCTACCTCAACGACCCCGTCCAACGCGAGCAGATGGCCAGCAAGGGCGAGGATGCTGAGCACCTGCACGAGACCTACATCCGCCACATCAACGAGGCACTCGCCGACCGGCCCGAGGGCCTGACCGTGACCACGCATCTGTGCCGTGGCAACTTCCGCTCCTCGTGGGCAGCCGAGGGCGGGTACGACTTCGTCGCCGAGGCGCTGTTCGGGGACCTCGACGTCGACGGGTTCTTCCTCGAGTACGACGACGCCCGCTCGGGCGGGTTCGAACCGCTGCGGTTCGTGCCCAAGGACAAGCTCGTCGTGCTCGGGCTCGTCACCACCAAGCGGCCCGAGCTCGAGAGCAAGGACGAGCTCAAGCGCCGGATCGAGGAGGCCTCCAAGTTCATCGGAGTCGAACAGCTGTGCCTGTCCGGGCAGTGCGGCTTTTCCTCCACGGTCGAGGGCAACGCCCTCACCTACGACCAGGAGGTCGCCAAGCTCAGGCTGATCGTCGAGACGGCGGCCGAGGTGTGGGGATGACCCGGCCGGTCGGGAACTGATCCCGGAGCCAGACGGATGCGCGCGGTGGTCACCCAGGAGGTCGGGGCGATGGCGGTGCTCGATCGCCCCGAGCCTCCCGACCCCGGTCCGGGCGAGGTCGTGGTCGCTCCCGAGGCGACGGGCATCTGCGGATCCGACTACCACTTCTTCACGGGCGAGCTGTCCGATGCCGCCGGCGGCTCGCAGTTCCCGCGCGTGCAGGGACACGAGGCGGCGGCGCGGATCGCCGCCGTCGGCCCCGGTTGCGACGAGCGGCTTGCGGTCGGCGGACGCGTCGCGCTGTGGCCGCTGCACGCCTGCGGCCACTGCTACCCGTGCAGCGTCGGCCGCGACAATGCCTGCGACAACTTCAGCCTGATCGGCATCCACTCGGACGGAAGCCTCCAGGAACTGCTCCGGATCGACGCCGATCACGCGTTCCCGATCGAAGTCGACGACCCCGCGGTCGCGGCGATGGCCGAGCCGGTGTCGATCGCGGTCCGCGCGGTGGAGCGCGGCCGGATCGCGGCCGGCGAGCGCGTCGTGGTGCTCGGCGCCGGGCCGATCGGGCAGTGCGTCTGCCTGGTCGCGCGTGAGCGCGGCGCGGAGGTGCTGGTCGTCGACCTCCAGGCGGGGCGGCTGCAGCTGAGCCGTGAGATGGGCGCCGAGACGCTCGTGTGGAACGGCGCCGACGAGGTGGTGGCGGCCGCGCGCCGCTGGGCCGGCGCCGCCGGTCCGCCCGTCGCGGTCGACGCAACCGGGGCGCCCCCAGCAGTCCGGGCGATGATCGACATGGTCGCCTCGGCCGGGCGCGCCGTCCAGGTCGGGATGTCCGTCCACGACGTCGGCGTGCGGATCGGCAGTCTCACCGAGAAGGAGCTCGACGTCCTCGGCGTGAGCTGCTGCGGCGCTGGGGAGTTCGCCGACGCGGTGGGCGTGGTCGAGCGAAACAGCGAGCTGATCGCAAGGATGATCAGCCACCAGTTCCCGCTCGGTCAGGCGCCCGATGCGCTGCGATTCGCGATCGACAACCCCAGCGACGTGATGAAGGTGGTGATCCGCGGTGAGTGACGGCGGCTCGTTTGACTACGTGGTCGTCGGCGCGGGGTCGGCCGGGTGCGTGGTGGCGGCCCGCCTGAGCGAGGACCGCGATGTCACCGTGGCGCTGCTCGAGGCCGGCGCCGAGGACACGCAGCCCGAGATCCGCATTCCGGCGGCGTTCCCGGCGCTGTTCAAGTCCAGCTGGGACTGGGACCTGCTGGGCGAGCCCGAGCCGGGGCTCGATCACCGGCGGCTGTACCTCCCGCGCGGACGGATGCTCGGCGGGTGCAGCTCGATCAACGCGATGATCTACGTGCGCGGCAACCGCGCCGACTACGACGGCTGGGCAGCGGCCGGATGCGACGGCTGGAGCTACGACGACGTGCTCCCGTACTTCCGGCGCTCCGAGGACAACGAGCGCGGCGATGACAGCTTCCACGGCGCCGGCGGACCGATGCGCGTGTCCGACAGCCGCTCGATGCACCCGCTGGTCGACACGATGCTCGAGGCTGCCCGGCTGGCCGGCCACGAGCACAACCCCGACTTCAACGGCGCCCGACAGGAGGGCGTCGGCCGCTTTCAGCTGACCCAGCGCGACGGCCTGCGCTGCAGCACCGCCGACGCGTTCCTGCGACCCGCGCAAGGGCGCGCGAACCTGTCGGTGATCCCGCGCGCGATGGCGACGCGGCTCCTGTTCGACGGCGATCGCGCGACCGGCGTCGAGATCGTCCGGGACGGCCGCGTGGAGCAGCTCCGGGCCGAGCGCGAGGTGATCGTCTCGGCCGGCGCGTATCACTCGCCGGTGCTGCTGATGCTGTCGGGCATCGGCCCCGAGGACCAACTGGCCCCGTTCGGGATCGATGTGCGGGAGGCGCTTCCCGTGGGTGAGGGCCTGCAGGACCACTGCATGGCCCAGGTCAACTACCTGACCGACGAGCAGTCACTGTTCATGGCGGCGACGCCCGAGAACATCGCGCTGCTCCAATCCGAGGGCCGCGGGCCGCTGACCTCGAACATCCCCGAAGCGGCCGGGTTCTTCCGCACCCGAGCCGGACTCGAGGCGCCCGACGTGGAGTTCCACTTCGCGCCGTCGATGTTCTTCGACGAGGGCCTGACCGCGCCGTCGGACCACGGGTACTGCTTCGGCCCGGTGGTGATCCACCCGACGAGCCGCGGCCGGGTGATGCTGCGGGCGCCGCTGCCCGACTCAAAGCCGCGCGTGCTGTGCAACTTCCTGACCACCGACGAGGACCGCCGGAGCATGATCGACGGCATGCGGATCGCGCTCGAGATCGCCCGGCAGGAGCCGTTGCGGACGGTGGAGCGCGCACCGTTCAGGGTGCCGGATTCCGACTCCGACGAGGATCTGCTGGCGTTCGCCCGGCGCGCCGGGCAGAGCGTCTATCACCCCACCTCGTCGTGCGCGATGGGCGCGGTCGTCGACTCCGAGCTGCGGGTCTACGGGATCGAGGGGCTGCGGGTCGTCGACGCCTCGGTGATGCCGCGGATCACCCGCGCCAACACGAACGCGCCGACGATCATGATCGCCGAGCGCGCCGCCGACCTGATCCGCGCCGGGGGCCGGTAGCTAAGCGACGGCTGGGGGGGTGGACGTGAAACGTCCCGCATGAGGACGTTTCACGTCCACCCACTGCTCTACAGCTCGCCGCCGGCCAGCCAGCGGGCGCCGCGACCGTACAGCCGCTCGACCTCGGGCCCGGTCAGCCCCGGCATGTCGCGCTTGACCTCGAAGCCGAGGCCGGTCTGCACGTAGCCGAGGTGTCGGTAGCCGGCGGGGAACCGCGCGAGCAGCTCCGGGTCGAGCTCGAGCGTGCGCGGCCGGGTCGATCGGGTCCAACCGGTCCTTCTCGTAGATCGGCTGGCGCAGGACGATCCCCCAGCGCCCGTCGCGGCGCTCGACGAAGTCGTAGAAGCGCCCGGTGCAGACCACGTCGCAGGCCACGCTCGTGCACCTCGGCGCGCTGCGAGATCGTCATCTTCGTCTGGACGATCGCGCGCTCGCCGGCCAGGTCGATCGAGGTTCCGCCGAGGAAGTGCAGAATGCTGACGCCGCGCTCGAAGCCCTCGCGGCTGACGCGGATGAAGTCCGCGGCCGGGCCCTGGAACCACGTGGCCATCATGAACCCGTCGTCGTGCCACACGCCGGCGAAGCGCTCCCAGTCGCCGGCGTCGCGCCACACCACCCAGTTCTCGACCAGGTCGCGGATCAGCTGCCGGTCGTCGCTCACGCCTGACCCGGGATCCGGCTGGTGGGCGGGATCGGCGGCCCGGTGGCCTCGCCGCTGGTGTCCGGCGTGCCGTAGGTGTGGAAGGTCTCGATCGTCTTCACGCCCCACGCCTGCCCTCGCGCACGTTCGGCCTGCGTCCAGGCCACCGGCTCGTACGCGGGGTCGTAGATGAAGTGCGTGCCGGTGGTGACCTCGACCCGGTTGCCGCCGGGCTCGTACACGTACAGGAACATCCCCTGGGCGACCGCGTGCTTGGACGGCGCCGCCTCGATCGGGACGTCGGCGTCGAGGAACAGGTCGGCCGCGCGCAGGCACTCCTCGCGCGTGTCGACCAAGAACGCCAGGTGGTGCAGGCGCCCGTTGGCGCCGGCGTCGTCGGCGACGTAGATCAGCTCGTGGGCGGCGATCGTAAGGCTCATCCAGGCGCCGGACTCGCGTGCCGTCGTCGAGCTCGATCTGCTCGTACAGCCGGTAGCCGAGCTGCTCCTCGCGCAAAGCGCGGTTGGCGGCGACGTCGGCGGCGAGCACGTTGACGTGGTCGAGCCGCTTGACGCTCGCCGCCGCGGCCGAGTGTAGCGCTGCGGGACGTTGCTGCAGCGCCGGGCGCAGGTGCTCGGGCGGCGTCGTAGCGCTCGACCTCGTAGTACAGCTCCAAGAGGTGCCCGTCGGGGTCGCGGAAGCGGTACGACGGGCCCGTGGCCGAGGTCGCCGTCGATCCAGCCGTCGCCCAGGCCCGTGCGCTCGATCGACGCGACCCGCCGCTGCAGCGCCTCCGGGCTCCAGGCGCGGATCGCCATGTGGCCGAGGCCGGGGAGCTCCGACTCGGTCAGCTTGAGGCTGTAGCGCTGGTAGTCGCCCCAGCCGCGGAGGTAGACCGACTGCTCCTCCTGCGCCTCGATCTCCATCCCGAACAGGTCGACGAAGAACGCGCAGGCTCTCGTCGGGGACGGCGTCAGCAGCTCCGCGTGGCCGATGTGCGCGAGGTCGGGAGCGGCTCGCTCATCGCGCCGACTCGACGACGCTCGCGCAGTCCGTCGAGGTCGTAGGAGAGCGCACCGCCGCTGGAGCTTGGCGCGCTTGACGCGCTCGTTCTCGGCTCGCGCGCGCGAGGCCGCGAGCACCTCGTCGACCCGCTCGCGCTCGACGACCGCGACGCCGTCGGCGTCGAGCACGACGATGTCGCCGGGCGGATCGTGCGCGCCGCCGACGGTCACCGGCTCGTCGATCTCGCCGGCCGTCTCCTTGACCGCGCCGTGCACCCGGACCCAGCGCGCCCAGATCGGCAGCCCGAGCTCGGCCAGCTCCTCGACGTCGCGCACCGCCGCGTCGACCAGCATCGCCGCGGCGCCCTGGGCCTTCGCCTGGGTGGCCAGCAGGTCGCCGACCAGCGCCACCGGCCGCGGCTCGGGCATCGTCAGCACGATCACCTCGCCCGGCTCGATCTCGGCCATCACCGCGTGCACCATCAGGTTGTCGTCCTGCCCGCAGCGCACCGTCCGCGCCGGTCCGGCGACGCGCGAGCCGGGGACGACCTGGATGCAGATCGGCGTCGACGTAGCCACGGCGGCCGCCGGCCTCGTACACGGTCGCCGAGCCCAGCTCGGCCAGCTCGTCCAGAACGTCGCTCACAGCGCGCTCACCACCTGCGGGAGTCACGCGCTGGAACGCCTCGGCCTGGCGGATCTCGGCGTTGCCCGACGCGCGCCGCGCGTGGTTGCCGCGCTGATCGGCGCGCTCGGTCGTAGTAGGTCTGGAGGTACTGCTGGGCCTTCATCTCCGCCATCGCGGCGCGCTTGCGGTCCATCACCGCCGTGATGTCGACGAACGTGGTCGGCGTGAAGTTGCACAGCTCGGGCTGGTGGGGCTCGAACAGGAACAGCGCCGGCGGCTTGATCGTTCCGAACGCGCTCGGGACGCCGGCGCCGGCGGCGAGCCCGCGCGCGCGGTGGACCGCGGCGTAGGCGACCGGGTGATCGGGGTTGAACGGATCGGTGTCGGTGTGGGTGATCAGCACGTCGGGCGCGAACTCGCGGATCTTGTCGGCGATCACGCAGCAGCGCGTCGCCGTCGATCTCGAGCGGGTAGTCGCCGAGGTCGAGGCAGTCGGAACTCGGCGCCCGAGCGCCGCCGCGGCGCGCTCGGCCTCGCCGTGGCGCACGCGTCTTGACGTTCTCGATCGTCTGGCCCTCCTGCTTCCACAGCTCGCCGGACTCGCCGCGCTCGCCGTAGGACAGCGCGATCACCTTCGCGATCCCGCCGCCGGCGGTGGTCACCGCCACCGCGCCGCCCGAGCGCCAGACGAAGTCGGCCGAGTGCGCGCCGATCACGAGCATCCGGGTCATCGCGCCGCTGCCGCGCTCAGCGGCGCCGCCCCGGCCACCCGGCGCGTGTTCACGACGGCCATCACGTGCACCTCCTGTTCGTCGAAGCCTGCCTCGAGCAGCCGGTCGACCATCAGCGCCATCCCGTCCTCGACCGCCGGGTTGAACACCTGGCCGAGGTCGGTCGAGAGGACGGAGTTCTCCGGGCCGGCCGCGCGGATGTTCTCGATCCACGCCTCCCAGGAGATCTTGCCGGTGTGCGGCGTCGTGAAGCAGCGCTCGAGCAGCGCGCCGCGCTCCGCCAGCGCATGCTGGTCGTCGCGGGAGAGGTCCTGCGACGGGAACTCCGGATGGGTGATCGACGATCTCGCGCACGCCCTCCTCGAGCGCGGCGTCGACGACCGCGAAGATCTCGTCGCGCCCGAGGTGGCCGGTCGCCAGCAGCATCTCGTGGCGGGCGATCGTCGCCAGCACCGCGCGCGTCTGCGGCAGCACCTCGCCGCGCTCGTCGACGACCGGGACGGTCTCGATCTCGATGCCCTGCTCGCGCAGGTCGAGCTGCAGCCGCACCCACACCGGCACCTTCGCGCCCGGTGGAGCGTCGCGTTCGTGCGGACTCGTTGACCGAGTCGACGGTCGGCATCCACACGGTCCGGGCGCCCTCGCGCGCGGCGATCTCGACCGCGAGCGGATTCATCCCGCCGACCGCGCGGTTCATCGCGATCGCCCCGAGCGCCTCGATCCCGGGCACCGCCGCGCGCACCACGCTGGCCCGCTCGGCGGTCGAGGTGTAGTGCGACTTGAGGATGAACCCGGCCATCCCCAGCTCCTGAAAGCGCCGCGCGAGCGACACGTCGTCGATCTTGCGCTCGCACTACGTCGGGGCCGACGTGGATGTGCGTGTCGAACGCGCCGCTGGAGGAGCTCCCGGGCGCGCGGGGTTGGCGAGTCGCTCATCGGGTGGAGCTCCGCAGCGCCTCGGCGACGTGCGACAGGTGCGTGCGCATCGCCGCCTCGGCGGCATCCGGGTCGCGGGCCGCGACCGCCTCGACGATCGCCGCGTGCTCGCCAAGCGAGCGCTCGCTGCGCCCGGGCAGCAGGATCGTCCGGTACTGGAAGCGCACCAGCTGGGACTTCAGCGTCGAGATCAGCCGGGTTGCGGTGTCGTGTCCGGCGATCTCGAGCAGCCGGCGGTGAAGCGCGGCGTTCTCGTCGGACGCGCCGAGCAGGTCGCCGGTGTCCAGCAGCCGCCGCATCCGACCGAGGATCCGCCGCAGCGCCGCGATGTCACGGGCGCTGGCCTTGTCGGCGGCCTGCCGGGCGGCGAGCCCCTCGAGCACGGCGCGCGCCTCGAGGATCTCGACCGCCTCGCGCTCGTCCACCAGCCTCACCCAGGCGCCGCGGTTTCGCTCGTGCTCGACCAGGCCCTCCTGCTCGAGCCGGGCCAGCGCCGTGCGCACGGCCGAGCGGCCGACCCCGAGCGCCTCGGTCAGGTCGGCCTCGACCAGGCGTTCCTTGGGCTGGAGGCGGCCGCTGACGATCGCGTCGCGCAACTCGTCCTCGACGCTCGCGCGAGCGGCGGCGTTCTCCGCATGATTGTCGACAATCTTGTCGAGGATATTGGGCATCATACGCCGACCCCGCCGAGCCGGCCGCGCGGGCGGGGCGGGCGGGCGGACATGCACAACATCCCACTCGACCCTGGTCGCGGCGACCTTGGGACGTTGGTCACGCCCCACGTGGCCAACGTCCCAGGCTGTCCGCCGGAGGCCTCGAGTGGGACGTTAATCACGCGACTGAGGCACAAGCCGTCGGACCGCGATCGGCCAACGGTTCCGGTGGCCCGCCCGACCGCTTGCGGGGCGAAACGGACCGGCGTAGGCTGCTTCAAACACACAATGGAGGTGGACAAAGATGTCCAGCGATCCAGCGACTGGGGCAGCGCAGACTCCATCAGCGGCCACGGCACCCGAAGATCTCGGCGAAGCCTCGGCCTCGCCCGCCAGCTCGGCGCTGCGCCACCCGCGGGGAGCTTTGGCGAGAAGCTTGGGGTTGGCGTGCAGCGCCTGATGGCGCGTCGCATGCGTAGGCAGAACCACTAGTTCACGAGCGATTCGGTGCGCCGATCCTCCTCGATGGCGAGCACCGCTCGCAAGCGACAGCGGCCGAGCGCGCCCGACCCTCCCGGGATCCCGCACCGCCTGATCGCGAACCTACCTGGGCTCCACCGACGGTCTTGACAGTCTCCTGGACCAGTGATATGACGCGGGCCAAATCAAGCTGAGGCGCCGGGTAGGGGAGCCGCGGGGCCAAGGAAAAATGGAGGTAGGGATGCGTCGCCTGCGGACGGTGTCGATGGTGGTTGTCGGGATTTTGGCCGTGGGCGGTCGTTGGCGCCGTGGCTGCCAGCGGCCGTGCCCGGCATGTTCAGCGGGCGAGGGAACACGCGGCGGCGGTCGCACATCCCCAGTCTGCGGTGGGCGGCCGGGCCCGCGCGGCGCTGGCCAGCGGCGCGGCTCATGGGGGCCGCGTGATCGTGCTGCTCAAGAAGACCAACGGCGGGGTGAGCCTGGCTCACGGCCTGGCGCGGCGCCGGGCGGTCGACCGCAGCCAGCAAGCGCCGATCGTGTCGAACATCAAGCAGTCGGGCGGCAGCACGATCAAGCAGCTGACGCTGATCAACGCCGTCGCCGCGAACGTCTCGGCGAACGAGGCGCAGCGGCTCGCGGGCATGGGCAACGTCGCGCAGGTCATCCCCGATCAGCAGGTGACCGAGTCGGTGCCGCTGACGCCGACGGCGAGCAACGTGGTGCCGTCGCAGGCGACGTGCACCAAGAACCCGAACAAGCCGATGATCGAGCCCGAGGCCCTCGCTGACATGCACTTCGAGGGGCCCGGAGCCGACGAGGCCGACACGATCGCCGACGGGTCCGGAGTGGTTGTGGCGATCGACGGTATGAACGAGATCGCGGGCCAGGCGGACTTCCAGCGGCCCAACGGCCAGCACGTGGTCGAGGACGCTCCGGACTACAACCCGGCGGACATTCCCAACGACGGCGCGCTCGACGAGTGGTTCGGGGACGGGTCATCGGTCGCCGCGCAGGGCACCGTCACCTACCAGTACGCGTCTGAGCTGCCGTTCTCGAACATGCCGCAGGGCTGCACGTTCGTGATCAAGGGCGACGCTCCCGGGGCGACGCTCGTCGACCTCTCGTTGGTCGACCCGGCCGCGACGATCAGCAACGCCAACGGCATCCAGACGGCGACGATCAGCCAGTCCACGTCGTCGATCATCGCCGGAATCGAGAACGCGGCCACGAACCTTCACGCGGACGTGATCTCGGAGTCCTACGGCTCTGGCGGCGGCAGCAACGCCCTGTGGGCGGCTGACGACGCGGCTGTCCAGGCCGGCATGGTGGTCGTCGCATCGTCCGGCGACGAGGGCTTTGACAACACCCACATCGCGCCCGCGGACGACCCGAACGTGATCGGCGTCGGCGCGAACACCAACATGCGGCTCCAGGCACAGGCCTACGGGTACACCGGCTGGGAAAACGACAACATCGCGACGCTGTCGTCGACCGGTACCGGGCAGCCGTTCTCGATGCCGAGCGGGTCGGGCAAGCTCGTCGACCTGGTGGCACCCGGCTACGGCGGTGAGGCCGTCTGCAGCCCGTTGGTCACAAGCTCGTGCCCGACGAACACGCTGACAGAGGCGTTCGGCGGCACCAGTGAGTCGGCGCCGTTTGTCGCAGGAGCCGCCGCCGACGTGATCGAGGCATACGCCAACACGCACAACGGCGCGCATCCGTCGCCGGCCCTGGTCAAGCAGATTCTGGATGGGACCGCGACCGACATCGACGCGCCCGCTGGCGAGCAGGGAGCTGGGCTCGTCAACATCTACGCGGCGGTGAATGCCGCCGAGCAGCAGCCGGACTCCGCGCTGACTGGCGACACGCCGGCGCCGGGGCTCGTTTCCACCCCGACGCAGCTGGATGTGTCGGGCGCGGGTGGCACGAAGGTGTCCACGCAGCTGAGCGTGTTCAACGCGTCCAACTCGGCGACGAAGGTCACCGCCCGGCTACGTAAGCTCGGTGCGGCGACACAGCTGGACCCGACCGTGACCGAGTCGGTGTCGGCCCCGCCGGCCGGCGCGGCGATCCCGGCGCAGGGCGCGCAGGCGGCGACGCCGGTCACGTTCAACGTGCCGCAAGGCGTCGACCGGCTGAACGCGGACATGATCTGGCCGGACCCGACCAACTCGAACATCCTGTACTACATCCTCACCGACCCGAAAGGGCGGCTGACGCAGATCTCGTATGACTTCGGGGCCGGCGGGACCCGTCCTTCGGTCCCGAACATCCAGCACACCGAAGTGACCGATCCGATGCCGGGCAAGTGGACCGCCACGATCCTGTGGGGGAACGGCCGCTCGCACCTGCAGGAGCCGCCGAACGTGCCGGGTACCTACACCGGACCACTGTCGTTCCAGGTCACCGGGCAGAACTACGTGACATCCGCGGCCGGCTCCGGCAGCGTCAAGATCCCGGCCCGCAGCTCGGCGACGGTCCCCGTCAAGGTGCCGCTGGCATCGGCCCCGGGCGACCGGGACCTGTCGGTTCAGGTGTCGGCGTCAAACGGCGCGACAACCTCGGTGCCGGTGCTCGCGCGGACGGATGTCCCGTCCTCGGGAGGGTCGTTCAAGGCCACGATGGGAACCAGTGTCGGACGCAACCAGGGGTCGCCGAACTCGCTGTTCTTCATCGACGTGCCGGCCGGCCAGCAGTCGATGAGCGTGTCGTTCAACACCGCCGACGCCAACCCGGACAACTCATACACCTATGAGCTGTTCAGCCCGTCGGGTACCTTGGTCACTGGCGATGGGACGCCGACGACGACGCTTCAGGGCGTCGGGTCCGACAAGCCGACGGCTCGCGCGAACCTGTCGGTGGCAAATCCCGCTTCGGGCAGGTGGTTAATCATGGTGCAGCTCAACCTGACGACCAGCGGCAACGAGTTCAGGCAGGTCATCCACGGGAATGTCACGTTCAACAACTCCGGCGTGACCGTCCTGGCGGGGCTGCCGACAACGAGCACGACGACGCTGGCGCAGGGCGCCTCACGGCCGGTGCGCCTACAGGTGACGAACACGACCGGCGTCGGCCGGACGTTCACGTTCTCATCAACCCAGCCGGACATCGCGCCGGTGAGCGCCTACATCCCGGCGGGCGTGACGGAGCTCGTGACGTTGGCACTGGATCCGAGCGCGGCCGTCGGCACGGTCGTCTCAGGCCAGGTGACGGTCACGACCAACGACTCGTTCAACCAGAGGCGACCGCCGGCGCAGCCGACGCTCGCGGTGTTGCCGTACACGTATACGGTCGGGCCCCCGGCCACCTAGCGGGCGCCGGCGCGCGAGCGGGGGGCTCACCGGGGAGGCCGGTGAGCCCCCGCTCGGCGACGTTTGCGTCGAGCGCGATCAGGGGGCGACGGCAACCTCGAGCAACAGCGGCTCGCTGCGCTGCGCCAGCCGCGGGATCACATCGCCGAGCGTCCGCTCGAGCTCCTCGTGGGACTCGAGCCTGACCGCCGGGCAGCCGAACCCTCGCGCGATCGCGGAGATGTCGACTCCGCCGAACGACGGCCAAGGGCCAGCCCCGCCGGAGTCCCGGGCGAGCTTGTCCATGATCGCGTAGCCGCCGTTTGCCAGCACGATCAGCAGCACCCCGACGCCGTACTGGGCGGCGCTCCAGACCGCCTGGATCGCGTAGATCGACGAGCCGTCGCCCAGCAGCGCGACCACCGGCCGGTCCGGCAGGCCCATCCGCAGCCCGATCGCCCCGGAGATCCCGAACCCGAGGCCGCCATTGGCGGTGCTGACGAAGCCGAGCGGCTCGCGGATCGGGATCCGCTGGTAGAGCTCAGGCTGGCTCGAGGGCGTCTCCTCGATCACCACCGCGTTGGCCGGGAGCCGCCGCGCGAGGCTGGCGAACACATGGCCCGGGGTCAGCGGGGCTCCGGGCTGGGGCGCCGGCGGGTCGGGCGGGCGGCGCATCGGTTGGGGGGCGTCGTGGCCGCGCTGGGGCACAGCGGCGGCGAGCGCGCCACAGGCCGACGCGACCGAGCCGACCAGCGCCAGCTCGCACGGGCTGCGATGCGCCTCGGCCTGGTTCTCGGTGATCACGGCCACCCGCGTGCCCGGCTCGACGATCGGGGTGGGCTCGTCGAACAGGTACAGGCGGAACGCGCCCCCTCCGACGGCGATCACCACGTCGTAGGGCGACAGGGTCTGACGCATCGACGCCCGCCGCCACGACAGATGCCCGGCGAACAGCGGATGGTCCTGGGGGAAGCCGGCGCGGCGCACGAATGGCTCCTGCCACACCGGGCAGCGCAACCGCTCGGCCAGCGCCACGATCGCGTCCCATTCCTCGCGGGTGTCGCACATGCCGACAACCAGCGCGGGTGACCGCGCCTCGGAGATCAGCGCGGCCAGCTCGTCGACCTGCTCGGGGGCGACCGACGACGAGCGCAGCACGCGCGCCGGCGACCCTGCGGCGAGCTCGTCGGCAGGCTCTGACCAGTCCCCCATCGGCACCACCACCAGCGCCGGACCGGAGCCCGCCACCGCCTCGTGGTAGGCGCGTGCGATCGCTCCCGGCACGTCCTGGGCGCGGACCGGAAAATTCGCCCATACCGGGTACTCGCCCGCCAGCCGCTCGAGCTGGCGTCCGGTCAGGAACGGTTCGTGCGCGATCTGGCGCCGGTCCTGCTGTCCGACGACGACGACCAGCGGCGCCCGGCAGTCGCGGGCGTTGGCGATCGCGTTGATCGCGTTGCCGAGCCCGGGCGCGGTGTGCAGGTTGACGAACGCGGGCTTGCACCGGGCGATCGCGTAACCGGCCGCGATCCCCACCACCGAGCCCTCGTGCAGCCCCAGCACGAAGCTGATGTCCTCGGGCAGGTCGGTGAGGAACGAGATCTCGGTCGAGCCGGGGTTGCCGAAGATCTTGGTCAGGCCCAGCCGGCGCATGGTCTCGAGCGCCTCGTCGCGGACGGTCTTCACGCCCGGAAACCTAGTGCAGCGTCCCGGAAGTCGCTTGATGCTCGCGCCGCGAGAGCGCAAGGGATTTTCGGGACGTTGCACTGGTGCACCGTCCAGTCCAGGCCCGGACGGCGCACCGCCCGGCGTTGGCCGCCGCGTCTAGGACTGTGCCCGGCGTGACGTCGCCGTGTAACTAATGGCTTCCCAAACCCGCTCGCGCGCGGCAAGATCCGTGGCACTGGCGTATGCCGACCCGCGGAGGTAGTCAATGACCGTTCCGAAAGTGCTCCACCCATTTGCCGTCCCGGCGCGCCCCGAGGGCGAGTTCCTGGAGATCGTCCGGGGCGAGGGATGCCGGCTGTGGGACTCCGATGGGCGGACCTACCTCGATGGCACCGCGTCGTTGTGGTACTGCGAGATCGGCCATGGCCGGCGCGAGATCGCCGACGCCGTCGCAGCGCAGATGTCGCAGGTCGCCGCCTATCACACGTTCGGAAGCTTCACCAACGGCCCCGAGCAGCGGCTCGCCGGAATGCTGGCCGAGCTCGAGCCGATCCCCGACAGCCGTGTGCTGTTCACGCTCACCGGCTCTGAGTCCGTCGACAGCGCGATGAAACTGGCCCGTGCCGGCCACCGCGCGAACGGCGAGGCCGGCCGAACGATCTTCCTCACCCGCCACTACGCCTACCACGGGGTGATGATGGGAGGCACTTCGGTCAGCGGCCTGCCGCCGAACCGCCGGCCGTTCGGCCCGTTGCTGCCCGACTGCTACCAGGTCGAGCGCGACTCGCTCGACGCGATGCGAGCCGCCGTGGCCTACCACGGCCCGGAGCGGATCGCGGCGATCATCACCGAGCCCGTGCAGGGCGCCGGCGGCGTGTTTCCACCGCCGCCGGGCTACCTGCAGGGACTACGGGAGATCTGCGACGAATCCGGCGCGCTGCTCGTATTCGACGAGGTGATCACGGGATTCGGGAGGCTGGGCTCCTGGTTCGGCGCCCATCACTACGGCGTCGCGCCGGACCTGATGACGTTCGCTAAGGGGATCACCAGCGGCTACCTTCCGCTTGGCGGGGTCGTCGTAGGTCCGCTCGTCCGTGGCTGGCTGGAAGCCGACGATGGCTACCTTCTTGCGCACGGTGGGACGTACACGGGCCACCCCAGCTGCTGCGCCGCCGGGATCGCCAACCTGCAGATCCTGCGCTCCGAGAACCTCCCCGAGCGGGCCGGCGCCGCGGGCCGGCGTCTCCGGGCCGGGCTCGACGGGCTCGCCGCGCAGCCCGGCGTCGCGGAGGTTCGAGGCGAGGGCCTGATGCAGGCGGTCGCGCTCGAACCGCCGCTGACCGCGGCGTCGCTGGTCGCGGCGCTGCAGGCGCGGGGGGTCATCGGCCGCGGCCTGCCCTACGCGAACGCGGTCGCCTTCTCGCCGCCGCTGATCATCAGCGACGGCGAGGTCGACGAGTTGGTCGAGGCAATGCAGGCGGCGCTCGCCGACGTGGCCGCCGTGGTCTGACCGGGCCGGGGTCACGCTGCCTCCTCGACGTACTCGGCTTCGGCGAGTGCCGGGAGCCGGTGATCTTCGACATCGGCCTCCGGGACCTCCTGAGCACCGGCGGCGCCTGCCGAGGGCAGCGCGAACACCGCGAGCGCGGTCGCGACCACGATCAGCACCGCTCCAATCGTGAACGCCAGGTGGTAGCCGTTTGTCAGTGACGACGCCAGCGAGTCGCCGTTGGCCAGCAGCGAGCTGCTCCGGGTGCTCGACAGCGTCGCGAGCACCGCCAACCCGAGCGCGCCACCGACCTGCTGGGTGGTGTTGACCAGGCCGGAGGCGATGCCGGCGTCCTCCGGGGTGGCCGACGACATCGCGATCGTCATCAGCGACGGGAACGCGAGACCGGCTCCAACTCCGAGCAGCACCATCGACGGCAGTAGATCCGACACGTAGCTGGCGTGCACCGGGGTACCGCGGAACAGGATCAGCGCCGCAGCCGCCAGCGCGGACCCGGCGACCAGCGTCGGCTTAGCGCCGACGCGCATGATCAGCCGCGCCGCGAATCCGAGCGACAGCGCCGCGATCCCGAGCGCGACCGGCAGGAAGGCGAGGCCGACTTCGATCGCGTCATAGCCCAGCACCCGTTGCATCTGCAGCGCGCCCAGGAAGAACATCCCGAACAGCCCGGCGACGAACAGCATCTGGATCGTGTTGGCGACCGTCACCGACCGGTTGCGGAAGATCCGCAGCGGGATCAGCGGGTTCGCCGCCTGCGCCTGGCGCAGGATGAAGCCGAGCATCAACGCCACGGCCACCGCGCCGAGTCCGAGCGTGTGAGCCGAGCCCCAGCCGAAGTGACCGGCCTCGACGATCGTGTACACGGCGAGCATCAGCGAGCCCACCAGCAGCAGCGCGCCAAGCAGGTCCGCTCCCTTGTCGAGCCCGACGCCCTTGTCGTTGGGCAGCAGACGCGTGGCGAAGAAGCCCGTCGCAACACCGATAGGAAGGTTGACGAAGAAGATCCAGTGCCAGTTCAGCGCTTGCGTCAACACGCCGCCCAGCAGCAGACCGAGCGCCCCTCCGGCGGCTGCGACGAAGCTGTAGACGCCGATCGCCTTGGCCTGATCTGAGGGCCGGGTGAACATCGTCACGATCATCCCCAGGATCACCGCCGAGGTCATCGCCCCGCCGATCCCCTGTACGAAGCGGGCGCCGATCAGCACGGCCTGGCTCTCGGCCAGGCCGCAGAGCAGCGACGCGGTCGTAAACAGGACCAGGCCGGACAGGAAGATCCGGCGGCGGCCGATGAGGTCGCCGAGGCGCCCGACCAACAGCAACAGCCCACCGAACGCGATCAGGTAGGCGTTGACGACCCAGGCTAGGTTCGCCTGCGAGAAATGCAGGTCGCTCTGGATCGAGGGCAGTGCAACGTTGACGATCGTCTGATCGAGGATGATCATCAGGAAGCCGGCGCACAGGACAACCAGCGCCACCCAGCGCCGGCGATCTTCGCGGGCTTGCGAAACGGGTTGGGTTGCTTGGTTCATCAAACGTCTCCTGTCATCAGGTCATTCGCGAGTTTTGGACGACTCAAGAAGAGACCGTAGCAAATCGTCTGCTCCAAGACAATCTCATCTCGAAACTAATTTTCCGCGTCCGTCCGTGAGGACAAGGATGGGCTGCGACGGATGGCCGCACATCGGCACTAAGGAGCCGATGTAAGGCGGTAAGGCCTTAGCTGAGGAGCAGAGGGCCTTAGGGCCGGCCGCTAGCCCGGCTGCGAGGTCGCGACGCCCGCGGTGACAGGCGCCCGCGGGGCCGCTTCGGCGATCTGCGCGCTGCGCTCGCCGTGGCGGCGAGGCCGCCAGACGCGCACGTACTGGGCAGCCACATAGGAGCCGACGACCAGCGCCAGCGCGATGAATTGCCCGACGAACGTCTCCCAGTTGTTGAACAGGCTCAACCAGGTGCCCATCCAGCCCGGGATGTGCAGCCAGCCGATCTCGGTAGTGCCGATCCACCCGGCGAGCTGCATCTCGTTGACCTCCTCGCCGACCGCGACGACGAGCACGAACAGCAGCATGATCCCGGTGATGATCAGCAGCCGCTTGTAGGGCAGGCGCTGGTGCAGCGTGAACGTGAGCACGCCGACGGCGGCGGTGAACATCAGCCCGATGACCACGCCTTCGAGCACGATGCTCGCGCCGTAGAGCTCACGCAGGTTCTGCAGGAAGATCACGATCTCGAAGCACTCGCGGTAGACCGAGGTGAACCCCAGCAGCGCCAGGCCCAGCAGCAGGCGGCGTTTGTTCGTGTCCGGATCGGCGGACAGGAGTCCCCGGCGGCGCTTGTTGTGGTGCGAGATCCAGCCGGTCCAATAGACCTTGTGGAAGAACCAGTTCATCACCAGCAGCAGCACCACCAGCGCGGGCAGCCCGGTGGCCGCCTGGATCGTCAGCTCGCTGCCCGGGAGGCTGTGGATCACCCACACAATCAAAAACCAGGTGACTACGCCGGCCGCCAGCGCGAGCGCGCCACCGGCGGCGACCGGCTTGCGATAGAGCTGGTTGCCGGCCCGGAAGCTGGCGACGATCGCGGCCAGCACGAGGATCGTCTCGAGCCCCTCGCGGAACACCAGGATCGCGCTGTCGAGCACGACCGTCGTGTGGCTGAGGCGGTGGCTGGGAGCGAGATCGGTGGGGTCGGTGGTCCCGCCCTTGGCGTGCCACGAGAGGATCACGACAGCAACGCCGACTCCGAGGATCACCGCGGTCCAGATGTACAACCCGAGTTGTTCGCGGCGCGGTTTGGAACCGGCGCGCTGCCGCGAGAGACTCGCGCGAACTGCACTCACTGACGGCCTCCGCCTGTAATTCCAATCTGCCAGGTCGGCTTTGCGCTGCGGAACCTAGCACAGATTAGGAGATCCTAATTAGGACGTCCTAATGGAATTGCTTGCGAGGAGCTTAAGCCCGTCGCCGCGGGGAATCTGGCGCAAGCCGAGGCTTGCCGGGCCCGTTCTTAGTCGGATGGTACGGGCAAAGGGCACAGTTCGCTGGCTGGTCGCACTCGGCGTCGCGGTGGCGGCGGCGGTGGTTCTGGTCATCATCCTGACCGGCTCCGCCGGCAAGTCAGCGTCGGCGTCGACGACCTCGTCGGCAGGCCAGTACACCGCGTCGCAGCCGCGGCCCCTGGCCACCTACACCGAGCACGTGCCGCACGTCGCCAGCCAGCTGAACATCTACGGCTACCAGGGCTCGGTCAAGGGCGCGCCGTCGGTTCCGCCCGAGACGCTGAAGCCGCTGAGCCCGGCGTCGTTCGCCCAGCCGGTCGCGCAGTACCGCGCGTACTCGGGACGGCAGCTCGAGCTGATGGCGCCCCAGATCGCGCGGCTGCAGGATTCGCTGGCAGTCCGGCGACCGGGTCGCCGCCCAGGACGCGTGGCGCGGGGCCTATGGGGACTACATGCGCCTCGGAGCCGTGTACCTCGAGGGCCCGGTGGCGACGCTCGATCAGGCGATCGACGGAAACCCGGGCGGCCTGCCGGGCGGGACCTCCTCGCCGCAGTTCACCGGCCTTCACCGGATCGAGTACGGCCTGTGGACCGGGCAGCCGCTGTCGTCGCTGCAGCCCTACGCGAGCCGTCTCCAGACCGACGTGGCCAAGCTTCGCAAGGTCCTCGCCCAGCGTGCAGATCGTGCCGCTGGATTACGCCACCCGCGCGCACGAGATCCTCGAGGACGCGGTCCGCGACCTGCTCAGCGGAACCGACGTTCCCTGGAGCGGCGCCGGCGTGCTCGCCACCGAGTCGGGGCTGATGGCCACGCGAGAGGTGATCAAGACGCTCAGCCCGATGCTCCAGTACCGCGAGTCGGTGCTGCCGGTTGTCACCACGCAGCTGGATGCGCTGAGCTCGACGCTGTCGTCGCTGAAGGCCGACCACGGCGGCACGCTGCCGTCGAACTCGGAGCTCAGCCAAACGGAATCTGAGCGGCTCAACGCGTCGATGGGCGACGCGCTGGAGGCGCTGGCACAGGTCCCCGGCGCGCTCGAGACGGCTTACACCCCGGCGATCCCGCAGATCCCGGCCAACCAGAAGAGGATCGTCCCGTGAAGAAGGTAGACCGCCGCTCTTTCCTGGCGCGTTCGGGCGTGGTGCTCGGCGCCGCCGGCGCCGCCGCATACGTGGACATGTCCCGGAGCGGAGGTGCGTCGGCGGCGACCAATGCTGCGGCGACCGAGGCCGGCGCCGCCGCGGCCGGCACCGACCTGTCCGCGCAGGAGCCGTTCACCGGCGTCCACCAGTCCGGGATCCTCAACCCGGCGCCCGCCCAAGCGACCCTGGTCGCGCTCGATTCGTTCGCGCCCGACGCGCGCACGCTGATGCAGGCACTGCAGGCGCTCAGCCAGCGCGCGCAGGAGCTCACAGCGGGTGGGCCGGTCCCGCTGCTCGAGGTCGACGCGCCGCCGCCCGACTCGGGAACGCTCGGCCCCGACAATGCGCCCGACGCGCTGACCGTGACGATCGCCCTGGGGTCCTCGCTGTTCGACAACCGCTACGGATTGGCGTCCAAGCGGCCCCGCGAGCTCACGCCGATGCCGACGTTCCCGGTCGATGAGCTCGACCCGGCCCAGACGCACGGCGACATCATGCTGCAGATCTGCGCCCAACACCGCGACACGGTCGTGCACACGCTCCGCGAGCTGCTGCGCACCGTACGCGGCAGCTTCCAGCAGCGCTGGTCGATCGACGGCTTCGCGAGCGCGAGCCGCGGGCCGACGCCGAAGAGCAACGCCCGCAACCTGTTCGCGTTCCGCGACGGCACCGGCAACCCGCTGACAACCGACGCGAAGCTGATGAACGAGCTCGTGTGGGCCGGCGCCGGCGAGCCGAGCTGGGCCGCCGGCGGCACCTACCAGGTGGTGCGGATCATCCGCATGCACGTGGAGTTCTGGGACCGCGTCGGCCTGCGCGAGCAGGAGAACATGATCGGCCGCTCGCGCGAATCGGGCGCGCCGCTCGGTGGCACCGACGAGTTCGAGGATCCGCGCTACGACCTCGACCCCAAGGGCAACCGGATTCCGCTCGACGCGCACATCCGCCTGGCCAACCCGCGGACCCAGCAGACCGCCAAGCAGCGGATCCTGCGCCGCGGCTACAACTACCACCGGGGCTTCGACAAGGCCGGACAGCTCGACCAGGGCCTGGTGTTCATCGGCTACAACCAGAGCCCCAGCCGCCAGTTCGTCAAGATCCAGAACCGTCTCAACGGCGAGCCGATGGTCGACTACATCACCCCAGTGGGTGGCGGCTACTTCTTCGTGCCGCCGGGCGCGCGCAACGGCAACGACTTCGTCGGCAGCGGGCTGTTCGCCTAGAGGTGCCGCTAGGCGCGGCGGCGCACGGTCTGCGTGCAGGCCACCGGCTCCGACAGCCGGCCGCAGGCGAGGCGGCCGAGCGACCGCAGGAACACCGGCCGGTCCTCCTCGGGCAACGTCGCCAGCACGTCCTCACGGACCCGGTCGAGCACCTTCTCGGCGGCCAGGACCTGCTTGGCGCCGGCGGGGGTGACCGCGATCACGCGGGCGCGGCGATCCGTCTTCGAGGGCTGGCGCTCGGCCAGGCCGGCGGCCTCGAGCTCGTCGACCGTGACGACCATCGTGGTCTTGTCGAGACCGATCACCCGGGCCAGCTCGGTCTGGGTGTAGGCGCCCGTCATCGCGGTGACGAGCACGGTGTGAGACCGCGGGGAGAGCCCGAGGTCCTCGAGCGCCGCCGTCATCTCGGTCATCAGGGCATGGCTGGCGCGAGCCAGCAGCCAGCACAGATCCGAAGCGAGCGGCGCCGGCGGCTCGCCCAGAACCGACATCCCCTCCGCGGGGAGCTGCTGCACCGGCGAAAGTGCCGTCATCGGAGTGCTCATGGTCACTAGCTTAACACCGTTAGTTAACGGGCTAGAAATTCTTCCAGCAGACGATCTCCGCGACGCCGCCGGCAAACGCCCTGCGGGTATCGTTGCGCACATCGGCATCGGACCCCACAACCTGGCCGCGCTCGCCGAGCGCTCCTTCGAGGTCCGCGGCGACTATCCGTCGCTGCTGTTCGAGGGTCGCTGGCACGGCTCCGGAGAGCTATTGCAGCGCTCGCAACGAATCGCCGCCGGGCTCACCGAGCTGGGGATCGCCCCGGGCGAGCGCGTCGTGGTCACGATGGCCAACTGCCCCGAGGTCGCGATCCTCTACCAGGCGATCTGGCGAGCGGGCGCGGTGGTCACGCCGGCCACGTTCCTGCTCCCGGTCGAGGATCTACGGCACGTCGTCGCCGACGCCGAGGCCGCGGCGGTCGTCACCACCGCGGAGTTCGTCGACAAGGTCCGGGCGGCGGTCGCCGACGTGCCCAGCGTGCGCGCGGTGATCTGCACGGGCGGCGCCGGCGAGGGGGTCACCGCGCTCGAATCGCTGGAGCAGGCCGAGCCGGCGCCGATCGTCGATCGCGACGACGGCGAGCTGGCGGCGCTGCTCTACACCGGCGGGACGACCGGGCGCGCCAAGGGCGTGATGCTGTCCCACGACAACCTGTTCTTCACCGGCTCCGCGGGTCACGACGCCGGTCACGTGCCCGGCGTCAACCGCTCGCTGATGACGCTTCCGCTCTCGCATGCGTACGGCCTGCTGGTCACGGTCGTGGGGATGCACTCGGTCGAGCAGGGGGTCACGGTGCTGCTGCGGTGGTTTGACCCGGGAGCTTTCCTGTCGCTCGTGGAAGAGCACCGTCTGCAGCTCAGCGCCGTCGTCCCCTCGATGCTGCAGATCCTGCTCGCCCAGCCGCTCGAGGCTCACGATCTGTCCTCGCTGGCGTATCTGTCGTGCGGGGCGGCGCCGCTGGCCCCCGAGGTCCAGCACGAGTTCTGCCGGAGGGTCCCGTCGGTGTCGATCCGCCAGGGCTACGGGCTGACCGAGACCGCCGCGCTGGTCGCCACCAACCCGGCCGGTCGCGAGCGGGACGGCTCGGTGGGGATACCCGTCCCCGGGACGTCGATCCGGATTGTCGACGACCTCGACCGCGAGCTCCGCACAGGCGAGCCGGGCGAGATCTGCGCGCGGTCGCCGGGGGTGATGAGCGGCTATTGGCGGGCGCCCGAGGTGACCGCGGAGGCGTTGCGGGACGGCTGGCTGCACACCGGGGACATCGGCTACCTCGACGACCAGGGCTACCTGTTCATCGTCGATCGCAAGAAGGACCTGATCATCCGCGGAGGCTTCAACGTCTACCCGCGCGACGTCGAGGACGGCCTGCTCGAGCACCCTGCGGTGGCGATGGCCGCCGTCGTCGGCCGGCCCGACCCGGTCCATGGCGAGGAGGTCGTCGCGTTCGTGTCGCTGCGAGACGGCGGCGACGTGAGCGCCGCGCAGCTGGTCGAGTGGGCGCGCGAGCGGATCGGCGGCTACAAGTACCCGCGCGAGGTGCGGATCGTGGAGTCGATCCCGCTCACCCCGGTCGGCAAGATCGACCGCAAGGCGCTGCGCGCCGGAGCCGCCGACGACCTCGCCGCCGCCTGACGACGCCCGCGCCGGGGTGCTGTGGCAGACTTGCGCTGGGGACCAGGTTTGAACGCGCAAGTTGTGGATAGGCAGGATCCAGCTCGGCCGATCCGCGTTGTCGCGGCCGAGGACTCCTACGTGATCCGAGAGTTCCTGATCTCGACGCTGGAGGCCGCGCCCGAGGTCGACCTGATCGCGGTCTGCTCCAACCGCAACGAGGTCGATCAGGCGATCGAGTCGCTGCGCCCCGACGTGCTCGTCACCGACATCCGGATGCCGCCGTCCGGCGGCGATGAGGGGATCGCCGTGGCAGCGCGCCTGCGTGAGACCGACCCCCACGTCGGCGTCGTGGTGCTCAGCCAGTACGCCGAGCCGGAGTACGCCGTCGCGCTGTTCGAGGCGGGGTCCGCTCGGCGCGCGTACCTGCTGAAGGAGCGGATCCGGAATCGCCAGGAGCTGATCGGCGCCGTCGAGGCGGTGGCCAGCGGTGGCTCGGTGATCGACCCTCGGATCGTCGAGGTGCTGATTGCGGCGCGCGCCCGTGCGGACCGCTCGCCGCTGTCGCAACTGACCCCGCGTGAGCTTGAGCTGCTGAGCGAAATCGCCGCCGGCAAGAGCAACGGGGCGATCGCGGAGTCGCTGGTGCTGACCAAGCGGGCGGTCGAGAAGCACGTGAACTCGATCTTCTCCAAGCTCGGCCTGCCCGAGGACCAGGACGTCAGCCGCCGCGTCAAGGCGACGCTGATCTACCTGTCCGAGACCGGTTGAGCGACGCCCCCGAGAAGGGGGGCCTGCACGCAGCGCTGACGCCTGCGCGCACACCTGTGGGCGGTCTGCACCGGTGCGAGACTCGGCCCTTATGCAGGCAGAACCCTCACCCTCAGCGCCTGGCGCGGACGCCCAGGTGACGGTGCTGCTGGTGGACGACCAGGAGCGGTTCAGGGGAGCGCTGCGCGAGCTGATCGCCTGTGCGGACGGGTTCGCACTGGTGGGCGAGGCGTCCTCGGGGGAGGAAGCGACGTGGGCCGTGCAGAAGCTGGCTCCGCAGCTGGTGCTGATGGACGTGGTGATGCCCGGGATGGGCGGCATCGCGGCGGCCAGGACGATCATCGACCGGCGGCCGGCGCCGATGGTGGTGCTGATCTCGGTCGACGACCGCTCGGTTCATCCGGAGGCCGGCGAGCTCGGCGCGTCGGTCCCGTACGTGCAAAAACAGGACCTGAAGCCGTCGCGGCTGCGAGAGCTGTGGGAGGGCCGCCCCGACTGAGGCATCCGCCGCCCGGACCGCGGCGGCATCACCCACCTTGGGCGATGCGCGGCGGCCGTCTGCGGGTAGCGTCAGCCCAGATGGCGCAAGAAGCCGAGCAGCTGCTTCGTGCACTGGCGGCCAACCACGAGGAATCCGTCCGGATGGTTCTGGCGCTGCGACCCGAGACGCGGGCGAGCGGCTACCCCGGCATGTCGCTGAGCCCTCGTGTCAGGACGCTGGTCCGGCTGGCCGCGCTGGTCGCGCTCGACGCGCCGACGGCGACGCTGCGCTGGGCCGTCGAGCTGGCCGGTTGCGCGGGCGCCGACGAGCGGGAGATCGTCGCGGTGCTGGCGGCCGTGGCCCCGGAGATCGGCCTGCCGCGGACCGTCAACGCCGCTCCGCGGCTGGCCCTGGCGATCGGCTACGAGCTCGACATCGACGTCGACGCTCGACCTCGACGACCGGGACTAGACGCCCACCTAGCTGCCGAGGAGCCCCGCGCGCGTCGCTTGCGCCACCGCCTCCGAGCGGCTGGCGGCATCGAGCTTGCGGTAAATCGCGTGCGCCTGGGTCTTGACCGTGTTGACCGACACGTCCAGCCGCTCGGCGATCTCGCGGAACGACTGGTGGCTCGGCAGGAACCTGAGAATCCGCAGCTCGGCGATCGTCAGCGACGACGGGCCCGACAGCGCGCTCTCGGCCAGTGTGTCGATGTGGGCCCACGCCTGCTCGAAGCAACCCTGGAAGATCACCGCGCCCGTGGTTCTGCGGGCAAGCCGAGAGGCCTCCGCCAGCAGCGTGCGCGCCTTCACCGTGTCGGCCAGTCCGAGCGCCGCCCGCGCGAGCATGATCCTGGCCTCGGCGCCGTACCACGGGATGAAATCGCCCAGCGCCGTGAGCAGGTCGGTCGCTCGCCGGTGGTCGTGCTTGGCCTCGTCGGCGCGCCCCTCGTGGGCTCGCGCAGCAGCCCTGGCGGCGAACGCCAGCGCACAGATCGGATACCCGGACAGCCCGGCCTGCTCGACTACCGCGCCGGCGCGATCAGCGGCGTCGGCGGCGCCGACCCAGTCGTCCTGCTCGATCGCGAGCATCGCCAGCTGTGCCAGGCACAGCGACGCGATCGCCGGCGCGCGGGTGCAGGCCAGCGCGACGCCCCGTTCGAGGGTGGCGGCGGCGCCATCGCGATCGCCGCTCAGGTGCAGCGCCGTGCCCAGCAGGAGCTCGCCGTAGGGGCGCCATGGGCTGTGCTCGGGCTCGAGCTCGCAGGCGCGCGCGGCCGCCGCTCGCATCGCGTCGGTGCTCGTGGCCGCAGCCATCGCTTCGACGATCGCCTCGGCGCCCTCCAGCGAGGGCATCTGCTGAGCCGCGGCGGCCGCTTCGGCGTGCAGCCGCCAGGCGCGCGCCCGGTCGACTTCGCCGCGCATCAGGCAGCTGTGCGCGGCCGCCAGCGCGAGCGGCGCTGAGGCCTCGATCTGCTCGGGCCCGAAGCAGCCCAGCCACGCCCGCACCTCGGCGTTGCGACCGGCCGCCAGCAGCCCGGCCAGGTTCGCGCACAGCAGCTCACCGGTCCGGCCGAGGTCGCCGCCGGCGGCCGCATGGCCGATCGCACCATCGAGGTCGCCGTGCCGCTCCAGCCAGTTGCTGGCGCGGCGGTGCAGGGCCGGCTCGAGGTCGGGTTCGGCCCGGCGCAACTCCGCGGTCAGCGCGTCCTTGAACAGCGGATGCAGCCGGAAGCGCTGGTGGCCACGATCGACCGCGGTCAGCATCACGTTCGAGCGCCACAGCTCCTCGAGCATCTTCGCGCTGGCGGTGCGCTCGAGCACCGCGTCACACAGCGGCCCCGACAGATCGTCGAGCACCGAGACCTGCGTGAGAAACCGCCAGCAGTCGCTCGACAGCCGCGACAGCAGCTCGTCGCGGAAATACTCGGCGATCAGGTGGTCGTCCCCGCTCAGGCGCTTGAGTGCGGCGGGCAGATCGCGCTCGCCACGCACCGACAACGCCGCCAGATAGAGGCCCACCGGCCATCCCTCGGTCAGCTCCACGAGTGCCTGGGTCGACGTGGCGTCGGAGTGCAGCCCGGCCAGTGCCAGCAGGCTCGCCGAGTGCTCGGCGTTCATCGCCAGGTCCGCGGTCCGCAGCTCGATCAGCGACCGGTGAGCGCGCAGGCGCCCGATCGCGAGCGGCGGCACCGTCCGGGACGCCACCGCGAG
This sequence comes from uncultured Solirubrobacterales bacterium, assembly GCA_963831845.1. GTDB lineage: Bacteria > Actinomycetota > Thermoleophilia > Solirubrobacterales > Solirubrobacteraceae > Palsa-465. Next base: position 222,172 of record CAWHRT010000014.1, on the reverse strand, counting down.
TTGCGCGCCTCCGCCGAGCTGTCCGAGCAGGGCGGTCACGACCGCCCATACGGCGGTGCCGGCGACGGTGTGGGCGTCGTCGATCACGAGCACGAAGCCGTCGCCACGCCGCTTGGCGACCGCGATCAGCCGACGCAGCGCCGACGTCTCATCGCCGGCCGTCGACCACATCAGCTCGGGCCAGGCGTCGGCGTCGATCGATCCCGTCTGCTCGAGCGCACGTGCGATCGCCGAGGTGATCGCAAGCCGCGCGTCGTCGCAGGGGTCCAGCGAGACCCAGGCGAACGGGCGGTCGTCGCACCGCTCCCACTGAGCCAGGAGCACCGACTTGCCGTAACCCGCCGGGGCGGTGACCAGCGCCAGCGCGGCGTCGCGGGAGGCGAGCAGACGCTCCACGAGCTCTTGGCGGTTGACGAAGCCGTCGGGAACGGCCCGGGCGGGAGAGCGGTCTGACGGTTTCGTCGCTGGCACGAGAATTGGTCCTGGGGCGATCCTGCGGGAAACCTCTCGCACCGCGTGCCTCCAAGCAAGAGGGCACGCCGGTCAATTGGAGGGTGTGGGCACCACCGAGCGCGTGGGTGCTCTGAGGCGCCGGGCGGCCGAGCGTTGATCATCCGATTGGGATGATGCGCCGCCGCCCCCCGCACTGGAGGGTTCCGGTGAGGCGATCGAGCGATGAAACCGACCAACAAGAGACTCCCGTGGCCGCTGCGCAGCGTGATCGCGGGGACCAGCGGCACCGCGATGATGACGCTCGCGTACGCCACCGAGCGGCGGCTGCGCCCCAGCCATCCTGGCCCGCTCGACTACGACGACAGCCTCGTCCCCGGCCAGATCGTGGCCAGCATCATGCACCTGCCGCACGTGACCGCCCGCGAGGAGAACGACCTCGGCCTGGCGCTGCGCTGGAGCTACGGCTCGGTGTTCGGCCTGTGGCACGGCGTACTGCGCCGCACGATCGGAGAGCCGCGGGCGAGCGCGGCGTTCTTCGCGACGCTGATGACCGCCACGTTGACGCTGTTCCCGGTGCTGGGCCGCACGCCGCCGCCGTGGCGCTGGCCGCCGAGCGTGATGCTCACTGCCGTGGGACACTCACGCGGCGTACGTCGGCGCGCTGGCAGCCGTCGACGACACGCTGTGACGTCGCGGACCGGCAATCTCAGGCGAGCAGCGTAATCACGCCGCGCAGGATCAACAGCGAGCCGATCACCGTCAGGCCGGTCAGCAGGATCCGGCGTCCGTGGAGTCGCAGCGCCGTCTTCGCGCGGTCGATCGCCGTCGGGGTCCAATCCGGCGCCAGCACAAAGCAGATCAGCGGCACCTCGAGCAGCAGCATCATCACCGCATTGATCAGCACCACCACCAGGACGTCGCCGGCCCAGCCGTAGTTGAGCCTCGCCAGCGACGTCAGCGCCGCCAGATATGAGGCGCCGGGAAGCGTCAGTACCACCCCCACGGCGAACGTGACCTTCGGGTTGCCCCGGCCCAGCCACTGCTGCCAGCGCGGAGTCTTGGGCTCGGATCGGGCCTTGCGTCTGGCTCGCGCCTCCCGGACCCGCCGGTCGTGGTCGGTGCCAAGCACGAGCGCGACCACAAGCAGGATCGCCCCGAGCGCGAGGTCGACGAACGGGTTGACCTGGTGCTTGGCGGTGCTCACGGCGCCCGAGTCCTCGAGCGTGCGCACGATCACGATTCCGAGCGTGATGCTTGTCAGCAGCGCGCCGGCGAGGTAGCCGAGCATCAGCTTCCTCGGGCTGGGGAGGAGCAGCATCACGGTGGTGGCAGCGACCAGCGTGGGGTTGAGCGACGCGGCCAGCGAGAAGGCGATGACGCGACCCATCGATCAGCGCTTCGCGAGACGGCGGCCGATCAGGATCGAGATGACGGTCACCAGGTAGATCTGTCCCATCAGCATCTCGAGCACGGCGAGGGCACGGCCGGCGCCGTGCGCCGCGGTCAGGTCGCCGAATCCTGTGGTGGTCAGCACCGTGAAGCTGTAATACACATGCTGGCTCGCGTTGCCGGCACCTCCCTGCGCGAAATACGACCCGGACTCGACCGTAGCCACAAACCCGATCGCCGACGCGAACCCGAGCCCGACCAGCAGGTAGATCGCGAGTCCGCCGGCCACCGCCTGGAGGGTCGCGCCGCGGGTGCGCACCAGCCGCACCAGACCGCCTCCCAGCGTGACCGGAATCGCCAGCGTGAGCAGCGACGTCACCGCAAGCGTGATCGAGCGCGGGATCACGCCGACCGCCGTGCCGATCGTGATGATCAGGACAATCGCGCCGCCGATCAGCGTCCTGCTCCGTCGCACATCGGTCGGCTCGCGGGAGGTGCCGACCGAGATCATCATCGCCACGCCGACCAACGCAAACGAGATCGCCCGAGAGCCGTCGCCGTCGGGCGCGACGATCGCGAACACGACGACGACCAGCACCAGCAGGAATACCGCTCCGTAGCGGAAGGCGGCCTCGGTGCTCTGAGCCGGGCCGTTGGCGGCGGGCGTATCCGCCGACACGCTCATCCGGCGGGTTTGGGCGGGCGCGGCGAAAGCACGACGGTCACCACGTAGGTGACCACGACTCCGACGATGATCAGCGGCTCCACCCCGGCGCCCGCCGTGGACGTCAGCACCGTCCCGATCACCACCGCGGTCAGAGGCAGGCGCAGCACCGCGGCAACCCCGCAGGCCATGCCGACCCCGACACCTGCATCTAAGGGCATGCCGGGCAGGTGCGAGAACATGATCCCGGCGGCGACGCCGAGAAACATCGCCGGGAACGTCGGGCCGCCGCGGAAGCTGCCCAACGAGAGCGAGTAGGCGATGCCCTTGCAGACGATCAGCAGCGCCAGCGCCCCCACGGAGTAGGTCCCAGCCCTCGTCACCAGGCCGGGTAGGTCGGACTGGCCGGAGAACAGGATGTCGTTGATCGTGTTGCCGGTCGCCGCCGCATAGATGAGCGTTAGACCGCCGATCAGCAGGCCGATGAGTGGAAGCACGATCAGCGGTCGCGGGTCGGCGATCCGGAACGTCTTCAGCCCACCGCTCATGATCACCCGGGTACCGGCCGCGACCACGATCCCAAGGACGATCGTCCAGCCGAAGTTGCCGATATGCAGAGGGCCGAACTTCGACAGCGGCAGCGCGTCGAGCGCGTAGGCGCTGGAGCTCAGGCCCGTGAACGACCCCATGCCGATCGAGACCAGCGACCCGATCCCAGCGGCCAACAGCCCGGGGAGCAGGATCAGCGGTAGCCGCGGGCCGCCGATGCCGGTGGCCTCGATCAGGATGATCGCGGCGATCAGCGGCGAGGCGAAGATGAACGACAGCGCGGCGAACGTGCCGGCGGCCGCCACGACCGTCTGCACCTGGGTCGGCGAGCCGCGACGCACCAGCCGGATCGAGAGCAGGCCGAGCCCTGACCCCAGCGCGATCAGCGGGGCCTCGGGGCCGAGCACGACCCCCAGGCCGATGGTCGCGATCGCGGCCAGCATGATCCCGGGGAGCTCGAGCGGCGGAGTGACCCCGCCGGTCGCCAGACCGCGTGCCGGAATGTGCCCGCCGCGCCCCGGAAGCCGCGTGATCGCCAGCGCCACCAGCACCCCGGCGATCGGCAGCACGACCAGCGCCCACCACCGCGGCGCCCCGTCGCTGTACCCGACGGCGTGGGGCAGGTGCGTGTACACCTCCTGCTGGATCTGGTACGTGACCTCGAGGAAGCACCACGTCGCCAACGAGACGATCACGCCGACGATCGCGACGAGCACCAGCAGCACGACGTATTGGCGACTGCGGATCGTCGCGGCCGCCTGCTCGGCGGTGAGCGGCGGCGGTGGGGCCGCCGGCTCAGGCGCCGTGCTCGACATCCGCGCTCTCTGGCACGTGTGCAAGCTAGGTCGCCGGCGGGCGCCGGTCATCACCCCGTTCGGATGAGCCCCGCGCGTCTGCTGATCCCTAGTGTGTGTGATCGCCGGGCCGGGACGCCGATGACTACCCAGTACAGACACGTCGTGATGATCGGGATGATGGGCGTGGGTAAGTCCACGGTGGGACGACTCGTGGCGGCGCGGCTGGGCTGGGGGTACTGGGACAACGACGAGGCGCTCGAGGCCGCGACCGGCACCACCGCCGGCGAGCTGCAGCGCCGGCGCGGTCAGGCAGCGCTCCACGCTGCCGAGAACGAGCTGCTGCGTAAGGCGCTTCAGTCCCGCGACGACACGGTGCTCGCAGCGGCCGGCAGCGTCGTGCTCAAGCCCGAGCTGGTCGCCGGCGAGCTCACCGTGTGGCTGCGCATGGGCCTCGACCGTGAGCGCGAGAACATCGCCCGCAGCGGCCAGCAGCACCGGCCGCTTCCCGACGACGCGATCGCGCTGCTGCAGCGGCTCAGCGCGGCGCGGTTGCCGATGTACGAAAACGTCGCCGACATTACGATCCAGGTCGCCGACGACCCCGAGTCCACGTGTGACCTCGTGATGGACGCGCTCCGGGCGCGCGGTCTTTGAGCGCCGCCGCGGCGAATTTTCTCACCCGATCCGCATGATGTGAGCTCCGCCCCTCGCAGGTGGACTTCGGTCGTGCGCCAGAAACGGGCGAGCAGCGAGCGGGGGCGTCGGGGCGCTGTCGACCCGCGGCTGCTGCGCTACGCCAGCGCCACCCGATCGTTCATCGCTGCCTCGGTCGGGCTGGGTACGGTCGGCGCGCTGCTGGTAATCGCCCAGGCTTGGCTGCTGGCGACCGTGGTCGCCCGCGCATTCTCGGGCAGCGGGTTGTCGCAGCTGCAGTTGCCGATTGCGGTGCTGCTCGCGGTGGTCCTCGCTCGGGCGACAGTCGCCTGGGGCGCTGAGCTCACGGCCGGGCGGGCGTCGGCGCTGGCCAAGACGCAGCTCCGGGCCGCGCTGCTTCGACGCGTCGCGGAGCTCGGGCCGGGGCGAATCGGCACGGAGCGCACCGGCGCGATCACCACGTTGGCGACGCGTGGGATCGACGCGCTGGACGACTACTTCTCGCTGTATCTCCCCCAGGTCCTGCTGGCGGTGATCGTGCCGCTGGCGGTGCTCGTCGCACTGGCGGCGAGCGATTGGATCTCCGCCGCGATCGTCGCCTTCACGCTGCCGCTGATCCCGGTGTTCATGGCCCTGGTGGGCGCCGCCACGCGGGACCGGACGGCAGCACAGCTGAGGGTCCTACAGCGGCTCTCGGGCCACTTCCTGGACGTCGTCAGCGGGCTGCCGACGCTCAAGGTGTTCGGTGCCGCCAAGCGCCAGGCCCGCGTGATCGCCGAGATCTCTGACCGCCATCGGCTGGCGACGATGGCGGCGCTGCGGGTGACGTTCCTGTCCTCGCTGATCCTCGAACTGCTGTCGACGATCTCGGTGGCGCTGGTGGCGGTTGCGGTCGGGCTGCGCCTGCTCGGCGGCCATCTGGATCTGCGCACCGCGCTGTTCGTGCTGGTGCTGGTGCCCGAGGCCTACCTGCCGCTGCGCGCGCTCGGCGCCAACTACCACGCCAGCGCCGAGGGGATCAGCGCCGCCGAGCAGGTGTTCGAGGTGCTGGAGACGCCCCCGGCGCCGCGCGGTGTGGAGACCGACGTCCCGGATCCGGCGATCAGCGAGATCGTGTTCGACGAGGTGACGGTCCGCTACCCCGAGCGCACCGGCAGCGCGCTCGACGCGGTGTCGCTGCGGATCGAGCCGGGTGAGACCGTCGCGATCACGGGACCAAGCGGTTGCGGCAAGTCGACGCTGCTCGCGGTGCTGCTCGGGTTCGTCGCCCCCGACGGCGGGTCGCTCCGGATCGCCGACCGCCAGCTGTCCGACCTGGAGCCAGACGCCTGGCGATCGCGGCTGGCCTGGATGCCGCAGCGGCCGCACCTGTTCGCGGGCTCGATCGCGGACAACATCGCGCTCCCCCGCCCCCAAGCGTCCGAGCCCGAGCTCATGGCGGCGGCAAATGCGGCGGGCCTCGGCGAGCTGCTCGCCCGCCGGCCGGGTGGGCTGAGGGCGCCGGTCGGCGAGCGCGCCGCGGCGTTGTCGGCGGGGGAGCGCCAGCGGGTCGCGCTGGCGCGCCTGTTCCTGCAGGACGCCCCGCTGGTGCTGCTCGACGAGCCGACCGCCAACCTCGACGGCGAGACCGAGGACGAGGTGCTGGAGGCGGTACGGCGGCTCGCGCACGGCCGGACCGTGATCGTCGTCGCTCACCGGCCCGCGCTGATGGCGCTGGCCGACCGAGTCGCCGATCTCAGCGCCGTGAGGGTGCCGGCGTGAGCGCCCTTCCCCGTCCCGCGGACGACTCCGACCGGCTCGGGATCCGCGACACGGCAAGGTTCGCGATCCCGTCCGCCCGGCGGATGCTGGTGGCGAGTGTGCTCGGCGCCGCCGCGCTCGGCGCTGGGATCGGGCTACTGGCGACGGCGGCGTGGCTGATCTCCCGCGCCGCCCAGCACCCCCGGGAGACCGCGCTCGCGCTGGGGATCGTGGCCGTCCAGTTCTTCGGGCTGTCGAAGGGGCTGTTCCGCTACGGCCAGCGGCTGGTCGGACACGACGCCGCGCTGCGGGCGCTGGCCAGCCTCCGGGTCCGGGTCTATCAGCGCCTCGAGCTGCTGGCCCCAGCGGGGTTGCCGGCGTTTCGCAGCGGCGACCTGATGGCCCGCTTCGTCCACGACGTCGACTCGTTGCAGGATCTGTTGATCCGGGTGATCGCCCCATTTGCGATCGCGGCGCTGGTCGGGGCGGTGACGGTCGCATTGGTGTGGGCGATCCTGCCGGCCGCCGGCGTGATCGTGCTGGTCGCGCTGGTACTCGCCTCGACCGCGCTGCCGTGGCTGACCGGCAGACTCGCCCGCCGCCACGAGGCCCGTCAGGCGCACGCGCGCGGCGAGCTGACCGCGGCGGTGGTCGACCTCGTCCGCGGCGCCCCCGAGCTGACCGCCTGCCGGGCGGTCGACCGCAGGCTCGATCAGGCGCTCGCCCTCGACGCGCAGCTGAGCCGGATCGCGCGCCGGGGGGCCGCCACCGCCGGCATCGGCCAGGGGCTGGCAACGCTGCTGCCGGCGCTCGCGATGGTGGGCTGCCTGGCGGTCGGGGTCTCGGCGGTCGCCGCCGGTCGCCTCGACGTGGTGCTCCTGGCGGTGATTGCGGTGGTCCCGCTGGCGGCGTTCGAGCTGGCCACCGGGCTCCCCGCGGCGACCCAGACGTTCCAGCGCGTGCGCCATTCGCTCGGCCGCACCGAGCGGGTCCTCGACGACGATCCGCTCGTGGTCGAGCCCGCGGCCCCCCGGCCGATCGGTTCGGGACAGCACCGGATCGCCGTCCGGGGGCTCCGCGCTCGCTACGGCGATGACGGCCCGTGGGCGCTGGACGGCATCGACCTCGACCTGTCGCCGGGCCGCCGCGTCGCGATCGTGGGGCGCAGCGGAGCGGGCAAATCGACGCTCGCCAACGTGCTGATGCGACTGTCGCCCTACCAGGGCGGGTCGGTCTCGCTCGACGGGGTGCAGCTGTCCGAACTCGACGGCGATGATTGCCGCCGCGTCGTCGGGCTGGTGTCTCAGGACGCCCACGTATTCGATACGACGATCGAGGGCAATCTGCGGCTGGCGCGCCGCGACGCGTCCGAGGAGCAACTCCGCGACGCACTGGCGGGAGCGCGGCTGCTGGACTGGGTCGACGGCCTCCCAGCTGGCATGGACACTGAGGTCGGCGAGCACGGGGGGCGGATCTCCGGCGGGGAGCGCCAGCGACTCGCCGCGGCCCGGGCGCTGCTGGCGGACTTCCCGGTGCTGGTGCTCGACGAGCCCGGCGAACACCTGGACGCCGAGACCGGCGACGCGATCGTGGCCGACGTGCTCGAGGCCTCGCCCGAGCGGGCGGTGCTCCTGATCACTCACCGGCTCTCGGGGCTCGATGACGTCGACGAGGTGATCGTGCTCGACGCCGGACGCGTGATCGAACGGGGTTCACACTCGCAGCTGCTACGCCGTGACGGCCGCTACGCGGAGATGTGGCGCCGCGAGCAGGTCGAGCGATGAACTGGTCCGCCCGGTTCCGGATCGGCCAGTACGTCCGAGGCAGCCTGTGGGTGCTGCCGCTCCTCGGGGGCGTCAGCGGGGCCGTGCTCGGCTCGATCGACGTGGTCGTCGACGAGTCGCTGCACCTGCCGCCTGGCCTCACGTACTCGGCCTCGACCGCGAGCACGGTCCTGGCGTCGATCGTCGGCGCAACAGCGGCGCTGACCGGATTCGTGGTCACGGTCACCGTGTTGGTCGTGCAGATGGCGACCGGCACGTTCTCGGCTCGCTACATGCGCCTGTGGTACCGCGACCGCGTGCTCAAGGCGCTGCTGGCGCTGCTGATCGGGACCCTCTCGTTCTCGTTCGCGCTGCTGCGCCACGTCGAGGCCAACTTCGTCCCGAACCTCGGCACCTCGATCGCGGGGATCCTGCTGTTGGTCGGGCTGCTGCTGTTCGTGATCTTCCTCGACCGGTTCCTGCACCGGCTGCGCCCGGTGGCGGTCGCCGCGCTGGTATCGGGCTACATCCGGCGTGACTTCGCCCGCAACGAACGGGCGCTGTCCGCGGCGCCCGACGTGTGCTGGGGGGTCGCGGAGCCCGGCGGGCAACCGGCGCTCGTGGTCCGCAGCGGAACCCGCGGCGCGATCCAGGCCGTCGACGTCCAAGGGCTCATCCGGTGGGCGCGGGAGCACGGGTCGCTGCTCGTGGTCCGGCGCTCGATGGGGGACTTCGTGCCCACCGGCGCAACGCTGTTCGAGATCTACGGCGGACACGGGTTCGATGCCCGAGACGAGCGAGGAGCTGCTGGAGATGGTGGCGCTCGGCGCGGAGCGCACGATCGAGCAGGACCCCGGGTTCGCCGTCCGGATCATGGTCGACATCGCCGACAAGGCGCTGTCGGCGGCGATCAACGACCCGACCACCGCCGTCCAGGTGCTCGACCACCTCAGCGACGTGCTGCGGCTCATCGGCACGACCGACCTGTCGGCGGCGCGCTGGGACCCCGAGCGGCCCCTGTCGACCGGGATCGTGATCCCGGTCCGCCGCTGGGAGGACTACCTGGTGCTGGCGACGACCGAGATCCGCGAGTACGGCGCGCGCTCGATCCAGGTGATGCGGCGGATGCGCGCGATGCTGCTCGAGCTCCACGACGAGGTGCTTCCGGCCCACCGGGCAGCGGTCGAGGAGGAGCTCGCGCGGCTGGACGCGACCGTGATCCGGTCGTTTGGCGACTCGATCGACCTCGATCGCGCGAGCGTCGCCGACGCCCAGGGGATCGGCGGCCGCGTTACCCCTGGCCGCTCACACCTGGTGCCGCCAGCTCCTGAGCCGGGTCGCCCTGCAGCATCCGACGCCAGCCCGTGAGGACCTCGTGCACCCCGGCCGCTCCGACGACCGGGTCCGCCGGCATCGAGAGCTCGACCGGGTGCAGGATGAACGGCCGGGTCTGGGGCCCGCCCAGGCCGCCGTGGAAGGAGATCAGCTCCTCGAACGCGCAGCCCTGCTCGAGCTCGGGGTCATAGAAGCTGTTGACCATGACGTCGGCGACGTGCTCGAAGGAGTCGGTCCGGAGCAGGTGGGCCGGGGCGTTGGCTGAGAACGCCGCCAGCGGGTCCTCGCCCTCGACGCGCCCCTCGGCCAGGTAGTGGGCGCCGCGGGGGCCGAGCGCGACCGGCCCGTGCTCGCCGGAGCGCACGAGTAGGAAACCGATATGGGGATGCTCGCGCAGCGCCGGCAGCAGCCTCGGGTGGCGCGCGGCGATCTCCTCCATCGTCAGCCGGCGGCGCTCCTCCATCAGGTAAATCAACCCCAGGTTCCCCGACCCCAGCGCGACCACGTGCTGCTCGCCGAGCCGGTCGCCGCGCTTGTCCTCCGGATCGGACCCGGTCGCCTCGCTGACCGCATGGCCGACGGTGGCGTCGTTCTCGTCGCCCTGCGCGGCGCGGGCCACCGTCCCGCGCTCGATCGAGCGCTGCACGAGCTCGGATAGGTCATAGCCGTTGCGCTGCTTGAACGTGGCGCCCTGGGTCTGCCCGTGGTCGGACAGGACCACCAGCTTGTAGGGGCGAGGCGCGAACCGCCGGGCGCGCGCGATGCGGGCGAAGTGCTGATCGAGCTTGCGCAGCGCCTCGAGCGTGTCGGCGCGCTCCAGCCCGGAGTGGTGTGCGACCTCGTCGTAGCTCGACAGCGTCGCGTACACCACCGGCCGCCCCTGCATCATGTCGGTGAGCACGCCGAACACGATCAGGTCGCGCACGCCGACGCACAGAGCGGCCCGCAGGAGCGCGTACTTGGTCGTGCGCTTGCCGCGCGGCTCGATCCGGCGGCGGACCTGTTGGATCGCGGCGAGGCGCTCGAGGAAGAACTCCCAGCCGAACAGCACGAGCAGCCGGGTGACGTTGAAGCCGTTGGCAAAGAACGCGCGGTAGCCGGGGTTGGAGCTGTTTCTCCGCGCTCATCCGGCTGACCGTCAGGATCACCGCATCGGCCTCGCCGGAGAACAGGTTTCCGCGGCTCGCGCCGTCGTCGATCAGGAGTCCGTCGCCGTGGGCGTGGCGGCGCTCGATCTCGGCGCAGTCGAGCGGGCGATGAGCAGGCCATCGACCCGCCCGGTCTCCTTCTCGACCCAGCGAAACGCCGGGATGTCGTCGTTTGAGCCGAGCAGGATCCCGGCCTGGCTGGCGCCGGTCTGGGAGCTCAGGTCGGTCTCCCACTCGGCCAGCCGGTGCGTTCCGGAGCTCAGCCAGCGGTGCATCTCGGGGACGACGCCGTCGCGCATCGCCCGCCGAAGGATCGGCAGCCCGAGACCGTCGATCTCCAGGAAGACGATCCCGGGGACGTCGGTGCGGTCGTGGCCGCCCTGGCGCCGGGCGATCCGCCGGATCACCCGCAGCATGTAGGTGTCGTCGTCGTTGGCGCCGACGATCACGTCCAGCACCACCGTCGTGGCGGCGATCACCAGCGCCGCCAGCAGCGCCCATCCGAAACCGTCCGACGCTGATCGAGTCGCGGGTCGATCTGCGAGGCCAGCACGACAGCACCAGCGCATCGAGCAGCAGCACGGCCACGAACCCGGCGGCGAGCGTGAACGGCAGCCGCAATGCGGCCACCAGCGGCGACAGGATCGCGTTCAGGATCGCGATCACCGCGGCGGCCACCAGCGCGTCGAAGAACGTGTGGACGGTGACGTGAGGAACGATCTCCGCCGCCACGAACACGGCGGTGGCCGAGACGAGCCACGCGACCGCGATCCGCACCGGCGAGAACCGCGGCTTGTCGGGGCTCCAGCTGACCTCCTCGCCGTAGGCCGTGGCATCCAGCTGCTGATCCACGGGCGTGAGTATCGCCGCTAACGCGCCTCCCGGCTTCACACTGTTGAGATGATGCCCGGTGGAGCGCGTCCTCGAGGTCACGTGGCTCGGACACGCCACGGTGCTGCTCGAACTCGACGGCGTGCGCGTGATCACGGATCCGGTGCTGCGCCGGCGCGTCGGGCCGCTGGTGCGAATCGCGCCGCGAGTGGACTCGCGGACCGTCGGTCGCGTGGACTGCGTGCTGCTGTCGCATCTGCACGCCGACCACGCCGATCTGGGTTCGCTGCGGCTGCTTGGCGATCGCACGCCCGTGGTGGCTCCGGCGGGCGCGGAACGTTGGCTGCGCAGCAACGGGCTGCGCGACGTCCGCGGGATCGTTGCAGGCCAGGAGCTGCCCGTCGGCGCGGTGGCGGTACGCGCCGTGCCGGCGGTGCACGAGGCGCGGCGGCGACCGCTCGGCGTAGCGGCCGAACCGGTCGGCTACGTGGTGCGCGGGTCGAGGTCGGCGTACTTCGCCGGCGACACCGATCTGTACCCGGGGATGAGCGACCTGCGCGGGCAGATCGACGTGGCGCTGCTCCCCGTGTGGGGCTGGGGGCCGAGCGCCGGTCAGGGTCACCTCGACCCCGAGCGAGCGGCCCGTGCGGCGGCGATGATCTCGCCGGCGGTGGCGATCCCGATTCACTGGGGGACGCTCGCGCTCCCCTGGTCGCGGCGCCGCTCACGCGACCCCGCGGAGCCCGCCAGGCGGTTCGCGGCGCTCACCCGCCGTGTCGCGCTCGCGCGAGCGCGCTGGAGGTCTCGCGCTGCTCGAGGTCGGCGAGCGACGCGGCGACCTCGCTCGGCGTGACGCTCCCGGGACAGGGCCGACGCGGCGGCCGGCGCGCGCGAGGTCGCTAACTGGCGCGGCTGGCGCACCAATCCTGCACAAGTTCGGCCGCGCGATCGCGGGACGCACCGGGATCACGAACATGCGATGTCCGTCCAAAATCGCAGTTCGATTCCAGGAGGTGGGACGATGAGCCAGCGCGATTCCGCGACTGACATGAACTCATCGATTCCGGGGGCGAACGTGGGTGTCGAGACGCGTCTGCGTCGGCGCGGTTTTCTGGCGATGGCGGGGGCCGCGGCGGCATCGATGCCGTTCGTGCGCCCGCGCGACAGCATCGCGGCGCCGCTCGGAGACGAGCACGGACACGGGCACGGTGGACGTGGGCCGCTTGCCTTAGCGGAGCAGGGCAGCTTCCTCGTCGGCGGGGCCGTGGTCACCAACCCGGGCACGTTTGACCCGATCGCGCTCACGCCCGACGGGCAGACGATCCACGGTGACCACGCCTACGTGCAGTATCAGGTCCCGGTCGGCGCGCGACGGCACCCGCTGGTGATGTGGCACGGCGGCGGCCAGTTCAGCAAGACCTGGGAGAGCACCCCCGATGGCCGCGACGGCTATCAGAACATCTTCCTGCGCCGCGGGTACTCGACCTACATCCTCGACCAGCCGCACCGCGGCCGAGCCGGGCGGGCGACGACCAACGGCACGATCCAGGCGGTACCGGGCCCGGGGCCGACCGGCGAGCAGGGGATCTTCATCCGTTTCCGGCTGGGGATCTGGCCGAACTACTTCCCCGGCGTGCAGTTCCCCCGCGACGCCGACTCGCTCGAGCAGTGGTGGCGACAGCAGACCCCCGACACGGCCGGCACCAGCAACGACGTGGCCACCGACGCCCCGGCGGCGCTGTTCGACAAGATCGGCCCGGCCGTGTTACTCACCCACTCGGCCAGCGGCGTGTTGGGCTGGGTCACGGCGACCAAGAGCCGCAACGTGCGGGCGGTGTACGCGTATGAACCGGTCACCCAGGTGTTCCCGGAGGGGATGGTGCCCGACCCGGTCCCGTCGGGGCCGCTAGGCCCGATCACCGGGACACCGATCCCGCTGGCGGACTTCAAGCAGCTGACCAAGATCCCGATCGAGGTCATTTGGGGTGACAACTTCCCCACGGCCGACCAGAGTCCGTCGATGTATCCCGACATCGAGGTCTGGCAGGGGCGGATCATCATGTCCCAGAAGTTCGTCGACCTGGTGAACGCGATGGGCGGTAACGCCCGGCTGGTTCACCTGCCGGACATCGGGATCCGCGGCAACACGCATTTCGCGATGTCCGATCTGAACAACGTGCAGATCTCCGACCTGCTGTCGGACTTCCTGCGCCGCCACCGCCTCGATCGATAGCCACTCGGCTACGGAGCGGCCGGCCCCGGTGGTCTCGGGCGCGCCCGAGACCACCGGGGAGCTCCGGCCTATCTCGTCAGTGCTTCTTGACTGTGTTCGCCTGCAGCAGCAGGTGGTTATGCAACGAGTGCGCGTGCTTGCGCTGCATGCGGGCGGTCCGTGCCTTGGCCGAACGAACGGCACCCTTCAGTCGGTTCATCGAGACCGTCACGTTCTGGACCGTGCTCGGCGGGCTCGCCGCCGGCGGGTAGAACATCGACGCGGGGTTCGCCAGCAGGAAGTCATATGCCAGCGTTCCCGGCGGGACGTCCGGACGCGTCGTCGCCTGCCACGGCACGACCGTGCGGAACGCCTGCCATGCGGCCGTCGGCGGAGCGCCGAAGCTCCGCGACAGACCCAGCGCCTGTCCCTGGATCTGACGGATGTCCATCCACCTCGTGGCCGTCAGCAGATCCTGGCCCTGGAGCCACGTCAGGTCATCGACCATCAGACGCGCCTTGGCCACCTTGATCCGGCCCTCGGCCTGGATGTCCTCGACCGTCGAGACGATCGCGTTCCCCTGGGCCGGCACCGGGTTCTGCAGCGTCTGCAGCTCGGCTTGTAGGTCGCCGAGCGTGTAGTCCGCAGCGCCGGGGGCCGAGTTGGTCAGCTGGGCTGCCGGCAGGCTCGGATCGTTGGCCGCGATCACCGTGAAGAAGGTGTTCTCGAACCGCTGCGGCACCAGGTCATCGTTGACCGCGATGTTGGCGAACGCGTTGGTCAGGGCCTCGATCTCGTTGTCGATCGGGTACGGATCCCAGTTGGCGTTGGACAGGATGTAGCCGTGCTGGCAGCCGGTGGCGGGTCCGACACCACCGCCGACGCAGGCGCTGTTGTCAGGGCCGCCCTCGACGAAGTACTGCTTGAGCCACGGCGTGTTCAGCCCCGGCGCCGAGTTCTGCGAGTAGCCCGGCGTGACCGACGGGTTGTGGTCGGAGGTGTTCATCTGCGTGACCAGGTCCTTACGGAGCTGATCCCATGCCTCCCACGCGGAGCCGTTGCGCTGGCTGAGCGCGCGCAGGCTCTCGGGGTCCTGGATGATCCGCAACGGAACGCCCGTGTCCGACTTCTGGTCGATGTCGAACAGGTAGCTCCCGCCGATCATGTCGAGCACGCGCGAGGCCTCGCCGTTGATCCACTTGAAGGGGCGGCTGTTCTGCACCGGCGCCACGATCGGCGTGATGCTGCTGTTCATCCCGTCGAGCTCCATCGCGTAGATCAGGTCCTGCCAGTTGAGCATCCGCTGCGCGTCGTACTCGAGCAGGCCCGCCTGACCCATCGTGAACGCGTTCGTGCTCGTGACGGCCGCGTCGTCGGCGGCGAACGGAGCCCCGGGCGCCTCGAACTGGGCCGGCTGGTTCTGCAGCGGCCTCAGCCCGGCCTGGGCCAAGGCCTGCGACGCGGGCATCTTCTGCCCGTGGTAGTAGGCCTGACCCGTGCCGACCATCGTCGCCTCGACGTTGCCCATCTGTGGCAGGTCGCCCTCACCCGGGGATCCGCGCGACTCGACGACCGGGGTGACGTCCTTATTGAGCAGGTCGATCAGCATCTGCGTGACCTGCGGCGTGGCCGCCTCATACGACATCGTGTTGACGCGCTCGGCCATCATCGCGCGGACGATCTCTTCGTCGTTGACCTCCGGGCCCTCGCCCCCGCGGGCGCCGTTCTGGAACGTCGCCAGCTGGCGCTGGAGGATGAAGTCCCGGTTGGAGCACTGTTGCCCCGTCTGGGGACACGTCGGCGACGTCGAAGTGACGTCGCTTGATAGCGGGTCGCCGGAAAACAGCACGTTCTGGCGCCCGGCGCCCGTCCCGCGGTTGAAGAAGTAGATCGGGATCCCCTCGCGGGAGCCCTCCAGCAGGAGGTAGTACGCGTTGAGCGAGCGCTGGCGGGCCGCCTTGGAGAGGTCCACCTTCGCTCCGTAGCGCGCGATCGCCACGAGCTTGTCGATCGATAGGTTGTGTCCGTTGAGGACGTACTTCTGCCCGGCGTCTGTCGGCGTGATCGGGTTGTACGCGGATGCTGCCGAGGCGAGCACGCCCAGCAGTACCAGCGACGATGCCACCGCAGCAAGAATTGGTGCGATTCGGCGAGATCGCATTCGGGTTGTCTCACTCCTAACTGTTGCAGGATGCCTCGCCGGGCCGCCTGACAGTGAGACGACACGGTGATGCAGCGCGCGCGGACGGTGTGATCGTAAGCGCGCGCGTGATTTGTCACCCGGCAGCGCAGCCACCGGGTCAGCGGTTCCCCACGCGAGGCGGTTTTGTTCAGTACCTACTGGAGGCGAGGGCGTACGCCACTGTGCCGCACGCACACGGTCTCATGCGTCTGGAACAAGTCGTCCAAGACTGCACGACGCGACTCCTCTCTGGTGGACGCAGACTGACTGGTGACACTACCATTCAGATAGTGACGATGCAACAATTTGTACATGGCTCGCACACACGGGCATAGCCGGCGCGCCGTCGCCGGTGCCGGCGTCGTCGCGGCGTGCTTGGCGCTCGTCGCCTGTGGCGGTTCGACCCGCGAACCGCCCTCCCAGGCGGACATCGCGACGATCGCGAGCTCGGTCTCCGACATCGTCTACCAGTGTCAGTCGGTCGCGACCGGTTTCATCGCGTCGCCGGACGCGTCCACGATCAAGCGCGACGTGAACTCGCTGCTCAGCGCCAACGATCGGGTCGAGGCGGACGCCAGCTTCGTGCTCGGCTCCCAATCCGCGCTCAGGCGCAAGACCACCCTGAGCAAGGAGATCGCGCTCGCCGCCCACAACCTCCAGCTGGGCAACTGCTCGCCCGCCCAGGCGAAGCGCCTACAGGACGAAGTCGGCCATTGACCCGGAGATCGCCGCGGCCGCTAGGGTCGCCCGATGGCCACCGACACCGACCTCCTGCGCAGCCTGCCGACGCCCGTCGTCCAGGCTGGGATGGGCTTCGTCGCCGGCCACGAGCTCGCCGCCGCGGTCTCCGAGGCCGGCGGCCTGGGGACGATCGCGGCGAGCGCCACACCGCTCGCCGAGGAGCTCGCGGCCGCCCGACGGCTGACCGATCGACCGATCGCGGTCAACCTGCTGCTCCCATTCGCGCGCCGGTCTGACTTCGAGGCCGCCGCCGCGGCTGACGCGATCGTGACGTTCTGGGGAGCTCCCGTCAGGCCTGGCGCAGAGCTTCTGGATGCACCAGTGCGGTTCGCTCGCGGAGGCCCGCGCGGCGGCCGCGGCCGGCGCCGACGCGGTGATCGTGCAGGGGATCGAGGCGGGAGGCCACGTGCGGGGCTCGCACGCCGATGCTCGAGTTCGTCGCGCGCGCGTGCACGGCGGTGAGCGTCCCGGTGCTGGCGGCGGGCGGGATCATCGATGCGCAGGACGTGCGCTCCGCGCTCGACGCCGGGGCAGTCGGCGCGGTGGCGGGCACACGGTTCCTGCTCAGCGACGAGAGCCGCGCCCATCCCGGCTACAAGCAGCGATGCCTCGAGGCCGACACGACCGTGATCACCGAGCTGTTCGGACGCGGCTGGCCCGACGCGCCGCACCGGGTGATCCCCAACGCCGCGACCGAGCGCGCCGCCGCCGGCGAATCCAAGCCGCTGAGCCCGCAGTCGCCGTGCGTCGACGACCCCGCCGAAGTGCTCGACCGCCGGCCGCTGTATGCGAGCGACCGCATCGCCGAGCTGACCGACGTCAGACCGGCCGCTGAACTCGTGGCCTCACTGACGCCTTGAGCAACCGATCCTGAACCGGGCGCTCCAGCGCCCGCCCGCCGGCGCCCAAGGGTGCGCGTCATCACCCTGGACGAGCGCGTTCGTCGGGGCGGTCATCGGCTCGGCGCAGATGTACTCCTGACCGGGCGGCGCGAACACCTGGGCCACCGGGTACCCGTCGTCGTAGTGGACCGAGATCGTCCGCGCGCCGGCCGCAACCTCGAACCGGGGCGGGGGCTCGAGCTGGTCGAACGCGTCGTCCCAGGTCCGGTCACCGATCGGGCCGTACAGTCCGTCGATCTCCTCGGCCTCGCCGGTCGGGATCGCGTGGTCGTCGAGCAGCAGGTGACCGTGCACCGGGAACGAGACCTCCCACTCGGCCCGGGGCGCGCCGGGCAGCTGGAGGTAGGGGTGAAAGCCGAACGCCACCGGCACCGCCTCTCCCCCGCTGGCGATCACCGTGGTCGTGACGGCCACCACGCCGTCGGCGACGCCTACCTCGAACTCCACCCGGTGGGCGAACGGGAAGGCGCTCAGCAGCTCCGGGCGGTCGAATTCGAACGCGGCGGTCAGGCGCGCGCCGCCGTCATCGGCGGTCAGCGCCTGGACCGACCACCCCGGGTCGCCGTTGAGCAGACCGTGGATCGGCAGTCCGTTCGGGTCGAGCTTGAACAGCGACGATGCGGGATCGAGCGTGACGTCGTGACCCCCGCTGCGGTAGTGCAAGCCCGACAGGCGGTTGGCCCACGGGTACAGGAACGGGATCCCCATGAACGTGCGGTCGCGCGCGTAGGCGCCCACCCCGGCGCCCTGCCACAGCAGCTCCTCGCCGCGGTGGACCAGCGACGCGCCCAGCATCCCCGCCCCGGGCACCCACGTCCCGTGCAGGTCGGCGCGGTCGTCGTGCAGCACGCACGCGGCCCGGCCATCGACCTCGGTCGTCTCGACGTGGTAGCCGTCGGCCATCACAGCACCGCCACCGGGTTCAGAGGGGAGCCGGTGCCGCCGACGATCCGCAGCGGCGCGGCCGTGAACATGAACTCCCAGCGGCCGGAGCGCTCGCAGGCCGCGCGCAGGTCCTCGAGCTGCAGGTAGTCGAGCAGATGGATCCCCATCGCCGCGATCGCGAGCACGTGGATCGGGAAGCCGACGCCCTCGGTGGTGCTCGGCGCAGTGTCGTTGTTGCCGTCCGAGCCCAGCGCCGCGACGCCGCGGTCGGCCACGAACTCCATCGCCGAGGGATGCAGTCCAGCCTTGAGCTCGGGCGTGTTCCAGGGCCCGCACTCGGCCAGCCGGCGGACGTGTCCGGTGCGCACCAGGAGGATGTCTCCTTCGCCCACGGACACCTCCTGACGCCGCTCGGCCCGCTCGAGGTCCTCGCCGAAGATGTGCTCGCCGGGCTCGAGCCAGTCGACCTGACGGACGGCCGGCACGTCGAGCAGCACCCCGCGCCCGACCAGCCCATCCTTGAGCGCGTCGATCGCGTCGACAGACGCTCCGTCGGGGGTCACGTCGGCCTCTGAGCGGCCGTTGTACAGCCAGCCGTCGTAGGCGACGTGGCAGAGCGCGTCGATGTGTGTATGGCCGTCGTTGTGGTAGTCCAGGCCGACGTAGTCCTTGATGAAGTGCACCGGCTCGCTGGCCTCCGCGGTCGTGCCGAGCATCGTCATGTGGTGATCGGCGGGGGTCGGATTGTGTACCGCCGCGAGCGTGTTCAGCGGCAGGCTCAGCGACACGCTGACCCCGTCGCGGACCAGCCGGCTGGCAGCGGCGACGCGCTCTGACGTCAACAGGTTCAGGGTGCCGCGCTCGTCGTCGGGACCCCACCTACCCCAGTTCGACAGCCGCGAGAACATCGAGCTGAACTCCTCGGCGGTGACGTCTACCTCGCGCATCTCAGACCAGCGGCGACGGCGGTTCGAGGCCCTCGATCACCGCGATCACGTTCGCGGCGGCGAGCTTCGCCATCGCCCCGCGCGCGGCGTCGGTCGCCGATCCGATGTGGGGCAGCAACACCGTGTTCGGCAGCTCGCGCAGCTGCACTGGAACGTCGGGCTCGTCCTCGTAGACGTCCAGCCCGGCTGCGCCCAGGCGACCCGAGCGCAGCGCCTCGATCAGCGCGTCGGTGTCGACAAGCGGACCGCGGCCGGCGTTGACCAGGATCGCGCCGGGCTTCATCTGCGACAGGGCCACGGCGTCGATCAGGTGGGTTGTCTCCGGCGTCAGCGGCGCGTGGAGCGTGACGAAGTCCGACTGCGCCAGCAGCTCGGTCAGCGCGACACGCTCGGCCGGGCCGTCATAGGCGGACCCGGAGCCGTCGGTGAACAGGACGCGCACGTCGAAGCCGCGCAGCAGCCGCTCCACCCGGCGACCGATCCGGCCAAAGCCGACGATCCCGACGGTCGCGCCGATCAGGCCGCGCCCGAGGAACTCGTCGGGCTGGAGCCCTCGCCACTCCCCGCCGCGGACCAGCGCGTCCCCCTCGGCCACGCGGCGGGCGGCAGCGAGCATCAACGTGACCGCCAGCTCCGCCGTCGCCCCGTTCAGCACGTCGGGGGTGTTGGTGGCGCGCAGGCCCCGGCGGCGGATCGCCTCCAGATCGATGTTGTCGTAGCCGACGCCGAAGTTCGCCACGACCTTCAGCGAGTCGCCGGCGCTGTCGAGCAGCTCCTCGTCGACTGCGACCGCGGTCGGGGTGACGATCGCGGCGACGCCCGCCAGCCGCTCGAGCAGGGCCTCGCGCGGGCGCTGGTCGGCGACCTCGACCGCGTAGCGCTCCCTGAGGAGGTCGACGCCCGCCGCGGGCACCCTCCCAGCCACGACCACACGGGGCTTTCCCATTGCCCGGGACACTATCTGCGCCCGCGCCGGGGAGTTCATCCGAACCGGGTGATGATGGAGCGCCGGGGCACGTCTAGCTTGGTGTCACCAGCGACTTGCCGAGGCACCGCTCCCCGGCCGCGACAAGGAGACCGAAATGGCAGTTGCCACACATCAGGAGCCGAGCGACGCGACCAGCGCGTCCACGGCGGACCGGGCCGCGGACGCGCTCGTGATCTTCGGCATCACCGGAGACCTGGCGAAGGTGATGACATTCCACTCGCTCTACCGGCTCGAGCGCAGGGGCCTGCTGAACTGCCCGATCGTCGGCGTGGCGGGCGACGACTGGACGGTGCAGCAGCTCCGCGACCACGCGCGCAAGTGCATCGAGGATTGCGGCGAGCAGATCGACGAGGACGTGTTCCGGCGGCTCTCCGACCGGCTGGCCTATGTCCACGGAGACTTCACGAAGGCAGACACGTTCTCCCGCGTCGCGCAGGCGATCTCGGGCGCCCGGACGCCGGTGTTCTACCTGGAGATCCCGCCGTTCCTGTTCGCCACCGTGATCAAGGGACTGTCCGAGGCAGGGCTCACCGACAACGCGCGGGTGGTCGTCGAGAAGCCCTTCGGCCACGACCTCGAGTCGGCGCGCGCACTCGCGGCCGATATCCACCAGTACATCGACGAGTCGCAGCTGTACCGGATCGATCACTTCCTCGGCAAGATGGGGCTCCAGGAGTTTCTGTACCTGCGATTCGCCAACTCGACGCTCGAGCCGCTGTGGAACCGCAACCACATCGAGAGCGTGCAGATCACGATGGCCGAGAGCTTCGGCGTCGAGGACCGGGGACACTTCTACGACCCGGTCGGCGCGCTCGAGGACGTGGTCGTCAACCACCTGATGCAGCTGCTCGCGTCCGCCGCGATGGAGGCGCCCGCCGGCGACGACGCGGCCACGCTGAAGGACGCCAAGTACGCGTTGTTTCGTTCGATGGCCGACGCCGACCCGCAACACTACGTCCGCGGTCAGTACGACGGCTACCTGAACATCCCGGGGGTCGCGCCCGACTCGACGACCGAGACCTACGCGGCGCTGCGGCTCGAGATCGACAACTGGCGCTGGGCCGGCGTGCCGTGGTTCATCCGCACGGGCAAGCGTCTGCCAACCACCCAGACCGAGGTCCGGCTCGTGTTCAAGCGCCCGCCGCGGCTCGGGTTTCTGTCGTCTGCCGGGCGCCGCCCGCCGATCCAGAGTCAGCTGATCGTCAAGCTCGACCCGATTACCGGCATCCGCCTGATCGTCGACGCGCACCGCGCCGATCGGGCGGGTCCCGAGGAGATCACGCTCGACATGGAGTTCGAGCAGGAGGGTGGCGAGGGCCCCACCCCGTATGAGGTCCTCCTGAACGCGGCGATCGTGGGCGACAGTGCTCCCTTCACCCGTCAGGACAGCGTCGAGGAGACATGGCGGATCCTGCGCCCGCTGATCGAGCATCCACCACCGGTGCACCGATATGCGCCGGATTCCTGGGGGCCGAAGGAGGCCGACGAGCTGCTCGCCGGCGTTGGCAGCTGGATGGGACCGTGGGTGGCGTCATGAGCGCGACCGACAAGCAGCAGGCCAAGAAGGACGGGCGCGGCAAGGCGCCCAAGCAGGAGCCCGTCGAGATCCAGAGCGCCGCGGCGCCGTCGCCGTTCCCGCCGATCGCCGACTACTCGTTCCTGTCGGACTGCCACACCGGAGCGCTGCTCGCGCCGGACGGCTCGATCGACTGGCTGTGCGTCCCGCGGTTTGACTCGCCGAGCGTGTTCGGGACGCTGCTGGACCGCGAGGCGGGCCTGTTCCGACTGGCCCCGTTCGGCACGACGGTCCCGTCGGCGCGTCATTACGAGGCCGGGACCAACGTCCTGATGACCACGTGGAAGACGCCCGGGGGCTGGGTTGAGGTGCGCGACGCACTGACGCTAGGTCCGACGGTGTGCGAGGACACGGTCACGCCGCACACCCGACCGCCCAACGACGAGGACGCCGACCACATGCTGGTCCGGACGGTCCGGTGCCTGGAGGGCGAGGTCCAGATCGAGCTCGTGTGCGAGCCGGCGTTCGACTACGGGCGCACCCCGGCCGAGTGGACGCTCGTCGAGGGCAGCCGCCATAAGGCCGACGCCACCGGCGCCGGGCAGACGATCCGGCTGCACACCGATCTCGAGCTCGGCGTCGAGGTCAGCCGGGTCCGCGCCCGGCACACGCTCGGGCCCGGCGAGATGGCGTTCGCCGCGCTTTCGTGGGAGGGCGACTTGCGCGGCCCCGCGACGGTCGCCGAGGCGACCGAGAGGCTCGACACGACCGTGCGGTTCTGGCGACGCTGGCTCGGGCGCGCGCGCCCGTTCGCCGACCACCGCTGGCGGGAGGCGATCCAGCGCTCGGCGCTGACGATCAAGGGCCTGACCTACATGCCGACCGGCGCGACCGTCGCGGCGCTGACGACCTCGCTGCCCGAGACCCCCGGCGGCGAGCGCAACTGGGACTACCGCTACACGTGGATGCGCGACAGCACGTTCACGCTGCAGGCGCTGCACCTGCTCGGGCTCGACTGGGAAGCCGACGAGTTCATGCAGTTCGTGGCCGACGTCGAGCCCAACGACGACGGCGGGCTCCAGATCATGTATGGGATCGACGGGAGGCGCGACCTCACCGAGTCGTTTCGCGATGAGCTCTCCGGGTACGCCGGGGCGAGCCCCGTGCGGATCGGCAACGGCGCCTACGACCAGCGCCAGAACGACGTCTACGGGGCGGTGCTGGACTCGATCCTCAAGCACACCGTCCACAGCCAGCGGCTTCCGCGTCGGCTGTGGCCGATCGTCGAGGCGCAGGCCAAGTGCGCCACCGCGCGCTGGCGCGACCCCGACCAAGGGATCTGGGAGGCTCGCGGGAAGCCCCAGCACTACGTCTCCTCGAAGCTGATGTCCTGGGTGGCGCTCGACCGCGCCTCCAAGCTGGCCGAGATCCGCGGTGATCGCGACCTCGCGAAGACGTGGGGCGCGACCGCCGAGGAGATCCACGCCGACATCCTCGAGCACGGGCTTCGCAGCGACGGTGTGCTGCGCCAGCACTACGACACCGACGCGCTCGACGCCTCCACGCTGCTGGCGGCGAGCTTCGGGTTCCTCCCCGGAGACGATCCGCGGCTGCACGCTTCGGTGCTGGCGATCGCCGACGAGCTGACCGAGAACGGCTACGTGCTGCGGTACAAAACCACCGAGACCGACGACGGACTCTCCGGCAAGGAGGGGACGTTCCTGATCTGCTCGTTCTGGCTGGTGTCGGCGCTGTCGATCGTCGGCGAGGCCCAGCGAGCGCACGACCTGATGGAGCGCCTGCTGCGGATCGCGTCACCACTCGGGCTCTACGCCGAGGAATTCGACGCCGCCACCGACCGCCACCTCGGGAACTTCCCCCAGGCGTTCTCGCACCTCGCGCTGATCGAGGCGTCAGCGCGGATCATCCTCGCCGAGCAGCTCGCGCTGGAGGGACTCGGGCCGCCCAGCTCAAGCGCGCTCGCGCGATCGATCCCCAAGGCGCCCTAGGAGGACCGGCATGTCTCACTACGACGTGATCATCATCGGAACGGGAGCCGGCGGCGGGACGCTCGCCCGCCACCTGGCTCCCTCGGGCAAGCGCGTGCTGCTGCTCGAGCGCGGCGGCTGGCTGCCGCGCGAGCCCCAGAACGTGTCCGCCGAGGAGGTGTTCGTCAACGGCCGCTACGTCAGCACCGACATGTGGCGCTACGAGAACGGCGAGGTCTTCCATCCCGATGTCCACTACTTCGTCGGGGGTGCGACGAAGATGTACGGTGCGGCGCTGTACCGGCTGCGCGCCGAGGACTTCGGCGAGCTGCGCCACCACGACGGGATCTCGCCCGCGTGGCCGATCGGCTACGAGGAGATGGAGCCGTACTACACGCTCGCGGAGGGCTACTACCAGGTGCACGGAGCCCGGGGCGAGGACCCGACCGAGCCGCCGGCCAGCGCCCCGTATCCGTTCCCCGCGGTGAGCCACGAGCCCCGGATCCAGAAGCTCTCCGACGATCTCGCGGCGCACGGCCACCATCCGTTCCACGCGCCGTGCGGGGTGATGCTCGACGAGCAGAACATGCCGTTCAGCGCGTGCATGCGCTGCGACAACTGCGACGGCTTCCCGTGCATCGTCCACGCCAAGTCCGACGCGGAGGTGCTGGGAGTACGACCCGCGATCGAGCATTCCAACGTCGAGCTGTGGATCAACTCCGAGGCAGTGCGGCTGAGCACGAGCGACGACGGCACCGCGGTCACCGGGGTCACGGTCAACCGCGATGGTGCCACCGAGACGGTTACCGGCGACATCGTGGTCGTCTCGTGTGGCGCGGCCAACTCCGCGCGGCTGCTGCTGATGTCGGCGACCGACAAGCACCCGGCCGGACTGGCCAACGGCTCAGATCAGGTCGGTCGCAACTACATGTTCCATAACAGCCAGGCGGTGCTGGCACTGTCGCGCGAGGAGAACCCGACGGTCTTCCAGAAGACGCTGGGGATCAACGACTTCTATTTCAGCGGACCGGACTTCGACTTCCCGATGGGGAACATCCAGATGGTCGGCAAGTCGCAGGCGCCGATGTTCCGCGGCGAGAAGCCCGGCGAGACGGCGCTCGCCCCGAGCTGGACGCTGCGCGACGTGGCCAAGCACGCGGTCGACTTCTGGCTGTCGACCGAGGACCTGCCGCGTCCCGACAACCGGGTCAGCGTCGACGGCGAGGGCACGATCACGATCGCCTACACCGCGTCCAACGACGAGCCCAAGAAGCGCCTCTACAACCAGCTCAAGTCGATGCTGGCGGACCTCGACATGCACCACCACCACCTGCTCCCCCATAACGCGTATCTGAAGAACGAGATCCCGATCGCGGGCTGCGCCCACCAGGCGGGCACGGTCCGGTTCGGCTCAGACCCCCAGACGTCGGTGCTCGATGCCAACTGCAAGGCGCACGAGCTCGACAACCTGTACGTGGTCGACACGAGCTTCTTCCCGAGCATCGGCGCGGTGAACCCGGCGCTGACCGCGATGGCCAACGCGGTGCGGGTCGGCGATCATCTGCTCGAGCGGATGGGCGCCGCGGTGCCGTCGGCGGGCGCGACCGCGGTCAGCTCATGAGCGACGACCGCAAGCACGTCGTAATCGTCGGCGGCGGCTTCGCCGGGCTGGGCTGCGCCGAGCGCCTGTCCAAGCACGACGAGGTCGACGTCACGCTGATCGACCGCAACAACTATCACCAGTTCCAGCCGCTGCTCTACCAGGTCGCCACCTCGCAGCTGGCCCCCAGCGACATCGCCAACTCGCTGCGCACCGTGTTTGCCAACGAGGACAACGTCGACGTCAAGCTCGCCGACATTGTCGAGATCGATCCCGCGTCGCGCATCGTGACCGCGCGTAACGGAGACACCTGGGGCGCCGACGCGCTGGTGCTCGCGGCGGGTTCGCAGCCGAACTTCTTCGGCACCTCGGGCGCGCCGGAGCATTCGTTCCCTCTGTACTCGCTCGATGACGCCACGAAGCTCCGGTCCCGTGTGCTCGGGCTGCTCGAGTACGTCGACCGCCGTCCCGAGCTGGTGGACCGCGGGGGGCTGAACTTCGTGATCGTCGGCGGGGGCCCGACCGGAGTCGAGGTCGCCGGCGCGATCGGCGACATGATCTCGATCACGGTGCCGGCCGAGTACAACGCGATCGAAGCCGGGATGGCCGCCGTCCATCTGGTCGACCACGGCGATGCGCTGCTCAAGCCCTTCTCCGACAGCGCCCACGGCTACGTGTCCAAGGTGCTCGGCGAGAAGGGCGTGCAGATTCATCTCGGTACCGGCGTCACCGAGGTGGGTACCGGCCACGCGAGCCTGTCCGACGGCTCGATCATCCCCACTCGCTGCGTCGTGTGGGGGGGCGGCATCGAGGCCGCTGCGCTCGCCGCCGGTTGTGGGACGCCGCAGGGCAAGGGCGGTCGTTTCGATGTCGACGTCGACCTGACGCTGGCCGGCCGCGAGAACGTGTACGCGATCGGCGACGTGGCCAACATCCCCAGTCCCGACGGCCCGCTGCCGCAGCTCGGCTCGGTCGCCCTGCAGAGCGGTCAGTGGGCCGCCGACAACATCCTCGCCGACTTCGCCGGCAAGCCGCGCAAGCCGTTCGCCTACCACGACAAGGGGATCATGGCGATGATCGGCCGCGGCGCCGCGATCGCCGAGGTCGGCAAGCGCCACCACGAGATCCACGGCGAGCTGGCGCACATGGCCTGGCTCGGCGTGCACGCCAGCCTGATGACCGGGACCAAGGCGAAGATCGAGGCGTTCGTCGACTGGGCCTGGGACGGCTTCTCGAAGACCGGCGGCCCCCACGTGCTCGACCGCGGCGACGCCGCGATCATCGATTGGGACGACGACGACCTGGTCGCCGCCTCGTCCCCGCGCGGCTGAGACGCGGTCGCCCCGGACCACAGATCGCCCCGGGCCCCTCCGCCCCGGGCCTCGGGCGGCGACGCTAACGCCCCATCCGAGGCCTTCCAGGGTTAGCCTGGGACGTTGATCACGTCCCACGTGGCGAACGTCCCACGGTGGCGCCCAGAGCGCTCGAGTGGGACGTTGTCGCTAGCTGTCTGCCGGGGCGGCCGCCGGCTCAGCCGGCGGAGCCTCGGGGGGCTTCTGCGGCCCGGCGCCGACGCGGGCGCGGAACACGTGAAACGACCAGCCCTGGTACAGCAGCACGACCGGCGATACCAACAGCGCGACAACGGTCATCACCACGAGCGCGTAGTGCCCCGAGGCCGAGTTCGACACGGTCAGGTTGTAGGCGGAGTTCGTCGAGGAGACGAGCACATTGGGGTACAGAGCGACGAAGATCGAGACCAGGCAGACGCCGATCGAGACGGCCGAGGCGGCGAACGCGAGGCCCTCCTGCCGGGCGTGGATCAGGTAGCCGGCGCCGAGTACCGCAAGCACACCGAGCACGATCAGCGTGCTCGGGAAGTGCTCGCCCGAGATCGTGCGGGTCCAGATCATGAACCCGAGGATCGCGCCCAGCGACGGCCACACGAGGATGCGAGCCGCGACGGCTGAGCGCGCGCGGACGTCGCCGGTGGTCTTGAGCATCAGGAACGTCGCGCCGTGAAGCAGCGACAGGATCACCAGCGTGGCGCCGGTCCACAGGCCGTACGGGGTCAACAGGTCGATGAAGTTGCCGGTGTACTCGTGGCTGGAGTCGATCGGCAGGCCGTGCAGGAGGTCGCCGAGGGCGACCCCGATCAGCAGCGGGATCAGGGCGCTGCCCACGATCGTCGCCCACTTCCACGCGCGGCGCCACCGCAGGTTGGTGAGCTTGTCGCGGAACTCGAGCGACACGCCCCTTGCCATCAGCGCGGCCAGGACCACCACCAGCGCCAGGTACAGCGCCGAGAACATCGTCGCGTACCAGCCCGGGAACGCCGCGAACGTTCCCGCGCCGGCGACGACCAGCCAGACCTCGTTGCCGTCCCAGAACGGCCCGATCGACTCCAGCGCGGCGTTGCGCTCCTCGTCGGTCCGGCCGACGATCGCGTGCAGCATCCCCACGCCGAAGTCGAACCCCTCCAGCACGAAGAAGCCGGTCCAGAAGAACGCGATGATGATGAACCAGAGGGTGTGGAGCTGGAGCATCGCCGCGGTCCTAGTACGCCATTCCGGGGACCGTGTCGTCGGGGACCGCACCCGACTCCTCTTCGGCGCGCTTGCCGCCCTCGCCGGGCAGCCCCTTCTTGGCGTAGAGCAGCATCAGCTTCAGGTCGGCCGCCCCCAGCACGATGTAGATCAGCACGAACACGATCAGGCTGATCCAGATGTCGGTTGCGCTCACCGACGGCGATACGCCGACCACGGTCTTCATCAGGCCCTGCACGATCCACGGCTGGCGGCCGTTCTCGGTCAGCATCCAGCCGGCGGTGTTCATCAGGAACGGCGCCACCACTGCCCACACCGCGATCCGCAAAAACCACCGTGACTTGTCCAGCCGGTCGCGGTGCAGCAGCCAGCCGCCCCACACGGTGAACAGCCAGCAGCGCGGCCGCCAGGTAGGCCATCACGCGCATCGACCAGTACTGGATGAACACGTTCGGGATGTAGTTGCCCTTGCCGTACTGCTTGGTGTACTGCTGCTGAAGCTCGTTGAGGCCGATGACCTGGCCCTTGAACGAGTTCGTGGCGAGGAACGACAGCAGGTAGGGGATCGCGATCACCTTCGTGGGCGTCTCGTCCCGGCGGCCGCCGCCGACCTGGAAGACCGAGAACGAGCACGGCTGGCACGTGGTCCATTGCGCCTCGGCGGCGGCGATCTTGACCGGCTGGTACTTGGCTTCGACCACCCCCAACTCGCTGCCCACGAACAGCGCCAGCGCGAGCGTCGGGATCACGACCACCAGTGACAGCGTCGCCGAGCGCTTGAACGCCGACACCTCGATCCCCTTGCGCAGGTACCACGCCGACACCGCGAGCATCACCATGCACCCGGTGACCACCGAAGCCAGGATCACGTGCACGTAACCCCACAGGAACGTCGGGTTGGTGAACAGCGCCAGCACGTTGTTGAGCTGTGGCTGGTGGGTCGTCGAGTTGATCGAGTAGCCGACCGGGTGCTGCATCCACGAGTTCGCCGCCAGGATGAATGCGGCCGACAGCATCGACCCAATCGCCACCAGCCAGATGCAGGCCAGGTGGATCCGCTTGGGCAGGCGGTCCCAGCCGAACATCCACAGCCCCAGGAACGTCGACTCGAGGAAGAACGCGGCGAGCCCCTCCATCGCCAGCGGCGCGCCGAACACGTCGCCGACGAACCGAGAGTAGGCCGACCAGTTCATGCCGAACTCGAACTCCTGAACCAGGCCCGTCACGACGCCGACCGCGACGTTGATCAGCAGCAGCACGCCGAAAAACCGAGCCAGCCGCCGCTGCTCGGGGTTGCCGGAGCGGTGCCACGCCGTTTGCAGCAACGCGATCAGGACCGCCAGCCCAATCGTTACGGGCACGAACAGAAAGTGGTAGATGCTCGTGGTGGCGAATTGCCAGCGCGCGAGGTCCGTGTTCACCCACTCGATGGAACTCCAAAGCCCTGGACCGCTCATCACCCCAAAGGGATGAGGGTGTGAGCATCACCCGCTTCGGAGGATGTGAAGACCCGCAGCCGGACCTACGTTGGACGCTGCGTGGACCCGGCAGAAGAGCTCCTCCGTCGCCTGGCGTTGAACGATGAACGGTTGGTCGACACCGTGCTGGCCACCGGCTCGGGCCCCGGCGTCGAGACGGCGCTGGTGCCGAAGCTCGACCTGCTGGTCCGGCTCGGCGCACTGCTCGCCGTCGGGGCCGGGACGGCCTCGCTTCGCCGGACCGTCGAGCTGGCCCTGGACGCCGGCGCCACCGAATCTGAGATCGTCGGCGTGCTCGTGGCGGTCGCCCCGACGGTGGGTCTCGCGCGCGTGGTCTCGACCGCGCCGCGGCTTGCCGCCGCGATCGGCTACGACGCCGACCTCGACGACTGACGCTAGGTTGTGGCGGATGGACGTACTTGTCTATGGAGACACCCTGACCGCGGCCGCGCTTCGCCACGAGGTGCCGGTCGCGATCGGCGATCCGTTCCTGTACCTGGAGTCCGATGGGCGCCGCGCGGTGTTGACCAACGCGCTCGAGGACCAACGGATCGCCCGCGCCGACTCCAGCCTGGAGCGCATTCTTGGTGAGCAACTCGGTCGCGACGAGCTGATCGAGCAGGGCTTGTCCTACCACGCGATCGACCTCGAGCTGTGCCTGCGCGCCGTCGACCGCTTCGGCCTTCGCGCCGCCACCGTCCCGGCGGAGTTCCCACTCGCGCTGGCCGACCGCCTGCGCGCGGCCGGAGTGGAGCTGACGCCTGACGACGATCTGTTCGTGGAACGCCGGCGCCGCAAGTCGGCCGCCGAGATGGCCGGAATCCGCCGTGCCTCAGACGCGGCGATCTCGGCGATGGGCGCGGCGGCGGCGATGCTCCGGGAGTCCGCGATCGACGGCGACCGCCTGGTCTTCGGCGGGGAGACGCTCACCTCGGAGGCGGTGCGGGAGCGCATCCGCGAGGTGTGCGGACGGGCGGGCGCGCCGGCTCCTGCCGACATCATGGTCAAGCCGATGGGCCCAGAGCTCGAGGGCGGCCACGAACCCGGCTCCGGCCCGCTGCCAGCGCACGTCCCGATCGAGATCGACCTGTGGCCCCAAGACGAGGAGTCCGGCTGCTGGTCGGACATGACGCGCACGTTCGTCAGGGGCGAGGTCAGCGACGCGATCGCCGAGCTGTACCGGCTCGTGCTCGACGCCCACGAGCAGGCCTGCGGCGCCGTGGCCGTAGGCGCCGAGGGTCCGCGGCTGTACGGGATCGCCTGCGACGTGTTCGAGGCGGCGGGCTACCCCACGGGCCGCTCCAAGCAGCCCGGCGAGACCCTGCGCGAGGGCTTCTACTTCGCGCTCGGCCACGGCGTCGGGCTCGATGTCCACGAAGCGCCGTACCTTGGCCGGGCCGGTCACGACACGCTGATCGAAGGCGACGTGATCGCCGTCGAGCCCGGGACCTCGGCCTCCGGCTTGGGCGGCTGTCGCGTGGAGGATCTGCTGGTGGTGACCGCGTCCGGCGGCGAGCGCCTGACCGGGGCGTTCCCCTATGAGCTGACGCCCTAGCAATCCCGGCGGCCGAGCGCACCAGAAGCTGTGCGCGGCTTGCCCTGGGGTGCCCCCATGTGTTATTACGAACAGGTCTCGGGGCACGGGCACCGGGCAACGCGGGCAAACATGTCAACAACGAACATCGGCCGGGTCGATGGAGCACCTGCGCGCGAGCAGTCGTCGCCGACTTGGCTCGGCACGGCGCTGATCGCGTCGATCACCACGATCGCGGTCGCGATCACCGTGGGCGTGACCGCCGCGGGCGCGGAGGCGACCACCAGCGCGTCGACCGAGACAGCCGTGCTCGAGGCGATTGCCCGCGGCGTGATCGTAGGGATCCCGCTCGCCGTGGGCCTGTACGCGTGGCGCCGCCCGGCGCACGAGCGGTTCGGCAGGCTGCTGCTGGCGTTCGGCGGACTGTGGTTCCTCGCGGCGCTGTCGACGTCGTCCTCGCCGGTGCTGTTCAGCATTGGCCGTGTAGCCGGCTGGGTCGCCCAGATCGGGCTTGTCTACACCGTGCTGGCGTTCCCCGAGGGGAGGGTGACGGGCCGGTTCGATCGGGCGCTGGTCGCCTTCGCGCTCGTGACTCTCTCGTTGTACCTGCTGAGCGTCCCGTTCGTGGACCGCTTCCCCGCGCCATCGCCCTGGGCGAGCTGCTACCAGGGCTGCCCCAGCAACGCCTTCATGGCGCTCGATCACCAGCCGGGGTTCGTCGACGGCGTGCTGATCCCGGCCCGCGAGCTGCTCACGGGAATCGTGTTCCTGCTCGTCGCAGGTCGCCTCGCGGTGCGGATCGGCGACGCCACGCCGCTGATGCGCCGCACGCTGACGCCCGTGCTCGCCGCGATGATCGTCCAGCTGCTGGTCTGGATCGTGGCCATCGTGTCGCGGCGGATCGCCGCTGATTCCGACGCCACGCAGGCCGCGGCCTGGGCGACCGCGTTCGCCACACCGGCGGTCGCGGTCGGGTTCTTGGTCGGCCTGGTCCGCTGGCATCTGTTCGTCGGAGCGGGGATCCGCACCGTCAACAGTCGCTTGCGCCGAATGCCAGGACCCGAGCTCGTCCGCGATCTTGTGGCCGAGGCCTTTCAGGACCCCGAGCTGCAGATCGCCTCGTGGTCGGGACGCCAGCGCCGCTGGTTCGATGCCACGGGTCTGGCGCTCGCCGAGCCGGTCGCAGGCTCCGGTCGCTGGCTCACGGAGGTCCATGACGGCGGGGCGCCGGTGGTGGCGATCGTGCACGACGCCGCGCTGCGCGACGACACCGCGTTCATCGCGTCGGCGGCGGCCGCGACCTCGGTGGCGTTCGCCAGCGACCGGGTGGCGGCCCGCACCGCCGGCATGGTGCGCGAGCTCAAGGCCTCGCGGTCGCGGATCCTGGCCGCGGCAGACAGCGAGCGCGAGCGAATCGAGCGTGACCTCCATGACGGCGCCCAGCAGCGCCTGGTCGCGCTCTGCATCCACCTCGGGTTGGCGGCCGAGCGGACCGCTGACCCGGTGGAGGCCAACGCGCTGCGCGGGCTCGCGGTCGAGGTCGAGGAGGCGCTGGACGAGATCCGCTCGCTGACCCACGGCATCTATCCCGCGACGCTGCTCGAGCAGGGACTTGCTTCTGCCGTCCGATCCGCCGCGCTGCGCTCACCGGTGTCGGCGAGCGTCAGCGTCGAGGGGCTCGGCGATTATCCGCGCGAGATCACCTCGGCCGTCTACTTCTGCTGCGTGGAGGCCCTGCAGAACGTCGCCAAGCACGCCCCGGGGGCGCGGTCGGCGCGGATCGTGCTGCGCGAGACCGACTCGCAGCTCTGCTTCTCGGTGTCCGACGACGGCCCGGGGTTCCGGCACGACAGCGCGCGCGTCGGCGCGGGAATGGTCAACATGCGCGACCGCATCACCAGCGTGGGCGGCAAGCTGAGCGTGGACTCACATCCCGGCCAGGGAACCCGCGTCAACGGACGGATCCCGCTGTCGCCTCCGGCCCGCATGTCCGAAGCTCGCGTCGACGGACGCCCCCAGCGCTCGGCGAGCCCGGGGCGCCGCCGCGACCACACCCCTTCGTGAACCCCTGATTCCCTACCATTCGCGGCGGAGGCCGAGACATGGAGATGGGAACAAACGACCCTGGTTCGATGCGCGCCGCGTTGCAGCCGGCGGCATTGAGGGAGGCGTTGGTCCCGCAGCGACCGGTGTTCGGGAATCCGTGGGATTCCACGGCCGACATGTTCGCCTGCTGCGTCGCGGTGTGCTTCGTGATCCCGGGCCTGCTGTGGGCCGGCGGCAGGCTGATGGGGGACATCTTCGGGTTCGACTCTCACTGGGAGCTCGGCGTGTACATGGTCGCGGCGCTGGTCGGCGCCGCCGGGTTCATGACGATCGTGGGCCGCGAGCGCACGCGGCTGGCCGTCGACTTCCTGGCGATCGGCATCTGGGTGCTGCTCGGGTTCGTGGTCGCACCGATCCTCGGCCTGGCGCTCTCCACGATCCCGGCCCTGATCTGTTACGCGATCCTGCTCGCGATCACGTTCGGCTACGTCCTGTTCGTCGGCCACTTCGAGCGGGCATTCCTGCGGACGATCAGCTGGCCGATCACGTGGTCGCTGATGGCGCTGCTGTTCGCGTATCTCGCGTATCGGCTGATCTACTTCCAGTAGCGCCGCCGCGGCCGGCGTTGAGCAGCGCGGCGATCGCCATGAACGCCGCGAGCGCCGCCATCGCGGCCGGACCGTGACCCGAGTCGAGCGCCGAGCCGACCACCGGGATCACCACCATCGGAACCACGTTGGGCCCGGTCTGGATCACCGCCATCACCTCCGCCGCGGACTCCGGAAACAGCCGCTGGGCGCGCTCGATCACGACCGCGTAGGGCAGCGCGAACCCGACGCCCATCATCAGCACCCACAGCAACGACGGCAGCGAACCGGCGTCGAACGCCAGTCCGGCCAGCCCGAGCGCCGACACCAGCGGGCTGACCGCGGCCAGACGCTGCTGGGTGGGACCGCCCTCCGCCAGTCGCCCGCTGACCTGGCGCAGCAGCGCGGTCTCGGCGAACAGCACGAACCCGAGCACTCCCGCCAGCCACAGCGTGTCGCCTCCGTGTCCGACCAGGTACTGGATCAGCCACGTGCTGATCACCAGCCCGATCCCGTTGGTGCCGATGAACAGGATCACCAGCCGCCACACCGCCGGCTCGCGCAGCGCCCGGCCGAGGAAGCCCGAGCTCCGGCGGGCGGGCTGCGCGCCACCTGTGACCTGGCGCGGGAGCGTCACGAGCGCGGATGCCCCCACCACGGCCGAGATCGCGAACCCGATGCGCCAGCTCACGCCGGCGTCGGCGAGCACGCTGCCGATCCCCAGCGCCACGGCGACCCCGATCGTGACCGCGGCGCCGAACAGCCCCACGAGCCGCGCGCCGCCGTTAGCGCGGGCCACCACCGGAACGATCACAAACACCAGGCCCGCTCCCAGACCGACCACGGCTCGTCCCACCAGCACGCCCGCGAACCAGGGGCTGACCGCGCAGATCACGTTCCCGACGCCCGCCAGCACGCAACAGAGGACGATCGACACCCGCGGTCCGAGGCGGTGGGCGATCGGCGCCGCGCCGAGCGTGACGACCGTGATCGCGGCGAAGAACACGGTCATCGTCAGGCCGACCGTGGACAGCGATATCCCGAACTCGTGGCTGATCGCGGTGGTGGCGGGCCCGATGTTGCCGCCGCCGTATCCCGCTCCGGCCGCCACCAGCACGACCATCGCAGTCACGCTCCCGGGGGCTGCCCCAGGCCCGGGCGAGGAAGCGGTCGGCATCAGCGGGGATGATCCTCGCAGACCGGTCGTTGCGTGCCGATGCCCATATCACCCACGACGCCGTCGGCGACGTGCTAGGAATCGTCGCCGTCCCCCGTGGATCCAAGGAGGCTTCCGTGACCGACTACCTGAGCCTGCCGCCCGACCTGCCCGCGCCCGAGGACGACGGAGCCGCCGACCACCTGCCCGGCATGCCGATGCCGCACATAAGCCTGGCCAGCACCACCGGCGACCGGGTCGCGCTCGATCGTCTCGGCCGCGGCCCGACGGTGATCTACATCTATCCGCTCAGCGGCCAGCCCGGCGTCGAACTGCCCGACGGCTGGAACGAGATCCCCGGAGCCCGAGGCTGCACGACCGAGGCGTGTGACTTTCGCGACCACCACGCTGAATTGCGCGAGGCCGGCGCCGATGCGCGTGTTCGGGCTGTCCACCCAGGACACCGGCTACCAGGCCGAGCTCGCCGAACGGCTCGGCCTCCCGTTCGCGATCCTCTCCGACCCGGGGCTCGAACTCGGCGACGCGCTGCGCCTGCCGACGTTCACCGTCGACGGACGGGAGCTGTACAGGCGGCTCACGCTGATCGTCACCGACGGGCGAATCGAGCACGCGTTCTACCCGATCTTCCCGCCCAACCAGCACGCCGGCGAGGTGCTGTCGTGGCTCAGGCGACGATGAACCGTTACCGCTCAGCGGGCGCCCGTCAGGGGCGGCAACGTAGCCAGGTCGAGTCGACCGAGCATGCCGGCCGGCTGAGTCTGCAGCAGCGCAGCGGACACCGTGTTGCGTAACACCCAGATGTCGGTGATCGGGCCGACCCCGCCAGGGACCGGTGACACGGCCTCGGCGACCTGCTCGACGGCCGCGGTGTCCACATCGCCGACCAGGCGGACCGATCCGTCGGGCTGCTCGACGGCGTTGATCCCGATGTCGATCACGATCGCGCCCTCGCGCACGAGGTCGGCACCGATCAGCCCCGGCACACCGACCGCGACGATCAGGATGTCCGCGGCGAGCGTGTGCTCGGCGAGCCGACCGGCGTCGTAGGTGTGGTGGTGGGCGGAGATCACGGTGGCGTTGCGCTGTAGGCCGAGGATCGCCGCCGGCTTGCCCACGTTATTCGAGCGTCCGACGAGCACCAGGTCGACCCCGTCGTAGGCCGTGCTCGGATCGCGGCCGACCGAAGCCGTGTACCGATCGAGCATGTGGAATGCGGACGCCGGCGTCGAGGGGACGAACCGCGGCATGCCGAGGGAGAGCAGCCCGGCGTTTAGCGGGTGAAGCGCCTCGACGTCCTTGAGCGGCGGCAGCGCGGCGAACACCCGCGACTCGGGGAGGTGCGCCGGCAGCGGCCGCAACACGAGGATGCCGGTGATCTCCGGGTCCACGTCGATCTCGGCGATCTTCCCGATCACCTGCCCGAGCGTGGCGTCGGCGGGCAGCTGCTCGGGCCGCGACACGATCCCGGCCTCCCGGGCGTGACGATCGATGCGCCGCTGGTAAACCTGCGCCGCGAGATCGTCGCCCACCAGCAGCGTGGCGATGCCCGGGGCCGCATGCAGTCGCGACAGCTCCTCATGGAGGTTCGCGGTCAGCTCCTGGGCGTACGCCTTGCCGTCGATCAGCACTTCGGCGACAGGTTACGCGCGTTCGGATCGGCGCCGGGGATCCGTTCGGGCAGCTCGAACCCTTCGAACGCCTCCGCGTACTTGAAGATCGTCATCTCGGCGACCTCCGCCTCGCGCAGCGCCACGACCGTGATCGCGTGGGGCATGAACGCGTTGCGCTCATCGCGCCAGCTGTAGTGGCCGAACGCCAGCTGGCCGTTGGCCCAGGTCGGCACCATCCGGATTCGCGGCGCGTCCGCCGCCAACGGATTGGCGGCCAGGAACGCGCCGATCGCATCGCGCCCGGCAAACCAGGTCGGCTCCGGCGGCATCGTGAGCACAGCGTCGTCCACGAGCATCGAGACGACCGCGTCCACGTCCGCGCGCTCCCACGCGGTGACGAAGCCCTCGACGACCTGCCTGAGGTCGCCGTCGTCCAGGGAGCGCAATGTCGCCTGCTGGCTGCGCTCGGGCAGGCGGGCGTCAACCGACCGGTGCGCGCGCTGCAGCGCGCTGTCGATCGAGACGGGGGTCGTGTCGAGCGCCCTTGCCGTCTCGCGAGCCGAGAAGCCGAGCACGTCGCGCAGGATCAGGACCGCGCGCTGGCGGGCTGGCAGATGCTGGAGCGCGGCGATGAACGCGAGCTCAACCGCTTCGCGCTGTTCGTAGCGGGCGTCCGGAGTCGTTGCGTCCGCGAGCGTCGTGTCGGGCAGTGGCTGCACCCAGACCGATTCGAGCAGTGGCTCGCCGGTCGGGTTGTGCGGGTCCGACGGTGGGCCATAGTCGATCGGGAGCACGCGCTTGGGTCGGCGTCCGATCGCCCGCAGGCACGCGTTGGTCGCGATCGTGTACAGCCACGACCGCAGCGAGCTGCGTCCCTCGAAGCGCGGCAGCCCGCGCCACGCTCCCAGGAGCGCGTCCTGCAGCGCATCCTCGGCGTCGGCCGTCGAGCCGAGCATCCGGTAGCAGTGAGCGTGGAGCTCACGCCGGTGGGGCTCGATCAGGTGCGCGAACGCGTCCTCGTCGCCGCTGCGGGCGGCCGCAAGCAGTTGCTGCTCGGTCATCGCCACTCCTTCCGCTGCCAGAGAGCGACCTGCCCGGCGTCCGCTGATGCCACGACGCTGCGCCAGCCGGCCGGTCCCTCGCGCGGCTCGAGCAGCACCGACGCGCCCAGCTGTCGGGCGCGCTCTGTGACAGCGTCGATCCGGTCGACTTCCACGTACGGCAGCCACACCGGGCGCTCGGTTCCGCACGCGACGACGCCGCCGTCGATGTTCCCGCCGAGGCCGAGTGCGACATAGCACCCGTGCTCGGTGTCGATCCGCTCCGGCCGCCAGCCCACGAGCCGGGCGTAGAAATCGCTTGCCACCGCGAGGTCGCGAGTGTGGAGCTCGAGGTGAACGACGGCCCGGGGGCCGGCGCTGACGCAGGCCCCACGGGGATCGATGGCTCCGTTGGCGCTCTGATGCATGGCCGATCTCCAGTCTCCCGTGCCGAGGTCAGGCGTGCGTCTCGAGTGCGGGGACGACGCTGATGCGTTGCGCGCGTCCACGTCCGGGCAGCGCCAGGCCCGCGGCGGCACCCGCGAGGGAGATCCCGGCGGCGACGCCGATCGCCGGACCGAAGCCGTCGATGAACGACGCCGGCGAGACGTAGCTGCCGGCCGCCGCGAACACCGCGACCGCGATCGCGACGCCGAACACGCCGCCCAGCTCGCGCATCATGCTGTTGGCGCCGGCCGCCTTGCCGATCGCGGCGTCATCGATGGCCCCGACGACCGAGTTCTGCGCCGCCGGGATCGCCATCGAGGTCCCGACGCCGGCCACGATGAACGGCGCCAGCATGTGCGAGTAGGGGAGGCTCGGCTCGGCGATCAGCGCCAGCCAAGCCATGCCGGCCGCCTGCAGGGTGAGCCCGACGACCATCAGCGGGCGCTCGCCGATCTTGTCGCTCAGCGCGCCGGCGATCGGAGCGATCGTGATGAACGTCGCCGTCCACGGCACCAGCCGCAGGCCGGCGCCGAGCGGTCCGTAGCCCTGGCCGACCTGGAGCAACTGGGCGAAGAAGAACACCGCACCCATCAGCGAGGCGAACTGAAAGAAGATCGCCGCGTTGCCGGCCGAGAACCCGCGCGAGCGGAAGAACTCGATCGGCAGCATCGGCTCGCGAGCGCGGCGCTCCCAGCTGATGAATGCGGCCAGCAGCACCGCCCCGGCCCCGCCGGTGGCGATCGTCTCGACGCTCGTCCAGCCGACCTGGTTGCCGCGCATCAGGGCCCACACGACGCCCAGGGCGCCGGCCGTCACCAGCGCCAGGCCGCGCAGGTCGAGCCCGGTGTCCGGGCCGCGGCTCTCCTTCATCTTGGTCAGGACCAGCGGGATCGAGACCAGCGCAATCGGCACGTTCAGCCAGAAGATCCACTGCCAGTCGATCCCCTGCACGACCGCGCCGCCGATCAGCGGGCCGCTCGCGACCGCGAGCCCGGTGATCGCGCTGAACATCCCGATCGCCGCGCCGCGCTTCTCGGGCGGGAACGCCGAGCTCAACAGGGCCAGGCCCAACGGCATGATCAGGGCCGAGCCGGCGCCTTGCACGGCCCGCGCGGCGATCAGCACGCCGACGTTCGGCGCCACCGCGCAAACCGCCGAGGCGACTGCGAACAAGCCGAGCCCGGCCGCGTACAGCCGGCGCCGGCCGAATCGATCGCCGAGCGCCGCGCCGGTGATCAGCAGCACCGCGAAGCTCAGGTTGTAGGAGTTGACGGTCCACTCCAGCTGCTCGACGGAGGCGCCGAGGTCCAGCCGGATCTTGCTCAGCGCGCTCGCCACCACGAGCGTGTCGAGCGCCGCCATCAGTGACCCGATGCCCGTGAGGATCACGACCCACCGAGTGAGTGCCTTCGTGTTGGTACCCATGTTCGTCTCCTCTCGAAAATGCGTTGTCCGCAGTTGAGAGCCGGCGCGTCGCCGAAATCCATCGCTCAAACCGGACACGGATTTCCAGGCTGGGCTCAGATCGGCTCGATCCCGTCGGCGGTCACGGTCAGGAGCGTCGCTCCGGGCGGCTGCTCGCCCGAGGCGATCGAGACGATCGCCCGGGCCACCCCGGTGGCGTGCAGCGGCGTGGGGAACCGCCTCTGCATGTAGGCGTCGGCCGACTCACCGTTCTCGCCCCCATACGCGGCGGCAGCGGCCTCACCGATCTCGGTGCCGGCCAGGAGCTGGCGCGGCGCCAGCGCGACGAATCGGATACCGAGCTCGCGAGCTTCGGCGTCTCGCTGGAGATAGCGGGCCAGGAACATCTGGGTTCGCTTCGCACCCGCGTATCCGCCCGACAGCGGCGAGCCGTCGAGCGCGGCGCCGCTGGAGACGATCAGCACGGTCGAGCCCGGTCGCAGCGGCCGGGCGAGCGCGGCGCGGCCGACCTCGAAGGCGATCCTGACGTCGACGTTCCAGGGCGCCGAGAACGACTCCCAGGTCTGCTCCTGGATCGAAGCCATCCGCGGGCGCGCGCCCGCGGCGATGACGACCAGGTCAGGGTCGGCCTCGGTGAACAGCGCGGCTACCTCCGCGGGATCGGTGGCGTCGCGTTCGTGGCCGGAGGCCACCACCTCGACGCCGGCCGCGGCCAGGGCGTCAGCGGTGGCGAGACCGACGCCGCTGCCGGCGCCGATGACGAGGGCTCTCTGGATGCTCATGGTTTCCCTCCAAGGGTCGTTTTGAGCAGAGAGCCGACGAGGCGCCGGAATCCATCGGCCGAGGAGCTACATGAGCCCGTGCTCCTGGATCAGCCGCGGGATGCTCGCCACGTCGAGATCGAGCCCGTGCTCGGAGGCCAGCGCCCCAGATTTGCCGTCAGCTTGTCAGCTGCTGGGCACCGGCCAATTGGTCGGAAGCCTAAGCGCTGCCAAGCACGACGCCGGCGGCGACGATCAGCGCGCCCCCAAGTGCCACCTGCAGCAGGCTCACCCGCAGCGAGACGGCAAGAAACCGCTTGCGGATCAGCGAGATGACCGTCAGCTCGACCGCCACCACGACACCGGCCACGACCAGCGCCGTGTGGACCTCGGAGATCAGGAACGGCAGCGAGTGGAACACGCCACCGATCGCCGTCATCACCCCGGTCACGAACCCGCGGGCGACCGCCGATCCACGGCCGGTCTCGCTTCCGTCATCGGAGAGGGCCTCTGAGAATCCCATGCTGATCCCCGCTCCGACGGCGGTTGCCAGCCCCACGAACAGCGCGGCGTGAGAACCGGAGATCAGCGCGGCGGCGAAGATCGGGGCCAGCGTCGACAGGGTCCCGTCGATCAACCCGACGAGGCCCGGCTGCACGTACCGAAGCACCAGCGTCCGCTCGTCGACGTTTCGCAACTGGGAAATCGCCTCAACCATCCCGGCTCACAATAGCAAGTCAGTTAAAATTAGGTCCGCCTTAGTAGTATCAGGATGACCTAAGAGATCATGCACCCGATCGACCCTTCCAGCGAAGCTGCCCCAGACGCCGCACGGCCAGGATCTGACCTCGCTCCTGCACGCGCGCGGGCAGCGCGCAACCCCCCAACGGCTGGTGATCCTGCGCGAGCTTCGCCGTCGCGGCCGGCACACCACCGCCGACGAGCTTCGCCGGTCGATCCGCGATGAGCTTCCCGGAACCTCAATCCCCACCGTCTACGCGACGCTGGAGCTGCTGGTCGAGCTCGGTCTCGCTCGGCGCGTCGACGCCGGCGGCGGTCCCGCGCTGTATGACCCACGCGTGGACCCGCATCAGCACATGGTGTGCCGGCAATGCGGACGCATCGAGGACCTCGATCACCCCGTGGAGGCCGAGCCGCTCCTGCGAGCGGCCGGCGAGCACGGCTTCGCCGGCCAGAGCGTCGAGGTGGTCGTGTCCGGGATGTGCTCGAGCTGCGATCGCGCCTGAGCGCGCCCGCGACTACGAGTCGTCCTGGTCGCCGACTACGCGTCGCGTGATTCGATCACCGCCGGTCGCTGCGATTGTCGATGCTCCCACCAGCAGCGACATCGCACGCAGCGACACGTACGACTTCTCGCTGCAGCGGCACCCATCGCTGCCACGAAAGATGCCGCTGAACGACGCACGAGTCCTGTCGGCCGATAACCGGTTCGACTCGGTGCAGGGTGCGATCGTGGCCGCACCGAGCGGCGACATCACCGCCGGACGACGACGCCCTGCTCGCCGGCCTGTCCGACGCCCCGGCCCGGCGGCAGCTGATGACGCTCGAGTACTTCGACTACCTCAACCGCTTCGCGGCCTTGGAGACGACGCTAGACGCGCGCGGGCAGTGGTCCTTTCCGCACCCGTGGCTGACGACGTTCATCGCAGACTCCCAGGTCGAGTCCGTTGTCAGTACCGCGCTGGGTGCGCTGAAGCAGGAGTTCGACCCGGGCCAGATCCTCACGCCCGGCTACGAGATCTTCTAGGTTGCTCGCGGACACCAGCAGGGCAGACATGCTCGCCGAACGCTAACGGTGGTGGTTGACGACTTCGATGTTGTTGCCGTCGGGGTCGAGCACGAACGCGGCGTAGTAGCCGGCGTGATAGCGGGGCCGCTCGCCCGGCTCGCCGTTGCTTCGGTATCCGGCCCGAGTCGCGTCGGCGTGGAACCGGCGCACGTCGTCGTCATCGCCCGAGAAGGCGACGTGGACGTCACCGGTCGGCTCGCCGCCGATGAGCAGAAGGAAACCGCCTGATACGCCGAGAGAGAACGCAGCACCGTCAGCGGCTTGGCGCTGGATCGTGAGGCTGGCCGCAGGCCCGATCGTTGAATAGAACGCGGTCGACGCCTCGACGTCGGTGACACGGATGGCGGCGTGCTCGATGTTGCCGCGGGGTCGCAGACCGGCGTGGTGGACGGCTTCGAAGCTGTTGCCGGCGCGGTCCTTGAGACTCGCGGCATAGAAATTGTCGCCGTAATCGGCACGCGGACCTGCAGACCCGTCGTCCACGAGCCCGGTTCGGACGCCGGCTCGGCGGAACCGCTCGACCGCCGCGCGGGTCGGTGCGATGAACGCGATGCGGACGCGCCGAGTGGTCGGATGCTCGTCGTCGGTCTGCGTGAGGGCAAAGTTCCCCCAGACCGAGAAGCTCGGTGAGCTCGTCGTCTGCTCGATCTCGAGCTCGTCGAGCGCCGCCGTGAAGGCCCGCGTGGCGGCCGCGAGGTCGGGGACGCGGAGGGTGATGTGGTCGAACAAGGTCTAGATCGCTCTGCGGCCACCGTCGGCGGCGACGGTCGTGCCTGTGATGTAGCTCGCTCGCGGGGAGGCCAAGAAGGCGATGACCGCGGCTATCTCCTCGGGTTGTGAGGCGCGGTGCATCGGCGTGGTTTCGCCCAGCGCCGTGATGAACTCCGGTCCTGACGGTGTCGGGGTGTAGACGGGTCCCGGCGCGATCGCATTGACCCGCACGCCGCTCATGCTGTACTCGACTGCCCAGGCGCGTGTCATCGCCTCAAGCGACGCCTTCGTCGCACCGTAGGCCGCGCCGCCCATAAGCCCAACGCCGCCGGCCATGCTGCTGACGTTGACGATGCTGCCTTGGCCCCTCGCCGCCATGCCGGGAGCGAGCGCTGCCACAAGGAGAAACGGCGCACGGACGTTGCTCGCGAACATCTTGTCGAATGCGGCCACGTCGACTTCTGCGGTCGGGGCGAATAGCGAGATCCCCGCGTTGTTGATCAGGATGTCGACGTCGCCTACCTCGCTCGCCAACCACTGCACATCGGCGGCATCGGCGATGTCGGCTGCGACGAAGGTGGCCTTGCCGCCACCGGCAGTGATTTCCTGGATCGTCTGGGCGCCGCGCGCCGCGTCACGTCCGTGGACGAGGACCTCGGCGCCATCGTCGGCGAGCTGCAGCGCAACCGCTCGGCCGATGCCCGACGTGGCGCCCGTCACCAGCGCCCGTTGCCCTTCGAGACCCCTTTGACTGACTGTCGACATGGGTGTTCCTTCGCTCGTGATTTCTGCGAAGGATGCGCCGCGTCATCAGGTGGCGCATGGCACGCACGAGTGATGTTTTGTCGAGGAGCGACTGCCTACCGACCGCGCGCCGGGGTCGGGCACCCGATCATGGCTCGGGTCGATCTTTGCCGCGGCTCATGACTCGACGCTCGAGTAGAGGTATGCGGCGGCGAGTGTGCGCCACGGCCGGAAGCGTTCCCCGAGCGCGTCGACCTGCTCGACCGACGCCGGAGGCTCGAGTCGCCAGGTTCGCTCGACCGCGCGGCGGAGCGCGAGGTCGGCGGCGGGCCAGACGTCGGGACGGCGCAGCGCGAGCATCAGCACTCCTTCGGCGGTGAACCGGCCGACGCCCTTGACCGCGGTGAGTGCAGTCCGGGCGGCGTCGTCGTCGAGGGTGCTTAGGAGATCGGGATCCAGCCGGCCGTCTTGGAGCCGGGCGGCAAGATCGTGCAGGTAGACCGCTTTGGCGCGGGACATCCCGATGCCGCGCAGCGTCTCGGCGTCGGTCGCGAGGAGCTCGGCCGGTGTGGGCATCCGGCCGCCCTGGAGGGCCTCGAGCCGGGTGAGGATCGCCGCCGCGGCCGCGAGCGAGAGCTGCTGCCCGATGACCTGCAGCACGAGCGCTCCCCACAGGTCGTTCGGCAGACCATCGAAGAGACGGTCGGGGTCCAAGCCCGGTTTCGCGTTGACCAGCTCCGCCATCCGCGGGTCGGCCTCAAGCAGCAGTGCCCGCCCGGCTGCCCACCGGTCGACGCCGGCTCGCGCCCGACCGTGGACATGGCCTGGGGCCTTGCTCACCGCGGCGGGGTGTCCATCATCGTCGAGCTTTGTGTCATAGCTCAAGTTTGGCGGCTCCGAGGGGGCCGGGCCGGAAATCTGGTGGGGGTTAGGATCGGGAACAACTATGGCGCTGACATCAGCGTTCAGCGTGACGATCCGCGGCCGGGACGCGGAGCTCGGAGCGTTCGGCGAGCTTCTCAGTCGGGTGCGCTCGGGTTCGGGTGCGGTTCTCCTGATCGAGGGAGCGGCCGGGATGGGAAAGACCCGCCTGCTCGCCGAGGGCGAGAAGATGGCGCACCGGCTGGGTTTCCCGGTTGGGATCGGCGCGGCTGAGCCTTCGGAGTCCGTGGCCGAGCTTGCGCCGCTGCTCAGGGCGCTGTTCGATGGACCGGAGCCGTTGCTGGATCGTGCTGGGCTGAGCAGCCTTCACGCGGCGCCCGAGCAGCGCTACTGGCGCCTGCAGGATCTGCAGTCGCTGCTTGAGCGCTCCGCATTGGCCGGCCCAATGCTCATATTCCTGGATGACGTGCAGTGGGCGGACAGCGGCACGGCAGCCGCATTGAGAGCGCTGCCACCGCGTCTGGTCTCGCTTCCGATCGGATGGGTTCTCGCGATGCGCCCGGATCACGGCCCGGGGGAGCTTCGGAGCGCCGTCGAGAATCTCGCCGACGCGGGCGCACGGAGGCTCGTGCTCGAGCCGCTCGGCGAAGCCGTGGTGGCGCAGGTCCTGCTGGATTTGCTGCAGGCGGAGCCCGATGAGACGCTGGT
The DNA here is from genome assembly GCA_963831845.1 of uncultured Solirubrobacterales bacterium. GTDB lineage: Bacteria > Actinomycetota > Thermoleophilia > Solirubrobacterales > Solirubrobacteraceae > Palsa-465. The sequence goes on along the minus strand of CAWHRT010000014.1, from coordinate 177,382 downwards.
GCGGATGGCGTGCGAGGCCGGCGGCAATCCGTTCCTGCTCGTGGAGCTGCTCGAGGGTCTGCGAGAGGAGGGTCTTGTCCGAGTCGACTCTGGGCGCGCGACGCTGACTGACAACAGGCTTCCGGAGCGAGTCCGGGCGAGCATGCGAGAGCGCCTGAGCCGAATGTCCGACTCGGCACGTCAAGTCGCCACGGTCGCCGGTTCGCTGGGTCGAACGTTTTCGGTCTCGGAGTTGGCGGAGATGCTCGGCCTTTCCCCGGCGTCGCTGCTGACGGCGGTTGAGGAACTGATGCAGGCCGGCATCATGCAAGAGCGCGGAGAGGAGCTCGGCTTCCGGCACGATCTGATCCGCGAAGCGGTCCGCGGTGCGTGTGCGCCGTCGGCCCGCCGGGCGCTCGATCGGCAGGCCGCGGATGTCATGCTCGCCAGGGGGGCATTGCCGGTGGAAGTCGCGATTGCGCTCGCGGCTGGCGCTGGGCCGGGGGACGAGGTCGCGATCAGGACACTCCTGGCGGCAGCCGAGGCGCTGGCGACGACAGAACCAGGAGCGAGCGCGGACCTCAGCCGGCGGGCGCTGGAGCTGGCACCTGAACGGCATCCTCTGCGCGCTCCACTCGTCGTGCAGACGGCGATGTCGCTCCACGCGGCGGGCCGGATCGAGGAGGCGAAGGCGTTCGCGGACAACGCGATGCGTCGCGTGCTTCCGGTGAAGGATGAGGCGGAAGTGCGTCTCGGCATCGCCGGTATGTGGCTGGTCTCTCCGGACGTGAGGGTGCACGCCAGCACGGAGGCGTTGGAGCTGGTGGGTGTACCCGAGCATCTGCGCCTTGCGCACATGGCAAAGCTGGCCTACAACCTCCTGGCTGGTGGGCGGACACAGGAGGCGCGGGCCCTTGTATCAGAGGCCGGGCCCGCTGGCGGCCGTCTTGACCCAGTCGCCCGGTTCCCGCTCGCGTTAAGCGAGGGCGGTCTTCAATTCGTCGGCGGGCACTTCGCCCGCGCGCTGGAGCTGTTCGAGACGGTTCTCCGCGAAGGGTTCGCGGAAGCGCACGGGCTCGACGAGTTCCTGACCCGGTTGTGGCGGGCGAACACATTCGTCGCTCTCGATCGCGATCGCGACGCGCTCCAGGAGACCGACGGACTCATCACCGAGTCGCTCAAGCGTGGGTTTTCCGACTTCCTGCACGTCGCCGAGATCACGCGAGGCCACCTCCTCTTGCAGCTGGGCCGCCTCGCGGACGCCTCCCTAATGCTGGACGGCCGGTTCGATCCTCATGGACCCCCGGTCGTCACCGTCATGCACGCGACTGGCGTGCTGGCGCTGGGGCGAGTGGCGCTTCACACCGGTGACGAGCGCCAGGTTCGCTGGACAAGCGAGATCGCCAAGGGGATGCTGAACGAGACCACTCCGGGGGTTCGGCGTCACGCCGCGTGGCTGTTGAGTCTGCAGGCGACAGCCGACGGCGACGCCCGGCAGGCTCACGAGTGGCTCTGTGCCGCGGGTGAACCAGAGCGCAAGCAGGTGCTCGCTCGGCTGTGGCCGGATCTGGCCGATGAGCCGCAGATCGTGCGGATCGCCCTCGCCGTTGGCGACCACGCGCTGGCCGAGAGCGCCGTTGCGGACACGAGCCGGCGCGCAGAGCTCTCCCCTGGCGTTGCTTCCCTTGCCGCGACGGCGGCCCACGCCAGCGGGCTGCTCAACGGAGATACCACCCAGCTCTCCGAGGCCGTGCGTCTGTTCGCCCGTAGCCCGCGCGCGCTTGCGCTTGCCGCGGCGTGCGAGGACCTCGGCCTGGCGCACCAGCGCGACGGAACCGCAGAATCGGGGATCGACGCTCTCACCCGGGCTCTCGTCCTGTTCGCGCGGGCCGGAGCGACCCGGGATGCAGCGAGACTGCGAAGCCGCCTCCGCGAGCTCGGGATTCGACGCCGGGTCACGACTGCAGACAAGCCAGCGACAGGATGGGCGGCGATGACAAAGTCAGAGCTCGCCGTCGCGCAGCTGGTAGCCAGCGGCCTCACCAATCGTGAGATCGCCGAGCGACTCTTCGTATCGCCCCACACGGTGAACACACACCTGCGGCAGGTGTTCGCAAAGCTCGAAGTCAACTCGCGTGTCGACGTGACGAGGCTTACGAGCGAGCGCGACGGCTAGCAGTAGCAGCCTGAGCGAGCAGTGGTGGTCCGGCTTGAGAAGATCACGGGCGAGGCTGTTAGACGGTCAGGTCCCTCCGAGCCGCGGGTTGCGCGGGTGCGCTGGCTGGAGGAGCTGCTGCTTGAGCTGGTGGCGCGACTTGACCCCGAGCTTGCGAAACGCCTTGCGGAGGTGATAGTCGACCGTGCTGGGGCTGATGAACAACTGCGCGGCGATCTCCTGATTGGTGGCCCCGTCGGCCGCGAGGCGCGAGATCTGTGCCTCCTGGGGGGTCAGGTCGTCGCGAGTCTCGAGCGTCCGTTTGCGGGCGTGCTCGCCGGTCGCCTCGAGCTCGACCCGGGCGCGATCGGCGAACGCCTCCATCCCGAACTCCGTAAACAGCTCGTGCGCCGTGACGCAATTGCTCGCGCGCGTCGAGCCGGCGACGCTCGCGCCGCAGCCACTCGCCGTAGACGAGATGGGCGCGCGCGAGCTCCACCCGCACCCGGGTCCGCTCGAGCGCCTCAATCGCCTCGCGATAAAGCGTCTCGGCGGCCTCGCCTTCGCTCAGCAGCGCCCGCGAGCGCGCCTCGATCCCGAGCGCCCAATCAGTGCCACTGGCCGCGGTCGTCTCCGAAAGCTGACCGAGGGTATCGGCCGCGAGCTCAGGCTCGCCGCTGCGGGCGGCCGCCTCGATCAGCTCGACCAACCCCCACGCTGCGAGTCGTACTTCAAGCGAGTCCTCGGCGGCCTGTTGCGCCGCGGCCAGCGCCTCCTCGTAACGGCCTCGGCCGTTATGGAGTACAGCGGTCGCCCAGTGAATGAATGTCAGCCCCTGTCCCTCGCCCCGACGCAAAAACTCGTTCGTGGCCGTCTCGATCAGCGGGACGGCCTCGGCGTCGTGGCCCTGGAAGGCGGCCAATGTCAGCGCTGCGTACGGTGCGAGGCTGGCACCTATGGCCTCGTTGACCGCCACCAACTCGTCGACGAGCGAAGAGGCCGTGGCCAATCGCCCCGCGAACAGATGCGCCCCGGTGCGTGTCGTCAATGCCAACGGGAGCACGCTCAGCGCACCGGCATCACGCGCGAGCCCGACGAAGCGCGCAGAGAGCTCGTCCCAGGCCTCGTCGTCCCACAGAAATCCCGCGACACGAGACGCGAGCCACAGCCACCGCCGGCCGTCCCCTCTGGACATGTCCTCGTCTCGGAACGCGTCGACCGCCCTCCTCAACGTCGGCGTTCCCGCGGCGTATCCCTCCGTGGTCAGCAGCGCCAGGCCATCCAGCAGCAGGTCAGACGGGCGCGGAGGTTGCGACGATGGAGGCGCCGCCCTGGCAGCCCGCGCGGCCTCCAATACGCTCCCGCCGGGCGCCAACCGGCCCGGGAAGAACACGGCGGTGAGCGCCTCCAGATAGGTTTCCCGCGCGAGCCGGTGATCGAGCGGTTCCAGCCGCTTGGCGGCCTTCAGCAACAACGGCGGCGCGTCGCTGCTGCGGTTCAACCCGAACGCGATCTGACCGTGCAGCAGATCGATCTGCGCGCGCTGGAGCTCGGTCAACGGTCCGGACTCTGCGACGACAACCAGTCGGAGTGCGGCGTCGAACGCACCGGCCTGGTGCTTGGCCTGGGCCGCGGCGAGCGCCCGCCCAGCCCTGCTCGCGGGCTCGGGCGTCAGCGCGGCGGCACGGTCCAAAAACGCGGCTGCTGCCGCCAGGCCACCCCGCGCCTGAGCGCGGCCCGCCGAGCGCTCCAGCTCAGACGCGACATCCTCGTCGAAGCCCGGACGTCGCCTGGGCGAGATGCCAAGCACGGCGATCGGGATCGACCGCACGATCGGTCGCGTCCGCCAGCGCGCGATGCACGACCTGCCGCTCCTGCAGCGACGCCGCTCGATACACCGCCGAGCGGACCAGCGGGTGACGAAACGTCACCCGCGCGCCGATCGCGAGCAACCCATCGGTCTCGGCCGCCGCCTGGACCCCGATCCCGAGCCGCCCGGCCGCGCGCCACACCAGCACCGGGTCGCCGACCGGCTCCGCCGCCGCCACCAGCAACAGCCGCCGGGTATCGACCGGGAGTCCGGCGAAGCCTGCGACGGAAGCTGTCCTCGATCCGCCCCGACAGCCCCGACGCGTCCAACAAACCAAACCCACCCGCCAGCTGCGCCGGCGTCAACCCCCGCGGCAACTCCAACAACGCCAACGGATTCCCGCGCGTCTCCGCCACCAGCCGCTCCCGCACCCGCTCGATCCAACGGCACCCGCACCACCGACCCCAACAACACGCGCGCGTCATCATCACCCAGACCCTCGACCACCAGCTCCCGGAATCCTGTGAGCGCTTCGGTCGGGTCGCGCGCCACGAACAGCAGCCCGACCGACTCCGCCAACAACCGCCGCGCCACGAACACCAGCGCCTGCGCCGACGCCCGATCAAGCCACTGCGCGTCATCAACCACACACACCAACGGCCGCTCCCCGGCCACCGCCGCCAACAAGCTCAACACCGCCAACCCCACCAAAAACCGATCCGGCGCATCCCCCGCACGCAACCCAAACGCCACCCCCAACGCATTCCGCTGAGGAGCCGGAAGACCGTCCAGACGATCGAGCATCGGCGCGCACAACTGCTGCAACGCCGCGAACGCTAACTCCATCTCCGACTCCACACCCCCCGCCCGCACCACCCGAAACCCAGACGCCGACCCGATCGCGGACTCCACCAGCGCCGTCTTACCAACCCCCGCCTCGCCACAGACCACCAAGACCCGGCTCTGGCCGCCGCGCACCGCCTCAAGCAGCCGCTCCAGCACCTCGCGCTCGACGCGCCGGCCGACCAACACCTCCGCCGGCCCCTCGATGACCATGCGGCACCGACCATATCGCGCTCCCGGCTTCTAAAGCGAGCGAACGGGTCAGCGTGCTCGTTGCGCGTTGCCGCCCAAGCGGACCGCGGCAGGGACATACACCAGCCACGTGGCGAGGGCCAGCACGGCGGCGAGACCCAAGGGAGCGAACACGCTGGCCTTCAAGAGCAACGCACCGGCGATTGCGCCCGCAAGCATCGCGAGAACCGCGGCAAGCCTGCGTACGGACCCTTTGCCAGAGCCCCCGGCGAGTCGTGATTCGGCCGCAAAGCCAGTCAGCGTCATCGTCAGCACGGTCGTGGTGAGGTCGGGCACGGCGATGTGCCGCGCGATCGCATTGCGGACACCCATGGCGGACGCCATCAGAACGATGAGCACATACGCCGAGGCGTTGCCGGGATGGATCGTTGTCGTGGCCGCGACGACGGCGGCGAGGACGAGCAGGCACGTCTCAATTGCCAATGCGCGCGCCACAAGGGCGGGATGACGGTCCGCCATGCGTCTCACCAGAACGCCACCGACGCCGGCGCCGATGAGGAACGCGCCGAGCGAGACGATGGGGGCAACCACGGGTAGCCCCCCGCTGCCGGCGATCCCGAAACCGAGCAGAACGACATTCCCGGTCATGTTCGCTGTGAACACCCGGCCGAGCGCTAGATAACTGACGGCATCGACCAGGCCAGTCGTAAACGTCAACGCCAGCAGCGCGCGCGTGAGCGGATGCCGCAGGCTCCCTACCCCGCGTTTGAGCGCCGCTTCGTCGAAGTGGGGCACGCCTGGCGATCCAGCCATGGAGTTCATCGCTTACCTCTTCCTCTGGTCGGAGATTGCGCGGCCAGGGGTTTGCTGGCTCGGTATCTTTCGGCCGCGGGATGCTGTCGGCGGCTCGGAGGCACTCTATGAGCACTCTCTTGTCTGGGGTTCGCGTTCAGTGGGACCGTGTCCGCGCGGCGCGTGCTGACCTCCGCGCCGCACGAGCTCGGGCCGAACAGCTGATCGGCATGACGTCAGAGCTAGGTGTCGCGATACAGGCCTGTCGAGATGAGATTGCAGCCGCTGCGCAAAGAGTCGAGGCGCTCGAGGCGCGCACAGCCGACCAACACGCCCGAGCGCTTCATGCCATGCGTATCGTCCGCGACGACGACGCGCGCTCGTGGGAGCGACTTTGGGCGCTACGCGCCGGGAACGAATACGCGGCGGCGTTCGATGATGATGAGCCTCTGGTGACGATCATCGTCTCCACCTACAACCGCTTTGCGTTGCTGCGCGAGCGTGCCCTGCCGTCGGTGCTGTCTCAAACCTATGAGCACTACGAGTGCATCGTTGTAGGCGATGGGGCAGATCCGGAAGCCGCGGACGTCGTCAATTCCTTCCAGGACTCGAGGTTGCGGTTCGTAAATCTGCCGTATCGGGGGCCTTATCCGACCAATCCCTCAGACGCGTGGCTCGTCGGCGGAACCACTCCGTTCAACACCGCGCTGGCCCTCGCGGCAGGTCGCCTCCCGCTGCACTCCACCGATTGGCTGTTCGAAATTCCCCATGACTGGTCCCTCGCCGAGCGCATGCTGCGGATCGGCGTCCGGTTCGCGATGCTCGACGAAATCGTCACCGACTATTACCCGTCTCTGCTTTGGACAGATCGACCGGCGATCCGCTGAAGTGACGCCGGGGTTCATCGAACCTGCGGCCGCCGTCGCCTCCGCGCCACGTCCCCGGCGACCGCCCCGAGCCCCGCCACCGCAGTCGACAGGCGTAGCCGTCGCCGGCTGTGCGGGCGAGTCCGAGTAGCTGACAGCTCCACAAGGGCGTCGATCACCGCCGCGGCCAGCACGGCGGCCGCGATCCGATTGGCCAGGCGCTCGGCGCGACTGACCAGCGGCTCGAGCTCAGCCGTACGCAGGTGAACCTCGAACCCGCCGCTTGCCGCCAGCTCGAGAATGCGATCGAGCTGCCCGGGGAAGTCCACCGCAAGCTCGGCCAGATCAACACCTGCCTGTCGGGCCCGTCTGGCCAGCGAGGCTGGAGAGAGCTCGGTGGCCAGGTGACGGTACGACCGTAGAGCCGACCTGCACGGCGACGGCTCGCATGCGCGGCGCAGTTCGCGAGGATCTCGAGGTCGAGCTCGACCTGCTCCATCGCTCCCGGCCGGCGAATCTTCACGACAACCTCGGTCCCGTCCGGCATCGCCTGCCGCCTGATGCCTGGCCGATCGATGCGGGCCAGCGGCTCTGGGCGCCGCTCACGGCTGCCGAGCTCGCGTTGCCCGGACGAGCTCCCGAACGACCTCGGTCCGAAGATGCGGCGGTCGTCCTGCAGCTTCGCGAGCTCGAGCCGAAATTCCGCCGAGTAGGTCAGCGCGCGTCGAAAGCAGCTGACCCAGCTTGATGAACATCGGCCCGAGCTCCTCCAGCGCAAGCCGTAGACGCTCTGGAGCCGTTGCGTGGTAGCGGGCTTCGAGGTGAGGCTCGAGGGCGGTCAGGTGCCCGAGCCCGCTTGCCTCGAGTAAGTAGCCCCAACCGCGACGTACCAGGACGCCCGCGATCTGCTCGATTCACGGACACCTCCGGACACGACGTCCCGCCCGGGATTCCCGCCCAGCGGTTCGTGATCACCGACAACTGCCGAATCACCGGGATCTGGCGATGACGCATCACCCCCCCGGCGAGGAGCGTCCGCGGCTCGCCTGCGACCATTCATCCGTACCTTGCGATGAGGGACCACCCGCCCGTCGACGACCGTGATCCGATGGTCGAGCGGCCGCCGCGATCGGGCGGGTCATCTTCGGAGAGTGAGTGATGCCTGATTCGGCTGTCCATGTCGAGGGTGTGGTCAAGCGTTTTCGGACGACCACGGCGCTTGCCGGGGTCGACCTGGACGTCGAGGAGGCCACGGTCTTTGGGCTGTTGGGACCGAACGGCGCGGGGAAGACGACTCTCGTCCGGGTGCTGGCCACGCTGTTGGCTCCGGATGCCGGGACGGCCGAGGTGTTTGGCCGCGACGTCGTCCGTGACGCCGCGGGGGTGCGGGAGCTGTTGGGGCTGGCCGGGCAGTTCGCGGCGGTCGACGAGATGCTGACGGGCCGGGAGAACCTCCAGATGTTCGGGCGGCTGTTCGACCTCTCGGCCGCGGATGCTCGCCGGCGCGCGAACGAGCTGCTCGAGCGCTTCGAGCTGGCTGATGCCGCCGACCGCCCGGCGCGCACGTACTCCGGTGGGATGCGGCGACGTCTCGACCTCGCATCGAGCCTGCTCACCCGCCCGCGCGTGCTGTTCTTAGACGAGCCGACGACCGGGCTGGATCCGCGCAGCCGCAATGAGATCTGGTCGGTCGTGCGCGAGCTCGTCCGCGAGGGGACGACGCTTCTGCTCACCACCCAGTACCTCGAGGAGGCAGATCAGCTCGCCGAGCAGATCGCCGTGATCGACCACGGTCGGGTGATCGCGCAGGGCACGGGGAGCGAGCTCAAGGACCGCGTCGGTGGGCAGATCCTGGAGGTCGAGCTGGTGAGCGCGGCGCAACGGGACAGTGCACGGGCGGCGCTGGCCGGGATAGGTTGCGGTGAGCCGGAGCCCGGCGAGCGGCTCGCGCAGCTGACGCTTCCGGCGCCGCGGGATGGACTCGAGATGATCGAGGATGCGGCCTCGGTGCTACGCAAGGCGGAAATCGCGGTGAGCGATCTCGGGCTGCGCCGGCCGACGCTCGACGACGTGTTTCTGCAGCTGACAGGCGCGCCGCCGAGCGAGAACGGGGCGGGGGCTGAAGTCGCGACCGGTGACGGGCAGCCTGATCCGACCAGCCCGAGCGTTCGCGCGGCTCGCGCCCCTGCGGCGCTGCGCCCGGCCGCGAAGCGACCGTCGCGGTGGCGGCGCGTCTCGCCGCGGAAGCTTCGCGCGGACATCACCGACGCGCGGGTGGTCAGCGGGCGCAACCTGCGCCACTTCGTCCGCCAACCGGACCTGCTGGTGTTCTCGACGATCCAGCCGATCATGTTCGTGCTCCTGTTCACTTACGTGTTCGGCGGCGCGATCAGTCACTCACTGCCCCCCGGCGTGAGCTACATCGACTACCTGTTGCCGGGCATCCTCGTTCAGTCGGTGACGTTCCGGGCGAGCATGACAGCAGTAGGCCTGTCCGACGACCTGAAGCTCGGCGTGATCGACCGCTTCCGCTCGATGCCGATGGCACGGTCTGCCGTGCTCATCGGCCGTACCGACGGCCGACCTGGTCCGCAACGTCCTGATCATCGTGCTGATGATCATCGTCGGCTACATCATCGGCTTCCGCTTCCAGGCCGGCGTCGCACAGGCCGTCGCGTGCATAGCGCTTGTCAGCGCCTTCGGTCTCGCGCTGAGCTGGATCTTCGCCTTCGTCGCGCTGACAGTGCGTAGCGCCGAAGCCGCTCAATCGGCCGGCTTCGTGATCCTGTTTCCGCTCGTGTTCGCGAGCTCGGTGTTCGTGCCCGTCTCGAGCATGCCGAGCTGGCTGCAGGCGTTCGCGAAGGCTAAGCCCCGTCACTCTGACCGCGAACGCAGCGCGCTCCCTGGCCCTCGTCCCCGGAACACCATCCTCCCTCGGCGGCGCGATCGCCTGGATCGCCGGCCTCATCGCCGTGTTCATCCCACTGTCGGTGTGGCGTTACCGGCGCATGACCTGACGCCGGCTTTACGGATAGCTGCACAGTCCGTGGCTGCCGTCCGCCTCGTACCAGCTCGGGCGCTGGCCCGGCTGGAGCGCGACCCTGACCTTCAACGCCATATAAGTTCGCGGGCCGTTCGGGTGGCACGTCCCGATACCGGACACGCGCAGGTCGGCACGAAAGTGCTTGCGGTAGTAGCTGCCGCCACGGCCGTAGCGCACCACCGCGTAGCGTCCGACTCCCGATGCCCGCCCGCGACCCCAGCCGTGCCAGCGGATGCCCGTAATCATGACCGAGGGGTCACCGCCGACCACGAGGTTTGTCGGGTGAGCCGTGCCGAAGCCAATCCCGCCCCAGACGACGAAGTTCTTCGCCCCGAGTACAACAGGACCGTGCGCGGCAGTCGCGGGACGGCTCGTAGGCCGCGCACGATTGAGTGGCAGCCGGAAGCGCGTCTGCACGAACCGGGTATGCCCGCCGCGAGTGCTTGTAGAACGCCTTCTATTGTGCTGAGCACTGAGACTGCTGTTGAAAGGCTCCTTGGAGCACACCTGGGGGCAGCCGTACCCGCGCCGGAGACGACATGATGAGCGTGATGACGCGCAGTGCTGGTAGTGGACCTCAAGCTCCTGTAGCCAGGGCTCGTGGCAGCCGTACTGCCAGGCCGCGCGAGCAGGCGGTCGCATGAGCGCCGAGGGGGCCCAGCCGGCTCGAGAGCAACCCAGCGAACTGGCGCTGGCCGAGTGGCGTCGGGAGGTGTTTGACATCTACCGCGAGGTACGCCTCGACCGCGATCCAGAACGGGCGCACGCGCGCTGGCGCGAGCGACGCGACCGGCTGTTTCGCGAGCACTCACAGAGTCCGCTGGCGCCCGACGACCCCCTGCGGGAAACGGGCGTTCCTTACTGGCCATACGACCCGCGGCTGCGCTTCTCGGTGCCGGTGCTCAAGGCTGCCCGGCCGGCGCGGCGCTCACTACCGACCGAAGGTGAGGAGGTCACCGAGCTGCGCCAAGTCGGCTGGGTCGAGCTGCCCGAAGCCCTTGGCCCTCGGCTCGCGGTGTGGTGGCTTGCGCAGTATGGCGGCGGGCTGTTCGTGCCGTTTCGCGATCAGACCGCCGGCAGCGAGAGTTACGGCGCCGGCCGCTATCTGCTGGACACTGTCAAGGGCGCAGACCTGGGCCTGGATGACGGCCGCCTGGTCTTGGACTTCAATTTCAGCTTTCACCCGTCGTGTCGCTACGACGCCGCGTTCCGGTGCCCGCTGGCTCCGCCCGAGAGCGTGCTCGCCGGCGCGGTGCGGGCTGGCGAGCGGCTGTGAGCGGCAGCGACGCCACCATGCCTGCTGGCTACCGGAGATCAGCGCCTGTACCGCGGTCAAAGCGACCGCAAGCCGCGGGCGTGGGCGCTAGCTGACCCTGACGCTGTTTTGGCTTCGCCGATACTCGTGGGTCAGTGCCGGATTGGCGACGTTCGTCCAGAGCACGTCGATCTGGTCGGGCTCGTCACGCTTGACGTTGAAGGTCCAGCCGGGCGCAGCGGTGACGGCCGACACGGTGATGCCAGTCGGGCTCACCAGCAGCGAGAGGCAGTTCGCGTCGCGGATCGGAATGGTGACGACGGTCCCGAGGGCGGTGGGGCCATCGCCGGACCCATCGCAGGCCGCGGGCGGAAACTGCGTCGGCGCGGTAGCGCCGCCGCCGCCGCCTCCGCCTCCGCCACCTCCCCCGGGGCCGCCCTGGGCGAACGCGGACGGAGCGAGAATGGCGCTGGCGACCAGCGCAGCGACGAGCGAAGTGCGAATCGTGAACATCAATGCTCCTTGGGCCGGATTCCTGGGGACGCGGGGATGATTGAACATGCCGGGTCCCGCCAGCAATTGGACCTTGGTCCTATCCGGTGTCTGGACGTTGGTCCTATCCGGCCCGCCGGCCTCGTGACCGCCGCCGTCAGAGGACGTCGCGTACGGCACTCACGGCTCGGTCGACGTCGCGGGCGGAGGTACGCCAGTTGACGACCGAAACCCGCATGGCGCGCATGCCGTTCCACGTGGTGCCGCCGAACCAGGCCTCGCCGCCAGCCTGCACGGCGGCGATGACCTCGTCGGTGCGTCGGTCGTGGTCGTCGCCGGGGTCCAGGAAGCGCACGAGGCCCTGGTTGATCTCCGGCGCGACGAGCAGCTCGGCGCCCGGCAGCGAGCCCAGCTCGCGGACGAGCCGCGCGGCATGGTCACAGCAGCGTTCGATCATCGCGCGGATGCCGTCGCGACCGACTGCGCGTATGACGGCGTAGACGGGCACAGCGCGCCCGCGGCGTGACCACTCTGGGTTCCAGTCGATCTCGTCTCGCGCTGCATCGGTCGGAGCGTCGCCGGCGACGTCGGCGGCGGTGACGAGGTAGCTGGCCTGGGTGGTCATGGCCGCCCTGTGCGCCGCGGCGTGACGGACGAAGGCGAAGCCGGAGTCGAAGGGGACGTTGAGCCACTTGTGCCCGTCCGTCGTCCATGAGTCGGCGTGCTCGACGCCGGCGGTGAGGTGTGCGTAGCGCGGGCTGACCGCGGCCCACAGCCCGAACGCCCCGTCCACGTGCACCCACGCGCCGTTCTCATGGGCGAGCCGGCAGGCGGGCGCGAAGGCATCGAACGCGCCCGTGTTGATCTCTCCGGCCTGCAGGCACACGATCGTGGGGGTGCTCGGTTCGGCGGCGAACGCGCCCTCCAGCGCGACGAGATCGATGCGACCCTCCGAACCGCTGCCGACGATATGCAGCGCGTCGGTTCCCAAGCCGAGCATTCGCACGGCCCGGTCGATCGACCCGTGCTGGTGGCCGCTGACCAGTACCCGGAGGGCCGGAGCGCCGGACAGGCCGTGGCGTTCGACGTCCCAGCCGCGGTCTGAGAGCAGCTTGCCGCGCGCTGCCGCGAGCGCTGTCACGTGCGCCATCTGCGCGCCAGTGGTAAACGCAAACGACGCCTGGTCGGGCAACCCGAGGAGCTCCTTGAGCCATCCGCCCGCCACCTCTTCCACGACCGCCGCCGCCGGCGCGCACGCGTACAGGGCGGCGTTCTGATCCCACGTCGCAGTCAGCCAATCGGCCGCCAGCGCCGCGGGCTGCGCACCGCCGATGACCCAGCCGAAGAACCTGCCTCCGGTGCTCCCGAGGATCCCGCCCTCGACGTCGCGCACGAGTTCGGCGATGACCTGTTCGGGTGGCTGCGGTTGCGCCGGAAGTGGGGCGGCCAGCCGCCTTCGCAGGTCAGACAGCGACGCTGTGGCCGCGACGGGCGCAGCGTCGAGGCCATCGAGGAACGACGCGGCGTGCGCGGCAGTCTGCTGGAGCAGCGGACGGATCTCGGTCATGTCTTGGCTCCTCCGTGCACTCACTCGTTCAACGACCCACGCCAGAGAAACGTGAGGCGAAATAGCCAGGTTGGGAATCTCGCCCTCCCATTGAGGAGCCTAGTGGCAGGGTTGCGGACGCGCCGCTCAGCCGATGCCGACGGTCTGCCACTCGGGTTCGACCACGGCGACGATGCGTTCCTCTTGCCGGGGGTAGGGCGCGCCCGTGTACTTCGTCGAGATCCGGTCGATGATCTCCCAGCCCGCGTCGCCGTCGAGCCATTCGACGACCCGCCCGCGGACGACAATTGGCGTGAACGGATTGTCGACGGGCGCGATGGACAGGGCCATCCGAGGGTCGCGGCGCAGGTTGCGTGCTTTGCGCTTGTGGGGGCCCGTGAGGAAGACGATCTGGTCCCCGTGAGTGTCGACCCAGAGCGGCACGGTGTGGGGTGAGCCGTCTGGCAGGACGGTGGCGAGATGAGCGATCGAGGTGCCGTCGAGTACGCGGCGGATGTTGGGGTCGAGCATGTGTGTACTCCTTTAGCGGGGGGTTGTCGGCGCGCCACGCGACGTAGTCGGCGACCGCATTCCATGCTCCTTCTGGAGTCCCTTTAGGAGACGCCGAGACCGTATCACACTGAGTTCCCTGAGGGAACCCCACTTGGTATGATTGTCGAAATGCAACGCACCAACTTCGGTGAGATGGCGTGCTCCATTGCGCGCACGCTGGACGTCATCGGGGAGCCCTGGTCGCCGCTGATCCTGCGTGACGTGTGGGTCGGGTTGAACCGCTTCGAGCAGATCCAGGCCGACCTCGGCATCTCACGCAAGGTCCTGACCGAGCGGCTCAACCACCTCGTCGAGCACGGGGTGCTCGAGCGTCGGCCCTACGACCGAAGACCACGGTACGAGTACGTGCTGACAGACAAGGGCACTGAGCTCGTCGACATGCTCATGGTCATGGTCGCCTGGGGTGACAAATGGCTCGCCGCGCAGGCAGGCCCCCCGGTTCTGTACCGCCACCACGCGTGCGGGGAGATCAGCAGCGTCGACCTGAGCTGCACCCACTGCGGCGAGCCGATGCACGCCGGCGACATCGAGCTACTTCCGGGCCCCGGCGCCGTGGCGTGACCCAGGCACAGTCCGGATAACCGGGGTGCGGACCAGGGTCTTCACGGGCGCGAGACGCAGACCGAGAGCGCAGGCTTTCGAGCGTCACCAAACCGAGGAGTTCCACATGTCTGTCACGACCGAGAAGTCGGGCGCATCGGTTCGCCCATTCAACGTAGACATTCCGGACGAGGCTCTCGAGGACCTCCATCGACGGATCGCCGCGACGAGGTTGCCCAGCAAGGAGCTCGTGGAAGATCGGTCGCAGGGCGTGCAGCTGGCGACGATCCGGGAGCTCACGCGCTACTGGGCGACCGACTACGACTGGCGCAAGTGCGAGGCCAAGCTGAACGCGCTGCCGCAGTTCAAGACCGAGATCGACGGGGTGGACGTCCACTTCATCCACGTGAAGTCGCGGCACGAGGACGCGTTGCCACTGATCATGACGCACGGGTGGCCCGGCTCGGTGATCGAGCTGCTTGAGACCGTCGGCCCGCTGACTGACCCGACCGCGCACGGCGGACGCGCCGAGGACGCGTTCGACCTGGTGCTGCCCTCCGTCCCCGGGTACGGCTTCTCGGCCGAGCCCGTCGAGCTCGGCTGGTACGCCGGCCGCGTCGCGGAGGCGTGGGGAAATCTGATGCCCCGCCTCGGCTACACCAGGTACGTCGCGCAGGGCGGCGACGTGGGCGCCGCTGTCACCGACGCGATGGGCCGTCAGGCGCCGGCGGGGCTGATCGGCATCCATACGAACCTGTTCGTGCCGGGCTTGGCGGGCGGCTCCTTCCCGAAGGAAACCGAGGAGGAACGCGCGGCTGCCGAGGCTGGGGCCGCGTTCAGGGCAACCGGCTTTGGCTACTTCCTCGAGCAGACCACACGGCCGCAGACGATCGGCTACGCCCTGCTGGATTCACCGGTCGCGCTGGCGGCCTGGATGCTCGACCACGACACCGACAGCTACTACAAGATCTCACGCGCCTTCGTCGACCGGCAGCCTGTGGGTGGTCTGACCCGAGACCACATCCTCGACAACATCACGACCTACTGGCTGAGTGGCACCGGAGCGTCGGCGGCCCGCTCGTACTGGGAGAGCGGACAAGCCACAGCTCGCGCGGCCGGTCAGGCCCCTCCGCCGGTCTCGGTCCCAGTCGGATTCACCACGTTCCCCGGCGAGATCGTCGCGACCCCGCGAAGCTGGGTCGAGCAGGCCTACCCCACCCTCACCTACTTCAACAAGGTCGACAAGGGAGGCCACTTCGCCGCCTGGGAAGAGCCCGGACTGTTCGCAACTGAGATCCGCGCCGCGTTCCAAACGCTGCGCTAGCCGGCCGACGCGGGTGTTAGGAGTTGTAAGACGACGGAATCGACTCAGGGGAGCGCCTGTCCCATCCGTGGAATGGCGAGTAGTCGCCCGCATCCCACGCTTCGCGCAGCCCGGGCTTGCTTAGATCCCAGTCGGGGCGGATCTCGCGGGTCACGGTCCGTAGGTCGTGCCAGAGATCCACGAAGGAGGGACGTCCCCAGAACCAGTAGCCGTTGTAGATGCTGTGGATGACCAGCCCGGGCTTGAGCACGATGGTGTGGGGGATCATCGGGTCGTGCTCGGGGTCGGTGTACTCCTGGATTTCGAGGTCCGTCTGGACGGTCCGCTCCGGGTCGGAGAGGAAGGGCCACTGGGCGCCGGTCGACGCGCGGAACTCCTGGCTCGCGTGATGGGTGTCGGTCGAGATGGTGGCAACCTTCGTGTAGGCCACCGCGATCTTGGGGTAGTTGGCGGCGAGCTCGAGGTGCTGCTGGTGCTCCTTGGGGCAGTAGTTCCCGCGCGCGAGCGTGAGGATCAGGGGGTCGTCGCCTTGGATCTCGCTGAGCTTTCGAGGAAGGTTCTCGTGATCGGGCAACTCGTAGTCGGGGAAGGTGCCGCCGGGGACGATGTCGCTGCGCATGATCTGCTCCTGTCTATGGTTGAGGAGTGACGAGAACGATGGCCGCCGTCCCGTCCACTCGCGCCCGGTGGTCCACGGGTCCGGACCCCCGGTCCGCGGCACGGTTGTGGACCAGTGCTAAAGCTGGCGCCATCGGCGCCCTTCGGGTCCACGTTGAGCCTAGTCAACCGGCGCCGCGGGCGCCAGAAAGCGGGCCATCCCGATGAGTACCCACACGCCGGTGTGCGAGTTGCTGGGGATCGACCACCCGATTGTTTCGGCGCCGATGGCTGCAGATCCCCGGCTGCCCGCCGCGGTCTCAAATGCCGGCGCCCTCGGCACCATGGGGCTGTGGTGGGTCGACGACGCCGGAGAGCTGGTCCGTGAAACGGCAGCGCTGACCGATCGTCCGTTTGGCGGCAACTTCGCTCTCACCTCAGATCAGCACCGTCGAGTCGATCAGGCCCTGTCTGCCGGCCTGCGGATCGTGTCGTTCATCTTCGGCGATCCCCAGAGCTACGTCGACTTGGTGCATGACGCCGGAGGGCTTGTTATGCACACGGTCGGCAGCGCCGAGGAAGCCCGGCGCGCAGTCGGATGTGGAGTGGACATCATCGTTGCGCAGGGCTGGGAGGCCGGCGGCCACGTCTGGGGTGGGGTGGCAACGCTTCCATTGGTGCCAGCGGTCGTCGACGCGGTGGCACCCGTACCGGTCATTGCGGCCGGTGGGATTGGCGACGCTCGAGGAGTCGCGGCCGTGCTCGCCCTCGGCGCGCAGGCCGCTTGGCTCGGCACTCGGTTCCTCTTGGCCAACGAAATGCCGATCCACGACGAGTACCGGCGGCTCCTGATAGCCGCGACCGAGACCGATGCCGAGTGGTACGCCAACCTCTATGAGGTGGGATGGCCGGACGCTCCGCACCGCGCCCTCCACAACTCAACGGCCGAGATGTGGGAGGCCGCGGGCCGGCCGGCACCGGGTAGTCGACCGGGAGAGGGCGAGGTGATAGCGCACTTCGCTTCGGGCGATCCGATTGTTCGATATTCGCCCGCGCCCCCGATGGTTGGAACGACCGGTGAGATCGAAGCGCTATCGCTGTGGGCCGGACAGAGCGTTGCGCTCGCCAAACAGCGACAGCCCGCTGCGGAAATCGTGGCCGAACTCGTCTCGCGCTTGTAGCCCTAGCCAGGTCAAGGCTTCGCCTCGCGGAGCGGCACTCGTGCTATGTGGCACCGCCAACAGGGTCCAAAGCCGCGCGAGGACCCTCGGGTAGCATCTGTCGCCCGAGCCAGCGAGATTCCTACTGGCCAGGAGTGCTAACGGGTGAACAGCGCAACCGATCGTGACGCCAATATCCGGGCTCGGATCCAGGAGCACTGGGAGGCGTCCGAACGCGGGGACATCGACGCTGAACACGCGATCTACGCTCCGGACGCGATCCTGGACTACCCGCAGTCGGGCGAACGCTTCAGAGGCCGGTCAACGATCCAAGCGCAGCGCGGCGGGCACCCGGCCGAGCGCCACTTCACCATCCGCCGGATCTTGGGCGCCGGCGACCTTTGGGTCAGCGAGTGCGTGATCACCTATGACGGCGCGCCCACATACTCGCTCAGCGTCATGGAGATCACCGACGGTCTCGTCGAGCACGAGACCCAGTACTTCGCCGACCCCTTCCCCGCGGCTCCGGGGCGTGCCGCGCTAGCTGAGCCGATCCCTGCCCCCGACCAATAAGCCGATTTGGCCGGTGCGGCGACGAGGCGGGCACCCAGCTGCCGTTGAGCTGCCCTAGACCCGGCGCTGTTGCACCTGCAGGTAGATGAGCAGGACGATGATCGAGCCGATGATCGACCCGATCCAGCTCGAGGTCTGGACGAAGCCGTGGCCGTGGTGAAACAGCAGCCGGCCGAGGAACCCTCCGACGAACGACCCGACAATCCCGAGCAGGATGGTCTGCAGGACGCCCATTGACTGCTTGCCGGGAACCAGCCCGCGGGCGATAAACCCAGCGACCAGGCCGATGATGATCAATCCAATGATGGTTCCGAGCACGAGCTTGCTCCTAGCCAGAAGTTTGAACGCGAGGAACTGTGGACCCTAACGGCATACGCGCTGAGCGAGGAGGTCTAGGCATCGGATAGCTGGCGTTAGCGGATCACGGTCCGGGGCCGGTGATGCCGGCCGTTGGCGCGGGGAGTGCGCTTGCGTCGTGTGCGTAGATCCATCTGACCGCTTGGATCGAGAAATCAGTCGCGCCGCTGGCCATTTGCTCGTCTCGCTCGCGCTGCGCAGGGCCGTCCGACAGGTGAAAGCGGGTCTTGTTGACCTCGGACAGACTCTGTATTCGAGACGCTCGGGGCTTGCGCACGGTCTCGTAGAATCGGAGCGATTCTCGGATCGGTCTGGCCCTGTCCTGTGTGAGGCAGCTGGTCAGAGCGGCGCCGTCTTCGAGCGCCTGCGCCGCGCCCTGCGCCATGAACGGGAGCATTGGATGGCATGCGTCGCCGAGCAATGTGACTCGACCCAAGGACCAATGCGGCAGCGGCGCGCGGTCAAACAGAGCCCAGATGAAGGTCTCGTCGACCGAGTCCAGGATCTCATGCAGCTGTGGGTGCCAGCCCGCGAACGCAGACAGTGCGTCTGAGACCTCACCGCGGTCGGTCCACGACTCGCGCGTCCAACTGTCTTGCTCAACCACCGCGACGAAGTTCACGAGCCGCTGGTTACGGACGAAGTAGTGAACGAAATGCCCGCGCGGCCCCATCCAGATCTGCGTCGTGACCTCGAGCCCGAGGTGCGCCAAACGAGTCGCAGGCACCAGGCCACGATACGCGGCGCAACCGGTGAACCGCGGGCGTTCCTCTCCGAACACGAGGTCGCGCACTGTCGAATGGATCCCATCGGCGCCGACGACGAGCTCGACCGGCGCTGCGGTGCCGTTCGAAAAGGTCACTTCGACGCGATCGCCGCGATCATCGAGCGCAACCAATCGATGCGCGAGATGCACACGATCTTCGGGCAACGCGCGTCTGAGTATCGCGAGCAGATCGGCCCTGTGCAGCTGGTAGTACGGAAAGCCAAACGCCTCGACCACAGCATCCCCGAGGGGTGCCCGTAACAAGGTCCCACCGTCATCCCATCGGCGTTGATGGAACCCGACCGGACGAACTCCCATCCGAGCAAGCTCCTGCGCCAGACCGAGACGATGCAGCACCCGCGATGCGTTCGGGCTGACCTGAACCCCCGCCCCCACGTCGCTCAGCGCTTCTGCCCGCTCATACACATGCACATCAAAACCCGCCTGCAGCAATGAAAGCGCGCACGCAAGTCCACCAACGCCGCCGCCAATCACCCCGACCGAGATCTCGCTTCGCCCACTCATCGGCGACGAGAAGGTCTAACGCGATCCCGCCACTAGTTCAAGCGCGGGGTCGAGCTTCTCGTCGGAGGCCCCCGGGGCGCGAGCGAGATCGGCGGCCGAGAGCGACACTAGGGAGCCGACCGGGCACTACCCGGGTGCGACACACGACCGAAAGCGCGACTGTAGTCCGACACACCCGATGGCCAGCACGCTGATCTAATGGAACGCAAGTGGTGGACCCTGCTCGCGAGCTGCACCGCGATCTTCATGCTGCTGCTCGACGTGACGATCGTGAACGTCGCGCTGCCGTCGATCGAGCGCGCCCTCGGCGCGGACTTCAGCGACCTCCAGTGGGTGATCGACGCCTACGCGCTGACCCTCGCGGGCGTGCTGCTGGCGGCGGGGTCGCTCGCCGACAAGGTCGGCCGCAGGCTCGTCTTCATGCTTGGGCTGGCGATCTTCACCGCTTCGTCGCTGGCCTGCGGGCTGGCTCCCGACCCGCTCTTTCTGCACGTCTCGCGCGCGGTGCAGGGGATCGGCGGGGCGATGATGTTCGGCACCTCGCTGGCGCTGATCGCGCAGGAGTTCCAGGGTCGCGAGCGCGGGACCGCGCTCGGTATCTGGGGCGGGACCACGGCCCTGGCGGTCTCGACCGGGCCGCTCGTGGGCGGCGCGCTGGTGGACGCGCTGTCGTGGCGGTGGATTTTCCTCGTGAACGTGCCGATCGGCCTGGCCGCGCTCGTGGTCGCGCGGCTGCGGCTGCGCGAGACGCGCAACCCGGCCGCCTCCGGAGTCGATATCCGCGGCGTGGCGCTGCTGTGCCCCGCGCTCTTCCTGCTCGTCTACGGGTTGATCCGCGGCAACGAGGAGGGCTGGGGGAGCGTCCTTATCGTCAGCTGCTTCGCGGTCTCTGCACTGCTGCTCGTGCTGTTCGTGGTGGTGGAGCGCCGCGCCGCCGACCCGCTGCTCGACCTGTCGCTGTTCCGCAAGCCGGCCTTCACGGGCGTCACGATCACTGGCTTCGCGCTGTCGGCGTCGATCTTCTCGATGTTTCTCTACATCACGCTCTTCTTCCAGAACGTGCTGGGCTTCTCGCCGTTTCAGGCGGGGCTCCGGTCGCTGCCGGTCACCGGGCCGATTCTGTTCGTCTCGCCGCTGAGCGGCCGGCTCACGGCGCGCGTGCCGGTGCGACTCCTGCTCGGGACGGGGCTCGCGTTCGTGACGGTCGGGCTGCTGCTGATGGGGAGCCTGTCCGACTCGTCCGGGTGGACCGCGCTGCTGCCCGGCCAGGTCCTGGCCGGCATCGGGATAGGCCTGGCCACCCCTGCGCTGGCGTCGACCGCCGTCGGCGTGGTCGTCCCGCAGCTGAGTGGCATGGCGTCGGGCGCGAGCAACACGGCTCGCCAGCTCGGGCTCGCCACCGGGATCGCCGGCCTCGGCTCGATCTTCCAGTCCAAGATCGAGTCGACGCTCACGCCGCGGCTCGCGGGCATGCCTGCGTCGTCGCACGTCCACGAGCTTGCGCGGGCTGTGGCGTCGGGCGGGACCGGGCGCGCCTTGCAGGTGGTGACGCCCGCCGACCGCGACAAAGTGGCGCACGCCGCGCACCACGCATTCGTGACGGGCTTCAACACGATCGCGCTGGTGAGCGTCGCCGTCGCGGCGGTGGGCTCCGTAGCGGGGTATGCGCTGGTGCGGTCGCGGGACTTCGTCGCCAGCGGCGGCCCGGCTGCGGCTCCGCCGGAGACGCCGCGGGCGTAGCCTGCGGCGCGCAACGCCTCGGGGGGCCATCGGGGCGACGGAACGGAAGTCTGATCGGCTCGCGGGGTACGGCTGGTGGTCGATCGAAGCGTGCCCGCCTAGGCCCTCGACCACGAGGCTGTCCTCGACGATCGCTCGCCTTGGCGAGCTCGGCGGCCTGCTCGCGGGTGAGCGAGGCAGAAACGTGCCGCCACGAGCGAGATCATCGATCATGTGGACGCACAAGCCCCCCTTGCGCGCTGCAAAGCGCGATCACGAGCCTGAACGGAGAGCGAAGAGATGGACTGCCACATCGAATGGAGCACCAGCAACGTGGAGCATGGCAAGCTTCGCGTGGGCCTCGAGCCAGCGCCTGATTTTGCGTTCATGATGGAGTTCGATCGGATCGTGGATCCGATCGCGCATCCCCGACACGAAGGCTGGGGCGGGGTTCTCTTGGCCCATGGCCACGTCGTCGTCAGCGAGGTGCGCCTCGAGTTCGCTCCGGAGCTGCGTTCGTTCCTCGATGAAACTGTGCGCGAGGCTAATCGCCTCGCCGTGGACGCTCGCGCGCGCGAGGAACAGCAGGAGCAAGCTCAAGCGGCTCGCGAGTCCGAGCAGGAAGCTAAGCAGGCGGCCGCCGCGAGTGCCGCGGCCGAGCGCGACGCGCAGCTGACAGATGCGTTCCAGCGGTCCGGGTAAGGCCGCGGATCGTCGCCCGCCCGAGGCCGTCATGCGTCCGGACCGGTGACTGCCGAGCTCGGTCAGCCCAGCGCCGCCGCTTCGACGGAGGCTGAGGGCTGGACGTCCGGCAGGCGCATCATCCGCCCCGAGTTGATGAACCCAAGCAGGCCCGCGAGGATCGGGATGAGCAGCGCGACCTGAAGGGCCAGGTTCGTCGCGTCGGTGTTGATGTTGAGGATCTCCTGACGGACGGCTGGGGGCTCGTCGGCGAGGAGTTGGTTGAGTTGGGTGTTGCTGACGACCTGCGCGTCGTCCTCGAGGGTCTGGGCGATCTGGTGCTGCTGGGTGGAGGGAATCGCGGGGCTGGCGTTTGTCATGTTCGTGAAGGCCAGCGAGAGGGTGGCGAGCAGGACGCCACCTGCTACGGCCAGGCCGAACGACAGTCCGAATGAGCCGGCGGCCGAGTTGACCCCGGCCGCCTCGCTGATGCGCTCCTCATCGATTGGGGCGAGCGTGTAGTTGTTGAGCTGCGAGACCAGCAGGCCGAGGCCCGCTCCCGCGATCACCAGTGGGATCACCAGGTACCAGCCGGAGTGGGCCCGGGGCACGATCGGGATGATCACCGCGAGGCCGATCGTGCTCAGCAGGAACCCGGTGCGGATGATCGTGGCGGGGCGTCGGCCGCCGGCCTTGCGGCCAGCGAGGATCGCGACGGCGAACATGGTCAGCGAGAGCGGCGCGAGCGACAGGCCGGTCTCCATTGCGTTGTACTCCAACTTGATCTGCAGAAAGATCGGCAGCGCGATCATCGCCCCGCCGAGGGTGATGTTCTGCAGCGTCTGCCCGGTGATCCCGGTCCTGAAGTTCGGAAGCCGGAACAGATCCGGGTCGAGCAGGGTGACCTTTCCTTCGCGGTGGCGCCGAACGAGCCACCGGGCGAGCGCCCAGAGCGCAAGCGCGCCGATCGCGATCAGCAGCACGACGTAATCACCGCCCTCCTGCCATACCAGGATGCCCAGCACCACGCCGCCCATCCCGATGACCGACAGGCCCGCGCCGACCGTATCGATCTGCCGCTCGCCCGTGTAGGGGACGTCCTTCAGGCGCCCGACCTGCGACAGCACGACCGCTATAACGACGAGTTCGAGCAGAAAGCCGACGCGCCAGGACAGATAGGTCGTGAGGAACCCGCCGAGCAGCGGCCCAACCGCGGCCGCAATCGCAGCCGCTGCTCCGACCAGCGCATAGGTCTTCTTCTGGGCCGCTCCCTCGAAGTTCCCATGGATCAGCGACTGCATCGCCGGCAGCAAGAGCGAGGCGCCGAGGCCGCCGACGATCGCCCAGAAGACGATGATCGCCGTGACGCTCTGGGCTAGAACCATCGCCAGAGCACCAACCGCATACCCCAGCAAACCCAACACGAACGCCCGCTTGCGTCCGAAGAGGTCGCCGAGCTTGCTGCTGATCAGGATGAACGCGGCGGAGACCAGGGCCTCAAGCGCGATCGCGCTCTGGACCGAGCTGACCGTCGTGTCGAGATCCCGGACCACCGCCGAGATCGACACGTTCATCAACGACGTGTCGACGACGAGGACGAACATCGCCGCCGCGAGTACCAGCGACAAACGCGTGTTCCTAGCCATTCGGTCCTCGTCCGTGTCTTACGTGCCGTCCGGCACGCGCGCCTACCGAAGCCCGCGGCCGTGCGAGCGGGTCAGGACGGCGCCTCGACGCCCTCGGCCAGCCACGTCTTGGCAGCGGGCAGGTCGCGTACGGCGAAGCCCCGCGCGCCTCCGGGCATCAGGAACGACAATGCCCGCAGCGCCGGCTTGATCCACGACTCGTCGGTCACTACCGCAACGCGCTCGAAATCCGTGGCATGACGAGCGCGAAAGCCGGTGTCGGCCTTCATGGCGTCGCCCTCGATGTCGCCGGCGCCCGGCCCGAAGTGGTACAGGAGCCGCACCTTGCGGCCCGCGGCGATCTCACTCCGCAGCACCGGTTCGACCACGTCCTCCCAGTCGTCGTCGTCCACCTCGCCGACCGCCTCGAAGCCGATCGTTCCGGCCGGCATGTCGTTCATCCGTCGCAGCATGCTGTCCTCCGTTCGTTCGGTTCGCGCGTCCACACGGCAGCGCCAGGACGTGAGGCGATGCTCGCGCCATGCTCGACCGCGGGCATCATCCGCTTGGGATGATGCCCGACGCGGGCCTGCTGGGCGACCGTCAACCTCCGCCCGCAGCCCGCGGATCAGATCCGACCCAGAGAACCACGAGGGAGTCCGACGATGAGCATTTCCGATGCCGAGGTTGGCGTTGAGCACCTCACGGTTGCCGAACGCGCCGCCCGCGGAAAGGCCGCGCGCGCCGAACTTCCGCGACGGGCCCACCGGGCATGGGAGCCGCCCGCGGACCGACGCAGCCCCGTCTCGATCCTCCAAGAGCAGGCCGTCACCCGAGTGCCCGAACTCGTGCCGGTCCGCCACGGACGGATGCTCGTCTCCCCGTTCACGTTCTATCGCGGCGCCGCGGCGATCATGGCCGCCGACCTGGCCACCCAACCTCACACGGGCCTTACGCACCCAGCTGTGCGGTGACGCGCACCTGTGATGCGTGAGGTTCTCACGCTTGGATCGGCCAAGCAACGGTCACGAGCCCGCAAGAACCTCGCCAAAGCCCAGACCAAGAACAGCCTCAGAGCGTTCGACAAGCTGACCGAGACCCTCGGCGGAGAAGTGCGCAGGCCGCCGACCCGCGTCAACCCCGCGCGATCGCCGCCGCGACCTGGGCGCGCGAGCGCAGCGCGAGCTTCTGAAAGACGCGCGTGAGGTGCGTCTCGATCGTCTTCTCGCTCAGGTACAGGCGCCGACCGATCTCGCGGTTGGTGAGCCCCTCTGCGACCAGATCGGCGATCTCGCGCTCCCGCCGACTGAGACCCGCAAGGTCGGCGCTCCCGTCGCCGCGCGCCCCGCCGCGCCCGACACGCACCCCGGCGCGGCGCAGTTCCAGGCGAGCCTCGTCGGCGACGCGCGGCGCACCGCAACGAGTCGCCTGGTCGCCGGCGGCGACGAGCTCGGCGATCGCGGCTTGACGATCGTCTCCCAGCAGCGCGCGGCCGGCGACCAGCCGGTTGCGCGCCGCCTCCAGTGTGGCGCCCGCCGCGCGCGCCTCTGCGGCGGCGGCGAGGGCCAGCGCGGCCGCGGCGGCGTGGTCGCCCAACGCGAGCGCGACGAGCGCCCGCGCGCGCCCGGCCGCCGCCCGTGCGCCGGCCATGCCGGTACCGGGCGCGAGCGCCCCGGCACGCTCGGCGTGCTCGCGCGCCGCGGCGACATCGCCGACCGCGAGGTCGCATTCGACCAGCACCGGCGCCCAGCGGCAGATCCAGCCATGATCGATGTCGTACGCCTCCAGGAACTCGCGGCCACGACCAGGCTCTTCGCGCGCCGCGAGGATCGCGCCGAGCACCGCGCGAGCGACGGTGCCCGACGCCGAGTCGTCGAGCTCGGCCGCGAGCGCGACGCTCTCTGCGGCGGCCGCGTACGCCGGGTCGATCCGCCCGCGCTCCATCAGCACCCATGCGTGCAGCCACAGCGCCCACTGCAGCAGCTGCGGGTTGGCGCTAACGCGCGCGGCCTGCTCAGCCTCGTCGGCTGCCGGCTCCGCTTCGGTCATGCGCCCCAGCAGCCCGAGGGCCAGAACGGCGGCGAGATCGTGCGGGATGGCCGCCAGAGCATTGCTGCTGCCGCGGGCGGCGGCGGCGATCCGGCGGGCGGCCGCCAGGCCCTCGGAGAGGCAGTCCAGGGCGAGCAGGCCCCAGGAGATCGCCATCGCGGGTTCGGCCAGCGCGCCTAGTTCATCGTCGCCGGCGCGCTCCAGCGCGATGAGCGCGCCATCGACGCCGGAGGCCGCGCCATTGATCTCACCGGCAGCGGCGTCTCCGACGGCGAGCAGCAGCATCGCGACGGCCTCGACCGCTGCACCGCCGTGCGTCTGCGCCTCGCCGGCCTGCTCGGCCCAGCTCCGCGTCTCGGCATAGTCGCCGCGCTGGTACGCGGCGACGGCGAGGTCGACCCTCAGGCGCGCGGCGGCGGCCCGGCCCGGCGGGGCTGCATCGAGCGCGCGCAGCAGGCGCCGTCGGGAGGCGTCGTGGCGGCCGAGCGTGCGCTCGACGCTCGCGCCCGTGACGGCCAGGCGCGCATCGCCCGGACGCCCGACATCGTCGACGACCTTCAGCGCCTCGGTCAGACGCCCCGCTTCCACCAGCGTCTCGGCCAGGACGTAGGGCGTGACCGCCGCTCCGTCGGCGCGCCGAGCCGCCAGCAGCCAGTCCGCAGCGACACCCGGCGCTCGCGGGCGCACGTCGGCTGCCGCTGCGCAGAGCGCCGCCGCAGCAGTCACGTCGCCGGGCACGGCGGCGTGCGCCAGGTGACGCGCGCGCACGGACGGCGGCGCGTTCGCAGCCGCGAGGCTCTGCGCCGCCGCCGCGTGGCCCGCGAGTCGCGCGCCCGCGCCGAGCGTCTCGTAGACGGCGCTACGCACAACGGGATGGCGAAACGCGAAATGCCGCGGATCGCCGGACGCGCGCACGAGCCGGGCCTCGGCCAGAACGTCCAACGCGGCCAAGGCGGCGGTCGGGTCGAGCTTGGCGGTGTCCGCCGCGAGGTCGAAGTCGAACGGGTCCCCCGCGATCGCCGCCGCCTGCACCAGCGCCTGAGCGTCGGCGGGCAGCGCGGACACCTCGAGCCGCAGCGCCGCGACGATGCCGCCGGGCACCGTACGCCGGCCACCGTCGCGCGCGAGCTCGCCGAGCAACAGCGGGTTGCCACCCGACTGGACATAGCAGCGATCGCGATCGCTTCCAGCGGGCACCGACTCGAGCAGCCGCTCGGCGGAGGAGCGGTCGAGCGGGACGAGCGCGAGTGCCACCAGTCCGACCGCGCCGCCGGCGCGCTGGGCCGCGTGCAGCCGCTCGCCTGCGGCCCCCGGCCGGGCGCCGCAGGCGACGAGCAGCGAATCGGTCGGCGGGCGGCGCACGAGGTGCTCCAGCAGCTCCTGCGTCGCCGGGTCGGCCCAATGCACGTCATCGACGAGCAGCAGCAGCGGTCGCCCGCCGGCAATTAGCTCCAGCAGCTCGCCTAGCGCCCGATACAGGCGCCAGCGGTCGCCGCCCGGCGCGCCGCCGGAAGCACCGACTCGACCCGGGAGCACACCGCCGAGCAGGTCCAGGCTCTCGCGGCCGAGCGCGGCCAGCCGGTCGGTGTCGGGCAGCACCGTCGCGAGCGCATCGAGCACCGGGACGAGCGGGATGTCACGTTCCAGCTCGGTGGCGCGCGTCTCCAGGACGACGAAGCGCTGGGCTGCGGCCTGATCGCGCAGCGCCGCGAGCAGCCGCGTCTTGCCGATCCCCGCCTCGCCCGACAGGGTCAGCAGGCGCCGGCCACCACGGGCGACGGCATCGAGCGCGCCCGTGATCGCCTCGAGCTCCGCGTCGCGGCCGTGGAGGCCATTCCCCGACATCGTCCCAGCCTAGTCGGGGGGTTCCCCCGATGTTGCAGGGGGCCGGCGATGGGATCGTCGCTGTACACCAACCCACCACCCCCTGGAGGGCCGCATGACCACCACCGCCACCACCACGAACGAGACCGTCTGGCACGCCTCGGGCGCCGCCTTGTATGCCGGCGACATCGACGAGTTCCTGGCCTACTGGCAGCCCGATGGCAGCTACGAGGTCGCCTACCCCGTCGCCGGCCTGCCGTCGCTGGTCCGCGGTCACGCGGGGCTGCGCGAGCTGTTCGCGGGCTTCGGCGCACTGGCCGCCTGGATCCGCGTCGACGACGTGCGCTTCCATGCGACCAGTGATCCCGACGTCGCGTTCGTCGAGGAGCACATGACTGCGCAGCTGCACGACGGCGGCCGCTACGAGAACGACCTCTGCCTGCGCGTGTCGTTCCACGACGGCCGGATCGCCTCGATCTTCGAGTACTACGGCCAGCGCGCCCACGAAGAGCTCGTGCAGCGCATCGGAGCAGCGCGATGACGCACGCAGGCGACGTCTTCGAGAACCCAGCGACGCGTGAGACCGGACGGATCATCACCGGCGCCGGCGACACAGCGGGGCGCTACATGCAGAGCGAGACGCAGGTTCGGCCCGGCGGCGCGGTGTCGGTCGCGCACCGCCATCCCGGCTGCACCGAGCGCTTCGAGGTGCTCGAGGGCGAGCTCACCATCCAGCTCGACGGGCGGACGCACACCCTGCACGCCGGCGAGCACGTGACGATCGCCCCCGGGGCCGCGCACCACTACGCCAACCGGTCGCAGCAGGACGTCGTGTTCCGCTTCGACGTGTGGCCTGCCGCGCGCTTCGAGGCGATGGTCGTGACGCTGTTCGCTCTGGGGATGGAAGGCAAGACCGACGCCAAGGGCCGTCCGTCGCCGCTGCAGCTCGCGGTGATCCTCGATGAGTACGGCGACGTGATGGAGCTCGTCGGGCCGCCGCGCTGGCTGCAGCGCCTGGCGATCCCGTTACTGGCACGCCTCGGGCGCGCGCGCGGGCTACGCGAGAGCTACCCGCACCACCACGACGTCTATGCCCGCTGGCAGCAACAGGCACGCACCGCCGAGCCGGCCGGGAGCCCGACCTGACGGCATCAGGTCCGATCGACAGAATCGAACCGGTCGTGACCGCACGCGCAGCCGCAGTCAGTCAAGTGATTGTGACTGCCGTACTTTCACGGCGCTCGGTGTTGGTTCCGGGGGGAATTCCACTAATCACTGGCCGCGGTCCTCACGAACCTCGGTCGCTCACGATCGAGCCCCGCTGGACACGCTTGAGGTAGCGCCCGGCACGCCGCGGCGGGGGTCGCGCTCACAGGACCTTGCGGTACCAGCGCGCAGCGCTGCCCGCCGGGCAGTTCTCGATGACACCGACCGTCTCGTATCCGAGCCGCTCGTAGAGACCGCGAGCGAGCAGGTCGTAGGCGTGAAACACGACGAGCCCGCAGCCTCTGCGGCGGGCCTCGGCCTCCGCGCCGGCGAAGAGTGTGTGCGCCAGCCCGCGGTTGCGCAGCGATTCCTCGACCCACATCGCCTGCACCTCGCAATACCCGCCCCAAACGATGGCGGAGATCCCTGCCACGACGCGACCGTCGTCGTCCCGACCGAAGATCCCGAACTCCCGTTCGTCACCAAGTCCGGCGGCGGCGATCGCGGCGGCCGCCACCTGCTCCTCGAGCAGCGCCAGGTCGGCCGCGTCGGGTGAGTCCTCGACGACGAGTTCAGGCAACCGGCCCGTCGGCTCGGGCACACGCGGTCGCATTGCGCGATCGCGTGGGTCAGCCTCCGAGGATCTTGGCCTTGGCGGCCGCGAACTCCTCGTCGGTCAGGGTGCCGTCGGCGTGCAGCTTCCCGAGCTGCTCGAGCTTGTCGTAGTCGATCGATGCACCCGGCTCGGCGGGCGCAGGCGCTGCCGCGGGCGGTGGTTCCGTCTGCTGCTGGTCCTGCCCGGCGTCGTCGTAACCCTCGTCGTAACCCCGGTTGCGCCCTCCGTGCCTGCCCGCTGCGTATGCCGCTCCTCCGACCACCAGCGCTGTCCGGCGGCGAGCGCGTCGACGTACAAATCCCATCGCGTCCTCCTGATCATGAACGGTGTTGACATCAGGGCTCCAGTGACTTCACCGGAACCGGGCTACCGCTATCGTGCCCGTCGGGGGCTGTTGCGGCATCACCCAAAAAGGGCGAAACCTCGCACGTCAATCCGTCGTCCCGGCCCCGTACCCGGCGGCAGTAGCGCACCCGCAAGGTGTCGTGGGACTCGACCAGGACGGGGTCCGGAAGCACCCACACCGACGTCGCCCAGCTCGAAGACGGCCACCGCCAGGGATCAAGTGTGTGAACGAGGGTTCCGTGTAGGTAGGCGCGGAAGGTTATGGCGATTGCGTTGACCCATCCGGTGTTCGCGACGCCGAGCTCGGCGGACGCGTCGACGGTGGATCGCTCATAGCGCCCGAGCTCGACCGTCGCGAGCGTGACCGGCGGACCCACCGGTCGCCACCGAGCGAGAACGTCGGCTTCGGTCGGGTTATTCACCGGACCGGGGAAGGCGGCGTCGAGCAGCGGCTCAAACTCGATCCCGTAGAGCTGTCGCCAGCGCTGGATGGCCTGCGGGCCGATCGCCCGCTGCCTGGCCTCCGCGTCCGGGATCAGCAGCGGACGGGCCACCAACTCGAGCGCGTGCGGAAGGAGCCGCGCGTCTGGTTTCAGCAGCCGGCGCCGGGCGTCGAGCGTCGTCTCGAGGATCTCCTCCTCGAACGGTTCGTTGCCGATCACCTCCGCCACGAGCACGTCCGCCAACTCGGGCAGCTCAATGTCTCTCGACCAGCCCCGAATCAGCGTCACCCGGTCGCGGACGCCGTTGGCGGCGAACACGCGCTCGGCGACATCGGCGATATCGCTGGCCTCGACGGCGTAGACGTGACGCGCTCCCGCCCGGGCGGCGGCGATCGCGAGCACCCCGCTGCCGGTGCCGACGTCGAGAACGATGTCCTCTGGTCGTACTGCCCTGCGCAGGGCGGCGAGGTAGTCACTAGTCCGGCGGTCGTCGTGGAGCATGCGCGCGTGCTCAACGGGATCCGCCCACCCCCTGGTTGGGATCCGATCTGCGTCGGGCGGCACGAGCGCACCCTCCTCGATCAGCATGTTGATCACACTCAGCGTCGGCACGAAATCAGTCGAGCCGTTGCTGCTGTTCTCGAGTCGCTCGATCGCCGCTCCAAGGCTGAGCGGCCGGGCGAACATCGACAAGGTTGCGAACCCTCTCGGACCTACGTCGACAATCGTGCCGTCCGGCGCGTCGACAAGCACATGCCCGGCTGCGTCCAAGCGCGTCCGGATGCCCGGCGCGAGCTGTAGGCACGTGTCCGGCGAGCAGCGTGCCACGCGGCCTCGTCGTGCCCCAGGCGAGGATCGATCTGCGCGACCGTCGACGCGGCGCTCGCGCCCGACCTCGGATCACGGACGGACGACCCTCGTCTCAAGACTGTCACGCTCCTGCCTCGGCCGCCTCGCGGTCCTCCTCGGCTGCGGCGATGAGCGCCTGAGTGGGGATGTGACCCATGCCGATCAGCTCCCCGCCGGAATGGCGAATCGCCGACGCGAAGGGACCAGCCCACGTGTTCTCCCAGACAAGCACGGCAGCCGCGCTGCCGGGCCCCAGACCAGCGCCGACCTGCTCGACGTCCTCCAAGGCCAGCACAAGCGACAGATCGGCCTCGACGGACCGCAGCTCGCCGACCTCACTGTCGTCGTGCTCCCGCAACTCGGCTACCGCCACGGTGCCGTCCTCGCCCTTCGTAACCATCAGGAGATCGAGCACCCGTACCGTGCCGCTGTCCATCAGCTTCTTCAGCTCGTCGGCCATCGCACCCGAGAAGTCCGCCTTGTCGGCCGGAAACCCGACAACGACGTAGTCGACCGGTCCGAGCTGGTCAAGGTTGATTTCGGCCATGAGTCTCCTCCATCTGCGCCGTCCGGGTCGGCATCGACGCGTGCTACCGGCCGCGGCCGTCAGCGTCGCCGATTTCCCGGGTAATTGTTGTTTTGACCGCCGATCCTGACAACGTTGCTGCGAGGACATCGCGGCACGACCGCATCCCGCACACCCTCACCTCAAACCTGCTCGGAGCGAGCGGTGGCCAGCATATGACCACGCGCGTGAGCGCGGGTCATCCCATTCGGGTGATACCTCGCGGCTGCCGTCGCCGAATGGTCGCCGTCAGCGGGCGACTGCATGGGCTTCATCAGCGGAAACGCCTCGTCGAGGTGAGTGATTGACCAGCCGAGCTGGGCGTGGTGGTGCAACTGGAGCCCGGGAACATCGCTCAGCAGGCGCCGCGCACGGCCTGGTGCCCGAGTTGCTTACAACTTGCTTACCGCTCGAGCGAACGGCGAGTCTGCTTGCCGCACCCAGAAATCCCGTATTTGCAGGGACGTCGTGAGGTGGAGCCAACGGGATTCGAACCCGTGACCTCCTGCGTGCAAAGCAGGCGCTCTCCCAACTGAGCTATGGCCCCGAACGGCGTCGAGTCTAGTGGCTCCGGCGGGCTTCACCGGAGCGTGCGGATGGTCGCGGCGACGGCCGATTCAGCCGTCGAAGTCGAAGTCCTTGGGCGGACGCTGCTCGAACCACAGGCGGTCGTGGTCGGGCGTGTCCTGCAGGAACTCCGGCGTCTCTTCGAGCACGTCGTCGCCTGCCACGCCGAGCTCCTCGTCCTCAATCGCCATGTCGAACTCGGCCGTGTCGCCCTCGGCGGGCGCCTCCGGCTGGCCGGCGCGGCCGCGCGGATCGGACGCGTCCTGCTCGTCGTCCGGGTCGGCCGGAGGCGCCTTGGCGCGGTCGGCCTCGGGCTCGGGGTAGGGCTCGGGAGCGGGGTGCGCAACGGTCGGCGACTCGAGCGGGTCGTCGCCGCCGTCGAACAGCTCGCGGCCGGAGCCTCGAGGCTCCTCGGGCTCGTCCTCGAACGCCGGCTCGTCGTCCTCGGCGCCCGCGGGCTCGCCGGTCTCCGGCTCGTCCCAATCCTGCTCGTCATCCCCGTCGTAGGCGAAGCGCTCGTCGTCGGCGGGCAGCTGGTCGAGATCGGCCTCGTCGGAGCCCTCGGGACCCCGGCGCACGGGGCCGAGGGCGTCCCGCTCGGCTTGCTCGATCTCGGCCGGGTCGGCACCCCGGCGGCGCTTGAGATCTAGGTGCTCGCGTATCGCATCATCGAGTAGACCCATGCCCCAAAGCCTACTCGCCCCCGAACACGTCCGCAGTATCTGACCGGGCTCGGACTGTCCGGTTCTTGCCCGTCCGCTTGGCCTCATACAGGGCCGCGTCGGCCTCGGCGATCAGCCGCTCCTTGTCGCCGTCGGTGGACGCTGCAACCCCGACGCTGGCGGTGATCTGCAGCGCTCCCTGACCGTCGAGCCGGGACACCCGGAGCGCCTCCACCGCCTCCCGGACCCGCTCGGCGATCGCATGCGCCCCATCCAGATCGGTGTGCGGGAGGATCAACGCCATCTCCTCGCCGCCGTACCGGGCCGCGGAGTCCGCGTCGCGCGATCTCTCGCTGACGACGCGGGCGACACGGCGAAGCACGACGTCTCCTTGCTGATGGCCGTAGGTGTCGTTGATCGACTTGAAGTTGTCGATGTCGAGCATGATCAGCGCGACCGGGTGCCGGTAGCGGCGGACCTGCTCCATCTCGGAGTTGAGCACGTCCTGGAAGCGCCCGTGATTGGCCAGCCCGGTGAGCTCGTCGGTGACCGCCTGGCGGCGCACCTGGTAGTGGAGCTCGACGTTCTCGAGGGCGAAAGTTGCCTGCGTGGCCAGGGATTTGAGCAGTTCCCGGTCATCGCGGGTGAACGGCCGCCCCCGCCGCGCGACCGCGATCACGCCGTGAGCGCGCTCCTGGGGCGCGATCGGGCCTAGGGGAGCCGCGAGCACCGAGATCTGCTCGTCGCCGAAGTCGCCAAACTCGCCATCCATCAGCGCGAGCCGCTCGGCCTCGTAGACGGCATCGGCCAGGCCGTCGAACGAGCCCTCGCGGACCGCCTCCATCAGCGGCTCGTCCGGCGTCGCCCTCACGCTGAGGCGGCCGCAATCGGCCTGGACGGCATCGACGGCGGTGTTCAAGGCGAGCTCCACCAGGCCCTGGCGATCCAGGTTGGCGGCGAACGCCTCGCCGATCCGCCGGATCGACTCGCGCAGGCGCGCCCGCTCGGCCGAGAGCTCGTCCATGCGAGCGGCGAGCTGGTCGGACATGTTGTTGAACTCGTGGCCCAGAGCGGCGAATTCGTCGTTGCCGGAGGTCGGGACCGGCGCCGAGAAGTCGCCGGCGGCAAGCCGCTTGGCCGCTGCAAGAAATCGTCCAAGCTGCGCCTGCAACGCGCGCGAGGCGAGCACCGAGAAGCACAGCGCCAGCAGCAGGAACGCGAGGATGAACGCGGCCGCCAGCAGCTGGCTCGAGCCGGTCGACGAGCTGGTGGCCGACAGCGCCGACAGCACCGTGACCTCGACGGGCGCCGGTCCGAAGCCCGGGAACGAGAGCGTCACCGCCCGGTACCTGGTCCCATCAACCGTGACCGTGCCGCGGCTGGGGAACCCGCGTCCGCGAGCGCCGGCGGTCGTGGCCGCGAGCGTCCGGCCGTCCTGGGCGACGGCGATCTCGACGCCGGGGCCGTCCAGGCCGCGGGCGTAAGCGGCCGCCGTGGTCTCCGACACCGTGACCGTGAGCGGCGCGCTACCCGCCCGGTTGATCGTGGCGGCGCCCGGCGCCACCGCGGTCTTGTCGCCGACATCGGCCAGCGTCGCCGACCCCTGCGAGATCGTGGCGCGGGCGAGCCCCGTGGAGGCGGCGAGCGCCGCCAGCCGCTGTCGGCGAGTGGCCGGCCTCAGCAGCGCCGGGTCGCGCGCGATCGTCGCGGCGTCCGCCCGCGCGGCCGTGGCGTCACTCTGGTACAGGCTCGTCGCGGCGCTGGCCAGGCCGCTGGCCCGGGCGTCGGCCTTGCCGTTCTCGCTGTCGGAGATCAGCCGGAACCCCAGAAACCCGATCGCCACCATCGGCACGACGACAATCAGCACGAAGAAGCTTGTGAGGCGGGTGCGGAAGCTCATGGAGGCCCTCCCCGAAGCGGGGCTACACTGTCGCAGAACCGCGCGGCACCCCGCCGCCGCTCGGGGCTATAGCTCAGTTGGGAGAGCGCCTGGATCGCACCCAGGAGGTCGGGGGTTCGAGTCCCCCTAGCTCCATTCGGATCAACGCCACCCCTCGGAGCCATCGCCGCGGGCGTTAGAGGACGATCAAGCCTTCGCCCGGAAGGTCAGGATCAGATGCGAACCGGGCGGACTCGATCGGGCGGCATTGAGGGTTACGACGTACCTCGAGCCGCCGAGCACGAAATGCCCAGCGGTGAGGCTATATACGGGGTGCTTGCTGCGTGAAACGGCGCTGACCAACCGCAGCGAGAGATTTGTATTGGTGAGTCCGATCACGACCTCGCGATGGCGTGCACCGCCGGCGAAGTTGATCTGCGCCCGACAGGAGCCCGCGCCGCCCCGACACCGGACCGATCGATCGCCGGCCGAGGGCGGCGGGGAGCCGAGTCCGCTGACACCCGTGGGAATCGAGAAGACGCCGTTCTGGAGAGTGGTCGTCTGCATCGTCGTTTGATCGGTGACCGTCATCGACGATCCGGCGGCGACGCCGGCGTTCCCCGTGACGGTGGCGCTATCCACGTAGCGGCGGTCCTCGAGCGTCGCGGTGAGCGGAGTGCTACCAGTGGGAAGGAGCTCCCATCCGTTCCCCAAGAACTCGGCCCCGCTGATCGCGCCCGACTGGATGACGAGGGTCTGATCCCCGAGAACCGAGCCGATGCCGTCGTACACACCGCTGGTGTAGAAAATGGTGGGCCAGATGCGGGAGTTCGCCGCGACGCCGGTCACCTTGTAGTCGAACTCGGTGAGTACGGTCGGAGGCACCGGGGTCCCCGCGGCGGCAGTGGCATGGTGATCCCGGAAGCTCACGAGCAGATGCGAGCGCGGCGGACTGGAGCGGGCAGCGTTGAGGGTTACGACGTATTCCGAGCCGCCGAGGACGAAGTGACCGCCGGTGAGGCTGTATGCGGGGTGCTTGCTGCGTGAAACAACTCTGACCGACGGCGGGGAGAAGTTGGCAGCGGTGAGTCGGATCACGACCCGGCGGTGACTCGCGCCGCCAGCGAAATTGATCCGCGCCTGGCACGAATGCGCTCCGCCGCGACAGTCGACGAAATGGTATAGGGCCGAGGGAGGCTTGACACCGGCCGAGCTGAGCCCGGTAGGGATCGAGAAGCCACCGTTCTTCACGGTGGTCGTATGTCCTGTCTGGATGTTGGTAACGGTCATCGACGACCCACTCGGAATCGCGGCGGTTCCGGTAACGGTGGCGCTATTCACGATCCGCCAGTCGTCTACCGTCGCGGTCAGAGGCGAGTTGCCGACCGAAACCAGCCCCCACCCGAGTATCGACGCGAGCACATTTGTGAACGAGACCGCCTGGACCACACCCGATTGGACCCGGACGATGCCGCCAGCGCCCGCGACCACGCCACCGGTGTATGTGACTCCGGGAGTACCCACGGACTTGACGTTGCTCAGCGTGTACTCGAACTCGACGAGCGCCCCTGCAGCTGGGGGTCCGTCGGCGGCGGCAGTCCCCGCGCAGCAACCTAGTGCGCAAGCCGCCGCCATGAGCGTCACCATCGCGCCCGTGCCACCAATGCGCAGCAGTCGGCGTCGCTCGCCGTGGCTTCCAGTCCCAACTCTGGCGCCGTGCCGCTTGGTCGTTCTGAGCACATCAACCCCCTCGTGATTCCGGCAACCACCGCAACGTCGGCCGATTGTGGGCCTTGACGTCTCTCTCCGTCCGAGATGCATTTAAGCCTAGATGCCACGCCTCGGCAAGCTGATCCGCGGTATAAACCGGTGCATGGCCCAGGCTGAGTCCGTGATCGAGGTCGACGACGAGCGGGTCCGCGCCACCCGGTGGACATTTCGCGACGGCGATGAAACCGGACACCACGTTCACGAGTACGACTACCTCGTCGTACCGATGACAAGCGGGACCTTCACGGTCACCAACGACGACGGAACGACGAGTGAGCTCGTCCAGCGCGCCGGAGTTCCCTACCGCGGGGCCGCCGGCACCAGCCACAACGTCGCCAACAGCGGTGGCTCAACCGCCGTGTTCGTCGACGTCGAGCTCAAGCAAGGGTGAGCAGCCGGCGCTCGATCACGAGCGGCACGAGCAGATCGCGATAGCCGTGTTCGTCGAATAGGACGGTCACCTGATCGCGGTCATAGCGCTGCACGGTCCCCTCTCCCCAGCGGTCGCTGGCCACACGGGCGCCGATTGGGAACGGCTCGGAGGCGGGCTTCGCGGCGGCAGAGCCTCGGTCGTTGTCGCATGCGCCGCACGGGCCGGGGTAGTCCTGGCCGAAGTATGTGAGCAGGAAAGAGCGCCGACACCCGGTGTGCTCGGCGTAGCGGCGCATCATCTCCAGCCGAGAGCGCTCGACCTCGCGTTCACGCTCACCCTGCTCGCGCGCCGCGGCCAGCGCTCCGGTGGCATCCATCGCCCCGGTCCAGCGCGCCCGACCGTCGACCGCCCACGCGGCCGCGCCGACGTCGACCAGCCGTGTCAGGGCGAGCGTCGCCGAACGCGAGCCGACCTCGGCGACGCCTCCTGCGGCGAGCCCCACGGCCGCCTCGGCCAATGCCGCCTCGGATACTCCCCGGGCGGTCAGGTGCCGTGCCGCGCCGACATCCTCCGGCCGATACAGCAGCCGCGCCTCGGCGCGATCGCCGTCGCGACCCGCGCGCCCCAGCTCCTGGTAGTAGGCATCGAGCGACGGGGGCACATCGGCGTGGAGCACCCAGCGCACGTCCGGCTTGTCGACCCCCATCCCGAACGCGACCGTGGCCGCGACGATACGGGCCGAGCCCTCGAGGAACTCCGCCATCGCCCGGGCCCTGGCGGCCGCGCCGATCCCGGCGTGGTACAGGGTCACCTGCTCGCCGGCCGCGGCCAAGGTGTCCCTCGCGGCCTCCGCGGCGGCGTGGGTCGCAGCGTAGACAATCCCCGACCCTCGGAGCTCGGCCGCGGACTCTGCGATCAGCCGCTGCTTGTCTTCGGGCGAGCGCGCGTGGTGCACGGACAGCTGGATGCGCGGCCGGTCGAAGTCCCCGATCACCATCTCGGGATCACGTAGCCGGAGCCGCCGGCGGATCTCGCCCCGGACGGGAGGCGCCGCAGTCGCGGTGAGTGCGATCCGCACGTCCGCGCCGAGCTCGTCGGCCTGCGCGCCGAGCCGCAGGTAGTCGGGGCGGAAATCGAGTCCCCACTGGCTGACCAGGTGCGCTTCGTCGACGACGAACAGGCCCGGGCTGACGCGCCGCAACGCCGCACGGGTCTCGTCGTTCGAAAGCTGTTCGGGCGAGACGAACACGAACTCGTCGGGCCCGCAGGTCTCGACCAGCGCCGCCGCGCGGGCCCCCGCCGACTGCGTCGAGTTGAGCACGGTGGCCGACAGCCCCGCCCTCCGGAGGTGGGCCAGCTGGTCTTCCTGGAGCGCGATCAGCGGCGATACGACGACGGTGGGACCGGAGCGAACCAGACCCGCCAGCTGGTAGATCGCCGACTTGCCGCCGCCCGTCGGCAGGACCGCGACTACGTCGCGCCCGGCGATCGCGGCGGCGATCGCCTGCTCCTGGCCAGGCCGCAACCGCTCGAACCCGAGCCGCTCGCGCGCGAGGTCGCCGATCGTGATGCGGTCAAAGGTCGCCATCGATTGGATCTTCGACGGTGCCGCGGGGGCACCGACACGCCAACTATAGAAATCTGAAAGAACGTCCCCTGCAACGACGTTTATTGCTGAGCCGGTCGACGTCGCGCATCCCTTAGGCCCGTAATTTGCGTCGGTTTGCAGCGCTTTGGGCGCTCAGAACTGCGCAGTTGTTCAACACCTCTAATCGAGCTCGCTCCCGGCGCCGACCAGCAAATGCAGGAGAAGCCGCTCGTCACTACGACGGGCCACGTGAGTTGATCGCCCTGATCGCAGGAGGCAGGCAGTGATACTGACCCTGGACGAGGCTGCAGTCTTTCTAGGGATAGCCCCCGGCACCGTCGAGCTGTGGGAAAAGCATTTTGGATGTCCCCAACGGCTCGAACTGGGCGATCGCCCCGGCTATGCCCACGAGGAGCTGACCGCGCTGCGCGTGGCGCTCGACACGACGTCTTCGATCCCGGCTGCGGTCGCGGTTATCCACGGGACCGCCGACTGGCAGCGCCGCGCCGCCTAGGCGCGCGACCGCTCAGTCGGCACGGACGGCAGTCAGTACGGACGGCTCGGATATCCCGGGCCCAGCTTCAGGTTGGCGCGCTGCGCCTCGCCGCTCGGCGCGGGCCGGGCCAGCGACGACGCCGCCGGGCAGCGGCGCAGAGCCTGACGCTCGAGTACTACGACACGACCGGGCTGGGCGAGTTCACCCGGTCCTGAGCGGAGTTGCCGGCGCCCAACACCACCGCGTAGGAACCGGCGCCGAGCAGCAGGGTCGCCGGGTGCTCGGTCGCGCCGACCAAGATCTGGAGCAACTCGCCGCTGGAGGGATCGAATACGACGTCGTCGATCTTGCCCAGCTCGTTGCCGGTCTCCTGAAGCGCGCGCTTGCCGAGGAACTCGAGCTTGCCGGCGACGGCCGCGTGCTCGCGCTCGTCGGCTGGCTCGTGCAGGGCATCGTCGGCCTCGATGATCGCGGCGTCCGGGCCCATACCGGTGAGCCGCGCCCAGTCGATCAACCGGGCCCGGCGGCGCTTGCCGACGACCACGGCCGAGACGTGCCGGGTGCTGGCGTCGACGACGAGGTGGGAGACGGTTCCGAACTCCTCTGCGCTCTGGCGGCTGACCACTTTGCGTCCGACCGCGGCGGTGAACCGATCGCTCATCTGACACCGTGCCTAGAGCGGAAGTCCTCGACGGCGGCGCCGAGCCCGACGAGGTCGTCGCGCGTGAACTGCTCGGTCTCGTCGGGCACCACGAGCGCGCTGCCCGAGATCGCGAGCTGGGTCGGAAGTGGAATGTAGGCGTCCTCGCCGGACGGGCGTTTGATCTGGTAGCCGACGACCTCGCCGGAGCTGCCGACGAGCAGGACCACGTCCTTGACCTCGCCGAGGCTAGCCCCGCCCTCGGTGAGCACGTCGTTGCCGATCACGTTGCGCTTCTGCTCGGGCGCTCCGACCGCCGGCGGCGCCTGACCCGGCTCGCGCAGGCAGTCCTCGTCGAGGATCATCACCGCATCGGCGCCGATCGCGTGGACCTGCTCGGTCGGCAGCACCTCGCGGCGCTTGCCCGTGAACAGGCCGCGCTTGTTCAGCGTGAACCCCTCGATCCGGCCGGCGTCCGCCTGGTAGACGATGTCCTTGACCTCGGCGACGTCCTCGCCGCCGCGGACGGTCACGACCGGCAGGCCCCGCACCGCGCTCCCGGCGACCAGCAGCATCAGCGCGGTTTCTTGGACGCGATCACCGAGCCGGCCCGCCGGCGGCGCTGAATCAGCAGTCCCGCCACGATCAGCACCAGGATCACCACGATCACCACAGGGATGATCACGCCGAGAGCGGAAGCCAGGACGAGTGGAGCGATCGAGCCGATAACAGGCAGAAGACTACTCCCAGTTGCTTGCGATCCCGGCTACAGCAGGCTCTTCTGGAAGTAACCGGGCCTGTGGTACAGGACGTCGGGGAACCGCCCGATCGGTGTCCACCCCTTGCGCGTCATCGTCACGGTTGTATCCAGCGCGGTCACGTTCTGGGCCCAGTCCCAGGCATAGATCGTCAGGCGGTAGCGCCCCGTGGCGAGCGTCGGCGGAAGCGGCGGAGCGAACCCACCGGCCACGCGATAGATCCAGCGCGACACGCACAGTGACTTCGTGGCGAAGCAGCCGTAGCCGGGGGCGTGGGCACCGGGCGCATAGACCAGCGAACGGTCCACCCACGGGAGCAGGTGGGCGCCGCCGAATGCCCACTCCAGCGGGGTGACGGGGGCGCCGTCGGCGGCGTACACCCGGTAGGCGAGCGCCGCCGGGGCGAGCACCGGGGTCGTGTAGGTGGTCCGGCGGACCACCGTCTGGGGGTCGTACGCGCGGACGATCACCTGGCCGCCCGCCGCGACCGACGGCTGGGCGATCTCGGGCGGGGCATGATCGACGTAGGGCGCGAGCACGATCCCGCCGGGACGGAGCGGGTTCGTGTAGTTCCCGGCCGAGTTGAGCTCGGAGAACGCGATGTGCCCGTAGCCGCGGAGCACGGTCCCGAGCACGGTCGTGTACGGGATCACTGCTTGCCCGGTGACCACGCTCGGCGCGATATGCCAGTAGACGTAATTGCCAACCTGCACTCGAGCGTTGGGGCCGACGGCCGACAGCACCTGCGCGATCCCGGGCTGGACCGCGTACACCGGCTGACCGTTTCGGGCCTGGATGTCGAGCCCGACGTGAAGCGAGCCGGGTCGCAGCTCGTTGAGCCCGGCGCGGAGCGGATGCTGCTGGTGAAACGGCTTCAGCGGCCAACCCGGCAGCGCGCCGTAGGGCCGGCAGCCGACCGAGCACGGCAGCCCGTCGGCCCACAGCGAGGGGACCTCCCCGGACTGCGTCAGGCGGTCATGCGGATTGGGCGCGAACGGCAGCGTGCCCCGGGGGGAGCCACCGGTCGGCAGTGTCGGAGGCGACGGCTTGTGACGGGCCACGGGACGCGCGGCGACCTCGGTGGTGGCCCGCGGCCCGGAGCGCCTGTGTGCACCCGCGGCAAGGACCACGACCGCGGCGACCGCCACGCCGACGGCGGCGATCGCGGAGGCGGCCACGACCCGGCGCCGCTGCGTCTGGCGCCGGCGGAGCTGTTCGCGGCGACGGATCCGCGGATCGGGCGCGGGCCGCCGCGGCGCCTGCGGTGATTGACGCGGCGCTGAACGCGGCGGTCTTGAATCGATTGTGCGGATGGTCGCCTCCGTCGCCGGCACAGGGCGAAGCCCGTCGCGCGCGGCTGCGAGATACTAATCGGCGACGTGGATGCAAGATGGGCGGCGGATTGCGTAGCCGCGCGTGTCGCGGTCGTACTCGGAGCGTTTCTCGTGCTGGCGTGGTCGCCGGTCGCGGCCCGCGCCGCGCGCGTCATCGTGCTCGACCGCGCGGGCCACGCAACCGTGCGAGACGATCCGTACCTGCCGGCGACAGCGACACCGCCGGGTGCGCCGTCCGGGCCGGACGACCGGGCCGGCCCGGCGCACACGGCCGCCGGCCGCACGGTCGGCAGCGAGTTGACGCGGCTGTTCCGGGCGCATGCGATCACCGCGAGCGACTACCGCAGGTACCGCGCCGACGTCAACGGCGCCCCGACCGAGATCAAGCACCTGAGCTCGACGCGCGGGCGCGAGCTCGAGGCCGTGGTCGAGAACCTGCACGACATCGCCGCCTCGGGGAAGCTCATCCCCTCACGGCTGCCGGCCCTGTTCGCGACGCTCGAGCGCAACCGCCAGTGGTGGAAACGCGGTCCGCTGCTCAGCTACGGCCAGCGCGTCGAGTTCGCCGGCTCGATGCTGGTCTGGGAGTTCTACCCCGGCCAGGGGATCCAGCTCCAGGAGCTCGGGAGCTTCGGTAAGGCACAGGGGCTGTGCGCCGCCGGTCCCAGCGACGCCGCCCAGTGCAAGCAGTTCCTGGCGGAACTGATCCCACTGGCCGCGCGGCGCGCGGGCGGACTCACCTGGGAGTACTACTTCAAGTTCGACGGCGGCAATCCGCCTTGGACGAGCGCGATGTCGCAGGGCACGGCCCTACAGGCGCTCGCCGACGCGTCGCGGTCGCTGCACGACTCGTCGTACCTCGATGTCGCCCGACGGGCACTGCCGGTGTTCACTCGCCCACCGCCGGCGGGCGTCGCGGTCAGGACCAGCCGGGGAGCGCGCTACCTGCAGTACTCGTTCGCGGCGTCGCCGGGCAACAACGTGATCAACGGGTTCCTACAGAGTCTCATCGGGCTCCAGGACTACGCCCAGGTCAGCGGCAACTCACTCGCCAAGCGCCTGTTCGCGGCCGGAGACGCCGAGGCGCGGTTCGAGGTCCCCCATTTCGACACCGGCGCCTGGTCGCTTTATCAGCCCGGCGAGGAGGACAGCCTCGACTACCACGAGCTGGTGACTGAATTCCTGCACCAGCTGTGCACGGCCACCTCGACGCCCGTCTACTGCTCGACCGCCAGCCGGTTCGACGAGGACCTGAAGACCCCGGCGGTCCTGCGGCTGCTCACGACGCGGCTGAAGGCCAAGCAGCCGGCACGCATCAGCTTCCGGGTGTCGAAGATCTCGCGCGTCGGGATCACGGTGTCCCTGCACGACAAGACCGTCTTCCTGACCAGCGCCAGCTTCGGCTACGGCGTCCATTCGTTCGCGATTCCCGCGCTCGCCCGCGCCGGCAGCTACTCGGTCGCGCTCGACGCCACCGACCTCGCGGGCAACTACGGTCAGATGGCCGGCACGCTCAAGGTCTCGCGTTAGCCACACGTGCTGACCGCGTGCGCGACCCACATACCGCTGCCGAGACTCCCCGCGCACGTCGTCGTTATCCGCCACCAGCACCGGCTGGCACGCGGGACGCGGCGCAGGTTCCTGCAGGTCGGCGACCGGGTGTCGGTCACCGCGCCCGCCCGGCTCAGATTCAGCTACGCAGGCAATCGGTTCACGATCCCGCACGGAAACATCGAGCTCGCCTGCGCCGGCCGGGCGCTGACGGTGGAGCTGCACTCCGGTCGCGTCGAGGTCCGGTCCGGCCGAGTGTCCAAGCGGCCGCTCGTGGTCAGCCGGGAGCTGGCCGCGCTCGCCACCGCGCGGGCAACGAGCTTCGTCGTGGGGCGCAACCCGAGCTCGCGGGCCACCCGCGCGTGGACGCTGAACCGGCCGATCGTCGCGGCGCGCGCGTCGGACCGGCGGCTGCGGATCGACACGCGCGATCGACCTACACGGCGATCTCGGACTCCCGCGGACTGCGGCTGGACATCTGGCCGTTCTCGATCTCGCCGCTCCAGCGTCGGAGCGCGCCACCGCTACCGGCGTTCTGGGCGGACGGGCGGCCGTGCTCAGTCGGTTGCACGGCGCCGGGCGATCCCGGGCTGGCCGCTGAAGCCGTTTCACCAGCAGCACGCGATCCGCGCCGGGATCAACGAGCTGCGCCCGGCCAACTTCCACGTCGCGGTCGACATCGAGGCGCGCAACTTCCAGCCCGTGTACGCGATCCAGTCCGGGTACGCGAGCATCCGCTACCCCGGCACCGGCGACGTGAACGTCGACATCGGGCGCTTCTACTACTGGCACATCGCCCCGACCGTCGCCAACGGCCAGTACGTGACCGCGTACAAGACCGTGATCGGCCACGTCCTGAGCGGGTTCGGTCACCTGGCGCTGTCGGAGGGCACGACCTCGGACTACCTGAACCCGCTCAGACCCGGCGGGAGCCTGCGCCCGTACCACGACACCGAGCCGCCGATCATCGGCGTCCCGCGCGTGTTCTCCGACGGCCGCGTGATCGTG
The DNA here is from genome assembly GCA_963831845.1 of uncultured Solirubrobacterales bacterium. Classification (GTDB taxonomy): domain Bacteria; phylum Actinomycetota; class Thermoleophilia; order Solirubrobacterales; family Solirubrobacteraceae; genus Palsa-465. Next base: position 133,446 of record CAWHRT010000014.1, on the reverse strand, counting down.
GGCGCGTTCGATCCGCAGAGCTTCATCGCACCTGACGAGCAGCTACGAGACCCCGGTGCTTGCGCCGTCGTCGCTGGCCTGGCGGCTGTACGACGCCCGCGGCCGGGCGCTGACCGGGCTGGAGTGGGCGATGCGCGGCTCGCAAAACTTTCCGCCCAGCCTCAAGCCCGTGATCTTCGCCCCGGGCGCGTCGAACCCGGGGTTCGACTGCTTCCTCGCGCAAGCGCCGCTGCATCCCGAACTGGGTCTACTGGCTCGCCGGCGGCCTCACGCAGCCGCTGCCGTTGGCGGGCCTGCGCCCCGGCCGCTACCGGCTGGCCGTCTACGCGTGGGACTGGGCCGGCAACCGGTCCGCGCTGGACTACTGGATCAAGCTCCCGCTCGGGCGGGCGGCCAGCCCGCCGGCGGCCGAGTTCGGGCCGCTACGGCCGCGGTTTGACTACCAGTGAGTATCACTCGGTAGGGTTCTGGCGCGCATGCGGGCCGCACTCGACTACCGGGCGGTGGCGCCATAGCCACTCACCCCTCACGGCTCCGAGGCCTGCCGCGCGACGCGCTCGACGAGCGCGGCCGCAAGGTCTGGGACTCGATCGTCGCCACCCGAGGCGACGGCATCGTCGACCCGCGCGGCCACCTGGCGGGCCCCTTCAACGCCTGGCTCCACGCGCCCGGAGCCGGCGGGCACGCAGCCGAGCTCGGCGTCGCGCTTCGCTTCGGAACCGCGCTGACCCGTGCGCAGACGGAGGTCGCGATCATCACCGTGGCGGCTCGCTGGCAGGCCGAATTCGAGTGGTGGGCCCACGCCGGACTGGCGCGCAGCGCGGGGATCCCGGATGCGGCGATCGAGGCGATCCGCAATCGCGAACCACCCACGCTACCCGACGAGACGACGGCGATCGTCCACGAGGTGGCCCACCAGCTGACCGAGCGCGGACAGGTCGAGCCGACGACATACCAAGCCGCGCTCGAGGCCCTGGGTGAGGAGGGGCTGGTCCACCTCGTGTGCCTGTGCGGCTATTACACGCTGGTGTCGTTCACGCTCAACGCGTTCGACGTGCCGCTGCCCGACGGAGCCACGCCTCAGTGGCCCCGTCCCTGAGCTCCCGGGTCGCGACGATCGAGCGAACGCTCGAGCGCGCGGCGTTCACTAGCCCACGGTGGTCCGTCGCTCCTAGCTGCTCTGACCCGCCGCTGCGAGCGCGTCGCTCAGGCGCTGCTCGGTCTCGTCGTCGAGCGAGGTCTGGATGACCTTGCCCGGGATCTTGATCTCGGGAAGCACCTTGTCGACGCTGACCCGCCGCACCAGGAAGATCACCGCGGCGCTGCCCGGCTCGAGCGCGTCGCCGAGCTGCTTCATGAACTTATCGTCGACGCCGTAGTCGCTGAGCGCGCCGGTGGCCGCGCCCGTCGCGGCGCCGAGCGCCATGCCGAACAGCGGCATGAAGAAGATCAGCCCGATCAGGCCGCCCCACAGCGCGCCGCTGACGGCGCCCGCGCCGGCCATCGAGGGCTGGTGCAGCTTGACTTTCCCGTCCTGCTGGCGCTCGACTACCACGAGGTCCTCGAGGTCGATCACATGGGCCTTCTGCGCCTGTGCGGCGTTGGCCGCGACTTCCTGCGCCGTCGAAAGGCTGTCGTAGCCGATGGCGACGAGATCACTCATCCGTGTTCCCTCCTGATCGATGGTGGTGATTACTACGCGCCCCGCTCGCTCCCGGGCCGTGCAAGCGCGAACATTACCTGCGACCGTCAGTCGGAGAACTCATCGTCCTGGTAGATAGCCAGTCCGTAGATGATCCATAGGCTCAGCGCAAACACGGCGATCGACCACAGCGGATACGCGGGAATCGAGAACAGCGCGGCGATCGCCGCCAGCGATCCGACCGCGATCCCGAACCAGCGTCCGAACGTCCCGCCGGCGAACAGCGACACCGAGGCGCACAGCTCGAGGATGCCGATGATCAGCGTCACCCAGCCCCAGCTCTTGAGATTGGCGAACACGTAGTGCTGGTCGTGCGACGAAGAAATGCGAGTTCCCGATCGCGGCGATCCCGTAGATGACGTTCAGGACGCCCCCGACTCCCAGCAGCACCGCGGCGAACAGCACCCGGCCGGCTCCGCGCGACTCACTCATGTTGTTATTCCTCCTTTTCGCCTGGCAATACGCATTTACGTTGAGTCCGTGCGGGGTGAGCGGGCATCACCCGGGCGGGGTGAATCACCCGAACGGGGTGAGGCGGGCTAACCCAGCCATGCAAGAAACTCGTTAGATGTTGGCTCGGCGTCTCGCGGCAGCGGCCGCGCTCGTGCTCGCGTTCGCGAGCGTCGTCACGGGACTGGTGGCGACGATCACCACGTTCCCGCGCGGTCTGTTCGCGTTGCTGCTGCTGGCGCTGGCCCTGGTCGCCGTGTGGCACGCGGTGCTCCGCCGCGGCGCGCAACGGTGGGTGTCCGGCGCTGTCGGGCTGGCCGCGCTGATCGGCGCGGTGGCGCTGCTGGTCAGTGGACATCCGATCGAGACGGCGATCTTCGTGGTCACCGCGATCGCGGCGCTGGCGCTCGCCCGCACGGCGTTCGTAGTCCACGTCCACCTGCCTCGCGCCTCGCCGCCGGAGCGGGCGGTGCTGATCTACAACCCATGGTCCGGGGGCGGAAAGGCGACCCGGTTCAAGCTCGCCGAGGAGGCGCACAAGCGCGGGATCGAGGCGATCGAGCTGACGCGCGACACCACCTTGGAGGCAATCGTCGAGGGTGCGCTGGCCCGCGGGGCCGACGGGCTGGCGATGGCCGGCGGGGACGGCTCGCAGGCGATCGTGGCGGCCGCGGCGGCGAAGGCCGGCGTCCCCTACGCGTGCATTCCGGCCGGGACCCGCAACCACTTCGCGCTGGACCTCGGCGTCGACCGCAACGACGTCGTCGGCGCGCTGGAAGCGTTCGTCGACGGCGGCGAGCGATGGGTCGATCTGGCCGAGGTGAACGGCCGCGTGTTCGTCAACAACGTGTCGCTCGGCGTCTACGCCGACGCCGTGCAGCAGGAGGGCTATCGCGACGCCAAGATCAGGACGCTGCTCGAGACGATCCCCGAGGTGGCCGCCCCAGAGGGCGAGACATCGCCGCTGGTGTGGCGCGATCCCGACGGCGAGACCCACACCGGCGGCCTCGCGCTGCTGATCTCGAACAACCCCTACCGCCTCGGGCGGGCGATGGCGTCGGGGACGCGGCCCCGCCTCGACACGGCGGCGCTGGGGGTGGCGATCCTGGGACCGACGGGAGGGATCCGCCGGGGGCTGTTACGGATGTGGACGATGCCGTGGATCGAGGTCGACGGGAAGGGACCGCTGCCCGCTGGGATCGACGGCGAGGCGGCGCTGCTCGAGACCCCGGTCCGGTTTCAGAGCCGGCCGGCGGCGCTGCGTGTGCGCATCGCCGACAAGCACCCGGGCGCATCGCCCTCAGCCGGGCTTCCGGACAGTCCCTGGGAGAGCGTGGGTGCGCTGGCCCAGATCGCCCTGCGGGGGGCGCCCGAGAGCCAGCCGCAGCTCGAGCCGGCTGCGGAGTCTCGCTAGCCCAGGCGGTTCCCCGGGCGATCTGATGCGCGGCTTGACGCGATCGGCGCAGCCGTGCACGGTTCGCCGGTGAGCCCGACCTCGTTCGACCCCCTCGACCGCGGGCTGCGACGGCGCCTGGCGGCGCGCTCCGCCGTCCGGATCGCGATCGCGACGGTCGCGCTGATCGCGCTGTACGTGCTGCTCCCGACCGCCAGCAGGTCGGACAACCGGGCGTTGATCGAGCTGCTGATCGGGCTGCTGGTGTTCTCGGGCCTGCTGACCTGGATGGTGCACAGCATCATCGTCGCCGACCATCCTGAGTTCCGCGCGATCGAGGCGCTCGCGCTCGCGGTGCCGCTGGTGATCGTCGTGTTCGCGTTCACGTATCTGTCGCTGTCGCAGGCGGACGTCGCGAACTTCTCGCAGCCAATGGATCACGTCGGTGCGATCTACTTCACGATCACCGTGGTCGGGACCGTCGGGTTCGGTGACATCGTCGCCAAGACCGACGTCGCGCGCGTGATCGTGTCGTTCCAGATCCTGCTCGATCTCGCGCTGGTCATCGGCTTGGTGCGCACGATCGTGTATGCGGCGCGGGTCGGCGTCCGCCGCCAGCAGAGCGGCCAGCCGCAGACCGAGACCGACGACGGCGCCTGACCCGGGACGGCCACCCGCCGCGACGGTCACCCGCGCCGGGTGAGGTCGCTTCACCCGGCCGGGTGCGAATCTGCCCGGCCTTGGTGCCGACCAGCTACGAGATCCGGATCAAGGGACGGCTCGGCGAGCCGATCGTGGCGGCGTTCGGCGGGTTCACCGCGTCGGTGCGCGCGCCGGAGACGGTCCTGTCGGGCGCGATCCCCGACCAGCACGCGCTCTACCAGCTGCTCGACCGGCTCCGTTCGCTCGGCTTGGAGCTGCTCGAGGTCCGCAGGCTCTCGGATCCCGCCGACACGGTACCCACCGGATCGTGACGGGTTGCAGGGATCGAGGCCCGGGCGTCGTATGATGCAACCGGTAGACCGCCCATGAGCTTTCCGATGAGAATGCTGACGTCGTGGCTGATCAACGCGATCGTGTTGTGGGTGGTCACGGCGCTGCTCAGCAAGGTCACGTACTCGGGTGTCGGGCACCTGTTGCTTGCGGCCGCCGTGTTCGGGATCCTCAACACGTTCCTGAAGCCGATCGCGCGGCTGCTGACGCTCCCGTTAGCGATCTTGACGCTCGGGATCGCCTGGTTCTTCGTGTCGATGCTGATGCTCTGGCTGACCGCCGCGATCGTTCCGGGCTTCGCGATTGACGGCTTCTGGACGCTCGTCTGGGCGACGATCATCGTGTGGGCGGTCAACCTGATCGTCGACATCGTGATCGGCAGCTGGCGGGCGGAGCGCAGCTCGCGCCGTCAGCACGCCTGAGCCGGGCTCAGCTCTCCGAACGCGCCGCGCCGTCGGGGCGAAGCACGCAGCGAAAGCCGATGTGCGACGTCGACGTGTCCACCGCCTCTGCCTGGCGCGCGGCGGGCCGGTAGCGCAGGCAGTAGTTGGGCGCGCACAGATGGGAGCCGCCCTTGATCACGCGGCGCGGGATCGCCTCGCCCGCCGCGTAGCTGTGCTCGTCTGACTGCACCCGCGGGTTGCGCGGTACGCAGCAGGGCTTGAGGGGATCGCCGGCGTGGCCCGGGGCGAACCAGTCCGAGGTCCACTCCCACACGTTGCCGGTCATGTCGTAGAGCCCGTAGCCGTTCGGGGCGAACGTCCGGACCGGGCTGGTGAGCTCGTGGCCGGCGCTGCGCAGGTTCTGCCAGGGGAACTCGCCGTGCCAGGTGTTGGCCATCGTCCTGCCCTTGGGCGCGAACTCGTCGCCCCAGGCAAACGCCTTCTGCTCGAGACCCCCACGCGCCGCGTACTCCCACTCGGCCTCGGTCGCCAGGTCCTTGCCCGCCCACCGCGCGTAGGCCAACGCGTCGTCGTAGGCCACGTGCACGACCGGGTGGCGCTCGCGTCCGCCGACGTTCGAACCCGGTCCGTCGGGCCGACGCCAGAAGGCGCCGGGGGTCCACTCCCACCAGTTGCGAAAGTCGCGCAGGTCGACCGGTCCGCTGCTCGGGCGGAACACCAGCGACCCCGGGACCAGCAGCTCCGGATCGGCGTCGGGGTAATCGGCTGCGTCCGGCGGGCGCTCCGCGCAGCTCACGTGGCCGGTGTCCTTCACGAACCGCCGGAACTCGGCGACCGTGACCGGGTGGTCGTCGATCCAGAACCCATCGACGGCGACACGATGAACGGGCGCCTCCTCGGGATAGAACCGGTCCGAGCCCATCAGGAACTCGCCTTCGTCGATCCACACCATGTCCTTCGGCGGGGCCTTGGTGGAGGGGGAAGCGGTCATGCGCTGATGCTCGAAGCCCCCGGAGCCGGGGCAATCACCCGGTTTGGGTGAATCGGGGTCACCCATCGTAATGGGAGCTTTCTCCCGGGCGGGACCCGCGGCTCAATGCGAGTTCGGGCCCAGCCGGCGCTCCAGCGCGCCGGTGGTGAGCTGGGCGATCGTCGTGCCCAGCAGCGACCCGACGAGCACGTCGCCGGGGTAGTGGACGCCGGTGTGCACCCGCGAGTAGGCGACGAGCGCCGCCAGCGCGCGCAGCGGCACGGCCTCGCGCGGGAGCACCCGGCCGACACCGGTCGCGAACGCGAACGCCGACGCCGAGTGGCCCGAGGGGAACGAGGTCGAGCCCGGCACGCGGATCTGGCGGGCGATCGGGACGTCGCGCGCCGTGGGGTCCGGACGCCGGCGGCGCCAGAGCGGCTTGATCGCGAGGTTCACGATCGCCGACGTGACCCCGACCGAGGCGAGGCCGGCGCCGGCGGCGATCCGGCCGTCGCGGCCCTGCGTGACCGCGAGCACCGCAGCCGAGGCGAGCGACAGCTTCGAGTAATCCGCCGCCCGTGAGAGCCGGCTCATCGCCCGGTCGAGCGTCGGGGTCGGAGTCGAGGCGACCGCGCTGTAGATCGCCTGGTCGAGGCGTTCGGCGTCGGATAGCCAGCGCGGGCGCACCGGCACACTATGCCGCTGACGCGGCCCTGCGCACCTGGAGGCCGTTGTAGATCATCAGCGCGCCGCGAATGACCAGCCCCGCGCTCGGGCGCTCCTCGATCCCGGAGGGCACGGGCTCAGGGGCTGATTGACCGCCACCGGCGCTCATGCCCGCAGGCTCGCCGCGCCCCGGGTGAGCCCGCCTCACCCGTGCTGGGTGATTGCCGCCCGCAGGTGGACCGGCCCGGGCGATAACCCGTACGGGCTCGCGCACCGCAACCACCCCCGACGGGTGAAGCGCGCTCACCCGGCCGACCCCGACCCTGACCTGGTCAAGCTGTCGGCAACAACCAAGGAGAAGCACTCGTGAACGAACCAAGAGGGGCCGGCCGGGCGCTCTTCGCGGCCGTGTTCCTGATGGTGGGCGGCGTGCTCAACATCGTCTGGGGAATCGCCGCGATCGGTAGCTCCGGGTTCTTCATGGACAACCAGCACTACATGTTCGGGAGCCTCAAGTCCTGGGGCTGGATCACGCTGATCCTGGGGATCCTGGAGATCCTGGCCTCGCTGTCGCTGTTCGGCGGCGGCGCGTTCGGGGTCTACTTCGGGATCCTCGCGGGGAGCCTGGCCGCGATCGCGGCCCTGCTCGAGATTCCGGCGTATCCCTTGTGGTCGATCGCGATCTTCGCGCTGAGCATTTGGATCATCTGGGGTCTGGCCCAGTTCGCGGGGGCGGACTCCGTCTCGGCCGGTCCCGAGCGCCCGCCCGGCGCGTCGGTGGGTCCCCGCCCCCCAGCTTGAGCTCGCGCCTGGCCGTGTCGACAGCGTCCTGCACGCTCGGGTAGACGGTCTCGAGCTGCTGGTCGTCGCCGGCGCGGCGCAGGACGGCTCAGACCAGGTGCAGGGTCCGCGCCCGCCGCACCGCCTGGCCGCGATCGGTCACGTCGAGCTTGCGGTAGATGTTCTTCATGTGGGTCTTGACCGTGTTGACCGAGACGAACATCTCGGCGGCGATCTCGGCCTTGGACAGGCCGGTCGGCAGGTAGCGGAGCACGACCGCCTCGCGGTCAGACAGCGGCTCGAGCACGAGCGCGCTGCGCTGCTCGAAGTTCGCGTCTGACCTGGGCGCCATCGCCTCACCGAGCTCACCGGCCAGCGCGCGGTGCGCGGTGCCGGCACGGATCCGCCTGGCGAGCAGCTCGCGCAGCGGCGCTCCCACCGCCAGGAACGGGCTCACGAACCCCTCGGGCTCGGCCACTGCGAGCGCGCCTTCGACCAGCTCGAGCGCGGTCTCGTCGTCGCCACGCTGATGCATGGCAACCGCGCCCAGCGCCCGCAGCTCGATCGCGCTCGACGGGTGCATGATCGACGCCGGGCCGTCGACCGCGTCTGCGATCAGCTCCGAGGCGCGCCGCGGGTCTCCCTTGGCCAGCGCGAGCCTGGCGCGGATCAGCTGGGCCTCGCCCCAGCGGCCGAGTGCGGGCGGGCGATCGATCCACTTCACCGCGTCAGCGGCCCTCCCGGCCGCGACCATCGCCTCCGCCTGGGCGGTCGACAGCGCGCCGGCCAACCGCAGCGGCATCTCCCAGTCGTCGGCGTCGTCGCGCGCCTCCCGCAGCGCCGCCTCCGCGGCGTCGGGGTCCCCGCGGAGCAGTGCGATCCGCGTGCGCGTGACGCAGGCCACGACGGCGACCGTCCGCTCTCGGGAGGCACGGGCGGCCTCCTCGGCGAGGTCGAGGAAGTGGCCTGCCTGCGTCATCGAGTTGCGGTGGTATGCGCAGACGCCCAGCGCACAATGAGCCGCGGCCGACGCCGATCTCCGCATCCAGCCGTTGCGCTCGGCCAGATCGACGGCCTCGTCCGCGAACCGCGTGGATCGGCGCAGCGCGCCGCTGGTGGCCTCGAGCAGCGCCAGCTGACCGAGCGCGGAGAACCCGAGGTATGGACGGCCGGCGTGCCCGGCCAGCGAAAGCGCCTCCTCCAGCGACGCGCGCGCATGGCGGCGCCTCCCGGCCCAGGCGTCTGCGATCCCCAGGTGGATCAGTGCGAGCGCGCGCCGCTCGCGCCCGGCCAGCGACGCCGACGCCGAGCCGTGCCCGGCCAGCAGCTTCTGCGCCAGCTGACGGACGTCGGCGAACCGCCCCCGAGACCGGGCCTGGAACATCTGGGCGATCGTCCGTCCGAAGACGAAGTCCGCGCGCCGGGCGGGCTTGAGCGCCGACGCGGCGTCGTCGGCCATCCGCAGGTACTCCTCCCCCCGCGCCAGCTCGCCCGCTCCGAGCAGCGCGCCGGCGGCCGCGATCGCAAGCTCGGGCCGACGAGCGAACGCCTGCGCCGGGAAGCCCTCGAACAGGGCCGTGGCATCGTGGGCCTCGCCGCGGACCAGCAGCTCCAGCCACCCCGCCGACAGGACGTCGCCCGCGAGCTCCCAGTCGCCGGCCGCAAGCGCGTGCCGCGTGGCCTCGACGTTGAGCGACGCCCGGGCGTACCAGCGGGCGGCGGCGCGATGCTGGGCTGCGAACGCATCCGGCATGCGGTGGCGCAGCTGGCTGCGCAGCAGCTCGCGGAACATCACGTGATACCGGTGCCAGGCGCCGTTGGCGCCGACCCTGGACACGAACGCGTTGGAGCGCTCGAGCGTTTCGAGGATCCGCCCACCGTCGGCGTGGCCGGTCAGCGCGTCCGCGAGCTCCGCGGTCATCAGATCGACGACGCTCGTGCGGAGCATGAAGTCTCGGATCTCGTCGGGCTGGTGCTGGAGCACCTCCTCGACGAGGTAGTCGGCGACCGAGCGCTCGTCGCCGTTGAACGTGGCGATCAGGAGGTCGGCGTCGTCGCCGCTGCCGAGCGACAGCGCGGCCAGGCGCAGCCCGGCCGCCCAGCCCTCGGTCCGCGAGTGCAGCGCTTGCACCTGGATGGTGGTCAGGCCGAGGCCGGCGGCCGCGAACATCGATTGCGCCTCCTCGGCGGTGAACGCCAGATCGGCCGAGCGGATCTCGGCGACGCGGCCCTCGAGCCGCAGCCGGTGCAGCGACAGCCGCGGGTCGGCGCGGCTGGCGATTACCAGCGCAAGCTGCTCGGGCGGGTGGCGCAGGAGCCGGTCGAGCTGCTCGCTGACACGGGGCGCGCGCAGCTCGTGGAAGTCGTCGAGGATCAGGGTCAGCGGGTGCTCGAGCCCGCCCACGGCGTTGGCGAACTCGGGCAGGAAGCGGGATTCATCGAGTGCCGCCGGCGAGGCCAGCGACCCGAGCCGGGTCTCCCCGGCCGCCACCACGGCGTCGATCACCGCGCCCCAGAACTCGGCGGGGCGGGTCTCGCTGCGGTCCACGGCCAGCCACGCGGCCGTCCGGGCGGCCCCGGACGCGGCCAGCCACGACGACAGCAGCTGGGTCTTGCCCGCGCCCGGCGGCCCGGTGACGACCGTCAGTGGCCCGCGAACCCCGGCGTCGAGCCGCTCGAACAGCCGGCCGCGCTCGATCGTGCCGGCGGCGGGCCGGGGCGGCGAGACCCGCGTGCTCGAGATCGAGAGCGGTGGCTGCCGCTCGGTTAGGTTTTCAAGTCCCCGCATGTCGTGCCGATCCACGCGCTCCCACTGATGTCCGGGAACCAATGTTTCGAGTATCCGCGCGCTTCCCGCGGCGGTCAAGGAAGTCGGCATGCCGGGCTGAGCCCGGGCTGGCGGGTGCACGCAACCGATCCGCCATCGTGCGAACACTACTCGACGGCCCCGGCCGTCCCCTTTATACGGCGCCGGATCCGGACTATGCGCTCAGCTGCGTGAGCCGCCCGGTTACTGGACCTGCCGGATCTCGATCAGCTCGAGCCCGAGCGCCTGGATCCGGTCGAGCAGCCCGTGCAGCTCGGCCTGATCGGTGATCACGCCTCGGAGCACGGTCTCGGCCGGTCTGACCGACGCCTCGAGATCTCCGAGAGACCCGAGCACGGGATCGCCCACCACCCCCTTGACCCGGATTTCGTAGCTCGGTGCCACTCTCGTCGGGACTGTTGCAAGCGCCGGGGTGAGCGATCCTCACCCGACGGGGGTGAACAGATTTACGGCAATTCGCCGCGGCGAGGAGATCCCGCCAGGCCGGCCCTGAGTCAGCGGTTAGTGGACCTCGTCGGTGTCGTCACGGTCGCGGTGTTCGTGACCGTCTGAGTCTTGGTCTGCGTCGGCGCCGTAGCGGTCGTCGTCTGCGTGGTCGTCTGGGTGCGCGTCTCGATCGTGACGGTGTTGGTGCCCTGCTTGGTCACGACCTTGCCCTTCCCCGTCTGGGTGACGGTCTCGGTGGACCCGCCGGTGCCACCGATCGCGAACGCGATCGCCGCCCCGACCAGCAGGGCGACCACGGATGCCAGGACGATCGGCCAGATGTTCGAGTGATCGCCCCCGACCGCGCTGCCGCAATTGGCGCAGTAACGGGCGTTGGGGGCGACCGGCTGGTGGCATTTGGGGCACAGTTGACGGGGCTGGCGCTCCCCGCGGGCAGGTTCATCGCTCATGACCGCGAACCATAGTTGCGACCCGGACGGCCGTGGAGGCAATCACCCGCACGGGGTGATGTCCCTCACCCGAGCTCCGTGGAGGATTGAGCCGAAAGATGGAAGGCCAACCCGACAGCACGCCCGACGCACCGACGCCGCCGCCCGAGCAGGCGGCTGAGCCCAAGCCCGCGCCCAAGGCCTCCCGCGGCAGGCGCATCTCGGTGCGGATCATCCTGGTGATCGCGGCGATTCTGACCGTGGTCTCGATCTTCGCGGTGTGGGCCAACCGCCAGATCCTGGACGCCAACCACTGGTCGGACACGAGCACGGCGCTGCTGCAGGACGAGGCGATCCGCACGCAGATATCCGACTACCTGGTCGACCAGGTGTACGCGAACGTCAACGTCTCGGCCCAGCTCAGCAGCGCGCTGCCTCCGCGGCTGCAGCCGCTGGCCGGCCCGATCGCCGGGGGCCTGCAGAACCTGGCTCAGAAGGCGGCGTTCGAGCTGCTCGGGCGTCCGCGCGTGCAGAGCGCCTGGCGCGCGGCCAACAAGCTCACCGCTCAGCAGTTCATCAACATCGTCGAGGGCAAGTCCAGGCTGGTGCAGCTCAACGGCAACGCCGTGTTCATCGATCTGCGCCCGATCCTGGGCGACCTGAGCAGCCAGCTCGGTCTGCCCGCGTCGATCACCGACAAGATCCCGCCCGACGCCGGGCGCCTGAAGGTGATGACCAGCGACCAGATCAGCACGGTCCAGAACGGCGTGGACCTGCTGAAGGGGATCGCGATCATTGCTCCAATCGTGGCCCTGCTGCTGTTCGCGCTGGCCGTGTACCTGTACACGGGCCGGCGGCGCCACACGCTGTGGATCATCGGTATCGACCTGGTGATCGCGGGTCTGCTCGTGCATCATCGTGCGCAACTTCGCGGGCCATCAGATCGTCAGCTCGCTGGTCAAGAACGACTCGGTCAAGCCGGCGGCTCAGGCCACCTGGTCGATCGGGACGCGCCTGCTCAGCGACGTCGCCCAGTCGGTGGTGCTGGTCGGGCTGGCCGTGATGCTGGCCGCCGCGCTGGCCGGCCCGAGGCGCCCGGCCGTGTGGCTCCGGCGCAAGATGGCGCCGTGGCTGCGCGAGCGACGGCTCGCCTCATATGGCTTCGCCCTGGTGATCCTGCTGCTGTTGGTGTGGTGGGCGCCGATTCCGGCGCTGAGGATGCCGATCCCGGTGCTGATCACGATCGCGCTGATCTGGCTGGGCATCGAGGCGCTGCGTCGCCAGACGATCGAGGAGTTCCCCGACGCCCAGTTCGGGGACACGTTCGCCGGCATGCGGGCCCAAGCCGACCGGGTCGGCGGATGGTTCCAGGAACGTCGCCGCGGGCATCAGTCCGGTTCGGAGCCGCCCCCCACGCAACCGATGGCCACCGCCCCGGCCGGCCCGTCGGGCGAGGCCGACAAGCTCGCGCGGCTGGAACGGCTCGCTGCGTTGCACGATTCGGGCGCGCTGACCGACGACGAGTTCGCGGCCGAGAAGCGGACGTTGCTGGGCGTCTAGTCCCTGCCGGCGCCGAGGGCAAGCGGGCCCCCAGACCTCACCCGGTTGAGGTGATTGCCTCTCACCCCGACCTCGGCGAGACTGTGCGGGTCCACCCGACGAAAGGGATCCGATCATGTTGAGACGAAGGCGGCCGCTGCTTGGCGCGGCGATGCTCGGCGGAGCGGCGATGGCGGGACGCCACAGCCAACGCAGACAGTACGAGAGGGAGGACCAGGAGGCTCGGATCGAGCAGCTCGAGGCACAACAGCAGGCCCCAGCGCCAGCCGCTGCACCCGCGGCCGCCCCTGCTGCCGCGCCGGCTCAGAGCTCGTCGCTGGTCGACCAGCTCAAGCAGCTCGGAGATCTCAAGGCCTCCGGCGTGCTCAGTGACGAGGAATTCGACGCCGCCAAGCAGAAGCTGCTGGCGAGTTAGGAGAGGGCAATGCCAATCGGACCCGTGCAACTGCTCGTCGTGGGCTTCGAGAACCCCGACTTCCGCGGCCAGATCCTGGCCGAGCTCGAACGGCTGCGCGATAACGACACCGTTCGACTGATCGACCTCCTGGTCAGTCCGCAAGAACGAGGACGGCATCGTCGACAGGGTCCAGATCAGCGATCTGGACACCGAGGAGGCGATGGAGTTCGGCGCGATCGTGGGCGCCCTGATCGGGCTGGGCGCCGGCGGCGAAGAGGGCGCTGAGGCCGGCGCCGAGATCGGCGCGGCGATGGGCGAGGACAACCACATACTCCCGGGCGACATCTGGTACATCGACGAGGTGCTGCCGGTGGGCACCGCGGCCGCGGTTGCGCTGATCGAGCACCGCTGGGCGCTACCGCTGCGCGACAAGATCCGCGACGCCGGCGGGTTCCACATCGCCGACGCGTGGGTTCACCCGCTCGACCTGGTGGCGATCGGACTCGCTTCGGCCGAGGAGGCCGAGCAGGTCGGCTAGCTGACCGAGAAGTGCTGCCCGGCGACGGGCACCACGGGTGCCTCGGCCTCGGGCGCCGGAACCGCCGGGATCGCCTGGATCGCCGGCTCGAGCACCGGGGACTCCGAGACCGTCTCGGAGTCCCACCGGACCACGGTCTTGGCCAGCCAGTCCTGAAATCCGCGACGGCGTTCGTCGACGAGGATCGGCAGGAAGCCCGCGCCGAGCGGCAACGCCGCCAGCAGCAGGCCGATGAACCGCAGCACCGCCTGGCGGACCCGGATCCGATCGCTCTTCGTGCTGAATACGCGGATCGACATCAGCCGATCCCCGGGCGTCTGCCCGGTCAGCGTCCAGAAGACCACGAAGTACAGGCCGAGCCAGAGAAACCACACCAATCCCCCGGCCAACGCCTGCTGGGCGTTGAGCGATCTGGTCGCCGCCGAGCAGCTTTGCCAGCAGGTCGATCGCGCCGCCGGTGAGCACCGCGATCGCGTTGGCCACGAACAGGTCGATCAGCAACGCCACCGCGCGGGTGACCAGGCCCGCATAGCCCGCGGGCGCCCGTGCGGGTACCGCCGCGGACTCGGTCATGTGGCCGTCTCCGGCCGCCGGCGGCGCCGGAACACCGCACGGGCGAAACGCTCGGCAGTCTCATCGGCCGAGTAGGTGCGGGAGCGCACCCCGACGGCCACGTCGTCGGCCAGGCCGGCGGTCTGGCGCGTGAGCGCCGCCCGCAGTTGGGGCGACCGGGTGACGTACTCGAGCACCATCTGCAGCTCCTCGCTGGCCAGCAGCTGGGCGGTGATCTCGTCGACGAGGCGGCTCTCCATCACGCGCGTTATCAGCCGGTCCATTCCCGGCTCGTCGAGCACGTTCGCCACCAGCGCCTCGGTGGCCGGGTGGTTGACCACGACCGCGATGATCCGGTCGAAGGCGCCGCTGCTCAGCACGCGGTCGAGGATCTCGTCGATCGCCCCTGATCGCTCCAGCTCCGCCTCCAAGCGGCGTATCGCCTGTGCACCGGCGTCACGAGCCCCGGCCCGCGAACGGGCGGCCAGGTCCTGACCGTCGCGGGCCAGGCCGTTGGCGGCACTCTCCGCGCGCCCTCGGATCGGCGCCGTCAGCGAGGAGCGCCACACCTGGGCCGCGGGCCACGTGGCGACGCCGGCCGCGCGGACGCCCACCGACACGACCGCGCGCGTACGGCGCTCGCTCGCGGCGGCCAGGCCGAGCGCGACAAATCGCAGGGGGTGGTGGTTGATCGCTCACGTGAGGGGGCACAAGTGTTGCACCCCCGAGGCGGCGAAACCAGTAATCGCTGGGCGCTAGTGGGCTCCGGCGGGGTCCACTAAGCGTTCACGGATGACATGTCCGGATAGCGATCCCCGGCGGTCTGGCCGTGAGGCGCGACCTCCTCGAGCCGCTCGAGATCCGAATCGGTGAGCTCGATCTCGGTCGCGGCCACGTTCTCCTCGAGGTAGTTGACCCGCTTGGTCCCCGGGATCGGGACGACATCGTCGCCGCGGCTCTGCACCCAGGCGAGCGCCAGCTGCGCGGCGGTCACGCCCTTCTCGTCGGCGAGCTCGCGGACCCGATCGACGATCGCGAGGTTGCGCCTGAAGTTGTCGCCCTGGAAGCGCGGGTTGCTGGCGCGGAAGTCGCCCTCGGGAATGTCGTCCGGAGAGCTGAAGCGACCGGACAGGAAGCCCCGTCCGAGCGGGCTGTAGGCCACGAAGCCGACCCCGAGCTCGCGCGTGCTGGTCAGGATCTGCTCGTCGACGTCCCGCGTCCACAGCGAGTACTCGGTCTGCAGCGCCGAGATCGGGTGCACCGCGTGGGCACGCCGCAGCGTCTCCGGCGAGGCCTCCGACAGGCCCAGGTAGCGGACCTTGCCCGCGGCGACAAGCTCTGCCATCGCGCCGACCGTCTCCTCGATCGGCACCTGCCTGTCGACCCGGTGCTGGTAGTAGAGGTCGATGTGGTCGACCCCGAGTCGCTTCAGCGACGCGTCGCAGGCCTGGTGTACGTACTCGGCGTCGCCACGGATCCCGAGGCGCTCGCCGTTCTCGCCGCGGACGTTGCCGAACTTGGTGGCGACCACGACCGAGTCACGGCGGTCGGCGATTGCGCGGCCCACCAGCCGCTCGTTGGTGAACGGCCCGTACATGTCGGCGGTGTCCAGCAGGGTCACGCCCAGCTCGAGCGCGCGGTGGATCGTGGCGATCGACTCGCCGTCGTCGCCCGCACCGTAGAACTCCGACATCCCCATGCAGCCCAGGCCCTGCACGGATACCGCCAGTCCCTGGCTGCCCAGCCTTCGCGTGTCCATGTGGTTCCTCGTTTTCGCGTTTGGAGACGATTACCCGCTACTCCCAACTTACTTCGCCGCCGCCGCTCGACAGAGGCGGTAGCGTCATCACCGTGCGAAATTCCGGGCCGACCCGCGAGTCGAGGACGCCGTCGCTGATCTACGTCGTCGGCCGCGTGAACCAGGGGATCCGGCGCGAGATGCGGACGCGGCTGGCCGAGATCGGCCTCAGCGTCCAGGAGTACACGGCGCTGTCGGTGCTCAGCGCGCGCCCGGGCCTGTCCAACGCCCAGCTGGCCCGGCGGTCGCTGGTCACCCCGCAGTCGATGATCGAGATCCTGGCCCGGCTGGAGAGCCGCGGCCTGCTCGCGCGCCAGGTCGATCCGCGCCACGCCCGGATTCTGCGGGCGACGCTGACCGTCAAGGGCCGGGAGCTGCTCAACGCCGCCGACCCCGCGGTCGCGGCGGTCCAGGAGCAGATGCTCGCCGACGTGCCCGAGGGCGACCGCAAGGTCGTGCTCGACGGCATGCTCAGCGCGATGAACCGCCTGGCGACCGGGCTGTAGCGGGACCGGACCGGCCGGCTCAGCGCAGGCCGAGCAGCCGGGCGGCGTTCTCCTTGAGCACGAGCGGCCGCACCTCATCCTTGATCGGGAGCTTGGCGAAGTCCGACAGCCAGCGGTCGGGCGTGATCAGGGGGTAGTCGGAGCCGAACAGCATCTTGTGGCGCAGCTGGCTGTTGGTGTAGCGGATCAGGTTCTCGGGGAAGTACTTCGGCGACCAGCCCGACAGGTCGATGTAGACGTTGGGCTTGTGGACGGCGATCGCCAGCGCCTCGTCCTGCCACGGGAACGAGGGGTGGGCGAGGATGATCTCGAGCCCGGGGAAGTCGGCGGCGACGTCGTCGACCGCCATCGGATTGGAGTACTTCAGGCGCACGCCGCCGCCGCCCGGCATGCCGGCTCCGATCCCCGTGGTCCCGGAGTGAAACAGGGCGATCAGCCCGGCCTCGGCGATCACCTCGTACAGCGGATAATGGGCGCGGTCGTTGGGCCAGAACGCCTGGGTGTTGGGGTGGAACTTGAACCCGCGCACGCCGGCCTCGACCAGCTCGCGCGCCTCGCGGACGCCGAGCTTGCCCTTGTGGGGGTCGACGCTGCCGAACGGGATCAGCACGTCCGGGTTGGCACGAGCGGCGGCGAGCACCTCGTGGTTGCCGAGCCGCTTTCTGCCCATCCCGGCCTCGTCGTCGACCGTGAACACGACCGCGACCATGTCGCGCTCGCGGTAGTAGTCGGCGACCTCCTGTGCGGTCGGCTGGACCGGCGCGGCGCCGAAGTACTTGGCCGCCGCACCGAGCACCTCGTCGGTGACCGGATCCTGGGCCTCGCCGTGGTTGCGCTCGGCGTGCGTGTGCACGTCGATCGCCGTCAGCCGGTCGACGTCGATCACGAGGCGCCGACCACTAACTCAACCGTAGAACCGGACCAGGCACTCGGCGACACAGACCGGCTTCTCCGAGCCCTGCGCCTCGATCGTGCCGCGGAACTTGACCTGCAGCCCGCCGGAGACGTCGGTGACCTCGAGGATCTCCCCGCCGCCGCGGAACTGGGCGCCGACGCGCAGCGGCGCCGGGAAGCGGACCCGGTCGAGCCCGTAGTTGACCCCCATCTTGGCGTCGGTCACCTTCATCAGCTGCTGGGCCAGCGGCGCCATCAGCGACAGGGTCAGGTAGCCGTGGGCGATCGTCCCGCCGAACGGCGTCTGCTTGGCGCGCTCGGTATCGACGTGGATGAACTGGTGGTCGTCGGTCGCGTCGGCGAACTCGTTGACCCGCTCCTGGGTCATCTCCTGCCAGTCGGTGTAGCCGAGATGGCTGCCCGCGCTGTCGCGCATCCCCGCCATGTCGGTGACCAGTCCGCCCCCGTTCGTGCTCGTGCTCATCTCCAGCTCCTGGTCGGTGCGAATATCAGGTATCCGAACGCTAGCAGCGCGTCCGCGACGGCCGTTGAGACTACTGTGTGGTGCGATGACGCTGGTGGCGCTGTCGGCGGCATATGGAGCCGGAGGCGGCCGAATCGGCCCGGCGGTCGCCGAGCGGCTCGGGGTCCCGTTCCTTGACCGTGCGATCCCGAACGCGGTGGCCGCAGAGCTGTCGGTCTCGGTCGACGAGGCCGTCGCGTTTGACTACGAGACCAGCCGCAGCTGGCTCGAACGCGTGTTGTCGGGGTTCATCGGCTCGGACACCGGCGCGCCGGCGCCGCTGCTCTCCGAGGGCGCCACCGGCGAGGACTTCCGCCACGCCACCGAGGAGATCCTCCGGCGACAGGCCGAGAGCGGGCACGGCGTGATCCTCGGTCGTGGCGCGGTGGTCGTGCTCGGCGACGATGACCGAGTGCTGCGGGTCCGTTTGCACGGCCCGCGGGACGGCCGTATCCGCCAGGCGATGCGCGTGCGCGGGGTCGACGAGGAGACCGCGACCGACACGATCCGGCGCCTCGACCGCACCCATGCGGCCTACCTCAGGCACTTCTACGGGGCCGATATCGACGACCCGTCCCTGTACCACCTGATGATCGATTCGACCGCGATCGGGATCGACGCGTGCGTCGATCTGATCGTGCGAGCCAGAACCGCGCTGGTGGGCGATTAACAAGGCGTAACATTGATCACATGACTGCGCTCGGCGTGTCGCTTCTGATAGTGGGGGCGATCGTGATCGTGGTCGAGGCCCACGTCCCGACGCTGGGGATTCTGGGCGGGCCGGGCGTGATCGCGGTTGGAGTTGGCGCCGTGCTCGCCGTGAGCGGGCTCGGCGGCGGTCCTGCGCTGGCGGCGATCGCCGCGCTGGTGCTGGTCGCGTCGGGTCTGGGGATCATCGGGCTGTCGCTGCGCAAGGGGCTGGCGGTCCGCAGGCGCCGGGTACGCGCCGGACCCGAGGGGCTGATCGGGCACCTCGGGGTCGTCCGCAGCTGGACCGAGCCCGACGGCAAGCGTGCTCGTCGACGGCTGCCTGTGGCGGGCGCGGCGATCGATTCTCGACGACGAGGAGCCCGCCGAGCTGCACAGCGGCGATCGCGTCGTGGTCGAGCACCTGACCGGCCTGACGGTCGGGGTTCGCCGGGCCGAGGACTGGGAGCTGATGACGTGACCGCGGTGATCATCATCCTGGTGGTGCTGGTGGTGATCGCGGTGGCCGCGGCCGGCGCGTCGGTGCGGGTGTTGCGCGAGTACGAGCGCGCGCGTGGTGTTCCGGCTCGGCCGGCTGATGGATCAGCGCGGACCCGGTTTGATCCTGCTGACGCCGACGATCGACCGGATGGTCCGGGTCAGCCTGCGGACGGTGACGCTGACCGTGCCGCCGCAGGAGACGATCACCCGCGACAACATCCCGGTGCGCGTCACGGCGGTCATCTACTACCGCGTCGTCGACGCCAACAGCGCCGTCACCCAGGTCGAGAGCTTTCACAACGCGACCCTCCAGATCGCCCAGACAACGCTGCGCTCGGTCCTCGGAGGCGTCGACCTCGACTCGCTGCTGGCCGAGCGCGATCGTCTCAACGAGAGCTTGCAGCACGTGATCGACGCGCAGACCGAGCCGTGGGGGATCAAGGTCACCACCGTCGAGATCCGCGACGTCGAGATCCCCGAGCGGATGCAGCACGCGATCGCCCGGCAGGCCGAGGCCGAGCGCGAGCGACGCGCGAAGATCATCAACGCCGAGGGCGAGTTCCAGGCCGCGGCGAAGCTCGCCGAGGCCGCCGACGTGATCGGCCGCAACCCGACCACGCTCCAGCTGCGCTACCTGCAGACGCTCCGCGAGATCGGCGCCACTCAGAACTCGACCGTCGTGTTCCCGATCGACCTGGTCAAGCCCGCGCTCGACGCGATCACGGGCGCTGCGGCGGCCGCCGCCCAGGGCAACTCAGCGCCAGCCACCGCGCCCGAGGCCGGCCAGGCTTCTCCGCCCGGCAACGGCGAGCTCACCCCCGGATCGGCCGGCCAGCTCGGCGCCGGGCCCGCTCCCGAGCTCAGCACGCCCGAGCAGGCCGAGGACCGACTCTCGTCGCTGCCGGAATCCGACGAGGACTAGTTTTCGCCGGGCGGCGTCGCGACCCCGGGCCTCGGGCGGCGACATGCTTAACGCCCCACTCGAGCCCTTCGCGGGTCAGCGTGGGACGTTGATCACGTCCCACGTGGCGAACGTCCCGCACTCGCGCCCAGAGCGCTCGAGTGGGACGTTATGCACGCGATTTCGCCCGCCACACGATCGCCGTCCAGACGCCCGAGGTCGACGTCCTGCGGGCGAGAATCGCCAAGTCCACGGCCGCTAGCGCGAGCGGACGACGTTTACCCCGGCGGACGTGTCGTCGGCGAACACCCGGTCGTCGCCCTGCTGCTCGAGGAACACGCAGACGGTCATCCGACCCGCCCGTTCGGGCCTGACAGACCCCTTGACCGTGACCGCGTAGGGCCTGCCTCGGTGGGGCTGGGGCTTCAGCCGCCGGTCGAGCACCTTGATCCCAGGAGTGCCGCTGAACGTGCCGCCGCACTCGCCTGCCAGCTTGATTCGCAGCCGCAGCGGGGCGGTCGCGCGATCGAGCGCCCCCTTGTCGGCGCTGACCTTGACCTTGATTGCGAGCGGCTGGTGGCGCTTGACCTTGGAGGCGACCGTCACGCCTAGCCTGACCGGCGTGAAGCTGTCTGCGGACGCAAGCGCGCCGCCGGCGAAGATTGCGGTCACGGCGAGCAGCGCCGCGGCCAGGACCGGCCGGCGGCAGCGGGTCATACCCGCATCCCCAGCTTCGACGGGTGCCGGTAGAGCGTCGCCGGCGTGGCCGGGCGGTAGTCAAAGCCGATCCGCTCCAGGTACCCCGAGCTCACGAGCGTCGCCAGGTCGTGGGGCTTGGGGCGCTCGGGCACGGGAGCGGGCACCGCGGTCGCGCCGCGATCGCCGCCCGCGGCCGCGCCGACAGCCATCGGCGCGTCGGTCGCGCACGGCGTGGCCATGATGTGCGCGGGCGTGGGGAGCTTCGGCGGTCGCAGCCGCGGCTTCGATTGCCAGTCGAACGCGTACGCGATGTTGTTCGCGTACAGGTCGCGCGGCGTCAGCGGCGCCAGGCCGTAGCGGTAGCGGATCATCTTCAGGATCGACTCGAAGCCGTAGATCGAGTGGTCGACGTGGCCGCGGCGAGCGTAAGGCGAGACCACCACCGCCGGGATCCGCAACCCCATCTGGCCGAAGTCCCGGTTGAGCTTCCGGTTCGCCCGGAGGTCGGGGACCCGGGGCGGGCGGACGTGGTCAAAGAACCCGCCCCACTCGTCGTAGACGATGAACAGCGCGCCGTGCTTGTACTGGGGCGACTCCATGAACGCGTGGACGACGTCGGACACGAACGCCTGCCCGACGCGGACATCGCCATGGGGGTGCTCGTCACCGGAGGTTCCCTGCTCTTCGCCGGCGAACGCCGGATCGACGAACGACAGCGCGGGGAGCTTGCCGGCGGCGGCGCGCTCGTAGTAGTCCTGCACCTGGCTGGAGCGAGCGATTCCCGTCTTGCCCCACAGCGCCGAGAACGGCACGTCGCTGTAGAAGTAGTGGTTCGAGACGCCCTTAGAGGACAGGGCATGGAAGATCGTCGAGTCCGGGAACCCGCCCGCAGGCGGCAGCGAGTTGTCGATCATCCCGAACGACTGGCCGGCGTGCATGTACTCCCGGTTGGGATACGTGGACGCCAGCAGCGAGCAGAAGAAGCGGTCAAAGGCGGTGAACGCCTTGGCCACGTGCGGGGTGAACGGGAGGTCGTGCTCGGCGTAGTAGCCGATCGAGAACACATCGCTGGCGGCTCGAAGGAAGCCGTCCATCTTGCCGCCGGCCATCTCGGTGCGCCCGCCGTCCCAGGAGTGATCGGGGTCGAGGAACCCGCAGCCCTGGAAGTTGTTGACGAGACGGTGGGTGGAGAACTTGCGGCCCTGCGCGATCGGCGTACCGCAGGCCCGCCTGGCGCCCGTCGGCGCCCGGAAGCCAGCCGAGGTAGTGGTCGAACGAGCGGTTCTCCATCATCAGTACGACGAACGTGTCGATCGGGAGGTTGCGCGGCGAGGGCAGCTTCACGCGGCGCTGGTGCTGCGCGGCCGCGGCAATCACCGCGTCGGGATCCAGCGCCAGGCCGAGTCCGGCGGCCATCCCGGCGGTGACGGCTGTTCGCTGCAGGAAGTCGCGGCGCGTGTGCAGCTCATCGGGGGCGACGGCCTCGAGCCGCTCGGCCTCCAACGGGTCGCGGATATCGCTCACGCGACGATCATAAGGCGACCCCGGCGGAGGTTGTGGCAGTTCTTGTGTCTATCGTCACCCCCAGCAATGGCCACCCGAGACGACATCCGCAACCTGGCGATCGTGGCGCACGTCGACCACGGCAAGACGACGCTGGTCGACGCGCTGCTGTGGCAGTCCGGGGCGTTCCGCGCCAACCAGGACGTGGCCGACCGCGTGCTCGACTCGATGGACCTCGAGCGCGAGAAGGGGATCACGATCCTGGCCAAGAACACCGCGGTCCACTACGGCGGGGTCAAGCTGAACATCGTCGACACGCCCGGGCACGCCGACTTCGGCGGCGAGGTCGAGCGCGGGCTGACGATGGTCGACGGTGTGCTGCTGCTGGTCGACGCCAGCGAGGGCCCGCTCCCCCAGACCCGGTTCGTGCTGCGCAAGGCGCTCGAGGCGAGGCTGCCCGTGATCCTCGTGGTAAACAAGGTCGACCGGCCGGACGCGCGGATCGACGAGGTCGTCGATGAGGTCTACGAGCTGTTCCTCGACCTCGACGCCGACGAGTCCCAGATCGAGTTCCCGATCGTCTACACCAACGCTCGCGCCGGCTGGGCGTCGCTGGACCCCAGCAGCGAGGGCCAGGACCTGCAGCCGTTGCTCGAGCTGCTGCTCGAGCACGTCCCGGCTCCCGAGTACGACCCCGAGCACCCCTTCCAGGCCCACGTGACCAACCTCGACGCCTCGCCGTACGTCGGCCGGCTGGCGATCTGCCGCGTGCGCCAGGGGACGATCCGCCGAGGCGAGACGATCGCCTGGTGTCGCGCCGACGGGCAGGTCGAGCGCGTCAGGGTGTCCGAGCTGTACGTAACCGAGGCGCTCGAGCGGGTCGAGGCGGACGAGGTCGGCCCGGGTGAGATCATCTCGGTCGCCGGGATCCCGGAGATCACGATCGGCGAGACGCTGGCCGACGCCGAGGATCCGCGACCGTTGCCGGTGATCACCGTCGACGAGCCGTCGCTGTCGGTCACGGTCGGGATCAACACGTCGCCGCTGGCCGGACAGGACGGCGACAAGCTCACCGCCAGCCAGTTGCGGGCGCGGCTCGACCGCGAGCTGGTCGGCAACGTGTCGCTGCGGGTCAACGACACCGATCGCCCCGACGTGTGGGAGGTCCAGGGCCGCGGCGAGCTGGCGCTGGCGGTGCTGGTCGAGCTGATGCGCCGCGAGGGCTATGAGCTGACCGTGGGCAAGCCGCAGGTGGTGACGCGCGAGGTCGACGGACGCGTGTGCGAGCCGGTCGAGCGGATGAGCGTCGACGCGCCCGACGACTACGTCGGCGTGATCACGCAGATGCTGGCGATGCGCAAGGGCCGGATGGAGCAGATGGTCAACCACGGGACCGGCTGGGTGCGGATGGAATACCTGATCCCGGCGCGCGGGCTGATCGGGTTTCGCACCGAGTTCCTGACCGAGACCCGCGGCACCGGGCTGGTGCACCACGTGTTCGACCGCTGGGAGCCGTGGCACGGCGAGCTGCGCACGCGGCCGACCGGGTCGCTGGTGTCCGACCGCCGTGGGACAGTGGCGTCGTTCGCGCTGTTCAACCTGCAGGAGCGAGGCACCCTGTTCGTCGGCCCCGGCGAGGAGGTCTATGAGGGGATGATCGTCGGCGAGAGCTCGCGGGCCGAGGACCTCGACGTCAACGCCTGCAAGGAGAAGCACCTCACGAACATGCGCTCCTCGACCGCCGACGAGCTGGTCCGGCTGGTCCCCAAGCGCCAGCTGTCGCTCGACCAGGCGCTCGAGTTCCTGCGCGAGGACGAGTCCGTGGAGGTGACCCCCAACGTCGTCCGCCTGCGCAAGGCCGAGCTCGACAAGACCGCCCGGCTGAAGCTCTCACGCGTGGCGGCCAGGAGCGCTTGAGACAGTCACTCGGCGAACGCCCGGTCCGCCATCCGTTCCTGGTCTCGACGGTGGCCCAGCAGGCCGCGGCGAGGTCGGCCGCCAACGCGCCGGCGGCGCCCCCGGTCGACCTGCAGGTGGTGCTGTTCGCGCTCGGCGCGGTGATCTGCGGCTTCACGGTCCTGCGCGGGATCTCGCTCAACTACGAGGGCGCGATGCTCCAGGCGGGGGCGCGAATCGCCGGCGGACAGTGGCCCTACCGCGACTTCTGGAGCAACTACCCGCCGGGGCAACCACTCGTGCTGGCGGCGCTGCACGGTGTGTTCGGGCCGTCGCTACTGGCCTGGCGCGTGTTGTACGCGCTCACCGGCGCCGCGGTGGCGCTCGGCGCGTACCTATTGGCGTGGCGCCGGGCGCCCGGGAGCTACGCGTTGCTCGCCTGGCTGGCCGCGGTGTTCGCGATGGGGTTCGTGCTCGATCCCGGGCCCAACCCGATCGCGCTCGCGCTCGCGCTCGGCGGACTGCTGGCGGCGCGGCGGCGGCCGGCCCTGGGCGGGGCGCTGGCGGGCGTGGCCTGCCTGTTCCGGCTCGAGTTCGGGATCGCGGCGATCGTCGGGGTGGTGGTGGAGGCGCCCCGCGGCCAGCGGTTGCGGGCGGTCGCCGTGGCGGTGCTCTGCGCCGCGGTGACGCTGGCGCCGTTCTTCATCCTGGCCCCGAGGACGATGCTCCACGACACGATCGGCTTCTACGGGATCGAGGGCCTGCAGCGGCCGCCGTTCCCGCTCGGTTATCACGGCCACGTCGGCTTCGGCAGCCTGCTCGCGTTCTACCTGCCGCTGATCCTGCTGGCCGGCTGCGTCCTGTGGGCGGTGGCGATGGCGATCCTGCTGACCCGGCCCCGGCCGGTTCCGCACGCCAGCGTGACCTTGCGCGGCGGGATCGCCGCCCGGGCGCGCCAGCCGACCGTCGACCCGGGATCCCTGTCGGCGGCGCCGCTGGCGATCGTCGGCGTCGGATACCTGCTCGCCCGCACCGACCAGCTGCATCTGGTGCCGCTGGCGGTGGTGCTGCCGGTGCTGCTGGCGACGGCGGCAGCGAGCGCCCCGAGCGCGCTGCGCGCCACGTTGCTGGGCGCGGTGGCGCTGATCGCGCTGGTCGGAGTCGATCACCGCGCCGGCCAGGCGCTGCACCCGCCGCCACTGGCGCGGGTGCCGGGTCCCGCCGGCGACGGCGTCAAGACCTCCCCGGCCGACGCCCGCTGGCTCGCGTCCCTGGAGCGGACCGTGGGGCGGCTGGCGCGGCCGGGACAGCCGATCTTCGTGACCGGTTCGGCCGCCGACCGGGCGGGGCCGGGTGGGCCGCTGCTGTACGTGATCCTCGGCCACCCCAACCCCACGCGGTATGACGCGATGACGCCCGGCGTGGTCACCACCGACGCCGCCCAGCGGGAGATCGTGTCCTCGCTACGCCGCTCCGGCGTGCGCGTCGTGATCCGCGTGGCGGCTCCCGGCGCCCGCTCGACTACCGCCGACGCCAACATCCTGGACGACTACGTCGCCGCGAGCTTCGCCCCCCGGGCCAGGTACGGCATCTACCAGGTGCTGGTGCGCCGGCGGCCGGGCCGCTGACGCGCCGCCGTCAGTACGGCCAGCTCGCGTCCGGCCGCCCGAGCAGCCGGGTCAGCCGAAGCGTGATCAGCACCTTCACCAGCAGGTTGCGCGCAAAGTAGGCCAGCCCGGCGGCCTGGCGCGCAGCGTTGGCCAGGCGCTGGGCGGGCCCGAGCGGCTCGCGCGTGTACCGAGCGAGCGAACCCACCCGGCCGAGGTAGCGCCACGCCCGCGAGAGCATCAGCACCCGCGTCTGGGCCAGGGTCACGCCGATCGCGCTGAACGAGTCGTGAATCAGCATCGACCCGCCGTCCGGCACGCGCGCGCCCCACTGCTCGATGTCGGCCCGCGCCGGGCCGTAGCGGTGGGCGCCGTCGACGTACAGCAGCCCGACCTCCCCGGCGACCGCGTCCAGCGCGTCGGACGATCGCGCCCGCACGTGCGTGACCTGGCCGGCGACCCCGGCGCGCTCGAGGTTGCAGCCGAAGGCCGCGTGGTCGAGATCCCCGCGCGCCTGGTCGGGCGAAATCTCCTGCGGGCCGCGGTCGCCGCCGCCGTGCGGGTCGATCGCCACCACCCGGGCGCGCTCACCGGCCGCCAGCGCGAGCACGATCGTCGAGCGCCCGCGGAACGAACCGATCTCGACGATCGACCCCCCGACCGGGACGGCGCGGGCGGCGTCCCACAGGGTCCGCGCCTGCGCGTCGGTCAGCCAACCCTCGACGCCCTCGGTCAGCTCGAGCGCGTCGGCGAAGCTCACCACCGCCGGGCCGGCGCCACGCGGGCCCGGATCACCGACAGGATCGTCGCCGCGGTGCGGTCCCAGCTGAACGTGAGCGCGCGCTCGCGCGCCGCGGTGCCCATCCGTTCGCGCGCCTGCGCGTCGCCGAGCAGCCACCTGAGCTTCGCGGTCATCTCCTCGGGCGTGCTCGAGAGCACGCCGGTGTCGCCGTCGACGATCGACTCGCGCAGCCCGCCGACCGCGAGCGCGGCGCTCGGTGTGGCGCACAGCGCGGCCTCCATCACGGTCAGCGACCACCCCTCCGACGCCGACGCCGTCACGTGGACCCACGCCTGGCGATACAGCGCTGCCTTGGTCTGCTCGTCGACGTGGCCGTGGACCCGGACCCGGTCTCCCAGCCCCCGCCGCGCGATCTCGTCCTCGAGCGTCTCCCCGTGGTCGCCCTGGCCGGCGATGTCGAGCGTGACCCCGGGCAACTCGGTGAGCATGTCGAGCAGGAGCTCGATCCGCTTGTAGGCCTTGAGCCGCCCGACGTACAGCAGCCGCGGGTCGCTCGCCGGCTCGCCCGGACCGTACGGCCCCGGCTCGACCCCGCAGTAGGCGAGCGTGATCTGGCCGGCCGGGATCCCGTCGATGCTGACCAGCTCGTCGCGCGCCGAGCCCGAGATCGTCACGAACGGGACCCGCCGGTAGAGCAGGCGCAGCGGCAGCTCCTCGAACAGCGCGGACATGACCCGGCCCAGCCGGCGGCCGAACTCGCCGATGTACAGGTCGCGGTGCGGATGATGGACGAGCGCGACCTGCGGCTTGCGCAGCCACAGCGGCGTCAGGAACGCGATCCCGTTGATCACTTCGAACACCACGTCGGCGTCGCGAGCCAGCCCGCGCACGACCGCCCACGCGGCGCGCGGGAACACCGAGCCACGTCCGCCCATCCGGTGCACCACGAGGTTGGGCGCCACCTGCTCGACCCGGACGCAGCCCGGGTGGGCGCCGGCGACCAGCGTCACCTGGTGTCCCCACTGCGCCCAACGCGACAAGTTCGCGTACACGTTCTCGCCGGTGCCGCCGCCCTGCGGATGTGTCCAGTCGCGGTCGGCGAGCACGAGGATCTTCAGCGGCGGTCCGGCGCCGGGCGGATCGGGTGCCGGCGGCTGCGCCGAAGGGAGCACGCCGTTGCCGGCAGACGTCGGTGCCCCGGCAGGGAAATCTGCTCGCGACACTTGGCGTTCGTGCCGGGCGGCCGCGACATCACTGGTGGGCTCCACGAACGGCGACACTCTACTGCGCCCATGAGCGACAACGGCTACACGCCACAGCCGCTGGCCGCCCGCACCGCGCGGGCGATCAGGGCGCGGGGCCCGCGCCCGGTGGCCGGCGACTTCGCCCGCTGGGGCGCCGGCGCGGCGGTCGGACTGCCCTGGACGATCGCCGGCGGACACGGCAGCTTCGAGCTGGCGGGGCGGCGCTACCGGTACCTGTACGCCCGCCACAAGCTGACGTGGCTGACCGAGCGAGCGGTCGAGGTGCCGGTGATCCAGGCGCTCGTCGACCGCCATCCCCCGGGCCGCGTGCTCGAGATCGGAAACGTCCTCTCCCACTACCGCGCCCAGCGCCACCTGATCGCCGACCGCTACGAACGGGCAGCACGGCGTGCTCAACCGCGACGTGCTGGAGCTGGGCGGTCTCGGGTCGTTCGAGCTGATCGTGGCGATCTCCACGCTCGAGCACGTCGGGCTCGACGAGCATCCTCCCGACCCCGGCAAGGCGCTGCGCGCCGTGCACGTGCTGCGCGGGCTGCTGGGACCCGGCGGGCGGCTGGTGCTGACCGTCCCGGCCGGCTACAACCCGAGCTTCGCCGCCGCGATCCGCAGCGGCGAAGTCCCGATCACGGGCCTCGCTGCGCTCCGACGCGAGGCCGGCCAGGGCCGGTGGCGCGAGGTCGATCCAGAGGAGGCATGGGGCGCGCCCTATGACTTTCTGCTCTACCGCGCTCGGGCGGTCCTGTTCGCCTGCGTGGAGGCGGCCCGACGCTGACCTACTCCTCCGATTCTTCTAGATTGAGGCGCGTGGACGGTGAGGCCGAGATCGTGGTGGGCGACGAACAGTCGACGGCGCCGCCGGTCGTCGCCGCGAAGGTGATGGTCGTGATGCCGGCGCGCAATGCCGCGAGAACGCTCGAGCAGACCGTCTCGGCGATCCCGACCGGCGTCGTCGACGAGATCCTGCTGGTCGACGACGGCTCCACCGACGGCACGCCGGAGCTGGCCCGGCGGCTGCCGCTGCGACTGATCTGGCACCCCCACAACGTCGGCTACGGCGGCAACCAGAAGACCTGCTACCTCGAGGCGCTGCAGCGGGACGCCGACGTCGTCGTGATGCTGCACCCCGACGGTCAGTACGAGCCATCGCTGATCCCGCGGCTGGTGGCGCCGATCCTCCGCGGCGAGGCCGACATGGTGCTCGGATCGCGGCTGGCGGTGCCGGGCGCGTGGCGGCACGGCGGAATGCCTCGGTACAAGTACCTCGCCAACCGGTTCCTGACGGGGGTCGAGAACGCAGTGCTGGGTACCGACTTCACCGAGCTCCACACCGGCTACCGCGCGTTCTCGCGGCGGCTGCTGCTGACCGTGCCGTTCCTGCGCAATTCGATCGACTTCGTGTTCGACTCCGAGATGATCATGCAGGCGGTCCACTTCGGCTTCCGCGTGGCGGAGGTCCCGGCGCGGACGCGGTACTTCAACGAGGCATCGTCGGCCTCGCCGAGCCAATCGCTCGTCTACGGTCTCAAGACGCTGCTGACCGCCGCCAGGTTCGCGCTGCACCGCGAGGGCATCCTGCGCTCGCCGCAAGTTCATGCCCTGAGCCATCATGCGCCGTGCCCGCGAGGGCCCTCGCAGACGGCGAACAGGTCGATGGCCGACTCCAGAGCTTCGGCCGACAGCCGGAAGTCCTCCGGGACGATCTTGAGAGCTTCGGGGCGTTCGCCACGGCGGTCGGCGCTGAGTCGCCGGTCATACAGGCGCTGCTTGACAACGCGCGGAACCAGGCGGCGCAGGCGCAGCGGATCGAGCGCGAGCAGCCGCTCGAGCTCGCGCCGCTCGCGGTCGTGAATCGCGAGGTATCGCTCCGAGGCCCGCAGGCCGAGCACCTCGACAGACCGAAAGAACGGCTCGCATAGCCGGCGCAGCTCGGCGTGGTCGTACTCGATGTAGTGGTACGGGTCGATGATCTCGTCGGGGCGGCCGAACGTGAGCCGGTTGGGCGTCACCAGCACCGCTCGGCCGCCGGGCACAAGCACCCGGGCGATCTCGGCGAGCACGGAGTACGGGTCTGGAACGTGCTCGATCGACTGGATCGCGACCACGGACTGAAACGAGCCACGGGCGAACGGCAGCCGGCGCATGTCCGCGACGTGGGTCTCGCGCGGCTGCCCGGCCAGCCCCGCGGGCGCGACGTCGACGCCCACCGTTTCGCGCGGCGCCAGCTCCCGGAACGAGTGCCCCGTCCCGCAACCCAGGTCCAGCGTTTTGCCATCGCCGATCAGCGAAGCGGCCAGCCGATACTCCGCCCGGTGGCGCTGAAAGCTGGGGTTGAAGCCCCCCTCGGCGGTGCTAACGCGCTCGCCGGTGGCGGCGCGCCACGGCGTCGGGCGCGTCGTCGCGAGCCGATTTCGATGGCCGCCTGCCCGAGGCCCACGGATCGGACGCCGGGGGATCGCGACGGCGACCGGTACGCCCGACCGTCGCCGCAGTGCCCGGCGCTCGCCGAGCACCGAAGGCAACTGCGGCAGCGCCGCCGCAAGGGCGCGGACATGGGCGCCGAGACGTCCCTGAACCGCGGCGTGCCAGCCCCAAGCTAGCTGGCGGTAGGACACCAGCGGCA
Organism: uncultured Solirubrobacterales bacterium; assembly: GCA_963831845.1. Classification (GTDB taxonomy): domain Bacteria; phylum Actinomycetota; class Thermoleophilia; order Solirubrobacterales; family Solirubrobacteraceae; genus Palsa-465. The sequence goes on along the minus strand of CAWHRT010000014.1, from coordinate 103,197 downwards.
GCCAGCGCAGCGGAAACGCCTTGGCGACGAGCAATACCGTGTTGCGCGTCACCAGGAACTGGTGCCCGCCGCGGAGGCGACGCGACGAGCGCCTCTCCCGCGTGGAGTGCCACGGTCGGCTCGTAGCGGCAGCGCCAGCCGGCCAGGGCCAGCCGCAGGGACAGGTCGACGTCCTCGAGGTAGGCGAAGTAGCGCTCGTCAAAGCCCCCGACCCCGAGCACCGCCGAGCGCCTGTACAGGGCGGCGCCTGCGCACGCGCCGAACACCTCGCCCGGAGCGTCCCACCGTCCCGTCGTCGGGCATGAACCGCCCGCGCTGTTCGCACGCTCCGTCGCGGCGCAGGATGTCGCCGGCGTCGTAGATCGTCCCCGGGTCCGCCAGCGACAGGATCTTGCAGGCGACGGCGGCCGCGCCGCGATCAGCAGCCATGACGCCCGACGCCCGCTCCAGCCAGTCGCGCGCGAGCACGACGTCGGTGTTGACCAGCGCGACGAGCTCGCCCCGAGCCTCCCGGAGGCCACAGTTGGCCGCGTGGGCAAACCCGGTGTTGCGGCCGAGTTCGATCACCCGCACCGCCGGGTGCTCGGCTGCGTAGGTACTCGAGCGATCCGTCCTGCGAGCCGTTGTCGACGACGATCACCTCGGCGGGAGCGACGGTCTGGGACGCGAGCGCGTCGAGGCAGCCCCCCAGCCAGGCCCGGCCGTTCCAGTTCGGGATCACGACCGAGACGCTCACTCGGTGCCCGATCCGTGCGCGAGTCGCGTGGAGATCGTGGATGATTGCGCGATGACCGTCATCCGGCTTTCGCTCGCGGTGTTCGCGCTGGCGGTGGGCGCGTGGTTCGCGCTGGGGGCGCGAGCGGCCCATGACATCGATCGGGCGAGCTCGATCGTCTCCGACGATGGCCGACTGACAGCCGGCCAGGCCGCGCAGGCACGAGTCGCTGCTCGACAGCGCTGCTGTGCTGAACCCCGACACGACCATCGACCTGCTCCGGGCCCAGGTCGCGCAGCTGCGAAACGCAAGACGCTCGAGCGCTCGCGATCACGCTCGAGCTGAATCGGAAAGAGCCTCTGAACGCCGAGGGCTGGGTGGAGCTGGCGCGGCTCACGCAGCACGGGCATCGGCAGCTGTTGGCTCTCGCGCTGCGCAACATCGCTCGGCTGGACCCGCCGGTCGAGTAGCCCCGTCGACTCACCGGCGCTCAGCTCGGCGATCACCCGGTCGAGCACGTCGTCGGCGAACGACTGGTCCCACGCGCGGCTCCAGCGAACCCGGCTGCCTCGCACGCGGGCGGAGTAATCGCCCGCCCGCGTCGCCGCGTCGCGCAGCCCCTCGGCGATCTCCGAAACCGACGGAGCCGTCGTGATCAGGTTCGGGGAGATCGCAGTCATCGCCTCCGCGGTCTTGTTCTCGAAGCTGTTGGTGACGGCGAGCATCCCGGCCGCCGCCATCTCGATCGGCACCAGGCTCGGGTGGGGCGTGTACATCAGCGCCAAGCCCACGTCGTGCTCGCCGAGAAGGTTCGCGTACGACCGCTGGTCGGAGCGCGGAAGCAGCTTCAACGTCGTGCCGCCGCCGAGCGAGATCCCCCGGGGCCGCTCGACGGTCCCGATCCCGTGCAGCTCCCATCCGTCGGCAAACGCTCCGTCGGCGACCGCGCGCGAGAGCGCGAGCACGCCGAGCTCGAACATGTTGCGGGCGGCGTGGGGCTCGGGCCGGGCGTAGAACAGCAGACGCCGCCGATCCCGCGCCGCAAGCCGCTGCTCGGTCGGCGACCGTACGGCCGTGATCGCATTCTCGAACGCCACCGAGCGTTCCTCGCCAGCGGCCTCGCCGTCCGCGTAGACGCCAAGGCGGTGCGCGCGGAAATAGCCGCGCAACAGCTCGCTGGAGAACAGCGCGAAATGTTCGAAGCCGTAGGACTCATCGGCAAGCGCCGCGTAGGTGCCCATCGGGAATGTGAACGGCTCGTACTCCTGGATCAGATAGACAAACCGGCGATCGCCGGCTGCGTGGCGGGCGATGTGCGCCGTCCACCATGTCGTGGCGATGAACCGGTCCTCGCGGCTGACCTCGAGTCCGGGGGACTCGCGCCCGAACACCACTTCGACGTCGTCAAGCGCCCCGCGTAGGCCGTCGTAGGACTCGAGCGTCCGGCGCCAGTCGGCGGGCAGCGGGCCGGCCGGGTCGACGGTCACGATCCGCACCCGCAGGCCGCGCTCGGAGAGCCGCCGCGCCAGGTTGAACTTCGCGATGTAGCCGGCGAACAGGTGGCGCAGGTCAATCGCGGGGATCAGCAGGTTGATCCGGATGGGCGCGGAGTCCGACACCGCCCAGCGCAGTGGCGCGATCTTGTCAGCGATCACGCTCGCGCTCTGGTCCAGGCCGATGCGGCCGGGCTCCTGGTACAGGGTCGGCGGCGGTACGGCGTCCAGGCGCAGGCGGCGCTGCGGGCGCTCACGGACGGTGAGCGCGAGCAACCGGCGCCACGCCACCGCGTTGAACAGGGGCCACTCGGCACCGAGCGTCTCGGACGCCCCGACGAGCCCGCGAACTCCGCGCACGCCGAGCTCGACGAACCCCGCCGATGATCCGTCAGCCCGCAGGAACCGAGACAGCGTGCGCCGCTTGGCGGCGGACATCCGCGACCCGCAGCGCATCATCAGCACGGTCGCGAACTGCCGCAACCTCCACACGTCGACGAAGTAGTGAAGCCGCCACATCCGCACGCGCTCCTGGACGGGAGGACGCCGCAGCAGCCTGTCTCGCAGCGACACGACCTGGTTGGCGGCCGCGTGCCCGAGCGAGGCATCGCCGTGCTGCACGTAGTCGTACAGCGGATCGGCTACGAACGCGATCTCTCCGAGGGCCAGTGCCGTGAGGCCGAGCCAGTGATCGTGGAAATGTGCGAACTGCGCGGGCGGAAACGGGAGTGCGTCGTCCAGCAGCTCGCGCCCGAACAGCGACGCCGCACCGGTGACCGAGTTGGCCACTAACAGCGACAGCAGATCGGAGTGGTTGTTTCGCCGGCGGTTGAACCACGTTGCTGAGATCAGACGGCCTTCCCGATCCACGACCCGAGCGTCGCTGTAGACCAGCCGGGCACCGCCGACCGCCGTGAGCAGCGCCCCGAGTTTCTCGGGATGCCACGCATCGTCCTGATCGGCGAGCGCGACGTACCGCGCGCTCGCCGGGACGAGTCCGAGCGCGCGCTCGAAGTTGCCGTAGAAGCCCAGTCGACGAGGCGAGCGCGAGACCGTGAATCGCGGGTCCCCGCGGATCGCGTCGAGGAGCGCCTGAAATCGGGTGGGTTCTGAGCAGTCGTCGCTGATCAGGCAGGTCCAGTTGCGGTGCGTCTGTGCGCGGATCGAGTCAAGCTGGCGATGCAGCAGGTCGATCGGAGGGTTGTGGGTCGCCATCGCGATCGCCACTCGCGGACCGTCGCCGTCGGCCGGCCACGCCGCCTCGATGGACGCGACCGCCTCGCGCCGATCGATCGTTGCGATCGCCGCCGCCGCCTCGCCGCCGCCGTCCAGCTCAGCGTGCAGCGACAGCTCGTAACCGCTGTCGGCCGCCTTGGGGCCAAGCTCCACGATTCCCCAGAAGCCGCTGGCGTAGCTGCGCAACTCGGGATCTGCCACCGACCTAGGATCGACTGCGATCCCGTCGGTGGCGTAGGGATCGAGCTGCGGGTGCAGTGTTCGGAACGGATCCAGCCGCGGCATCCCGTGCGCGGCGACCGACTGGCGTTCGCCGTCGACCACGAACGACAGTGCCCGGATCCGGGCCTCGCGGCAAAAGCACCAGCCGCAGAGAAATAACGCCGTCCCGGATCCCACAGCGATCTCGCGTGGCAGCTCGCTCTCGAGTTGCAGGTGCAGGTTCGCCGTGGTCATGCGCGCGAAGCGTAGAGCCCGTCGCGTTCGCCGGTGCCCGTCGCGAGCGGTACCGTGGCGCCGAGATGAATCGGACAGCCAGATGAGCCGCGCCGAGAAACCGCCGGAGGTCGACGCCGACGCCTTCTGGGCGGCGATCCGCGCGCGCCACCCTGGGCTGCGAGACGCCCTCCTGCAAGATGCTCGCGTCACCGCCCTGCATCGCGGCGAGCGCCACGAGTTTCGCTCGAGGCTCGATGCGACCGCACAGATCATGCGGCTGGCGTGGGCCAGCGATGCGTTCCTGGCGCAGGCGCTGTACCGCGTGAAGGCGAGGCTGCAGGCGCGCGGGGTGCCAGTCCTACCGCAGCTCGCCCACCGCCTGGCAATGATGCTCGCGCAGGTGTCGATCGGTGATCCCGTCGTCGTGCATCCGGGGGTCTACATCGTTCATGGCCAGGTCGTCGCCGACGGCCTGGTCGAGATCCATCCGGGCGTGGTGATCGCCCCGTTTGTGACGATCGGCCTGCGCGGCGGGGACGTCAGGGGACCGACGATCGGGCGCGGCGTCAGCATCGGGACCGGCGCGAAGGTGATTGGCCCAATCTCGGTGGGCGCCCGCGCGCAGATCGGAGCGGGCGCCGTCGTCATCGATGACGTCCCGGAGGGAGTGACCGTCGTGGGCGTTCCCGCGCGTCGGCCGGCGGCCGTGCCCGACGCCAACGGGAGCACTTAGCGCTGTGTTAGCTTCCGCGCAATGTGGAAGCGCAGGCGCAGGCAGCACGCAGAGGTCGCGGCGCCGGATCCCCCGCCGACGCAGCCGTTTGTCGGAACCGACGAGGAACTGCTGGCGGAGATCGATCGACTGTCAGCGCTCAACCGCGCCGAGCGCCAGCCCGATGCCGAGCGGAGACTGCTGCATCTGCGCAACCTCGCCGGCATCCGCCATCTCGAGTCGGCTAATGGCGGCGGGGGTCGCCCGGACCCAGACTTCGTCGCGTACCAGGGGGCCGCGGATCTGCCGGAGACCTCTCCAGGCCAATTGACCGCCGAGTTGCTGCGAGCAGGAATCCTGACTCACGGGTGCGTCCTGGTCCGCGGTCTGGTTCCTCGTGTCGACGCCATAAATCTCGCCGAGAAGATCGACACGGCGTTCGACGAGCGTGAGCGCCACGACGCCGGACTGCCGCACGACAACGGCTACTACGCCGAGTTCGAACCCGATCCTCGCCACGGGGAGCACCTCGGACGCCACTGGATCAAGAGTGGGGGCGGCGTGCTCGCGGTCGACTCGCCGCTGCTCAGCTTCGAGATGCTCGACCTGTTCGACAGGGCCTCGCTGCCAGAGCTCGTGCACAGCTACCTGCGCGAGCCGCTGCTGATCACTGCTCAGAAGACGACGCTTCGCAAGGCCGAGCCGACCGTGTCCGGGGCCTGGCACCAGGACGGCAAGTTCATGGGCGAGGTCAACGCGCTGAACCTGTGGCTGTCGTTGTCGCATTGCGGCGACGATGCTCCCGGCCTCGACCTCGTCCCCCGACGGCTCGACTACCACGTCGCCACCGCGACCGACGACGCGATGTTCGACCACATGGTCTCCCAGCGGATGGCCGAGCAGGCGGCCGGCGACGTGCCAATCCTACGGCCGATCTTCGAGCCCGGGGACGCGCTCCTGTTCGACGACCTGTTCCTCCACAAGACCGGCTCAGAGCCGTCGATGCCCAAGCCGCGGTTCGCGATCGAGAACTGGTTCTTCGGAGCGTCCGGATTCCCCTCCGACTACGCCCCGCTCGCGGTCTGACGCTCCCCTGACCGATGTTCGACGGCAAAGAGGTCTCGGTCGTGCTGATGACCTACGCCGAGCGCGACTCGATCAGGGGGGTGATCGAGGGCTTCTTCGCCACCGGCGTCGTCGACGAGGTGCTCGTGGTCGACAACAACGCCCAAAAGGGAACTGACGCAGAGGTGCATAAGACGCAGGCGCGGCTGGTGCGAGAGCCGTTGCAGGGCTACGGGCACGCCACGCGTCGCGGACTCATCGAGGCTCGCGGCGACTTCGTCGTGCTCGCCGAGCCCGACGGAACGTTTCTGCCCGAAGACATCCACAAGCTGCTCGTCTACAGCCGCGAGTGTGACGTCGTGTTTGGAACGCGGACGACGCGTGAGCTGATCTGGGCGGAGGCCAACATGGCACGTTTTCTGCGGTGGGGCAACTGGGCAGTGGCGAAGCTGATCGAGGCCTTGTTCAACACCAGCCACCTGAGCGACGTCGGTTGCACTTACAAGCTGCTGCGCCGCGACACCGCAAAGGACATCGCGGCGAGCATGACCGTCGGCGGCAGCCACGCTGGGATCGAGGTCATGCTGCTCGCGATCGTCTCGGGGGCCCGGTTCGTCGAGGTACCGGTCAACTATCTCCCGCGCGTCGGCATCTCGTCGGTCACCGGCAGCAAGCGCAAGGCGGCCGGCGTCGGGCTGAGGATGATCGTCCTGGTGCTGACGCTGCGGCGCTGCACCCCGCGGCGCACCAAGCGGCCACCCGCGTTCGCCATGCCGCGCTCGGAGGGAGACGACCGAGCTCGTGAGCAGCTCTCACTTTGACGAGATCGCGGCCGTCTACGACGAGTTGCTCCCCGCTCACGTGGTCGAGCACTATCTGCGCAAGCGGACCGCGTTCGTGCTGCGGACGTGCCCCCCCGGGCGCGCGCTGGACGTCGGCTGCGGCACCGGAGCGCTCGCCCAGCGGCTGGCGGCGAGCGGTTTCGACGTCGTCGGGGTCGACCCGTCGGAGGGCATGCTCGACGTGATGCGGCGCCGGAGTCCCGAGGTCACCGCGGTCCAGGCCTCGGCAATGTCGCTGCCGTTTGTGAACGACTCATTCGACCTCGTGCTGACCGTCGCGGCGATCCATCACATCGCCGATGCCCGCGACGTTCGAAGCACGCTCGCGGAGATGGTTCGCGTGTGCAGACCGTCCGGGCGAGTCCTCATCTGGGATCACAACCCGCGCAACCCGTACTGGCGCCATCTGATGGCCCGGGTCCCGCAGGACACCGGGGAGGAGCGCCTGGTCGGCGAGCAGGAGCTGCTGAACGGGCTGCGATCGGCGGGGGCGCGGATCCTGCTTTCGAGGCAGCTGGGAATCGTCCCCGACTTCACCCCGCCCGCGGCGCTCGGCGCCGCAGCGGCGCTCGAGCGGGCGTTCGAGAGCACCCCGTTACTACGGCGGCTGGCGGCCCACAACGTCGTGCTCGCCACCAAGCCTCCTGGGCCTCAGCCGGATCGGGGCGCAAGCTCCGCGATGATCAGTCCATCCGGATCTCGGTAGATCGGCGCCAGCCGGAAGCGGCGGCCGATCTCGCGCACCAGCCACTCGGTCTGGCCGGTGCCGTTTGCGATCGGGTGGTTGACGACATCGATCGAGGGGTCCGCTCTCAGCGCCGCCGCGACCGTCAAGGTCTGGTCGTTGATCAGCAGGCGGTCGCCACCTCGGAGCTCCGCGACCGATCGCTTGAGCTTCTCCATCCAGACCGACGGGACCAGGCTGTCGGCCTTCGGGTCGCCGATGAACATCGAATTGGAGCGCCGGCTGCGGATCAGGATCTCGGTCCCCAGGTCGGGCACGGTCGGCAGCAGGATCAGTGCCCTCCTGCCTGGTATGTATCGGTCGAGCAGCCGCTGGCCCACAGGCGCCCGCGGATCGATCGGCGGCGGGTGCCACAGGCGGTGTAGGGCCGCGCCGAGTCCGCCGCCTGGGTATGCGTGCGCCAGCGCCGTACGCGAGAAGCGACTGCCGACCGTGGGCCATGCGACGGCCACCAGCAGCGCCGCCAGCGCGAGCACGAACGCCACGCCTCCGCGTCGGGCGAGCCGAGAGGTCGCGTCGGGGACCCGCAGCAGGAGCGCCAGCCAGAGCACGCCCGCGACCAGCAGCGGCAGCGCAACATAGGGCAGCAGGTAGGTCGACGAGCGGTTGTCGATGTAGCTGAGGATCGCGATTTCGTAGGCGGTCGAGCCGCTCAGCGCGACCAGGATCGCCGGCTCGCGGCGGGCGATCGACGGCTTCCTCGCCGCGAGCAGGATCGCCGCCGCAGCTGACGCCAGGGCCGCAGCGCCGACCGCCAGTCCCGGCGGCCACCGGGCGAACCCGTAGCTGATCGATCCGGCCTGGTTGCCGGAGACAACCGAGCGCACGTAGGAGAGGTACATGCCCCAGTCCGGCAGCTGACCCACGGCGACGAGCGTCGCCAGGGCGAAGATCACGTGCGCGAGCACGCACGCCGAGACGCCAACGAGGGCCCGGCGGAGCATCCACGCCCGGCGGGTCCCGACCGGTTGCAGCCACCCATGAGCCAGCACGATGCCCGTGAACGTCAGCGCCGTGTAGACGAACGCCTCCAGCGCCCAGATCGCCGACACCGCGAGCGCGGCGAGCGCGATCGCCTGGGTCGCGGACGCTCGGCGCGGCCAGCGGATCGAGGCCACCGCGGCCACCAGCACGATCATCGGCAGCCCGAACCGGAGCGGCCCCTCCTCTGGTAATTCTCCGACTGGGAAGTGAAGGTTGTAGACCAGTACGACCGTGCCGACGCCAACCGCCGCGGCCGCCAGCAGGCGGTTGACTCCAGAGATCCTCAGCACGCAGTAGGCGGCGACGTAGAACAGACCGGTGAGGGCCGCGTCGAGAAAGCCGAACGTGCCGTAGCCGATCGGGACGAGGTGAAACCAACCGGCCAGGAAGTCGATCAGCCCGACCCCGTACTGCGAGACGGGCGCCCCGACGAGCAGTGCGCCGCCGCCGAGCAGTTGATTTGTCGGACCGAGAATGTAGTCGTGCTGAAACTGGATGACCCCCGGCTCGAAGTACACATTGGGGAGCGCACCGGATGAGTGGAACACGACTACATCGGTGATCGCGAAGATCAGCAGCGCTCCCACCAGGACGTCGACCAGGCGCCCCGGCCCGCGGCCCAGGTGCGGGATCGGCAACCGGCAGTAGGCGATCAGGGCAGCCCCGGCGGCCACGCCCGCGAGCGCCAGCCTCGCGATGCCCAGCGAGGACCTCTGCGTCAGGCAAACGATCGCCGCCAGCACCACTGCCCCCGCAGCGACCATCAGCGGGCGCCTCGCCCGGTCGAGGCGCCCCAGCGCCTCCCAGGCGCCGTCGCGCGCGGCCCGGGCGATCGCCGCTGCGGCGACGGCCGACCACAGCAGTGTGCCCGCCAGCACCGACCAGAGGCCATCTCCCCATGGCAGCCATCTCGAGGCCCTCAGCAACACCATCAGCGCCGCCAGCGTCGCCACCAGCCCGGCGGCCAGCCCCGGCAGGGCGCCGCCGTTGGGTCCCCGGGCGATCGCATCGGCAATGCGCGGGCCGAACACCAGCGACACCGGCAGGATCGCAATGAATGACGCCGCGTACAACGCCGTCTTGGCGTCTTGGTTCTGCTGCTTGATCAGCCCGGTGAAGGCGCCGAGCCCCTGCACCTGTGGACGGGCGGCGAGCAACGCGGCCGACATCGCCACCAGAAACGCCGCCACCGCCAGCGTGACGGTGATCGCCAGCGCGGAGCCGTAATCCGCAGCCAGCTCACCCGAACTGGCCGATCGGGAGTTATCGGCGTCCCGCCGCACCGCGGCCGTGCCCGTGTCCGGGTCCGCCGACGCAAGCGACACGGCGCTCAACCGTTGGCGGTCTTGCCCCACACGTCCACTTCGAGTCCGACGAACTGCGGGAACCGGCGCACGGCCACAAGGTGGTATCCCGGCGGGAACGGTCCGAGCGGCGGCTGGTGCGGATTCGCGGATTTATACGCGACGACGATCACACGGCCGCCGCGAGCGGCGGTGACCGCCCTGGAGATCACGGCGGCGTTGGACGCGACCGCATCCGAGGTCCCGAACGGGTGGCCTCGCTCTGCCGGAGACCCTGCCCGGATCACGGCGATGTGCGGGCGCGCGACGAGATCGAAGCCGGTCAGGGGTCCCGGGCTGAGAAAGCCGGTGCCGTCGACGATCGCGTAGTTGCGCCCTGCGTGCTGGTAGGCGTAGCGCGCGGCGCCGCGATAGTCGGGGCGCGCAAAGCGCGTGGTCAGCATCTTGGCGCTGGCCAAGGCGAAGGCGGTGACGCCGAGCACCGCCGCCACATATCCCAGCCATGGCCCGGCGGCGACTGCGAGCGCCGAACCCGCAAGCGCGAGCGCCGGCCACGAGGCGGCGAGGTTGCGCACCCCGAACAGATGCGTGCTGACCGCGCTGACCACCGCCTCGCCCACGGGCACCGACAGCGCGAGCCCGAAGATGAGCACCACGCGCCGGTCGATTCGCTCCAGACACCGCCGCGCGCCCAGCGTCCACACGGCGCGCGCCAGTCCGGCGACGACGGCAACAGCGGCCCCGGCAAGCGCCACCAGCGCGACGGTCCCCGGAAGCGCGTGCAACCCGCCTGCGTCGACGTAGGGGAAGCCGATCGCCCAGTGCTCGAGCGAGATGCGAACGTCATGCGCGGTGAATGGCGACAGCGCGGAGAGGATCTTCGTGGTCGGCGAGTCCAGATCGTTGATCAGCCCGGGGAGCCACGGCAGCACCGCTACTGCCGCGGCGAGATTGGCGATCAGCGCGGGACGCCGGACCTCCGGATGCGCCCACAACAGCCACGCAAGCTGGACGAGCAGCACGAAGAAGCACGTGTAGTGCGAGTAGAAGGCGCCGCACACGCAGACCGCATATGCCACCCACCAGCGGCGACGGCGCGTGTCGACGGCAAGCAGCATCGCGAGCGTCGACAGGGTCGTCAACAGCATCATCACGCCGTAGCTGCGCGCCTCGGTCGAGTAGTAGATCATGAACGGAGAGAGCGTCGTGAGCGTCGCCGCAAGCAGCGCCGCTCGGCGTCCGACAGTGCGCAAGCCGAGCAGGTAGACCGCCGGGATCGTGAGCACTCCGGCGATCAGGGACGGGAGGCGCAACAGCGCCGGCGCGTGGCCGAACTGCGAGGTCGCCCATGCCAGCAGGAAGTACAGCGGCGGCGTGATCTCCGGGTGCGGGATGTGAGGCGTCCCGTACATCAGGGAGACTACCCCCCCGAGGCTGTGCGTGGCCGAGATCCAGTACGTCGAGAGCTCGTCGGCGAACAGCGACTGGCCGATCACGGAGACGCGCAGCGCCGCGCCGGCGATCATCAGTCCAACGACGACCAGCGCGGGCACCGAGATGCGCGCGGCCAGTGGGCGCCCTCCAACCGCGATCGGGCTGTGTGTCGCGCCCGCTTCCCACTCGGCGAGGTCAGCTGACATCCGAGCGGACTGTATCGGCCACATGTCGACCGAACGGCATCTTGCCGTCAGGTAACGTCCTCGCCGTGTGGCGACCCAAACGCAAAGCGACGAGACACGAGCAGGCCGCGGCGGGCGTGTCCGTGCACGAGCGTCCTCACGCCGTCGCGGCGCCCGAACACGACGCGGATCTGGACCGTGGCACCGAGGAGATCCGCGCCGAGATCGAGGCGCTGACGCGGTCAAACCGAGCCGATCCGGACCGCGAGACCGAGCGCCGGCTCGTCCGACTTCGCCACCTTGCCGGGATCCGGCTCGTCGATCAGGCGTCGGGCTCGGCGCAGTTCGCTTCTGCGCTGCCCGATGCGCTCGGGCCAGCGGGGTCGCTCCCCGAGGTCCAGGGGCCCGATCTCACGCCCGGGCTTGTCCGCGCCGGGATCCTCCGCGACGGGTGCGTACTAGTCCGCGGCCTGGTCGCACGCGACGCCGCGCTCGGGCTGGCCGAGCGGATCGATCGCGCTTTCAACGAGCGCGAGCGCCAGGACTCCGGCCGCTCGGCCGTCCCGGGCTACTACGAGGAATTCGGCCCCCAACCGCGGTACGGAGATGTCGTCGGGCCGAACCTGGATCCAGCAGGGCGGCGGCCTGCTCGCCGCGGACGCGCCGATGTTGCACTTCGAGATGATGGAGCTATTCGATCAAGCACGCCTGGGCGAGCTGGTGAGCGGATATCTCGGCGAGCCTGCCCTGATCTCGGTCCACAAGACGACGCTCAGAAAGGCCGACCCGTCGGTCCCCGGCGCCTGGCACCAGGACGGGTTCTTCATGGGCGACGTCCGATCGCTGAACCTGTGGCTGTCGCTGTCTCGCTGCGGCGACGAGGCTCCCGGGCTCGACATCCTCCCGCGCCGCCTCGACCACTACGTCGCAACCGCGACCGACGAGGCGGTGCTCGACTACACGATCTCCCAGCGTCAGGTCGAGCAGACGGCCGGCGACACCGACGTGATCAGGCCGATCTTCGAGCCCGGCGACGCGCTGCTCTTCGACGAGCTGTTCCTACATCAGACAGGGTCAGATCCGGAGATGCCCAGGCCGCGCTACGCGGTGGAGAACTGGTTTTTCGGCGGGTCGGGCTTCCCGGCGGAGTACGCCCCGATCGCGGTCTAGCGACCGCTCGCGTCCTAGTCGTACACCCGGCGCTCGATCGCCGCCCACTTCGGGTTGAGCCGGTACAGCCGCACGATCTGCTCGTCGGTGAAGCGCTGTCCGCGGTCATAGCTGCCGACGTTGACGCGGCCCACCCCGCTGGACCGCGGCGTGAGCCTCCGCGCCCGGCACGCCGAGTTCGCACAGCAGCGCGATCACGTCATCCTCCAGCGCCTCGGCGCGCAGCCAGCGCTGGACCTCGAAGCGGCCGTGGTCGGTCATCCACGCGCAGCAGGTCGTCGGCATCGGTCTTGGCTGGTCATCTCGTCCGCGGTCTCGAGCGGCAGCGGGCGGTAGTCGGGGTGGACGCCGTGGCGCGCCCTGTGGTGGGCGCCGCTCAGCGTCCAGTCGGGCAGTCGGCGGATGTTCATCACCAGCAGCTTGCCGGCGATCTCGGACTCGCGGGCGAAGAACGGCAGGTGCTTGTCGTTGGAGTCCGGCGGGTCGGCGAAGCGCACCAGGCCGGGGACCGCGCACAGCATCCGGTGGGTCGCGTCGCCGGCGGTCTTGGGCAGGTGGGCCCAGGCGAAGCGGTCTCCGATTACCAAGACGGGCCGGACACTAGTGCACTGACTACACTCGCCGCCGATGTCGCCGGAGCCACCGCAAGTTCGATCCCTACCTCCACGACCCGCGAGCGGTGGGGAGTGTCGCTGTCGCAGATGGCGGAGCTGATCCGCCCGTGCCTCGACGCCGCCGAGGCCCGGTCGGTGGTCGAGGTCGGCGCGTTCGCCGGGCGACCTGACCCGGGTGCTGGTCGACTGGGCGCAGGGCGCCGGCGCAGCGGTGATGGCGATCGACCCGGCGCCCCAGGAGGGTCTGGTCGCGCTCGATCGCGAGTACCCGGAGCTGAAGCTGATCCGCGAGACGAGCCTGGACGCGCTGCCGGAGATCGAGCTGCCCGACGCGATCGTGATCGACGGCGACCACAACTACTTCACGGTCAGCGAGGAGCTGCGGCTGATCGGCGAACGCGCGCCCGGCGCCGAGCTGCCGCTGCTGCTGTTCCACGACGTCTGCTGGCCGCACGCGCGCCGCGACGACTACTTCGACGCCGCGCAGATCCCGGCCGGCAGCCGCCACCCGGTGGCGGGCGAGTCCGGAGGCATCTATCCCGGCGATCCCGGGTCTGCGCCCCGGCGGACTGCCCTACCCGAATTCGGCGGCGCGCGAGGGCGGCGAGCGAAACGGCGTGCTGACCGCCGTCGAGGACTTCGTCGCCGCCCGCGACGGCCTGCGCCTGGTGGTGGTGCCGGCGTTCTTCGGCTTCGGCGTGGTGTGGCACCGCGAGCGGCCGTGGAGCGACGCCGTCGCGCGGATCCTCGACCCGTTCGATCGCAACCCGATCCTCGAGCGGCTGGAGGCCAACCGCGTCGAGCAGCTCGCGCGCCGCTACTCGACGCTGGTGGAGCTGTGGGCGGCGCGAGACGCGATCGCGCGTCAGGAGGCGGTACTGCAGCGGCTGCTGGACTCGAGCGCGTTCTCGGTCGCCGAGCGGCTCTCGCGGCTGCGCGCCGCGGCCGGGATCGCGACCGAGCAGTCGGTCGTCTCCAAGGACGAGATCCGCGGCGCGCTCAGGGCGCCGAACGGCGCTCGCTGCCTGCTTCCGCCAGCGATTGAGCGCCCGCAGCGGCGCCGTCACCCGCCACGACAGGCTGTCGGTCTTCTCCTCCAGCGCGCGCTCGAGCTCGAGCACCCGGGCGTCGAGCATGCAGCGCTCTCGGAGAACGCGATCGCCCGGGCCGCCTCGCGCCGGGCCTCGGCGACCTCGCGCGCTGCGCTTCCATCCCTCGTCGTCGGGCGCGGAGGGCTCGTGGTCGGGGACGACGAGCGCTCCGTCCCACTTCTCGGCCACGCGGATGTGCGCCTCGATCCACAGCTCCAGATCGGCGATCAGCTCGAGCGAGCGGTGGTGCACGACGCGCAGGTCGGCGACCAGCAGCTTGCGCCCGGCCGCCCGGACCTGAAGGCTGAAGTCGACGTCGAAGCCGTGATCGAGCACCAGTGCCTCATCGAAGCGCAGGTTGCGCACGACCCACGGCGAGAGCACCAGCAGCTGTCCGTCGAGCGACCTCGACCTCGGCCGGCGGCGGCGCGTGCTGGGCCCAGGAGATCGCCGGCAGCTCGCCGCCGCCGTACTCCCCGTAGCGCTGGGTCACCGCCGAGCCGCGACCACCGCCCCCTCCCACCAGGCGATGCTGCGGACGCCGGTTGGCGCCGGCGCACCCGACACGCCGACCTCGGGATCGGCGAGCGCGTCGCCGGACCTTGGCGCAGAACGTCGGGATCGACGATCTCGGTGTGCGGATGCACGCAGCACCAGCGCCTCGAGGTCGTCGTGGGTCGCGGCGGCGTCGAGCATCAGGTTGTAGCGTGCGTCCGATCGAGCTCCACCGACGCGAACGCGTACATCTCCGAATCGGGCTCGGCCGCCAGATCGACGCCGGGCTGGCCGTAGCGTCGGTAGGCCTCCGCGCCGCTGATCGCCGTGCCGAACGCGATCACTGCGCGCACCTGCGCGTGAGAAGCCATGCGTCGCGGTCCGCTACCGCGCGGCGGCTCGCCCGGCCCGCGCAGGCTCTCGCCGGGCTGACGCGGAGCGGTTGGGAAGGCTCGGTGGACGCGCGCAAGCCACCGCAGCGGGCCGTGATCCGCCAGGAGATGCTCCGCGTCGTCTCGTCCAGGCCGCGCTCGAGCTCGCTGGACCCGGGCGTCGGACTCGAGCGCGTTCATGTAGGCGAGCATCGAGCGCCGCGTCGGTGTCGGCCTCGGCGCGTCGGGCGCGCTCCTTCCAGCTGCCGGCGCCGGCGCCGATGCCCATCTGCCCGTCCCACTTGCTCGGCCACCCTCACGTGAGCGTCGACCCACGTCCTCAGGGTCGGGGACCATCTCCAGCGGCCGATGGTGGATCGCCCGGAAGTCGGCCGTCACGACCTTGCGGCCCGCGTCGCGGACCTGCAGGCAGAAGTCGAGGTCGTAGCCGTGGAACCGTGCCCAGCGACTCGTCGAAGCGAACGTTGCGCACCACCCACGGCGACAGCGCCAGCACGAAGCCGTCGAGCGTCTCGACCTCGCCGATCCGCGCGTACGCCGGCGCCTCGTTCCAGGCCCAGGAGAACGACGAGCAGATCGCCGCCGCCGTGCTCGTCGTAGCGGTTGATGAACGACGCGCACGTGACCGACGCCTCCCACCAGGCGATGCTGCGCACGCCGATCGCGCCGACGCACCCGACCAGCCCGGTCGTCGGGGTCCCGCAGCGGCCTCGCGCACGATCGCGCAGAAGTCCGCGCTCGACGATCTCGGCGTCCTGGTGGACCAGCACCAGCGCTTCGAGGTCCGTCGCGGCCGGCGAAGTGGTCGAGCACGGCGTTGTAGGAGCGCAAGATCGAGCCGACCGAGGGCATCGCGTAGATCTCCGAGTCGGGCTCGGCGAGCACGGCTGATCCCCGGGTGCGCGCACCGCGCGGTAGACATCCGGCTTCGTGATCGAGGAGCCGAATGCGATCATGGGGCAACCCTCAGCCGCATCGAGCACGAGTGTAAATGTCGCTGTACAGCAACACGATTCCAGATCCACCCCTCCCGGACGCCGAGCTCGGCGCCCGGGATCACCGCGCCCGTGACGCGAGCCACCGGGGCCCGGTGGTGGTCGAGGTCCGCGACCTCGACAAGACCTTCAGGATCCCCGAGCACCGCATCGATTCGCTCAAGGAGCGCGCAGTCCGTCCCCTGCACGCAGTCCAGTACCGCGATCTGCGCGCGCTGCGCGGGGTCTCGTTCGACGTGCACCAGGGCGAGTTCTTCGGGATCGTTGGGCGCAACGGTTCGGGCAAGAGCACGCTGCTGAAGATCCTCGCGAGCATCTATCGCGCCGACGCAGGTCGCGTGCGGATGGCCGGGCGGGTGGCGCCATTCATCGAGCTCGGGGTCGGCTTCAACCCCGAGCTAACCGCCCGCGAGAACGGGGTGCTCAACGGCGTCCTGATGGGCCTGACGATGCGCGAGGCGCGCCGGCGGCTTGCCGCGGTGATCGAATTCGCCGAGCTCGAAGATTTCGTCGACCTCAAGCTCAAGAACTACTCGTCGGGGATGATGGTCCGCTTCGCGTTCTCGATCATGGTCCAGGCCGACGCTGACGTGATGCTGATCGACGAGGTGCTAGCGGTCGGCGATGCCGCGTTCGCCCAGAAGTGCATGGACGTGTTCTACGAGAAGCGACGGGCGGGGACGACGATCGTGCTCGTCACCCACGACATGGGGACGGTGCAGTCGCTGTGCCATCGTGCGATGCTCCTCCACGATGGCGAACTCCGCCACATCGGCTCGCCAGAGGACACCGCGCTGCGCTACTACAGGCTGAACTTCGCCGAGCTGACCGGCGAGACCGAGGACCCGCGCAAGCTCGTACCCGACCGTGACCCGGTCACCCAGATCAACGCTCGGATCGTCCACGCCGGGATCCGAACGCCCCGAAGGCGGCGCGGCCGAGACAGTCGAGCAGGGCATGCCGATCGTCGTCGACGTCGTGCTCGAGGCGGCGCGGGCGCTGGACGCTCCCCAACTCACCTTCCACGTCGTCAACGCCGAGGGCACCGTGGTGTTCGGATTCTCGCAGGCGCTCGAGCAGCGGGTCCCGGAGGGCGGACGTCTGCGGCATCGGGGGGCGAATCGAGAACCGACTGGTCGCTGGGCGCTACTACCTGGACTGCTGGATCCGTCAGGACGAGCAGGAGCAGATCATGGGCGTGCAGTGCGTGCGCCTGCTCTCGTTCGTGGTCTACGGGATCGCCCCGCGCCACGGCGTGGTCGTGCTCGAGACCGATCTCGAGGCGTCCGTCGAGTAGCCGTGAGCGCCACTCGGGCTGACCAGCTGGAGCTGCGAGACGTCCCCGGCCCATCCGCGCTGGGCGGGGGTACGCGACGTGCGGTCGAGCTCCTTTACCTGATCGCGATCACCGACTTCAAGCGGACCTACTTCGGCACCGTGTTCGGGTACGTGTGGTCAGTGGCGCGCCCGCTGATGATCTTCGGCGTGCTGCTGGTCGTGTTCACCCGGGTGTTCCACCTGGGCCACTCGGTGGCCCACTACCCGGTGTTCCTGCTGTTCGACATCGTCCTGTTCGGGTTCTTCCAGGAGGCCACGATGACCGCCGTCGGGTCGATCGTCGGCAAGGAGGCGGTGATCCGCAAGACCCAGTTCCCGCGGCTGGTGATCCCGCTGGCCACGGTGCTGACCAGCCTGTTCAACTTGCTGCCGAACCTGCTGGTGGCGTTCGTGTTCATCCTCGCGTTCGGCGTGGACCCGATGTGGACATGGTTGCTGCTGCCGGTCCTGCTGGTCGCGCTGGCGGTAATCACGACCGCGGTCTCGCTGATC
Source organism: uncultured Solirubrobacterales bacterium (assembly GCA_963831845.1). Lineage (GTDB taxonomy): Bacteria > Actinomycetota > Thermoleophilia > Solirubrobacterales > Solirubrobacteraceae > Palsa-465. Next base: position 85,457 of record CAWHRT010000014.1, on the reverse strand, counting down.
CTGTCGGCGCTGTATCCCCGCTTCCGCGACCTGGTGATCATCTGGACGGTCGCCGCGACCGCGCTGTTCTACGCCACACCGGTCCTGTATCCGCTCGAGGCGGTCTCGGGCCGGGTTCGCGACGTGATCGCGTTGAACCCGCTGTCGCCGATCTTCACGCTGGCGCGCAAGTGGGTGATCGATCCTAATGCCCCGGGCCCCGGCGCCGCGGTCTCGGGGGGCTACGCGCGGGCGGCGATCGCGCTCGCGATCTACGCGACGATCTGCGTGGTGTCGGTGTTCGTGTTCCGGCGCGAGGCCCCGCGGATCGCCGAGGAGCTCTGAGCGCCCTCGGGCTCGGCCTGACCGAGCGCGACGATCGCCCCGCCGAGGATCATCGCCACCAGCGACACCGCGGGCATCTGCCAGTCCCAGTCAAGCGGCGCGTGGGCGACGTACGCGACGAACCCGGCGATCGGCCCGGCGGCCAGCGCCGGCACCCGGCGCAGCGCGTCTCGCGCGCTCAGGCCGATTCCCGCCAGGAACGCGATCAGGAGCAAGATCCCGACGATCCCCAGCTCGGCCAGCGTCTGCAGCGGCAGCGAGTGGGCGTCCTGGGCGAAGTCGTTGATCGGGCGGTAGCGCAGCCAGTCGACCGCCCAGCCCCCGGCGCCGACGCCGTGCAGCGGCTCGGCCCGGAACGCCCGGAAGGCCACGTTCCAGTAGTCGTAGCGGTTGCTCTCGAGCGTCACCAGACGCGTGGCCCCGTTGCTCAGCGGCGCCTTCGAGCTCTCCTTGGCCCCGACCGCGATCGCCAGCGCCAGGCCCGCGCAGATCACCCCGAGAGCGATCCAGCCCGAGCCGCGGGGCAGCGCCACGCGGGCGGCGCTCTGATTGCGGGCGGCCCGCCACTGCACGGCAACCGCGGCGAGCATGATCACGACCAGTAGAGCCAGCGCGATCGCGCCCTGGCGCTCCTGGGTCCCGAGCGGCCCGCTCATCGCGGTGACACCTTTGAACGGCGCCGCCGCCACCGACGCCAGGGCCCCGGCCATCACGCACACGGCGAGCGCGCGCAGCTGCTTGCGCTGGGGGGCCAGCACCACCAGCGCGATCAGGCCGGCCACGCACGCGAACAGGGCACCGCGCGAGAAGCTCAGGTACAGGCCCATCGCCAGCGGCGCTGTGGCTGCGGTGGCCCCGAGACGAAGCGCCGCCGGGCGGTTGGGCGCGCCCGCGATCCGCGTCGCCAGCACGAAGCCGAGCGCGGCCAGCTCGCCCATCGCGTTCCAGTACGTGAGCGGCTGCTCGAGGCGCCCCTCGGCACTGACCGAGCGAGCGAAGTGCAGCACGCCGGGCAGGAGCCGCTCGGAGATGCCGTAGCCGATCACGATCAGCGCACCGGCGGCGAGCGCGGGCTCGACCAGGAGCTGGGCGCGCTCTGACCGCAACAGGAGCATCCCGGCGAGCAGCACCCCGGTGTAGAGGATCGTGATCTGGCCCGCGTGATACGCGCTGCCCGCGACCGGCGCCCAGGTGATCGACAGCAGCGTCCACGCCGCCAGCGCCGCCAGCCCTCCGACGGCCAGCCACGAGCCGGTCGTCATCGCCGGGCGCGGCGCGGCGATCACCGCGACCGCAACCAGCGCCCACGCGATCAGCCCGGCCCACGCCCGGGGGCCATCGAAGTAGCCCCCGCTGAAGAACGCCAGCGCCGTCGGCCCGGCCAGCAGCGCCACGCGGGCGCCGTTGAGCACCGCGGCTCGCATCGGTCAATGAGCTCCGGCGCCGAGCACTCAGCGGTCCCGGGCCGCTCGCCTGACCAGCCGCGCGGTTGGCAGCGGCTGGCGATCGCCGCCGCGACGCGACCCCTCGGCGATCGCGGCGTCGACCTGCGCGAACATCGCCCGGCGGAAGCTGGACACGTCGAATCGAGCCGCGTTGTGCACGCAGTCGCCGGGATCGACGGCCGCGTCGTCGAATTCCTGCACGGCCTGGGCCAGCTCGGCCGGGCCCCCGGTCCACAGGTGCCCGGTCCTGCCTTCGATCACGGTCTCCAGCACGCCGCCCTCGCCCCGGGCGATCACGGGCCGTCCGCTGGCCTGCGCCTCGACGGCGGCAATCCCGAACTCCTCGACCGAGGTCACGACCAGCGCCCGCGCCGCGCGGAGGATCTCGGCCACGGACGCGTCGGGCTGGCGCCCGGCGAACTTGATGTGCGGGCCCGCCTGCTGCTGCAGGCCGCGGGCGGCCGGTCCGTCGCCGACCACGATCAACGGGAGCCGCAGCTGGTTGAAGGCCTGGACCGCCACGTCGATCTGCTTGTGCGGCATCAGCTCCGAGACCACCGCGTAGTGGTCTGCGACCGGTCCGGGCGCAAACCTCGAGGTGTCGACCGGCGGGTGGACGATGTCGGCCTCGCGCCCGAAGTAGGCACGGATCCGCGCCTGGGTGATCCGCGAGATCGCCACGTAGCGGTCGGTTCGCTGAGCCGCGATCCAGTCCCACTGCCGCCACCTCCTGAACGACCGGCGCAGGAACGCGCGGGTGATCGGGTCGCGCCGCGCCAGTGTCGGCTCCCGGTCGTTCCAGGCGTAGCGGAACGGGTTGTAGCAGTAGCTCACGTGCGTGGTGTCCTCGTCGCAGAGCACCGCGTGGGCCCACGCCGAGGAGCTCGACACGACCAGGTCGTAGCCCGACAGGTCGAACGACTCGATCGCCGCCGGATACAGCGGCAGCAGCGCCCGGAAGGTGCGCGCGGTCGGCCGGAGCTTCTGCAGGAACGAGCTGTACACGCGACGGCCCGCGAACCTGCCCTCGGTGCCCCGCTCGTCGTACACGGCGGTGAACAGGTCGGCATCGGGCCACATCCGGCACAGCTCCAGGAAGGTGCGCTCGGCACCCCTCAGATCGAGCAGGAAGTCGTGGACCAGCGCCACCCTCGGGTGCCCGGGCACACTGTGCAGCGGTCTCGGCACCGCGCGGAGTGTATGGGGAGCGGTCCCGGCGGTCCACGCACGGCCGCTCGGGGGCGCGGATAGCCTCCAGCGCGTGGTCCTGTTCGCCAGCTACTCGGGCGCCTTCGGAGGCGCGGAGCGGTTGCTGGTGCAGTTCGCGGGTGGTCTCGAGGCGCAGTCCGCGCTGGCCTGCCCCGAGGGGCCGCTGGCGGACGCGGCGCGCACGGCGGGGTTGCGGGTGTTCCCGGTGCCCGAGCGTCGTCTCGATCTGCGCGCCTCGGTCACCGAACGCGCGCTGGCCTGCGTGCGGCTCGCGGCCCACGGGCTCGAGCTCCGGCGGCTGGCGGCCGACCTGCGGCCCGACCTCGTTGTCGCCTGGGGGATGCGCTCGGCGCTCGCCTGGGGGTTGTCGGGCAGCGCAGACGCGTTCGCGTTCCAGCACAACGACCTGCTGCCCGGGCGGGCGATCGGCTTCGCTGTCCGCGCGGTCGCCCGGCGCGCCGAGCTCGTGACCGCGCCGTCGCGGGCGGTGGCAGCCGACCTCGATCCCGACGAGCGGGTCGGCGAACGCCTGCGGGTGGTGACTCCGGGCGTCGACGTCGACCGATTCGACGCGCTGGCCCGGCCGGCCGACCCTCCCGAGGTGCTCGTGCTCGGCGCGTTGGCCGCCTGGAAGCGCCCCGACCTCGCCCTCGAGGCGATCGCGATCGCCCGCACGTCGCTTCCCGGCCTGCGACTGCGGTTCGTGGGAGCGCCGTTGGACGACGCCGGCGGCGCGCTGGTGCGCCGGCTGCGATCGCGCGCCTCGGAGGCGGACCTGGCGGGCGCCGTCGAGTTCGCGGGTCGGTCCGATGATCCCCGCGGCGACCTCGCGCGCGCGAGCTGCCTGCTGCACTGTGCGGATGCGGAGCCGTTCGGGATCGCCGTGCTCGAGGCGCTGGCGGCGGCGCGGCCGGCGGTCGTCCCGGCAGCGGCCGGCCCGGCGGAGATCGTCGACGGCGCGTGCGGCCGGCGCTACCCGCCCGGCGACGCGGCCGCGGCGGCCGCCGGGCTGGTCGACGTGCTCGCCGATCCCGGCCGCGCGGCGGCGCTGGGGCGCGCCGGCCGAGCGCGAGCGCGGTCGCAGTTCGACGGTGCCACCGCACGGGCCACCTACGCCGAGGCGCTGGCCCCGTTGCTGCGGGCGCCGGCCTCCGGTCGGCCGAGCGGCCTCGCCGTGGTGACCGTGACCCACAACTCCGCCGCGGAGCTGAGGCGCCTGGCGGCCTCGGTGCGGCGCAACCTGCCGGGCGCGCGACTGGTCGTCGTCGACTCCGCCTCCGACGACGACACCGTGGCGGTCGCGAGGTCGCTGCCCGGCGCGCTGACCGTGGCGCTCGATCGCAACGTCGGCTTCGGGTCGGGCTGCAACCGCGGCCTGGAGGAGGTGAGCGAGCCGGTCGTCGCCCTGCTCAACCCCGACGTCGAGCTGGTCGACGGCTCGCTGTTCGAGCTGGCCGAGCAGGCGCTGGACCGCTCGCGGCCCGAGCGGCTGCTGGCGCCACTCGTGCTCAACCCCGACGGGTCGCGCCAGGACACGGTTCACCCGCTGCCGGGCAGCCTCGCGGACGTGGCGCGGGCGATCGTGCCTCCGGCGCTGGCGCCGGGAACCGAGCTGGCGCCGTGGCGGGCCCGCGCCCCGCGGGCAGTCGGGTGGGCAGTCGGCGCCGCGCTGGTCGCGCGCGCGGACACGCTGCGGCGACTGGGGCCGTTCGACGAGCGGATCTTCATGTACGGCGAGGACCTCGACCTCGGGGTGCGCGCGGCGCAGGCCGGGGTCCAGACTTGGTTCTGGCCGTCGGCGCGGGTGCTCCACGACCGCGCGCACTCCTCGGGCCCGGCGTTCGGGGAAGAGCCGTTCGAGCGGCTGGCGCGGGCCCGGCGCGAGGTCGTGGCGCGCCGCCTGGGCCCGTCGCGGGCGCGGCTGGACGACACCACGCAGATGACCACGTTCGCCACCCGGATCGTGGCCAAGCGCCTGCTCGGGCGTCCCGCAGCCCGGGAGCGCCGCCAGCTCGGCGCGCTGGCGCGAGTGCGGCGGGCCGATGACCGAGCCTGATCCGGGCACGTCGCCGCGCGGTGCCTGGCGCCGCTACCTCCCGTTTGCGGTGCTGGCGGCGGCGGCCGCGGTCGTGGTGGTGGTGCTGGCGACGGGATCGAACCGCGGCTCCTCCTCGTCGTCTGGGAGCTCGGGCGTCCGCGCGGTCACGTCCACGAGCACCCCGAGCGTCCCGACGTCCACTTCGCCGGCCGCCAGCGCGCCCACCGGCCCCGGCCCGCCGGCCACCCCGCCGCCGACGCGCCAGGAGTTCGGCGTCAACGTCAACCGGCTGTTCAACGACCGGACCTACACCCCGCGCCAGATCGACCAGCAGTTGCGGGCGCTGAAGGCCACCGGGGCGACCGTCGCCCGCAGCGACGCGCTGTGGGAGGCGGCCGAGCCGACCGCCCCGGTCGACGGCGTGCACCACTACGACTGGAGCTTCGACGACGCGATCGCTGCCGCGCTGGCCCAGCACGGATTGCGGTGGCTGCCGATCATCGACTACACGGCGCCATGGGCCCAGTCGGTGCCCGGCGTCGATCACTCGCCGCCCAGCTCGGCGGCCGACTACGCGGCGTACGCGGGCGCGCTCGCCGCTCGCTACGGGGTGAGTGGGTCGTTCTGGCGAGAGCACCCGGAGCTGGCCTCCGACCCGGTCACCACCTGGGAGATCTGGAACGAGCCCGACAACCCGACGTTCTGGTCCCCAAAACCCGACGCCGCCCGCTACGCGGCTCTGTACCAGGCCGCGCGCGACGCGATCCTCGGGTTCGAGCCGACCGCGGCGGTGATCGTCGGCGGCCTGACCAACCCGGTCGCGTTCATACCGGCGCTGCTGACGGTGGCGCCCGATCTGCGCGGACACATCGACGGAATCGGGCTGCATCCGTACGGCGTCGACCCGGCGGGCGTGCTGTCCAACGTCGCCAAGGCGCAGCAGGTGATGGCCGCCGCCGGGATCGGCGACGTGCCGATGTACATCACCGAGCTCGGCTGGACCACCCACCCGCCGAGCAACCCCAACTACCTGCCGGAGTCAAAGCGCCCGGCCTATCTCGAGCAGACGCTGGCCGCGCTGCGCCGGGTCCGCTGCGGCCTGGCGGCGACGATCGTCTACACCTGGGTGACGCCAGAGCGCAACCGCGCCGACGGCCAGGATTGGTTCGGGATCCACGGGCCGGCCGGCGCCGCCACGCCCGACTCCGCCGCGTTCGCGGCCGGTCTCAGGCGGGTTTCAGGCAGCGCGTCGCGACCGTGCCCCGCTGGCGGCAGCGCTCGAGCGCCAACGCCGCCTGTCGGAACGCTTTGAAGGCCGGCTTCTCGGACACCTTGCCCGACGTCAGGCGCAGCAGCCCGGCGAAGTCGAATGCCAGCCCGTTGTGCTGCTCGGCGCCGATCCAGGTGTAGTAGTAGAACGCCTGCAGGCGCAGCTTGACCCGCTCGGAGCCGAGCATCGGCAGGATCGCTGCGATGTTGCGCGCCTGACCGGCGGGCGTGGTGGCGAAGTCGAAGCCGGTGTTATGGGGCGTCTGCCCCTGCGAGGACGGCCAGCTGATCTCGTCGGCGATCATCGGCTTGCTGCCGTCGCCGGCGGCCGCCATCGTCTGCCTGACCTTGGTCAGGATCGTGATCACGCCGCTGGGCTGCTTGGTGTACGGGTGGACCGCGACGACGTCGAACAGCGAGCGAGCGCCCTTGACCGCGTAGATCCGCTTGAGCGCGATCCAGGAGTAGTTGGGGAACCCGGCGAGCACGACCTTCGCCCCGCGATCGGCACCCTTGATCGCGGAGTGCGCGGCCTTCAGGAGGCTGACGTATGTCTTCGCGTACGGCTGCGCCGACCAGAACGCACGGATGTTCGGCTCGTTCCAGATCTGCCACTGCCGGATCGCCACCTTCGGAACGCCCGGATTTGCCGTCCAGTAGCTCCCGTTCGGCCCGTAGCGGTGCACGAGCGCCGTCGAGGAAGTTGGCGTACGGCCCGTTCGTGCGCGGCCGGTCGATCAGGCTGCGGCCGTCGGGGACGCGATCCCACTTGGGCGCGTCCAGGACGGTCGGGAGGATCGTGATCCGCCGCTGCGCCGCGAGCCCCACGAACTGATCCAGCTGCGTGAAGTTCGTCGGCACGCCGCCGACGTCGGTGTACTGGCTGAGGTCGGTGTCCGGCACCTGGCTGAAGTTCTGGTAAGGCTGAGCGGTGGCCCAGTCGAACGTCGCCCGCATCGTCTCCACGCCGGTGGCCACCATCGAGTCCAGCTGCGTCGCCATGTCGAGCGGTGGCTCGGTGACCGGGTACAGCGGGCCGTCGATCACCATCCCCACGAACCCGGGCGGGACCGGCTTGGGCTTGGCGGGCTTTCGGGCACTCGCGGACGTGGCCGCCGGGACGACCAGCAGCAGCATCAGGGCGCAGAGGGTCAGGCGCCCCCAGTTGCGGCATCTCGCACGCAGCATCTCGGCGAGTGAATCACACGCCCCAGACCAGCTCGCCGATCGCCGCGTCGGTCAGCGCCGCCGTGCGGCTCCAGGGAAAGCTCGCGGCGCGGCGGTGACCGGCCGCGACCAGGCGCTCTCTCGTGGCGTCGTCGCAGGCCGCCTGCAGGACCGCTTGCGCGAACGCGTCCGGATCCGCGGGATCGACGAGCAGCGCGGCGTCGCCACAGGTCTCGGGCAGCGCGCCCCGCTCGGCCGCGACCACCGGGGTGCCGCACGCCATCGCCTCCAGGCAGGGCAGCCCGAAGCCCTCGTACGTCGACGGCATCGCCAGCGCGCGGGCGCCGGCGTACAGGCCGGGCAGGTCGGCATCCGGGACGTAGCCGAGCCGCCGGTGGGTGGCTTGCGCGCCTCTGAGGTAGCCGCGATCGGAGCCGGCCTGGACGAGCTCGATCCCGCGGTCACGCAGCGCCCGGGCGGTCTGCTCGAGCGCCCCGAGGTTCTTACGGGCCGAGGACGTGCCGACGACCAGCACGTAGGAGCCGGTGAGGCCGTACCGCGGCGCGGGTCGGCTCCGGAGGCGCCGGTCGGCGGGCGCGAGGAAGCGCTCCCCGACGCCCTCGGGGATCACCGTGGTGCGGTCCGGGTCGGCGCCGAGCACCTCGATCAGTTCGCCCCGCGAGAACTCCGACACGGTGATCACCAGGCGGGCCCGGCGGGCGAGCGCCGGCAGCACCCGGCGCTGGTACTCGACGTACGCCCGGGAGTAGGCCTCCGGGTGGCGGAGCGCGGCGACGTCGTGGATCACCACCACGTTGCGCGGGAACGCGATCGGGGCCAGGTTCGCCGGTGAGTACAGCGCCGCCGCACGGGACGCGAGCGCCGGCAGCGCCAGCTGCTCCCAGGCGTGGCCGGCGCGATGGGCCAGCCCGGCCGGCGGGCGGATCACCCGGTAGCGGTCGGGGCGCAGCGCGGGCAGCCGGATCGCCATCTCCCGCGCCAGCCGCTCGACCCCGCCGATCTGCGCGCGGACGGCGGCACGGGCGTTGATCGCCACCGGGGCGTCCGGGGCGTCACGGGCGTCCGGAGCGTCAGGCGCCGAGGCGCCGCGGCGCGGCGCGGGGCACTAGTGGTGGCGGTCAGGCAGAACGCGCCGGACCAGGAGCCCTGAGCCGACCAGCGCGATCCCGATCACGGCCGCGAGCCACACGTCGAGACCGGTACGGGGCAGCGTCGCCGACGACGCCGGATCGGCCAGGGTGGACGCGGTCGCGGTCGAGGTCGTACCCGCGGTCGTCGCCGCGGAGCTCGTGACCGATGCGGACGTCGTCGTCGCAGAGCTCGTGGACGAGCTCGAGCCCGTCGAGCTGGAGGGCGTCGACGGCGCCGTGCTGGCCGGCGCAGACGAGGTCGTGGTCGGCGGTGGTTGCGAGTGAGTGGTGGTGGGCGAGCTCGGCTGGGTAGACCCCGAAAGCGGGTCGACGTACTGCTGATCGCCGGCCGAGCCACCGCCCCCTCCGCCCGCCAGCGCGGCGGCTGGGACGACTAGCGAAAGCGAGGCGATCAGAGCGAGAATGCCGAGGGCCTTGCGCCAGGAACGCACCGGCCGAGTATTGCAGTAATCGGCGCCGGGGCACTCGTTTGCCGACGCCTTCGGCGTCGGCAGCGAAAACGTGCAAACGGCGGTTTTGCAGGATTTATTGCAAGGGCAGGGCGGCGCGACACGCCCGCGACGGCGCGTGTTAGGGTGCTCCCGGCCTGCCCCCGAGGCCATTGAAAAAAGGCGGCGCAGCCCCCCGTGCCCGGAGGCCGGCGTCGCCGTTTTGTCGTTCCCCGACCCGCGCCCCTGCCTTGAACTCACACACGCTTCGCCGCTCACGGGTGACTCGCACCGTGGCGGCACTCATTCCCGCCGCGGCAGCCGCCACGGCGCTCATGCTCAGCACCGGATCGAGCTCCGGCGACCTCCAGAGCCAGATCAGCGCCAGCCAGTCGGCCGCCGACTCGCTGCGCTCCCAGATCGCGGCCGACACCGGCCAGATCAATAAGACCGCCGGCGGCATCGCCGCCGCCCGCGACCGCCTGGTCACGCTCCAGCGCGACCTCGACAACCGCGAGCACCAATTGCGCAACGTTCAGACGTCGCTGATCCAGACCCGAGACCACCTCGTCGAACTGGAGAATCGTCTGCACCGCGCCTCGACCGCGCTGGCCGCCAACCTCGTCGCCAAGTACGAGGGCGCCCAGCCGGACGTGATGAGCGTGATCCTCGACGCCCACGGCTTCTCGGATCTGCTCGAGCGGATGAACTTCCTCCAGCGGGTCGGTCATCAGGACGCCCAGGTCGTCGGCACGACTCGCGCGGCGCGCACCGAGGTCACCAAGGAGGTCACTCGGCTCGCCGCGCTGGAGAAGCGCGACCGCGCGCTGACCAGCCAGATCCTGACCCGACGCAACGACGTCGCCGCGCTACAGGCAGCCCTGCTCACCCAGCAGCGCGACCAGCTGTCCGCCCGCTCCCGCGACTCGGCCAAGCTCCGCGACGTCAACAACCGGCTCGGCGCCCTGCAGCGCAAGGCCGCCGCCGAGGCCGCCGCGGCGGCCCGCGCCGCGGTCACCCAGAGCCGGAGCAACAGCACGGTCGTCAGCGGACTCGCGATCAACACCGGCGGCATGGTCCAGGCGCCGCCCGGCGCCCCGCCGCAGATCGGCCAGGTGATGGCCGCCGGCAACGAGATCGCCACGCTGCCCTACATCTGGGGCGGCGGCCACGGCGGCTCCCGGCCAGCGGCTACGACTGCTCGGGCTCGGTCAGCTACGCGCTCGCCGCGGCCGGCCTGCTGTCCTCGCCGCTACTCGACCGGCCTTCAAGAGCTGGGGCGACCCCGGCCCCGGCAAGTGGATCACGGTCTACGCGAACGCCGGCCACGCCTTCATGACCGTCGCCGGCCGCCGCTTCGACACGGCGCACTGGCGCAGGCGGCACCCGCTGGGCCCGCTCGACCGCCGCCACGGCCGGCTTCGTCGCGCGCCACCCGCCGGCTTCTAAGCGGCCGCCTGACTAACGTCCGCCGAGCGGTCGCGGGAGGCCGCTCAGTGATAGAGCTGGCCGGCGCCCAGCGACGCGGCTCGTGCGGCGACCGGGCCGAGCGGCATCTGCACTTCCGCGTAGTTGACCGCGAACGCGCTGCCCTCCGACAGCAGCGAGGAGGGCCGCGCGGTGGCCGCGGACGCCCGGCTGGGACCGTGCACCGAGAAGTGATGGCCGCCCGGGGTCAGCGTGATCCGCGTCCAGGCCCAGGCGGGGTCTGAGATCGTCCCGGTGTGACCGCTGGTCGAGCGGACCGCCGCGGCCCCGAACCGCGTCGGTGCGAAGTTCGCCAGTGGCAGCGTCTGGCAAGAGCCCGCGCTCACGCACTCCGACGGAGCCTCGACGATCCACTCCGCCGAAGAGTCGTCGATCCTGGCGGCGAACGCGGTCCTGTGGAACCCGCGATGGCGGGTGAGATAGAGTCGAGCCGGATCGTGGCGCGGTGGCCGGAGACCTTGACGGTGGCGCGAATCCGATCGCCGGGCCGGACATCGAGCCGGATCGGCACCGAGGGGCCGGGCACGAGCTCATACCACGCGCTCGAGACGATCCTGCCGCTGGGGCTGGAGTCGACCTCGGTTCCCGTCTGTTCGAGCGCGGGAGCGTTGAGGCTGTAGCCGCCGAGGCCGACCCAGAAGGCCGAGTACGTTGGCATCCCGGGCGTGCAGTCGACCCTGGGTTGCCTCCACGTACCGGTCACCGAGCCGAATGAGACGCCTTGGCGATGGACCGCGTACCCGGCCCAGTTGGAGCTGTTGGTCGAGTCGGCGAGCGCAGGGGACACCGATACCGCGGCGGCTGCGGCGATCAGCGCGACAACGACGAGCCAGACACGCACCAACTTTGCTTTCGGTCGTTGGCTAGAAAACTTGAGCGACGCGTCAGCCTCCGCTGCTCCCCGAAGCCTGCAGAATCGCCGACGCGCGCCCCGAGCAGTCATACATGGTGGCAGTGCCGCTCCCGGTCTTCAAGCTCACCGGGCGGCGCGCCGTTCTGCACCGCCGCGAACGCGGACTGGCTGCCCGAGCGCGTGTCGCCCGGAAGGCGCATGCCGCCGGTGCCCTCGACCAGCACCCACCGCAGGTGGCCGGAGCTGACCTCGGAGGCCAGCCACGAGGCGGTGACAGTGCTCTCCCGGCCGGAGAACCCGCCGAGGCCGGCCACGTCGGCGTCGCTGCTGAGGATCGCCGCCGAGGCCGTGCTCTGGCTCTCGACTCCGATCGTGCCGCCGGCGTGGGCCTTGGCGTAGCTGATCGCGGCCTTCAGCGTGGAGTCCTCGCCGCCGAACATGCCGCCGCCGCGCCGCGGGACCGCCGGCGGCGCCGAATCCGCCGCTCGCTCCGGTCCCAGATCCTCCGGTGGGCGGCGTGAACCCGCCCGTTGGTTCGCCGGTGCCCGCCGGTGCGCCGTTGAGGCGGTTGTCGCCCAGCAACCAGCGGGCTGTCCGCCGCGCCTGGCGCCGGCCGAGCAGATCGCCAGGCCGCCCTGGCCGACCGCCGACCAGGCCGCCCGCTGCTGCCGTCTCGGCGATCTGCTTCCGGGCAGGCGGCTCGGGCCGCCGGTCGGGAACGTGGCGCTGGTGGCGTGTCCCAGCGTCTCGGTGGCCCACGTCGCCGGCGCCGCCAGCAACGCGGCCAGCGCGACCGCGACGAGCACCGCGCGCGTCCGCCACGAGCGTCCGAGCGCCAGCAGCACCACGGTCGCCACGCCGACGGCGGGCACCAGCCACCGGGCCCAGCCGAGCAGGCCGTCGAGTTCGCCGAGCACGACCAGCTCGGTGACGATCCCACCGAGGATCGCCAGTGGCGCCAGCACGCGCGCCCGGCGGCCGTCGTCGAGCATCATCCCGGCGCCGGCGCCGATCAGCGCCGCCGTGAACGGCGCCAGCAGCGACACGTAGTAAGGGTGGAAGATCCCGGACGCGAAGCTGAACGCGACCGCGGTCGTCAGAAACGCGCCGCCGATCGCGATCAGCCAGCCGGTCCGTGGGTCGCTGCGGCGCAGCCGCGAGACCACGAGGATCGCCAGACCCGCCACCACGGCGAACCCGAGCAGCCACCCGGCCTGGTCACCGAGACTCGACTGCAGCAGGCGAAACGGCCCGGTCGGGCCGCCGAACATGCCGCCTCCGCCTGCGCCGCCGCCGGGACCTCCAGTCTGCCCCGAGAGGCGGCCGACGCCGTTGTAGCTGAAGATCAGCGACCACACGCTGTTGTCCGAGGTCCCGGAGATCCAGGGCCGGTCGGACGCGGGCGTCAGCGTGACCAGCAACGGCCACGCTCCTCCCACCGCTACCAGCGCCGCGCCGCCCAGCAGCAGCTGGCGCAGCGCGTGGAGCCGTCCGCGTGCGGCCGGCGCGATCCACAGCCACGCGGCGGCAATCCCCGGAACGACCATCAGCGCGACCGCCATCTTGGTCTCGAATCCGAGGCCGACCGCGACGCCGGTGAGCACCAGCCACTTGGTCCGGCCGGTCTCGAGGCCACGCACCGCGAACCACAGCGCGGCAACGCAGCACAGGACCAGCAGCTCGTCGGGGTTGTTGTGGCGCGAGACCGCAACCACCACCGGCGTCGTCGCCAGCGCCAGCCCGGCCACGAACCCGGCCGGGCGGCCGAATCGTCTCCTGGTCAGGTCGTACAGCAGCGCCACCGCCACGACGCCCATCAGCGCCTGCGGGATCAGCAGGCTCAGCGGGTGGAATCCGAACACCCGCGCCGACAGCGCCTGGACCCACAGGCCCAGCGGCGGCTTGTCGACCGTCATCAGCCCGGACTGGTCCAGCGAGGCGAACAGGAAGTTGTGCCAGCTGGCGGTCATCGAGCGGACCGCGGCGCTGTAGTACGTGTTGGCCCAACCGTTGATGCTGAGCCCCCACAGGTTCAGGACCGCCGTGAAGCCGATCAACAGCGCCGGTTGGAGCGGCACAAGGCGTCGGCGCTGGCGAGGAACATCACCGCCAGCACCCGGATATCGGATCGAGCTCGTAGATCTTCATCGGCTCAAGGGCCAGCGCCTCGAGCTGGTCCGGGGCGCGGTGGCGCTCGGCGTACACGCCGGCGGGCGCGAGCGCGCCGAACGTCGCCAGCGCGAGGCTTGGCTGACTTGCGGTCAAGGGCGGTCATCTGGGATCTCCTCCGGTGGGGTCCACTAAGTCGGGCACGGCACACAAGATCGACGGTGCGCGCAAGACCCAGCGAAGACGTCTGTAAGACGTATGTAGGAGACCCCGGATCCCCGACAACGACGGGGCGGAGGCCCTCGCCCGGTCATCTCTAGAGTGGTACTTACACCGGACTAGGAGACCGAAATCTTGTCAACCAACAGCTTCGATTCCAGAGCGACCCTGAAGGTCGGGGATCGCTCGTTTGAGATCTTTCGCCTCGACTCCCTCCAGGCCAAGTACGACGTCGCGCGGCTGCCGTTCTCGCTGAAGATCCTCTCGAGAACCTCCCTGCGCAACGAGGATGGAGAGTCGATCCGGGCACAGGACATCGAGGCACTCGCAAAGTGGAACGCCGGCGCCGCGCCCAGCGACGAGATCGCGTTCCTGCCGGCGCGAGTGCTGATGCAGGACTTCACCGGAGTACCCGCGGTCGTCGACCTCGCGGCGATGCGGTCGGCGATGAAGAGGGCGGGCAAGGACGCGGGTAAGGTCGACCCGCTGGTCCCTGTCGACCTGATCATTGACCACTCTGTCCAGGTCGACTCGTTCGGATTCCGCGATTCGTACACGCGCAACATCGAGAAAGAGATCGAGCGCAACCACGAGCGTTATGCGCTGCTGCGGTGGGCCGCTCAGGCGTTCAACAACTTCTCGCTGGTTCCGCCAGGCATGGGCATCTGCCATCAGGTGAACCTCGAATACGTGGCGAGGGTGGTGCAGATTCGCGAGCTCGGAGGTCGCCGCGTTGCCCATCCGGGACCGCTGATGGGGACCGACTCTCACACCACCATGGTCAATGGCCTCGGGGTGCTCGGCTGGGGCGTGGGCGGAATCGAGGCTGAGGCGGCGATGCTCGGTCAGCCCGCATACCTGCCGACGCCGATCGTCGTCGGCGTCCGGTTTGGCGGCGCGCTGCCGGCGGGGTCGACCGCCACCGACCTCGTGCTCACCCTGACCGAGATGCTGCAAAGCACGGCGTCGTGGAGAAGTTCGTCGAGTTCTGCGGCGCGGGGCTGATCAACCTGCCGCTGGCCGACCGGGCCACGATGGGCGGTGCTGCCGGCGGATTGAGATCGACCTGCGCGAATCTACGATGGCGCGACGCTGCGTACCTGGGGCAGCGGCGCTCGCGGCGACGCACCTGGTCGGCGGACTGCGCGGAGAAGGACGGTGAGGACGAGGAGGACTACGACCACCGCGTTCGGCGAAGGACTTCGACCTGGTCGGTCACCGTGGTGCCGAGCATCGCCGGCCCCAGGCGTCCGCAGGACCGGGTCTCGCTGACCGAGTCAAAGCAGGGCTTCCGAAGGGCGCTCGAGGGCTTTCTGCCCGACGAGGACCAGGAGGATGAGGCCGTGTCCGGGAGCTTCCCGGCCAGCGATCCGGTTTCGACGCACGTCCCCGGCACGGCCATGAGCCGACGCGCAGCGCCGGCGGTGCGCAGGTGGCCGATCGCCCGCAGACACACGTCCCGGTCACGCTCGCCGACGGCACCGATACCGAGCTCGACCACGGCCACGTGGTGATCGCGGCGATCACGTCGGCTGCACGAACACCTCGAACCCGTCGATGTGATGCTCGGCGCCGGGGCTCCTGGCGCGCAACGCCGTGCAGCACGGGCTCAAGAGTCAAGCCGTGGGTGAAGACGTCGCTGGCCCCGGGCTCCAAGGTCGTGACCGAGTACCTCGAGCCGCGCCGGCCGTGACGGCGAGGACCTGGAGGCGCTCGGGCTCACCACCTGGTCGGGCTACGGCTGCACCACCTGCATCGGCAACTCGCGGACCGCTGCCTGAGGAGGTCTCGCGCAGGCCGTCAACCGAGAGCGACCTGGTGGCGGTCGGCGGTGCTGTCGCGGCAACCGCAACTTCGAGGGCGCGGATCAATCCCGACGGTGACAGGCCAACTATCTGCGCGTCGCCGCCGCTGGTGGTGGCCTACGCGCTCGCGGGGACGATGGATATCGACCTTTACAAGGACCCCTGGGTCGAGGCACGCCACGGGCAAGCCGGTGTACCTGAAGGACATCTGGCCGACCGCAGCTCGAGGTCGCTGAGGCGCATCCGGGACGCGTGCAGTCCGCCGGAGCATGTTCCGGTAAGAGCATACAGCGAAGGTCTTCGACGGCGACCGAACGTGGAACGCGCTGCCGGTGCCCGTCGGGCGACAGCTATCGCATGGGACGCAAGCCGTCGACGTACGTCCAGGAATCCGCCGTATCTTCGAGCGGACTGCGCGCCAGAGCCGGCAGCCGCGTGGCGACGATCGCGGGGCGCCCGGGTGCTGGCCATGCTGGGCGATTCAGCGTGACCACCGACCACATCTCGCCGGCCGGGTCGATCAAGTCGCGGATGGTCGCCGGCGGGCGCGTATCTTGATCGAGCACGGCGTGCAGCCGAAGCAGGACTTCAACTCCTACGGGCTCGCGGCGCGGCAACGACCGAGGTGATGGTGCGCGGGACGTTCGCCAACATCCGCCTGAAGCAACCTGCTGGCGGTGCGGCGGGACCGTCACGGAGGGATGGGGTCACGCTGCACCTGCCCGACGGGCGAAGCAGATGACGCATTTACGACGCGTGCGCTGCGCTACACAGGAGGAGGGCACGCCATTGGTCGTGCTCGCCGGCAAGGAGTACGGGTCGGGCTCGTCGCGCGACTGGGCGGCCAAGGGCACACGGCTGCTGGGCGTGCGGGCGGTGATCGCCGAGAGCTTCGAGCGCATCCACCGGTCCAACCTCGTCGGGATGGGCGTACTGCCGCTGCAGTTCGCCGACGGCGAGTCGGTGGAGTCGCTCGGGCTGACCGGTCGCGAGACGTTCTCGGTGGCGGAAATCGCCGGCGCGGACTCGATCCCGCGCGAGCTGACGGTCAAGGCCGCCGACAAGGAGTTCGCCGTCACGGTCCGGATCGACACGCCTAAGGAACAGCGGTACTTCCGCCACGGCGGGATCCTGCAGTTCGTGCTGCGCCAGTTGCTCGAGCCGTAGGCGGCTAACGGTTAGTTAGCGCTCGCTTCGCCACGGGTAGTCAACCGCCCGGTGGCATCAGCGATCCTGAACATCGTGCGTTGCTGGCCAGGACTGGCCACGGCCAGCCGACAGCGCCTCCGCCGGCGCGGATCACCGTGATCTCGCGAGAGCGCGCTCCGCGCGACTAGAGAACGCCCGGGCGACTAGGCGGCCGGGCGGAGGCCTTCGAGCTCGCGGCTCTCGGCGAGCTCGGCGAGCGCCTTGCGCTCGAGCTTGCGAACGGCGTCCGATGACATCCCGAGTCGCCGGCCGGTCTCGCGCAGCGCCGTCGGCTGCTCGATGTCGATCCCATAGCGGAGCTTGAGCACCTGGCGCTCGGGCTCGGGCAGGCCGTCGAGCGCGGTGCGCAGCGCGTCCTGACGCAACGCGATCTCCACTTCCTCCTCCGGGCCGCGGCGCTCGGAGGGCGATCAGCGCGCCCCAGGGTGGTGTCCTCCTCCTCGCCGACCGGCCGGTCGAGGCTGGTTACCACCCGCGCCACCTCGCGCGCCTGATGGACGTCGGCGAGGCTGATCTCGGCGGCCTCGGCGATCTCGGGCGTCAGTGGGCTCTTGCGACCGTGCTCGGCGACTAGCTCGCGCTGGGCGCGTCCGATCTTGCGCTCGAGCTGGCCGATGTGCACCGGGATCCGGATCGTCCGCGCGCGGTTGGCGATCGCGCGCTGGATCGCCTCGCGGATCCAGAACGTAGCGTACGTCGAGAAACTCGAAGCCCTTGCGGTAGTCGAACTTCTCGGCGGCGCGGATCAGGCCGAGGATCCCCTCCTGGATCAGGTCGAGCAGCGACAGGTCGAAGCCGTCGTACTTGCGAGCGTTGGAGATCACCAGCCGAAGGTTCGAGTTGACCAGCCGCTCCTTGGCCTCGAGGTCGCCGGCGTCGATCGCCGGCGAGCCTCGATTTCCTCCTCTTCGCGGGTCAGCAGCGGATGCCGGCGGACCTCGGCCATGAACAGCGACAGCGCGTCGGTGGTGCGGTCGGCGAGGTCGTCGTTGCTGTAGGTCCGTCCGCGCGGTGGTGGTACGCCCGCAATCGTCGCGGACGTCGAACCCGCGCTCCTCCAATACGTCACCGAGCTCTTGGACCTCGTCCTCGGAGAGATCGTGGGCTTGGGCCACCTCGCTGACCTCTGACAGCTCCACGCAGCGTCCCGGCCGGGCCTCGCCGCGCGCGCTCAACTCGTCGAGGATCTCCGACAGCGAGTCGAAGACCTGTGGGGATACCGGTTCATCGGCCATGTGTTAGACGTTACCTGTCGGTTGCTGGTGAAGTTGCCGCAAGCCTTCCTGAAGTAGCCTTCCCGGCCGTGCCCGTCCCGGAACTCCTATCAAAGCTTCTCACGGCGACCGGCCCCTCGGGCATGAGGCCGCTGCCGCCGCGGCGTGGCGCGAGGGATGCGCCTCGTTCGCTTCCGAGGTCGGGTCCGACAACGTCGGCTCCTCGCGGAACGCGAGGCGTTCGTGGAACGGCTGGTGGACCGAAGCTCGCGATCGTCGGCCACATCGACGAGATCGGCGTCCACGTGACGCACATCGACGACGACGGCTACCTGCGCTTCGACCAGGTGGGCGGCTGGGACCCGGTCGAGCTCGTCGGCCAGCGGATCGGCCTCGAGACTCGCGGGGCGCGTGAGCGGGGTGATCGGGCGTAAGACCCATCACCTCATGAGGACGACGAGCGCAGCCAGGCCCCCGAGATGAAGGACCTGCACATCGACATCGGCGCCAAGGACGGCGACGAGGCGCGCGAGCTGGTGCGGATCGGCGACGTCGCGGTGATCGACGTCGGACCGATGGAGCTGCGCAACGACCGCGTCATCTCGCGCGCGCTGGACAACCGCGTCGGCTGCTACGTCGCCGCCCAGGCGGCGAGGCTGATCGCGCAGGACGGCGGCGCGCCGGGCGACGTGCTCGCGTTCGCGGTCGTTCAGGAGGAGACGACGTTCGCCGGGTCGCGACGAGCGCGTTCGCACACCAGCCCGACGTCGCGATCGTCGTCGACCTGACGTTCGCCACCGATCAGCCCGGCATCGAGCTCGGGCAGATCACCAAGCACACGCTGGGCTCCGGTCCGGTGGTCGCGCGCGGAACGACGCTTCACCCCCGGGTGTTCGAGCTGCTCTACGACGCCGGCAAGCGGGAGGAGATCCCGTTCACGGTCGAGTCGCTGGGCCGGGGCACCGGGACCGACGCCGACGCGATCCACCTCAGCCGCGCTGGCGTCCCCACCGGTTTGGTGTCGGTGCCGAGCCGGTACATGCACTCGCCGGTCGAGATGGTCTCGATGTACGACGTCGAGGCCGCGGCGAGGCTGATCGCCGCCTTCGCCAAGCAGCTCGAACCGGGCATGTCGTTCGAGCGCTGAGTGGCCGGTCGCTAGCGTCGCGGGCGTGCTGCTGCTGTTCGACATCGACGGGACGCTGGTGGCCGGCGCCACGCGGGCCCACCGCGACGCGATGCACGAGGCGCTGATGACCGTTCACGGGGTCGACGCCGGCGACGGCCCGCCGACCGTGGACCGCGCCGGTAAGACCGACGGGCAGATCGCACGCGCGATCCTGATCGGCGCCGGCGTATCCGCGCTGCGCATCGACGAGCGCGCCGACGACGTCCAGGACGAGTGCTGCCGAGCGTACGCCCGGTTGTGTCCGCCCGATCTGTCGGAGACCGTGATCCCGGGGATCCCACAGCTGCTCGACGAGCTGTCCGGCCGCGAGGAGCTGGTGCTCGGGCTGCTGAGCGGCAACTACGAGCCGGTTGGGCGGCTGAAGCTCGCCCGCGCGGGGATCGGGCACTGGTTCGCCGGGCGGCCCGGGCGCGTTCGGGTCAGACGCCGAGGACCGCGCCGCGCTGCCGGCGATCGCCCGCCGCCGGGCCGGGCTCGACCGGACGCCCGTATCCGCGCGAGCGGACCGTGGTGATCGGCGACACGCCTCGGGACATCGCCTGCGCCCGGGCCGACGAGGTGCTGTGCGTCGCGCGTCACCAGCGGGCCGTACGGGGCGCGTGAGCTACGGGCGGCCGATGCCGTCGCCGAGAACGCAGGCGAGCTGCGCGAGGCGCTCGCGTCGCTGGGCGCCTAGGGCGCCGAACGCCCAGCAGCCCAGGAGGGTGCGGATCTTTGGCCTGGGACGGCGGGCGCGGGTTTGCTAGATGGCGGGCGAAACCGCATGTCCAACGTCCCACTCGAGCGGGCTGGACGCGAGTCTGGGATGTTCGCCACCTGGGACGCGATCAACGTCCCACGCTGACCCGCCCAAGGCCTCTGCGTGGGACGTTAAGCACGTCGCGGCTCGAGGTCCCGGGGCACTCGAGGTCTGGCCCCTCGGCCTAGCTAACCCCGGACCAGCTTCTTGTACGTGATCCGGTGCGGGCGGTCGGCCTCGGCGCCGAGCTGCTCGTGGCGGAAGCTCTCGTAGGCCTCGAAGTTGCCCTCGAACCAGCGCACCTGCGAGTCGCCCTCGAACGCGAGCACGTGGGTGGCGATGCGGTCCAGGAACCAGCGATCGTGGGAGACGACGACCGCGCAGCCGGCGAACGCGAGCAGCGCCTCCTCGAGCGCGCGCAGCGTGTCGACGTCGAGGTCGTTGGTCGGCTCGTCGAGCAGCAGCAGGTTGCCGCCGCTGCGCAGCAGCTTGGCCAGGTGCAGGCGGTTGCGCTCGCCGCCCGAGAGCTTGCCGACCTTCTTCTGCTGGTCGGTGCCCTTGAAGTTGAAGCCGGCGACGTAGGCGCGGCTGTTGAGCGTCGCGCTCGCCGAGCGTGATCTGGTCGGCGCCGCCGGAGATCTCCTCCCAGACCGTCTTGTCGGGGTCGAGCGCGTCGCGCGACTGATCGACGTAGGCGAGCTCGACGGTGTCGCCGAGCCGCAGCGTGCCGGCGTCGGGCTGCTCCTGGCCGGTGATCATCCGCATCAGCGTCGTCTTGCCGGCGCCGTTGGGGCCGATCACGCCGACGATCCCGCCGCGCGGCAGCTTGAACGAGAGGTCGTCGATCAGCATCCGGTCGCCGTAGGCCTTGCGCACGCCCTCGGCCTCGACCACGACCTCGCCGAGCCGCGGGCCGGCGGGGATGTGGATCTGGACCTGGTCGAGCTTGACGTTGCGGTCCTGGGCGAGCAGCGCCTCGTAGGCGTTCAGCCGGGCCTTGGGCTTGTTGCGCCGCGCGCTGGCGTTCAGCCGCACCCACTCGAGCTCCTGCTCGATCGTCCGCTGGCGCGCGCTCTCCTGCTTGGCCTCGGCCTCGAGCCGCGTCCGCTTCTGCTCGAGCCACCCCGAGTAGTTGCCCTCGTACGGGATCCCGCGGCCGCGGTCGAGCTCGAGGATCCAGCCGGCCACGTTGTCGAGGAAGTAGCGATCGTGGGTGATCGCCACGACCGTGCCCGCGGTAGTCCTGCAGGTGGCGCTCCAGCCACGCCACCGACTCGGCGTCGAGGTGGTTGGTCGGCTCGTCGAGCAGCAGCAGGTCGGGCTGGCGCAGCAGCAGCCGGCACAGCGCCACCCGGCGCCGCTCCCCGCCCGACAGCGTCGTCACGTCGGCGTCGGGCGGCGGGCAGCGCAGCGCGTCCATCGCGATCTCGAGCGTCGTGTCGAGGTTCCACCCGTCGACCGCGTCGATCTGCTCCTGGACCCGCGAGAACTCGTCCGCGGTCTCGTCGGAGTAGTTCATCGACAGCTCGTTGAAGCGATCGAGCAGCGCCCGGATCTCGGCCACGCCCTCCTCGACGTTGCCGCGCACGTCCTTGCTCGGGTCGAGCTGCGGCTCCTGCTCGAGCATCCCGACCGTCGCGCCCGGCGACAGCTGCGCCTGGCCGTCGAACTCGGTGTCGATCCCGGCCATGATCCGCAGCAAGGTCGACTTGCCGGCGCCGTTGTAGCCGAGCACGCCGATCTTCGCCCCGGGCAGGAACGACAGCGAGATGTCGGAGAGCACCTCCCGGTCGGGCGGATAGCGCTTCGAGAGCCTGTAGGTGGTGAAGATGTACTGGGGCATGGGTCGTCGCCGCCCCTGAGGATAGGACGGCAGCCTCACGCGGGCTCGCTCGCCTCGCGCGAGACGTCGGCTCACGCGGCCCGACCGCCTCGCCCGAGCCGTCAGCTCATGCGGACCCCGCCGCCTCAGACGGGGTACAAACGACACATGCGCGCGCTCGCGGTGATCTTCGCGGCGGTCGCGGTGATCTGCATGATCTTCGCGATCGCCGGCATGGTCACCGGGCGCCCAGCGACCGGGCGGGCTTCGCGATCCGGGCGATCGCGGTGGTCTGCTTCGCGATCGCGGTGGTGCTGAACATCGTCGCAAGATGACCACCGTCAGCTCTCCGGCTGCCAGCCGCTGAGCACCCAGCGCCCGCCGGGCGCCGACGTGACCGTGGCGATCGTCACGTGCCACGCAGGCCGCAACCCCTGGTACGCGTCGGTCCCGGTGGCCGTCGTCGTCTCGCGGGTCACGACCACGTAGCGATTGCTCGACCCGGCGAGCGGGGCGACCGCCTCGACCGATCCGCTGTTGGCGATCCCGCCGCGCCGCAGCTCGTAGTCGTTGGCGGTCTGGGCGGCCGCGAGCTGCACCGCCGAGCGCGCCTGGCCGACGCTGCGCGCGGCGAGCGCCCGCATCTCGGCCGCGACCGTCTGGGCGTTCCAGTTGATGTAGGCGCGGGCAAATGTGCGAATCGCGGCGATCGCGCTCGGCGGCCTCGCCGACAGCGGTCTGGCGCGGCGCCGGAGACGGGTACTCGTGGGTTGTCTGCGCGCGAGCGACGCTCGCGGTCGTGCCCGTCGGTGCCGAGGGCGCGCCGAGGCTCGCGCAACCGGCCAGCGCGACCACCGCGCCGACGAGGACGCTCCTGGCCGCGACCGTGGCCGTGGCCCTCACAGCCCCTCCGGATGCCGCGCGACGAACCCGGCCGAGCTGCGGACCAGCGGGTGCCAGCCGATCCCGGTGCTCCCGTCTCCCGGCCCGGCGGCGTTGTGGGTGTCCCAGCGAAGCCCCGCCACGTACATGAACACGTGGTCGGCGTTGGCGTACAGCGTCACCCAGCGGCCCGGTCCGGGGTCGCCGAACGACTCGAGCCCGCTCGACGCCTCGCCGTCGGTCACGGCCAGCAGACGGGCGCCGTACAGCAGGTGCTCGACGCTGCTCGAGCAGTCATAGGCCGGCGCGACCTCCGACAGCGGGGTCCCGTGCGCGGCGCCGTAGACATACGGCTTGCCCGCGATCTGGTTGCCGGCGGCGATGATCTGCTTGACCGCGGCCGGGGCGTCGGCCGGCGCCGCTGCCTGACCGTTGGGCAGCAGCCTGGCGCGCGGTCCCGGGGTCTCGGGCACGCCGGCCAGCGAGATCGGTGAGCACGCCGCCGCGTCCTCGCCGGCCGCGGTGGGCGCTTCGGTCAATGCCGGCGAATCGCCGGTGGTGAGGCCGGACTCCGAGCCGGCGCCGATCAGGTTGCCGGCGCCGGTGCTCGGCGGGCGGGCGATCCGGACCGGACCCGCCCAGCCGCCGTGCGCGAACGAGATGCCGAGCCGCTCCGCCAGCTCCCACCACAGGTCGATCACCCGCGGCAGCCCGTCGATCGGTCCGCCGCCGAGCCCGAAGTCGCGCTTGTAGGCGATCGCCGAGTGCCGGCCCCAGGTGATCCGCAACGGCGTGCCGTACGGCAGGCCGCCCATCGCGGTCGCCGTCTGGAACGTCAGCCCGCCGAGCTCCGCGTAGCTGTCTGGGTGCTGGAGCAGGTTGATGCCCGCCGCGCCGACCATCCCGCTGACGGATCGCCCGGACCGCCGTACTCGGTCGCGGCGACGAGCCGTCCCTGTCCGGGAGGACCGAGCGCGATCGCGCCGGCGCCGGCCGGCGCGGCCGACCCGCAACCGTCGCCGGAACCAGCGGGCGGCATCGACCAGCAGCGCGAGCAGGCCGATCCCCAGCCCGGCGACGACGACCCGCCGAAGAGGCCGAGCACCGCAACCGTCGCCGTCCTCGATGTCCGCCGCCTGCCCGGAGTCGTCATGCCCGCACCTTAGGGCGGCAGATGTGTGTTCAGGCTAATTGAAGCTAATTTGTTGCAATTGACCGCGCCGTGACCGCCGACGGCGAGGCAACGAGATCGCCACGCGAATCCGCGCAAACGTCGCTACCGTAAGAGAGTCATGCCACGGATCCTCGACGTCGAACAGGCGATGCTTCTGCTCGAGCTCGAGGCACCGTTCGACCAGCGTGGCGTGCAGCTCGCGCGCCGTCGGATGGCCAAGCGCTGGCACCCCGACATCGCCCCGCCGGGCCGCCAGCACGAGCACCAGCGACACCTTCAGGCGATCAACGAGGCGGCCGACCAGCTCGAGCAGCTGGCCGAGTCCGTCCGAGGCGGGCGCGTCACCCGCAACGCCGTCAAGGTGTCCGCCGCCGCCACGCGCAAGGCCCGCGAGGAGGCCGGCCGCCGCGCCTACGAGGAGGAGCAGCGCGCAGCGGGCCAGCGCCGAGGACCGCGCCAAGCACGACCCGTTCGGCTCGCGCGTGCCCGACCACTCGGTCGTCCACCGCTACGCGCGCTGCGTCGCCTACCCCGAGTGGGGCGTGGGCACCGTGACCGGGATCTACTTCTCCGGCGACGACGAGGACACCCAGCAGTGGGCCCGCGTGCTGTTCTCGATCGGCGTGCGCACGGTGCCGGCGGGCTCGCTGCAGTTCGTCGACTTCTCGACGCCGGATCCGTCGGCCGACCGGGTGCAGCGGTTCATGACCGCCGCGCAGCACGCGCTGGCCGAGGGCGACGCTGCGCTGGCCGCCCAGCGGCTCGTCTACGCGCGCGACGCCGAGCCGTCGAACCCGTCGGTGCTGCGACTGCTGACGACCGCGTTCTGGCAGGCGGGCAACCTGCCGGCGGCGGCCCGCACGGTCCGCGACTGGGCGCGGGTCGAGACCGACCGGCCGACGCCCGAGCGGTTCGCGTCCCGGATCTACGAGGACATGGGCGCGATCGCCTGGGCCGCCGAGGCCGCCGCGCGAGCCACCGTCCGCGCGCCCAACGACGCCTCCGCCTGGGAGCGACTCGGGCGGCTGCGGCTGCGGCTGATGGACCGGCAGGGCGCGATCTCCGCGCTCGAGCAGGCCAAGACTGATGGGCCCCTCGCTCGAGGGGTTGCTCGACCTGGCGCTCGCGTACCACCTGGCCGGCGACGTCGGCGCCGAGGTGTCGGCGGCGCACGCGGCGACGATCATCGACTCCGAGTCGCCGGCGGCGTGGTCGACGTACGCGCACGCGCTGGCGCGGACCGACCGGATCACGGAGTGCCTGGACGCCTGCCGCCGGCGGCTCGAGCTCGGGCGCGATCCCGAGATCGACGACCTGATGGCCCGGATCGCCGCGGCCGAGCCGCGAGAGCTCTCGGCGCGCAGCGCCGCCTGAGCAGTCCGGCGCCGCGTTCACGCGGGTGGCGCCGCGCGGCCTCGACGCGGCCGGCGATTCGACGGCAACTCCGCCGCTCGCGCGGGGGCTTGCCAGTGTCAGGCACGCCACTACGGCGTCCTTAACTCGGCACGAGCCTCACGCTCGACGAGTGCCGGGTTCGCCGCAGTTATGCACTCGCGCCGCGCGGGGCCGGGCACGGCTACGCGATCGAGCCCTCGCGCCCGCACACCGGACAGGCCTCCTGCGGCGCCAGGGGGCGGCCGCCGCAGGCGGGGCAGTCCTCGGCGCGCTCGAGCACGCCGAGCAGCTCGCCGACGCGGCAGACCAGCAGGCGCTCCTCGTCGACCTCGACCCAGGCGCCGGCCGACGCCGGGAACACGACGTGGTCGCCGGGCTTGACCGGCATCTGCACGCCGACCTGCTCCCACCAGTCCAGGCCCGGGCCCGACCGCGAGCACGATCCCGTGCTGGGGCGGCGGCTCGTCGGAGCCCGGCGGCACCAGCAGGCCGGAGCGGCGGACCCGGTCGGGGTCGAGCTCCTTGATCACGACGCGGTCGAACAGTGGGCGAAGCTGCTGTCGCATGTGCTCGTGTGATGATAGGAGGGAGCACTCCGGTTATGCCGGGCGGGCGCCGTCCGCGAGCGCGATCTAGGCTGCCAGCCTCGATGCGCCTGCTCGTCGCCCGTTGCTCGGTCCAGCTACTCCGGCCGCCTGTCCACGACCCTGGCCGAGGCCGTGCGGCTGCTGATGATCAAGGCCGACGGCACGTTCATGGTGTGGTCCGACAACGGCGGCCCGAGCGTCAAGCCGCTGAACTGGATGACGCCCCCGACGGTGATCGAGGAGTCGCCCGGCCGGATGGTCGTGCGCAAGCGCGCCGGCGCGACCGAGGACCGGCTCGAGATCGAGATCACCGAGGTCCTGTCCGACGTCACCCACGAGATGTGCTCGCCCGAGGATCGACGCGCTGGCCAAGGACGGAGTCGAGGCGCACCTGCAGGAGCTGCTGGCCGAGCAGCCGAGCTGGTGCGGCGAGGGCTTCCGCCTGGTCCGGCGCGAGTGGCCGACCGACATCGGGCCGGTCGACCTGATGTGCCGCGACGACGAGGAGCAATGGGTCGCGGTCGAGATCAAGCGGGTCGCCGGCCTCGAGGCGGTCGAGCAGCTGACCCGCTACCTGGAGCGGATCCGGCTCGACCCGGCGCTCGGCTCGTGCCGCGGCGTGCTCGCGGCGCAGACGATCAAGCGCCAGGCGCGCGTGCTCGCGGAGGCCAGGGGAATCGAATGCGTGGAGGTGGACCTGGCGGTGCTGCGCGGCGAGCGCGAGCCCGACCTGAAATTGTTCGCCGCATGACAGACAACGAAGCAGTGCTGCGCGAGCGCCGCGAGCGGGTGCTCCTGATCACGATCAACCGCCCCGACCAGCGCAACGCCGTCAACGCCGCCGTGGCTCGCGGGATCGCGGACGCGCTCGACGAGCTCGACGGCGATGCGGCGCTGTCGGTGGGCGTGCTGACCGGGGCCGGCAAGGGCTTCAGCGCCGGCATGGACCTGAAGGCGTTCGTGGCGGGCGAATCGCCCCACGTCGAGGGCCGCGGGTTCGGCGGCATCACCCAGCGCGCGGCGGCGAAGCCGCTGATCGCTGCCGTCGAGGGATTCGCGGTCGCCGGCGGGCTCGAGCTCGCGCTGTCCTGCGACCTGATCGTCGCCGCCCGCGGGACCCGGCTGGGGATCCCGGAGGTCAAGCGCTCGCTGGTCGCCGCCGCCGGCGCGCTGCTGCGCCTGCCGCGCGCGCTGCCGCGCCCGATCGCGATGGAGCTCGCGCTCACCGGCGATCCGATCAGCGCCGAGCGCGCGTACGAGCTGGGACTGATCAACCGTCTGACCGAGCCGGGCGAGTCGGTCTCGACCGCGCTCGAGCTCGCCGAGGCGATCGCCGTCAACGGGCCGCTGGCGCTGGCCGCGAGCAAGCGGATCCTGGTCGAGTCGGTCGACTGGCCCGAGTCGGAGTTCTTCGCGCGCCAGGGCGAGATCGCCGGTCCGGTGATGGGCTCGGAGGACGCCCGCGAGGGTGCGATCGCGTTCGCGGAGAAGCGCGACCCCGTGTGGAAGGGCCGCTAGCCGGCCCGCTGCGGAGGCCCCGCGACCCTCACTCCCCGCGCTCGCCCCAGGCCGTCGCCACGACCGAGCGCGCGCCGCCGTGGTCGCGGTGCTCGCACAGGTAGATCCCCTGCCACGTACCGAGCGCCGGGCGCCCGCGTGAGATCGGAATCGTCAGCGACGGCCCGAACAGCGCGGCCTTCACGTGAGCGGGCATGTCGTCGTCGCCCTCGAGCGTGTGCGTCCAGAACGGCGCCCGCTCCGGCACCGCCGCGTTGGCCCACGACTCGAAGTCCCGGCGTACGTCGGGCGAGGCGTTCTCGTTGAGCGCCAGCGACGCCGATGTGTGCGCGATCAGCAGGTGCAGCAGCCCCACCTGCAGCTCGCTCAGCTCGGGCAGCGCGCCCAGCAGCTCGCGGGTGACCAGATGGAATCCCCGGGGCCGTGGCTCCAGCGTGATCTCGCGCTGGACCCACATCAGAGCTCGGGCAGCCGCGCCTTTCGCATGTCGACGCGGTCGCCGCGGAACGGGACGCCCTCGGCCTCGAGCCGCTTCCGCTGTTTGGCGCCCTTCGCCAGCGAGCCGTCGGCGCGGACGATCCGGTGCCAGGGCAGCTCCGGACCGTGGCCCTCGCTGAGTGCTGCCCCGGCCATCCGCGGCGCTCCGGGGCTGACGTCGCCGTAGGTGCGCACGAAGCCCTCCGGGGTCGCCTTGATCCGCTCGAAGATCTCGCGCTTGCGGTCGGCGTCCATCGCCAGAGCATAGGGGTGCATAACGCGACCACGGATCTCGACCACGGGGGCGCCTCGACGGACCGCCCCTGGTAACGTGCGAATTCGAAATTTCCCCGCTAATCGCGGGAATTATGTCTACCAGCGGGCGCACCACATCGATCCAGATCTGGCTCGCGGCGATCGCCGCGGTGCTCGCCTGCGCGGTGCTCCCGGCGGCATCCAACGCCGACCCCAGCATCGGCGATCTGAACTCACAGCTGAGCCAACAGCAATCGCGCCAGCACAGCCTGAGCGCGAGCATCGGCCAGCTGTCGCACAACATCTCGGCGCTCGACGGGCAGATCTCGCTGGTCCGCTCGCGCGAGGCCTCGGTCCGCTCCGACCTCGAACGCGACCGAAACCAGCTCACCCGGATTCGCAGCCAGCTCGCGCACGAGCGCCACCTGTTCGCGGTGCTCAAAGCGCGGCTGGCCCGCGCGCGCACGATCCTGGCCCGGCAGCTGGTCAGCGACTACGAGCGCGACAAACCCGACCTGATCGGGGTCGTGCTCGACGCCCGCGGCTTCAACGACCTGCTCGAGCAGATCGACTTCCTCAAGCGTGCTCAGGGCCAGACCCAGTCGATCATCAAGCTCACGCAGACCGATAAGACGGCCGCCGACAACGCCCAGCATCGCCTGTCCGGGCTCGAGGCGACCAAAGTTCAGGTGACCAATGCCGCCGCCACCCGGGTCCGGGCGCTCGCCGGGATGAACGCGCTGCTGCAGACCAAGCAGACGGCGCTGGCGCGGGCGCGCAGCGCCCAGCAGGTCACGCTCGACGCCAGCAGGGCGAAGGGCGCCCACCTGAAGACCGCGATCGCCCGCGCGCAGGCCGCGCAGGCCGCGGCTGCCCGCGCGGCGGCCGCCCAGCCGCAGGCCCCGTCGAGCTCGAGCTCAGGCCCCGCGCCGGCGACCGGCGGCCCGCCGCTGGGCCCCAGCGGCGGCTGGGCGATCCCCTACTCGATCGTGCTGTGCGAGACCGGCGGGACCAACGTGCCGCCCAACTACGCGACCGCGTCGGGCTACTACGCGATCGTGTCGGCGGCGTGGAAGCAGTACGGCGGCTCCGGGCCTGCCGCCTACCTCGCGCCCAAGTCAGAGCAGGACGCGGTCGCGCGCCGGATCTGGGACGCCGTCGGCCCCAAGGCGTGGGTCTGCGCCGGGATCGTCGGGATTCACTGAGTCGCGCGCCAGTCGCCGCTCAGCGTGGTGCGGTGGCGGTTGGCCCGGGTGAGGTCGTCGAAGTGCACCAGCGCCTGGCCGGACCCGTAGGCGACGCAGGTCAGGGGCGACTGCGCCGGGAACACCGGCATCCCGGTCTCGGCCCCGACCAGCTCGGCGAACCCGCGCACCAGGGTCCCACCGCCGGCGAGCAGGATCCCGTCGCGAGCGACGTCGCTGGCGAGCTCGGGCGGCGTCTGCTCGAGCGTGTCGCGGACGGCCTGCATGATCTCGCGCACGGGCGCGGCGATCGCGGCCCGCACCTCCTCGGTGTGCAGCTCGATCGCCGTGGGCAGCCCGGTGATCAGGTGCCGCCCGCGCACCTCGACCGTCTCCTCGGGATGCAGCGGCGTGACCGAGCCGGCCGAGATCTTGATCGTCTCCGCGGTGCGCGAGCCGATCGCGAGCTGGTGGGCGGTCCGCAAGTACTGCGAGATCGCCTCGTCCATCTCGTAGCCGCCGACCCGGACCGAGCGCGAGATCACGATCGCGCCGAGCGAGATCACCGCCATCTCACTGGTCCCGCCACCGACGTCCACGACCATCCGGCCGACCGGCTCCTCGATCTCCAGGCCGGCCCCGATCGCGGCGGCGATCGGCTCCTCGATCAGGTGTACCCGGCGGGCGCCGGCGGCCAGCGAGGCCTCCTCGACGGCGCGCTTCTCGACCTCGGTCACGCCCGACGGCGCGCATACGATCAGGCGCGGGTGGGCCCTGCGGCGGTCGAGCACCTTGCGGATGAAGTACCGCAACATCTCCTCGGTGACCTCGAAGTCAGCGATCACCCCGTGGCGCAGCGGCCGCGTGGCCGCGATCGACGCCGGGGTGCGGCCGATCATCCGCTCGGCGTCGGACCCGACGGCGTGGACCTGGCCGGTGTCGACGTCGGAGGCCACCACCGAGGGCTCTGACACGACGATCCCGCGCCCGCCGACGTACACCAGCGTGTTCGCGGTGCCGAGATCGATCGCCATGTCGTGCACGCCGAGCGTCGGCGCGAGATGGCGGCGGGAGGTGTCGCGACGGGAGCCGTCTCTACGGAAGCGGATGGCGAAAGACTGTCAGAAGCTGCCTGAAGGAGCGACCACGTTGCGGCTGTCGCCGCTAGCGCTCGCCTGGCTGCTTGCGGGGATATTGAGAGACGTGCTCACCGAGATCGAGCGCCGTCGAGACGATCCGGTGCTGCTCCTTGGCATGGGCCACCGGGTAGCCCTCGCCGGCGGCGGCGCGCTCGGGGCGGCCGATGTAGCCGAAGTGCAGGTGCTCGGGGAGGATCTGCAGCAGCCGCGGTGACATATGGGCGCGGGCGCCCATATTGCGCGGCTCCTCCTGCACCCACACGACCTCGTTGAGGTTCGGGTACTCGGTCACGAGCGCGAGCAGCTCCTGCTGCGGGAACGGGTACAGCAGCTCGACGCGCCCGATCGCGATCTGCGGCTTGTCAGCGCGCGCGGAGTGCGAGGCGAGGTCGTAGTACATCTTGCCGCTGCAGAGGATCAGCCGCGTGACCTGCTCGGGGTCGACCCCGGCGGTCGGCCAGCACCGGCTGGAAGCGACCTTCGGCGAGGTCCTCAATCTGGCTGGAGGCCTGCGGCAGGCGCAGCAAGCTCTTGGGCGTGAGGATCACCAGCGGGCGCTGCTTGGCGATCCGCGCCTGGCGTCGCAGCAGGTGGAAGTACTGGGCCGCCGTGGTCGGGTTGGCGACGCGGATGTTGCCCTCGGCGGCGAGCTGCAGGAAGCGCTCGGCGCGAGCCGAGGAGTGCTCCGGGCCCGACCCCTCGTAGCCGTGGGGCAGCAGCAGCGTCAGCCGCGAGGTCTGGCCCCACTTGGCCAGGCCCGAGATGATGAACTGGTCGATGATCACCTGGGCGCCGTTGACGAAGTCGCCGAACTGCGCCTCCCACAGCACCAGCGTCTCCGGGCCCTCCTGCGAATAGCCGTACTCGAACCCCAGGCAGGCCATCTCCGACAGCGGCGAGTTGTGCAGCTCCATCGGCGCCAGCGCACCGGGCAGGTGCTGCATCGCGCAGTGCTCCTGACCCGTCGACGGGTCGTGCAGCACCAGGTGGCGCTGGCTGAAGGTGCCGCGCTCGGTGTCCTGGCCGGTCAGGCGGATCGGGATCCCTTCGGTCAGCAGCGACGCGAACGCGAGCGCCTCGCCGTGCGCCCAGGTGATACCTCCCTCGTCGCCGAGCGCGCTGCGGCGCTGCTCGAACTGCCGGATCAGCTTGGGGTGGACCGTGAACCCGTCGGGCACGGCCAGCAGCTCCTCGTTGAGCACCTTCAGGCGGTCGGCGGAGACCGCGGTCTTGACCTCGGGCGAGGGCGTGCGGTCGAGCTGGTACTCCCCGGTGGCGTGGTCGAGCTCGCGGGCGTCCTCGATCCGCCGCTTGAGTCGCTGGTGCTCCTCGGTCAGCTCCGCCCACACCTGGTCGGTCATCTCCGTGGATTCCTCCTCGGTGACCACGCCGTCGGCGATCAGCTCCCGGGCGAACAGCTCGCGTACCGGCGGGTGCTTCTTGATCACCTGATACATCTCGGGCTGGGTGTAGGCCGGCTCGTCGGCCTCGTTGTGGCCGAACCGGCGGTAGCCGATCAGGTCGATCAGGACGTCGTGGCCGAACTCCTGGCGGAACGCGAACGCGAGCCGCGCGGCGGCGATGCAGGCCTGCACGTTGTCGGCGTTGACGTGGATGATCGGGACGTCGTAGCCCTTGGCCAGATCCGACGCCCACGTCGTCGAGCGGGCGTCGTCGGGGTCGGTGGTGAAGCCGACCTGGTTGTTCTGGATGATGTGGATCGTGCCGCCGACGGTGTAGCCGTCGAGCGCCTGGAGGTTGAACGTCTCCGCGACCACGCCCTGCCCCGGGAAGGCCGCGTCGCCGTGGATGATGATCGGGATCGCGGCGTCGGTGTCGCGGTGGGCGTGCGGGCCCTGGCGGGTGGTCTGGGCGGCGCGCGTGGCGCCGGAGGCCACGGGCGCGACGAATTCCAGGTGGCTCGGGTTGGACTCCAGCCGGACGATGATCGACTCGCGGCCGGGGAGCTGGTAGGAGCCCTGGGCGCCGTGGTGGTACTTGACGTCACCGGTGCCGCCCTGCGGGATCGTGGTGATCGGCTCGAGCGTCGAGGTGCCCTCGAACTCGGCGAAGATCGAGCCGTACGGCCGGCCGAGGTTGTGGGCCAGCACGTTCAGCCGACCACGGTGGGCCATCCCGATCACGACCTCGCGGCCACCGCGTGCGGCCGACAGCTGGATCAGCTCGTCGAGCATCGGGACGGTCATGTCCAGGCCCTCGATCGAGAACTGCTTCTGACCCAGGTACGCCTTGTGCATGAACCGCTCGAGCGCGTCGACCTCGGTCAGCCGGCGCAGCAGCGCGCCGCGCTCCTCGGCGCCCAGCGGCTGGCGGAAGCGGCTGGACTCGATCGCCTCGCGCAGCCACAGCCGCTGGCGGTGCGACGCGATGTGCTCGATCTCGTAAGCGATCGGGCCGCAATACGTCTCGCGCAGATGCGGCAGCGCATCCAGCAGCGTGTCGCCCTCGACATACATCCGCAGGATGTGGGACGGGAGCTTGGCCATCACCTCCGAGGTCAGGCCGAGCGGCTCGGGGTCGAGCGCCGGGTCGCCCTCGGGCTCGCGGCCGAGCGGGTCAAGCTTGGCGGCGAGGTGCCCGTGGGTGCGGTGCGCCTTCAGCAGCGACGTGGCCGCCTGCATCGCGCCCAGCAGCCGTTCGTCGACGACGCCGGGAGTCGCGGCCGCGGTCGCGGGAGCCGCGGCCGCAGACGCCGCGGCCGTCGGCTCGGGCGGCGGAGGCAGTGCCGGCAGCGTCACCCCGAGCGACTCGAACACGCGCTCGTAGAAGCCGTCCTCGCCGTGTAGGTAGTCCTCGATCCGTGCCAGGAAGCGGCCCGACTCGGCGCCCTGGATGATCCGGTGGTCGTAGGTGGAGGTCATCGTCATGACCTTGTCGGCGCCGATCGCCTTGCCGATCCGGCCGAGGCCCGGCGGGTACCCGATCGCGCCCGTGGCGACGATCGTCCCCTGACCGGTCATCAGCCGGGGCACCGAGGCGATCGTGCCGATCCCGCCTGGGTTCGTGAGCGAGACGTTGGCCCCGACCAGGTCGTCGGCGCTGAGCGTGTTCGTGCGTGCCTTCTCGACCAACGCGTTGTAGGCGTCGAGGAACTCCTCGAAGCTGAGCCGGCCGGCGTCGCGGATCACCGGGACCATCAGCGTGCGACTGCCGTCCTTGCGCTCGACGTCGACAGCCAGACCGAGGTTGCAGGCGCCGTCGTCGATGCGGTGCGGCTTGCCGTCGATCTCGTCGAAGTGGTGGGCCATGACGGCCATGTCCTCGGTGGCGACGAGCGCGATCGCGTAGGCGATCAGGTGGGTGAACGACACCCTGCGGCCCGCCTCCTTTAGCTGCGCCCGGCGCTGTTCGAGCTCGGTGACCGGGAGCGTGCGGAACGAGGTTGCGGTCGGGATCGAGCGGCTCTCGTCCATGTAGCGGGCGAGCACCGCTTGGCCGCCCTTGATCAGCGTCGCGCCAGCCGCCCGCTCGGCCGTGGCGGTCGTCGCCGAGGTCGCGGCGGTCGCGCCGTTGCCGGCGGCGGCCGCGAGCACGTCGGCCTTGGTGATCCGTCCGCCCCGGGCACTGCCCTCGACGCCGGCCAGGTCGACACCCTGCTCGGCGGCGACCCGTCGGGCGACCGGGGAGATGTTTCCGGCGTCGGCCGCAGTCGCGGCCGCAGCGTCCGCCGTTGAACCGGCGGAGGCGCCATCGGCCGGCGGGGCGGCGGTGGCGGCACCGGCGGCGCCGTTGGTCGGCTGCGGGGCGGCCTGGACGGTCGAGCTCATCCGCGCGATCACCTGGCCGACGGTCACCGTGTCGCCCTCCTCGGCGAGGATCTCGGTGATCTGGCCCGAAGCGGGCGCGGGAAGCTCCATGTCGACCTTGTCGGTCGAGAGCTCGACCACGGTGTCGCCCTGCTTGACGGCGTCGCCGACCTTCACCGACCACTCGAGGATCGTGCCCTCGGTGACCGACTCGCCGCCGGTGGGGGTGACGATGTCGATCGTCCGGGCGGCGCTTGACTCGGTGGCCGCAACGCCCTCTGCCTCGGTGCTCGCCGACGCGGCGGCCTCCGCCGGGGTCGTGGGCGGCGACTCGCCCGAGACGGGCGTGGCCTCGGCGATCGCGCCGGCGCCGTTGGTCGAAATCTCGGCGAGCAGCGCCCCGACCGCAACCGTGTCGCCCTCGGCGGCGTGGAGCTTCACGATCGTGCCGGCGACCGGTGAGGGAACCTCGGCGTCGACCTTATCGGTGGATATCTCGACGAGCGTCTCGTCGGCGTCGATGCTGTCGCCCTCCTGCTTGTGCCATTCGAGGACGGTGCCTTCGGTGACCGAGTCCCCCATCTCGGGCATGATGACTTCGACGGTGGTGCTGACCGCTGCCATTTACTACTTCAACTGTAACGAGTGGCGATCGGTCCGGAGGTGTCTCGCGAGTGTCCCCGGCGGCGCTGCGCCACGATGAATCCAACCGACCCGGCGAATGGCCCGAGACCGCCGAGCACGACGACCGTGACCGCGAGCCAGAACGGGATGATCCGCACCCGCGCCGCCGCCAGGCAGACGATCGACATCCCGATCCACATCAGGCCGTGGGCGAGGCCCAGGATGAACGTCTCCGGCTGCGGCGAGTTCAGCCCGAACGCGCAGACCAGCAGCGCCAGGTACACGCCGGAGTGCGTGAACGAAAGGATCTCCAGCCGGCGGAACGTGACGACGCGGCGAAAGCCTGCGGTGTTCATGCCTGCGACAGCAGCTTGGCCACGCGGCGAAGCGGCTCGTCGCCCTCCTCAGGCCACTGCTCGATGTCCGCGGGCCACCAGGCGTACGCGTCGTGCTCGTGGTCGGGGGTGACCGTGGCCCCGTCGGCCAGCCACGCCTGTCCGACCAGCATCGCCACCTCGCTGGGCAGCACCACGAGCGCCTCGATCCGGATCCGCTCCGCCTGCACCGACCACTCCTCGGCGAGCTCGCGACGCATCGTGTGCGTCGGGTTCTCGTCGACCTCGACCGATCCGGCGGCGCCGAGCGCCCAGCGGCCTGCCCACGACGCCAGCCAGCCGGCCCGGCGCCCGGCCAGCCACGACCCGTCGGTGGCTCGGACCACGCACAGCACCGACATCGCTCGGGCGGCGAACTCCGGGACCAGCCGCAGCGCCCAGCGGGCCGGCTGCAGGTCGAGCGTCAGCCCGCCGCCGTTGACCTGGTAGTCGACGAGCCGGGCGGCCAGCCCGTCGTGGCTGGGAGACCCGCGCTCACGCAGCGAGTGCAGTGCCCTGTCGGCGGCCTCGGTTGCACCGGGCACGGGCTCGAACGGGTCCTCCCGCCAGCGGACCTCGATCTGATCGGGATCCCAGGGGCCGCGCGCGAGGATGCCTGCAGCGGTAGACACGGCTACACCGTAGCGAGGCCCATACACTCGACGGTTAGTGGACGGCCGCTAGTGGCGCGACGCCTAAAGCACTGGGGGTGGGGCTATGAGGACGAGCAGTCCTCGCCCGGCGAGCTGCGCGCCGCGGCACCCGGAATCGTCGCCCACCTCGGCTTCGGCTCGACCGAGCCCGAGCGCCCGGTTGCGCTCGCCGATATCGAGCTGCGCGCCCCGCGCCTGCGCCCACCCGCGGCACTGGAGCCAATCTGCGCCACCGACGACCACGACCGCGCGCTGCACACCTACGGCCGCTCCTACGCCGACGTCGTCCGCGCGTTTCGCGGCGAGTTCGAAGACCCGCCGGACGTCGTCGCCCATCCCCGCGACGAGCTCGAGCTCCGGACGGTGCTCGACTGGGCGCTGTCGGCGAGTGCGGCGGTGATCCCGTTCGGCGGGGGCACGAGCGTCGTCGGCGGCGTCGGGCCAGTCCGCGGCGACGACCACGAGGGCGTCGTCTCGATCGACCTCAAGGCGCTGGACCGCGTGCTCGAGATCGACCGCGTGTCGCTGTCGGCGCGGATCCAGGCCGGCGCGACCGGGCCGCGGCTCGAGTCGCAGCTCGGCGAGCACGGGCTCACGCTGCGCCACTTTCCGCAGTCGTTTCAGTTCTCGACGCTCGGCGGGTGGATCGCGACGCGCGCCGGCGGGCACTTCGCGACCCTGTACACGCACATCGACGACCTGGTCGAGTCGATCAGGGCGCTGACGCCGGTCGGCGACTGGGAGTCGCGGCAGGCTTCCGGGCTCGGGAGCGGGGGTGTCGCCCGACCGGATGCTGCTCGGCTCCGAGGGCACGCTGGGGGTGATCACCGAGGCGTGGATGCGGGTCCGCCCCCGCCCGCGCCACCGCGCGTCGGCCGCGGTGCGCTTCGCCGACTTCGAGACCGGCGCCGGGGCGGTGCGGGCGCTGTCGCAGTCGGGCCTGCACCCCGCCAACTGCCGGCTGATCGACCCGGCCGAGGCCGAGCTCACCGGCGCCGGCGACGGGTCGGCGGCGCTGCTCGTGCTCGGCTTCGAGGCGGCCGACCACGACGTCGACCCGTGGATGTCGATCGCGTTGCAGTGCTGCGGCGACCACGGGGGATCATGGGAGCGCCGGACGCCGCGCGACGGCGACGCGGTGGGCAGCTGGCGCGAGACGTTCCTGCGCGCGCCATACCTGCGTGACACGCTGATCGCGATCGGCGTGCTGTCGGACACGTTCGAGACCGCGATCACGTGGGAGCGGTTTCCGGCGTTCCACGCGGCGGTGATGCAGCAGACGGCCGAGGCCGTGCAGCGCGCCTGCGGGCGGGGCAGGGTCAGCTGCCGGTTTACGCACGTGTACCCCGACGGGCCCGCGCCCTACTACACCGTGCTCGCCCCGGCCCGGCGCGGACACGAGCTCGAGCAGTGGGCCGAGATCAAGCGCGCGGCCGCGGACGCGGTGATCGCCGGCGGCGGCACGATCACCCACCACCACGCCGTCGGCCGCGACCACCGCCCGTGGTATGACCGCCAGCGCCCGGACGCGTTCGCGCAGGCGCTGCGAGCGGCCAAGCGCGCGGTCGATCCGGCCGGCGCACTGAATCCCGGCGTGCTGATCTCGACGAGCTCCGCATCGGCTGCTACGTCGTGATCGCCGAGCCGGCCGGCTGAGCCGGCCGTCCAACTACTCTTTGTCCATGCCGCAGCAGGCCCGCGATCCCTACCAGGTGCTCGGCGTCGACCCCGGTGCGACCGACGCCGATGTGCGCGGCGCCTACCGTCGGCTGGTGCTCAAGCACCATCCAGACCACAACGGTGGCTCGGCCGAGTCGGCGCGGCGCTTCGAGGAGGTCCAGGACGCCTACGCGAGGGTCCGCGAGCTCCGGGCCGCGGGACCGCCCCCGAAGACCCGGACCCCGCCCTCCGGGACGCCTCCCCCGCGAACCGGTGCCGACCCCGACCTCGACGCCCGGCTGGCGAAGCTGGAGAGCGAGCTGCGCGACGCCCACGCGGCGCGCGACCGGGCCCGGCGCGCCGCGCAGGAGGCCGCCGCCGCGGCGCAGGAACCCGAGCGCCCGTCCGACGAAGAGCTCGGCCGCATCGAGACCGACGACAGCTTCTCGAAGATCTTCGATGACGCCGGCGCCGAGCTGGCGAAGTTCCTACGCGATTTGCGCGAGGAGCACCGCGACCACTAGTTGGTAGGGAGCGGGAGGTTGTTCAGGTGGTTGAGGGTTGTTCAGGTGGTTGAGGGTGCGACGGGCGGCCCGAGGCTGAGGGCGCCGTGCGGTCGTGGCGGGCGAAACCGCGTGTACAACGTCCCACTCGAGCGGTCTGGGCGCCACCGTGGGGCGTTCGCCACGTGGGACGTGATCAACGTCCCAAGCTGACCCGCGAACGCCTCCAGTGGGACGTTAAGCACGTGGCCGCCGGCAAGCTCATCAGCGGAACAACGTGGTCAGGAACTACAGCTAATTGGTCTCGAGCACCCGCTCGTAGACGCGGTAGCGCTTGCAGATCTCTCCGCCCATCGCCTGCAGCCCGCGGTTCATCCCGCGGTTGGATTCGAGGATCCAGCCGGCCTCGCCGTACGTGCGATGGGTGCGCTCGGCGACCGCGAAGTGCTCCATGTACAGCTCGGCGGCGACGCCCGTGTGCTGGTACTCGGGAAGCACGCCGAGAAAGCCGACCCGCAGGCGATCGATCAGCTTGTACTTGTTCAGGTAGTACCACCAGCCGAATGGCAGCAGCCGCCCTTTCATCTTCTTGAGCACCTGGTTGATGTCGGGGATCGTGATCGCCGCCGCCACCGTCTCGGTGTCGTTCTCGGCGATCATGAACCAGTCGCCGTCGAACACCAGCTGGTAGTTGAGCCAGATCTCGTCGAGATCCTCCTTGGAGTACGGGACAAAACCCCAGTTGCGCGACCAGGCGGCGTTGTAGACCTTGGCGAACTCGTCGAGGTCCGCGCGGAGACTTCGCCGCGTCATCTTGCGGATCCGGATGCCGTGGCGAGTGCGGGCCTGCTCGGCGAACTCGGGGATCACCGGGAGCATCTTCTGTCGGTTGCCGATGTCCAGCGCGTAGCTGAACAGGTCCATCGCCTTGGTCAGCCCGGCCTGCTCACAGCGCTGGTGGTAGTAGAGCGGGTGCCAGGGCTGGCGAATCAGCGGCTCGAGCTCGAAGCCCTCGTACAGCACGCCCGACTCGTCGTTGAGCTGGAAGTCCATCGGCCCGACCATCCGGTCGCACCCACGCCGGCGCAGCCATGCCTCGGCGGCGGCGAGCAGCGCGTCGAGCACCTCCTGGTCGTCCTCGAACTCCAGGAAGCCGAACATCCCCCAGCGGTTGGAGTGGAACTCGTTGTACGCGTGGTCGACCTGCGCGGAGATCCGGCCGACGACGCGCCCTTCACGGAGAGCCAGGAAGTAGGCGGCCGCGCCGTGGCGGAAGTACGCGTTGAGCGGCTGCAGCAGAAACAGGTAGCGCTCGAGCCTCAGCGGCGGGATCCACGGCGTTCCCCGGTGCAGTCGATACGGGAGCGCCACGAACTGGCGCAGATCGCGGGGTCCTCTGACCTGGCGGATCGCGACCGTGTTTGCGGGGACGACCACTGGCGCGGAACCGTACCGCTCGGAGCGGTACAACATCTGAAACCGATGGGCGTCCCGTTCGAGCTGTTCGATGACGACTACCTGTACTTCTACGCCGACGTACTCGGCGCGCAGCGCAGCGACGCCGACGCGGCGCTGATCTCAGAGCTCCTGTCGCTGCGAGCCGGAATGCGCGTGCTCGACGCCCCCTGCGGCGAGGGCCGGATCTCCGGACGGCTGGCACAACGCGGCTGCGAGGTCGTCGGCATCGACACCAGCGAGCGGTTCCTGGCAATCGCGCGCGACCGGTACCCGGGTGTCGCCTTCGAACGACGGGACCTCCGGGAGCTCGAGTACGAGGACGAGTTCGACGCGGCTGTCAACTGGTTCACATCGTTCGGCTACTTCGATCCGCCGACCAACGACGAGATGCTCGCCGCGCTCGCCCGAGCGTTGCGGCCTGGCGGGTGGCTGCTGCTCGAGCTCCACAACCCCTGGCGCCTGCAGCGCCTGCTCGAAGCGTCCGGCGGGACCGCGGGGATCGTCGTCAATCAGGGCGCCAACGTGATCGCCGACCGCATCACCTATGACGAGGCCACCCGCCGCTCGCGGACCGAGCGCTTCATGGTGCGCGATGGCCGCGTCCGCGAGCTCGAGTTCTCGCTCGAGCAGGTGACCGCTCCCGATCTTGTCCGCCGCCTGCGAGGCGCGGGATTCGAGCGGGTCGAGCTACGCGGCGATGGGGGAGCGCCGTTTCAGCCCGACGCGCGGCGGCTGATCGCGATCGCCCAGCGCCCCGGCCCCGGAGTCGCCCGCGAGCAACCCGCGGTGTCGCTGCGCGAGGTCGACGCCGCCAACGTGCGCGCGGTGTGCGACCTCGAGCTCGCTCCCGGCCAGCGCACTTACGTGGCGCCGGCCGCGTACACGCTCGCTGAAGCCCAGCTAGAAGCTCACGCCTGGGTACGCGCGATCTACGCCGGCGGCGAGGTCGTGGGGCTGCTGGCGCTGGTCGCCGACATCGAGGCCAAGAGCTACTGGCTGGCGCGGATGATGATCGGCGCCCAGCACCAGCACGGCGGCTTCGGGCGCGCCGCGATCGCCCTGGTGGTCGATCACGTGCGATCGCTCCCGGGAGCCAACGAGTTGGGTACGAGCTGCGTCCCGGGGCCCGAGAGCCCGAAGGAGTTCTACCTCAGGATGGGATTCGAGCCGACCGGCGAGATGGAGCACGGCGAGGAGGTGCTCAGGCTGAGGCTGTAACCGCCCGGCAGGCGGCGTCTCACTCGTCGGCCCGCAGCCGCGCGAGCACGGCCTGCGCCGAGGGGGCCACGTCGGCGGGGAGCCGCTCGAGCAGCGGCCTCCAGCCGGGGTGCATGGCGATCGCCTGACGCACCTCGGCGACGCCGCGTTCCAGATCGCCGGCCTGAGCCGCCCCGAGCCCGGCCCAGAACCGCAGCTCGTGGCTGCCGGGAGCCAGCTCGCCGGCCTGCTCGTACAGGCGCGCCGCCGCGTCGTGACGGCCCTCGTTGACGAGCTCGTCGGCCTCGCTCGCGAGCGTGTAAGCGCCGTCGAGCTCGACCAGCCGGCGGAGCTCGGCGAGCGGCTCCGGGTGGTCCTCGACGTGCAGCGAGATCACCGTCTCCCACCAGTCGCCCGTGGCCGGCACCACCAGTAGCGCCGCCGACTGGCGCCCCCGGATGTCGCCTCCCGCCGCCTCGGCAGCATCGAGCGCGTCGAGCAGGCGCGGCGTCAGCGGCCCGTCGGTGGCGGTGAACGCGTCGAGCATCGCCGGCCAGACTCCGTCGCCGGCCATGATGTTCGCCTGGCAGGAGACACCGTCGCCGGTGACGTGGCCGGCGAGCGGGATGCACGCAGAGCCGGTGTGCACCGCGACGCGCCCGGCCGCGTCGACGATCGCCACCTGACGGCCGGCGGCGCCTGGGTCCTCGGACAGCAGCCGCGCGAGCACGTCGGGGGCTGCGCCGCCCGCGTGCAGGAGCTCGAGCGCCCGCGGCCCGTAGCTGACCTCGATGTTGGCCTGGGTCGCGATCGCGCCCACGCCGGGGCGCGCCCACGGCACGCTCGCGCCGACCGCGAACCAATGCGACTGAACGGCTACGCCGAGCTCGCCCGTGCGGGGATCGCGGGCAACGATCGAGTACGTCACGAGTGTCTTCCCAAACGGGACACTAGGCTCCCTCCTCGAGCAGGATCGTCCAGCGGCGCACGCTCGCGATCGACAGCATCCGCGCCGGCCAGGGGTCCGCCGACAGGCGCGTCCAGACCTCCTGCTCGTCGCGGGCCCGGCAGATCAGCAGCACCCGCCCGTCGTCGAGCGGCCCGCCCAGCCGGATGAATCCCTCGCGGGCGAGCCCGTTCATGAAGCGCGCGTGCTCTTTCCAGCCGTGCTGCTGCTCCAGCGGCCGCGACTGATCCCAGCCAGGTCCGTGCTCGCGCACGACCGCGAAGTGAGACGGCTCGCTCACGACCAGGCAGTATGAATGGCCGACATGACTCGGATCGCGGTTCTCGGCCCAGGAGGAGTTGGCGGCTTCGTGGCCGGCGCGCTGGCCCGCGCCGGCGAGGACGTCACGGTCGTCGCCCGGGAGTCCACGGCCGAGGAGATCGGCCGCCGGGGGATCGACGTGTCGAGCGCGCTGCTCGGCGACTTCAAGGCGCGCCCGCGAGCGACGGCGGCGCTCACCGAGCCGGTCGAGATGCTGATCGTGGCGACCAAGTCGACCGGCCTGGACGCTGCGCTGGCCCGGATCGAGGCCGGCCCAGACGTGGTCGTACCGCTGCTCAACGGCCTGGACCACATGGCGGTGCTGCGCGAGCGATTCGGCGCGCGGCGGGTGGCGGCGGGCACGATCCGGATCGAGTCAGACCGGCCCCGGATCGCCGCCGTGCTGCAGTCGAGCCCGGCGGTCCGGGTCGAGTTCGCCGCCGACGAACCGGCACTGGCCGACGCGCTGCACTGGCTCGCGGCCACGCTGCGAATGGCGGGCATTTCCGCACACGTGGGCGACAGCGAGGCGCAGATCCTGTGGTCAAAGCTGGTGCGTCTGAACGCCCTGGCGTGCACGACCAGCGCGGCCGACCGCCCGATCGGCTTCATCCGATCGGACCCGGAGTGGCGGCCGCAGCTCGAGGCCTGCATCTCCGAGACGGCCGCCGTGGCCAATGCCGACGGGGCGCGGATCGACGGTGCCGACCTGCTGGCCGAACTCGACACCGCGCACGCCGAGCTGGGATCGTCGATGCGACGCGACATCGCGGCGGGGCGCGAGCCGGAGCTGGACGCGATCCCCGGATCGGTGCTGCGCGCCGCCGACCGCCACGGGCTGGCTTGCCCCACGGTCGAGCGGCTCACCGAGCAGATCGCCCAGCGCGCCGGAATTGCAGTCCCGACGCGCTGATCAGAACGCGCGGATCAGAACGGGGGGGTGATCTTCGGAGCCGGCCCCGGACCTGGCGCCTCGACGGGCTCGGCGATCTCCTCGGAGGACACGGCCTCGATGATCTCTTCCTCCTCCTCGGTCACCTCCTGTCCGTGGTCCCCGTCGCACAGGATCCTGAACTGGCCCGACATCCCGCCGTCGGCCTGGAGCACGATCCCGGGCAGGATCTCCTCGCCCTCGTCGAGCCCCAGCCGCTCGATGTCGAAGTACGCCATCCCGATCCCCCAGGTGTTGTGCTCGGGGTTCTCGCGGTCGTGCGCCGCCACTCCCTGGGAGAGGCGCTCCAGCAGATAGCCGATCTTGCTGGTCGACGCCATCGATCAGCCTCGCTCGATCAGCTCGACGCGATAGCCGTCGGGGTCGCGGACGAAGCACAAGCGCGAACCGCCGTCGCGGATCGTGTACGGCGGACGCTC
Source organism: uncultured Solirubrobacterales bacterium (assembly GCA_963831845.1). Lineage (GTDB taxonomy): Bacteria > Actinomycetota > Thermoleophilia > Solirubrobacterales > Solirubrobacteraceae > Palsa-465. Next base: position 42,274 of record CAWHRT010000014.1, on the reverse strand, counting down.
GGGCTCGATCCCCTGGTCCGACAGCGCGGACAGGGCCGAATCGAGATCCGCCGTGGTGATCGCGATGTGGCCGTAGCCGGTGCCAACGTCGTAGGCCTCGTCCTGGCCGAAGTTGTAGGTCAGCTCGAGTCGCGGCTCGGCGCCGTCGTCCGGGAGGCCCATGAACACGTTGATCGCCTCGTCACGAATCGGAATGCGGCCCTTCTCCTCGAATCCCAGCGCCTCGTAGAACGCGACCGAACGGTCGATCTCGAAGATCCGATAGCAGGTGTGAATCAGAGACATTGGCGAAAGAGGATACGCTCTCGGCTGTGATCGTCGAGCGTTCGATGAACGACCAGTGGTTGTCGAATACGTATGTGGTCGCGGACGAACCCGGCGGTCATGCGGTCCTGATCGATGCGGGCGGGCCGATCGATCCGCTGCTCGAGTTCCTCGGCCGCGGCCAGTTCACGCTGACCCACGTGCTGCTCACGCACCACCACCACGACCACGTGGCGGACCTGTCCGACGTGGCGCGCAGCCACCCCGACGCACCGGTGCTGATCCACCCGCTCGAGCGCGACCGGGTCGACGGGGTCACCGGCACGATGCAGCCTGGCGAGACGATCACCAGCGGCGCGCTCGAGATCGAGCCGATCCACACGCCGGGGCACACCGACGGGATGCTGTCGCTGCTGGTCAACGGCTCGGATGTGTTCACCGGCGACACGCTGTTCAAGGGCTCCGTCGGAGGCGTCCGCGCGCCCGGCCACACGACGATCGACGACCTGCGCACGTCGATCATGGACAAGCTGCTGGCGCTGCCGCCGGCCACCCGCATCCACCCCGGGCACACCGACCCGACGACCGTCGCCGACGAGCTCGAGAACAACCGGTTCGTCCGCATCTGGCGCGGGGTCGACGCGGAGGGCGACGAGCCCTGCACCGCGCTCGGCGAGCCGGCGACGCTGATCCTGCTCGGCGACGACTACGACGGCGGCTACAAGGCCTGGGTGCGCTGGCCCGACGGGTCCGACGACATCGTCCCCGGATCGCGAGTGCAGCGGGGTTCGGACGCGGGTGCCGGCTCCTGACCTGGCTATCGTCCGGTAGCGGTGTCTAAAGACAAGATCCCCACCTCGCGCGTGGGGCGAACGGCCAAGATCGGGGGGCTTGCGGCAGGACAGGCGATCCGTCAGGCGGGGACCCGCGCGGCAAACGTGGCGCGCTCCAAGGAGGGCCGCAACGCGGCGCTCGAGCGCCGCCAGGTCGAGGCCGCCGAGCAGATCGTGACCGCGCTGGGGACGATGAAGGGCGCGGCGATGAAGGTTGGCCAGGTGATGTCGTTCCTCGACGTCGGCCTGGTCCCGGAGGAATACCGCGAGGAGTTCCAGGAGAAGCTGGCGGCGCTGCGCGATGCGGCTCCCACGGTCACCTTCAAGGAGATGCGCAAGGTGATCGAGGAGGAGCTCGAGGACCCGCTCGACGAGATGTTCGAGTCCTTCGACGAGGAGCCGATCGCGGCCGCCTCGATCGGCCAGGTGTACCGCGCCAAGCTCCACGACGGGCGTCGCGTGGCAGTCAAGGTCCAGTACCCGGGCGTCGCGGCCGCGGTCCGCTCGGACATGCAGAACCTCGGGTTGATCCTGCGGCTGGCCAAGCGGATCGCCCCGGGGATGGACTCGCAGGCGATCGGCCGCGAGATCTCCGAGCGCATCCAGGAGGAGCTCGACTACGAGCTCGAGGCCCAGAACCAGCGGACGCTGGCGCGCATCTTCCGCGGGCACCCGTTCATCGTCGTGCCGTCGGTGGTGACGTCGCTGTCGCGCGAGCGGGTGCTGGTGAGCGAGTACGTCGAGGGCACGGGCTTCGAGGAGCTCAAGGGCTACTCACAGGAGGACCGCGACCGGATCGGCGAGATCCTGTTCCGCTTCTACTTCGGGTGCCTGTATCGGCTGCACCAGTTCTCCGGGGATCCGCACCCCGGCAACTCGATGCTGCTCGGCGACGGCCGCATGGCGTTCTTCGACTTCGGGTTGTTCAAGCGGATGCCGGCCGGCGCCGTCGAGCTCGAGATCGCGGTCGCGCGGGCGATCATCGACGGCGACACCGACACGATCATGCGGCTGGGCACCGAGGTCGGCTTCTTCCCCGAGCCCGAGAAGTTCAAGCCCGACCGCGTGCTCGAGCACTTCCGCGCCGCCACGTCGTGGTACACGGTCGACGAGGAGATCGAGCTGACGCCCGAGTACGCAACGCAGGTGCTGATCGACATGAGCGACCCGCGCTCGGAGTACTTCGGGCAGCTCCGCCACGAGTCAGCCCCGCCCGACCACATCTTCGGCCGGCGGATGGAGGTGCTGACGCTGGCGGTGCTGGCGCAGCTGCACGCCCGCGGCAACTTCCACCGGATCGCGCGCGAGTGGTTCTACGGCGACGCCCCCACGACCGAGCTGGGCCGGGAAGAGGCGGCGTTCTTCGGCCGCGCGGCGGCCTGACCACCGCGCCAACGGCGGCCACTGCCCGTCATTCACCACGGCGCGGCCGTGGTGCGACGTTCGCGCCCCCTGCCAGCTCCGCACCGCAACCCCGGGTCCCGGAACTGCATGCAATGTACATTGCACCGCCGTCGGCTTCAAACCGCGGCGCGGCGGGCGCTCAGACCCGCTGGATCTGGAACAGGCTGGTGGTGCCGGGCAGCCCGCTGGGGAGCCCGGCGGTGATCCCGATCCGCTCGCCCGGCTTGACCCAGCCGAGCTCGACCACCCGGCGGGCCGAGTCGGCGATCAGCGCCTCGGTGATCTCGTGGCGCCGCATCGAGGCCGCCTCGACTCCCCACATCAGGCTGCAGCGACGCACGGTCTCCTTGCCGGGCGACAGCGCGTAGATCGGCACCTGCGGGCGGTGGGCCGAGATCAACCGGGCCGACCGGCCCGACAACGTCGGAACGACCAGCGCGGCGAGGTGCAGGTCGCGCGCGGCAGCGCAGGCGCTGTAGGCGACCGTGTAGGCGGGGTCGCGAGCGTCGCGGCGGACGCGCTCCTCGTTCCAGGTCCGGTACGGGAGCGAGTGCTCGGTGCGCTCGGCGATCGACGCCATCATCTCGACCGCCTCGACCGGGTAGTTGCCGACCGCGGTCTCCTGGGAGAGCATCACCGCGTCGGTGCCGTCGAGGATCGCGTTGGCCACGTCGGCGACCTCGGCCCGCGTCGGCCGCGAGGAGGCGACCATCGAGTCGAGCATCTGCGTCGCGGTGATCGAAGGACGAGCCAGCCGCCCGGCGACCCGCAGCAGCTGCTTCTGGACGATCGGCACGTCCTCGATCGGGAGCTCGATCCCGAGATCGCCGCGGGCGACCATCACGCAGTCGGCCGCCCGGATGATGTCCTCGGCGGAGTCCACGGCCTGCGGCTTCTCGATCTTGGCGATCAGCGGCAGCCGGGTGTGCTTGCGCACGCTGGTGACGTCCTCGGCTGTGCGCACAAACGACAGCGCCACCAGGTCGACGCCGATCGACTCGCCGAAGCGCAGCATGTCGAGGTCCTCCTCGGGGACCGCGGGCAGGCCGCGCGTGGAGCCCGGGATGTTGAGACCCTGGCGTGAGGCCACCGAGCCGCCGATCTCGACGGCGGTCTCGATCACGTCGCCGTCGCCGTTGCGCACGTCGGTGACGCGCAGGCGGATCGCGCCGTCGGCGAGGTAGACGACGTCGTCGGGGTCGACCGCGCGCGATAGACCGCCCCACGAGACCGACATCGCCTCGCCGTTGCCGACCGCGTCAGACCCGCAGTACAGCAGCAGCTTCTCGCCGGGCTTGAGCTCGGCGATGTCGTCCTCGAGCGCGCCGATCCGGATCTTCGGCCCGGGCAAGTCCTGGAGGATCGCCACCTGGCGCCCGGCCGCACTCGCCGCCGCACGCACGCGCTCGGCGTTCTCGGCGTGGATCTCGCGGTTGCCGTGGGAGAAGTTCAGCCGGGCGACGTCCATCCCGGCTTCGACCATCCGCCGCAGCGTGTCCGGATCCTGCGACGCGGGGCCGATCGTGGCAACGATCTTGGTTCGGCGCATGAAGCTCAAGTTAGCGGGCGGCCTGGCCGGTCTCGTTAGGGTTCGTAGGGGGATGAGGCGTCGGAATGAGGGGAGCGAGGAGCGAGCGGAGCAAGGACGCAGGAGGCGAAGCGCAGCAGCGCTGCGCGAGCCGACGAGGACGTAGCGCCCGCGACGCTCATCGGTCGCCTCAAACGACGGCTCATTTCCCTGCGGGCCCTCCAGTCGCCGTGAGCGAGACCTGCTCGCCGTCGACGGTCAGCCGTCCTCCGTCGCGGAGGTCGCAGATCATGTCCCAGTGAAGCGCCGAGTCGTTGCGCCCGCCGGTCTCGGGATACGACCTACCGAGCGCGAGGTGCACCGTCCCCGCCATCTTCTCGTCGAGCAGGATCGAGCCGGTGGCCCGGTCGATGCCGACGTTGGTGCCGATCCCGAGCTCGCCGAGGTAGCGCGCGCCGCCGTCGGTCTCGAGCGCCGCCTGCAGGTAGCCGTCGCCGCGCTGCGCCCGCGCCTGGACCACCCGTCCGCTTGCGAACGTCAGCGACACGTCGTCGACCTCCACGCCGCGCGGGCTCGACGGCACCGTGAACCGGATCGTGCCCTCGGCGGAGTCCTCGATCGGTCCGGTGAAGACCTCGCCGCTGGGCATGTTGTGCTTGCCGTCGGAGTTGATCCAGGTGCGGCCATCAACCCGCAGGCGCAGGTCGGTGCCGTCGGCCTCGATCCGGATCTCGCGGCCCTTGCCGAGCCGCTCCGTCAGCGCCGCCTGCGATGCGCTCAGCTCCCGCCACGCCTCGATCGGCGCGGGGCGGTCGAGGAACAGCGCCCGGGTCACGAACCCCGCGTAGTCGTCGTCGGACATGCGCGCGTCCTGGGCGCCGGCCGAGGTCGGCCACAGGGTTCCGCACCAGCGCGACGCCAGGCGCGCCTCCTGGATCGGCCGCCGGGCCCGGGCCACGCGCGCGATCCGCGCGGGATCCGCGCCGGCCAGGGCGCGCGTGTTGGTGGGCGCGAGGATCGTGATGAACGCGTCGGCCTGCTGCGCCTCGACAAGCTCCAGCGGCGCGAACTCGTCGAGCTGCGGGTCGCGGGCGTTGCGGTAGAGGCTCGCCGCCACCGCGTCGGGGCTCAGCCGGATCAGCGGCCAGCCGCCGCGCTCGAGGATCGCCGCGTGCAGCGACTGCGCCAGCGGCATCGCCGGCACCGTCGTGGCCACGATCACCTGGTCGCGCTCGCCCACGCTCACGCACCAGTCACACAGCAGCGCCGCGAACGCGTCCGGGTCCGGCCTCATGGCGACTCGAGCTCCGGGAAGTTCTCGGTCACGTGCTCGCGCAACGCGTCGCGCACGAACCGCCGCTCGTCCTGCGTGGCCACGCGGTAGCGCGCCAGCAGCTCCTGCTGGCGGGTCGCCTCGATCCCGGCGATCGTCCACGAGACCGCCAGCCGCTCGAACAGCAGCTCAACGGCCCGCTGCCAGGCGTCCTCGCGTTCGTTGCCGCCGTGCAGCACCTCGGCGTACTGGCGCCGCGACGCGGGCGTCAGCGATCCGCGCAGCACCAGCACGTTGCCGTCGGCGTCGCGGTAGTCGGTGGTGGGCGCGGCGAGCTTGCTCTCCGCCGCCCGCTGGCGGCTGCGGCGTCCCAAGGTTCAGTGGTTCTCACGGGACAACCTAAACCGGAGTCGCAGCAGCGCGCTCGAGCTGAGCGCTCACGTCGCCCCGGACCGGGTCGGTGTGGCCGGACCACACGACCGACGGCGAGATCGCGGCGAGCTTGCGGATCGACGCGCGTGCTTGCTCGAGGTCGATGTCGAACGCCGGGTGCGGCAGCCGCGCACGCCCCTTGACCCCGGTCTGCGGATCCAGCGTGTAGATCAGATCGGAGACGAGCGCTAGCCGGTCTGACTCGCGATACAGCCCGATCAGGCCGGGCGCGTGGCCGGGCAGATCGATCACCTTGAAGCCGGCGATCTGCTCGCCCTCCTGGACCGTGCCCTCGATCTGGACGGCGCCGCCGTCCCAGATCGGCAGCAGCCTTCCCAGCAGGAGGCGGCCGTGCGGCGCGAGCTTCGACAGGTCCCAGTAGGGCCGGAACGTCTCGGGCGACTCCGCCGCCTGGCGGTCGGCGGGGTGGCAGTAGACGGGGGCGTCGAGACCCGGCGCGGCCCCGCGGTGGTCGGCGTCGGCGTGGCCGAGCACGATGCGCTTGATCCCACCGAGTCGGGCGGCGCAGGCCGCGAGCGCGACAGTCATGTCGGAGATGCCCGCGTCGAACAGCGTCAGCCCGCCCTCGTCCTCGAGCAGGTAGACGTTCATGACCTTCTGCGGGAAGCCGCCGCGGACGATCCAGACGCCGTCGGCGATCCGCTCGGGCGCGCTGCCGTGGATGAAGTTCTGCGCCTTGATGCGGGCGTTGGCGAGCTTGGTCAGCCGGGCCTGCGCCTTGGACTCAAGCGGCGGCAGCAGGCCGAGCTGACGGGCGATCTCGCCGCTGTCCATGTACGCGTCGAGGTGATCGATCAGCCCGTCGGTGGCGGTGACGACGTCGCAGCCCTCGACCTGCATCCGCGCGCCGTTGGGCGCGATGCCCTGGAACCGGCCGGGCCCGGCGAACGTGGCACGGGCGCGCCAGCGGATCGTTGTGTGGGGACCGTCGACGAGCTCCTGCAGGATCTCGAACGAGAAGTCCGGAAACGCCGCGAACAGCTCCGAGAAGTACGTCCGGATGCCCTCGGGCGCAACCAGGTCCTGGGATCCCACGAGCCGGTCGACGCCCCCCGGCCGCCAGCAGGCCACGGCGGCGTCGAGGTCATGCGCGCCGAGCGCCTCGAAGTAGCGCCTGGCGACGTTGTCGGTCGAGCTCGTCACAGCGCCGCAGTCTACGCAGCGCCAATATCGTGCGGCCCCGTGAGACGCGAGGCTGGGCGACGATGAGCGCGGGCGGCGCAGGCCACGCCCGTGCCCGGCGCGAGCTCGGGCGCGGGGAGCGCGTGATCCCGGGTCTGTGGCGGCTGCGGCTGCCGCTGCCGTGGTCCGGCGTCCCGCACTGCAACGCCTGGGCGATCGCCGCGGGCTCGGGGGTGGTGCTGGTCGACACCGGCATGCACGAGCCGGGGTCGATGGCGCAGCTCGAGCGCGCCATGGACCAGGTCGGCCTGCAGGTCGAGCGACGTGCGGCTGCTGGCCTGCACGCACGCTCACTCCGACCACTGGGGCCAGGCGGCGCCGATCTGCGAACGGGCCGGATGCGAGCTGTGGATGCACCCCAACCACGCGCATGCCACGGCCGCGGCAGGCGATCCGGCCCAGGCGCTGGCCCGCAGGATCGAGGTCGCCCGCCAGAGCGGGGTCTCCGACGCCGCGCTGGCCCGTTACGCCGATCGGGCCCGCGAGCTCCCGTCGGGGGTCGCGCGCGCGATCGAGCCCGACCGGCCGCTGTGCAACGGCGTCGAGATCGAGACCGACCTCGGGGTCTGGACCGCGTACGAGACGCCCGGGCACGCGCCGTCGCATGTCTGCCTGTACCAGCCAGAGCGCCGGCTGCTGATTTCCGGCGACCACCTCCTCGGACGGATCTCGCTGTACTTCGACTACGGCTGGACCCCGGACCCGGTCGGCGAGTTCCTCAGCTCGCTCGACTCGACCGCGGCGCTCGGTGCCCGGCTGTGCCTGTCCGGTCACGGCAAGCCGTTCGTCGACGTCCCGGGGCACATCGAGGGCAACCGCAAGCTCGTCGACCAGCGCCTCGCCGCCGTCGTCACGGCGCTGGCGCAGGCGCCGCGAACGGCCGTGGAGATCAGCCCCAGCGTGTACGGCGAGCCGCTGACCGAGTACAACGGCTCGTGGCTGCTGGCCCAGACGCTTGCGTACCTGACTCATCTGGAGCGGCAGGGGCGCGCGACGCGCGAGACGCGGGACGGGGTCGAGCGGTGGAGCGCCGCGTGACGCGAAGCGAACCTTGACACGTCCATGTCAAGGTTGGTAGATTCCCGCTCCGCGTGCGAATCGACGAGATCCTTGCCACGGCCGAAGCGCCCATCTTCTCGTTCGAGTTCTTCCCGCCCAAGACCGACGAGGGCGAGCGCAACCTGCGCACCGCGCTACAGACGCTCGCGCCGCTGGAGCCCGACTTCGTCTCGGTGACCTACGGGGCCGGCGGCTCCACGCGGGCGCGGACCGTCGAGCTGACCAGGTGGATCAAACAGGACCTCGGGATCGAGGCGATGTCGCACCTGACCTGCGTCGGGGCCACCCGGGACGATCTCCACGAGGTGTTGGATCGGATCGCCGACGGGGGCATCGACAACGTGCTCGCGCTCCGCGGTGACCCTCCCCGGGGCGAGACCGAGTGGCGGCCCCACCCGGGCGGGCTGCACTACTCGACCGAGCTCGCGCAGCTGATCGCGGCCGACTATCCGTTTGCGATCGGCGCGGCGTGCTTCCCCGAGGTCCATCCGCAGTCGCCGGACATGGCCCACGACCTGCGGTTCCTGCGCCACAAGCTCGACGCCGGCGTCTCGTTCCTGATCACCAACCTGTTCTTCGACAACGAGATGTACTTCCGGTTCGTCGAGGAGGCGCGCGCGGCCGGGATCGACGCGCCGATCATCCCGGGGATCATGCCGGTCACCAACGTCGGCCAGATCAAGACGATCACCGGCATGTGCGGAGCCACGATCCCCGACTCGTTCCTCGAGCAGCTCGAGCACCGGTCCGCGGACCCCGACGCCGTGCTCCAGCTCGGCGTCTCCTACGCCACGCTCCAGTGCGCCGAGCTGCTCGCGCGCGGCGCCCCCGGGATCCACTTCTACACGCTCAACCGCTCCCCCGCGACCCGGGCGATCCTGGCCGCGCTGCGGCTGCTGCGCCCGTGGGTCAGGCGCGAGGTGGTTCGGACGGCGGGATGATCGCCAGCGCGTGGGCGACCATCGGGCGGCCGTCGAGCTCGTAGCGGACGTCCACCTCGTCGTTGCGCTTGTAGGTGCCGATCCCCCAGAAGCCGAGAAACCAGGCCCACAGGCCGAGCTTGCCGCTGACCAGCTCGCGCTCGAACTGCAGCTCTCCGGAGGCCACGCGGTAGTCCGTGCCGAGCTCCTGGAGCACGCCGTTGACATAGACCTCAAACGGTGGTCTGACTCCCGCCGGAAGCGTCACGCGCCAGTACGGCATCGTTGCTCAGCTACCCAGATCGGCGGGCAGCAGCGACATGATCGCGACATCGACGCGCCCATCGCGCTCGCGCCGGTACCCGCGCAGCACGCCCTCGTCGCGGTAGCCCGCCGCCCGCGCCGCGCCGATCATCGCCTGGTTGTCGGGCTCGGTCAGGATCTCCAGCCGCTCGAGCCCGCAGCTTCGCAGCAGCCACTCGGAGGCCAGCCGCAGCGCGCGCGCCGACGTCCCGCGTCCGCGCGCCTGGGGCGCCAGCCACATCCCGAGCTCGGCCCGCGCGTTGTCCCAGTCCAGATCGTGGACGTAGATCTGGCCGACGCAGACGTCGGAGCCGGGCTCGACGACGGTCAGCGCCAGGTAGGTGCCGGCCGCTCGCTCGGCCGCCGCACCCTCCTCGCGGCGTCCCAGCTCGGCGCCGCTGGGCGGCCGCCGCTCGCCCATGTCGAGGTGCAGCCGGGGATCGTCCTGGTAGGCGATCAGGATCTCGGGGATGTCGCGCTCGGCCGACAGGCGCAGCGACACCCGGTCGTCGGAGAGCGGCTCGGTCAGATCGGCGAAGCGGGGCATCGTCGGCCCGGGACCGTACCCTGTCGCGTCGTGAAAACGGACGACATCGCCTACAGCGTCCGGCGTTCGCCCCGGGCTCGCCGCGTGCGCGTGACCGTCGACGAGGCCCGCGGGGTCGAGGTCGTGCTCCCGCGCCGCGCGCCCGAGCGCGAGGCCGCGACGGTGATCCGCGAGTTGCGGCCGTGGATCGAGCGCCGCCTTGGCGAGCTCGAGCGAACGCGCGCCGCGGTCGCGGCCCGCGGCCAGACGGTGCCGTACCTGGGCGAGGCGCTGGCGCTGGTGCCCGAACCTGGGCGCACCCGGGTGCACCGCCGCGGCGGAGAGTTGCTGGTCCCGGCCGGGTCCGAGCGCCTGCCCGCGCTCGAGCGCTGGTACCGGCGAGCCGCCCGGGGCGAGATCGCCCCGCGGCTGGACCGCGCCTGCGAGCTCACCGCCAACTCCTACACGCGGCTGACGATCCGCGGCCAACGGACTCGCTGGGCGAGCTGCTCTCACACCGGCGCGATGAGCTTCAACTGGCGGCTGCTGCTCGCGCCCGAGCCGGTGCTCGAGTACGTCGTCTGGCACGAGGTCTGCCATCTCGAGGTGCTCGACCATTCACCGCGCTTCTGGGCGCTGCTGAGCAGCCGCTGTCCGGACTACCGCCGGCACGTGCGGTGGCTGCGCCAGCACGGCGGCACGCTGGTGCTCTAGACGCTGGGCGGGGGTGCGCGGATGGGCGGGCGAAACCGCGTGTACAACGTCCCAATCGAGCGCCCCCGGCGCCACCGTGGGACGTTCGCCACGTGGGGCGTGATCAACGTCCCACGCTAGCCCGCGAACGCCTCCAGTGGGACGTTAAGCACGTCGTCGCCCGGGGCCCAGCTAGCCGTCCCCGGTCGGGTCGACCCCAGCCGACTCGACCATCAGGATCGCCGTTCTGACGGGCGCGCGCGTGCGGTGCTCCACGCCCCGCGGGACCGTGTAGCCCTGGTGAGGCTCGAGCGTCACGGTCTCTCGGTCTGAGAGGTCGATCAACAGCCGTCCCTCGAGCACCAGGAAGAACTCGTCCTGGTCGTCGTGGTGATGCCAGTGGAAGTCGCCGTGGATCACGCCGAGGCGCACCACCGCGTCATTGACCGTGGTGAGCGTCTGGTTGAACCACGGCTCGACGGCGGCGATCTCGGCCGGGATGTCGATCAGCCGGAGGCTTCCGTACTTGTCGTCGAGGTGGATGTCGTACTCGTAGTCGGCGCCGGACTCGTTGCTCACGCGATCTCCCCTCGCTTCGGGTTGCCCGCGCAAACTACCGGGCGCTCAGCTCCCGGCGCAACGCGCCGTAGGCGCTCTCGCCGTCGCGCTGGTCGACCACCTGGCGCTTGACCCGGCCGGTGTAGGCCTCGATCGAGCCGTCGCCGCGGACGTCGACGCCCGCGGTCACCGACGGGATCAGCCGCTGAGGCCCGGAGAACTCGAGCCGCGCGACGACCTGCTGGATCGGCTCAAACCGCTTCAGCTTGACGTCGACCGGCTCGCGGCCGGCCGACTCGGCCAGCTCGCGTCCCCGCGCCTCCACCGCGTCGAGCACGTCGTCGAGCCCATCGAAGCGCGCATGCTCGACGCGGGGTCCGGTGCGGATCGTCAGCTTCCAGGACACGAAAGCCGCCGCTGTTGGGTGGCGTCAGGCGCGCTGGGCGATCGGCACGTACTCGAGCTCACGCTTGCCCGTGTAGATCTGCCGCGGACGCGAGATCTTCTGCTCGGGGTCGTCGATCATCTCGAGCCACTGGGCGATCCAACCGCTGGTCCGTCCGATCGCGAACATCACCGGGAACATCTCCATCGGCATCCCGAGCGCCTCGTACAGCAGGCCCGAGTAGAAGTCGACGTTCGGGTAGAGCTTGCGCGAGACGAAGTAGTCGTCCTCGAGCGCGATCTTCTCGAGCTCGAGCGCGATGTCGAGCAGCGGATTGGTCCCCGTCACCTCGAGCGCCTCGTCGACCGCCTTCTTGATGATCTTCGCGCGCGGGTCGTAGTTCTTGTAGACCCGATGCCCGAAGCCCATCAGCCGCTCCTGGCCGCCCTTCACGCCGGCGATGAAGTCGGGGATGTTCTCCTTGGTCCCGATCCGCCGGAGCATCCGCAGCGCCGCCTCGTTGGCGCCGCCGTGGAGGGGGCCGTACAGCGCCGCCACGCCGGCCGCGACCGCCGAGTAGGGATCCACCTGCGACGAGCCGACGCCTCGCACCGCGCTGGTCGAGCAGTTCTGCTCGTGGTCGGCGTGCAGGATGAACAGCACGTCGAGCGCGTGCTCGAGCCGCGGGTCGGGCTCGTACTTGAGCTCGGTCATCTTGTAGATCATCGACAGGAAGTTGCCGGCGTAGGACAGGTCGTTGTCGGGATAGACGTACGGCTTGCCCTGGTTGTGGCGGAACGAGAACGCGGCCAGCGTCGGCATCTTGGCCAGCAGGCGGATGACCTGCAGGTAGCGGACCTCGTGGTCCTTGATCGCGGCGGCCTCCGGGTAGAAGGTCGACAGCGCTCCCACCGACGCCAGCAGCATCCCCATCGGGTGCGCGTCGTAGCGGAACCCCTGCATGAACTCCTTGATGTTCTCGTGCACGAACGTGTGGATCGTGATCTGGTGCGTCCAGTCGTCGAGCTGAGCCTGGGTCGGAAGCTCGCCGTGGAGGAGCAGATACGCGACCTCCAGATAGGAGGACCTCTCGGCGAGTTGCTCGATCGGGTATCCCCGGTACTCGAGGATTCCCTGCTCGCCGTCGATGTAGGTGATCGCCGAGCGACACGAGGCGGTGGCCATGAACGCCGGGTCGTAGGTCAGCAGCCCGAAGTCGTCGTCATCGGTCTTGATCTTGCGAAGCTCTGTGGCCCGGATCGTCCCGTCTTCGATGGGGACCTCGTACTGCTTTCCGGTGCGGTTGTCGGTGATGGTCAGCGTGTCGCTCGTCGCGGCTACGTCGCTGCCATCCTGTTGACGGGTCTCGGTGGTCATCATTTCCCTCTTGCGCGATTTGCCGGATGGCCTCTGCGCCGTGAGGCCGAGCACAACTCACTCAGCACTTTAGTACCCGGTTAGCGCAGACGAGACGCCGCCGGAGGGCCGACGCAGCCGGCCGTGTCAGCTGGTGAGGATCGCCGCGCCGATCGCGATCACGACCAGCACAAGGCTGATCGCGATCACGCCCCGCTGTCCGGCAGTCCCGCCCGGGAAGCTGGGCTGTCGCAGTCCGATCGCGGCGAGCACCACCGCCCACAGCGCGAGTACGCCACCGGCGATGTAGAACGGCGCCTTGGACGGCTCGGAGGCGGCAAGCAGTAGCGTCGACACCGCGCGCGAGCCTACCCGATCTTGGTCGCGTCGGGCGTCGCCGCAGGCTTGGCCTTCGTTCCGTCGTAGCGGCTCGCGGTCGCGGCGCGCTGACCCTGGTAGTGGCTGCCCAGCTCGGGGGTTCCGTAGGGCCGCTCGGCGGCGCGGTCGAGCGTCATGAACGACAGCTGAGCGATCAGCCCGCCGGGGTACAGCTTGATCGGCACGCGGGTCAAATTGTTGAGCTCGAGCGTGAGCGTGCCGCGCCAGCCGGGATCGCAGAAGCCGGCGGTGGCGTGCACGATCAGCCCCAGCCGGCCGAGGCTCGATTTGCCCTCGATCCGGGCCACGATGTCGTCGGGCAGCTCAACCCACTCGAGCGTGCGTCCCAGGCAGAACTCGCCCGGGTGGATCACGAACGACTCCTCGGCGCCGACCACCACCTCCTCGGTCAGGTTCTCGGGAGGCCGGCGCAGGTCGATCGCCGATGCCCGGTAGTTGTGGAACACCCTGAAGGAGTCGCCCAGGCGCAGGTCGACGCTGGCCGGCTGGACCAGCTTCGGGTCCCAGGGGTCGATCCGGATCCGCCCGTCCTGCACCAGCCGCAGGATCGTGCCGTCCGACAAAACCGATGCGATCCGCTCACTCATGTCATGGTCAGGCTAGTGGGCTCGGGGCCGGCCCGGCTACTGGGAGGATGCGGATCGTTGGTCTGGGCCGGTGGGCGCGGGTTTTGCAGATGGCGGACGACACCGCATGGACAACGTCCCACTCGAGGGCGCTGGGCGGGAGTGTGGGGCGTTCGCCACGTGGGGCGTGATCAACGTCCCACGCTGACCCGCCAAGGCCTCCAGTGGGACGTTAAGCACGTCGCCGCTGGCGCCGGATGGCTAGCTCATCGGACCACACAACGTGCTCAGGAACTGCAGCTAGTGGCCGAGCGTGCGCGCCCGGGCGCGCGTGGTGCGCACGCGGGCCGGCGGCTGCGGCGCGGGGTCGCCGTGCGGGCCGCGGCGGGGGCGCCGCGGGAACGGCTTGGGCGGATGTGGTCGCTCTCGCTTGATGCCACCGTCATCGTCGCGCGTCGCGTTCTCCTCGGGCTCCTGCTTGATCGCCCACCAGACGATGTAGATCAGTCCGGCCAGCGGAAGCTTCAGCGCGAGCATCAACCACAAAAATCCCCAGGTCACGACCCGGCGATCCTACCGGATTGTCGGGCTCGGCTTCCAGTGAGTGGCGCGTGGCTTTTCAACCGCGCTGCGGCGCGCGCGGTCAGCCTTTCAGCGCGACCGGCCGCTCGACGAATTGGGTGATCCGGGCGAGCTCGGAGACGCGCTCGGAGATCTCCTCGCCGCAGAGCGCCCGCACCCGCTCGGTGCCGAAGTCCTCGACGTTGAACGACCCCAATGCGGTGCCGTACGCCATCGCGCTGCTCAGCAGCTTGTGATCGATCTCCCGGTCGGAGTGCGCGGCGAGGTATCCCATGAATCCCCCCGCGAACGAGTCGCCCGCGCCGGTCGGGTCGACGACCGTCGCCAGCGGGAACGCAGGTAGCCCGAAGAACCCCTCCTCGGTGATCATCGCCGCGCCGTACTCGCCCTGCTTGGCGACGATCACGCGCGGGCCCCACTCGCGAACGCGCCTGGCGGCCAGCACAAGGTTGGGCTCGCCGGTCAGCTGCCGAAGCTCAGCGTCGTTGAGCAGCACGCAGTCGACGCCGGAGATCGTCTCGATCAGCGAGTCGCGCGCGACCTCGATCCACAGGTTCATCGAGTCCATCGCCACGAACCGCGCGTCCGCGCACTGGCCCCTGACCTCGCGCTGAAGGTCTGGCTGGATGTTGGCCAGAAACAGCAGGTCGGCGCCCCGCGAGGTGTCAGACAGCTTCGGCGCGAAGCCCTCGAACACGCCGAGGCGGGTGTCGAGCGTCTCGCGATCGTTGAGGTCTGACCCGTACTCGCCCTGCCAGAAGAACGTCTGCCCGCCGCGCACGTGCTCGATGTCGTCGGTGTCCACGCCTCGGGCCCGGAGCACCGCGTACTCCTCTTCGCCGAAGTCGTCGCCCACCGGGCCGACGACGTGGACGGTGTCGAAGAACGACGCGGCCAGCGAGAAGTGGACGGCCGAGCCGCCCAGCATCTTTTCGCGCGTTCCGAACGGCGTCTTCACCGCGTCGAACGCGATCGAGCCCACGACGGTCAGGGACATGAGGCGCGGAAGGGTAGCGGGCCCGGGTCAGGCGGCGCTGCGGCCGGCGGGCTCGCCGAGGGGGTCCTCGAGCCCGAGGCCGAAGCGCATCTGCACCTCGGTGCCACCGGACTCGCGGGTCGCGATCGTGAACGCGTCAGTGACCTGCGAGATCAGCGCCAGCCCGACTCCAAGCCCGCGGCCTTCAATTCGAGGACGCAGGCCAACGCCTTCGTCGGCGACCTCGATCCATAGGGCCTCCTCGTCCACGCACGCGTTGAGCTGGATCTCGCCGGGCGCCCCGTCGTAGGCGTGAACGACGACGTTGGTCGCGGCTTCTGACACCGCCAGACGGATCGCATCGAGCTGCTCCTCGGAGGCCCCCGCCGATTCGGCAAAGCCCTTCGCCTCCTCGCGCGCGCGAGGAACGGAATCGGCGACCGCCGGATACGACCTACTCAGGTAATCGCCCGGGGCCAGATCGGCGCTCAGACCGGGTTGCATCTCATCTGGGTTTACCCCAATCGGAGCGCGGCCAAGCCGAGGTTTCAGGCAGGCGGGACGACCAGCACCGGGGACTTCGAGATGTGCAATAGCCGCTGGGCGACGCCGCCGAGCAGCAGCCCGGCCAACGCGGTGTGGCCGCGGGTGCCGACGACGATCAGGTCGGCGTGCTCGTTCTCGGCTGCCTCCGCGATCGTGTGCGCGGCGGTGCCGGTGAGGCCTCCCTCGACCACGAGCAGGCTGGCGTTCACGCCCGAACCGCCGAGATCCTTGACCTGCTGGGCGATCTTGGCCCGGTGATCGCCCTCGTCGGCGTCGGCGGTGAAGTTGCCGCGCGATCCCGCGCCGCCGAGGCGCTCGACGCTGTGGATCGCCACCAGCTGTGCTCCCTGCTCGGATGCGAGGGACCTTGCGATGTCGAGCGCGCGGTCTGCGGATTCCGACCCGTCGGTGGCCCAAGCGATCTTCTTGAACATCGATCGTCTCCCCGAGTGCGATGCGACGCCGGGGCGTCGCGCCGATGAATGGTGGGGCGACCATATCCGGGCACAGTGCGTGCCGCAAACGCCGCCCATCTCGCCGTCTCCACGATCGATCGTTGGCCCCTCAAACCATTCGGGTGCAGCATCTTTGCCACGCTACGCTTTCCCTGGTGATGAGCGATCAGCCGGTCCTCTCGCGCCGCGTCCCCGACGCGCTCAGGCCCTACACCGGGTTCCTGCTCAGCAAGTTGGGCGCGTCCGCCCAGAAGCAGTTCGCCGCGCGGCTGGAGACGCTCGGGCTGACGACCAGGATGTGGGGCACGCTGAACGTGCTCGACGGCGAGGGCGCGGTCACCCAGCACGCGCTCTGCAAGGCCGTCGGAGTCGACCCGAGCTCGATGGTCGCAACGATCGACGAGCTCGAGAAGCGAGGCCTCGTCGAGCGCCGCCGCCACCCCGTCGACCGGCGCGCCCACGCCCTGCACGTGACCGACGCCGGGCTGGAGACGCTCGCGCGCGGGCGCGAACTGGCCCGCCAGGCCCAGGACGAGCTGCTGGCGCCGCTTGACGCCGAGGAGCGCGAGCGGCTGCACGAGCTGTTGCTGGCGCTCGCGGTCGCGGGCGATCCGCCGGGCGGGCCGACGTAGCTCGGGCGCCTCGGGTGCCTCAGGCGGCCACCGCGGCGACGTCGTCGGACGCGACCGCGTCGTCGTGCGCTCGGCGCGAGCGCGTGGCGGCCAGCGCGGTCCCGATCCCGAGCAGCACCCAGGTCACCGGGTCCTCGAGGAAGTCCGCGTACAGCAGCGTGTGGAACACAAGCGCGATGAACATCGCGGCGATCGCTGCCCGCGCCGGATCCGAGCGGGCGCCCTGGATCAGCACGAACGCCGCCACCAGCACCAGCGCGATGTAGGCGAGCTCGCCGATCAGCCCTTGCTCAGCGGCGATCGTGATCGCGATCGTGTGCGAGGCCGAGAGCGTCTGCGAGCTGTGGGGATGGCGCTTGCGGTATTCGGCGACAAACGCGCCCGATCCGTATCCCCAGACCGGGCGCGCGCCGAACATGTCGATCCCACCCGTGACCAGGTTGGCGCGCCCGCTTGAGGCCCCGTTGAGGCCCTGGTTGAGCCCGAACGTGTTCGGGGAGATCGCGACCGCGGCCGCTCCGACCGCGATCACCGCGACCGCGACCCACAGAGCTCGGGACACCTTCCAGCGCAGGGCCGCCAGCGTCCCCAGGCCGACCAGCAGCGCCGCCAGGCTCGATCGCGACAGCGTCAGCAGCAGTCCCACCCACAACACCGCCAGCACCCCGATCGAGCTCAGCTGGTCGCGCGTCCGCCGCGAGTACAGCAGCACCGCGGCCAGCATGATCATCACCAGCGCCAGGAACCGGCCGAAGATGTCGGGGTCAAAGAACACGGAGTTGACCGTGAAGTACGTGTGCAGGTCGTTGGCCACGACCAGCCGCGGGTTGAGGATGATCGTCTTGGTCGCGTACTCGGCGAACCCCAGCAGCGCGAACAACACCGCCAGCACCACCACCAGCTCGACGCAGATCCGGACCAGCCGCTGGGTCCAGTCGAGACTGCGCAGCAGGTAGAACATCAGCGCGAACGGCACGTAGAAGAACACCATCTGCTGCAGCGCCTTCTCGAAGTCCGGCGAGTAGACCGACTGCAGTCCGTAGAGCACCACGTACAGCGCCAGCAGGCGCTCGATCCAGCGGGTGGCGCGGTGGCGCCGGGGCGGCGGCGCCTGCTCGGGGTCGCGCCGGCTCGGCAGCGGCGGCGCCTCCTTGAGCGGCTCGTCGTCGGCGAGCAGCGTCGGCACGATGAACGCCAGCGCGCCCGCCGCGACCACCACGTACAGCGGTACCAGCAGGTTCGACGTCGTCCCCCCGGCCTGAATCGGGATCCGGAACGGGACCGCGGCGATCGCGAGCGGGGCCAGCCACGTCGGGTGGCGGGCGATCGCCACCGCGATCGCTGCGACCACCGCGAGCGCCAGCACGATCCCGACCGCGGCGAACAGCGGGTGGTGGTGCAGCGTGCGCAGCTGGGGCGAATCCCAGATGTCGGCCAGCAGCAGCACCGGCGCCAGTATCAGCGCCAGCAGCATCGCCCAAGCGCGGGTCCTGGGCGTGTTGCCGAGCAGCACCGCCGCCACGAGTAGCGCCACCGCGATTACGCCCGCCTTCGGCAACGGGCCCGACAGGGCGGCAAACGCGGTCACACCGGGGATCATCCTCTACCCTCTCGACGCATGCCCGTTCCGACTGGTTCTGCGCGCGCCCGCAGCGCGACCCCGAGGTCCCGGATCGCGATGGTGGCCGCTCCGTTGGTCGCCGCGATCGCGCTGTCGGCCTGCGGCTCCTCGGTCAAGCCCGCGACCGGCAGTCGCGGCAAGATCGACGACCCGCGCACGGCTCGCAGCAACCACATCAAGTGCATAACCGACCACCATCTGCCCGTGCAGAAGGTGGGGCTGAACGAGATCCTGGTCGGGCCTCAGCCGAGCGGCCCGAGGGTCCTGTTCGAGCCGACGCCGGGCATGGCCCAGGGCGCGCAGATCTCGGGAACGCGCTCCGAGCAGGGCGCGGAGATCATCGGCAGTGCGCTGGTATATCCCAACTCGGCCTCCGAGCAGGAGACCAAGGTGGTCGAGAACTGCATCGCGGAGAGCACCCTCGGCTAGCGCTCCCCGCGCGCGCCGGCGACGCCGCGGCTGCAGCGAAAATCACAGCGATGGGCGAAGCGGCTCAGTCCAACAGTGGCTCAACGTATGAGTCATTAGAATGCCCGGCCGACGCCCGCGCTCGGTGCGCGGGCGCTGTTTGTCTGCCGCCGTCGTGCGACCAATGCGAGCGCGGCAAACGAGGATCTCCTTCCACGTGTCCGTTCCTACCGCAGAGCTGACCGTACCGTCCGCCGCGACGCACCGCCGTGCTGCCTGGGCGGGTATCACCGACCACCTCAGCGGCGGTCGGCTGTACCTGATCATGGCGGCGGGCGCGCTGCTGATCGCCGGCCTGTCGCTGCTGATCCCTTCGACGCCGAGCTACGACCCGTGGGCCTGGCTGGTATGGGGGCGGGAGGTCGCGCACCTGGACCTGCACACGACCGGCGGCCCCACCTGGAAGCCGCTGCCGGTGATTCTCACCACGATCTTCTCGGTGTTCGGCAAGGCCCAGCCCGACCTGTGGCTGGTGGTGGGACGCGCCGGCGCGGTGATGGCGGTCGGGATGACGTTCAAGGTCAGCCTCCGCCTGACGCGGCAGCTCGCCGTCAGACCCGGCGACGACGCCCCGCGCGGCCGGTTCGAGCGCATCGTGCCGCCGATCATGGCCGGGCTGATCGCGGCCTTTGGCCTGACGTTCGCCGGCGGCTTCATCACCGCCAGCGCGCTGGGGTACTCGGAGGGCCTGATGACCGCGGTCGTGCTGATCGCCGTCGAGCGACACCTCGACGGCCACTATCGGCAGGCGTTCGCGATCAGCTTCCTGGCGGCGCTGGACCGCCCCGAGGTGTGGCTGCTGTGGGGCCCTTATGGGCTGTGGCTGTGGTGGCGCGACCCGGGAGCGCGCAAGCTCGTGTTCGCGCTGTTCGCGCTGATCCCGATCCTGTGGTTCGCACCCGAGTACTGGGGTTCGGGCCACTTCTTCCGCGGCGTCAGCCGTGCCCACCAGCCCCGCTCCAACAGTGCCGCGTTCGCGAAGTGCCCGTTCTGCACCGAGTTCGCCGACCATGCCTGGCCGACTGTCCCCTTCCGGACCAAGGCGGTTGCGATCGTGGCCGGGCTCGCCGCCGTGTTCGGGCTGTGGCGGGCCAGCCAGTGGGGCGGGAAGCACCCGTTGTCGAGCAAGCGACGCCAGGCGCTGGCCGGAATTGCGATCGCCGCCGCGCTGGGAATCGTGTGGTGGGTCGTGATCTCGGTGATGACCCAGCTCGGCTTCTCCGGCAACGACCGCTACCTGATCCTCGGGGCGGCGCTCGTGCAGATCGCCGGCGGCGTCGGCTTCGGCTGGGCCGCGCTCGAGCTCGGCCGCGCGTTACCGCGATTGCTCGGGAAGGTCGGCGGGCCTGACGGCCGTTTGACCGCGGGCGTGGGCGCCTGGGGCGCCGCCGCCGCCGTGGCGGTCGTGTTCCTGCTGCTGCCGACCTGGATCGGCGGGCTGGTGCACCTGCGCCGTGCGCATCGCGCGCTCGTGTATCAGGCCCACCTGCGCACGGACATGGCCAAGGCGATCCAGCTGGCGGGCGGCCGCTCGAAGGTGCTCGCCTGCGGCAGCGTGATGACCGAGGGCTTCCAGGTGCCGATGCTCGCCTGGCAATTGGACGTGCAGACCGACGCGATCCAGGCCCCACCGGCCGCGGGCACCACCCCGCCCCCGCCGCCGAACGTCATCTTCCGCACGCGTGCGCAGAGCAACGCTACCCCGCTGCCGCTGCTGTCCGACTGGCCGAACACGAACTACTCGCGCGACGTCCACGTCCGCACGTTCAGCGTTTATTCGCACTGCCCGGGTAACGTGACGCTCTGATGGCCACCACCGTCGCGCGCCCGCGCCGCACGCTCCCCAAAGTCGACGTACCCACCCCCGACTGGCTGAACCGGATACCCCAGTGGGCATTCGCGGGCGGCGTGTGTCTGGTGCTGATGGCGGTGTCGACGTTCCTGCGCACGCGCTACATCAGCGGTCAGTTCTGGATGGACGAGGCGATCACGACCGGGATCTCGTCGCATTCGCTGTCGGCGATCCCCGGGATCCTGCGCCACGACGGCAACCCGCCCCTGTACTACCTGCTCCTCCACGTCTGGATGAGCATCTTCGGGTCCAGCGAGGCGTCCACGCACTCGCTGTCGGTGGTGTTCGGGGTACTCACCGTCCCGGCCGGGATGTGGGCCGGTTGGAGCCTGTTCGGCCGCCGCGCCGGCGTCATGGCGGCGGTCCTGTTCGCGTTCAGCGCGTTCCTCACGCAGTACGCGCAGGAGACGCGGATGTACGAGCTGATGGGGCTGCTCGGGATCTTCGGGACCGCGGCCTTCCTGCATGCGTTCGTGTATCGCAGACGCGGCTACCTGATCATGTTCGCGCTCTCGCTCGCGCTGATGCTCTACACCCAGTCTTGGGGCGTCTTCTTCTGGGCGGGCGCGGTCGTGGCGCTGGTGCCGGCGTGGCTGCGCAGCGACGACCGCCGCGGGCTGCTGCGTGACGCGATCATCTCGTTTGTCGGCGCCGGGATCCTGTACCTCCCGTGGCTGCCGAACTTCCTCTATCAGGCCACGCACACGGCAGCGCCCTGGGACTCCTCGCCCCGGTTTGGCGCGCCCGTCCAGCTGTCACGCAACCTGCTGGGCGGCGACCGAGTCACGATCGCGCTGCTGCTCGCCGCGGTGATCGGGGTCGCGGAGCTGTTCACACGCTCGCGGCGGCGCGATCGGGACGCGACCGTGCTGTGGACGCTGATCGCGCTGCCGTTCGCGACGCTGCTGCTGGCCTGGATCGCCTCACAGATCACCCCCGCCTGGGTCCCCCGCTACTTCGCGCCGACGCTCGGGGCGATCATCCTGCTGGCCGCGTTCGGCTGCTCTCGCGCCGGCGTGGTCGGGATCGTGGCGATCATCGCGTCGGTGATCTTCCTCTACAACCCGGCCTCCTACACGCCGGCGTACAAGAGCGACATGCGTGACATCAGCGGTGAGATGACGCCGCACCTCCGCGCCGGCGACCTGGTCGTCTCCGCCCAGCCCGAGCAGGTGCCGCTGACTTGGTACTACCTGCCCAACGGCCTGCGATATGCCAACACGATTGGGCCGGTGGCGGACCCCAGCTACATGGATTGGGTGAACGCGCTCGATCACCTGAAAGCCGCCGATCCGCGGGCAACGCTGGCCCCGCTGCTTGCTAGCCTCAAGCCCGGTCAGCAGATCCTGTATGTGCGTCCGCTGACTGAAGGGGCTGACAACTGGCAGGCTCCGTGGACCCAACTGGTGCGCCGCCGTGCCGCCCAGTGGGGAGCGCTGCTCGCCGGTGATCGCAGCCTCCGGGAGGTCGCCGTGGCTCCGCACAACTACAGAGGCGCCTGCTGTGTGGCGGACAGCGCGGTGCTCTACCAAAAGGTTTCCTGAACTCCTCATGACCGACTCGACCCAAGCGTCCTCGTCCGCCGTGACCGGCGGCGCCGACATCACCCCCGAGCACCCCGTGGTCGTACTCGGCGGCGGGCCGGCCGGCCTGACCGCCGGCTACCAGCTGGCCAAGCAGGGCAAGGCGGTGATCGTGCTCGAGTCGACCGACCAGATCGGCGGTCTGGCGCGAACCGAGGTGCGCGACGGCTACCGCTTCGACCTCGGCGGCCACCGGTTCTTCACCAAGGTCAAGGAGGTCGACAACCTCTGGCACGAGATCATGAAGGAGGAGTTCCTCCGCCGCCCGCGCCAGAGCCGGATCTACTGGAACGACAAGTTCCTCGAGTACCCGCTGCAGGGCATGGACGTGATCCGCAAACTCGGCCCGATCGAGCTGACCCGCTGCATGGTCTCCTACCTGTGGGCGGCGATCAAGCCCAAGGGCCGCGAGGAGACGTTCGAGCAGTGGGTGTCCAACCGGTTCGGCAAGCGGCTCTATCAGCACTTCTTCAAGACCTACACCGAGAAGCTGTGGGGCGTCCCCACCGACGAGATCAGGGCCGAGTGGGCCGCGCAGCGCATCAAAGGCCTGTCGTTCTTCGCCGCCGCCAAGGCCGCGTTCTTCGGCAACAAGGGCAACAAGATCAAGTCGCTGATCTCCGAGTTCAACTACCCGCGCTACGGCCCGGGGCAGATGTGGGAGCAGATGGCCGCCGACATCCACGAACGCGGTGGCGAGGTCCGGCTGAACGCCCCGGTGACCCGGCTGCGCACCGAGAACGGACGCGTGGTCGAGGTCGTCGCCGGCGGCGAGTCGCTGCAGCCGTCCTACGTGATCTCGTCGCTGCCGCTGCGGAGCACGGTCGGGATCGCCGACCCGGAGGCCCCGGGCGACGTCCGCGACGCCGCCCGCGGGCTGCGCTACCGCGACTTCATGACGGTCTCGCTGGTGATCGAGGGGACCGAGAACCTGTTCCCCGACAACTGGATCTACATCCACCAGCCAGGCGTGCGGGTGCTGCGGATCCAGAACTTCCGCTCGTGGAGCCCGTGGATGGTGCCCAACGACACCGACGCCTCGATCGGGATGGAGTACTTCTGCTTCGAGGGCGACGACCTGTGGACGATGGACGACGACGACCTCGTGGAGATGGCCAAGCGCGAGATCCAGCAACTCAACCTGGCGCGCGCCGACGCGGTCAAGTTCGGGTTCGTGGTCCGCGTCCACAAGGCGTACCCGATCTACGACGTCGAGTACGGCGAGCGCGTGGCCCAGATCCGCGGCTGGCTGGACGGGATCTCGAACCTGCAGCAGGTCGGTCGCAACGGTCTGCACCGCTACAACAACTCCGATCACTCGATGCTGACCGCGATGCGGGCGGTTGACAACATCCTGCTCGGAACCCACCATGACATCTGGTCGGTCAACGTGGAGAGCGTGTACCACGAAGAGCATCAGGAGAACGAGGATCCGTATCGCAAGACTCCCGAGACGCCCGCGATGGAGCAGCCGCTCGCGACGGAGAGGTAGTGCTGCCGCGTAGGTTGGCGACGATCGGCGCGCTCATGGGTGCGCTGTTCGTGCTCGCGGTCCCTGCAGCCGCGGTCGCGGCCGACTCGGCCTCCACTGTCCCGCTGTCGTCGGGGTCGGGCGACGGTCAGGGCAACCCGCTGACGCCGCTGACACCATCGACGCCGGCCCCGCAGACGCAGACGGTGACGCCGACGATCGCGGCGCCGACGACCCAGACTCCGACCTCGGGCAGCAGCACGTTCAGCGGCACCAACGCGATCGCGATCGCGATCGGCGCGCTGGTCCTGATCGCGGCGATCGGGATGTTCATTTGGTACGACGCCCGCAAGCGGGCGCCGGTTCGCCGCCGGGCCGCGGCGGCGACCGCGGGTGGCAGCGACGCACGGCCGGGTACGAAGACGAAGCCGAAGAGCCGCAAGCTGAGCCCGGCCGAGAAGCGGCGGCGCAAGCGCGGCCGGGCGCGGTAGGCGCAGGGCGGCCCCGGTCGCGATCGTGACCGCCGGTCAAGCGTTCGAGGACGCGCAGGG
The DNA here is from genome assembly GCA_963831845.1 of uncultured Solirubrobacterales bacterium. Lineage (GTDB taxonomy): Bacteria > Actinomycetota > Thermoleophilia > Solirubrobacterales > Solirubrobacteraceae > Palsa-465. The sequence goes on along the minus strand of CAWHRT010000014.1, from coordinate 17,835 downwards.
CGCACTGCTAGCCGAGTACGGCGTGGTCGCTGGGGAACGGAGGATTCGGCTCGCCGATCCGCCGCTGTCTGTTCACGTTCTCGAGGCCGGCGCCGGCGAGCCGCTCCTGCTCGTCCACGGCAGCGGGATGTCGGCGGCCACCTGGACGCCGCTGCTGGCGCAGCTGCGCAGTCGACGCGCGGTGGCGGTGGATCTGCCCGGCTTCGGCCTCAGCGACCCGCATGACTATCGCGGCCGCAGCTTGCGTCGTCATGCTGTGGCGCAGCTGAGCTCGATCCTGGACGCGCTCGGCCTGCAGCGCGTTCCGATCGTGGGGACCTCGCTCGGCGCGATGTGGGGGTTGTGTCTTGCGCTGGACGAGCCCCAGCGAGTTAGCGCCGTCGTCGGCCTCGGCGTACCGGCCGTCGCGCTGGCAGGCATGCGCTCCGATCCGTTCTTCCGGGCCATGACGCTGCCCGGGCTGGGCAAACTTGTAGCGCGGATCCCGCCGCCGCCCACCACGGCGACGACCCGCCGAGCGATGGCCAAGGTCCTCGGCCGCGGCGCGCTTGACCGCACCCCCGACGCCTTCTTTGAGGTCGTCGGTGCAGGGATGCGGATGCCGGGCTGGCGCCAAGCGATGTGGACGCACCTCAACCTGGCGTTGCGAGCCGGCCGGCAGCGCCCGGAGAACATCCTGACCGACGATGAGCTGCGCCGGATCGCCGCACCGGTGCTCCTGATCTGGGGAGCGGACGACGTCTACGGTGCCCCCGAGATCGCCGATCGGGCACTGCAACTCATCCCCAACGCGCGCATCGAGGTGCTGGCCGGCGGACACGCCCCGTTCCTGAACGACCCCGAGCGCTGCGCCACGCTAATCGAGCAGACCACCGCATAAGCGGTAGCACGACCGCGGCAAGCTGAACCGTCGCACGGTTCCAGCAGCGTAAGGATCTCGTGCCCGAACTTACGAGCGTGTGCTTGCCCAACGAGTGTCTGTGCCGGCGCGGCTGGATGGTCATGACGCCTCGCGCGGTTGTGGATGTCCGCGTCTATCGAGAGAGCGCACGTAGGCGATTCATGCCCGGCCCCTTGTCAGCTTCGGCCTTCGAACCCGGTTTGCGCGCGGCGCGAAGCGCCAGCACCAGGGCGCTGACGAGCGCGAGGCCCGCGAGGATGGCTGCGGTCGAAAAGGCGTCGCTCGCGCCGGGCAGGAAGTGACCGGGGACGCTGTGGGCGGCGTAGACCGTCACCACGACCGCGAGTCCGCTTGCGGCACCGAGCTGCTGTGTGGTCTGGAACAGCCCGGAGGCGCTGCCGACGCGGTCGGCGGGCACGTCATGCATCGCCACTGTCGTGATCGGCGACAGGACGATCCCAATCGCGATGCCGTCGAGGAGCAGCGGCGCGAACGCGATGGTCCAGTATCCGCCGGTGCCGCCAACACGCGAAGCGAGCAGCACTAGGGCAGCGGTTTGCAGGGTGGTGCCGGCCACCATCACGGCGGTCACGCCGGAGCGGTCGACGAGGCGCGGCACCACCCGCGAGCCCGCGAAGAGCGCGAGACCCATGGGGAGGAAGCCGAGGCCCGTCGCGAGCGCATCCATCCTGAGATGCGTCTGCATGAGCTGGACGGCGAAGTAGAACGTCGATAACTGCGCGGCGATCACGAACATGCTCGCGAGCAGCGCGGCCACCCGGGAGAGGTCGCGCAGGAGCGCGGGTGCGACCATCGGCTCGGCTACTCGCCGTTCGGTGGCCGCGAAGCCGGCGAGCAGGAGCGCTCCGATCAGGAGCCCGCCGACCGTCTGCGGTGAGGCCCAGCCGTGGTCGGGCGCGCTGACCAGCCCCCAGACCAGGGCGGTCGCTCCGAGCGTCGCGGTGACGGCGCCGATGAGGTCGAACCGCGCCGGCCGGCGTTCGGTCTCGGCGACGAACAGCGGGGCAAGGACGAGCACAGCGGTGCCGAAGGGCACGTTGATGAACATCGTCCACCGCCAGGACGCGAACTGGACGATCACGCCGCCGAGGAGCAGGCCGAGCGACAGCCCGCCGCCGGTGACCGCGGCGAATAGCGCGAACGCGCGCTGGCGCGCAGGCTCATTCGGTGCGTTGACGGCCAGCAGCGCCAGGACGCTCGGTGCCGTCAGCGCCGCGCCCACGCCTTGTGCGACCCGTGCAGCGATCAGAACGGCGGCGGTCGGGGCAAGCCCGGCGATCAAGGACGCCGTGGTGAAGATCGCCAGCCCAAGCCGAAAGGTCCGCAGACGTCCGCGGACATCGCCAAGGCGGCCGCCCATCAGCAGCAGGCCGCCGTAGGACAACGCGTAGCCATTCACGATCCACAGCAACGTGGTCGGGTGAAAGCCAAGCGCCGCGCTGATCTTCGGATTCGCCACCTGGACGACGGTCGCGTCAAGGATCAGCATGAGTTGCGCGACGAGCACCAGGGCGATGCCGATCGCCGACCGGTGGCGCCCGACACGCAGCTGCAGCGCCGGCGCCAGGCGAATTGAGAGTGCGTTGTAGGAGGTCATAGCGCCACGATGAACCGAGGCACGTCCCGTAGCCAGAGGCATGCGTTGCCCAGGAGTGACACACCCACTCTCAGGCGCCGCGGCCGGGTTAGGCTGTGTCGGATGGCGAGCGAGAACACGATCGGCGACTTCCTCAGAGCGCGTCGCGAGCAGGTGCAACCTGAGGTTGTTGGGCTACCGGACTTCGGCCGACGCCGCGTGCCCGGTCTTCGCCGCGAGGAGCTCGCGATGCTCGCCGGGGTCTCGTCCGACTACTACGTCCGCCTCGAGCAAGGGCGCGAGCGACACCCCTCCGAGCAGGTCCTCGACGCCCTCGCCCGCGCCCTCATGCTCACTCCCGAAGCGACCGCGCACCTGCACGATCTCGCCCGCCCCGCGCCGCGCCGCCGGCGGCGTCGAGCGCGGGCCGAGGAAGCACGCCCTGGCCTGGTGCGCCTGATGGACAGCTGGCACCTGACACCCGCGTTCATCACCGGGCGACGGACCGACGTCCTCGCTGCAAACCAGCTCGCCACCGCGCTCAACCCCGCGTACGCACCGGGCGTCAACCTGGTGCGGTCAGTCTTCCTCGAGGAAGCTACGGCGCGCGCGCTCTACGTCGATTACGACGCGATCGCCGCCCACGTCGTCGCATCGCTCCGCACGACCGTGGGGCCGGACCTCGACGACCCCGCGCTAATCGAGCTGGTGGGCGAGCTCTCGCTCAAGAGCGAGCTCTTCCGCCGTCTCTGGGGCCGCCACGACGTGCACGAGACCTACGACGGCGTCAAGCGCATGATGCACCCGACCGTCGGTCTGCTCGATCTGCGCTACGAAGCGCTGACGACCAACGGCGCCGATGGCCAGCTCCTCATCGCCCACTTCGCCGAGCCCGGCACCCCCACCGAGCAGAGCCTCCAACTCCTCGCCACGATCATCGGCGAACGAACTCAACCGCAACAACAAACCCGAGACCCGATCCCCGAACCCCGAATCTGACGCGCCCCGCGGCCTCCCTTCCGCGGGGATCGCTCAGAGTGTCGCTAGAGCGTCGATCGCTAGTAGCGAATTCCTGAGTTCGGCGCTGAGCCGACGATCTGGTTACCCGCCGAAGAGAGCGCGTACCAGAGGCCGCCGAAGGCGTTCACGCTCTCGCCGTTTGATGTCGCCGGGCTTCTGGTCGCCCGTGAAGCTGTAGACCGGGTGGCCGTTGTAGGTGACCTGTGGTTTTCCGTCCGAGCGGGAGCTGGTCGCGACGATCGAAGCAGTCGCTCCGCCGCCGACCGTCGGCTTGCCGGCTGCCCGCAGTGGCGGCCACTCGATTGCGCAGGCACCGGTGCACGCGCTCTTCGTGCCAGAGTCGCTTTGGAATAGGTAGAGCGTCCGGCCCTGCGAGTCGACGAGGACCTTGCCGAGGTCATCACCGACGCGGAATGCACAGGGTCGCTCGGGGACAGAGAGAGCCTGCGCGAGGTGCTCGACGTCCTCGTCACCCGAGGAACAGCTCGCCGTGACGCTCGTATCCGCCGCGATCGAGAACGCGCCCGGCAGCGCTTCAGAAGCGTTCCTCCCGGTCTTGCGCAACGGGGTGACCACCGAATACCACCACGTCCAGGCACTCAAGCAAGCCGGCGGCAAGCCACTGACGACCAAGTACTGGTTCCCCGACGCGGCTCTGGACAACGGCGGCATCGGCATCTTCGAGACGATCGAGACGATCGAGATCAGCCTCTACCTGATCGGCGTCAGCGCGTACGTCCGTCTCGGCGAGGACTTCGGCGCCCGCCTCTGCACAGAGGCGATGGGCACCGAGCTGTCCACCGGGCGCTCGTACGCTTCGCACAAGGCGAGCTCGGCAACCAAATCGGCCCGCCCAACGACGTCGGCTTCGAGAACTTTGACTATCCCAGGGTCAGCGCGGTCCGCGCAGCACTCGAAACACTCGGCATCGGCTACGGGATCGAAACCTCACATCCCGGCAGGTTCTACGAATACCCCGGCGACCCGCTCGCCAACGGCATCGGCACTCCGGTCAATCACACGGAACCTCGCTAAGCGCACCACTGCGCAGCGCGCTCTGCCCGGCGCGCCGCGCAAGCGGCCAGCTTCGACTTCTGCCTCGCGAACTTGAACCGGGAGTCGAGCTCCGTGGGAACTTCCATCCCTTCGGGAGCTTGAACCCGACCGCCAGCTTCTTGGCGTCGTCGACGGTGTACATCACGAATGACCCTGAACCAGGCCGTAACGTGACCTTGATCATCTCGGCCTCGGACTTGGGCCCGTTGATCGGACGCCACCTTCACTCGAGCTCGAACCCGCGCACCTTCTGCCGCGCGCGCAGCACCTGGCGCTCGACCGTACGCGTCGTGCATCCGGTCCGCGCCGACATCTCCGTGTAGCTGAGCCCCACGCCCTGCATCCACAGCAGGCGCCGCTGACGCTCGGGCAGCAGCTCGACCTGCGCAAGCCGCTGCCGGGCGGCGACCAGCTCGTCCGTCGCCGCGGCGCGTAGACGCACCACTCCGTCGCCGCCGGTCTCGACCACGGCATCGAGCGACAGCTCGCGGCTGTCGCGGCGGACCTGCTTGACCGCCTCGTGCACAGCGGTCCTCGCGAGCCAGGAGAGCGTCGAGTCGCGCTGCACCCGGTCGCGGTGAAAAACCAGCCGGCTCCACGCGAACTGGCACGCGTCCTCGATCACCACGTCCTGGGCGCGGACGTCGAGGCGCACGATCTGCTCGAGCCGTCCCGACAGGCGGCCGTACAGCTCGCCCACGTCATCGATCTTCATGTCCGCCTCCGCTCAGTTGAGTCTAATTGAGACTAATTTGATGCTGTGGAAGCTAGCACAGCCGCACAGATTCAATTAGTCTTACAAGCGTCAAATAGATTCAATTAGACTTAGGAGGCGCCCATGCACCTATCACCGGCCGCTGGCGTGGTCGCGGCCGTCAAAGCCAGTCCGAACCCGAAGGGGTTGCCGGGGAGCAACGTCCTGCAGCAGCTGGTCAACGGCGCCGAGGCGTGGGCGCTGGCGATCGCGCTGCTCGGGGCGTTCATCGGCGCGGCCGTGTGGGCCGTGGCCTCCCATAGCCACAACCACCACTACGCCGCGCGCGGGCGGATGGCGGCGCTGATCTCCGCCGCCTCGGCGCTGATGGTCGGCGCCGCTCCCGGGATCGTGAACTTCTTCGAGCGGCTCGGGAGCACCGCGAAGTGACCGCGCTTCGCAGATCCGCCGCCTGCGGGCTGGTCGCGCTGGTCGCGATCGCGTTCGCCTCCGGCACGAGCGCCCCGCCGGCCCGCGCGGCCAACCCGATCAAGCCGGTGTGCGGCGTCGCCGGGCTGTTCAGCGGCGTCCTGGGGAAGGCGTGCAGCGCCGCTCAGAACGGCGGGCGCTGGGTCAAGGCCGGCAAGAAGCTGCTGGGCGGCCACCTCGGCGGCGCCGCCAAGGCCGCGCTGGGCAGCGGCGGGAGCCGCGTCGCCACCGCCGCGACCGCGACGATCGGGATCGCCGCGATTGCGACCTCGATCCTCGGCGGCGCCAAGACCGCCTTGGGCCAGACCGCGAGCGTCCTCAGCCACACCACCGAGCCCGCAGCTCACCTCGACCTGGTTCTCCTCGATGTACTGGCAGATCGCCGGGATCTCCGCGATCCTGACGATGCCGTTCCTGTTCGCGGCGGCGATCCAGGCGCTGCTGCGCTCGGACCTGACGCTGCTGCTACGAGCGACATTCGGCTACCTGCCGTTGGCGATGCTCGCGGTCAGCGTCGCGGCGCCGATCACGATGCTGCTGCTGGCGGCATCGGACCAGCTGTCGGCCGTCGTCGCGTCGGCTGCCGGCAACGCGAGCGATCACTTCCTCCGTCAGGCCGCGGGCGCAATCGGGACGCTGACCGTGTTCTCCGGGTCTCCGTTCCTGGCGATCATGGTCGGGCTGTTCATCGTCGGCGGCGCGCTCACGCTGTGGGTCGAGCTGCTGATGCGCGAGGCGGCTGTGTACGTGATCGTGCTGATGCTGCCGCTCGCGTTCGCCGCGATGGTGTGGCCCGCCCGGCGGATCTGGGCGATCCGCGCGGTCGAGCTGCTGGTGGCGCTGATCCTCTCGAAGTTCGCGATCGTCGCCGTGCTGTCGCTCGGGAGCGCCGCGCTGTCGGCCGGTGCCGGCCACGGGCTGACCGTGGCGCTGGCCGGCGTCGTGCTGCTGTTCATGGGCGCGTTCGCGCCCTGGGCTCTCCTGCGGTTGCTGCCGTTGGCCGAGATCGCGAGCAGCGCGGCGGGCTCGTTGCGCGGCGAAATGCGGGGCGGGGTCCTCCCCAGTGCACAGCTTGCGGAAGGGACGGCCGCGGCGGGTGACGAGTGGGCTGGTTCGACCACGGCTTCGATGCGTCGAGACGCGACGAGCTCGAGCTGCTGATCCTGCGCAGACGCCTTGGGCACGACTCCGGCCTCCCGCGGCGACGCCTTGGGAACGACTCCCTCGCCTCCCGCGGATAACGGCGCGTCGGACGTGAGCGAGAACGGGGTTCGACCGCAAGGAGGCGCGGGAGTCGCGTCCCAAGGCGGCCCGAAGACCCTGAGGCCGACGGCGCCGTCGGATACCAGCTCGCCACGGCCACCACCGCGGCGACCGCCGCGGCCGTGCGACAGCGCAGAAGCCAGAGCGTCCGGAGCCGGAGGCGGATCCGGTGCTGCAGGACCTGTGGCGCGACGAGCATCGGGGGGAGTTCGCGGTCGATCTGGGGGACGCGCCGCCGGAGCCGCCGCTGGAGATCGAGGACGAATGAGCGACAAGCGGCTGACATATCGGTTCGGGCCGCTGGAGCGCAGGGGGATCCTGGGTCCGGTGCGGGCGGGGCAGGCGGTGACGCTGGGGGTCGGGGCGGTGCTGGCGATCGCGGTGCTCGACACGCTTCCGACGGCGGCCGGGGCGCTGGTGGCGACCGTGGTGTTCGGGTCGCTGGTGGTGGTCGCGGTGGCGCCGATCGGGCGCCGGACGGTGGAGGAGTGGGCGCCGATCGCCGTTGCGTTCGGGGGCCGGAGACTGCTCGGGCAGGCGCGCTTTCGCTCGTCGGCGCCCACGCGCGGGATGCTCGCGCCCAGCCGACCGGGGCGGGGAGCGAGCCGAGTCAGGTCGCCCGAGCCGGAGGCGCCGGGGCCACTGCGCGGACTCAAGATCATCGACACCGAATACCGCGACCGGGCGATCGGAGCGCTGAGCGAACACGGCGGGCGGAGGCTGACGGCGGTACTGGCCTGTCGCGTCGTCGCGTTCTCGCTGCTGGACGCCGAGGCGCAGGAGCGCCGCCTGGCGCGATGGGGGCTGGTGCTGGCCGGGACCGCCGGCAGCCCGGTGCGCCGGATCCAGTGGGTCGAGCGCGCCGCGCCGGCTCAGGGCGACGAGCTGGCGCGGTGGCTGCAGGCCGAGCGCGATCCGGCGGTCCCGCTGCGGGGCACGGCGATGATCGAGTCCTACCTGGAGCTGATCGACACCACCACCAGGGTCACCCAGGAGCACGAGATCCTGATCGCCGTGCAGGTCGACGCGCGGCTGGTTCGCGAACGCGGCGCGGGGGCGATGGCGGGCATCCTCGTCGAGCACACCGAGCGGGTCGCCCAGGGGCTCGAGGCGGCCGAGGTGACCGTGCTCGGGGCGCTCAGCGGCGAGCAGCTGGCGCGCACGCTTCGGACCGCGTTTGATCCGTTCGGCCGCGCCGAGCTGGCGGCGCTCGAGGCGGCCGACCCGCAGCGCAAGGGACTGGCCGAGTGCAACGCCTGGCCGCTCGGAGCCGACGAGTCCTGGGACCACTACGGCAGCGACGGCGCCGTGCACGCGACGTACTGGATCGGCGGCTGGCCGCGCGTCGACGTGTCGCCGATGTTCATGGACGCGCTGCTCGGGCGCTCGAGCGCGGTGCGCACCGTCTCGGTCACGTTCGAGCCGATCGCGACCGAGCGCTCGACCCGGGAGGTCGAGGCCGCGATCACTCGCGACCGCGCCGACCACAGCCTGCGCAGCCGCTTCGGCCAGTCCGAGACCGCGCGCCAGCGACAGGCCCAGGACGCGACCGTGCGGCGCGAGGCCGAGCTCGCCTCTGGCCACGGCGAGGTCCGGCTCGCCGGCTTCGTGACGGTCTCGGGACGCGACCCCGACGACCTCCGGCGGGCGTGCAGCGAGGTGCACGACCACGCCGCCCGGGCGCGGCTGGAGCTGCACCGGATGTACGGCCAGCAGGCCGACTCGTTCACGTTCACGCTCCCTCTCTGCCGAGGTCTGCGGTGACCACCGCGGAGTCGACATGACCGCGAAATCCGTCGAGCGCCCCGGCCACCGCGCGACCACCCGCCACGCCCAGGCGATCTATCCGTTCATCGCCGCCGGCGGCCTCGGCGGCCGCGGCGTGTTCGTCGGGCGCGACGCCAGCGGCGGAGCCTTCTGTTACGACCCCTGGGTCCTCTACGGCGACGGCGCGCTCGACGACCCCAACGCGATCGTGCTCGGCAAGCTCGGCCAGGGCAAGAGCGCGCTGGTCAAGACGCTGCTGTGGCGGATGCTCCTGTTCGGCCGCCGCGCGTTCGTGCTCGACATCAAGCGCGAGTACGGCCCGCTGTGCGACGCCGTCGGGGTCAGGCCGATCTCGCTGACCCCGGGCGGCGGCGTCCGCCTCAACCCGCTCGCCTCGCGCCCCGAGGAGCACGCACAGCTGGAGCTGCTGCGAGCGGTTGCGGTGACGGCGATCGGCGGCCCGTTGGAGCAGATCGAGGCGGCCGCACTGCGCGAGGCGCTGCGCACGGTCAGAGGCGGCGGCGTCAGCGAGCCGACGCTCCCCGAGATCGCCGCGGTGCTGTTCGCGCCCACCGCCGAGATGGCCGACCGCCTGCGGACGACGCCGCAACGCCTCGCCGCCGACGCCCGCCGCGCCGCGCTCGCGCTCCAGGACCTGTGCGAGGGGCCGCTGCGCGGGATGTTCGACGGGCCGACGACGCCCGGCCTCGAGCTCGACTCCAAGCTGGTCGTGCTCGACCTGCACGCGGTCAAGGATTCGCCCGCGGTCGGGATCCTGATGGCGTGCGCCACCGCGTGGATGAGCGCGTTGCTGGCGCAGATGGCCGAACGGCCGGGGCGCGAGCGGCTGGTCAACGTCGCCGACGAGTCGTGGAAGATCGTCCAGCACACCGGGCTCGGCGAGTGGTTTCAGTCCAACTTCAAGCTCGCCCGCCAGTTCGGCGTGATGAACCTCGTCGTCCTGCACAAGCTCGCCGACCTCCAGGCCGCCGGCGACGCCGGCTCGCGCGCGGCGCGGATCGCCGAGGGCCTGATCGCCGACGCCTCGACGCGGATCGTCTATCACCAGGACGAGAGCCAGGTGCCCCTCACCCGGGCGCTGCTCGGCCTGTCGGAGAGCGAGTCCCGGCTGATCTCGATGCTGTCGGCGGGCCAGGCGCTGTGGCGCGTGGGCAACCGCTCGTTCGTCGTCCAGCACTACCGCTCGCGGATGGAGGCCCGGCTGACCAACACCGACACCGGCATGCGGGTGACCGGCGACACGGTGGTCCGCGGATGAGCGACGGACGCGGCGGCATCTCCGACGGCGTCGTGCTCGGAGCGATCGGGTGCGCGGTCGGCGTCGGGCTGCTGCTGTGGCTGTGGGGCGGGATCGCCGGCGCGCTGTTCGGCCACGGCTGGCCGCCCGTCAGCGGCGCGCAGCTCCCCGGCGTGCTCGTCCGGCTGCCCGCTCGGCTGTCTGACCCGGCCGGCGCCTGGCCGCGCGGCGGTCAGATCCGGATTGCCGGGTCCGGCCGGCTTCTACGGCGCGCTCGGCTTGCTGGCCGTGGCCGGCGCCGCAGTGCCGTGGCTGGCCGGCCGAGCGGCGCCCCCGGGGTCGCTGCGCAACCGCGACGGCGGCGCGCGCTGGGCCGGTACCGGCAGAGCTGCGGGCGCTCCGCAGCCGGGCTCGCGCCGGCACGGGAGCGCGCCTGGTCCTCGGGCGGCGCGGTGGCCGCCTGATGTACGCCGAGCAGCGCCACGCGCTGGTCGCCTTCGGGCCTCCGCAGTCGGGTAAGTCCGCCGGCCTCGCCGTGCCTGCGCTGCTCGAATGGGAGGGTCCCGCGGTCGCGTCGTCGATCAAGACGGACCTGCTCGCGGTTACCACCAAGCGCAGGCGCGAGCTCGGGACCGTGTACGTGTTCGACCCGTTCTCGCTCGCCTCGGAACCGTCGCACACCTGGTCGCCGCTGCACTCGGCGGCCACGTGGGACGGTGCGCTCGAGGTCGCCTGGCGGCTGGCTTGCGCGGGCGAGGTCGAGCAGCGGGGTGTCGAGGGCGGCGACTTCTGGGCGATCGCCGCCGAGCAGCGCCTGGCTCCGTTGCTGTACACCGCGGCGAGGACCGGCGCGGGCATCGAAACGGTCGTTCGCTGGGCCTACGGGCAGGGCGGACGCGATCTCCACGAGGCGCTGGCCCGAGCGACCGGTGAGGCCTCCGGCGAGCTCGAACTGGCCGACGCCAACGCCGCCTACGACGCGGTGCGGGCGTTCGAGGCCCAGGCGGACCGGACCCGGTCCTCGATCGAGGCGACCGCCCAGGCGCTGCTGCGCGCCTATCGGTTCGGGCGGGTGGCGCGATCGGCGAGCTCGTCTCAGATCACCGCCGACCGGCTGCTGGACGAGCGCGCGACGCTGTACCTGATCGGCGACGCGAAGGCGTCAAAGCTGTTACGGCCGATCTTCCTGGCGCTGCTGTCCGAAATCGTCGACCGCGCCTACGAGCGAGCCACGCTGGCCGGCGGGAGGCTCGAACTGCCGCTGCTCCTGTGCCTCGACGAAGCCGGCAACGTCGCGCCGCTGCCGAACCTGGCCGAGATCGCGTCGACCGCGCCGAGCCACAACATCCAGCTGGTATCGATCTTCCACGACCTCGCGCAGGCGCGCAGCCGCTACGGCCGCCAGGCCGAGACCGTCGTCAACAGCCACCGCGCGCGGATGCTGCTGCCGGGCGTCGCCGACCTCGACACGCTGCGCTACTTCGGCGGCTTGATCGGCGAGGAGGAGGCCCACGACCTGACCCGGACGACCGGCGCCGGCGGCACCACCCGGTCGAGCGCGCGGCGTCGCCGGCCGCTGGTCGCTCCCGAGGCACTGCGCCAGCTTCCCGACGGCCACGCGCTGCTGCTCTACGGCCGCCTGGCGCCGACGCGGCTGCGGTTGCGGATGTGGTTTGCGGACCGCCGCCTGCGGCGGATGGCGGGTGGGACATGAGCAGCCTCGAGCCCGACGACGGGCGCTGGGACGAGCCCGGAGACGACTTCGACGACGTCGAGTCGCGCAGCTGGCCGCTTGACTGGCGCAGCCTGTACCCGCGCGAGCGGTGGATGTGGTTCGAGCAGCTGTGGACAGACGTGTGCATGCTGCGCGAGCGCTACCGGCTGGCGCTGCGGTCCGGGTGGTGGGAGGACCAGGTCCAAGTCGAGGCGCTGGCCGCGTTCGCCGCCTGGGTGCACCTGTACGACTGCGGCGACTGGAACGACCCGCCGGGCAAGCTCGCGCTGCTGTACGACCTCGAGCGCGTGGCCGAGCTGCTGCGGGACGGCGCCGACCCGTTTCACCCCGACCGCGACCGGGTCGCGTTCGCCCGCCATCTGCTCGAGCTCGGGTGCCAGCCGCCGCCGGCGCGGGCTCCGGAGCAGCCGTGATGCCAAGCGGCAGTGATGCGATCCGAGTGTCGCGTTTGGAAAGTTGGTGGGCACCGAGAGGTGCCGCTGGTGGATGCTTGGCGAGGACGCAGGAGCCGTGGCGTAGCGGAGCTACGCGAGGCGACGAGGACGAAGCCAAGCGCCGCCAGGGGTGGCTCGAATGCACGCGAACTTTCCAAACGGGACCCTGAGAGAGATGACGCGAGAGCAGCGGTGCCCGCTGGGCGCGACGGTCACGCTCGAGCAGCTCGAGGGCGATCCCCACCCCGTGCTCGCCGCGCTGCGCGAGCGCGAGCCGGTGTCGTGGCTACCCGCGCTCGAGGGTTGGCTGGTGACCCGCAACGACCTCGCCGTGCGCGCGATCCGCGACGCGCGGACGTTCACGGTCGACGACGCGCGGTTCTCGACCGCGCAGGTGATCGGACCCAGCATGCTCAGCCTCGACGGCGATCGGCACGATCGCCACCGGGCGCCGTTCGTGCCGCCGTTTCGTCCGCTGGCGGTGCGCGACCGGTTCGGCCCGTTGGTGGCCGAGGAGACCGACCGGCTGATCGACGAGCTCGAGCCGGCGGGCGGCGCCGAGCTGCGGCGGTCGTTCGCGGGGCCGCTCGCCGCCGCGATGGTCACGCGCTCGCTCGGATTGGAGCGCGCCGAGGTGCCCGCGGTGCTGGCGTGGTACGACGCGATCGTCGGCGCCGTCACCGAGATCACCGCGGGCCACCCGGTCCCCGACACCGGCGCCGAGGCGTTCGCGGCGCTGCGCGAGCGGCTGATCGCGGTGATCCGGTCCGGCGACGGAGCCTCGCTGCTCGGCGCGGCCGCGTCGGGATCGGAGCTGTCAGACGAGCAGATCGTGTCCAACGCCGCGGTGCTCCTGTTCGGCGGGATCGAGACGACCGAGGGGATGATCGCCAACGCGGCGCTGGAGCTGCTGTCGCGACCGGAGCAGCTGGCCGCCGTGCGCGCCGACCTCGACCTCGTCGACGCCGCGCTCGAGGAGTCGCTGCGGCTCGAGCCGGCCGCCGCGGTCGTCGACCGCTACGCGACCGACGACGTCGAGCTCGGCGGCGCGCGGATCGCGCGCGGGGAGCTGGTGCGGCTGTCGATCACCGGCGCCAACCGCGACCCGGCCGTGTTCGCGGACCCGGACGCGTACGACCTGCACCGCCCCAACGGCGGGCGGCATCTGGCGTTCGCCCACGGGCCGCACGTGTGCGTCGGCATCCACCTGGCGCGGCTGGAGGCCAGGACCGGGCTGCGATCGCTGCTGGGGCGGCTCCCCGATCTGCGGCTGGACCCCGACCGCCCGGCCGGGATCCGCGGCCTGGTGTTCCGCAAGCCGCCCGCTCTGCACGTGATCTGGGGCTGATCGCGTCACCCGGAGCGGGTGATCCGCAGCCGCCCTGGCACCCCTAGGGTGGCGCCTTGCGGGGCGATCCTCGCAGACGAAGCCTAAGGGCCCGACCTTGGCGGCCAGATGACCGCCAAGGTACCCCTGGATCACCACCAAGGAGAACTCGATGGCGCTCAGCACGCAGCACCCCCGCCCCGACGCTCGCCCTCACTCGGTCACCGTGCCCGTCCACGTCCACGACCTGAAGCTCGAGATCCCGACCGAAGAGATGCCCGAGCACGGCGTCGGCCCCGAGGTGGCCTACGAGGCGGTGTCGGCCGAGCTGCTGCTGGACGGTCAGGCGCGGCTGAACCTGGCGACGTTCGTGACCACCTGGATGCCGTCGATCGCCGGACGCCTGATGGCCGAGACCGCCGACAAGAACATGATCGACAAGGACGAATACCCCCAGACGGCGGAGATCGAGGCCCGTTGCGTCCGCATCATCTCGGGCCTCTGGTGCTGTCCCGACGAACATCATGCGACCGGCTGTTCGACAACGGGCTCGAGCGAGGCGGCGATGCTCGCCGGTATGGCGCTGAAGTGGCGTTGGCGCGACCGGATGCGAGCCGCCGGCAAGCCCACCGACCGCCCCAACATGGTGATGGGCGCCAACGTCCAGGTGTGCTGGGAGAAGTTCTGCCGCTACTGGGACGTGGAACCGCGCCTGGTGCCGATGGAGGGCGAGCGCTACCACCTCGGCCCCGACGAGGCCGTCGCGCAGTGCGACGAGAACACGATCGGCGTGGTCGCGATCCTGGGCTCGACCTTCGACGGCAGCTACGAGCCGGTCGCGGACATCGCCAAGGCGCTCGACGCGCTCGAGAGCGACAAGGGCCTGGACGTGCCGGTGCACGTCGACGCGGCCTCCGGCGGCTTCGTCGCGCCGTTCATCCAGCCCGAACTGGAGTGGGACTTCCGGATCCCGCGCGTGCAGTCGATCAACGCGTCGGGGCACAAGTACGGGCTCGTCTACCCCGGCGTCGGCTGGGCGCTCTGGCGCGACCCGTCGGCGCTTCCCAAGGACCTCGTGTTCGACGTCAACTACCTCGGCGGCCACATGCCGACGTTCGCGTTGAACTTCTCGAGGCCCGGCAGCGAGGTCGTCGCGCAGTACTTCATGTTCGCCAGCCTCGGGTTCGAGGGCTACCACCGGGTCATCCAGGGCACCCAGGACGTCGCGACGTACCTCGCGGCGAAGATCGCCGAGATCGGGCCCTACCGGCTGATCACCGACGGAAGCGACCTGCCGGTGTTCGCGTTCGCGGTCAACGACGACGTCACCAACTACACGGTGTTCGACGTGTCCGATCGCCTCCGGCAGAACGGCTGGCTGGTGCCCGCATACACGTTCCCGGAGAACCGCCAGGACCTCAGCGTTCTGCGGGTCGTGATCCGGGCCGGGATGACGCACGAGATGGCCGACCTGCTGCTCGACGATCTGCGCGAGCAGACGGACTTCCTCGAGTCGCTGGACGCGCCGCTGCCGAGCGAGCGCAAGCGCGGCGCGTTCGCCCACAACTGAATTGGCCTGTGGTTCCGGACCACGTTGCTGCGCCGATGAGCTAGATCAGCTCCGCCAGCCGCGACCCCGCGGCCCGGAGCTGCGCCGGGGTGCCCGCCTCCAGCACGACCTGGAGGTCGAGCACGCGCGCCCCGAAGGCGTCCAGCTCGTTGGTGCCGACGACCGCGTAGCAGGGCACCCCCGACTGCCGCGTCCGGGTGGCGATCTCCGACACCAGCTTGCCCGCCAGGCTCTGCTCGTCGAGCTTGCCCTCGCCGGTCACGACCGCGCGCGCCTCGAGCATCCGGCGGTCGAACTCGACGGCGTCGAGCACGAACGATGCGCCGGGCACGAGCTCGGCTCCGAACGTCGCCCACAGCCCCCCCGACAGGCCGCCCGCCGCGCCGGTCATCGGCACGCCGCGGGGGTCGCGGTCCAGCCGCCGCGCGAGATCGTGCAGGCGCCGGGTCAACCGCCGGACGTCCTCCTTGCTCGCGCCCTTCTGCGGACCGAACACGCGCGCCGCGTCCTCGAACGGGGTGCGCACGTCGCACAGCACGATGATCTGGTCGCGCCCGACGCCGCCGGCGTCCTGGAGCGCGCGGATCGCCCCCGCACCGCCGTCCGTCGTGGCGCTGCCGCCGACGCCCACGTACACGACGTCCGCCCCGGCGTCGAGCGCGGCCGCGATCAGCTCGCCGGTTCCGAACGTGCTGGCCGCGAACGCGTCGCGCTCGTCCTCGGAGACGAGCTGCAGGCCGCTGGCGGCGGCCATCTCGAGGATCCCGATCGTCCGCCCCCCGCGCCCCCGCGCGAGCGCGAACGAGGCCACGCACCCGGCGATCCAGCGGATCGTGAACCTCGACCTCGTGCAGCTCGCCGTCGAGCGCTACCCGCAGCGCGTCGAGCGTCCCCTCGCCGCCGTCGGCGACCGGGCACAGGTCGACGCTGCGGCCTGCCTGTTCGAACCCCTCCCCGAGCGCCGCCGCAACCTCGGTCGCCGGCATCGTTCCCTTGAAGGAGTCCGGGGCGACCAGAACCGTCTCGGGCACGCCGGCGATCGATGGCACGGCGGCAGTATGCCCACGGGCGCGCCGATCCGTCATCCTGTCGGCGGGGAATGCACGAGACCGATGCCGACATCGAGGCGCTCCAGGCGCTGCTCGACTCGAGCTACGAGGGAGCGAGCCAGCACCTGCGGGCGATCACCACGCCCGAGCGTCGGGTGTCGGCGGCCGACCTGTGCGAGCGGTTGACCGGGATGTGCCTGCTGGTGGTCGCCACGGTCACGGCCGACTGCCGGCCGGTCGCGGGTCCGGTAGATGGCATCTTCTACCGAGGCTCGTTTCACTTCGGCACCTCGCCGAAGGCGATCCGGGCTCGGCACCTGCACGCGCGACCCCAGGTGACCGCCACCCACCTGCCGCGCGAGGAGTTCGCCGTCAACGTCCACGGCCGTGCCGAACCGGTCGACGTGCGCGCGCCCGAGGCAGCGGGGCTGCGCCAGACGCTGCTCGAGATCTACGTGCCGCGCTACGGCGAGAAGTGGGAGCAGTTCATCGACCCTCCCGATCCCGCTGAGCCGGCGCCGACCTACTTCCGGATCGCCGCCGAGCGGATGTTCACCTTCCAGATGGTCGGCGAGCCGAGCCTGTAGACGCGCGCCAACCGCCGCGGCCGGCTACTTCATCTGCTCGAGCTTGCACTCCTGCGGCGCCTTGTCGTCGCGCCACCGCAGGATCTTGGTGCCGTGGCGGATGCGGCCGCCGCTCACGTGGTCAAACGTGACCTCGACCACCAGCTCCGGGCGCAGGTCGATCCACTCGAGCTCCTTCTCGCTCTTCCAGCGGCTGGCATCGCCGTGGCCCCGCTGGCCGGTCTCGTACGGCTCGAGCTTGGCGACCAGGTCACGCTTCTCTTTGGCGCGCAACCCTGAGGAGTGGCCGACGACGTGCAGCTTGCCGGCCTGGTCGTACAGGCCGAGAATCAGCGAGCCGACCGTGTCCTCCTCCTTGCCGGGACGGTAGCCGACGACCACGGCATCGATCGTCCGCAGCCGCTTGATCTTGAACATCCCCTTGCGCTCGCCGGGGCGATACGGCGCGCCGAGGTCCTTGGCCACCACGCCCTCGCCGCCCTCGAGCCATGGCTCGGCGTCGCCGGGCTCTCGGCTCAACGGCGTCAGGTCGGGCGGGCCGGGAACATCGTTCTCGAGCACTCGGCGGCGCTCCTGAAACGGCTGGTCGAGCAGCGTGTCGTCGCCCAAGGCCAGCACGTCGAAGGCGACGTAGTGCGCGGGCGTCTCCTCGGCGAGCATCGCGATCCGCGATGCCGCCGGGTGGATCCGGTTCTGGAGCGCGCCGAAGTCCTCGTGGCCGTCGGCGGAATCGATGATGATCTCGCCGTCGAGCACGTAGCGCCCCGGGGGGAGCGAGATCTCCGGGAAGTAGCGCGACAGCGGCTTGCCGCCCCGCGACTGCAGCAGGCATTCGTCGCCGTCGACGAACGCGATCGCCCTGAATCCGTCGTACTTGGGCTCGTAGGCCCACTGCTCCCCGAGCGGCAGCTCGGACCGCGAACGGGCCAACTGGGGCTGGATCGGAGACTTGAGCGGAAGCGCCACGCGTCCGCGATGCTAGGACATCGCTCGCGCCGCCGCCGTCGAACGCTACGATCACCTCATGGCAGCAGATCGCGCAACCGTTGCCGAGGAGGAGTACCTGGAGACGTTGTTCTGGCTGTATG
>CAWHRT010000013.1:0-102890 GCA_963831845.1 uncultured Solirubrobacterales bacterium | reverse complement strand
AGATAGTAAGGGCACACGGTGGATGCCTTGGCACCAAGAGTCGATGAAGGGCGT
Source organism: uncultured Solirubrobacterales bacterium (assembly GCA_963831845.1). Classification (GTDB taxonomy): domain Bacteria; phylum Actinomycetota; class Thermoleophilia; order Solirubrobacterales; family Solirubrobacteraceae; genus Palsa-465. The sequence continues at coordinate 102,836 of CAWHRT010000013.1, read as the reverse complement.
GAACGGCTGCGATAAGCCGCGGTTAGGCGCTGAATGGCCATTAACCCGCGGATACCCGAATGGGGAAACCCAGCGTCGGTAATGCGACGTTATCCCGCGTTGAACACATAGACGCGGCGAAGACAAGCGGGGGAAGTGAAACATCTCAGTACCCCGAGGAAGAGAAATCAACCGAGACTCCCTGAGTAGTGGCGAGCGAAAGGGGATCAGCCTAAACCCGACACGTGTAAGCGGTCACGCGTTGCGCGTCGGGGGTTGTAGGGCACCTGGTCCGGGTCGTGACCGATCCGGCGGAAGTGACAAAGACGTGCGATAGTCGAAGCGTGTGGAACCACGCACCACAGAGGGCAACCGTCCCGTAGACGAAATTGCACGACCTTCCGCAGGTGTTCCTGAGTAAGTCCGCACCCGTGAAACGCGGACTGAAACTGGGGGGACCACCCTCCAAGGCTAAGTACTCCTTGGTGACCGATAGCGGACTAGTACCGTGAGGGAAAGGTGAAAAGTACCCCGGAAGGGGAGTGAAATAGTACCTGAAACCGCGTGCCTACAAGCGGTGGGAGCAGCTTCGTGCTGTGACCGCGTGCTTTTTGCATAACGAGCCGGCGAGTTACTCGTCTGCGGCAAGGTTAAGCGATGAGCGGAGCCGTAGCGAAAGCGAGTCCGAATAGGGCGACATAGTCGTAGGCGGTAGACCCGAAGCTGAGCGAGCTACCCATGGGCAGGTTGAAGCGGGGGTAAGACCTCGTGGAGGACCGAACCGACCTAGGTTGAAAACTGGGCGGATGACCTGTGGGTCGGAGTGAAAGGCTAATCAAGCTCAGTGATATCTGGTTCTCTCCGAAATATATTTAGGTATAGCCTCGGATAAATTCCGTGGCGGCCGTAGAGCACTGTTTGGACTAGGGGCCCTACCAGGTTACCGACTTCAGGCAAACTCCGAAGACCGTCACGGTTACTCCGGGAGTCAGTTGCTGGGGGATAAACTTCAGCGTCGAGAGGGGAACAGCCCAGACCGCCAGCTAAGGTCCCCAAGTACTAGCTAAGTGGTAAACGATGTTCGAATGCACAGACAACCAGGAGGTTGGCTTAGAGGCAGCCACCCTTGAAAGAGTGCGTAACAGCTCACTGGTCAAGTGTTCGAGCGCGGACAATGTAACGGGGCTCAAGCTAGTCACCGAAGCTGCGGGTGCGTGAGGTCTTCGGACCGATCGCGCGGTAGGAGAGCGTTCCGGCGCCAGTGAAGCGGCAGCGTAAGCTAGCCGTGGAGGCGGCGGAAGTGAGAATGCCGGCATGAGTAACGAAAGAGGGGTGAGAATCCCCTCCGCCGATTGCCCAAGGTTTCCTGAGTAAAGTTCGTCTGCTCAGGGTTAGTCGGGACCTAAGGCGAGGCCGAAAGGCGTAGTCGATGGCCAACGGGTTGATATTCCCGTACCACGTCGCTTCCGTTTGACCGATGGGGGGACGAGGAAGGCTATGGGATCCCAGGCGATGGTTGCCCTGGGGTAAGCATGTAGGGGTGGCTCTAGGTAAATCCGGAGCCGCATAACCTGAGGTGCGATGCCAGCTGGCTCTAAGCCGGCGAGTCCCGGATGCCATGCCTCCAAGAAAAGCCTCTAGGGAGGAAGCGCGTGCCCGTACCAAAACCGACACAGGTGGGCAAGTGGAGCACACTAAGGTGATCGAGATAACCCTCGTTAAGGAACTCGGCAAAATCGCCCCGTAACTTCGGGATAAGGGGCGCCCCAGTAGGGTGAACCTCCTCGCGAGGGAAGCCCGAGAGGGCCGCAGTGAATAGGTTCAAGCGACTGTTTACCAAAAACACAGGTCTCTGCTAAGTCGTAAGACGACGTATAGGGGCTGACGCCTGCCCGGTGCCGGAAGGTTACGTGGAGGTGTTAGGGCTTCGGCTCGAAGCACCGAAACTAAGCCCCGGTAAACGGCGGCCGTAACTATAACGGTCCTAAGGTAGCGAAATTCCTTGTCGGGTAAGTTCCGACCTGCACGAATGGCGTAACGACTTGAACGCTGTCTCAACGAGGGGCTCGGTGAAATTGCAGTCTCGGTGAAGATGCCGAGTACCCGCGGCTAGACGGAAAGACCCCGTGAACCTTTACTACAACCTGGTATTGGGGTTCGATGCATTTCGCTCAGGATAGGTGGGAGCCTAGGAAGCGCCGGCTGCGGCTGGCGCGGAGGCAACCTTGAGATACCACCCTTGATGTATTGGATCTCTAACAGTGCGCCGTGAATCCGGGCACTGGACAGTGACAGGCGGGTAGTTTGACTGGGGCGGTCGCCTCCCAAAATGTAACGGAGGCGCGCAAAGGTTCCCTCAGCACGGTCGGAAATCGTGCGTAGAGTGTAAAGGCAGCAAGGGAGCTTGACTGCGAGACCGACAGGTCGAGCAGGTGCGAAAGCAGGCCTTAGTGATCCGGCGGTAGCAAGTGGAAGCGCCGTCGCTCAACGGACAAAAGGTACTCCGGGGATAACAGGCTTATCGGGCCCAAGAGTCCACATCGACGGCCCGGTTTGGCACCTCGATGTCGGCTCGTCGCATCCTGGGGCTGAAGTGGGTCCCAAGGGTTGGGCTGTTCGCCCATTAAAGCGGTACGCGAGCTGGGTTCAGAACGTCGTGAGACAGTTCGGTCCCTATCTGCCGTGGGCGTTGGAGAGTTGAGAGGATTCGTCCCTAGTACGAGAGGACCGGGACGAACGCACCTCTGGTGTATCTGTTGTCCTGCCAAGGGCACCGCAGGTTAGCTACGTGCGGATCGGATAACCGCTGAAAGCATCTAAGCGGGAAGCCGGCCTCGAGATGAGCTCTCCCATCCCCATTGAGGGAGTAAGACCCCTGGAAGATCACCAGGTTGATAGGCCGGATCTGGAAGGGTGGTGACACCCGTAGGAGACCGGTACTAATGGGTCGAGGGCTTGACGGATATTTGATATCCGTTCATTGGCACTGTGTAGTTTTGAAGGCCCGCGAGAGGCGGTCTCTACCGGTTTCCGGTGGCTATAGCGAGGGGGAAACACCTCTTCCCTTTCCGAACAGAGCCGTTAAGCCCCTCAGCGCCGATGGTACTTGGCCCGCAAGGGCCTGGGAGAGTAGGTCGCCGCCGGTTTTTCTTTCAATGTCAGAAGGACGAACGCCCAGCGGTACATGCGCGATGTAGTGAAGTTCTTCCGCGCGAACCCTCAGGTGTTCGTCCTTCTCGTCATCTGCGTCGTGCTCGGGCTGGGCACGTTCCTGGCCGTCCTGTTCGGCCTGGTCACCGCCAGCCCTGGCACGAACACGCGGCGAGCCCTCAGGAGCGATCCTGGGACTTCACCTGGCCGCGCTGCTGCGCTAAGCGGACGACGTCGTTCAGCTCGTGCGGGTGCGCGGGCGGCGGGTGCGCTGGTGCCGGGCGAACCGCGTGCACAACGTCCCAATCGAGCGCTCTGGGCGCCACCGTGGGACGTTCGCCACGTGGGACGTGATCAACGTCCCGAGGTAACCCGCGAAGACCTCGAGTGGGGCGTTAACCACGTCGCGGTCCGAGGCCCGGCCGTCCGAGACCCGGGCCGTCCGAGACCCCGGGCCGTGCGAGGCCCGGGGCCGTGCGAGGCCGGGGCCGTGCGAGGCCCGGGCGCCGTCCGAGGCCGCCGTCCGAGACCCGCGCCGTCCGAGGCCCGGGGCCGCCCGAGGTCGCGGGCGATCGATTCGCCCGTGGCGCCAGCCTCCAAGGAGCACCGGATGGCTCACTCAGACCGGAGCGACGCGGTCAGGAACTGCGGCTAACGCTCGGCGACGTGCCGGCTGCTGCTCCGCTCGCGCGAGCCGCTGTCGCGGCCGGCGCGGACCGGGCTGATGCAGATCGCCGGAGCGGCGGCAACGCTCCCCGGACGCCGCTTGCGCTCCCAGCGCAGCGGCTGCCGGTGCGGATGCGGTTCCGGTTCCGGTTCCGAACGGCTGTAGGGCGCGCCCTCACGGGCGCTATCGAAGGTAGGTCGCGCGTCCGCCGGCGGGTCGCCGAGGATGTCGTCGAAGCGGCTCAGCCAGGCGCGCAGACGCTTAGAGGAAGACTGGAACATATGTTCGTAAGAGTAGAACGGGGCTCGGACGGAACCGCTCAGGCCGCGGAGCCCAGTGCGGACCAGACGTCGAGCTTGTTGCGGACCCGCTCGATGACCGCGTCGGTGAACTCCGTGGTGCCCGCGTGGCCGCCGAGATCGGGCGTCTTGATGCCCGCGCCGACGGTCTCGAGCGCGGCCTCGTAGATCGCCCTGGCGGCGCGCTCGACCGCGGCCCCGTGGCGCTCGGCGCCATGCATCAGTACCGCCCCGCAGGCGAGGATCATCGCCAGCGGGTTGGCGATGTCCTTGCCCTGCAGCGCCGGGGCGGTGCCGTGCGGGGCCTCCGACATCGCCACCCTGGTCTCGTAGCTCTCGTCGAAGGCGAGCAACACCGACTCGGCGCCGGCGATCGAGCCGAACATCGGCAGCACCAGATCGGACAGGCAGTCGCCGTCGCGGTTGAGCGCCGGGATCACCAGCGGCGCGTCGGTCGCGCCCGACATCAGCCCGGCGTAGGTGGCGTCGATCAGCACCGGCTGGTAGGCGACCTCGGGGTGCCGCGCGGCCGCCTGGTCGAGCTCCTCCTTGAGCATTCCCTCATAGACCGGGGACACGGTCCACTTCGGGCCTCCGTACACGCGCGCGCCGAACTTCTCGGCAGTGGTGAACGCGTACTCGGCCACCGCCCGGCAGGTCGAGCGCGTCACGTGCTCGGTCCGATAGGCGATCTCCGAGTCCGATCCGGCGTCGCCCTCGCGCGACTCCTTGGCGCCGTAGGCGTCCTCGACGGCCATCCTGACCACCGAGATCGGGTAGTGGACCCCGGCGATCGGCGCCACGCCGGGGAGCCGGCGGCCGGTGCGGACGATCACCTTGCCGTCGACCTGCTCGCGCAGGATCCGGTTAGGCGAGCCGACGTCGTCGGCTCCCTCCGGCGTGATCGTCGCCGCCTTGAGCCCGAGCCCGGTCTCGCGCATCGCGGCCGCGGCGTCGATCACCACCTGGTTGTCGGTGGCGCGCCGGTGCTCGAGCGAGAGGTCGAAGCGCTGCTGCTCGAGGTCGATCCGCAGCAGCTCGGGATCGAGCACGCGGACGGCCTGCTCCAGCAGTTCCTGCCCGGTCTCGTCTCCCTCCAGGACCACGATCCTGATGGAGTCGGCCATGGCGGCCACGATACCCGAGTGCTCCGGCGCGACCCGCGGGGGACACCAGGGACCCGCGGATCGGCTACGGCGACGCCACCCGGGGACCCGCGGATCGGCTACGACGACGCCACCCGGGGACCCGGGCCTCGGCTACGAGGCCGGCACCCGGGGAGCGGGGACCGGTTAGGAGGCGGACTCCCGGTCGACCTGGCGCGGGCCGCTGGCGGCGTCGCGGAGGTCGGGCTCTGCGTCGGACGGGCGCCCGGGCCCGCCGTCCGAGGTCGCGTCCGCGTCGTCGCCGCCGGCGGGATCGACGCCGGCCTCGGTGGCCGGCTCGTCGGAGCCGGTCGTCGCGCCGAGCACCGAGCTGCCCAGCTCGGGATCGTCGGGCAGCATCTCGCGGGGCGCATCCGAACCGCCCAGATCGGCGGGGACCACGCCCTCGTCGGCCTTCGCCGCCCACGGACCCTTCGCGCGGGCCTCCGCCTCGCTCGGAGTGCTGCCGCCGCGCTGCTCGCTGGGGTTGACCTGCTCGCGCTGGTCCTCGCGGTCGTCCATGAGATCCTCCTGCCGGAAACGTGGGCACCGATGGGCTACCCGGCCCGGCAGCGGATGACTCAGCGGCTCAGCTCCCGTCGGGATAGCCGCCGCGATGCAGGACCATCGGATAGTGGGGGAGCGTCCGGGGCCTGCGCACCGAGGCGCGCCACCCGTCCGGGTAGGGCTGCAACCCCGCGAACAGCCGCGGGCGCCCGTCGCCGTCGCCGGCCGCGAGCTCCTCGAGTGCACCCCGCAGGCCGTCCACCACGTCAGCGCCGAACTCCTCCCGCCAGCGGCGCTCGATCGCGCCCAGTCGCTTCGGATATCGCTGCTGGGCGCGCAGTCCCCGCTCGGTCAACACAACCGTTTTCCCGCGGGCACCGCCTCCGGCCGCCCGCTCCGCGACGTACTCGCGCTTTGACAGATATCCGACCGCCATCCGCACCGACTCGATCGAGACCCCGGCCAGCCCCGTGATCTCGGCCGGGCGCGTCGGCTCCTCGCCGAGCACCCGCACGATGTTCGCGGTGATCGCCAGCGACAGCTTGCTGCGCTGCTCGAAGGGGAGCGCGAAGCCCAGTAGCGCCTGCGACAGCAGCGTCGGGAGCGAGCGCTGCGAGGCGTCATCCGACCGGGACTTGGGCGCGTCCACCGACGAGTGCAGGCCGTGGAAGAGGATCGGCAGCCCCTCGGGCAGCGAGCGGTGAAATCTCCCCACGACCGCGGAGAGCGAAGATCGCAGGCGATCGACGTCGGGCTCACCGAAGCGCTCGCGCCAGCGGGTCTCGATCTCCACGGGAAGCGGCCGCCAGACCTCCTGGGCCCGGGCGCCGGCGCGGGTGCGGCGGATCACGTCGTCGCCGTCGACGCGTGCGAGCTTGACGTAACCCCAGCGCCGCATCCCGTTGAGGTTCGTCCGCGCCCCCGCCAGCCGCCTCAGCTCCTCCACCGTCACCCCGTCCGGACCCACGTACTGCAGACAGTTGGAATACAGCACGAGCGACCCCAGCCACAGCCCGGCGCCTCCGCCGGCCCCGCGCGTGGTCCGGTGCGGCATCCGGTGCTCGAACTCGTTGTCGAGCTCGATCGTGAACGCGACCAGCGCCTGGGACAGCAGCGCCGACAGGGGGAGGCCGGCAGCCGCCCCTCCGGGGGACGCGGCTACGACGCCTCCGCCGGCATCAGCTCGTCGCTGCGCTCCTCCAACGCGGCGATCACGATCGCCAGGTGCTCGTCGAAGTCGACCCCGAGCTCCTCGGCGCCCTCACGGAGCTCGTCGCGGCCGACGGCGGCGGCGAAGCTGGGCTGCCGCAGCTTCTTCTTGACCGACTTCGGAGTCATCCCGTGCAGGCCGTCGGGGCGGACGTAGGCGACCGCGAGGATGAAGCCCGACAGCTCGTCGACCGCGTACAGCGTCTTCTCCATCGGCGAGTCTCGCGACACGCCCAGGAAGTCGGCGTGCGAGGCCACGGCACGGACCAGCTCCGGCGGGTAGCCGCGCTCCTCGAGCTCCCGGATCGCGTACCGGGGATGACCGTCCTCGAGGTTCGGATAGCGCTCGTAGTCGAGGTCGTGCAACAGACCTGTCAGGCCCCACAGCTCCACGTCGCCGTCGAACCGCGGCGCGTAGGCACGCATCGCGGCCTCGACCGCGAGCATGTGGCGGCGCAGGGATTCGGATTCGGTCCACTCGGTAAGGAGGGTCCACGCGTCGTCGCGCGAAAGTTGCACCTGCATGGCCGTTACCCTAGCTCAGCGCGCAGGTGAGCCCGGTTCACAGGCCGAGTCGGTACGGTCTACCCTGTCTGCGAGGCGCCTCCGAGCTATCCAGGCGCCGCCCCTTCCTGTGGAAAAGTTCGTAATCCAAGGTGGACAGCCGCTGTCAGGCACGATCGTGGCCGCCGGTAACAAGAACGGCGCGCTGCCGATCCTGGCTGCCTGTCTGCTCACCGACGACGAGGTGATCCTCCGCAACGTCCCGCGGATCAGCGACGTCGAGGCGATGACACTGCTGCTCGAGGGCCTCGGCGCCCGCGTGCAGTGGCTCGGGCCGGGCGAGGTGTCGATCGACTGCTCTTGTGTCGACCGTCACGAGGTCGACCGCGGCCTGGCCGAGCGGATCCGGGCCTCGTTCCTGCTGGCCGGCCCGCTGCTGGCGCGCTTCGGCCACGCGGTCATGCCCCCGCCCGGCGGCGACGTGATCGGCCGGCGCCGGCTGGATCCGCACCTCGACGCGTTCCGCGCGCTCGGCGCGAGCGTCGATCACAAGCACGACAACATCCGGGTCCACGCCCCGACGGGCCTGCGGCCCTGCGACTTCCTGATGGACGAGCCGTCGGTGATGGCGACCGAGAACGCTCTGATGGCCGCGGCGCTGACCCGCGGCCCCACGGTGATCCGCAACGCCGCGTCGGAGCCGCACGTCCAGGACCTGGCGCGGATGCTGGTCTCGATGGGCGCCCCGATCGACGGGATCGGCTCCAACGTGATGACCGTGCACGGCGTCGGCAGCCTCCGCGGCTGCACCCACACGATCGCGCCCGACCACATCGAGATCGGCTCGTTCATGGCGCTGGCGGGTGTCACCGGCGGCGAGCTGATCGTGCGCGACACGGTTCCCGAGGACCTCCGGATGATCCGGCTCGTGTTCGAGCGCCTGGGGCTGCGCAGCGAGGTCCGGGGCGCCGACGTGATCGTCCCGGGCAACCAGCAGCTGGTGATCCGCAACGACCAGGGCGACTACATGCCCAAGGTCGAGGACGGTCCCTGGCCGGCGTTCCCGGCTGACCTGACCAGCATCGCGCTGGCGCTGGCGACCCAGGCCGAGGGCTCGGTGATCATCCACGAGAAGATGTTCGAGAACCGTCTGTTCTTCGTCGACAAGCTCCAGCTGATGGGCGCCGCGATCACGATCTGCGACCCGCACCGCGCGATCGTGGTGGGCCCGAGGCCGTTGCGCGGGCAGCGTGTCGACTCCCCGGACATTCGCGCCGGCATGGCGATGCTGATCGCCGCGCTGTGCGCCGACGGCACCACCGAGATCGGCAACGTTCGCCACATCGACCGTGGCTACGAGCGGATCGACGAGCGCCTGTCGGAGCTCGGAGCGCGGATCACGCGCGTCGACGACGTGCCGGCCATCGCCTGATCGTTGCAGACAATCTCAGGGGCCATGGTCGATCGCATTCCCAGCGGAACGCGCGATGTGCTGCCCGACGAGATGCGCGAGCTGCGGGCGATGACCGACCGCATCCGCGACGTGTTCGAGCGAGCCGGCTACGGCGAGGTCTACACCCCGGCGCTCGAGTATGAGAATTCGCTGACGGGCGGCTGGAGCGGGATCACCCAGCCCGCCTACCGGATGTTCGACGAGCAGGGCAACGTGCTGGTGCTGCGCACCGACATGACGATCCCGATCGCCCGGCTGGTGTCCACGCGCTATGCCCTACGCCGATCCGCCGTTGCGCTTCTGCTACTTCGCCCACGCCTATCGCGGCGTGCGCCCGCAGCGCGGGCAGTCGCGCGAGCTGTTGCAGGCCGGGGTCGAGCTGATCGGCTCACCCACGCCCGAGGGGACCGCCGAGGCGCTGACCGTGATGTGCGCGGCGCTCGACGCCGCCGGACTGCAGAACTACCGCGTGGGCGTCGGCGACGCGTCGCTCTACCCGGGGCTGCTGGAGACGTTCGGCGTCGGCCCCGAGGCGCGCGAGCGGGTGCTGGCCGCACTGGTGGCCGGCGACTTCGTCGGCGTCGAGCGCGAGGTGCAGACATTCGGGGTTGCGGACGGGGACGCCGAGCTGCTGCTGCGGGTGCCGCGGATCCGGGGCGGCCCGGGGGTGCTCGAGGGGCTGTCGGGCGCGCTCGACCGGGCGGCGGCCGGGATGCGCGCCACCCACGCGCTGCTCGAGCCGGCCGTCGCCGCGCGGGTGATCTTCGATCTCGGCCTGGTCCGCAGCCTCGGCTACTACACCGGCGCGGTGTTCCAGGTCTACGACCCCGCGCACGGGGTGCCGATCGGCAGCGGCGGGCGCTACGACGAGCTGCTCGGGCAGTTCGGCCGTCCGCTCCCGGCGGTCGGCTTCGCGCTCAACATCGAGCGGCTGCACATCGCGCTGACCGGCGAGGAGCGCAGGCGACGGAGCGGCGCATGACCGACCTGCGGATCGCGGTCCCGCGCGGCGCGCTGTTCGCCGACACGCTCGACCTGCTCGACCGCCTCGGCCTCGACACCCGCGAGGTCCGCGCGAACGACCGCAAGCTCCTGTTCGAGCAGGCCGGGATCATCACGATGCGCCCGTCCGACGTGCCCACGTACGTCGAGGCCGGCGCGGCCGACCTCGGGATCACCGGCAAGGACGTGCTGATGGAACAGTCCGAGCGCGAGGTCTACGAGCTCGTGGACCTGGGCTACGGGCCGTGCACGATGGTGCTGGCGACGGTCGCCGGCGAGGATCTCGCGGCTGAGGCGCTGCGCCGCCTGGGCGTGGTGCGGATCGCCACCAAGTACCCGCGGATCGCCGCGCGGCACTTCCTCGACACCGGCCGCCAGGCCGAGATCGTCGAGGTCAAGGGGTCGGTCGAGCTGGCGCCGCTGACCGGGCTGGTCGAAGGCATCGTCGATCTCACCGCGACCGGCACGACCCTGCGCGAGAACGGGCTCGTGGTCCGCGAAGAGATCGCCCGGTGCACCGCGCGGCTGATCGCCAACCCGGTCGCCCACAAGCTCAAGGCCGAGGCGATCGACGAGCTCCTGGAGCGGCTCGATGGCGTGTGAGCGCCTGAGGCTGACCGGCGAGCCGGGTCCGTTCGCGGCGCAGCTGCGGGCGCTGGTCGCGGCGCCGGCGCTCGGTCAGCGCGGCCGTGTCGGAGATCATCGCCGGGGTCCGCGAGGGCGGCGACACCGCGCTTGCCCGCTATACCGCGCGGTTCGACACCGGTGGCGCCAAGCCGCCGCCGCTGCTGGTCAGCGACGACGAGCTCGCCGCCGCCGTCGACGACCTCGAGCCGGCCGTCCGCGCCGGTCTGGAACTCGCGATCGAGAACGTGGGCGCGGTGGCGCGCGCGGCCGTCCGCGAGGACCGCGAGGTCGATCTCGGCGGCCACAGGGTGGTGCTCCGCGAAGCTCCGGTGCGGCGAGCGGCGATCTACGTGCCCGGCGGGCGGGCACCGTATCCGAGCACGGTCGTGATGGGCGTGGTGACCGCTTCGGTGGCCGGCGTGCCCGAGGTCGCGGTGTGCGCGCCGCCCGGCCCCCAGGGGGTCAACCGGACGATCCTGGCGGCGTGCCGGCTGGCCGGCGCTTCGCGCGTGTACGCGATGGGCGGCGCGCAGGCGGTATCCGCGCTGGCCTACGGCACCGAGACGGTCCGTGCCGTCGACGTGATCGTCGGCCCCGGGAACCTGTACGTGCAGGAGGCCAAGCGCCAGGTGTCCGGCGACGTGGGGATCGACGGGTTCGCCGGGCCGAGCGACCTGTTCGTGATCGCCGGCCCGGACGCCGACCCCGAGCCCGTGGCGCTGGACCTGCTGGCCCAGACCGAGCACGGGGCCGGATCGCTCGTGATCGGGGCCTCGCCCGCGCCCGATGTGCTCGACGAGCTCGCGGCGCGGCTCGACGCCGGCCGCGACACCGGCGCGATCGTCAGGCTCGTCGACGTGCCGGACTTCGAGTCGGCGCTCGCGCTGGCCGAGGCGTTCGCGCCCGAGCACCTGCAGCTCGTCGGCGATGGCGCGCAGCAGCTCGCGCCGCGGGTATCGCGCGCCGGCTGCGTGTTCGTCGGCGCCGCTGCGGGGACCGCGTTCGGCGACTACATCGCCGGCTCGAACCACATCCTGCCCACCGACGGCGCCGCCCGGTTCGCCTCCGGACTGTCGGTCGCGCACTTCCGCCGCCGGTTCACCGAGGTGCACATCGGCGACGACGCCGGCGAACTCGCCCGGGCCGCGGCACCGATCGCCCGGGCCGAGGGGTTCGAGCTGCACGCGCGCTCGATGGAGGCGCGCATTCGCGACAATGCCCCCACATGACCCGCGCCGCCCAGATCGACCGCAAGACCGGCGAGACCGACGTACGCGTCGAGCTGACGCTCGACGGCGACGGCTCGGGTGAGCGCAGCACCGGGGTCGGGTTCTTCGACCACATGCTCGACCTGCTGGCCCGCCACGGCCGGCTCGATCTGACCGTCGCGGCCGACGGCGACCTTCAGACCGGCGCCCACCACACGGTCGAGGACGTCGGGATCTGCATCGGGCAGGCGCTCGACGAGGCGCTCGGCGACCGCGCCGGGATCTCCCGCTACGGCGACGCCACGGTGCCGATGGACGAGTCGCGGGCGGCGTGCGCGATCGACGTCTCGGGCCGCGGTCTGTGCGCGTTCGAGGCCTCGCTGCCACCCGGCGCGATCGGCAACTTCGACCACGAGCTGACCGAGGAGTTCTTTCGCGCGGTGGCGCTCAACGCGAAGCTGACCGTGCACCTGACCGTGGAGGCCGGCACCAACGTGCATCACGTGATCGAGGCGCTGTTCAAGGCGTTCGCGCGCGCCCTGCGGATGGCGGTCGCGCTCGACCCCACCGAACAGGGCGTGCCGAGCACGAAGGGAACGCTGTCGTGACCCGGATCGGCGTCGTCGACTACGGGATGGGCAATCGCCGGTCGGTCCAGAAGGCGCTGGAGCACGTGGGCGCGACCGTCGCGGTCACCCGCGACCACGACGAGCTGCGGCGAGCGGACGGGCTCGTGGTGCCCGGGGTCGGCGCCTTCCCGATCGCGATGCGCAACCTTCACGAGCTCGGACTGGCCGAGCTGATCGCAGCCGAGGTCGATCGCGGCACGCCGCTGCTCGGGATCTGCCTCGGGATGCAGCTGCTGTTCGAGCGCTCGGTCGAACTCGAGCCGGCCGAGGGCCTAGGCCTCGTCCCTGGCGAGGTCACCCGGCTGCAGGCGGGCGGGCTGCGGATCCCTCACATCGGCTGGAACGAGGTCTCGTTCGAGCGCCCGTCGCCGCTGGTGCACGGGCTCCCGGCCGAGGGCTGCCCGTTCTACCACGTGCACTCGTTCGCGGCGCGGCCCGACGACGCCGACGACGTCGTGGGCAGCACCGAATACGGGGAGCGCTTCGCCACGATCGTCGGCCGTGGGTCGGTGTTCGGCGTCCAGTTCCACCCCGAGAAGTCCTCGGCGCACGGGCTGCGGATGCTCTCGAACTTCGTCGGCCTGTGCGGCGACCGAATCGCCGGCGCCGCCGGCGCAGCGACGGCCCGCGCATGATCCTGATCCCGGCGATCGACATCCGCGCCGGCAACGCCGTCCGGCTGACGATGGGCCAGTTCGACTCCGAGACCGTGTACGACGCCGACCCGGTCGACGCGGCCCGACGATGGGTCGCCGATGGCGCCCGGGCGCTGCACGTGGTCGACCTCGACGGCGCCCGCGGCGGCGAGCCGGTCAACCTCGAGCACGTCCGGAGGATCGCCTCGGAGGTCGACGTGCCGGTGCAGGTCGGCGGCGGGCTGCGGACGATCGGCGCGGTCCGCCACGCGATCGAGGCGGGCGTCACCCGGGTCGTGCTCGGCACTGCCGCTTACCGCGACGTCGACTTCCTCGATGCGGCGCTTCAAGAGTTCGGCTCTCGCGTGATCGTGTCCGTCGACGCCCGCAACGGGCTGCTCGCGGCCTCCGGATGGACCGAGCAGACCGAGATGCCCGTGGAGCCCGTGATCGAACGCCTGGGCGATCGCGGCGTGCGCCGGTTCGTGTTTTCGAGCATCGAGCGCGACGGGATGCTCGCCGGGCCCGACCTCGAGGGCGCCCGGAGCGTGGCCCAGGCCGTCAAGGGCACGTTCGTGTACTCGGGCGGCGTCTCCTCGATCCAGGACCTCGCCGCGCTGAGCGCGCTGCGCCAGGTCAACATGGGCGGGGTGATCGTCGGCAAGGCCCTGTACGAGCGCCGGTTCACCGTCGCCGAGGGACAGGCCGCGCTGGATCCGCCTCCGCGGCCGAAGTCCAACGGTCCGCGCCAGAACGGCGACTGATGCACTACAAGCGGGTGATCCCCTGCCTGGACGTCGACGCCGGCCGCGTCGTCAAGGGCGTCGGTTTTGTCGACCTGCAAGACGCGGGCGACCCCGTCGAGCTCGCCTGCCGCTACGACGCGGCGGGGGCCGACGAGCTCGTGTTCCTCGATATCACTGCCACCTCCGACAAGCGCGCGACCGCCGTCGAGCTGGCCCGCCGCGCGGCCGACGACGTATTCATCCCGTTCACGATCGGCGGCGGCATCAGGTCCGTCGAGGACGCCCAGGCGGTGCTCGACGCGGGCGCCGACAAGATCTCGGTCAACTCGGCCGCGCTGGCGCGCCCGGAGCTGATCGACGAGCTCTCGAACCGGTTCGGCGCGCAGTGCGTGGTGCTGGCGATCGACGCCAAGGCCCGGCCCGGGGGCGGGTGGGAGGCCTACGTGGCCGGCGGGCGCACGCCCACGGGCCGCGACGCGGTCGCCTGGGCCCGCGAGGGCGCGAACCGCGGAGCGGGGGAGATCCTGCTCACGAGCATGGATCGCGACGGCACCAACTCGGGCTACGACCTCGCGCTGACCGCGGCCGTGGCCGACGCGGTCGAGGTGCCGGTGATCGCGTCGGGCGGCGCCGGCGAGCTCGACGACCTCGCGGAGGCCGTCGACGCGGGCGCCGACGCGGTGCTGTGCGCGTCGATCTTCCACTACGGACACCACACGGTCGCCGAGGTCAAGGAGCACCTGCGTGACGCGGGCGTCGCCGTACGGCCCGTGGCCTAGTGGAGCCCACCGCGGTCGCGACGGGACCAAACCCGGAACCGAGCCTGACCCGGAGCAGGGACGAGTGCGGCGGGAAATTCTTGCCCCGTTGGCCTTGGCGTCACACCTTCGGACAGCCACCAGTAGGGCGCGAAAATCCCGCCGACTCGCTTACGACTTACTTATTTCTATTTAGGTCTGGCTGGCGAGGTGACCGCCGCTAGGCGGCCTCTTCAACGTACCCGGCCGCGGCGCATGCATCGCAGTACGCGGCGGGCGGGACACGAGGCTCGTAGCAGCCAGGACGACAGCAGGTAGACGACCGCTTGGGCCGGCCCCGCCCGATGCGGGCCGCGGCAGCATCCTTGAGCTCTTCGCGCATGCGATCGAGCTCCGCCGCGTGCTCCGGGCAGAACCGACGGCCGGGTTCGGCCGACCGCTGACAGTGACTTCCACTACGACAACGCATAGACCCGTAAGGGTACCAGAGACGGCCGAACGCATGTTCCGCTGAGCCCGACCTTGCGGGGACTTTTGCAGGACGCTAAGGGAGTCTTTGCAGAATGCTAAGGGATTCTGGCGGCGATAGCGTCAAACCTGCGACCGGCCGATCGCGTCAGCGTTGATTGCGCCGGCGCGGCGGCTTGGCCTTCGCCTCGTGGTGCGAGGGCGACGAGCGCTTCGGGAGCATCTCGTAGATCGCGCCGTAGCCGACCATGTAGATCGCGTGCGGGTCGGCGATCACCGGGTTGAACGCTCCGTCGGAGAACGAAAACACCTGGTGGCCGGTGCGTAGATCCAGGCCGGCGGTGGTCTTGGAGCCCAGGTTGGAGTAGTAGACGACGTTGCCGACGATCGTCGGCGACCCGGAGATCCGGCCGCCGGCGGCGTGCTCCCAGCGCACCGCGCCCGACTGCGCGTTGTAGGCGTAGAAGTTGCCGTCGTAGGACCCGATGTACACGGTCGGCCCGAGCTTGGGGACCTCGGCCACGGCGGGCGACGAGTACACGTAGGCGCCCGTCGACATCGCCCAGGCGAGCTCGCCGTTGCTCTCGGCGAACGAGTACACGCGTCCGTCGGTGTTGCCCAGGTACACGCGGCCGAACGCGATCGCCGGGGTCGAGTAGAAGTTGCCCGAGCCGAAGCCGAAGTGCGTGCCGCTGGTCCCGACGTTCCACACCTGGTGGCCGTTGAAGGCGTTGAGCGCGTACACGCGCCCGGAGTAGTCGCCGAAGAAGATCTTGCCCTTCTCGTAGGCCGGACCGCCCTTGACCGCGCCGCTGGCGTGGTAGCTCCAGTTGACGTGGCCGGTGCGGGTCTGCAGCGACAGCACGGTGCCGCCGTTGTCGCCGAAGTAGACCGAGCGGCCGAACACCATCGGTGAGGACTCGGTGCCGGCCGGGACGATGTGCGTCCACACGATCCGACCGGTTTTCATCGACATCGCGTAGAAGCGTCCGTTGCCGGGGCTGGAACCTCGGAACGACAGGACCGGCACGAAGATCAGCTTGTCGCGCACGTCGATCGTGGGCGACGCGGCGGCGAGCGTGCCGACCTTGTGCTGCCAGCGGACCTTGCCGTTCTCCTTGTTGACCGCCTTCACCCACCCGTTGTCGTCGACCATGTACAGCGTCTTCTGGTAGATCACCGGCGGGAACTCGAGCAGCGCCCCGTCGATGAACTTCCAGCCGCGGCGGAACGGCGGGTTCAGGTGCGATCCCTGGGCGAAGAAGCGCGTTCGGCCGAGGTCGTAGCCGTAGCGCGCCCACTGGAAGTTGTCGACGACCTTCTTCTTCTTGGCGGGCTTGGGCTGCGGAGTGGTCACCTGCGCCTGGGTCGTCGTCGGAGCGGTGAACTCGACGTTGGGGTGAGAGACGTTGCCCGGCGAGTGCAGGACGAGAGCCGCCACCGCGCCGCCCGCGGCGAGGAGCAGGACGACGAAGCCGGCGAGCCCCCAGCGCAGCCAGCGCCGCGGACGAGGAGTCGGCATCCGGGTGATGCTAGTGGCCCCTCCGGAGCCCAGGAAAGCCAGTCGCGGTCCGACCCGCGACACTTCGCCCCGGTGAAGGTTCCGTCCGCCGAACAGTTGCTCGCGCAAGTTCGTGCCCTCCCCGCCGGCCACACGCTGCTCGAGCGCGTTCCCGACCCCGACGGCGTGTACCTGGTCGGGGGCGCCGTCCGTGACCTGCTGCGCGGCGGACGGCCGCTCGACCTCGACCTCGTGGTGGACGGCGATCCGGTGGCGTTGACGGGCCAGCTGGGGGGCGACGCCCGGATCCACGACCGGTTCGGCACCTCGACCGTCAAGCTCGACGGCTTCACGTTCGACATCGCCAGGGCGCGCGCGGAGACCTACGCCCGGCCAGGCGCGCTGCCCGACGTGGCGCCGGCGGGCCTGGAGCAGGACCTGCAGCGCCGCGACTTCACGGTCAACGCGATCGCGATCGCGCTGGGCCGGCCGAAGCCGGGCGAGCTGCACGCGCCTCCCGGCGCGCTGGACGACCTGGAGGGCCGCCTGCTCCGGGTCCTGCACGACCGCAGCTTCGAGGACGACCCCACGCGGATGCTGCGGCTGGCGCGCTACGCCAGCCGGTTGGGGTTCTCGGCCGAGCCCCACACGCGCGACCTGCTCGAGGCCGCGGCCGCCGGCCGCGCGCTGGACACGATCAGCGGGTCGCGGATCGGCGCCGAGCTGAGGCTGCTCGCCCGCGAGCCCGATCCGTTGGCGGCGCTGCGCTGCGCGGGAGACCTCGGACTGGCATCGGCGATCCATCCCCGCTTCGGGATCACCGACACCGAGCTCGCGCGCCGCGCGATCGGCCTGTTGCCCGACGACGCCCGCCGCGACCGGCTGGCGATCGCCCTGGCCGCGTCCGGGATCCCGGCCGCGGAGCTGAACGAGCTGCTCGACGCGCTCGCGTTCGCCGCGCCCGACCGAGACGCGATCGTCGCCGCCGCCACCCGCGCGCCCGAGCTGGCGGCGCGCCTGTCGCAGGCGCGGCTGCCGTCGGAGATCGCGCACGCCGCGGCCGGAGCCGACCCCGAGCTGGTGGCGCTGGCCGGCGCGCTCGGCCCCGCGCGACAGGCCAAGCAGTGGCTGACCGACCTCAGCCGCGTGCGGCTGGAGATCGACGGCGCCGACCTGCTGGCCGCGGGCGTGCCCGAGGGGCCCGAGATCGGCCGCGGGCTGCGCGCCGCGCTGGCCGCGCGGCTGGACGGACGGGTCTCGGACCGCGACGGCGAGCTGGGCGAGGCGCTGCAGGCCGCGAGGGGTAGGGGATAGCCTGGTCCGATGCGCTACGCGTCCAACGTGTTGCGGTGACGCTTCCCGATCCGTTCTACGCCTGGGAGGAGCACATCGCGGTCGATCTCGGCGACGCCCGCGCCGTGTTCACGACCCGCCGCGGCGGGTTCTCCAGCGGCCCCTACGAGTCGCTCAACCTGGGCAAGCTGACCGCCGACCGACCCGAGGACGTGACCCGCAACCGGGAGCGGCTGGGGCAGCAGGTCGGCGCGCCGCTGACGTTCATCCGCCAGGTCCACGGCACCGACGTCCGACGCGTCACCGAGCCGAGCAACGGCGCCCAGCCGCCACGGTTCGACGGGCAGGCGACCGCGGTGCCCGGCGTCGCGCCGATGGTGACCGTCGCCGATTGCCTACCGGTCGCAGTGGCCGGCGACGGGGCGGTGGCGATGCTGCACGCCGGCTGGAGAGGTCTCGCCGGCGGGATCGTCGCCGAGGGCGTCGGCGCGCTGCGGGAGCTCGGCGCAGCCGGTCCGCTGGCCGCGGCGATCGGCCCCGGCGCCGGGCCCTGTTGCTACGAGGTCGGCGAGGACGTCCACGCGGTGTTCGCCGACCGGGGGCTCGACATCCGCAACGGGCGCAACCTCGATCTCAAGGCGATCGCGCGCGCCGAGCTCGAACGCGCCGGCGTGGAAGTCGTGCACGACGTCTGCCTGTGCACGATCTGCGCGGATCCGTCGCTGCTGTTCTCACATCGCCGCGACGCCGGCGTCACCGGCAGGCAGGCTGGGGTCGCGTGGTTGAGCCGGTAACCGGGCTGAGCGTTGAGACCGTGCGGGCCAACCTCGAGCGGGTCACGGCCGAGATCGCCGGCACTGGCCGCGACCCGGCGGAGGTGCAGGTGCTGGCCGCCGTCAAGTACGTGCCGCTCGAGGAGCTAGGGGTGCTCGCCGATGCCGGGGTGCGACTCGTGGGCGAGAACCGCGCGCAGGACCTCGTCGCCAAGGCTGAGGCCTACCCCGGACGCTTCACCTGGGACTTCATCGGGCATCTGCAGAGCCGCAAGGTCCGTCAGATCCTTCCGCACGTCCGCTACGTCGAGACGGTTGCCAGCGACTCCGTCCTCGCGCAGCTGGAGCGCCACGGCAGCGCCGACACCGAGGTCCTGATCGAGGTCAACATCGCCGGCGAGGCCGACAAGAGCGGAATCTCCCCGTCCGAGCTGCCGGACTTCATCGAGCGCTGTCCGGCGACCGTGGTCGGACTGATGACGATGCCGCCGCTGGCCGGAGACCCCGAGGCGAGCCGCCCGCATTTCGTGGCTCTGCGCGAGCTCGCGCGCGGCCACGGGCTGCGGGAGCTGTCGATGGGAACCAGCCAGGATTACCTGGTCGCCGTGCAGGAGGGCGCGACGATTGTGCGGCTTGGCACGAGCCTTTACGCTTAGCCGCCCCGGCGAAATCGCGGAACCGGCCGGGCCGCGCGTCATAATCCGGGGGAGGGAAATGCCGCGCAAGCGGCGAATCACCGATCGAAATGGCCCTACGCGACACCTGGCATCGCACGCTCGTCTATTTCGGCCTCGCCGAGGACGACGCCTATGAGGACGATCTCGAGCCCTACAGCGAGCCCGAGGTCGAAGAAGAGGATTCGTATCGCGACCGTGACCGCGACCGCGAGCGGGAGCGCCCGAACGTCCGGCGGCTGAGCACCCGGCGCCGACGGGACGAGATCGACGACATCTTCTCCGACGAGCCCGCGCCCGAGCGGCGTACCGCGGCGCTACGTCCGGTGGGCGGCCGCGGCAACGGCCGCACCAGCGGCGACGTGCGCGTGCACTTCGTCGCGCCGAAGAACTTCAACGACGTGCAGGACGTGGCCGACAAGTTCAAGGACTCGATCCCGGTGATCCTCAACCTGCAGGGCACCGACACCGATCTGTCCAAGCGCCTGATCGACTTCTCCAGCGGCCTCACCTACGCGCTCGACGGGGGCATGCAGCGGATCGCCGACAAGGTGTTCCTGCTGACGCCGCGCAACGTCGAGGTCTCGGCCGAGGAGCGGGCTCGCCTCGTCGAGAAGGGCTTCTTCAACCAGAGCTAGCGCGTCCGGTCGCGGCGCGGACGTTCGGGGCGCCATCGGCCTGGTCAGTTTTCGTACCGACCTGGGGATTGCAGATTCGCGCGGCCGCCGTGAACGCTGTATGACTACGTTGTGGTCAGCGTCGTGCTTGCCGTGGGGTTGGTGGTGGCTGTCGTGGTCGCTGCGTTTGCGCTGCGCGAGCGTCGCCGCCTGAGCCGCAAGCTGACCGAGTTGCGGACGAGCACGCGGGCGCCGGTCGGCGCGCCGCTGGGCAAGCGCAATGCATTCATGGACGACCTCGACCAAGAGCTGCGGCGCTGCGACCGGACCGGCCGGCCCACATCGCTGGTGATCGTGCGGCTGTCGCTGGGCCGGTTACGCGACGGAATCGGCGGCCCGGTCCGACCGGACTTGCCTGTGGTGATCGCCGGGGCGGTGCGCAGCATCGACGTCGCCTACCGGATCGGCCCCAACGAGATCGCGGTGATCGTCCCCGAGACCCGGGCGCGCGGAGCGCTGCTGGCGGCGGCCCGGCTCGAGGAGCGGCTGCTGGCGGCCGGCGTGCCCTCGGGAACGTTCACGGCCGGCGTGGCCGAGCTCGGTCCCGGCGTCGATCGCATCCAGCTTTGCCGCGAGGCGTACTGCGCGCTGCTGGTCGCCGGCGTCGGCGGGCGGCCGCGGATTCTCACCTACTCGCCTGAGCTCGAACGGGTCGCGCGCGCCCGCGGGCTGCGCGGCACCGGCGAAGTCGAGTCGTTCGGTGGGCCCGCGCTCTGAACGTCCGGCGGGGCGCAGCGGCGCGCATCGCTAGATTTCATCGAATGGTGGTCGGCCTGATCGGCGCTGGGAACATGGCCCGGGCGCTCGCCCTGGGTTGGGGCGATCCGGTGCTGTGCTCCGACGCCGGGTCGGGCCGGGCTCACCAGCTGGCTCAGGAGCTGGGCGGCGAGGCGCTCGAAGGCAACGTCGAGGTGGCGCGCCGGGCGGATCTCGTGGTCCTCTGCCACAAGCCCCATCAGCTGCAGGCGGTCGCGGCCGAGATCGCCGGCGAGGCCAAGGCGGTCGCGTCGGTGCTGGGCGGCACCACGATCGCGGCGCTGCAGGAGGCCTACCCGAGCGTGCCCGTGTTCCGGCTGATACCCAACACCCCGGTCGAGGTCCGGCAGGGGGTCGTGTGCTACGCGCCGACGCCCGGCGTGGCCCACGGGCTAGAGCGCGACGTATTGGCGCTGTTCGAGCGCCTGGGGACGGTCGTGCGGGTCGACGAGTCGCTGATCGGAGCGGCGGCGGCGGTGAGCGGCGTCGGCCCCGCCTACCACGCGCTGCTGGTCGAGGCCCAAGTCGACGCCGCCGTGCGGCGCGGGCTGCGGCCGTCGCTCGCGGGGCGGCTGGTGGCCGAGACGATGACCGGGACCGCTGCGCTGCTCGAGGTCAAGGCCTACGACACGCTGGCGGTCAGGCGCGGGGTCACCTCGCCCGGCGGCTCGACCGCGCGCGGGCTCGAGGCGCTCGAGCGAAACGGCGTCCGGACCGCGTTTCAGTCGGCGATGGACGCCGTGATCGACGGCGGGAGCCGCTGATGCTCGCGTTCGCGATCGACCGCATCGACATCGCCAACTACGTCTCGGCGCTGTTCACGGTCTACATCGTCCTGATCTTCCTCTACATCCTGCTCAACCTGGTGTTCTCGTTCGGGCTGAGGCTGCCGTACGCGCGGTGGTCGGATGTGGTGATGAACTTCCTGCGCGACGTGTGCGAGCCCTACCTGCGGATCTTCAGGCGGTTCATCCCGACGCTCGGGATGTTCGATTTCAGCCCGATCATCGCGATCTTCCTCCTGTACATCATCCGGACCCTCGTGGTCAACGCGATCGCCGGCTGATCGAGCTAGTGGGGTGGTGACCCGGGCGACGACAGCCGGCGTCCGCATGGCGGGGTACGCGCGGATCCTGGCGGTCGCCGCCGCGGTGGTCGTGGTCGACCAGCTGACCAAGCACTTCGTCCGCGCCGGGATCGACGTCGGCGAGTCCCACAACGTGATCCCCGGCGTGCACCTCGTCCACGTCCGCAACACCGGCGTTGCGTTCAGCCTGTTCTCGGGCGGCGGCACGCTGGTGCTGGTGTTCACGTTCGTCGCGCTGGCGGTGCTGGTCGGCTACTTCACGATCCGCCCGACCAAGCCGTGGCTGTGGCTCCCCACCGGCCTGCTGATCGGGGGCGCGATCGGCAACCTGATCGACCGCGTCGCCCACGGCGCCGTGACCGACTTCATCAAGCTGCCGCACTGGCCGGCGTTCAACGTGTCCGACATAGCGATCACGTTCGGGGTGATCATCCTGGTGTTCGTGCTCGAGAGCCGGCGCAGTCATGCTTAGTGGCGGTGGCTTCCAAGATCGAGATCCAAGTTCCGCCGCAGGCCGCGGGGACGCGGCTTGACCGCTTCCTGGCCGAGCCGTTGGGCTCGCGCGCCCAGGCCGCGTCGCTGATCGACGCCGACCGGGTGCGGGTCGACGGCCAGCTGCGCCGCAAGCGCCACACGGTCTCGCCCGGGGAGCTGATCGTGATCGAGGCCGAGCGGCTGCCGCCGGTGGTGCCCGCGCCGCGGGCGCAGTTCGGGATCGCCTACGAGGACGAGTACCTGATCGTGGTCGACAAGCCCGCCGGGGTCGTGGTGCACCCGGCCCGCGGGCACTGGACGGGGACGCTGGCGCAGGCGCTCGAGGGGGTGGGCGCCGGCGGCGAGGAGCCGTGGCGCGCGGGCATCGTCCATCGGCTCGATCGCGACACGTCGGGGCTGCTGGTCGTGGCCAAGAACGACGAGGTCCACCGGAGGCTGAAGGCGCTGATCACGCGGCGGGAGCTTCACCGCGAGTACGTTGCGCTGGTCGACGGGCGGCCGTCGGCCCGGACCGGGACGATCGACGCCCCGATCGGCCGCTCCCGGCGCGACCGGGCGCTGATGTCGATCGACGCCGACGAGCCCCGCGAGGCGCGGACGCACTTCGAGATCGAGCGCCAGCTGCCGACCTCGACGCTCCTGCGGGTGACGCTCGAGACCGGGCGCACCCACCAGATCCGGGTGCACATGGCGGCGATCGGGCATCCGGTGTGCGGCGACCGGCAGTACGGGACGGCCGGGCGGTTCGGGCTCGAGCGGCAGTTCCTGCACGCGCGGCGGCTGGCGTTCGCGCACCCGGTCACGGGGGCGGCGATCGACGTGTCCTCGCCGCTGCCCGGGGATCTGGTGGCCGCGCTGGCCGTGGCCGAGGCGGATTCGCCGGATCCGGGCGTGATCGGTAACCGAGCGGGCGGGGAAGCGGGGCGATAGCGACCCGAGGCGGGCCGGACCGCCCGGAGCGGGAAGTTCGTTCCCTTCGGTGAGCTCTGACCGCCGAAGGGAACGTTGTTCCCGCCAGTCGGGAAGTTCGTTCCGCTCGGCAGGTGAGATGCGCCGAGGGGAACGTTGTTCCCGGTGTCGGACGGCGGCGTGGCCGGACGGGCGAGCGCCCCGCGGCCGCCCCACAGCGGTCGGTTTGTGGCTCGCAGCGGAAAAAGGACGGCGGGGCGGCCCGTCCACAGCCGCCCCGCCGAGTTTGCGAACCGAGCCACCGGAGGTAGGGGAAGGGAGGTTCGGTCCGCGCGCGGGAAAACGCCGAAGGTAGGGAAGGGCGAATCCCCGCTGCACCTAAAAACGTAGCGACTTCATCAGACTTGCGTAAACTTTTTCGCAAATCCATTTCTACTACCCCGCCGGCACGGGCCGCGGCCCTGCCTCGCCAGACGAGGTTCGCGAGCGCCGACCAGCGGGTTTTGCCTGTAAATACCGTAAAAGGGAGCAGTATCCGTGGCTCAAGTCGGAATCAAAGAGCTGCTGGAGGCCGGTGTGCACTTCGGTCACCAGACGCGACGTTGGAACCCCAAGATGCGCCGCTTTATCTTCGGCGAGCGGGATGGCATCTACATCATCGACCTCCTGCAGACGCAGGAATTGCTCGAGCAGGCGCGCAGGTTCTCGGCCGATGTATCGCGCCGAGGCGGCACCGTCCTGTTCGTCGGCACCAAGAAGCAGGCCCGCGACACGATCCGCGACACCGCGCAGTCGGCCGATATGCCGTTCGTCAACCACCGGTGGCTGGGCGGCCTGCTGACCAACTTCCAGACGATCTCGCAGCGGATCAAGCGGCTGCACGATCTGGAGCGCTTTGAGACCGAGGGCCAGCTGCAGTTGCTGCCCACGCGCGAGCGGATGGCCGCCCAGGCCGACCTGGAGAAGTTGCGCGCGAATCTCGGCGGCGTCAAGAACATGCAGCGCGTCCCCGACGCCGTGTTCGTGATCGACCTGAAGACCGAGGCGATCGCCGTCCGCGAGGCGCAGCGGCTGCGGATCCCGATCATCGGCCTGGTCGACACGAACTGCGATCCGGACGGGATCGACTACGTGATCCCCGGCAACGACGACGCGATCCGGTCGTGCGCGGCCGTGACCCGCGCGGTCGGCGAGGTGGTGGCCCAGGGCCACAACGTGTTCCGCGCCGAGGAGGAGGCCGCCCGCCTGGAGCGCGAGCGCCAGGAGGCCGAGGAGCGCGCCCGCCGCGAGGCGGAGGAGCGTGCCCGCCAGGAAGCCGAGGAGCGCGCGCGGCAGGAGGCCGAGGAGCAGGCCCGCCTGGAGGCCGAGGAGCGCGCGCGGCGCGAGGCCGAGGCGGCAGCCGCGGCGCCGGCCCAGCCGGCGGCTCAGGCGTCCGCGCCGGCCCAGCCGGCGGCTCAGGCCCAGCCAGCGGCTCAGGCGTCCGCCCCGGCCCAGCCGGAGGCGCAGGCGGCCCCTGCGGCTCAGCCGGCCGAGGCGGCTCAGCCGCCGAGGCGGCTCAGGACGCGCCCGCGGCCGCGCCCGCCGCGGAGGCCCCCGCCCAGGCCGCGGAGGCCCCTGCCCAGGCGGCCGGAGGCCCCCGCCCAGGCTGCCGAGCCCGAGGCTCCGGCCGCCCCGGCTGCCGCGACCGAGGCTCCCGCCGAGGCCGCGACCGAGGCCCAGGTCGAGGCTCCAGCCGCCCCGGCCGAGCCCGAGGCGCCGACCGCGCCGGAGACCGCCGAGCCGACCCCCGCGGCCCCGGAGGCCGTGGAGCCGGCACCCCCCGAGGCCGCGGAGCCGGCACCCCCGGAGGCCGCGGAGCCGGCACGGCCGCACCCGCCGAGGCCGACGCCGAGACCCCGCCCGCCGAGCCCGCCACGACTGAGGCGGCTCCCGAGCCAGAGGCCCCCCCGCCCCCGAGGCACAGACCCCCGCCGCCCCGAGGCAGAGGCCCCCGCCCCCGAGGCACAGACCCCCGCCGCCCCGGAGGCAGAGGCCCCTGCCGCCCCCGAGGCAGCCACGCCGGACGCGCCGGAGCCCACCGAGACCCCAGCCGCCGACGAGACCGCACAGGAGAACGCATGAGCATCACCGCACAGGACGTAAAGGCCCTGCGTGACCGCACGGGCGCGGGTGTGCTCGCATGCCGCGAGGCGCTGACCGAGGCCGACGGCGACGTCGACCGCGCGGTCGAGATCCTCCGGACCCGCGGTCAGGCCCAGGCGGCCAAGCGCGCCGGCGTCGAGGTCACCGAGGGCGTCGTCCAGAGCTACATCCACGCCGGCAACAAGATCGGCGTGCTGGTCGAGGTCGACTGCCAGACGGACTTCGTCGCCCGCAACGAGAAGTTCATCGAGTTCGCGCGGGACCTGGCGCTGCACATCGCGGCGTCGCCGGCGACGCTGGCGATCTCCGAGGAGGACGTCCCGGCCGAGGACCGCGAGCGCGAGGAGCGGATCGCGACCGAGCAGGCCCTCGACAGACCGGAGAACGTCCGCGAGCGGATCGTCTCGGGCAAGCTCGACAAGTGGCTCGACGAGGTCGTGCTGCTGCGCCAGACGCACGTCAACGAGGACAAGCACGGCGGCAAGACGATCGACCAGCTGCGGATCGAGTTGGCCGACGAGACCCGCGAGAACGTCGTGATCCGGCGGTTCGTGCGGTTCGCCGTCGGCGCCTGATCCGCCAAACCGGGAAGAATGAGCGCGTGAGCGCCACCTCTGTGACCCCGCCCGTCTACAGCCGGGTGCTGCTGAAGCTGTCCGGCGAGGCCTTGATGGGCGATCTCGCCTACGGGACCGACCCCGAGCGCGTGCGGGCCGTGGCCAAGGAGATTGCGTCGGTCCACGCCCGCGGCGTCGAGGTGGCGATCGTCGTCGGCGGCGGCAACATCTATCGCGGGCTCGCCGAGGCCGCGCGCGGCATGGACCGAGCCACCGGCGACTACATGGGGATGCTGGCCACCGTGCTCAACGCGTTGGCGCTCCAGGACGCGCTCGAGAAGCTGGACGTCGCCACCCGGGTGCAGTCGGCGATCACGATCTCTGAGGTCGCCGAGCCCTACATCCGCAGGCGGGCGATCCGCCACCTCGAGAAGCACCGGATCGTGATCTTCGCCGCCGGCACCGGCAACCCGTTCTTCACCACCGACACCGCCGCCGCGCTGCGAGCCGCCGAGCTGCATGCGGAGGTCGTGCTGATGGCCAAGAACGGCGTCGAGGGGGTGTACACGGCCGACCCGGCCAAGGATCCCAACGCGGAGTTCATCCCCGAGATCACGCACAAGGACGCGCTCACCAGCGGCCTGCAGGTGATGGACTCGACCGCGTTCGCGCTGTGCATGGACAACAATCTCCCGATCATCGTCTTCAACATGGCCGATGGGCGAAACATCGACAAGATAGTGTCCGGTGAGCGTGTGGGCACCCTGGTGAGACCATGACTGACACGGAGATGATCGACGGGCTCCTGGCCGACGCTCGCGACCGCATGCACAAATCGGTGGACGCGATCCGGCACGAGTTCGGCTCGGTGCGGACCGGCCGCGCGAGCCCAGCGCTGCTGGACCGGATCAACGTCGACTACTACGGCACCGCGACGCCGCTCAAGCAGCTCGCGACGATCAGCGCGCCCGAGGCGCGGCTGCTGACGATCCAGCCCTACGACAAGAGCTCGATCAAGGCGATCGAGCGGGCGATCCTCGAATCGGACGTCGGGCTGACGCCGAACAACGACGGCAACCTGATCCGCTTGGCGGTCCCGGAGCTGACTGAGGAGCGCCGCAAGCAGCTGGTCAAGGTGGTCCGCAACATCGCCGAGGAAGGGCGGGTCGCGATCCGCAACATCCGCCGCGACGTGATGCACGACCTCCGGGAGCTCAAGGAGGCCGGCGAGGCCGGATCCGACGACGAGCACCGCGCCGAGCTCGAGCTCCAGAAAGTCACCGACGGCCGCATCTCAGAGCTCGACGAGGCGCTCAAGCACAAGGAAGAAGAGATCCTCGAGGTCTAGTGGACCCCGTCTCGACGGAGCCCACTAGCGTGGCGGACGCCCGTGCCCGCTACGTCGCGATCATCACCGACGGCAACGGCCGCTGGGCGCGCAACCGTGGGCTGCCGGTGATCGCCGGCCACGAGGCCGGCGCTGACGTCGTCAAGTCGCGCCTGCGCGACGCCGTCGACTTCGGCGTGAGGGAGTTCACCGTGTACTCGTTCTCGACCGAGAACTGGAACCGGCCCGATGACGAGGTGTCCGGCCTGATGGCGATGTTCGAGCGCCGGATCGAGGCCGAGACGCCCGATCTGCACGAGGAGGGCGTGCGGATCCGGTTCATCGGCCGCCGCAGCCACCCCGTGCCGCCGGCGCTGGTCGACCGCATCCAGTGGGCCGAGGAGATGACCGCGGGCAACACCCGGATCACGTTCTGCGTGGCCTTCAACTACGGCGGCAGGGCGGAGATCATCGACGCAGCGCGAAGCTTTACAGGCGACTCCGAGGAAGCGTTCCGCGCCCACCTGTACGCGCCCGACATGCACGACCCCGACCTGATCATCCGCACCAGCGGCGAGCAGCGGAGCTCGAACTTCCTGCTGTGGCAGGGCACCTACTCCGAGCTGGTGTTCCGCGATGAGTTGTGGCCGGACTTCTCGCGCGCGGCCTTCGAGCAGAGCCTGGCGCAGTTCACGTCGCGCAGCAGGCGCTTCGGAGGGAGATAGTGGGCCTCCCTGAAACGTTGCGCCGGAAATTGCGGTCCCGGTTGACCGCCATGCGGCGTCCTCGGAGCCTCGCGCAGCGCTGCTGCGCCACGGCTCCTGCGTCCTTGCCTGGTGGCCCCCGGACCTCGCCCTTTCCAGCACCACGTTTCCGGGAGACCCACTAGCGTGTCATCTGGGCGCCGCCGGCCGCCCGACCCGCGCCGCTCCCGCAGCTCGGGCCGCCCACGCGACCGCGATCGGGACAGCGACCGCGAGCGCGACCGCGACCGGCGGCGCGAGCGAGCCCGCGAGCGATCGAGCGAGGGCAAGTCCCGCAGGCAGCGGGGGAGGAGCTCGGAGCTGCTTCTGCGGGTGCTGGTGGCGATCCCGCTGGCCGTGCTCGTGATCGTGTTCGTCGAGGCCGGCGGGATCGCGTTCGCGCTGTTCGTGATCGTGGTCGGCTGGCTGTGCATGTACGAGCTCTATCGCATGCTCGACCGCTGGAAGCCGCTGCCGATCGTGGGCTTCGCCGCGCTCGCCGGGATGGTGCTGGCCGGCGTCTACGGCGGCCAGCGCCAGGTCGTCGAAGTCGCGATGGCGACGCTGCCGGTGCTGTTCCTGCTCACCGTCGCCCGCGGCGAGCGCCAGCCGACGATCTCGATCGCGGGGACGCTGCTCGGCGTCTACTGGATCGGGTTCGCGTTCGCTCACGCCGCGCTGCTGCGCGAGCTCCCGCACGGCAACGCGGTGATCATCGACGTGCTGATCGGGACGTTCATCGGCGACACCGGCGCCTACCTGGGAGGGCGGTTGTTCGGCCGCCGCCCGCTGGCGCCCAGCATCTCCCCGAACAAGACCGTCGAGGGCCTCGCCTGCGGAATGATCGCGGCGGTGGTCGCGGTGTTCCTGGCCGGCCTCTACCAGCCGTGGCTGACCCAGGGAGACGCGCTGTTGCTGGGGATCGCGGTCGCGGTGCTCGGCCCGATCGGCGACCTGTTCGAGTCGGTGATCAAGCGCGACGCCGGCACCAAGGACGCCGGGACCCTGTTCGGACCGCACGGCGGCGTGCTCGACCGCGCCGACGCGGCCCTGTTCACGCTCGTGGCCGGCTACTACGTGTGGCTCGCCGTGATGCCGCACTGAGCGCCGGCCGAACCCGGGCACGAGCGGGCTCACCCCCGGCCTACAATCGCGCTGTGCCGCGCCGCCTGGCCATCCTCGGCTCCACGGGCTCGATCGGCGTCCAGGCCCTCGACGTCGTCTCGAGGGCCGGCGCGGACCTCGAGGTCGTCGCGCTGAGCGCCGCCGGCGCCTGGGAGCAGCTGCTCGTGCAGGCGCGCGAGCACGGGGTGCAGCGGATCGCGCTGTCGGATCCGGACGCGGCCGCGCGCGCCAGCGAGGCCTGGACCGACGGCGAGGTGCTGTCGGGTCCCGAGGGGCTGGTCTGCGCTGATCACCGAGGGCGACTGCGAGCTGGTGCTCAACGGGATCGTCGGCTCGGCCGGCCTGGTGCCGACGGTCGCGACGCTGGGCGAGGGGATCGATCTGGCGCTGGCCAACAAGGAGTCGCTGGTCGTCGGGGGCGAGCTGGTCACGCAGCTGGCGCAGGCCACCGGCGCGGCGATCATCCCGGTCGACTCCGAGCACTCCGCGATCCACCAGCTGATCTCCTCCGAGCGTGCGGGGACCGTCGACCGGGTGATCCTGACGGCCTCGGGCGGCCCGTTTCGCGGCCGCACCGCGAGCGAGCTGAGCCACGTCACCGTCGAGCAGGCGCTCGCGCACCCCACGTGGGCGATGGGCGGCAAGATCACGATCGACTCGGCCACGCTGATGAACAAGGGGCTGGAGCTGATCGAGGCCCACCACCTGTTCGGCACGCCGTATGAGCGGATCGACGTGGTCGTGCACCCCCAGTCGATCGTCCACAGCCTGATCCAGCTGTGCGACGGCGCGACGCTCGCGCACCTCGGCTATCCGGACATGCGGGTGCCGATCTCCTACGGGCTGCACTACCCCGACCGGGTCGACGTCCCGGTCCGCCCGCTGGACCTCGTCGAGCTCGGCGCGCTGACGTTCGAGCAGGTCGACGTCGACACGTTCGCCTGCCTGCGGCTGGCGCGCGAGGCCGGGCTCGCCGGCGGGACCGCGCCGTGCACGCTCAACGCGGCCAACGAGGTCGCGGTCCACGCGTTCATGGCCGGGCGGCTGCGGATTCTTGGACATCGCGGCGGTGATCGAGGACACGCTGGCCGAGCTCCCCGCCGAGTCGGTCCACTCGTTCGAGTCGCTGGGGGAGGCCGACGCCGACGCCCGGAGGGTCGCGGCCGAGCTGATCGACGCCCGCGCGGCCGCCTGAGGCGCCTCACCCGGGCCCGGGCCTTCTTCGAAACTCTTATGGTGGGCCTGCCAAACTCGTGGCGTGTCCTACGTCCTGGCGTTCCTGGGGTTCTCGGCGCTGATCCTGCTCCACGAGGCCGGCCATTTCGTCGCGGCCAAGGCCGTCGGCATGCGCGTGGAGCGCTTCTCGCTGTTCTTCGGGCCGATGCTGCTCAAGTTCCGCCGGGGCGAGACCGAGTACGGGATCGGCCCGATCCCGCTCGGCGGCTACGTGAAGATCACCGGGATGAACCCGCGCGAGGAGCTGCCGGAGGAGGTGGTGCCACGGGCCTACTACAACCAGAAGGTGTGGAAGCGGATCGTGGTGATCATGGCCGGACCGGTGGTGAACATCGTGATCGCGTTCGTGATCGTGTGGGTGCTGTTCCTGGCCAACGGCCAGGCGGTCGCCAGCAAGCGGGTCGCGGTGATCGAGAAGGGGACCCCGGCCGCGAAGGTGCTCAAGCCCGGCGACCAGCTCGTATCGGTCGACGGCGTCACCGGCAGCCCCGACCGTCTGCGCGCGCAGCTCGGCACGCACGGCTGCGCCAGCGGCTCGACCGTCAACGACTGCGAGGCCGCCACCCCGGCCAAGATCGTGGTCAAGCGCGGCGGCAACCTGGTGACGTTCGACGTGCGACCGCGCTACGAGCGTCGACAAGCGCCCGCTGGTCGGATTCGAGTTCGATTCAACGCAGGCGTCGGTGGCGCCGGGGCACGCCGCGTCGCTGACCGCCAGCGGTCTGTGGAGCGTCACCCGCTCGACCGTCGGCGTGCTCGTGCGGATCTTCGAGCCCCAGGAACGCAAGCAGCTCAACGGGATCGTGGGCGGCTACACGGTCACCCAGGAGTCGTTCTCGCAGAGCACGACGCAGGCGCTCGAGGTGCTCGCGCTGATCTCGCTGTCGCTGGGGATCATCAACCTGTTCCCGTTCCTGCCGCTCGACGGCGGCCACGTGTTCTGGGCGATCGCCGAGAAGGTCAGGGGCAAGCGGATCCCGTTCGAGGTGATGGAGCGCGCCGGGGTCGTCGGCTTCGTGCTGATCGTGCTGCTGTTCGTGATCGGGTTGTCGAACGACATCTCGACGCTGAACGGCTCGGGCTTCAACGTCCGCTGACCCCAGCGCGCGGCCAGGCCGCTGCGAAGTCGCCGCTAAGCTAGGTTTTTGGCCGGCCAGCCAGTCTTAGGAGAGAGCGGAGGACAGATGGAGAGCACCACGATCACCCCGGCCCAGGAGCGCGCCGTCGACGCTCCGACCGTGACCGAGGCGCTCCGCCGCACGGCCGCCTCCCACCCCGACCTGGTCGCGGTCCGCACCGCCGACGACGCCGTCTCGCTGACCTGGTCGGAGCTGCTGACCCGAGTCGACGCGTTCGCCGGCGGGCTCGCCGGGCTCGGAGTCGGCCGCGGGGACACGGTCGCGATCATGCTCGGCAACCGCCCCGAGTTCCACGTGGCCGACCTGGCCGCGGTGACGGTCGGCGCCACTCCGTTCTCGATCTACGTGACCTACCCGCCGGCCGAGATCGAGTTCCTGTGCCGCGACGCCGGCGCGCGAGTGGCGATCATCGAGCAGGCCCACCTGCCGGCGATCCTCGCCGCCCGCGAGCACCTGCCCGCGCTCGAGCACGTGATCGTGGTCGACGGCGAGGCGCCGGAGGGCACGCTGCCGCTGTCGGAGGTCGAGGGCTCAAACCCCGGCTTCGACGCCGTCGCGGCCGCCGCGCAGACCGGCCCCGAGGACATCGTGACGCTGATCTACACGTCGGGCACCACCGGTCATCCCAAGGGCGTCCAGCTGACCCACCACGCGATCATGTTCTCGGCCCAGGGGGTCGAGCAGATGGTCCCGCTGGTGCCCGGCAGCAAGGTGATCTCGTGGTTGCCCGCCGCGCACATCGCCGAGCGCATGGCGCACCTGTACATCCCCGTGATCTACGCCGGCACGCGTCACCACCTGCCCCGACCCGCGCGCGATCCTCTCCTACCTGCCCCAGGTCCGTCCGACCTGGTTCTTCGCGGTCCCGCGGATCTGGGAGAAGCTCAAGGCTGGGCTGGAGACGATGCAGGCCGGCCAGCCCGCCGAGCAGCGCAAGCCGATCGAGGACGCGATGGCGGCGTCGCTCGAGCGGGTCCGCCTGCGCCAGGCCGGCGAGCCGGTGCCGGCCGAGCTCGAGCAGGCGGTGGCGCGGGCCGACGACGACGCTGTTCTGCAAGCTGCGCGAGATGCTCGGTCTCGACCAGGTGCGTCGCGGTCAACGTCGGCGCCGCGCCGACGCCGCGCGAGGTGCTCGAGTTCTTCCACGCGCTCGGGATCGAGCTGGCCGAGATCTGGGGGATGTCGGAGACCTGCGGGATCGGGGCGGCCAACCGACCCGGCCAGGTCAAGCTCGGGACCGTCGGCCCCGCCTCCCCGGGGGTCGAGCTGAGGATCGCCGACGACGGCGAGCTGCTGGTCCGCGGCGAGTTCGTGATGGTCGGCTACCGCAACTCGCCGGAGAAGACCGCCGAGGCGCTCGACTCCGACGGCTGGCTGCACACCGGCGACATCGGCGAGATCGACGACGACGGCTACCTGAGGATCGTCGATCGCAAGAAGGAGATCATCATCAACTCCGCGGGCAAGAACATGTCGCCGGCCAACATCGAGGCCGAGATCAAGTCCGCCAGCCCGCTGATCGGCCAGGCGATCTGCATCGGCGACCAGCGCAAGTACAACACCGCGCTGATCGTGCTCGACGCCGACTTCGCGCCCCAGTGGGCCCAGCAGCAGGGCGTCGCCGACACCGCGCTCGAGCGGCTGGCCGCGGAGCCGACGGTCGTGGCGGCCATCCAGGAGGCGATCGACGACGCCAACGAGCACCTCGCCCGGGTCGAGCAGATCAAGAAGTTCACGATCGTCCCCGGCGACTGGCTGCCCGGCGGCGACGAGCTGACGCCGACGATGAAGCTCAAGCGCGCCCGATCGCGGCCAAGTACGAGGCCGAGATCGAGCGGATGTACGCCGACTAGTTCCCGGCGCCGGCCGCGCGGTCGGCGCTCGAGGCCGCGATCGACCGCCAGATCAGCTCGATCGGGTGATAGACCGGCAGCGGCCGGCCGAGCTCGCGCAGGTGCAGGTCGAGCTGGGCCGCGCAGCCCGGGTTGCCGGCGGCGATCGCCTCGGCGCCGGTGTCGAGCAGGTTGCTGCGCCTTGCGGGCGCCGAGCTCGGCGCCCGCCTCGGGCTGGAGCAGGTTGTAGACGCCGGCCGAGCCGCAGCACACGGCCGGCTCGACCGTCACCTCGAGCAGATCCAGGCCGGGGATCGCGGCCAGCAGCTCGCGCGGCTGGGCGCGCACGCGCTGGGCGTGGGCCAGGTGGCAGGCGTCGTGGTAGACGACCCGCATCGGCAGCGCGCCGCGCGGGGCGCGCGGCTCGACCGACGCCGAGCAGCTCGGTGACGTCGCAGACGCGCTCGGAGAAGCGGCGGGCCTCGTCGGTGTCGAGCAGCTCGCCGTACTCCTTCATCGCCGAGCCGCAGCCGGCGGCGTTGGTGACGATGTGGTCGACCTCGCCCAGCGACGAGAACGCCGCGATCGTGTTGCGGGCCCGCGCGACCGCCGCCTCCTCCTCGCCGGAGTGGAGCTGCAGCGCGCCGCAGCACTCGGGCGAGCTCGGGCGCGAGCACCTCGAACCCCTCGGCGGCCAGCGTCCGGATCGTGGCCCGGTGGACGTCGGCGTAGAACACCCGCTGCACGCAGCCCAGCAGCAGCGCCACCCGCCCGCGCTGCTCGCCGACCGCGGGGGTGCGCTCGGGGAGACTGATGCGCAGCTGACGGACGGTCGTCTGGGGGGCCACCTTGGCCAGCGTGCCCATCCGTCCCGGCAGCTTGTCGGTGCCGAGCTTGCGCCCGGCGATCAGCAGCGGCGCCAGCGCCCGCAGCCGCCTGGGGTGGGGGAGCGTCTCGAACAGCAGCCGGCGCAGGCCCTTCTCGGCCGCGGGACCGCGCGTGGTGGCGCTCGACCTGGGGGCGGACCCGCTCGATCAGGCGGTCGTACTGGACGCCCGACGGGCATGCGGTGACGCACGCCATGCAGCCCAGGCAGCGGTCGAAGTGCGTGGCCATCTCGTCGAGACATCGGTCCGTCACCAGTCAGGCCCTCGCCGATCAGCACGATCCGCCCGCGCGGCGAGTCGGCCTCGTTGCCCCACAGCACGTACGTCGGGCAGGTCTCGAGGCAGAACCCGCAGTGGACGCAGTCGTCGAGCAGCTCGGCTTGCGGCGGCCGGTGGGTGTCAAACGCGGTCATCGCTCCTCCTTGGTGCTACCCGCCAGTGGTGACTCGAATGCGAGCGTATTTGCGTCGGCGGCCACTACTAGATCCCTCCCACGAACACCCCGGGGTTGCAGGCCCCGGCGGGGTCAAAGCGCATCTTGATCCGGCGCATCAGCTCGAGCGCGGCGCCCTCCTGGGCACCCCACGGCTCGAGCCGGTCGCGCGCCGCGGCGGGGACGTCGAGCAGCACCGAGGCGGCGCTGGCCCCCAGGCGGTCCCGTAGCGCGGGCACCTGCTCGGCCTCGACCTCGACCCAGCTCAGCCCGAGCGCGGCCCGCCCGACCAGCGTCCCGCCGGCCCCCGCGGTCGCCCGGACGACCTCGGCCAGCAGGCTGGGCCGGGTGGACACGCGCAGAATCGCGGCTCGCTCGGAGCGCTGCCCGGCCCGCTGGCGCCGCCAAACGTCGGCGTCGTCGTCGGGGATCTCGACCGCATCGAGCCTCGCCTCGCGCATCAGCACGGCGACCCGCTTCGCCCGCTCCTGCGCGCCGGGACCGCCGAGCTGCGCGAGCACCTCGCCGCGGCCCGAGCGCCACGCCACGTCGAGCGCCTCGAGCTCGAGCGGCGCCATCGTCAGCTGCGCCGCGGCCGCCCCGAGCACGGTCGGATCGTCGGTGGAGCCGATCGCCGTCGCGGTGTCGGGCGGGGCCGAGTGCAGCCGCACGCAGACCTCGAGGATCGCCCCGAGCGTTCCGAACGCCCCCGAGAACAGCTTCGCGATGTCGTACCCGGCGACGTTCTTGATCACCTTGCCGCCGGACTTGGCGATCGTCCCGTCGCTGAGCGCGACCGTCATCCCCACCACCAGGTCGCGCGCGGCGCCGTAGCGGTGGCGCAGCGGGCCCGAGTCGGCGGTCGCGATGACGCCGCCGATCGTGGCGTCCTGGGCGTCTCCGTATCCGAGCGGCGGATCGAGCGACAGCATCTGGCCCTCGGAGCGAAACAGTTCCTCGGCCTCGGCCAGCGGCACCCCCGCCTGGAGGATCGCGGTCAGGTCTCCGACGTTGTGCTCGACGATCTCGTTGAGGCCGGTGGTGTGCAGCTCGACATCGGGCTCGACGCCGAGGCCGCCCCACTCGAACTTGGTCCCCGCGCCGTGGATCCGCACCGCCTGGCGTTCGGCCGAGGCTGCGCCGAGACCCGCCGCCGCCTGCTCGTATGTCTCGGGCCGGAGCTCTGAGGCCATTAGTGGACCCCACCGAAACGTTCGATGGAGCCCACTAGAACCGCTCTGCGACGCCGGCGCGCTCGAGCGGGTGCTCTCGGTAGGGCCCGGGGACCTCGCCGCACAGCCGCGGCGTCGGCATCACCTTCCCGGGGTTGGCCAGCCCGTGCGGATCGAATGCGCAGCGCAGCCGCTGGAACGTCTCCAGATCGGCTTCGGAGAACATCGAGGGCATGTAGGCCTTCTTGTCGACGCCGACGCCGTGCTCGCCGGTGATCGACCCGCCGGCGTCGACGCACGTCTTGATGATCAGGCCCGACAGCTCCTCGGCGCGCTCGGCCTCGCCCTCGCGGCCGGCGTCGTAGCAGATCAGCGGGTGCAGATTGCCGTCCCCGGCGTGAAACACGTTGGCCACCTGGAGCTTGTACTCGGCGGCCAGCGCTTCGATCCGGCTGAGCACCTCGGCCAGCCTGGTCCTGGGGATCACGCCGTCCTGCACGTAGTAGGCAGGGGCGATTCGGCCCATCGCGGCGAACGCCGCCTTGCGGGCTCTCCAGATCAGCGCTCGCTCCTCCTCGGTCTGCGGCCACGCGGACGTCCATCGACCCCGACTTCGAGCACAGGTCCATCACCTGCTCCAAGCGCGCGGTGCACTTGTCGTCGGGACCGTCGAGCTCGACCAGCAGCGCGGCGCCGGCGTCGAGCCGGTAGCCCGCGCCGGTGGCTGCCTCGGAGGCCTTGATCGTGAGCTTGTCCATCATCTCGATCGCGCCCGGCACGATCCCGGCGCTGACGATCTCGCTGACCGCCTCGCCGGCGGCGACGGTGTCGTCGAAGAACGCGACGAGCGTGCGGACACTCTCGGGTACGGGGATCACGCGCAGCGTGATCTTGGTGGCCACGCCCAGCGTGCCTTCGGAGCCGACGAACGCGCCGAGCAGGTCGTAGCCGGGGGCGTCGCGGTCGAGCGCAACGATCGTCCCGTCGGTCAGCACGACCTCCAGCCCGGTCACGTAATTGGTCGTGAAGCCGTACTTGAAGCAGTGCGCGCCGCCGGAGTTCTCGGCCACGTTGCCGCCGATCGAGCAGACGATCTGGCTGGACGGGTCGGGCGGGTAGAAGTGCGTGGGGGAGACCGCGCGCGAAACCGCGAGGTTGGTGACGCCGGGCTCGACGACCACCTCGGAGTCCTCGAGCGACACCGACAGGATCCGGCGCATTCGCGCGAGCACGATCAGCACCCCGTCAGAGATCGGCAGCGCCCCGCCCGACAGGCCGGTGCCCGAGCCGCGGGCCACCCACGGGACCTCGGCTTCAAAGCACGCCCGGACGACCTGCTGGACCTGCTCGGCGGTCTCCGGCAGGACGGCGGCGACCGGCGTCTCGCGGAGGTGCGCCAGTCCGTCGGAGCGGTACGTGGCCAGTTCGTCCGGATGCACCAGCACGTGCTCGGCCCCGCAGATCGCCTCGAGGCGGGTGACGAGCTCGCTGGCGCCGTTGGACGGCATCGGCGTGAAGTATGTCAATGCAGCGAGATCCGCTGGGACCGGCTGAAGATCGTGTGCGGCTTGAGCGGGTCGAAGTACCCCAGCAGCTGGTCGGATGCGGGGTAGGTCCAGGCGAGGCGGACCGTCCCGTTGCCGGGGAACCTCAGGTGCAGGTCGAAGTAGCCCTTCGGGTCGTTGACGGCAATCGTCCGAAGCGTCGTGAACTTGCCCCGCGAGTTGCGCTGGAACTGGATCTCGACCGGGTTGGCCGCGCCGGTGTCGTTCCTGGCGTACGGAGCGGGCCGCGCGCAGCCCCACAACTCGAGGCTGCGTCCCCGCGTGGCCGACGTCACCGGCAGGTACAGCGGCAGCCGCCAGGCGGCGTAGGTGGCCTTCGGCTTGTGCTTGCCGTAGCTCAGCAGGCCGCTGGCGAACCCGCCCCAGTCGGTGTCGGGCCGGGCGGGGAGCGGGTCATACAGCAGGTACTGGGAGAACGAGATGATCCGGGGGTTGCGCCACGAGATGTACTCAGCCCAGTTGAGGTAGTAGGCGGCCTTGGCCTGCCCGACCCAGGGGGTCTTCTTGGTGTCGTGCTTGGGCGGCGTCGTGATGTAGCCGAACTCGGTGTTGTAGATCGGGAAGCGCTTGTGCGAGCCGTACACCCGGTTGAGGCGGTCGAGGCTGCGGGTGAGGTTGCCGATCTGCCCCAGCGAGGTGTTGTTGGGGTCCGGGAACTTCTCGCGGTTGGGGGGATACCACCGCATGTACGGGTGGTCGGCGACGCCGGCGGCGGTGAACAGCGCCGGGTTCTTGGCCCGGAACTGGCGCGAGCCGGCGGCGTTGGTGGGACAGCCTCGGATCGCGGCGGCGGCGCCGCGCAGCGGTCGGTACTGGGAGTCCACGCAGTACATCGCGCGCAGGAAGATCAGCGGCTTCATCCCCGAGAACACGCCCCAGTTCTCCGCCCCGCGCGGCGCCAGCTCGCCGAACATCAGCCGGTCGTGTCCGTGGCCGGTCCGCTTCAGCGCCGTGTAGGTCGCGTCGACGAGGTTGCGGTACATCCGCGGGCTGTTCTCGATCTTGAGGTGGCCGGGGACGCCCTGAGGGGCGAGGCTGGGCCCGTAGTCGGGCTCGTTCCACACCGACCACAGGCCGACCCGGGGGAGGTCGGTCTGATTGCCCGGGTCGAGCTTGTTCGTGGTCGGGTTGTAGTTG
This sequence comes from uncultured Solirubrobacterales bacterium, assembly GCA_963831845.1. Classification (GTDB taxonomy): domain Bacteria; phylum Actinomycetota; class Thermoleophilia; order Solirubrobacterales; family Solirubrobacteraceae; genus Palsa-465. The sequence continues at coordinate 64,390 of CAWHRT010000013.1, read as the reverse complement.
CCGCTGTAGCGCGTGGCCACGGCCTGGGCGAACTGTCCGAACTCCTTCGGGTTCGGGGACCAGTTGAAGTGCGGCCGGCCGTCACGCGGAGCGCCCGGGCCGGTGGCCCAGATCGGCGAGCCCCCGAGCAGGTCGAAGTTCGGCGTGATCCCCTGGGCCTTGGCCTGGGTCACGATCGCGTCGTAGATCCCCCACGAGGCGGCGGGGTAGGACGCCGGATTGGCGGCGTTGAAGTGCTTGGGACGCTGGCGCGAAGTCGGCTTGGGCGCGATCAGCTGCCAACGGACCGCGACCCGGACCTGGTTGGCCCCGAGCAGGCGCATCTGGGCGAGCGTCCCGGCCGGGTCGACCTGGAGGTTGACGTCATCCTCGAACACCGACACCTGGCTGTGGGAGGCGAGCGCGGCAGACGCCGGGATCAGCGAGATCGCGGCGGTCAGCAGCAGCACTCGCAGCAGCGGCAGGGTTGAACGGAGGTGAAGGCGGGGCATGTGTCGGGCGTTGCGGGGCGGGGGACAGATCACTCCGCCACGGCCTCGTCGCTCTGATTCAGAACTCGCCAGAGCCGGCGAAGTTGCGGCGGCCACCAGTCCCCAGGCGATGGGCGAGGACTACGAGACGTTCACCGAAACGGGCCGGCTGTAGATCGTCGGCCCATGGGGGTAGGCCCACGCCAAGCGTACGGTGCCGCTGTCGGGGAACTGCATCTTGATGTCGAAGTACCCGTTCTTGTCGGTGATCGACACGGTCTTCAGTGTGTCGAACGACCCAGACGACCCCTTCCGGAACTGGATCCTGACCCGCTGGGGGGACTTCGTGTCCTTACGCACGAAGTGCGCCGGGCGGGCATCGCCCCAGACCTCGACCGCCTGTCCCTGCTTGAACTTCGTCACCGGGAGATACAGCGGCATCCGGTAGGCGTCGTACAGCTGTGGCTTGGGCTGGCCGGTCGAGTACTCCAGGCCGGTCGCGAAGTTGCCCTCCGGGGGGTCGGTCAGCAGGTACTGGTCATACGAGCGGATCCGCGAGTTGCGCCACGAGATGTACTCGGACCAGTTCAGGAAGTAGGCAGCGGTCACCGAGTCGATCGCCCGGGCGATCTTCTCGGGCGGGTTGGTCTGGAGGCCGAACTCGGTCGAGTAGATCGGGAAGCGCTTGTGCGAGCCGTACACGGTCTGGAGCTGATCGAGCGTGCGCTCGAGCTTGGGGATCATCGGCAGATCCGCGTAGTCGGGCTGGTTCGGCGTCGGCACGTTGGGCGGGATCCGCCCCTGCGGGTACGGGTGGTCGGAGAACCCGGTGGCCTCGAACAGGCCGGGGTGGGCGCTGCGGAACCGCTTGGAGCCGGCGGCGTCGGTGGGGCAGCCGCGCTCGGCGGCCTCCTGGCCCTGCAGCGGCTTCAGCGAGGACCCGACGCAGTACAGCGCGCGGATGAAGCGCAGCGGGACCATCCCCGAGAAGTTGCCGGGGTTGTTGCCGGTCGTCAGCCCGCGGGGGGCGGTCTCGCCGATCAGGATCGTGTCCTTGCCGTGGCCGGTGTCGTGTAGCGCGCCCCAGGCGGCGTCGACCAGGTCGCGGTACAGCCGCGGCGACACCTCGACCGTCGAGTGGTGGATCGCCTGCGGGGCTAGGTCGACGCCGTAGTTGGGCTCGTTCCAGATCGCCCAGAACTTGACCCGGGGCAGCGGCTTGGAGGCGCCGGGCGGCGTGTAGTCGCCGCTGTAGCGGGTGCCGACCGCCTTGACGAAGTCGGCGAAATCCGGGGCCGAGGGCTTCCACTGCAGGTGCGGCCCGCCGGGCGGCGCGCCGCTGCCCGTCGCCCACAGCGGCACCGGCTCACCGATCGTCAGGTCAATCCCGATGCCGCGTGCGGTGGCGTCGCGGATGATCGTGTCGTAGATCGCCCACGTGGCCGCCGAGTATGAGCTGGGGTCGGTGGCGTCGAAGTTCGGCCTGGTGTGCGAGGTCGGGTGCGGCGCCAGCTGGTTCCAGGGCATGTACAGCCGGATCACGTCGGCCCCGAGCTTGCGCAGCAGGTCGATGTTCTGCGCGGTCTGGGCGGGCGTGCCGCGCAGCTGCGCCTCGGCCTCGAAGATCGAGAACATCGGCGCGGTCCGTGGCGGGGGCAGCTTCACCGGCGGCGGGGACGAGCTCGAGCCGCCACCGCCGCAGCCGGCGACAATTGCGGCCACGATCGCAATCGCGGCGATCGCCGCCAGGGTTCGTCGGGTCGGTCTGCGCAAGCGGGGCAGGATAGGGAATCGGCTGCGTACACTGGCGCGCATGCTCATCCCGGTCCGCACGGGCCCCGATTCGGCGGCCCGGACTGAGTCCAGGGTGCGGCTGGAGATGATCGCGCCGGAACTGTGGATCCTCGCAGTTATCGTCCTGATCGGTGCCGTCCTGCGGTTCGGCACGCTCTCCAGCCAGAGCTACTGGCTCGACGAAGCCACCACGGTGCACGAGATGCACCTGGGCTTCGGCGCACTGCTGCACCAGGTCCACGTCAACGAGACCACGCCGCCGCTGTACTTCATCCTCGCCTGGCTGTGGGCGAAGGTGTTCGGCACCGGCGAGGCCGGGTTGCGCTCGCTGTCGGCGCTGCTCGGGACCTTGGTGATCCCGATCGCCTACCTGTGCGGCCGCGAGCTCGTGTCACGGGCCGCCGGGATCGTCGCCGCGGCACTGGCCGCGCTCAGCCCGTTTCTGATCTGGTATTCGCAGGAGGCCAGGTCGTACATGCTGTTCACGGTCCTGTGCGGGCTGTCGTTCTGGTTCTTCGCGCGCTCGCTGCGCAACCCCTCGCACCGCAACCTGGCCTGGTGGGCGGTATGCAGCTCGCTGGCGGTGCTCACGCACTTCTTCGCCGGCTTCCTGGTCGCCCCCGAGGGGGTGTGGCTGGTGCTGGCGCTGCGCCGCCGCTCGGCGCTGATCGCCGCCGCGTCGGTGGCCGTCGTCCAGGTGGCGATCCTGCCGCTGGCGGTGGGCGACACCTCGCACCCGCTGGAGTGGATCAAGGCGTTCCCGCTGTCGGTCCGGATCAAGCAGATTCCGGTCGACCTCGGCCTGGGCTCGCTGTATCAGAGCTCGCTGGTGACCAAGGGTCTACTGGGTGCCGCGGTCCTGGCCGCGGTCGTGGCCGCCCTGATCCTGTTGGCCGGCGATCGCCGCTACAAACGTGGCGCGGGGATCGCGGCGGCGCTGTCGGCGGTCGTGATCCTGTTGCCGATCATCCTCGCCGAGTTCGGCAGCGACTACGTGGTGCCGCGCAACTTCGCGCCCGCCTGGATCCCGCTGGCGGTGCTGCTCGGCGCCGCCTGCACGGTGCCCCGGGCCCGCCCGGCCGGGTACGCGCTGGCGGTGGTGCTGCTGGCCGGGTTCGTGTACGCCAACGTGCGGATCGGGAACGACCCGCAGTATCAGCGCCCCGACTGGCGCGGCGTCGCCTCGGCGCTCGGCACGGCCACGGGACCGCGCGCGGTCGTCGCCTACGACTCCGGGTTCGCCAGCCAGCCGCTGGCGATCTACCTGCGTGGCGTGCCCTGGACCCAGCCGCAGGACAAGCCGATCAGCGTCGGCGAGGTCGACGTCGTCGGCAGCTTCTACCAGGCGCCGCCGTCGCCGCCTCCCGCCGGCACGCGGCTGCTGTCAGACCGCACGGTCAAGGGCGGATTCCGGGTGGTCCGGTTCGCCGTCGCCCCGAATTGGACCGGAACGCCGGCGGCGATCGGCACGCGGGCGTCGGCGCTGCTCGGCCCCGGCGCGCCGCCCGCTCCGGGCGTCCAGGTACAGAGCGCTCAGGGCTGAGCGCGGAGCGGCCCGCAGGGCCTGGACCCGGGCGCTTGATCCTCCACCTCCACAACCGCTACCGGACGACGGGGGGCGAGGAGCGCGCCGTGTCCGAGCTCGTGTGGCTGACCCGCGAACGGCTGGGGGAGGACGCCGAGCTGCTGACGCGCGACTCGGCCTCGGTCGGCCGCCTGCAGGCGGCCGCGGGGGTCGTCGGCGGCGGGCTGAGGCCCGACACGGTCGCGCGGGCGGTGCGGCGCACCGGAGCGCGGATCGTCCACGCCCATAACCTGCACCCGACGCTCGGCTGGCGGGCGCTCGCCGCGGCGCGCGACGCCGGCGCCCGGGTCGTCCTGCACCTACACCAGTACCGGCTGGTCTGTGCGGTCGGAGTGTGTTTTACCCACGGCGAGGAGTGCACCCGCTGCCACGGCCGCAACACGCTCCCCGGGGTCCTGCGCAACTGCCGCGGCTCCATCGCCGAGGCGGTCACCTACGCCGCCGGAATCGCCGCGTGGCAGCCGAGGGTCGCGTCGCTGGTCGATGCGTTCGTGGTTCCCAGCCGGTTCTCGCTGCGGCGGCTGGACGAGCTCGAGTGCGCCGGTCGGCGAGGCGTTCGTGGTGCCGCATCTGATCCGCGGTTTCGCCGCGGTGCCGTCGGCTGCGCCGGACGGAGGCCACGCGCTGGTGGTCTCGCGGCTGGCCCCCGAGAAGGGCGTCGAGGTGGCGATCCAGGCCTGTGCGATCGCCGGGATCCCCTTGGTGATCGCGGGCGATGGGCCCGAGCGCGATCGGCTGGCCGCGATCGCCGGCCCGTCGGTCACGTTCCTCGGGCGCGTCGGCGACCCCGAGCTGGCGCGGCTGCGGCGGGAGGCCGCCGTGGCCGTGGTCCCCTCCCGCTCGGCCGAGACGTTTGGCCTCGCCGCGGCCGAGGCGATGGCCGCCGGGCTGCCGGTGGCCGGCTCGCGGATCGGCGCGCTGCCCGAGCTGGTGCCAGACGACTGGCTGGTGCCGGCGGGCGATTCCCAGGCGCTGGCCGAGGTGATCGGGAGGCTGCGAGGCGACCCGGTGGCGGGTGCGCGTGCGATCGCGCGGGTCCGGGAGGTCGCGGCCCCGGATGTGGCGGCGCGGGCGCTCCGCGCTGTGTACGCCGCGGCCGGAGGCTAGTGGATCCCACTAGGTGGTCAGAGCCGCTGGCGGACCAGCGGGCCGTAGCGTCCGCCGCACGACGACCAGCGTGTCGATCTCGTCGGCAAGCACCCAGCCCTCGGGGAGCCGCGGTCCCCTGAACAGCCCATCGACCACCTCGGTGGGTCCGGGTCCGCCGCCGCCGGCGGCTCGGCCCAGGCGTGCGTCGTGGAACGCCACGGCGCCACCGGGGACCACATGGTCCGTTCCAGGCTTCCCAGTCCTCCCGGCAGCCCTCGAGGCTGTGGTCGCCGTCGATGAACACCAGGTCGACGGGGCCTGCGGTCCAGCGCCGACCTACGTCCTGACTGCGGGCGATGTGCCAGCGGACCTTCGGGCCGCCGCGCCAGGCGGCGCGCCACACCGTCAGACGGGCGGCGGTCGGGGTCGAGGACCAGCCCGGTGGCAGCGCCGCGCCGCTCTCGTCCACAAACGGATCGATCAGGTGCAGCTCGGCCCCGCGGTCCAGCGCGCGGCAGAACATCACCGCCGAGGAGCCCTCGTACACGCCGAGCTCGACCACCCGCCGGGCGCCGCGGCACAGCCGCGCCAGCGTCCGGGCCTCCGCCTCGGAATGCATCGGGCGGGGCGGGATCAGACCACCGGCCAGCGCCACCGCGCGCAGGGCGTGAGCGTCGCGCACGCGGTCGGGAACGCGGCCGCGGATCGACTGAGGCAGCGGCACGGGGCGGCGACGATACAAGGCCCCGGAGGACCCCGCCGGCGCAGGAGCCCCGCCCCAGGACCACCAAGCCGCATAACCTTGTGCCGCGATGTCACGAAAGCTGATCGCTCTGCTGCTGGCGCTGGCCGCGATTGCGGTGGCGCTGCCCGCGTCCGCGTCGGCCGCCGGAAAGCTCCCTCCGGCCGTCGCCGACTGCAACGCGCACGCGCGCCTCACCTCCCACTACACGGCCGCACAGCTCCGCAGCTCGCTGAACTCGATGCCGGCCGACATCAAGGAGTACACGAACTGCTACGACGTGATCCAGAAGGCCCTGCTGGCCCAGATCGGGAGCATCGGCGGCAACGGCGGCGACTCCGGGGGTGGCGGGTCCTCGTTCCTGCCCACTCCGCTGCTGATCGTGCTCGGGATCCTGGTCGTCGGCGCGATCGGCTTCGGGATCGTCGCCCTGCGCCAGCGCAGCAAGTCGTCGTCCTCGTCGGGCACCGAGCCCGACCCGGGTTCCCAGCCACCGGGTGGCGCTTAAAGCACTCCGCCCCGGCGGGCTGACCCACCGGGGCGGAAGCTGACTGCTGCGGATGCGCTGGCGCCGGGGCGCTAGCGGACCTTGATGTTCTGAGTGCGGCCGGTCATCCCGTTCCACTCGGTCTTGACCTGACCGCTCGACGGGAACGACATCTTGATGTCGAAGTAGCCGCGCTTGTTGTGCAGCGTGACCGTCTTCAGCGTCTTGAAGGCGCCCTTGCTGCCGCTGCGGAAGCGGATCTGGACCTTCTGCGTGCCCTTGGCGAAGTGCGCCGGGCGGGCAGCGCCCCAGACCTCGATCTGCTTGCCCTTACGGGTCGACGTGGTCGGCAGCCAGATCGGCATCGCCCACGCGCTGAACGACGGCTTGGGGACGCGCGCGTTGGTCATCAGGCCGCTCGCGAAGCTGCCGCCGGGCGGGTCGACCAGCAGGTACTGGTCGAAGCTCGAGATCCGGCGCTGCTTGTAGCTGATGTACTCGGCCTGGTTGAGCCACAGGGCCTGGTTGGACAGGCTCGTCCCGACCGGGTCCGGCGGCTTGGTCCGGTACGCGTACTCGGTGCTCCAGATGTTGTAGTGCTTGCCGGAGCCGTAGATCCGGTTGAGGTGGTCGAGCACGCCCTCCAGCCGCGGGACCTGGGGGAGGTCGGTGAAGTCCGGGTCGCCACGGTGCGACCTCGGGTTCAGGCTGGTCGGCACGTTCGGCGCCACCGGCTTGGCCTGCGAGGTGTAGGGGTGGTCGGCGAACCCGCTGGCGCTGAACAGCCCCGGGTTCTGCTTGCGGAAGCTGCGTGACCCAGACGCCGTCGTCGGGCAGCCGCGGGCGCTGGCCGCCGAGCCGCGAAGCTCGTTGTAGCGCGAGTCGACGCAGTACAGCGCGCGCAGGAACCGCAGCGGCTTGACGCCTTGAAAGCTGCCGATGTTGCCATCGACGCCCCGGGGCGCGACCTCGCCGATCAGGATCGTGTCCTTGCCGGGCTTGTGGCCGCTCTGGGCAAGGCCGCCCCAGGCGTGTGCCAGCAGCCCGCGATACAGCGCAGCGCCGGTCTCGATCGAGCCGCCGCCGGTGGTCTGCGGCGCGAGATCGAACCCGTAGTTGGGCTCGTTCCAGATCGCCCAGAAGTTCACCCGCGGCAGCGCGGACTTCTGACCCTTGGGCTTGTAGCGGCCGTTGTAGCGGGTGCCGACCGCCTTGGCGAAGGCGCCGAACTGGACGGCGTTGGGCTTCCACTGCGGGTGGGTGCCGGACGGCATCCCGGGGCCGTTGGCCCACCGCGGGGCGCCGCCGGTGAGCAGGAAGTAGATCTGGATCCCGTCGGCCTTGGCGTCGCGCACGATCGCGTCGTAGATGCCCCAGCCGGCGGCGGGGTACGACGTGGGCGAGCCGCCCTTGAAGTTCCTCGGGGCCTTCTTCGAGTTGGGGCTGGGGGCCAGCGAGTTCCAACCAACCCCGACGCGAACACGGGTGACGCCGAGCGACTTGAAGATCGCCAGCGTGCCGGCTGGATCGGCCTTCATCATCGCGTCGTCCTGGATGATCGCCTCCTGGTTTGAGGAGGCGAGTGCGGCCGGGGCGTACATGCCTCCGACGGTCGCCATCAGCACGGCGACTGGGATAAGGCGTTTGATTCGGAGCATGAAAAAGGAACCAATCTGAGGTTGCAGAGTTGCGCTGGACACGGCCCAACTACGGCCGGACTACACTGGCGGCGTGGCGTCCCAACGTCAGATCCACGTCGGCGGTGTACCGATCGGCGGAGGCGCACCGGTCGCGGTGCAGACGATGACGAAGACCGAGACAGCGGACCTCCGCGCGACCATGGACCAGATTAGCCGTGTCGCGGACGCCGGGGCCGACATCGTCCGCGTGGCGGTGCCTCGGGAGAGGGACGCAGAGGCCCTGAAACAAATCGTGCAGGACTCGCCGATCCCGGTGATCGCCGACATCCACTTCAACTACACGCTGGCGCTCAAGGCGCTCGACGCCGGCGCCCACTGCGTGCGCCTGAACCCGGGCAACATCGGTGGGCCCGACAAGGTGGCGCAGGTCACTGCGCGTGCGACCGAATTGGGTGTGCCGCTGCGCGTGGGGGTGAACTCGGGCTCGCTGCCTTCGCACCTGCGTCAACTTGAATACGACGACCCCGTCGAGGCGCTGGTCACTGCCGCCGTAGAGACCGTCGAGCTGATGGAGCGCCTGGACTTCCAGAACTTCAAGGTGTCGATGAAGTCGACCTCGGTGCCGAACACGATCGCCGCCAACCGGCTGCTGGCGGAGCGGATCCCGTATCCGCTGCACCTGGGGATCACCGAGGCGGGCACGAAGTGGTCCGGTTCGCTGAAGTCGGCGGTCGGGCTGGGCACGCTCCTGGCCGACGGGATCGGCGACACGATCCGGATCTCGCTCTCGACGTTCCACGCCGAAGAAGAGGTCAAGGTCGCCTGGGAGATCCTCAAGGCGCTGAAGCTGCGCGAGCGGGGTCCAGTGCTGATCGCGTGCCCGACCTGCGGTCGCCTGCAATTCGACATGGACTCTGTCGTCGCCGAAGTCGAGCGGCGATTGGAGGCCTACGAGGATCCAATTGAGGTGTCGGTGCTCGGCTGCGCGGTCAACGGGATCGGCGAGGCGCGCCACGCCGACTTCGGCATCACCGGGGCGAAGGACATGGGCATGATCTACTCCCGGGGCGAGCCTCTCAAGAAGGTGCCGACCGAGCGGCTGGTCGACGAGCTCTTCATCGAGATCGACCGCTACTACGAGGCGGGCGAGAAGGTCGTGCGTGACGAGGTGCGAGCCGCCGAGGCCCGCCAGTGGTTGTCGGAGAACGAGGACAGCACTGCGATGACGCCCGAGCGCATGGCCGCGATGGAAAAGGCCGCCGCGCACCTCGACGAGGACGTCTCGCCGGTGGCGGGACGCCGCTTTACCCGCGCCTGATCAGTAGACCTTCTCGGTCGGGACCAGCGGGGCGTCGAGCCCGTGGTCGACGCCGTGCACCTGCATGTACACGGCATAGCCGAGGTCCATGATCAGCAGCGTGGCCACCATCGCCGCGGCCAGCCGGCGGCGATCCTTGACCACCCACGCGGCGGCCACGTAGAACACCGGCGCGGCCAGGAACATGACCCGCCCCCAGTCCAGCGCGAACGTGCACGAGATCACGCATAGCGCCACCAGCACCAGGCTCTGACGGGCGAACTTGAGCGTCCACAGCGCGAACGGCGCGGCGATCCAGATCGGCCCGAACGTGTAGGCCAGCCGCCGCAACTGCACCTTCCAGCCGCCGTCCTGCAGGCCCTCCTTGATCACGTTGAAGCGAGCGCTGATGAACGTCCCCGGCCACTCCTTGCCGCGGGCGTCGATCGACGTGCGCATGAACAGATACAGCAGCAGCGGCGCCGCCGACACGTACACCGTGTCGCGCAGCGCCTCGCGGTCAAACGGCCGCTCGGCCCAGACCACATAGGCGAACGGGACGAGGAACAGGCTCGATTCGCGCACGGCGGCGCCGATGAACATCGTGATCGCCAGCGCCAGCCGCTGCCGGCGCAGGATGAACAGGGTGCCGACCGTGAGGATCAGCAGCGACTCGGGGTCGACGTTGCGACCGTTGCGCAGGAGCACGACCAGCGCGGGCGGCGACAGCACCAGCCCGATCATCAACGCCGCCGACAACGTCGAGCCGATCCCGAACATCCGCAGGATCGTGAACAGCACGCCGCCGGTAGCGGCCAGCGCGAGCAGCGCCAGCAGCGTGAACGACGTGGCGTGCGAGAACGGCAGCACGTGCACGATCCACGGGACCGCGACGCGGTAGGCGTAGGGGAACGTGTGCGGCCCGCCGGGGTGCGTGGCCATCCGCTCGTAGTAGGGGTCGTCGCCCTGGATCCCCCGCTCGTGCTTGATCACCAGATCGGCGATCACCATCACGACCAGGCAGGCGAGGCCGACCCACAGCGCAGGCGGAAGCTTGCTGGCGTTCAGCCGGGCCGATCCGCCCAGGCGCAGCGGCGAAGGCTTGCGGATCGCCTGGGATGAGGCGTCGGCGTTCAAGAGACGGCGCTGGGCCCGCGTCGAGGCGGGCCCAGATCATCGCGGTGCTAGGGCCGGCTCAGAAGGCCTCGGCGACCTTGGCCCAGTTGACGACGTTCCACCAGGCGTCCAGGTAGTCGGGCCGGCGGTTCTGGTACTTCAGGTAGTACGCGTGCTCCCACACGTCGACGCCCAGGATCGCGGTCCTGCCGTCGCTGATCGGGTTGTCCTGGTTAGGCGTCGAGGCGATCGCCAGGTTCGACCCGTCCTTGATCAGCCACGCCCAACCGGAGCCGAAGCGCTTGATGCCGGCGTCCTTGAACTGGGCCTTGAAGTCGTCGAAGGACCCGAACGACGAGTTGATCGCGTCGCCCAGAGCTCCGTCGGGCGCGCCGCCGCCGTTGGGCGACATCCACTCCCAGAACAGCGAGTGGTTGTAGTGACCGCCGGCGTTGTTGCGGACGGGGCCCTGCTTGTCCTGCGGAAGCGAGCCGAGGTTCTGAAGGACCTCCTCGACCGGCTTGTCAGCCCACTCGGTACCTTCGAGCGCGGCGTTCGCTTGGGTCACGTACGCCTGATGGTGCTTGTCGTGATGCAAGCGCATCGTCTGCTCGTCGATGTGCGGCTCGAGCGCGTTGTAGTCGTAGGGGAGGGGCGGCACTTCGTACGCCATACGATCTCCTTGCACTGAGGCTTCTCCAGGGAAATCTCGTTCTATCAGAAGGGGGGCGGTGGCCGGCCGGCAGAGGCGTCGTGCGCGTCGTCCTGGATACGCTTGCGCTGTGAACGCCCCGTGACCCGCCTCTCCACCTATTTTCTGCCCACCGAGCGCGAGCCCCCGGCCGACGCCGAGGCGATCTCGCACAAGCTGATGGTCCGCGCCGGCCTGATCCGCCAGGTCGGGTCGGGGCTGTGGTCGTGGCTCCCGGCCGGCTGGCGCGTACATCAACGGATCGTCGAGATCGTGCGCGAGGAGATGAACGCGATCGGCGGCCAGGAGCTGCTGATGCCGGTGCTGCACCCGGCCGAGCCGTGGCGGCGCAGCGGTCGGTATCCGATCGAGGAGCTGTTCAAGCTTCAGGACCGCCGCGGCGCCGAGATGGTGCTGGCGATGACCCACGAGGAGATCGTCACGCTGCACGTCGCGGCCGCGGTGCGCTCCTACCGCGAGCTGCCCATGATCCTCTACCACTTCCAGGTCAAGGAGCGCGACGAGCCGCGGCCGCGCGCCGGGATCCTGCGCACGCGCGAGTTCATCATGAAGGACGCGTACACGTTCGACCGCGACCGCGAGGGACTGGACGAGCAGTACTCCAAGCACGTGGTCGCCTACGACCGGATCATGGACCGCTGCGGGCTGGAGTGGTACCGGGTCGAGTCCGACGTCGGGATGATGGGCGGCTTCGGCGCCCACGAGTACATGGCGCCCTGCGCCGCGGGCGAGAACGACGTGGTGCTAGCGCCCGGCTACGCCGCCAACCTCGAGGTGGCCACCGCCCAGGCCCAGCCGGTGGCGCTGCCGCCGCCGCTGGACGCGCCCGAGGAGGTCCACACGCCGGGGATGACGACCGTCGAGGCGGTCGCCCGCGCCCTCGAGGTCCCCAATGGCGCGCTGCTGAAGGCGTTTCCGGTAATCGTCGACGGCGACCGGATGAAGGTCGCGATCGTGCGCGGCGACCACCGCGTCAACGAGATCAAGCTGGCCCTGGCACTCCAGGACGAGTTCCGCCCGGCACACCCCGACGAAGTCGCGCAGCGGCTGGGGCCGCCGGGCTTCATCGGGCCGGTCGGCACCGATCTGCCGATCCTGCTCGACGAGTCGGTGCTGTCGGGCGGCTACGTGACCGGCGCCAACAAGCCCGACGCCCACCTGCGCGGGGTGCAGCCCGGGCGCGACTTCCCGTTTGAAGCCAGCGACATCCGCACGGTCGTCGCGGGCGACACGATCAACGGCTCGGCCGTCCGGATCGAGCCCGCGATCGAGGTCGGCAACATCTTCAAGCTCGGGACCCGCTTTTCGGAGCCGCTCGGCGCCACCTACCTGGACGAGTCCGGCCACGAACAGCTGATCTGGATGGGCTGCTACGGGTTCGGGCCCGCCCGGGCGGCCGCCGCCGCGGTCGAGCAGTACGCCGATGAGCAAGGGATCTCGTGGCCGCGCACGATCGCCCCGTTCGACGTCGAGCTCGTCGGGCTGGGCCGCCCCGGGACCGAGGAGCACGCGCTGGCCGAGCGGCTCTACGGCGAGCTCGAGGCGGAGGGCCTGCAGACGCTGTACGACGACCGCGAAGCCGGGCCCGGCGAGAAGTTCGCCGACGCCGAGCTGCTCGGTTGCCCGGTCCGGATCACGGTGGGTCGGCGGACGCTGGCGGCCGGCGAGCTCGAGGTCCAGATCCGCCGGGGGCTGGAGCAGCGCAGCGTCCCGATCGACGGCGCCGCCGCGGCGATCGCTGAGATCTGGCGAGAGCTTCCCTGACGCCGGGCCGGTCGCCGTGACCAACCCGATCTCGAAGCGCCGGCTGTTCGGGATCGACCGCTCGGGGCCGCCTCCTGACGCCACCCAGTCCGGGCACCCGCTGAACCCGTGGACGATCCCGAACGTGATCGGCTACGTCCGCCTGGCCGGGATCCCGGTGTTCCTGATCATCGCCCTGTCCAGCGGCGACGGGGAGAGCACGGCCGCGGCGCTGGTGTTCGCGGTGATCGGGTGGGCTGATTACCTCGACGGGTTCGCGGCGCGGCTGACGGGCCAGTACAGCCGGCTGGGGGCGTTGCTGGACCCGGTCGTCGACCGCCTGCTGGTGGTCTCGGGGATGGTCGTGTGCTGGCACTTCGAGCTGCTGCCGCGGTGGGCGATCGCGATCGTGATCGCGCGCGAGCTGGGGATGCTGGCGCTGAGCCGGTACGCCCTCCGGCACGGGGTCGAGCTGAAGATCAACTGGCCGGGTCGGCTCGGGGTCGCGCCGATCATGGGCGCGCCGTTCTTCGCGATGCTCGGACTGCACACGATCGCGCTGGTGCTGCTGTACGTTGGGATGGTGTTGGCGCTGACCGCGACCGCGCTGTACGTGCGCCGCGGGGTCGCCGAAGTCCGCGCCCAGGAGAGTCGCTCGCGGGGCGCGCAATCTCCATAAGTCCGCAACATCCGGGCAAACTCTCAAGCTGAGCTTGACCCTCTGAATACGGCGGCTATACTCGCTCACTCGTCAATACGACCCTGGGGGTCTGAACGCATGGAGACATTTCCCGACCTCGGCTCGCTGGGAGACCAGGAGCTAAAGGAGCTGATCAAGCAGCTCACCGAGGAGGAGATGGAGATCTCATATCAGCGGCGGATCCTGCACGGGAAGATCGACATTCTCCGAGCGGAGCTGGTGAATCGCCTGCGCAAGAAGGACGAGAGCGGGGAGCTGGTCATCACCGGAGCCGACGTCCAGCAGCTGACCGACATCCTGGCCGGCCGGGTCCCTACCGCCGACCCCGAATGAACGGCCCGCGGACCCACGACGAAGACGGGCACTAGGTGGCGCTGCACTGCCCCGAGTGTGGATTTGCGAACGCCGAAGGCGCCAACTACTGCCAGCGCTGCGGTGCCTTCCTGGCGCAGACCGAGGCGCCCACCGGCACCGCCACGGCCACTTACAAGATCGGCGAGACGGGGGAGATCGAGGAGATCAACCTCGAGGACGTCGCCGCCCGGGGAGCCGCGCTGGTGATCCGCGCCGGGGGCGGGCGCGCGGGGGAGAGCTTCCCGCTCGAGGGTGAGCGGATGACCGTCGGGCGCCGGCCCGACAGCGACGTGTTCCTCGACGACGTCACCGTGTCCCGCGACCACGCGGTGATCGTCCACCGCGGCAGCGACTACTACCTCGACGACCTCGGGTCGCTGAACGGCACCTACGTGAACCGCAGCCGGATCGAGTCCCACCGGCTCAGCGACGGCGACGAGCTCCAGGTCGGCAAGTACAAGCTGGCGTTCCTGAGCCGCTGATGGCGACCCCCGAGACAAGCGAGCCGGCCGCGGCGCTTCCCGAGCCCCCGGAGCCCGAGACCGACTCCGAGCGCCCGCGGCAGAAGGCGGTCACGATCGGGGCCGTGTGCAAGGCGCTGGGCCAGGAGTTCCCGGACATCTCGATCTCGAAGATCCGCTACCTCGAGGACCAGAAGCTGCTGTCGCCGCGGCGCACCCAGGGCGGCTACCGGCTCTACACGCAGTCGGACATCCAGCGACTGCGGACGATCCTGCGCCTGCAACGCGACGAGTTCCTGCCGCTGCGGGTGATCCGCCAGGAGCTGGCCGGCGGGCGCACCGAGCGCGAGGTGACACCGTCGGGCGACGGCCGCCCGCTGCGCCGCACGGTCGTCGCCGTTCGCGATCCCGGGGCGATGTACTCGCTCGACGACGTCGTCGAGGAGACCGGCGCCGACCCCACGCTTGTGCGCGAGCTCGTGGACTTCGGGGTGATCAAGGGCGACGTGCGCAGTGGCACCCGCTACTTCGACGAGACCGAGCGCGAGATCGTCCGCGCGGTCTCCGAGCTCGCCCGCTACGGCGTCGGCGGGCGCAACCTCCGCGTGTTCCGCAGCTCCGCGGACCGCGAGGCCCAGCTGCTGCAGAGCATCCTCGCCCCGGCCCTGCGGTCGCGGAACCCCGAGCGCCGCAAGGAGGCGATCGAGGCGCTCGAGAACCTCGCCTCGGTGACGACGCACCTGCGCCACCTGCTGCTGATCCGCGACTTGCGCAACATCGTTACCTAGCCGTCGTCCACTGAGCGCCGACCTCCACAGCTACATACGCGACATCCCCGACTTCCCACAGCCGGGGATCGTGTTCAGGGACATCACGCCGCTGCTGATCGCGCCGGAGGCGCTCGACGGCGCCGTCGGCGAGCTGGCCGGGATCGCGGCGCCGCTGTCGGTCGACCTGGTCGTGGCCGCGGAGGCCCGCGGCTTCATCCTCGGTGGGGCGCTCGCGCGCCAGCTCGGCGCCGGGTTCGTGCCCGCCCGCAAGCCCGGGAAACTGCCGTACGAGACGCTCCGCGTCGAGTACGGGCTCGAATACGGGATCGATTCGCTCGAGGTCCACATCGACGCGCTCGCGGACGGCGCACGGGTGCTCTTGCACGACGACCTGCTGGCGACCGGCGGCACCGCCAGGGCCGTTTGCGACCTGGTGACCCGGCTCGGCGGCACGATCGTGGGATGCGTGTTCCTCGTCGAGCTGACGTTTCTGGGCGGTCGCGAGCGGCTGGCGCCGTACCCGGTCCACGCGCTGATCGGCTACGACGACTGACGATGCCGACGACGGTCTACACGCACACGATCGCCGCGCCCCAGCAGCAGATCTGGGAGGTGCTCGAGGACCCGCACCACATGCCACGCTGGTGGCCCGGGGTGACCCGCGTGGAGGGCGTCGACGAGGAGCGCTGGACCGAGGTGTTCATGACCAAGCGCGGTCGACCGGTCCGCGCGGACTTCCATCTGATCGTGTCCGAGCCCCCGTGGCGACGTGCCTGGGAGCAGGAGGTGGACGGAACGCCGTTCGAGCGCGTGCTCGACGAGTCGGTGACCGAGATCATGCTCGAGCCCGACGCCGCCGGCACCACCCAGGTGACGATCGCCGAGCGCCAGAAGCTGCGCGGCTACTCGCGGACCGGCGGCTTGCTCATGCGCCGGGCGACCAAGCGCCGGCTCCAGGAGGCGATCGAGGGTCTCGAGCGGGTCTGCGGAGCCGGTCCGGACGCGAGTCCGTAGGGCGGGATCGCTCATCGCGCTCCGTGGGCTCCAGCGGGGCGAGCTGTCGCACGTCGACGTCGAGCAGCTCGGGCGGTCGCTCGCCCCGGACCTCGATCGCCCCGGACCTCGATCGCCCCGGCTTCGGGCGGCGACGTGGTTAACGTCCCACTCGAGGCCTTCGCGGGTGAGCGTGGGACGTTGATCACGCCCCACATGGCGAACGTCCCACGCTCGCGCCCAGAGCGCTCCAGTGGGACGTTGTCCACGCGGGTTCGCCCGCCATCCGGGCACCCACGCCTACCGTCCCAGACCTACACCTAGAGCCCCTTGAGCTGGCCCTTGAGGACGATCGGCCCCGGCGCCTTCGGGCTCTGCTGTGTCTCCTTGGTGATCAGCAGCTGCTCGTAGTGCTTGGCGTTGGCGGGGAGCGCGCTCTCGGCCTGGAGCACCCCGTTGCTGCCGACCGACGGGTTGACGAAGCCGAGGATGTGGCTGTCCTTCGCCGTCTTGTAGAGCCACACGGCGTAGGCGTCGTGCTTGCCGTTGGCCGGCAGGTTCTGGGCCCGGATCGCGATCCCGGCCTTGCCGCTCTGCTTGAGGACGAGCGCGACCCCGACGGCCTTGCTGCCCTTGCTCGGCGAGGTCAGATTGATCTGCGCCACCAGGTGGGCGCCGTTGGTCGACGTCGTCGAGGTGTTGGGCGTCGTCGAGGTCGCACGTCGGGGTCGTGGGGGTCGTCGCCGTAGAGGTCGCGGCCGGCTGGGAGGCGGCGGTCGTGGTGTTGTCGTGGCTGCTCTTGTGTGTGGCGATCAGGATGACCGCGACGACCACGCCGGCGACCACGAGCGCGCCGAGCGACAGCAGTGCGATCCCTCCGCGCCGCGAGGCCGGGCGGTCGTGGGGTTCGTCCGGGGGCGGGGCGCCATCGGCCGTCGCGGCGGCCGCCGCGACCGGCTCGCCCGAGGTCCGCTCGGGCGTGGCCGCAGCAGCGGGCTCGGAAGCCTCCGCTTCGTCCGGGATCTCCGGGAGCGGCTTGGCCGAGATCGGGCCCAGCTCCGAGGCCAACGACCGCGCCCAGGCGCGCTCGCTCGCCGACTGCGAGAGGTGCTCGCGGGTGTCGTCGGCGACGCGCGGCGGCAGCTGTCCGAGCAGGTAGTCGGTGATCAGTGCCCGGCGCTCCGGCGGAACCCGGGTCTGCGGTCCGAGCGCGTCGAACGCCGACAGCGCCCGCTCGCGGACCCCCGCGCGGTCGATCGACAGCAGCTTGGCGATCTCGTCGTAGCCGCGCCCCTGCCTGAGCACGAGCTCGAGAACGGCGCGCTGATCGCCTGCAAGACGGTCTAGAGAGGACATCGAGGCATTTAGCGTAGACAAGCGCGAACCGCGAGGGGGCCGTCGGGCCCGCGCCGGGTGAACGGTAAGGTGCCGCGGCGAATGGAGGCAAAGCTCCCATCGCGGCTGCCGGTGGCGCTCGACCAAGGGTTCGATGGCCTCTACGGGCTCGAGCTCACCGAGCTCACCGACGAGCTGGTGCGCGGCCGCGTCGCCGTCAGCGACGAGATCAAGCAACCCGCCGGGCTCGTCCACGGCGGCGTGTACGCGGCGATCGCCGAGTCGCTGGCGTCGTATGGGACTGCCTCGGCGGTGGTCGGAGACGACAAGCTGGCGGCCGGGCTCTCCAACCAGACGAGCTTCCTGCGGCCGATCACCGAGGGCTCGATCGACGCCGTGGCGACGCAGGCGCCACCGTGGCCGCACCACCTGGGTGTGGGAGGTCGAGATGTGCGACGACCAGGGGCACCTGTGCGTGCTTTCCCGCGTGACGATCGCGGTCAGGGAGCGCTAGCGCCGCTGAGCCCCACGGCCCAGCCAGAACTGGATGAAGGTCCGCAGCTGGGGGTCCTTGGGGCCTGGGACGATGATCGCGTGCGCCCAGGCCAGGCCGAGCAGCCCGCGGGTCCCGGGCCGCCGCGCCAGGATCACCGCCTGGCCGGCGGCGGCCAGCGCCGGGGTGAACGGCGGCGCCAGCGACAGGGCGAGCGTCCGCAGGTCGGGCGGGGGCCTGTCGCCGCCGTACATGACCACGACGTTGCCCTGCTCGAGCGCCTGGAGCAGCTGGTCGGTGCTCAGCGTCGCGCTCGTCATGGCGCACCGGGACCGGCACGTGCGCGCCGCTGGTCGGTGGATCGGAGTCGTAGCGGGGGTGCGGGGCGCCCGGCTTCAGATGCGCGTGCCCGAGGTCTGGGAGCGCTCTGCCGGGGCCGGTGACGACCGCCGACACGCCCGCCTGGTCACGGCCGGCGAAGAACCCCGACAGCAGTGCGATCAACCCGAATGCGAGCGCGAGCGACGCGACGACGATCGCGATGCGCTCAAGAACGACTCCGGGCTTCACCCAGCCGCGCGGATCGCGCGCCGCGCGGAGTCAGGCGCGGCGCCGCCCGGTCCGTTCCCGGTCGGAGCCCCGGCCGCGGCGGCGAGTTCGTCGATCGAGGAGCGCAGGTCGTCGGTCAGCGACTCCGCGTCAGGCAGCGCGTCGTAGTCGGCGTCGAAGCCGAAGTTCAGCTGGCCGTTGTAGCTCATGATCGCGATCCCCAGCGCGGTGTTCTCGGCCAGCGGGACCATCGGGTAGATCGCCTCGAGCTCGCGCCCGAGCATGTACAGCGGATGCTGGGGCCCGGGGACGTTGGTCACGACCAGGTTGAACAGCCGTTGGCGGGCCTGGATCCGGGCCGCTTGGGCCATGATCGTGGGCGGCGCAAAGCCCGACAGGCCGGTGAGAACCTGGGCGCCGACCGCCTGGCCGGACTCCTTGATCCCATCCATCGCCTCGCTGATCGTGTGGAGGCGCTCCACCGGGTCGGTCATCCCGACCGGCAGCGGCGCCCACATCGCGGCCACGCGGTTGCCGAGCGCGCCGCGCTCGAGGTCGCTGCGAACCGAGACCGGCACCATCGCCTTGAGCACGAGCTCGTCGGTGGAGTGGCCCGCCCGTCGCAGGTAGCGGCCCAGCGCGCCGGCGACGACGGCCAGCACGACGTCGTTGACGGTCCCGCCGAGTGAGTTCTTGATCGCCTTGAACTGCGCCAGGTCGCTCTGCACCCAGGTGAACCTGCGGTGCGGCCCGATCTTCACGTTGAACGGGCTCGGCGGCGCGGCCCGCACTCCGACCCAGGCCAGCGCCCCGACGCCGGCCAGCGACTCCCCGGCCTTGCGCGCGACCCGGCGGGGACCACGGAGCGTGGCCCGGACGCCGCGCACGATCTCGGCCGGGGCGGTGGAGCGCTCGATCAGCGCGTCGGCCAGCAGCTGCGCCTTGCTCGGCAGCGGCCGCGGGACCCACTCGTGCTCGGGCGCTGCAACCGGCATCGGATCCGGAGCGGAGTCGAACAGCACCGTGAAGATGTCGACTCCCGAGACGCCGTCGACGAGCGCGTGATGGGTCTTTGAGAGCAGCGCAAAGCGGTCGCCGGCGAGTCCCTCGACCAGCCACAGCTCCCACAGCGGGCGGTTGCGATCGAGCGCCTGGGAGAAGATCCGGCCGCTGAGACGCTTGAGGTCGGCCTCGCCGCCCGGCGGCGGCAACGCGGTGTGGCGGACGTGGTAGGTGAGGTTGAAGTGGGGATCGTCGACCCACACCGGCCGCCCCTGGTTGAGCGGCACGAACGCGAGCCGCTGGCGGTACCGGGGGACAAGGTGGAGCCGCGAGTTCAACAGCTCGAGCAGCTCGTCGTAGGTGGGCGCCTGGCCCTTGAACACGGTGCAGGCGGCGACGTGCATATGCGCCGCGTCGCGCTCGAGATGCAGGAACGAGCTGTCGAGTCCCGTCAACCGGTCGGGGTTGGTCATGCGCTGATTCTGGCAGGGCCCGACCCGCGGGGTGCGAGGTCGCCGACCGCGGTGCGCGGTGCGTTAGGTATGCAGGTCGCTGTGTGACCGATGTCACAGTTGTCGGCGAGTTTTCCTGCCACATTCAGCGGCTGATTCGACCTGCCGAGTCGCTGCTGCCCGGTGCGGTGGCGAGCGGGGGACCCAATTGCCGGGCATTGCGCACCTGCCCGGCCGGGGCGAATCGACCGCCACGGATGAATCGGCGGTTGTAGCGACTCGTTTCGCGCTACGCGCGATCACGGTCGCGAGCCCGTCAGCTAACTCCGTAGGCGCCCGGTCGAGAGCACATAGGAGGTCCTCCAACGTGAGGCCCAAGTCAAGGATGCGAACGTCGCGTCGCGTATACGCGGCTGCGTTCGCAGTGATGCTTGCAATCCCGGCCACGGCGGTCGCGCTCACCGCCGGGCCTTCGACCGGCGGCACCGCCGCCGTCGCCCCGACCGATACCACGAGCGCGATCAAGGCCAACCTCACCCGGCGCCACGTCGACTACGGCAAGACCGTGACGATCAAGGGTGCCGCGTCGCCGGCCCGGCCCGGCCAGAGGCTCGAGCTTCGGTCCACCACCGCCGGCAGCCACTCCTGGCGCACCGTCGCTTCGGCGACCGAGCGCCACGACGGCAGCTTCCGGATGACCACCCCGATGCGCCGGTCCGCGAGGCTGCGGGTCGTGAGCGCGGCGGGGGCGGCGAGCGCGCCGCAGCGGGTCACGGTTGCCGCCCGGCTCGCAGCTCCAGACGGACTCAATCGACGTGGTAGCGGGCCACTCGAGCGCCGTGCGCGGCACGCTGCTGCCCGGTATCTCGGGCCGCAAGGTGCGCCTCGAGGGCCGCCGTAGCGACGGCCGCTGGCACCTGCTCACCACCGACCGCACCGGCTCGCGGGGCGGCTTCGGCCTGCACTACGCGCGGCGGCGACGCCTCGAGGCTGCGCGTGCACTTCGCCGGCGACCGTCAGAACACCCGTGCGGCCAAGCCCGCCGGTCAGGTGACCGTGTTCGAGCCGTCGATGGCGTCGTGGTACTACGACGACACCGGCGCGACCGCGTGCGGCTTCCAGGCCCACTACGGCGTGGCCAACCGCACGCTCCCGTGCGGGACCAAGGTCAGGTTGCGCAACGGCAGCCACGAGGTCACCGCCACGGTCGACGACCGCGGCCCGTTCGTCTCCGGGCGGACCTGGGACCTCGGCATCAACACCCGCAACGCCCTCGGATTCGTCGGCGTCGGGTCGATCTGGTCCGCCGTCTAGACAGATCCCGCGTTTCGCCGCGTCGCCCGGCAGCTGAGCGGGCGACGCGGCCGTCGCGCACTGACGTCTGGCCGCTCTCGTAGCCTCAGCAGGTATGCGGGGCCGCTGCGTCGCTCATCTCGACATGGACGCGTTCTATGTCTCGGTCGAGCTGCGCCGGCGCCCGGAGCTGCGCGGGCGGCCCGTGATCGTGGCCGGGACCGGGCCGCGCGCGGTGGTCACGACCGCCTCGTACGAGGCGCGCAAGTTCGGCGTCGGGTCAGCGATGCCGGCCGCGCGGGCGCGGCGACTGTGCCCGGACGGGGTGTACCTGGCGCCCGACTTCCCCTACTACCGCGAGGCCTCGCGCGAGGTGATGGCGATCGTTCGCTCCCACGTCGAGACCGTCGAGGTGATCGGGCTCGACGAGGCCTACATGGAGCTCACCGGCCTGCCCGCGCCGCACGCGTCGATGCGCCGCGTCCGCGAGCAGATCGAGGGGCAGACCGCCCTGCACTGCTCGATCGGGATCGGGCCGAGCAAACTCGTGGCCAAGGTCGCCTCCGACGCGGAGAAGCCCCGCGGGTTCGTGGTGCTGACCCGCGAGCAGGCGTGCGAGCGGTTCGCCGGCTCGCCGTGCGGGCTGGTGCCGGGGATCGGCCCGAAGACCGCCGAGCGCCTGCGCGCGCTCGAGATCGACACGCTGGGCAAGCTCGCCTCGGCGCCCGACGTCAAGCTCGCCGAGCGGTTCGGGGCGCGAATGGCCGCAGAGCTGCGGCGCCGCGCGCGCTTCGAGGACGACTCGCCGGTCACCCAGGACCGCAAGGTGATCTCCGAGTCCCGGGAGACCACGTTCGACTACGACGTCGCCGACCAGCAGCGCCTGGAAGGGATCCTGCAGACGCTGGTCGACCAGCTGTGCGCAACGCTCACGGCCAAGGGGCGCGGCGGGCGCACGGTCGGCATCAAGGTGCGCCTCGACGACTTCTCGACCCACACCCGAGCGCGGACGCTGGCCGAGCCGGTGGGCTCGGCGGATCGGGTCGGGCCGGTGGCGCTCGACCTGCTCAGGCGGTTCGCGGCGCCGCGGCCGGTACGCCTGCTCGGCGTGCGCGTGGCCGGGCTGGTCCCGGCCTCATCGGAGGCCGACGAGCAGCTCAAGCTCGCGGTCTAGGGGTCGGACGGGCTCGCGGTCAGGGGCCGGACGGCTCAGTAGAGCGCGGAGGCCAGGCGGCGGCGGTACTCCCGCGCCAGCGGGTCGTCCACGCCGAGCTCGTCGAGGATCCCGATCACGACGCGCCGGATGTCGTCGCGCGCGCCGTCAGCGGAGGGCAGCGCCGCCAGCAGCAGGTCGAGCGCGCGCTTGCGGTTGCCCGCGTCGAGCTCCGCGAACGCCTCGCCCAGGTCGGGACCCGGAGACTGGCCGTTGGCCGCGGCCGCCGCCTGCTCCAGGCCGATCTGCGCGGCGAGCCCATCGGCGGCGAAGCTCCCGGGCACCGCGCCGAGCGTCTGCAGCGCCGCGTCGGTGTCGCCGCGCGCGCGGAGGAGCTTGGCGTAGGGGACGGCGGCGTCGGCGCGGGTGGGCTCGAGCTCGAGCGCCCGGCGCAGGGAGTCCTCGTCGCCCTGGACGACCAGGTCGTCGGCTTCGGACGGCAGCAGCGAGTCGAGAAACTGGTCGACCGCCTGCGGGGGCTGTGCGCCCGTGAACTCGGCGACCACCTTGCCGTCGCGGAATGCCTTCACTGCGGGGATCCCCTGGATCCCGAACATGCGCGAAATCGTGGGGTTGGCGTCGACGTCGAGCTTGAGCAGCTCGAGCTTGCCCGTGCGGGCGGCGGCGGCGCGCTCGAGCACGGGACCCAGCTGACGGCAGGGGCCACACCACTCGGCCCAGAAGTCGACTACGACCGGCAGCTCACGAGAGCGCTCGATCACCGCTGATTCAAACGTTGCCTCGGTGACATCCATGCTCTTGATGTTAGCGATACGCCAATCGAGGTAACCTTACGTCCACGTCAATTTCGGCCGACACCTCGACCGTGCTGGTGGACGACCTAGTCGTCAGCTTCGACGACGTCATCGCGGTCGGCGGCGTGTCCTTCGCCGTGCAGGCGGGAGAGGCGTTCGGCCTGCTCGGTCCCAACGGCGCCGGCAAGACGACGACCGTGCGCGTGCTGTCCACGTTGCTGCCCGCGACCTCCGGCCGCGCGATCGTCGGCGGCTTCGACGTCCGCCGTAACAGCCTCGAGGTCCGCGCCTCGATCGGCTACATCCCGCAGGCGCTGTCGGCCGACGGCGCGCTCACGGCGCGGGAGAACCTCGAGTTCTACGCCCGGGTCACGGCCGTGCCGCGGGCCCTACGCGCCGAGCGGATCGCCGACGCGGTGCAGGCGATGGGGATCGGCGACTGGCTGGACCGGCTGGCGCGGACGCTGTCAGGAGGGATGTTGAGGCGGCTCGAGATCGCCACCGCGCTGCTCAACGAGCCGCGCGTGCTGCTGCTCGACGAGCCGACCGTCGGCCTGGATCCCAACGCGCGACGGGTGGTGTGGGAACGCCTGGACCAGCTGCGAGCCGAGTCCGGGACGACGATCCTCGTGACCACGCACCTGATGGAGGAGGCCGAGCGCCACTGCGACCGTCTGGCGATCATGGACCACGGCACGCTCGTGGCCCAGGGAACGCCAGCGGACCTGCTGGTCGCCAACGACGCGGACACGCTCGAGGACGTGTTCGTCGCGGTCACCGGGCACGCGATTGAGGAGGAGGGAGGCAGCATCCGCGATGTCAAGCGTCAGCGCCGCATCGCAGGCCGCCTCGGCTGAGCTGGGGCGCCCGGCCGCGCTCCAGAGCCCGCCGATCGCGCGGCTGCTGGCCGGTGCGCACGCGATGGGCCGCGCCGAGCTGCAGAAGCTCCGGCACGACTACCTCGACCTGATCACCCGCTCGGTGCAGCCGTTGCTGTGGCTGTTCGTGTTCGGCACGGCGCTGCGCCACAACCGCGTGCTGGCCGCCGGCACCAGCGATTACCGCGCGTACATCGCCCCCGGGGTGATGGCCCAGGCGGCGCTGTTCATCTCGATCTTCTTCGGGCTGGCGGTGATCTGGGAGCGTGACATCGGGCAGCTGCAGCGGCTGCTGGCAACGCCGCTGCCGCGGACCGCGCTGGTGCTCGGCAAGGCGATGGGGGCCTCGGTGCGGGCGCTGGTCCAGGCGACGCTGCTGCTGATCGTGCTCGCGATCACCGGGATCGGGCTGCGCTGGACGGTGCAGGGGGTGATCGGGTCGGTGGCGCTGCTGGCGCTGGGGACCGGCTCGTTCGCCTGCCTGTCGATGATGATCGCCTCGATGGTCAAGACGCGCGAGCGCTTTATGGGCATCGGCCAGCTGATCATGATGCCGCTGTTCTTCGCCTCGAGCGCGCTGTATCCGCTGAGCATCATGCCGGGCTGGCTGCACGTGGTCGCGCGGGTCAACCCGCTGACCTACGAGGTCCAGGGCCTGCGCCAGATGCTGCTCGGGGTCGGCGGTCACGGTGAGGTGTGGCTCGACTTCCTGGTGATGGTCGGGTTCTTCGTGCTCACTGTGTTCGGGGCCACGAAGCTGTATCCGCGCGCGATCCTCTAGAACGTAAGGTCATGGCCGAGGGCTTCGCGCAGCGCGATCGGGTGCGTCTGGCCTACCAGGACGACGGCGAGGGCGATCCGGTGGTGCTGCTCCACGGGCTGACCGCCACCCGCCGCTATGTGGTGATGGGTTCCCGGGCGCTCGAGCGCTCGAGCCACCGGGTGATTGCGTACGACGCGCGCGGCCACGGGCAGTCCTCGCCCGCGCCGACCCCCGAGGCCTACGGATACGACGAGCTCGCGGCCGATCTCGAGGCCGTGCTCGACGACCGCGGGATCGAGCGGGCCGTGCTCGCGGGGGCCTCGATGGGAGCCCACACGCTGCTGCGGTTCGCGCTGCACCGGCCCCAACGGGCCTCGGGCCTGGTGGTGATTACGCCGGCGTTCGATCCGCAGACCAACGACGAACCCCGCCGGCTGGCTCACTGGGACGCGCTCTCTGACGGCCTGCGCACCGGCGGCATCGATGGCTTTTTGGCCGCCTACGGCCGCCCCCAGGTCGCCGAGCAGTGGCAGGACACCGTGGTCAAGGTGATCCGCCAGCGGCTGTCGCAGCACGAGCATCCCGAGGCGCTGGCCGACGCACTGCACGAGGTGCCGCGGTCGCACCCGTTCGACGCGATCGAGGAGCTCGGCGCGATCGCGGTCCCGGTCGCCGTCGTGGCCAGCGACGACGACGCCGACCCCGAGCATCCGCGGGAGGTGGGGGAGGCCTACGCAGCCGCGATTCCGGGGGCGCGGCTGGTCACCGACGAGCCGGGGCGGTCGCCGATCGCCTGGCAGGGCAGCCAGCTGTCGAAGGTGATCGCCGACGTGGCCGAGCGGGCGCGGCAGTCGTGAGCCCGCAACCGGCCGGATACTCGGGGACGCCGCTGGTGCGCAAGCTCGGGATCAAACCGGAGGCGAGGCTGGCGCTGATCGGCGCCCCCGACGGGTTCGACGAGACGCTCGGCGAGCTGCCGGCGCGAGTGGCGGTGCGGCGGTCTGCGCGCGGCGGCTTCGATGTGGGCGTCGCGTTCTTCTCCCAGCGGCGGGCGTTGCAACGCCGGCTGCCGGGCCTCACGGATGGGCTCGCGCCGGCCGGCGGCCTCTGGATCGCCTGGCCCAAACGCTCGTCGGGCGTCGACACCGACCTCAGCGAGACCGTCGTCCGCGAGCTCGGCCTGACGGCCGGGCTCGTGGACAACAAGGTCTGTGCGATCGATCAGGTGTGGTCGGGCCTGCGGTTCGTGTACCGGCTGGCCGACCGCCCCTAGCCCATCGTCACCTGCTGGGTCTTGGCGCGGTTGGGCGCCAGGTACCCGTTGCCGCCGTAGTGGATCAGGACCCGGACGTGGACGTGTCCGTTGACCCGGTCGTGGCGGGGGAGCTTGAAGAACGTGGTCGTGCCCGAGAACGTGCAGTTGCCGGCGACCGGGATCAGGCCGACTCCGATCCGGCGGTTGCCGACCAGGAACTTGGTCGTCACCTGGCCGTTGCAGGCGAACGTGCCCGGGATGCCCTTGCGGTTGATCGTGCCCGAGGTCGTGAACGAGTACGGGCGCTTGCGGTCGGTGCCGGGCTTGATCCTGGCCTTGACCCCGGCGACCGGGCGCGTGGACGGATGGGTCATCAGCACGCCATCGGCGCCGACCGTCGAGGCCACGCTGCCGTGGAGCGCCACGATCCGGTAGTGGAACACCGTGCCGGGGGTCAGGCCAGCCAGCCGCGAGGCGACCGACACGGGGACGCTGCCCTTGGGCAGGGTCGTGGCGATCGTCTGGTTGGTGTAGGCGGTCGTGAGGCCGTACTGGAACTCCCACGTGGTGT
This sequence comes from uncultured Solirubrobacterales bacterium, assembly GCA_963831845.1. Lineage (GTDB taxonomy): Bacteria > Actinomycetota > Thermoleophilia > Solirubrobacterales > Solirubrobacteraceae > Palsa-465. Next base: position 37,878 of record CAWHRT010000013.1, on the reverse strand, counting down.
CCGCACGGTTGGGATTGATTACCCCAGTGACGGTCGCCGCCGTGGAGGACACGTCGGTCGCCGGGCCGGTGGCCACCGCCGGAGGCGGCGGGCCGGCGGTCTTGAACGCGCGGTCGCGGCCGACCGAGACTCCGGAGCGGCTGATCGCGACGAGCCGGTAGTGGTACACGGTGCCGGGGATCAGCTTCACGGCGGTGCCCCGGGCGGCCACCGCCGCGCTCTTGCTTCCGGCCGAGTGCGACGCGGTGCCGACGCCGTAGGCGGTCGTCAGCCCGTACTGGAACACGTAGGTGGTGGCCCGCCCGTTCGGGTTGACCGAGCCGTGCAGCACCGCGGTGGTCTGCGTCCGTCCGGTCACCGCGCCGGTCGTGACCGACGGCGACGACGCCGCCACCGCGACGGCGGTGATACATCCGGCGGCTACCAGGACCGCCGTCAGCACCTGCAGCTTGCGCTTCACTCCCCGCCTCCTTGGTCGTTTGCAGCACTTCTATACCGATAGAACTGCGGAAGTTGCGCGCGGCTGACCGGGGCGGGCAGAGTCCGGACATCCGGCTGTCGCGCGGCTCCGCGAGCGACCGGTGTGAGCTAAGTCACGTTGACTTTCCGGGTAGGAAAGACTACCCTGACTTTCCCACTAGGAAAGAAAGAGAAGACGTGGAACAAAGACTCACACCACAGCAGGCGCGGGCGGCGCTTGACACCGTCGACCGCAACCGCCTGCGCGTGATCCAGGAGATCGACCTGCCCCGGTGGTATTGGTGGGGGCTGGCGCTCGGCTGGATCGTGCTCGGGTTCATCACGGACCTCCAGCACCCCTGGGTGACCGCGGTCGCCACGTTCGCGTTCGGCGCGATCCATTCTTCGATCGCCGGCCGGGCGACCAGCGGCCGGCACCGCACCGACCAGCTCAGCGTCCGCGCGGACGTCGCCGGGCGCCAGACGACCTGGATCGTGATCGCCGGCCTGATCGGGCTCGCGGGCGTGACGATCGCGGTCGCGCTGGCGATGGCGGCCGACGGCGCCGGCCATCCGGTGACGATCGCCAGCGTGTTCGTGGCGCTGCTGATCCTGCTCGGCGGCCCGCAGCTGCTCGCTTGGATCCGCCGCCGGGCCGCGCGCGCATCGGGACTATGACGTCGGCGCGCTTCGACGAGCTGATCCACCCCAGCACGCGGCTGTCGATCGTCGCGCTGCTCGCGGGTGCCGACTGGGCGGACTTCTCGTTCCTGCGGGACAGGCTCGACATGTCGGACTCGGCGCTGTCAAAGCAGCTGTCGACGCTCGAGGAGGCCCACTACGTTGACATCGCGCGGCCCGTGCGCGACCGGCGCCGCCGCGTGCGCGCGCGACTGACCCCGGTCGGGCGGGAGGCGTTCCACGGCCACGTGGCGGCGCTTCGCCAGATCGTCGGCTCCGCGGAGCTCGAGGGCGAGCTGTCCGACGACGGCGCGGACGGCTCGCCCGATCTGCCCCGCGCAGCCTGACTCGCTTACGCGGCGCGCGGCTCAGCCGTGAACCGGAGCCAGCCGCCGGCGGCGCACGGCCAGATGCCAGACGATCGCGACGACGCCGAACAGCGCCAGACCGCCGCTGGCCGCGGTGATCGCGGTCGAGACGCCGTGTGCGTCGGCGAGCACACCGGTGCAAACGGCGGTCACGGCCACGCCGCCGTACAGGCAGGCCATGAACGCCGAGGTCACCTCGCCGCGGCGGTCGGGCGGCGCCAGATCGTTGATCGTCGTCTGGGCGCCGAACAGCCCGGTGCCGAGCGCCCGCTCCCCCGATCACCGACGACGTGAACACCGCCACCACCGAGTGCAGCGGCAGCGCGATCACGAGCACGCCGAGCCCGATCACGAGGGCCACCAAGCCGAGCGGCTGCAGGTCGGCCGGATCGACCTCGCGAGCGCTGCAGCCCGAGCTGCACCACGGCCGACACCCCGAGCATCAGCGCGGTGATCGCGCCGAGCAGCGCGAGGTTGCCGGTCCGCAACAGGTCGGCGGCGTAGGAGGGCACCAGCGACAGGAACAGCCCCCCGGCGGCCCAGCACACGGCCCCGGTGAGCGCGGCGCGGGCAAACGGTCCGCGAACCGGAGCCGCCACCCGGGGAAGCTCCAGCGACCAGGTCCCACTGGCCGTGACCGGATCGTCGATCGTCTGCAAGCGGACCAGGGCCGCCGCGACCAGCACGATCGCCACCAGGTAGCAGAGGACCAGCGGCCACGGCGCCCACTCCGCGAGCACGCCGGCGATCAGCGGCGCGACGGCGGCACCGCCGTTGGTGCCGAGCACGGTCGCCGCGGCCGCCCGTCCGTGGTCGCCACTGGGTTCGAGCTCGACCAGCGCCGCGGTTGCGGCAGCGGTCAGCACGCCGGTCGCGAACCCCTGCACCCCGCGGGCTAGGAACAGCCAGACGGTTCCCTGGGCGGCGGCGAACAGAGCCAGGCTGACCCCCGCTCCGAGCAGCCCGGCGGCGATCACCGGTCGCCGCCCGAACCGGTCCGACAGCTGCCCGAACACGATCAGCGAAGGCATCAGTACGACCGCGTAGGTAATGAATATCAGCGTCAGTTCGGTGTCCGAGAAGCCGAACTTCCGCGCGTAGACGGCGTACAGCGGCGCTGGCAGGTTCGACGCCAGCAGCATCGCGAACATCGCCTGGGCGACGATCAGGAAGGACCGCCGCGACCCCGATCCCGCTGCTGCGATGCCGAGCTCGCGAGCTGTTGCCGCAGGTGGCATGAGAGCCGCCGATCCTACGGCGCTGTGGCCGGGAGCGATGACGACTACGCGCAGGTGCTCGACCAACTCCGCTCGCATCTCGTCATCAGGAGCCTCCCGACCTCGATCGGTGCAAGCATCTACTCCGGCAACGTGGGCTTCAGAAGGGGGCGGGACCATGGGGGACGACCGATCCGCGACGGGCGCAGGCTTAACTCGGCGCCGCGCGATCACGTATGGCGTGGGGGCGACGACCGCGGTGATGGCCCCGGGGCTGCTGGAGACCGTGTGGCCACGCGGCGTCGACGGGACGCAGGCCGCGATCGCGGCGACAGTGAGCCGTCACCGCGAGCTGCGCCACCCGCGGGTGTTGCGCAGCCGTCATCGAAGGCTGCACGTGCGGCTGACCTGCCGGCCCGGGGTCGTCCACATGGGTGCGCCCCAGCCGGTGCGGACCTACACGTACGACGGCGTGGTTCCCGGCTACACGTGGGAGCTGCGGGGCGGCGACGTGCTGACGGTCGACCTCCGCAACCACCTGCCCGAGCTCCCGCATCAGCCGAAGATGACGATGGATCGCCCGCACGCGTGGACGACCACGAACCTGCACACCCACGGGCTGCACGTGTCGCCGAGCGGCGACGCCGACAACGTGTTCCTGGAGATCCCGCCGGGTCACCATTACCACTATCGGATCCCGGTTCCCGAGGACCATCCCGCCGGGATCTTCTGGTACCACCCTCACCACCACGGAGCGGTGACCCAGCAGGTCCGCGGTGGGATGGCCGGCCTGATCATCGTCCGCGGCGACCTCGACCGGGTCCCCGAGGTGCGGGCCGCCAGGGAGCGGATCCTGGTGCTGCAGTCGATCGAGCTCGGAGCCGACTACGAGCTGCTCGACCCGATTCCGGACCCCACCAAGGAGCAGGCGTTCTTCCCGCGCAAGAACGTCCTGTACACGGTCAACGGCACGCTCACCCCGACGATCACGATGCACCCGGGCGAGGTCCAGCGCTGGCGGCTGCTGAACGCGGCCGAAGGGAAGTTCCTGTCACTGAAGCTCGAGGGTCACGACCTCAACGTGGTCGCCTGGGACGGGCTGACCATGCACGCGCCCGAGACCGGCCGAGCTCGTGATGATGTCGGCAGGCAACCGCGTCGAGGTGCTGGTCAGAGCCGGAAGGCCGGGCGTGTACAAGCTGATGCTGACCCCCGGCTCCAGCCAGAAGCCGAACATTCCCGGGATGCCGGCGTCGATCCCCGAGGCCCAGTCGCGCGCCGAGTTCTTCTGCCGGCTGACGGGCGCCAACGCCGAGGTCGCCAGGGGCCTTCAGGACCAGCCGCCCGAGCTCGAGCCGCGAGCGATCGCCACGCTCGTGGTCACGGGCCACGGTCCGAAGATGCGCCTGCCCGAGTCGCTGCCGGCATTCGACCCGCCGATCCGCCCGATCGCCAAGAAGCGCCGCTTCGAGTTCACCGTGTCGCGTGACCCGATGAACGAGTTCCTCTCCTTCGGGATCGACGGCAAGCAGTTCCAGCCCGACCAGGAGCCCTACCGGGCCAAGCTCGGCACCGCCGAGGAATGGACCCTGGTCAACGCGTGCGACGACAAGCTCATGGATCACGCGCACGGCTACCACATCCATGTCAACCCGTTCCGGATCACGGAGATCAACGGGCGAACGCTGTCAACGCCGCTCTGGAGGGATACGTTCGTGCTGACCAAACGCTCCGGCGACTCGCTCACGTTCCAGTCCAACTTCGAGGATTTCACCGGTAAGTTCGTCGAACACTGTCATGTCATCGCCCACGAGGACCTGGGGATGATGGGGTCCGTGGAGGTGGTCCGATGACCGAGCTGACCCGCCGAGACCTGATCCGCTCGGGAGCCGCCGGAGCGCTGGGCCTGTGGCTGCCGTTCGCGACCGACGCGCGGTCGGCCACCTGGCACGCCCGCGCGGCCAACACGCGAGTGCCGAGGCGCGCGCTGGCAGAGCTCAGCCGAGCGCTGCATGGGCGGCTGCTGCTCCCCGGTGACCCCGGCTACGACGCCGCCAGCGCCCCGGCGAACTTCCGTTATGACTCGATCAGGCCGCTGGCGGTGGCCCGGTGCCGCAGCGAGGCCGACGTGATCACGTGTGTGGACTGGTCTCGCGCGCACCGCGTGCAGCCGGTGGCCAGGGGAGGAGGTCACAGCTACGCCGGCTATTCCACGACCGAGGGGCTGCTGGTCGACATCGGCGAGCTCGACCACGTCAGCGTCGACCACCGCAGCGGGCGTGCGGTGATGGCCGGCGCCGCCCGTAACCAGAACGTGCTCGACAAGACGGTCGACGGAAACTTCGTGCTCCCCGGAGGGACCTGCCTGGCGGTCGGCGTCGGTGGGCTCACGCTCGGCGGGGGCATCGGCTACAACACGCACTGGGGCGGCCTGACCAGCGATCACCTGCTGTCCACCCGGATCGTCACCGCCGGAGGGCGCGTGCTTCACGTGGACCCCGAGCACCACCCGGATCTGTTCTGGGCCTGCCGGGGTGGAGCCGGCGGCAACTTCGGGATCAACACCCAGTTCACGTTCCAGATGCCCGAGATCCCCGCCCGCGAGGTGGCTTTCTACCGCTTTGACTGGCGTGGAGCCGACGCCGCGGCCGCCGTCCTGCGGGCGTTCGACCGGCTGCTGGAGCGCGACACCCGGGGCTTCAACGCCGTCGCGATGGCGCAGGCCTCTGCCGGTCGGGGCGGGCGGCCCGCGGGAGGCCATCGACGTATTCTCGCGTGGCCAGTTCCTCGGCTCACAGGACGAGCTCGAGCGGTATGTGCAGCCGTTGATCGACGCCGCCGGAGCACCGGTGAAGCGGACGCTGACGACGCTGAAGTACTGGGACATGCAGCGGATGTTCGCCAGCGCGGAGGGGACGAGGCACTCGTTCGGAGACGTGTCGCGCTACTCCAGGGCGCCGCTGCCGGACCAGACCTACGCGAGGATCGCCGAGCTGCTCGCCGAGTGCCCGAGCCGGACCGCTCAGTCCAACGGTTCGATGTGGTCGCTGGGCTGGATCGGCGGCCCGGTGGTGCGCCGGTTTGGCCGGCGCGAAACCGCTTACGTGCACCGCGACATGCTGACGCTGCTGCGGGCGACGCCGGTGTGGGCCAGCGACGCGCCGAAGTCGGTCCAGGACGAGCTGGTCGCCTGGACCAACCAGATGATCCGGCTGATCGCGCCCCACACGCCCGCCGAGAGCTACCAGAACTTCCCCAACCGGGGGATCGACAACTGGCAGCAGCAGTACTACGCGGAGAACTTTGCTCGGCTGGTCCGGGTCAAGACCAAGTACGACCCCCACAACCTGTTCCGCAACGCGCAGAGCATCCCCGCGCGGCGGCCCATACACCCGGCGCGCTGACCTGCGTACGCTACGAGCGGCCGAGCTGCGGGTCGCTGGTCAAGTTGTGGCCCGACTCGAGCCGACCGGCGAGCACGTAGCTGAAGCTCTTGTCGCTCGGCGTCTCGAGCGCGATGTCGTACCAGCCGCCCGAGTGCTTGGTGTCGATCGTGATCTCCTCGGTCGCGTGCAGTCTGACGCGCCGGTCGGGGCCGTACGCGTCGGCGACATGGACCACGACCGCTCCCCCGCGGTGTCCGCCTCGATGGGCGCCGTCGGTGAGGCACACGGTCAGCTTGCCGCTGGCGTCGTTGCTGCGGACGTCGACCTGCAGCGACGTCTTAGGAGAGCCCGCGAAGTGGCGAAAGAAGCCGTTCTGCCCGTGGAGGCTGAGGTCGTAGGTGCCGGGGTTGTCGAGCCTGATCGGCAGCTTGTGGCCGGCCCCGACCGTGTAGCTGTAGGGCGCACCGGCGACGGTCTTCGACCGCGCCTGGAGGTTGACGCCGAGCTTGCCGCGGTTGCTCACCGCGAGCTTGAGCTTGCGCGGGCCGGCGTCGAAATTGACCTCGAGGCGGTAGCCGAGCCGGCGTGACGGCCGCACCCCTCGCTCCTGTTTCGGGACCGACCCGACAGCCGGAGGCGTCGGGTGGTAGGCGGGGGGAGCTGTGCCGGTCGGCTTGTAGGCGGCGACGCTGGGAAGGCGAGGGACGCGATCCGATGCGCTCTGGAAGTCGAACGCCGAGGTGAGGTCGCCGCACACCGCCCGGCGCCACGGAGTGATCTGGGGTTCGCCGATTCCGAACCGGGCCTCGATGAAGCGGATCAGCGACGTGTGGTCGAACGTCTCCGAGCACACCCAGCCGCCGCGGCTCCACGGCGAGATCACGAGCAGCGGCACGCGCACGCCGAGTCCGTACGGTCCGGGCACTCCGTCCGAGCCGCCGGGGGTTCCGGCCTTGCCGTCGAACATCTCGTTGGCGAGCGACACGGTCGACTGGCCGTGCAGGCCGCCCGACGTTGGGGTAGGGCGAGACGACGTGATCGAAGAAGCCGTCGTTCTCGTCGAACGTGATCAGCAGCGCGGTCTTTGACCACACCTCGGGATCGCTGGTGAGCGCGTTGAGCACGCCGGCCGTGTACCAGGCGCCGTAGCCGGCCGGCCAGGCCGGATGCTCGGTGTAGGCCTCGGGGGCGACGATCCACGACACCTTCGGCAGCCGGCCGCCCTTCACGTCAGCCTCGAGAATGTCGAAGAAGCCACCATGCTGGTTGACGTTGGTCCCGGTGCGCGCCCGCTGGTACAGCGGGCTGCCCGGGCGCCGCGTTCTGATAGTTGAAGAAGTACAGGAGCGAGTTGTCGCCGTAGTTGCCGATGTACGGATCCGACGTGAAGCCCCAGACGCCGGCCTTGTCGAGACCGTTGCCGGCGTCCTGGTAGATCTTCCAGCTGATCCCGGCTTTCTGGAGCAGCTCCGGGTAGGTCCGCCACCCGTACCCCTTCTCGTCGTTGGCGATCACCGGGCCGCCGCCGCGCCCGTCGTTGCCGTCCCACCCCGTCCACATGTAGTAACGGTTGGTGTCGGTCGGGCCGAGCATCGAACAGTGGTAGGCGTCACATACGGTGAAGGCGTCGGCCAGCGCGTAGTGAAACGGCAGGTCGGAGCGCTCCATGTGCGCCATGCACGTGGTCGTCTTGGCCGGCAGCCACTCGTCCCAGTCGCCATTGTTGAACATCTTGTGGGTTCCATCCCACGAGTGGTCGAGGTCCTCGATGAAGGTCAGCGCGAGGTTGCCCACGTCGGGGCGGAACGGCGGCACCACCGCGGAACCGTCGGCCTGGAACCAGACCGGCCTCCCGCTGGGCAGCGTCACCGGGTGCGGATCACCGAAGCCCCGCACTCCGCGCATCACCCCGTAATAGTGGTCAAACGACCGATTCTCCTGCATCAACACCACGATGTGCTCGACATCCCGCAGCGAACGCGTCGCCCGATTCGCCGGGATCGCCAGCGCGCGCGCAATGCTGTCAGACAGCATCGTCGACGCGACCGTGCCACCCGCAAGCTGCAGGAACCTACGCCGACTGACCTCCCGCATGACCATCACCAGCCTGACATTTACGGGCGACGCACCTCACGTTGCCCTGTTCTGTGGAACCTGGAGCCGAGTTCGCTCCGGTCAACGCGTGCCCATACTAGATCCGCGATGCGGCGTCGTCCATACACGGCCCGCAGCGGATTCCTCGAAAAGGAGTACGAGATGGCAAAGGTTCTCGTCGTCAACCACGTCACGCTTGACGGAGTGATGCAGGCACCGGCCCGCGCCGACGAAGACGCGCGCGACGGGTTCGCGCACGGCGGCTGGGCGACCGCACGCAACGATCAGGCGATGGCCGCCAAGATCGGCGCGCGGATGACAGGTCAGCTGGCGTTCCTGTTCGGCCGCCGCACGTACGAGGACTTCTACGACGTCTGGCCCAAGCGGCCCGACGATCCGATGAGTCAGGCGCTGACGAACACTACGAAGTACGTGGCATCCCGGACGCTGGCCGAGCCGCTCCCGTGGGAGAACTCGATCCTGCTCGACGGCGATGCTGCGGCCGCCGTGGCCGCGCTTCAAGGAGCGCGTCACCGGAACGCTGGCGATCTTCGGCAGCGGCGAGCTGATCGCATCGCTGATCGTGGCCGATCTGATCGACGAATACGTGCTGATGATCCATCCGCTCGTGCTCGGGACGGGGCGCAGGCTGTTTGCGGAGGGCTGCCAGGCAGAGCTTGCGCTCGTGGATAGCGCCACGACGTCGACCGGCGTCCTGCTCGCGACCTACCAGACGTCTGCCGGCGTTCAGTAGGCGCGCGCGACGATGGCGTAGAGATCGGCATCGTCGGTGGCAGCGGGAACGGAGCCGTCGGCGGTGGTGAGGCAGCGGACCGACAAACCCGCGCCGTTGAGCTGCCGCTCGCCCTCAGGACCAATTGCGGGCCATGGCACCCGAGCAAACCCGACGCGCGCCGCTTCGGTCGCGGAGCCGAGATCCTCGACGTCGGCCGTCCGCGAGCGCAGAACCTCCGCGGCCTGGGCGAACAGCGCATCGTGGACCAACTGCACGCCGGAGCAGGCCGCCGCGGCCGCCTCGCCTAGCTTGACCGGCTCGCGGGCGGTGCCGTCGCGCCGGGCGATGCTCACCGTTCCTTGCTTTAGGTCGCGGGGTCCGATCTCCACGCGGACCGGTACTCCCTTGAGCTCCCAATCCGTGAGCCGCCTGCCGAGCCCCAGCTCAGCGCGGTCGTCGACTCGGACTCGGAGGCCCGCGTCGACCAACTCGCGCTCGAGGTTCTCGGCCACAGCCGCGACGTCGGGATCGCGCTTGACGATCACGATGATGACCTGGACCGGTGCGACCTTCGGCGGCAGCCGCAAGCCCGCATCGTCGCCGTGGGTCATGATCACGCCCCCGATCATCCGGGTCGAGCTGCCCCATGATGTGGTCCAGCACAGCTCCGAGGATCCGTTCTCGCTGGTGTAGGTGATGCCGAAGGCTCTGGCGAAGTTCTGACCCAGCTCATGGCTGGTCGCGAGTTGCAGCGCTTTGCCGTCGCGCATCATGCCCTCACAGGTCAACGTCGATGTCGCGCCCGCGAATCGCTCGACGTCGGTCTTGAGCCCGGTCAGCACCGGTATCGCGAGGACGCCTTCGAGGACTGAGCGGTAGACGTCGGAGTGGATCTGTCGCGCGTAGGCGGCGGCCTCGTCTCTGGTTGTGTGGGCGGTGTGGCCTTCCTGCCAAAGGAACTCGCTCGTGCGCAGAAACAGGCGCGGGCGCAGTTCCCAGCGCACGACGTTGGCCCACTGATTCAGGCGCAGAGGAAGGTCGCGGTAGCTCTGGATCCAGCGGGCGAGGTACTCGCCGAACACCGTCTCGCTGGTTGGGCGGATGACCACCGGCTCCTGAAGATGGCGACCGCCGGCTTCGGTCACGACCGCCAGCTCCGGGCTGAAGCCGTCGACATGCTCGGCTTCGCGATGGAGATGCCCCTCGGGGATCAACAGCGGAAAGTAGACGTTGTCGGCGCCCGCGGCCTTGATCCGCTGGTCGACCTCCGCTTGAAGGTGCTCCCAGATCGCGTATCCCCACGGACGGATGACCATCGTGCCGCGAACCGGCCCCGTCTCGGCCAGTTCCGCTTTCGCGATGACGTCCTGATACCAACCCGGAAAGTCGGTGGCCTGGGGCACGAGTACCGGCATGTCGCCAGATTAGGCGACGCGCTCGCCTCCCCACTAACCTGGCGTTCGCCATGCAGCGTGTCCTCGTCTTCTGCGGATCGAGCCCCGGAGCGCGAGCCGAGTACGCGCAGCGGGCCGAGGAGCTCGGCGGACTGATCGGCCGGCGCGGCCTCGTCCTGGTCTACGGCGGGGCCGAGGTCGGGCTGATGGGCGCGCTTGCGGACGGCGCGCTGGGGGCGGGGGGAGAGGTGATCGGCGTCATCCCCCGCCGGCTGGTGGAGCGGGAGATCGCCCACGCCGGGCTCACCGAGCTGCGCGAGGTGTCCTCGATGCACGAGCGCAAAGCGCTGATGGCGCAGCTGGCTGACGCGGTGATCGCGTTGCCCGGCGGCAGCGGGACGCTGGACGAGCTGTTCGAGCTGTTCACCTGGAATCAGCTCGGCTTGCACCGCGCGCCGATCGGCCTGCTCGACGTGGCGGGCTACTGGCAGCCGCTACTGGCGCTGCTCGACCACATGGTTGCCGAGCGCTTCCTGCGGGCCGAGTACCGAGAGATGCTGGTGGTCGACACCGACCCGGCCGCGCTGCTCGATCGACTGGCGAGCGTCAGACACCAAGCCCGGGACAAGTGGATGGACCATCAAAGCGTGCCGAACACCCGGTCGCCGGCGTCGCCCAGGCCGGGGCGGATGTAGGCGTTCTCGTCCAGCTCGCGGTCGATCGCCGCGGTCCAGACGGGGACGTCCGCGTGCTCGGCCTCGAGCGCGGCCAGGCCCTCAGGGGCGGCGACCAGGCAGACGAGCTCGAGGTGCCGGGCGCCGGCCCGCTTGAGGTGGTCAAGGGCCCGCACCGCGCTGACCCCGGTGGCGAGCATCGGGTCCAGCAGGTAGACGGGGACATCGGGCAATCCCGGCGGCAGACGCTGGAAGTAGTCGATCGGCACGAGTTCCTCGTGATCGCGCTGGATGCCGAGGTGGCCGACACGGGCATCCGGGAGCAGGCGCAGGAACCCCTCCACCATCCCCAGGCCGGCACGCAGGACCGGAACAACGGTGATCTCGTCCCGCAGCCGGTGGCCGCGGGTCGCCTCCAGCGGGGTCTCGATCTCGACCTCACGCAGCGGCAGCGCCCGCGCGACCTCCACCGCCATGATCGCCGACGCCTCGTACACCGCCCGGCGGAACGCCCCGTGCGGGGTCGTGCGGTCCCGCATCACCGACAGCCGGTCGGCGAGCACGGCGTGCTGCACGGTGATCACGCGTTGCGCCACGCGGCGATGCTAACCGCCGTCACGAACGATCGCCGGCTGGTGCCTCCGTGTCGCAGCCCAGACAAACCCCGGAGGCGATCTGGCCGGCATGCTGACTTTCCGTCAGTTGATCGGGGAGATCATTCCGCCGTTGACGTACACGGTCTGGGCCGTGACCCAGCGAGTTTCGGGAGCGGCGAGGAACCGCATGACCGGCACGACGTCGGCGGGGTCGCCGAGGTCGCCGCTGATCGTCATGCCCGACAGCCACGCGATCGTCTCCTCGGTCTCGGCGTTAAAGAAGAAGCTCGTCTTCTGTGGCCCGGGCGCGATGCAGTTGACGGTAACCCCACGCGGCCCGATCTCCTTCGCGAACGCCTTGCTGAAGTGCTCCACCGGGGCCTTGCTGCCCGCGTACGCCGAGTACGTCGCCGCTGTCACCGCGACCTGGGTCGTGACCATGTTGATGATGCGTCCATCGTCGGCCATCTTGTTGTAGGCCTCGCGCATCAAGAAGTACGGGATCTTGGCGTTGATCGCGAACGAGCTGTCGTACTCCTCCTCAGTCGTCTCGGCCAGCGGTTTGCGGATGATCAGACCAGAGGTGTTGACCAGGATGTCCCACTTTCCGAAGCGCTCGATCGTTGCGTCAACCAGTTTTGTGATCTCAGCGACGTCCGTGAGATCCCCCTGGTGCGCTATCGCCTTGACGCCGAGACCTTCGAGCTCGGAGACGACGCCGGCCGCCTCGTCAGCCCGTGTGGGTGAGTTGTAATGGACGACGACGTTGACGCCGTCATCTGCGAGCGCTTCAGCGAAGAGCCTGCCGAGATTCGCTGACCCTCCGGTGACGATCGCAACGCGCCCATTGCTCTCGCGGTCCGTTGTGGCCGTGCTGTCCATTTTGACTCCCTTCTTCGGCGGGATCGGCACGATCCCGTCTGTTTCGCGCGACTATAAGCCGCGCTGGAGCCCACTCGCAAGACGAGATTACGACCCGCTTCAGGCAAAAGACTGTGGTATCACGCGGGTCAGCGGCCGTGCCATCCGGCCGATCCCGCACCACGGTTGACAAGAACGAGTTGCGGCGGCTACGGTCGCATTACACCGACCGTGCGGCGCAACGTTCACTGGTCGGTCCGGGACCAAGGAGAAACCTAGATGGCGAAGGGCCGCTCCAGGTGGTGCGCTCTCGTGGCCGTGATCGCAGGGCTGGCCTGCGGCCACGCCCGCGACGGGCCAGGCGGCGACGGGCACCGATGACCCGTTGGGCTCGCCGTCGCGCTACTCAATCTTGCAGGCGCACGACCTGTGGCTAGCCGGTCGCCGTATCGACGACCCCGGCAGGCCGAACCTCGAAGTGGGGTGGTCGCAGGCGAACGCAGCCCAGACGGCGTTCGACGTGTCGAGCCCTCTGTATCGCGACGTCGACGCGCCGCCTGGGCCGGAGGACTCGCAACCCATGGCTGTACAGTCCGCCGGGCGGTTCCGCGACCCCTTCACACCGCAGGTCCTGATCTTCCAGCGCGGCGTTCTCGACAGCGGATCGCTCACCTACCAGCTGAATCCGCTCAACCAGCGTGTCGAGACGGCGCCGCTCCCGGGCGGCCCGATCCCGTCGTACTTCTTCTCGGCCTCCCCGCTGCTCTTTGACCCCCACGGCGACCCGGACGCCACCGCGCCGTACACGATGACGGCGGGCGACCTCGACCGCGCGGTCGACGCCGACGGCCACCGGCACGACGAGGCGGCACTGGTGATCGGCGACCAGGCCAAGCTGGACGTCCGTGTCGTCGACTACGCAGCCGCCCCTGGGCGCGTCACCGTTGGGCGCCTGCCGGCTTCGAACTCCATCCCGATCGGCGGCGGGAGGCTTGGGCGCTGGGTCGGCGGTTCCCTGGCCGCCGGCATCGGCGACTTCGACATGGACGGACAGAACGAGCTCGCCGTCGCCTACCAGGTCCTGCGCAGCGACGGCTGGTGGGATCTCAAGCTGGCCATCTTCACCTACCGCGACGGCAAACTGGAGCTGGCGGCCACGCCGGCCCTGCCGCCCGCCGTCGCCGTGCGCAGCGGTGCGCCGCGGCAGTCGCTGGACCTGGCCGTCGGGGACTTCGACGGGCACGGCCGTGACGAGATCGCGATCAGCCAGTTCGGGCGCAACGACGTCGTCAGCGGCACGTCGCTCACGCTGGTCGGCCTCGACGACCACCTTGCTGTTGCCGACGTCGGGCAAGGTGTCGTGGCGGGCATCATGGACCCGGTGCCCGGTGGGCGTTACAACCGCGACATGCGCCCCCGCCTTGCCGCGGGGTTGTTCAAGTTCGAGCCCGACCCGACGAAGGGCTACACGCTGCAGCGCCGCCAGCTGGTGCTCGCCTACCCTGACCCGGGCGGGCAGCCGCGGGTACAGGTGTTCGACGTCGTACGTGGCTCCTACCGCTGCGGCGCCGCATCGGTAGACCGGCAGCCCGACTGCACGCTCGCCCCGGTCGCGCTGACCGGCGCCGTCCCGCTGGGCACGCCGGCGACGAAGGAGATCGGCCTGGCGGCGGGCAACTTTGGCGGTGGCACGCTGCGCGGCGATCCCCGCTGGTCATTCGCCACCAGTGACGACGCCGGGCACTTGCTCCAACTCTGGCGGCTCACGCCCGGCCCCGGCGTGGACGGGACGCCGTTCAACGTTACGACGACGGCGTCGTCCGCCATGCCTGCGCGACTCGGCGCCGTGGGGCTGGTGGCCTACGACCGGCGCGGGCGTTCGCTCGTGCTCGGGGCGCCCGCGCGCTTTAGCTTCAGCGGGATCCCGTCGCTGACCGCCGAGCTCCAGGACGCGCCCAAGCATGCGGACTGGATCGACGGTCACTTCATCAACGTCGACCGCTCGTCGGACTTCGCCGTCAGCCTGACCGACAAGACCGGGAAGGAGTACGCAACGAGCACCACGACCACGAGCAGCTCGACGATCGGAGGCAGCGTCACCGCGGACGTCGGCGCGACCGGCACCCTCGGGTTGAAGGGCTTTGCCGACGTCGATCTGAGCGCCGATCTGCGGGGGAGCTTCGCCTACCAGTACGCCGAGGACCAGGCGAGCTACGACCGCCAAGGCGGCTCCACCGATCGGGTCGTGAGGCGCTCTTCGGGTAACGACGACATCGTCACCGGCCAGTTGCTCAACTTCTCCATCTGGCGCTACCCGATTCTCGGGCCGCCGCTGCGCAGCGCCACCGGCGCCACCGTCGTCGACCACCGCACGGGCCGGCCCTTCTACGGCTACTACGAGATCGAGGTGCCCTCCACGCCAACCGACTTCGATGCCGGCGGCCTGGACCTCTCCTTCTACCAGCCGCAGCACGAGAACGGGAACGTCCTCTCATACCCGCAGCTGCCGGCGGACGGCATCGTGCCGATGCCAGACCTCGGGTCCTACTCCTTCCAGGGGCAGACCGTGCACGAGCCGCTCTTCAACGACGCCTACTTCGTGAATGCCACCAAGGGCGGCATCGATTTTCAGATCGACGAGGCGCACGGTGGCGGCACAGACCGCACGTCGAAAAACACGCTCAGCGGCGACTCGGATGTGCGGCTCGCGGGCTCGGCCGGCTTCTCAATACCGGGCCTGGGCGGTGCGAAGGAGCACGCCTGCCTCGACTTGCACTTCGACGACGAGCAGAGCTGGGGCGACCTCGCGACGTCGGAGAACACCACGACGACGTCGAGTGTCTTCAGTCTGGATCGCGACAAGGCGGCCATCGCCAGCGACGCATATCAGGCCGGCACCGCGATGTATTACACGACCGCCGGCGTGCAGAAGATGACTCACGCCGTCGACCTGACCGCGCCGGGCAGCCAATCGGGGCGTGCATTCTGGGTTGACCACTACTCAGGGGCCGACCCTGCGCTGAACCTGCCGTTCCGGATCGACATGGCGGAGAGCGACAGCACCACGGTCAGCGACGTGGCCCAGTGGAACCCTGAGTCCTCGCACCAGAAGCTGCGCCAGTTCTTCGTCCTGCGCCCCGAGGACCCGGATCACCCTGCGCTGTCGCGCTCGCCCGTGACGGTGCCGCCGACCGCGGGGGACAAGGTCCTCCTTCAGGTGCGCGTCTACAACTACAGCGTCAAGGACGCCACGGGGCCGGTCGATGTCAGGTTCGTCGCTCAGCGGGTGAACGACGAGGACGGCCAGGCGATTCCAGGCACCAAGCCGATCACGATCGGGACGGTGACGACAGGCTCGCTGACCGCGCGCGAGAGCCGACTGGTCGAGATCCCGTGGACCACCGTGGGCCCGTCTGACAGCGTCGGCGAGCAGACATGGCGCATCTTCGTGATTCTCGACCCCGACAACAAGATCCCCGACGAGACGCACGAGTGGCAGGACCGCTTCGACAAGCCGCCGCTCGATGCGGACAATAAGCCCTTCAAAGACCCACTCACCGGGAAGCTGCTGACGCTCGAGTCAGGCCAGAACAACCAGGGCTACGGCGTGCTTACCGTGCACGCGCCGGCAAGCGCGCGTCTCGGCGCACTCCACGCGCCGGCGACACGGAGGCTAGGAGCGCTGCAGGAGACCGATCCGCCGTGCGAGCCAAAGGACGCCGCGGCGGGGCTTGGGGGCGCGATCGATACTCGCATGCACCCGCAGACGCTGATGATCGCCTCGCGCGCCGGGCACTTCACACGCGACGCACGGCGGGCGCGGGCCCGTACCGGGCGCCGCGTGACGCTGCGCGTGCGCGTCAAGGCATCCGCTCGCACGCTGCGCCGCGAGCTCGTCCTGCTCTACGACGGTAATTCGCGCAAGGGCGGCGAGCTGATCGGCGGGGACTACGCCGAAGGTGTCTCGGACACGAGCGGCACCTCCGTGTTCTTCAGCTGGCTACCGCGCAAGTCGGGCCTGCACCACCTCTACGCGCGTGTCGTGGAGCACAGCAATGACGCACGGCCCGGCAACGCGTCCTCCCGGTTGAACGTTCGGGTGCACGCGCGCCATTTCGCCCGCGCCCGGCTACGCCGCCTGACCGCACGCGTCGCCGCCAGCAGCTACCCCGTCCGTGCCAAGCGCGCGCTCGTCGCCGAGGCCCGCCTGGCGTTCGGCGCCGTGCGCCGAGGCCGGCTCCGCGCAACCCAGCGCCTACTGCTCCGGTTCATGCGGCTGGCGGGCGTGGGGGAGGGGCGCACCGTGTACCCGCGCGAGGTGCGGCGGCTGCGCTTCGCGGCGCGCCAGATCCGCGCCGACCTGCGCGTGGGTCACCTCGCCCGGCTCGCTCGGCGGGCGGGCGGTCCGATCCACGAGCGCCGCGCCCTGCGGCGGGACGTCGCCCGGATTCGGCGCGCGTTGACCGCCGGCGACCTCCCGCTGGGACGCCGAGGCCTGCGCGCCCTCGTCGCCCGCGCCCGCATGCGGAATCCGGCGCTGGCCACCGCCGCTCACCGACTCGAAGTGCAGCTTCGCTAGACCGTGCTTCGTCGCCGAGGCGGTCACTATGCCTGGCGATGTGGCCGAGCCAGACACGGCGGGGGGCGTCAGCGGAGCTGGCGCAGCAGGAAGTCGAGCGTTGCGCGGTTGAAGGTCTCGGGGTCCTCGTGCAGCCCGCAGTGCGAGAGGTGTTCGAAGACCACCAGTTCGCTTCCGTCGATCCTGTTGTTGAGCCGCTCGGCGAAGCGTGCGGAGCAGACGAGGTCGTGCGCCCCGACCGTGATGAGGCTCGGAACGCCGATCTCGCCGAGCACTGCGCTGACGTCGTGGGTGATGGCCGCGTCGGTCTGGGCCAGGAACGCGTCCAGGGGCTGGGCGGGGCGGCTACGCACGAACTCCGCCAGCGTGTCGACGAACTCCGGCCGGCTGACGTACATCTCGGGCGTGAACGCCAACGGGAAGATGCCCTCGATCACCACGTCCGCGGCGGTCGGCAGCGACGACGCGAGCGTGCGCCACAACTCGACGACGGTGTTCAGATAGAGATCGCTTCTGTCCCAGGCGCTGTGCAACGAGAGCGAACGCACGCGGTCGGGGTGGCGGACGGCGAGGTGCATGCCCACGCCGGCGCCGAGCGAGACGCCCGCGATGTGGGCATGCTCGATCCCGATCGCGCCGAGGAACGCGTCGACTTGGTCGGCATAGCCCTCGGTCGAGTACGGGCCGGCTGGCTTGTCGCTCTCGCCCGAGCCAGGAAGGTCGATCGCGATGCAGCTGAAATGCTCGGTGTAGGCCGGGAGCTGGAACGCATAGCAGGCGTGGTCGGCGGACAGGTAAGGGATCAGCACGAGCGGGTCGCCCGCCCCCTGTACGTCGTAGTTGATCGTCAGCCCATCGACCTCTGCCTGTGCCATGCTCCCGCCCTCCTGCGACGTCGCCCAGTGCTAGCAACCGTATAAAGCTAGGTCGCGCAGACGAGCGTGCCAATGGGGTGTAGCCCCCATCCTCCGGTGCGCCAGAATCCGCGAGGTCGACCCGAGGGTGAGCCCGATGACCGATCATGAGAGCAGGCAGGAACGCGTCCAGCGGACGCTTGACCAGGGCCGGCGGTTCCTCGAACGCGGTGTTCATGACCTCGGCGGGGTGCTGTCGCGAGGTGTACGTGCCGTCAGGGCAGCGTCGGGCGAGAGGGCCTCGCAGCCACCCGACGCCGATCGCGTCAGCTCGGGGCAGCCCGACGTGGACGCGGTCGCTGCCGATCCCGCCTCCTATTTCAGCGAGCAGCGCCAGCGCGAGGCCGAGGAGCTCGGTCACGCCAACATCCTCATCACCGGCCAAACCGGAGTTGGCAAGAGCACCCTCATCAACGCCATCTTCCGCGCCGAGCTGGCCCACGAGGGCGTCGGGCGGCCGGTCACTCAGCGCGTCCAGCGCCACGACGCTCCGGGGGTCCCGGTCACCATCTTCGACACGCCCGGAATCGAGCTAGGCGACGCCAAGGACGCCGTCATCGCTGACTTCAAGAACACCATCATCACGTCGCGCAGGGGCGCCCCCGAGAGCTTCATCCACATCGCCTGGTACTGCATCGACGCTGGTCAGGCCCGGATTCAGGACTATGACGTCGACATCATCAGGGCGCTCGCCGAGGAGGTGCCGGTCATCCTCGTGCTCACCCAATGCGTCGACGAGGAGCGCGCCAGGGCGCTCGAGACGGCGATAGCGGCTGAGGACCTACCGATACAAGGCGCCCCGGTGCGAACGCTCGCAAAAGCCCGCCGTATCGGGAGCCAAACCATCGAGCCGACGGGTTTGGAGGAGCTCGTCCGGCGCACCGAGCACATCCTCCCCAAGGCGGTGAAGGGGGCGTTCGTGAACGCCCAGGGTGTAGTGATCAGTCTCAAGGTCAAGTACGCCCGCGCTGTCGTGACCGCTTCGGCGGCGGCGGCTGCCGCGGTCGGCGCCGCGCCGATACCGGTGTCTGACGCCATCATTCTCATGCCGGTGCAGGTCGGGATGCTCGGCGGTATCACCGCTGTGTTCGGCATCGAGATGAGCGCCCAAAGCACGACCAGGCTGATCGTCGGTCTCGTCGGCGAGGGTGGCGTTAGCCAGGTCGGCAGACAACTGGCAGCTGGACTCCTGAAGGTCATTCCGGGCGCTAGCGTCATCAACGCCGGCGTCGCGTCCGCGCTCACCGCTGCGCTCGGCGAGGCCTACATCCAACTCTGCAGCGAAGTGCTCCGCCGCCGGGGCTCAGGCCGGCCGATGCCCGACGCGGAGATGCTCGCGTTCCTGCTCAACGCCTATGAGAAAACGTTCCGTCGCTCGCCGATTCGCCGGCGCGGCCGAACCAGACAACCCTGACATTGCCGCACGCCGGCTCACGAGTTCTTGACGTGGCGAAGCAGTCGCTGGGCTGATGCTGAGCGATCGGCGACACGAGTGTGCGGTGTTTGACGGGCTGATTGACGGTGCGCGCGGTGGGCGGAGCGGGGTGTTGGTGGTGCGGGGGGAGGCGGGCGTTGGGAAGACGGCTCTGTTGGAGTACGCGATCGAGTCGGCGTCGGATCTGAAGGCCGTCCGTGCGGTCGGTGTGGAGTCGGAGAGGGAGTTGGCGTTTGCGGCGTTGCATCAGTTGTGCGCGCCGATGCTCGGTCGTTTGGATCTGCTTCCGGATCCGCAGCGGCGTGCGCTGGCCGTCACGTTCGGGCTAGCCGACGGTGCTGCGCCGGATCGCTTCCTCGTCGGCCTGGCAGTGTTGGGCCTGTTGTCGGAGGTGGCGGAGGAGCGTCCGCTTGTGTGCGTGATCGATGATGCCCAGTGGTTGGATCAGGCGTCGGCGCAGACCCTGGCGTTCGTGGCTCGGCGGTTGTTGGCGGACGCGGTCGTTCTGCTGTTCTCGGCGCGTGAGCCGAGCAAGGAGCTGATCGGGTTGCCCGAGCTGGTGGTCGAGGGGCTCGGGGAGAGCGACGCGCGTGAGCTGTTGCGTTCGGTGGTTCCGGGGCGGTTGGACGAGCGGATCCGCGAGCAGATCGTGGCCGAGACGCACGGTAACCCGCTGGCGCTCATTGAGTTGACGCGGGGACTCTCATCGGCGCAGCTGGCGGGCGGGTTCGGCTTGCCGGCCGCGCCGTCACTCGAGGGCCGGATCGAGGAGCGGTTCATGCAGCGGGTGGGCGCGCTGCCGGACGGCGCCGGACAGCTGCTGTTGGCGGCGGCGGCGGAACCGACTGGTGATCCGGCGCTCTTGTGGCGGGCAGCTCAACGGCTCGGCGTCACAGGTCAGGCGTTGGCGCCCGCTGAGTCGGCTGGGTTGCTCGAGGCGGGCGCGCGGGTGCGGTTTCGTCATCCGCTGGTGCGCTCGGCGGTCTACCGGGCGGCTTCGCCCGAGGAGCGGCGTCGGGTGCATCGGGCGCTTGCCGAGGCCACTGATCCCGAGGTGGATCCCGATCGGCGGGCTTGGCATCTGGCCGAAGCAGCGGCTGGCCCTGACGAGGATGTTGCCGCCGAGCTCGAGCGGGCGGCCGGTCGGGCGCAGGCACGGGGCGGCTTGGCCGCCGCCGCTGCCTTCCTCGAGCGCGCATCCGACCTAACACCCGAGCCTGTGCGCCGATCGAAGCGCGCACTCGCGGCGGCGCAGACCAAGTACGAAGCGGGCGCGCTCGAGGACGCGGTCGCGCTGCTCGCCACCGCCGAGACTGGCAACCTGGATGACCTCGAGCGCGCCCGTGTACACCTGCTGCGCGGTCAGATCGCGTTCGCCGCAAGGCGCGGCAGCGACGCTCCCCCATTGCTGCTGAGCGCTGCTCGCGAACTCGACGCAGTCGACCCGAGCCTCGCGCGAGCGACCTACCTGGACGCATTGACCGCCGCGCTGTTCGCCGGGCGACTGGCGACAGGCAGCAGTGCCCTCGAGGTAGCCAAGGCAGCACTCGCCGTACGCTCGTCTCCGCAGCCTCCGCGCGCGTGGGATCTGCTCCTCGACGGACTAGCGCTTCAGATCACCGACGGGCCGTCCATTGGAACGCCGGTGTTGAAGCGAGCGGTGGGTGCCTTCCGGGAGGAGGACATGGCTACAGAAGACGTCATGCGGTGGCTCTGGCTCGCCGGCCGGGCAGCGGGGTTCATCTGGGACTACGACGGCTGGGACGCACTCACTGCACGCCAGCTCAAGGCCGCCCGCGACGTCGGCGCGCTGGCGGTGCTCCCGCTAACGCTCAGCACGCGCGCTAGCGTGCACTTATTCGCCGGAGAGCTGGCGGAGGCGGCATCGCTGTTCGAGGAGTCGGCCGCCCTCGCCGCGGCAACCGGCAGTCGCACCGTCTCGTACGGCGCTCTCGCGCTAGCTGCTTTCCGCGGCCACGAGGACGAGGCAGCACGACTGATCGACGCTTGCACAAGCGACTCCATTGCCCGCGGCGAGGGGAACGGCCTCACGCTGGCGCAGTGGGCGACCGCGCTGCTCTGCAATGGCCTCGCGCGCTACGAGGAGGCGCTCGCGGCGGCCGAAGCAGGCGGCTGAGGATCGGCGTGAGCTGTGGTTCTCGACGTGGGGGACGGTCGAGCTGATCGAAGCCGCCAGCCGTACCGGGAACGCCGAGCGGGCGACTGGCTCGCTGGAGTGGTTGGCGAGCAACACTCGCGCGAGCGGGAGCGATTGGGGTCTGGGTGTCGAGGCCCGCTCACGCGCGCTGCTCAGCCACGGCGACGCGGCGGAGAGTCTCTATGGCGAGGCGATCGAACGGCTGGGCCGCACTCGCCTGCGCGTGGACCTAGCCCGCGCCCACCTTCTCTACGGCGAGTGGCTGCGGCGTGAGCGGCGCCGCCTGGCCGCCCGCGAGCAGCTACGCACCGCGTACGAGATGTTCATTGCGATGGGGATCGAGGCGTTCGCCGTGCGCGCCGAGCGCGAGCTGCTGGCGACCGGAGAGCGTGTCCGCAAACGCAGCGTCGAGACACGGGAGGAGCTCACCGTCCAGGAAGCTCAGGTCGCGCGCCTCGCCGGCGCCGGTCTCTCGAACGCGGAGATCGGTCAGCGCCTGTTCATCAGCCAGCACACCGTCGCCTACCACCTGCGCAAGGTGTTCAACAAGCTCGACATCACCTCGCGCAGCCAACTCGAGCGGGTGCTGCCCGACAGCGCGAGTGCGGGTCAGGTGGCGTAGTCGTCGGCCGGGCGTCTGTGCGGCGTAAGCACCCACGGGGTGACGAGCCATCGTTACGATCGCACGATGCAACTCGAGGGTGCCCCGCTCAGGTCTCCCGCTGCACCCTTGAACGAGTTGCTGGGAGCTGGTGTCAAGGCCGCTCCTGATGAGATCGCGCTGGTGTCGATGGCGCGGTCGGTGTCCTGGCTCGAGCTCGAGCGGGCCAGCGCCGCGCTGGCCGGCGGCTACCGCGGCTTGGGTCTGGAGCCCGGGGATCGGATCGCGTCGCTGATGCCCAACCGCATCTATCTGCTCGTTCACTACCTGGCCTGCTTCAAGGCGGGCCTGGTGGCAACCCCGCTCAACTACCGCTACACGTTTCGCGAGATCGATCATGCCCTGGAGGTCAGCGGCGCTCGCGCGCTGCTTGGGCATGTCGAACGCGTCGAGGACCTGACCGCCAGCCGTCTGGCCGGCGAGCTCGAGTGCGGGCTGATCGCTTACCGTGACCCGGAGGCCGAGGACGCCGTCGATCCCGGTTGGCCGCATCGCTTCGAGGCGTTGGTCGAGTCAGAGCCGCTGTTCGCCGACCTCGGGCCCGACCCGGCGAGCCCGGCCGCGATCTTCTTCACCTCGGGCAGCACCGGCCCGGCCAAGGGCGTCACCCACACGCGCGAGTCGGTGCGCTGGATGATCGCCAGCGCCGCCGCCGCGCTAGAGCTCGGAGCCGGGGACGTGTTCCTTCCCGGCGCCTCGATGTCGCACCTCGGCGCGTGGTTGTATTCGCTGAGCACGCTGTCGGTGGGCGGCCGGGTGGTCGTGGCCCGGACCACCGACAGTCACGAGCTGCTGGCGCTGTTGCGCGAGCACCAGCCCACCGTGCTTTCGATGCTCCCGGCGGCGCTGACCGCGCTGGTGCGCGACCACGATCTGCAACCCCACGACTTCGCCTCGCTGCGTGTGTGCCGCTCGGCATCGGACAAGGCCTCAACCGAGCTGCTGACCGAATTCGCCGCGACCGCCGGGTTCCCCATCACAGAGGCGTACGGGATGACCGAGGTCGGGACGGCCACCATCAACCCTCCCTCGGGCGTCAACAAACCCGGATCGATCGGGCCGCCGGTCTGCGGCTACAGCATCTCCCTCCGCGATGACACGGGAAACCCGGTCTCGGCCGGAGCTGTCGGGCGGATCTTCATCCGCTCGCGTAGCCAGATGGCGGGCTACTGGAACGCGCCCGCTGCGACCGACGAGGTGGTGATCGACGGATGGTTGGACTCAGGCGATCTCGCCCGCGCCGACGAGGACGGGTACCTGTGGTTCTTCGGCCGCAAGAAGCAGATCATCGTCCACGACGGCTCCAACATCACTCCCCTCGAGGTCGAGAGCGCCCTGGTCGAGCACCCCGCGATCGCCTTGGCCGGCGTGGTGGGCGTCCACGACACCGTGCACGGAGAGAACGTGCGCGCCTACGTGACCGTGCGCGAGGGCGCACCCCAGCCGACAAGCGCCGAGGTGATCCTGTTCTGCCGCGACCGCGTCGGCTACAAAGCTCCCGAGGAGGTCATCTTCCTCGAGCAGATCCCGCTCAACCCAACCGGGAAGGTCGACCGCGTGGGTCTCAAGCGGATGGCCGAAGACCACCTGCACCCGCACCTGACTACGCGCTGAGGTCGGTAAGCCCGTCCAGCCGGAGGCCGAGCCGGGGGTCGGGAAGACGGCGCTATTGGAGTACGCGGTCGAGTCGGCGTCGTCGTTGACGGTCGCGCGGACGACGGGCGTCGAGTGGGAGATGGAGCTTGCGTTCGCGACCGCTCAGCAGTTTGTGCGCGCCGACGCTGGACCGGCTTGAGCGGTTGCCTGATCGCCAGCGTGATGCAACAACACGTCGCGGAAGAAGGGCAGGTCTGCCGATGTTGGCTCGTCGACGATCGCGGCCGATGCCTCCGGCGACCGGTCACGATCACCCGCGGCCGCTCGGCATCGTGCTAGCGGGCATCAGCACCACCGTCCGGGCGAGTCAGCCCGTGACGCTCCCAGTGGCGCCGCGGGATGTCGGACGGATCCTTGTACCAATACCACGTGCACGGGTCCCGCGCGAAATCGTCCGGCGGGTCGCTCGGGTAGAGCGGATAGCCGATCCAGCGGATCGGGAGCGACTCGTTCATGAACGAGCAGTGCGTGCAGTACAGCGGGAACCCCTCCCGGCCATAGCTCCAGTCGTGCGCGGACCGAGTCACCCCGAGCGCGTTCGGGCCCTCGTAGCGGCCCATCCGCACAAGCCGCTGACCGGACCCGCACGGATTCATCTCAAACGTGAACTTCTCGTCGTCCTCTGTGATCGTGAACGCGCCTGGGTGCGGGCCGGTGCCGCTGCACGAGTGCGCCCGCCATGTCGCCGCGAGCGCGCGCACGATCTGCTTGCGATCACGCGCGGCGATCGCCTCGACATCGCGCCGCCAACCACGACCTTGACCGTACGTCCACGCGTCAGCAACCCCATCGTCCCCGAGCCGATCCTGGACAAACGAGATCAGCCCACCGATCCCCTCGACCATCAGATCGTGTAGGTAGCGCCACTCATGCTTCATCTCCTCGCACAGCGCCCTCGCCTCGCCCAAATCGCCACGGTCGAGCGCCTCGATCGCCCGATCCATCGTCGGACGCGACATCCGCTCGAGCTCATCGTCTGAGAACCAGCGCTCTGCCATCACTCCTCCAATCAGTCACGCGGTCGCGGATCAACGACCGGCATGCATCAACGACGCCCCAAGATCCGCCTTGTCCACGACCGCGATCCTAGGGGCACGCCTCGCGCCGGTCAGCAGTCCTCCTCGCCGGAGCCAGCAGGTCCATCCGGGCACCAACCGCCCAGCGGCAAACCCCGTGTGGTGGCCCGATTTCGAACGGCAGCTCGCTGCGTATGTCGCGGCACGCAACCGAGGTGTGAACGTGCCAGCGGTTTGAGCAGCGCGAGAGGCCGCACGGAGAAGCTCGCTTAACGAGCTCTGCGTGGGCGCCGCGAACCCTCAGGGTTCAGACCTGTCAGGCGGCCCCGGCTTGTCCCACGGAGGGGGATCCTCGGGCTCTGTGCCCCAGTGCTCCCTGCGCCACTCTTCGCTGATACTTGCCTCGGCGCGCTCCTCGCTTTGCTTGAGCGCTTGCGACTCCCGCAACAGTTGCTGCACCTCGTCGTCCAAGTCGTTGCTCTTCGGGGTTGCTTCCGGCCCGAGGCCGGCGTCACGCTGGGGCTTGGCGGCGGCACTCCCTTCGTGCGGCGCATCAGCAGATCGCGGCGGATCCAGGGCCTTGACTTCGATCTTGTTGATCACGTCGAGCACCTCTGGGACCCCGCGTGCGGCGCGTGCCGCGGCGTGCGATTGGATATGGCTGGGCAGTGTGCCGCGAAGCGTTACCGTGCCGATCTCGTCAGCCGAAACGGCGATCCTCGCAGCATCGCCGACTACACGGTTGGAGGCGATAGCGGCTTGCACGCGAGCTTCGAGCTGAGTCATATGGTTCGCCTATAGCTTCTCGCGCGAGCGCCCGACAATCAAGCCTGATGCTTTCAATGGCCGGACCGGTCGGATATCTCCGCGGGCTCCGCGCGCCGCGCGGTGCTCACCCCCGACCGACAGCAGGTGCTCGATCCGGGCTTCTATCTCCGCCGACGGCGGCCGGTACGTCCACGGCGTAGGCCTCCTTCATCGTCTGCCAGGACTTGAGGACCTACGCCGTTGCCTTGACAGCACCGCCCTATTTACAGCACTCATCGACGCGACCGCCGACGCCGTGCCGATGGGCCGCTTCACGATCGAGGAACTCGCCCACCTGGACCTCTTGCTCTCTCCGACGAGTGCGACTACCTCACCGGAGCCGCGATCGCGATGGACGGCGGCCAGCAGGTCGCCGGCCGCGGCATGTTCGCGGGCCTCACCCGGCTGAGCGCCGAGGAGTTGGGCGGCCGCCGCGAGCGCAGCCAGGCCGCCAGCGCCGCCGCCAAGGCCCAGCGCACCGTCTGAGGCGACGACGATCCCGGGTTGAGGCGCCGCGGCCGACCTGGTCTACTACTTGGCGGTGGGTGTCAATGAACCGCCGGGACCTGAGCACGAGGCCGAAGCTGCGGCGACGAGCGTCGCCGTGCCGGCGCCGGCGTGCGGCGCGCTCGGAGGAGCGACCGTGGAGGCGCGGATCCTGGCGCTGCAGCGCACGGCCGGGAACGCCGCCGTCCAGCGACTGATCAAGGGCCGGCAACTCAGTCGCGCGACGAGCGGCCGCCGGCTCATGCGCTTCGTCGGCTGGGAACACGAACGGCTTGGCAACCTGGGTTCGATCGCCCAGTGCACCGCAAGCGACCCCTCGCAGTGCCCGACCTCGGCGCTGCTGATCGAGGTGGCTCCCGGCGTCAAGCTCACGTGGGGACAGGTCGTGGCGCTCGCGGGCGACGAGTTCGGCAGCGTCGAGGAGATGCAGTTCTACGCCGCGGCGGCCGGCCCGGGCGGGATTGGCGACGACGAGACACGGGGCCGGCTGCGGGCCGCGATGGACCACGACCTGGGCTCGCGACCGTCGGGCACCGTCGCGATCCCGCCCGGGATCTACAACGGCGGCACGAAGGCGTCGTCAGCCAACGAGACGCATTTCGCCCAGCTGGCGATGCACAACCTGGAGCACTTTCCGGACCAGGGCGCCGCGACCGAGGCGTGGCGGCGGCACCACCATGCGGCCGTCGTCGAGGCGGTGCTCGCGGGGCTGGGAACGGCCGGCTTCACGCTCAACCACGCCTATCTGCTCGAGGCGTTCGGCGATCACTTCCTGACCGACTGCTTCTCGGCCGGCCACATCCGCACCCCGCGCACCCAGATCTACCGCTGGTACGAGCAGACCTGGCGACCGGCCGCCAAGACGGGGATCAAGTTCTTCCTCCTCGGCCAGTATTTGCAACACCAGTTCGTCTCGCCCGAGCGGATGGTCGAGCTGATGAAGACATACGGTCCGTACCTCGACCTGGCGCTCGACAAGCTGCTGGAGAAGCTGACCCCCGCCGTCTCGGGCGCGGTCAGCGGTACGATCCACGACTACGAGGGCGCGACCGGCGTGCTCGTCAGCGCGCCGATGTGGCTCGGCGGGCAGTTCACCACCTACGGTGACGACTCGCTCCCCGGCAGCACGAACGCGCCGGCCAACAAGACCAGCGGGACCGCCGAGAAGCTCGCGGTCGCGGCCATCGGTGTGGCACGCGGGCATATCGACCAGGCGTTCCGAGCCGGGCAGCAAGCGGTCGCGTCGGGCAGTGCCGACCCGCGCGGCGATGCCTGGGCGACGCTCGACAGGGCCGGAGTGAAATCGCCGTACACCGAGATCCTCAACTTCGTCCCGCGCGCTGTCCCCGGAGCGACCCCGATGCCCTGGGCCAAGTGGCGCTGGGGGGCGATGGACAAGTGGATGCACGACAAGGTCAACGCGTACGCGGGCAGCAAGATCGACAGCAAGCGTGCCGGCATCGTCGGCGCCGTCCCCGACTTCACGCTTCAGATCAACGACGGCCCGGAGATGAAGATCCGACAAGTGATCGACGACGCGCTGAAGGCGTTCGCCGCCGACCCGCTGGGCGTGATCGGCAAGCTGATCATGTGGGAGGCGCTCGACCCCGCGCTCGCCCCCGCGCCGGCGACGAGCGGACCGTAGGCCGACCGCTCGCGCGGTCGGCCGTTCACGCCGGGGCGAGCACGCCGATCGGGATCGTTCGCCCGGTCGCGCCCGCCCATTCGCGGTACTGCTCGAACAGCGGGAAGACCCGGAGCGCGAGCGCCCACAGCCGTGCGTACTCCCCGGATCATCGACGATCGTCACGTCGACGGCGTATCCGTGAAACGCGACAGCGGGACATATGCGCCCCTTCCGTGGTTTGCGCTCATCCGAGGGAAGACCCCGCGAGCTCAAGGCAGTGCTCAGGCTCCTGCTTCTGTCGCGATCCAGAAGCCCCGCGGTCCTGCCGCCGACGGGTGAGGCGACTGCTCGCGGATCGCACGGTTGGTCAGCGGGATGGTCGTAGAGTGAGTTGCAGCGGTGGACCCCCCTGATAGCGCTGCTTCAACGAACGTCGCGGCCGACGGCGAGATTGCCGTCGCGGTTGGACGCGGAAGGGAAAAGAACGACGAGGAGATCCACCTCGGCGTCGTCGTGACGCCGGCGCTCGACGCCGAGGACGTCGAGAAGCTCGTCCGCGATCTCGAGCGCGTCCTCGCGGAGCGCTACCCGGGGGTCAACTGGAAGATGACCGCGGTTCGCGAATCGCTGCTACCGCCACCGGCTGAGCTCGCTGAGGTCGTCGATGCCGCGCGCTCGCGGCTGCTGGACGAGAATTGGGACCTGGTTGTGCATGTCACGGAGCTTCCGCTGCGGATCTCACGCCGCCCGCTGCTGATGCACTCGAGTCCCACCCACGGTGCGGCCCTGGTCTCGCTGCCTGCGCTCGGACCGCGGCGCGCCCGGCACTTGGTCGACTCTGTGGCGGAGGCGGTGGGCGTGATCGCGGGTGACAGGGCCGCCGGTGGCGAACGCAAGTCCGGCAGCCGGCGCGTCGTTCAACGCCGCGTGATCGTGCCGGTGAGCGAGCTTGGAGGGCCTGACTCGCTGGATGGCTTCGCACTGACACATCGCGTCTTGACCGGGAATCTGCGGCTGCTGGCCGGGATGGTGCGCGCCAACCATCCGTGGCGGTTGACCACGCGTCTGTCCCGCGCGATGATCGGCGCGCTTGGTGTCGCGACGTTCACGATCGTCACAGCCGACGTGTGGCGCATCGCCTCCGGGCTTGCCGCGCCGCGCATGGCGGGGGTATGCCTCGCGGCGATCGCGAGCGCAACCGCGACGTTGATCTTCGGGCACGGATTGTGGGAGCGCGCTACTCGGAGTCGCGTGCGGGAGCAGGCGATCCTGTTCAACATCGTCACGCTGGTCACCGTCAGCTTCGGGATTCTTGCGCTCTACGCGGGCGTATGCCTGGCGGCGCTTGCCGCGGCTGAGCTGATGATCGAGCCGTCGCTGATGTCGGCGCAGATCGGTCATCGCTCGGACTTTGCGGACTACCTGCGCCTGGCGCTGCTCGCTGGGGCGCTGGCCACTGTCGGCGGTGCCTTCGGCGGAGCGCTCGAGAGCGACGCGGCCGTCCGCGAGGCGACCTACGCCTACCGTCACCACCAGTCCTGAACGGGACTACCAGCGGCCCCGATCCCTATTCGGAGCGCCGGGCGCTTCTCGAGGAGCTGGCGCTCGCCGGCTGCGTGGCGGAGGCCGGCGAGCCTGGTGGTCGAGCGCAGTGAGGATTTCGTGGCGCGTGTCGAGGAGCTCGGTCTTGGGGGCGTCGTGGCCAAGCGGCTCAGCTCGACGTACATCCCCGGGCGCCGGCGTACGGCCTGGCTGAAACACAAGCTCCGCCGCGAGGAGCGCCTCGCGATGACCGGGGTTCGGCGAACCAGTGACGCGGTGGCCGAGGCAGTGTTTCGTGGCGCGCGCTGCCCGACGGTTCGTTGGTCGGCGAGTCCACCGGACAGGAACTTCGTGGCGTATGGTACGAATAGGCCGATTCACGGCACCAAACGCGCGCGCCAGGAGGTCTGACATGGCGACGAACGATCCTTTCGGCGACTTTCGGCGCCGCCGGAGTAGCCTGTTCGACGAGTTCTTCTCGGAGTTCTTCGACCGGCCATTCGGGATCGAGGGGGCCACGGGCCCTACCGGCGCGCGAACCTCCGCGCCACTCGCGCGCCGGCCAGTCGAGCAGGTCGACATCACGCAGTTCTTCTCGGATGCGACGCGCGATCTTCTACAGCGCGCGGCGCAGCTGGCGCTCGACTGGGGCTCCCTCGATCTCGACACCGAGCACCTGCTGTGGGCGGCGATGCAGGACGACCTCGTCGCGCAGATCGTCCGCCACGCCGACGGTGATCCCGCCGCGATCGCGGCGCAGGTCGAAGACGAGGCGCAGCGCGGGGGACGGACGGACGTGGCGCCGTCGCTCTCGCCCGAGGCCAAGGCCGCGTTGCTGCGGGCGTACGACGAGATGCGCGAGCTGAACTCGTCGTATCTCGGACCCGAGCACGTGCTGCTGGCGCTGGCGCGGGACACGGAGTCGGACGCCGGGCGTCTGCTGGCGCGCTTCGGCCTGTCGCACACGGCGCTCCGCGGAGCCGTGATCCGCGGCGTCACGCGTACTGACGAGGGCGGGAGGCCGGCTAGCCAGACGAAGACGCTCGACGAGTACAGTCGCGACCTCACCGACGCGGCCCGGCAGGGCAAGTTGGATCCGGTGATCGGTCGCGCCGACGAGATCGAGGAGACGATCGAGATCCTGTCCCGGCGCACGAAGAACAACCCTGTGCTGATCGGCGACCCCGGCGTGGGAAAGACGGCGATCGCGGAGGGCATCGCCCAGCGGATCGTCAACGATGAGGTGCCTGAGACGCTCGCGGGCAAGCGGCTGGTGGTTCTCGACCTGGCCGGCATGGTCGCGGGCACGAAGTACCGCGGCGAGTTCGAGGACCGCCTCAAGTCGGTGATCGATGAGGTGACCGACCACGGCGACGACCTCGTCCTGTTCATCGACGAGCTCCACACGGTCGTGGGCGCGGGGGCGGCCGAAGGCTCCATGGACGCTTCCAACATGTTGAAGCCGGCGCTAGCACGCGGCGACCTTCGCGTGATCGGCGCCACGACAGTCGACGAGTACCGGCGCAACATCGAGAAGGACGCCGCGCTCGAGCGCCGCTTCCAGCCCGTGCTGATCGACGAGCCGTCGGTCGAGGAGACGATCGAGATCCTGAACGGACTGCGCGACCGCTACGAGGCGTACCACCGCGTCCGGATCAGCCCGGAGGCCCTGGTGGCGGCGGCGGAGCTGTCGGACCGCTACATCACCGACCGCTTCCTTCCGGACAAGGCGATCGACCTGATCGACCAGGCCGCGGCGCGGGTGCGTATCCGCGCGAAGACCAAGCCGGCGGACCGCCGCGCGCTCGAGGAGGACATGGCGCGCAACGAGCGTGAGCGCGATCAGGCCGTCGCGGCGGAGGACTACGAGCGGGCGAACACGCTGAAGGCGCAGATCGAGGGGCTACGTGAGGAGCTGGACGAGAGCCGCTCCGGCGGACGCGAGCGTGCCGCCGAGGTGCTCGCCGACGACGTCGCCGAGGTCGTGTCGCGCCGGACCGGGATCCCGGTCTCACAGCTGACCCAGGAGGAGCGCGAGCGGCTGCTCGGCCTCGAGGCGCAGATCCACGAGCGCGTGGTCGGGCAGGACGAGGCCGTCGAGGCGGTCGCCCGCGCGGTGCGGCGCGCGCGCGCCGGACTCGGCGATCCGAACCGGCCGGTCGGCTCGTTCCTATTCCTCGGGCCAACCGGCGTCGGCAAGACCGAGCTCGCACGGGCGCTCGCCGAAACGCTGTTCGGCGACGAGGACGCGATGGTCCGGTTCGACATGAGCGAGTTCCAGGAGCGCCACACCGTGTCGCGCCTGGTCGGCGCGCCGCCGGGCTACGTCGGCTACGAGGATGCCGGTCAGCTCACCGAGACCGTGCGCCGACGTCCCTACTCGGTGCTGCTGCTCGACGAGATCGAGAAGGCGCATGCCGACGTCTTCAACATCCTCCTGCAGCTGCTCGATGACGGACGCCTCACGGACGGCCAGGGCCGCACCGTCGACTTCCGGCACACGGTCGTGATCATGACCTCGAACCTGGGGGCCGACCGCATCCAGGCGCACGCCCGGCGCAACGAGTCGTTCGAGGAGCTGAAGGACGAGCTGATGGACATGCTGCGGCAGACCTTCAGGCCCGAGCTGCTTAACCGGATCGACGAGATCATCGTGTTCCGCTCGCTTGACCGAGACCAGCTCATGCAGATCACGCGGCTGCTGCTCGGCCGGGTCGCGCGGCGAATGCGTGCCCAGCGCGTGGAGCTAGAGGTCTCGGACGAAGCGGTCCAGTACCTGGCCAACGCCGGCTTCGACCCACAGTACGGGGCGCGCCCGCTGCGGAGAGCCATCCAGCGGCTGTTGGAGGACGAGCTCTCGGAACGGCTGCTCGCTGGCGAGATCGAGCCCGGCCAGTGCGTGCGGGTCGACCTGCGTGACGGCCGGCTCCACGTGGAGACGGTGCCCGAGGCGGAGGCGGGGCGGTTGGACCATTCCCACAACTGAGGGCGGAGTGCCGCTGCAGGGGTGCCGCCCCGCCTGGGCGAGCGGTAGTACGAGCACATCGACCCCGCAGGAAAGTGCTGCTCGAGCCCGACGATCCGGACCTCCGCGGCGCCCCCGGGAGCAACGCTATCGCCCGCACCGCAAACGAGCCACCGTGTCGATGCCGTGGCTCTGCTCAGCCCGAGCGCTTCCGGACCACAAGCAGCGACGCATCCCACGCCCCGTCTCGAACCATCAGCCCACCGTCGTCCGCACGATCGCTTCTGCGCTTCAGTTGGAGCACAGCTTGCGAGCGCAATCGCGTCAAGAGCATCACGCGCGGAGACCGGCCCGCGCGATCGCAATGCGATCGGGAGCTTCGGCTGCTGCTTGCGTCGCCGCCTTGGTCGAAGCGGAAGCCTCGGGACCGGCCGCGCCCGACGTCAAGACGACCCCAGCTTCGTGAGTCTTCTATGTCAAGCAAATGGTGGTTGGGACGTTCTGGGGGTCGTGTAGGAGGTGGTAGACGCGGCGGACGAGGTGGCGTTTGAGGCTGCGGATCGCTTCGCGTTTGGTCTTGCCGTTGGCGCGCTGCTTGGCGAGGTAGACGGCGGTGCGGGGGTCGTGGCTGATACGGATGATCGCGAGCATGTAGAAGGCGCTGTTGAGGCGGCGGTTGCCGCCAGGATCGAGGCGGTGGCGGTCAGTGCGTCCGCTGGAGACGGGGATCGGGGCGCAGCCCGCGAGGCGGGCGAGCTGGGCGTCTGAGGTGAACCGGTCGATCCCGGCGATCTCGCCGATGAACTTGGCGGCGAAGAGCACCCCGATCCCGGGTTCGGCGAGCAGCTGCGGGGCGACCTGCTTGACCAGGGCGGCGATCTCCTCGTAGAGGTCTTTGGTGGCACGGGTGAGCTCGGAGATGCGGCGGATCATGTCGCGCGCGATGAGGACCTGGACGGTCTGCTCAGCCCGCGCCAGGCGAGAGGCGATCTTGGGTCTGCCAGCTGGGTTGCGTGAAGGCCTTGGCGGGGATCTCCCAGTCGGCCCAGAGGTCGTGCAGCTGCCAGCGCAGCTCGTTGGAGAGCCGGGTGCGCATGTCCAACAGCCGCTCGCGATACAAGGCCAGCTGGCGGATCTCGCGTTCAGGGCCCGCCAGTCGGGCGGTCGGGAGGTTCTCCACGCCCTCGCGCAACGCGGCGCGCGCGATCGCCAGCGCGTCGATCGGATCAGACTTCCCGCGCGTGCGGGCGCCACGGCGAGCGCCGGCCATCAACTGCGCCGGCAGACGCACCACAGTCTCGCCCCGGTCGATCAGGAACCGCTCCAGAGATCCGGAGACGTTGCGGACGTCCTCGACCGCCCACACCCGCTCGCATCCAGCGCGCGGGCCCACTCCAACAGCTGCCCGTTCCCGACCGGCCGGGCCGGCGCGGTGCGGTGCTCGACCTCGACGCCGAGCTGGTCGACCGCCGCGGCGGTATGGGTCTGCTTGTGCGGATCGACTCCGATCGTCACCATCTGCTTGTCCCTTCCTCGATGAACCCGATGAAGCGGACTCCCTGGCGGACATTCCTCAGTCGGGGCGCTGCCACGCTCCTATCAGGTCACGCCAGGACGTCCTCGACGGCGACGGGCGACAACTTCACGAATAGGTCAGGCCCCTCGCGGGGACGACCAAAGCAGAAAGGGTCAGCCCGAAGCCGTCAAGGACAATCCACTACACGCGCGCGAAGCGCAACGCCCCACCAGCATCACACTGAGAATGCGGAACTCTCGTGAGCCGACTGTGTCGGTCTCGTGGGTCTTAGTGAGTGCTGCTCGGCTACCAGCCGCGCACGTAGCGAATGGTTGACCGCTTGCCCCGGCAGCTGTGCGCGATCCGGTCATGTCGATCGGCGACGATGTGGTTGGTCGAGCTGGGCGCGCACACCACCCGATCGTCGCCGCGGCGATCGGCGACGTCGACCCGGTTGGTTCCCGGTCCTGGGAACACGGTCGTGGCGCCGCGGTGGTCGACGATCCGGTCGTTGCCGGTCTCGCCGTAGATGCGGTCGTGGCCGGGGCCGCCGTAGATGCGGTCGCTTCCCGGCCCGCCGTAGATCTGGTCGTTGCCCCGGCCGGCGTAGATCCGGTCGCTGCCCGGCCCGCCGTAGAGCTGGTCGTTGCCCCCGGCGCCGCGGATGCGGTCGTTGCCCCGGCCGCCGTAGATGAGGTCGTTGCGGGAGCCGCCGTTGAGCCGGTTGTTGCCGGGGCCCCCGATCTGGGAGGTCTGCGGCCGTGCCCCTCCGAGGCCTGGCTGGAGTGAGATGCTCGGGCTGGTGCCCGCCTTCATGCCCAGGCCGAGATCGTGAGCGCCGGATGCGACTCCAGTTGCCGGTGCTATCCAGATCCAGAGATCGCCGTTGCTCCCCTGAAACGCGATGTCGTCTTGGTCGTCGATGCTCGGGCTGGTACCCGGCATCATCTTCGCGCCAGTGTCGCCACCGCTCGCGCCCTCGTTGTAAGCCAAGTAGAGATCGCCGTTGCTCGCCTGAAACGCGATGTCATTCTTGTCATTGATGCTCGGGCTGGTGCCCGCCATCATCCCCAGGTGGGTATAGGTGGCAGAGTCGACGAAATCGTCTGCAAGTGGCCCTCCCCCGATCTGGCCGACAACTAAATCCCCCCCGCAAGTGGGGCAAAAGCCGGACGTGTCTGACTGGACAGCGACGACATCGTTCGCATTGATGCTCGGGCTGGAATTCGACGTCATAAAACTCTAACGTCAGTGACGGGCCCAACGCCCTCAACGACTCCGAGGTCACCCCAAATAGCGCCGGTGTTCGCCTGAAACGCGACGTGGGAAGCGACGAGGCTCGGGCTGGTGCCCGCCATCATCCCCATGCCTGTATCACCATCCAAGCTACTGTTTGTCCAGAGGTCGCCGCCGTTCGCCTGAAACGCGATCTCGGAACCGCCGATGCTCGGACTGGTGCCCGCCATCATTCCAAACGGACTGGGACCCTGGCCGCCGGCTCCGGTTGTCCAGAGATAACCCGTGTTCGCCTGAAATGCGATCTCATGGTTCGCGTCGGCTGCTGACGCGGCGACGCTCGGACTGGTGCCCGCCATCATCCCCATGCCGAGATTGCTACCGGGATTATCGATCGTCCACGTCCAGAGATCGCCGCTGCTCGCCTGAAACCCGATCTCCATCGTCTTCGACCACGCCTGCGCCGCCGGCACGCTCACGCACGCCGCCGCCAACGCCACCACGAACGCGACGGCGGCGTGCCCCCACACCCGCCGCACGCCCGCGGTCACACCAGCGAGCTCAACACCGCAACGCCGAACAGCACACCGCCAGACAGCACCCGCACACCCCATCATCATCCGCTCCCCGAATCGACTCACCACCCAACCACGTCGTGATACTCGCGGATCGCTGACAGCGGGTCAAGCAAATGTCCGCAGGGCGACTTCACGAAACTTCCACTTGCCTCAGCATCAGACTGCTGGTATGTCGCCGTTCGGGGAGCAATGGCTCGACTGCTGCTCCAGGAGCTGTGAGACGCAGAGCAGAACTGTTCAAGTCCGGAGCTCGCGCCCGTCGAGACAGCTCACGTTTCGTGCGAACAGAAGCGAGCTAACGTCTGGCCCTCGCGCTTGTCGAGCAAGCCTACTGCGGCTCGGGTCGCGTTTTGTCCATACACGTGACCGTATAGGCGGGTTGGGATGTATTGCAGGCTCTCTCTTTGGTCCGGAAGGAACCGTGTCTGTGGCCCCGGTCAGATGTATGCTCGGCGCGTGATGCCGAGCGGTTTCGGTCGAGGCTCGGGTTGGGGGTTGGTGGTCGGCCTTGTGGTTTGGGCGTTCGTCCTGGCGGGCGCTGGGGGTGCGCTGGCGCAGCCGCCGGCTTTTGCCGCGGTCGCGGGCTCCCCGTTCACGACCGGCACCGACCCGCGGGCGGTGGCGTTCAGTCCGGGTGGGCGGCTGCTCGCGACCGCCAACAGCGTCGCCAGCACGGTGTCGGTGTTCTCAGTGGGTTCCGGCGGCGCGTTGACCCCGGTTTCGGGCTCCCCGTTTGGCACCGGCAGTATTCCGGAGTCGGTGGCGTTTAGTCCGGGTGGGGGGCTGCTCGCGACCGCCAACAGCGTCGCCAGCACGGTGTCGGTGTTCTCAGTGGGTTCCGGCGGCGCGTTGACCCCGGTTTCGGGCTCCCCGTTGCACCGGCAGCGGTCCGCTGTCGGTGGCGTTTAGTCCGGGTGGGGGGCTGCTCGCGACCGCCAACTTCGGCGACAGCACGGTGTCGGTGTTCTCAGTCGGCTCCGGCGGCGCGTTGACCGCGGTTTCGGACTCCCCGTTCGCGACCGGCAGCGGTCCGGTGTCGGTGGCGTTCAGTCCGGGTGGGCGGCTGCTCGCGACCGCCAACGCGTCGCGAGCACGGTGTCGGTGTTCTCAGTGGGCTCGGGCGGCGCGTTGACCCCGGTTGGGCTCCCCGTTTGGCACCGGCCGTATTCCGGAGTCGGTGGCGTTCAGTCCGGGTGGTGGGCTGCTCGCGACCGCCAACGTCGGCGACCCGCACGGTGTCGGTGTTCTCGGTGGGTCCGGCGGCGCGTTGACCGCGGTTTCCGGCTCCCCGTTCAGCGACCGGCAGCGGTCCGGTGTCGGTGGCGTTCAGTCCGGGTGGGGGGCTGCTCGCGACCGCCAACAGCGTCGCCAGCACGGTGTCGGTGTTCTCAGTGGGTTCCGGCGGCGCGTTGACCCCGGTTTCGGGCTCCCCGTTTGGCACCGGCAGGGAGCCGGTGTCGGTGGCATTTAGTCCGGGTGGGGGGCTGCTCGCGACCGCCAACTTCGCCGCCAGCACGGTGTCGGTGTTCTCAGTCGCGGCGCCGACCGCGCAGATCAGGCCCACCGGCGCCGGGCGAGGCGTACGCGGTCGGTCAGTCGGTGCCAACGAGCTTTAGCTGCGCGGAGGCGACCGACGGTCCGGGGATCAAGTCGTGCACGGATGGGAGCGGCTCGGGCTCGCCCGGGAGGCTTGGCACCGCGACGGCCGGCTCGCACACCTACACGGTCACGGCCACCAGCCAGGACGGGACAGACCGCGACCGCGAGCATTCACTACACGGTCGCGGCGGCGCCGACCGCGCAGATCAGGGCTCGACCGGGCCAACGGGGCGACCTACACCCGCGGGCACCTGATCGACGCCGCCTACAGCTGCCGGGAGGGCGATGGCGGTCCCGGACTGGCGTCGTGCACGGGGACGATCGCGACCGGTCACCCCATCAACACCACCAGCCCTGGAGCACACCGCTTCAGCGCCACCGCGATCTCCAAGGACGGCCAGCGCACGAAGGTCACGGTCAGCTACACGGTCGCGCTGCCCACCAACCGGTTCTCGATCACCGATCTGCGCACCCAGCCCAACGGCAGGCTCACCTTCAAGCTCAAGTTCCCCGGGCCGGGGCTCTTCGATGTGTTAGAGACCGCGTGGCTTTCAAACTTCGCACGCACCGCCGCGCTGCTGCAACCAGCACCACGGCGGTTTGTGTTCGCCAGAAA
>CAWHRT010000012.1:0-183430 GCA_963831845.1 uncultured Solirubrobacterales bacterium | reverse complement strand
CGCTCGGCGTCACCACATTCGGGCTCAACCAGATCGCGCTGGCCCCGGGCCAGCGGCTGCGGGATTCACCGCCACCAGCGCCAGGAGGAGGTGTACCTGGTGCTCGAAGGACGACTGACGGTGGCGTTCGAGGACGAGCAGACCGAGCTCGCGCCCGGTGAGCTGCTGCGGGTCGCCCCGAGCGTCCGCCGTCAGCTGATGAACCGCTCGCGCGATCGCGTGGTGCTGATCGCGCTCGGCGGCGACGCCGAACACCGGGGCCGGGACGGCGAGGCGTTCACCTCTTGGGAGCAGTCCACTGGGGCACCGCCGCAAGAGGTACCGCTGCCCGACGATCTGCCCGCATCCGAATTGCGCTGAACCGGTGAGGCCACGATGACCCGGGAACGTGAGCCAGGAACCCGGGAGGACGAGCGCGAGCACCGGTTCGGGATCGGCGATCCGTTCTCGATCGGCGTCGAGGAGGAGCTGTTCCTCGTCAACCCCGACACCGGGCGTCAGGCGAACGCGTCGACGGCCGTGCTCGAGCGGCTCGGCGAGATCGACGGCACCGTCGAGCCCGAGCTGCACGCCTGCCAGATCGAGCTGATCACCGGCGTCCACGCCAATGCCGGCTCCGCGATCGACCAGCTCGGGGCACTGCGACAGGCGGTCGTGGAGACCGGAGCGGGCCTGCTGGGATCCGGGACGCATCCGACCGCGATCGAAGGAGACGCCGAGACGACCGACAAGGAGCGCTACGAGCGCATCCGCTACCTGCTGGGCGACGCCGCGATCACCCCGGTCGGTGGCCTTCACATCCACGTCGGGATGCCCGATGCCGAGACGGCGATCCGCGCCTTCAACGAGCTGCGGCGGGACCTGCCGCTGCTCCAGGCACTGGCCGCGAACTCGCCGTTCCGCCACGGCCGCGACACCGGGCTCGCGTCCGCCCGCGAGGTCACGATCCGCGGCTGGCCCCGCTCCGGGGCCCCGCGGGCGATGCGCGACTACGAGGACTTCCTCGAGATCAGCCGGCTGCTGTCGCGCGCGGCGGACGTGCCCGACTACACGTGGTTCTGGTGGAAGCTGCGGCCGCATCCCCGTCTCGGGACGGTCGAGATCCGGGCACTCGACGCGCAGGCGTCGCTGCCCTACATGGCGGCGCTCGTGGCGCTGGTCCACTGTCTCGTCCGCGATGCCGCCGAGGGCGACCCCGGGCCCGACCCGCCGGCCGAGCTGCTCGAGGAAGGCATCTTCCGAGCCGCCCGCTTCGGCGTCGAGGCCGAGCTGCCGGACCCTGACGGGCGACTGCGCCCCGTGCCGGAGCTGCTGGACGACGCGATTACTCGCGCGAGCCGCCATGCCGCCGAGCTGGGGTGCGCGGAGGAGCTCGCGGGCCTGTCGGCGCTGCTGGCGCGTGGCGGCGGCGCCGGGTTCCAGCGCGCCGCCAACGCGATCGCCGGAATCGACGCCGTCGGCAGGCAACTGACCGAGCTCACCTCCGCTCAGCGAAGTCGCTGACACGCCGCTTGACAAACTGTGGTCCACAGTTATAAACTGCAGACCACAGCTTAGTCCCCGCTGCCCGTAACAGTCGCGGCCGCCGGGACCGAGCGATAGGGCGCGACAAACAAGGGAGCGACGATGAACTACCTGACTGGCGAGATCGGGCCGGGCCCGGTCGCCGTGATCGGGGCGGGGCCCTCCGGGCTGGCCGCCGCCAAGCATCTGATCGAGCAAGGGCTCGAGCCGATCGTGCTCGAGCGCGGGGACGACCTCGGCGGCCAGTGGAACGCGGGCTCGCCGTACAGCGGAGTGTGGCCGGGGATGCGCGCTAACACCAGCCGGACGACGACGGCGTTCTCCGACTTCCCACTCGGCCCGGCGGTGGCGACTTTCCCCCGCGCCGACCAGGTGCACTCCTACCTGCGCGAGTACGCCGGGCACTTCGGCGTGCTCGAGCGCATCCGGACCGGAGCGCGGGTGACCGCGGTCGATCGCGACGGCGAGGACTGGAATGTCCGCTGGAGCCAGGACGGCGCCCAGCACGCCGAGCGGTTCGCCGGCGTCGTCGTCGCCAGCGGCCGCTTCGGCGCGCCGCGGTTCCCGGCGACCCCGGGGTTGGCGCGGTTACGGGTGGACGGTCGCGTGCTGCACTCGTTTCACTACCGCGGGCGCGACGAGTTTCGCGGGCGACGGGTGCTCGTCTACGGCAACTCGATCTCCGGCGTCGAGATCGCCAGCGACCTCGCCGCCGACCACACGATCGAGGTGATCTCGGCCTGCCGTCACCCGCGCTACGTGCTGCAGAAGGTCGTCCGCGGGATCCCGACCGACTGGCGCTGGTTCAACCGCTTCTTCGGATTGCTCGGCGCCGCGCTGCCGCCCGAGCAGGTCGCCGCGGGGATCCGCGAGGGCGTGCTCGCCGAGGCCGGCGACCCCGCCCGCTACGGGGCGCTCGCGGTCGATCCGCAAGCTCCGCCGAAGCTGTCGATGAGCCAGGAGTACCTCGCCTACGTGGCCGAGGGGCGGATCGCCGCGCGGGGCGCGGTGGAGTCGATCGAAGGCCGGACCGTGCGCTTCGCCGACGGAGCGCCGGCCGAGGTCGACGCCGTGATCTGCGCGACGGGATACGACCTCGACCTCCCGTATCTGTCGCCGGACATCCGGCGGGCGCTCGGCGAGGATCGGACGCATCTGGACCTGTACCAGCGGACGTTCCATCCCGAGCTTCCGGGGCTGGCCCTGCTGGGACAGTTCCTGCTGATCGGGCCCCAGATCCCGACCGTCGAGCTGCAGGCCCGGTGGGTGGCGGCGGTGTGGGCGGGCGCGCTGGCGGCGCCCGCGGCCGAGCGAATGCGAGCCGGGATCGCCGAGCACCGGGCGACCCGGGAGGCGATGCCGTTCGACATGTACCCGGCGCTGGCGGCGATGCTGGCGGCCGAGCTCGGGGCCGAGCCGGACGTCAGCAAGTATCCGGAGCTCGCCCAGGGCCTGTTGTTCGGCCCACTGGCCCCGGCCCGCTGGCTGCTCGAGGGACCGGGCGCACGCCCCGAGGCCGAGCGGCTGCTGGCCGCAGCGTTCGGCGAGCTCGGTCCGCTGCCGCCGGTTCCGGCGGACCAGCTCGAGACGCTGAGGACGATCGCCGGTGCGCTCGGCGATCCGGCGCTCGCCGAGGCCGCCGATCGTCTGGAGACGGAGTTGACAGCGCAGCCGATGCCAACATAATCGGAGGCTGGCGTACCCGGGAGTCACCAGGCATGTCAAGCGAGGAATACCTGCTCGACAACGCCCGCCGAGAGGCCGGCGCACGGTTTGGAGCGCTCGCGGAGCTGTTTGACACGGTCACGTTCCGGCACATCGCGGTGCTCGGAATCAAACCGGGCTGGCGTTGCTGGGAGGTCGGGGCCGGCGGACCGTCGGTGCCCGCATGGCTCAGCGACCGGGTCGGCCGCCACGGCGAGGTGCTGGCCACCGACCTCGACCCCCGGTGGATCGACGCCCACGACGGCGGCGGCGTGACCGTCCGGCAGCACGACGTGGCCCGCGACGACCCTCCGACGGACGGTTTCGATCTCGTCCACGCGCGGCTGGTGCTGGTGCACGTGCCCGACCGCGACGAGGCGCTGCGCCGGATGGCGGCCTCGCTACGCCCCGGCGGCGCGCTGCTGATCGAGGACTTCGACTCCGACCTGCAGCCGCTGGCCTGCCCGCACGCGCCCGGACCCGAGCACGTGCTGGCCAACCGGATCCGGCGCGGGTTCCTCGCGCTGCTCGCACAGCGCGGCGCCGACCCCCGCTACGGCCGCACGCTGCCGGCCCGGATCCGCACCGCGGGGCTGCGCGACGTCGCCGCGGACGCGTACTTCCCGATCGCGATGCCGGCCGCGGCGGCGCTGGACGCGGCCAACGTACGCCAGGTCCGCAGCGACCTGGTGGCCGGCGGACACGCTTCCGAGGACGAGCTCGACGTACACCTGGCGGCGCTCGCCGACGGGCGCCTGGACATCGCGGTGCCGCCGCTGGTGTCGGCCTGGGGGCGCCGACCGTGACGCGGCAGGGCCCTGCCGATGGTGCCGCTACCGGCACATCGCCTACGCTGGATTCGATGTCCACCCAGGCACGCGATCACTGCCTGGCGCCCGAGCGCGCCGACGCGTCGCTCGACGGCGGCAGCCGATACGGCCGGATGTTCGACCTGCCCCCGCTGGAGGCCGACGAGGAGCTGCTTCACCGGATCGGTACGGCCGGCGGCTTCTGCGACGGCGACGACAGCGACGACGAGTCGACGGTCGAGGCGGGATGGCCGTTCTTCGGCCAGTACGTCGCCCACGACCTGACCGCCGACCGCTCGCCGCTGCGCGCGCATGCCGATCTGGAGGCGCTGCGCAACGTGCGCACGCCGCGGGCGAACCTCGAGGTGCTCTACGGCGGCGGACCGGTCGGTTCGCCTTATCTGTTCTCGCGCGCGGACGGCGCCAAGTTGCTCGCTCCCGACGGCGACGTGCCCCGCAACCAAGAGGGCATCGCGCTGATCGGCGACCCCCGCAACGACACCCAGGTGTTCGTCAGCCAGATGCAGGTGGCGTTCATCGCCGCGCACAACCGGCTGGTCGACCGCCTGCGCGAAGACGGCGTCGCCGAGCCGGCGCTGTTCGACGAGGCCCGCCGTGCGCTCACCTGGCACTACCAGTGGCTGATCGTCAACCAGCTGGTGCGGGGGCTGGCCGGCGACGAGCTCGTCGACGAGCTGCTGCGCTCGGGCCCCCGGTTCTACCACCCCGAAGGGCCGCCGTTCATCCCGCTGGAGTTCGCCGACGCCGCCTATCGCTACGGCCACTCCCAGATCCGGCAGCTGTACCGGATCCAGCCGGGCGGCGAGCTGCGGCCGGTGTTCCCCGACCTGATCGGCTTCGGGCCGATCGGCGACCGTCGTGTGGACTGGTCGCTGCTGTTCGACGTTCCCGGACTCCCGTCCGCCCAGCGGGCCACGCCGATCGACGGCCGGCTTCCGCGCTCGCTGATCGAGCTGCCCGAGACGATCACCGGCGAGGTCGAGGTCGAGGCCTACCGGTCGCTGGCGGTTCGGGATCTCGAGCGCGGCCTGGGAACCGGGCTGCCGTCCGGCGAGCTCGTGGCCGAGCGGATCGGCGCCTCGCCTCTCACGCCCGACGAGGTCGGCCTGGCGGAGTGGGGATGGACCGACGAGACGCCGATGTGGCTGTACGTGCTGCGCGAGGCGGCGGTGCGTCACGACGGCGATCGCCTCGGCGAGGTCGGCGGGACGATCGTCTCCGAAGTGCTGGTCGGGATCATCTCGGCCGACCCCGAGTCCTATCTCGCGCTCGAGCCGGACTGGACTCCCACGCTGCCGGCCCGCGGAGAGCGCTTCGGGCTCGCGGACCTGCTGATCCCGGCCTGAGCCACGGCGCGATCAG
Source organism: uncultured Solirubrobacterales bacterium (assembly GCA_963831845.1). Taxonomy (GTDB): domain Bacteria; phylum Actinomycetota; class Thermoleophilia; order Solirubrobacterales; family Solirubrobacteraceae; genus Palsa-465. The sequence goes on along the minus strand of CAWHRT010000012.1, from coordinate 178,010 downwards.
GACCGCGCTCGCCAGCGCGACCGCTGAGGCCACCAGCCAGCCCAGCCGTGCCCCGGCCAGCGGCAGCCCGGCGCTCGCCGCCGTGGCGACTAGCAGCAGTAGGCCGGCCACGCCCAGCGCGGTGCCCAGCTGCGCCGCGGTGTTGATGATGCCCGCCGCCGCGCCCTGCAGACGCGCGGGCACTGCTGTCCCCAGGCCGGTCGCAGCGACCGACGAGATCCCGATGCCGGCGCCCGCGACGCTGACTCCCGCGATCAGCAGGCCCGGCCCGGCGACCGGCAGCGCGTCCCCGAAGGCGATCGCGCTCAACCCGATCGCGATCACGTTGGGTTCGGAGATGCGCCGCAACGCTCGCCCTGCGACCGCGGCTCCGGCGATCACGCACAGACTGAACGGGAGCAGTCGCAGCCCCGCCGCCGCCGCGCCGACGCCCTGGTCGCGCTGAAGCTCGAGCGTCGCGATCGCGATCGCCGAGCTGGTCGTGGCCGTGTTCGCGAATGCGGCCCCGACCCCGGTCCGCAGTGGGCGCTGACGCAGGAGCTCGCGTCCGAACAGCGGCTCGCGCGCGCGGCGTTCGGTCCACACCAGCGCCGCCAGCAGCAGCGCGCCGACCGCCAGTGTCGGCAGCGCGGGCACCGCCGCGCCGGACCGTTGCAGCTGCGAGCCGGCGAGCACGACGGCCATCACCGCCGCGGTGAACAGCGCGGCGCCCGGCAGATCGAGTCGGGCGGCCACGCCGGCCTCGTCGCGCTCGACACGGGCGAGCACACCGGCCGCCATCGCTCCGGCGAGTGGCAGGTTCAGCCAGAACAACGCGCGCCAGCCGGCGAGCTCGGTGAGGCCGCCGCCGACCAGATAACCCGCGGCACCGGCCGCCGCCCCGGTCGCGCTCCACGCGGCCATCGCGCCTCGCCGCCGCGCCGGGTCGGGAGCGCTCGCCGACAGCAGCCGCAGAGCTGACGGAACGGACATCGCCGCCGATGCGCCCTGCAGGCAGCGTCCGGCCACCAGCGCCGTGTCGGAGCCGGCGACCGCGCAGGCCAGCGAGCCGGCGGCGAAGCCCGCGATCCCCGCCAGCAGCGTGCGTCGGTGCCCGAAGCGGTCGCCGACACGCGCGCCGAGCATCAGCAGACCGCCGAAGCACATCGCGTAGGCGGTCAGCAGCAGTGTCGCGGCCGAGGCCGGCGCCGACAGGGCGTCCAGGATCCGCGGCATCGCGGTGATCATCTCGGTCACGCCGAGCACGTCGACGAACTGGACCAGGCACAGCACCGCCACCGCCCCGGCATTCCTGTCCGGGGTGCTCGCACGTCTCTGGGCCCGGCCGTTCTTCAACGATGAAGTAATGGATCATGTATACCCGCATGGCGCGCCGAATCACCCTCCAAGCCGTGGCCGACGAAGCGGGCTGCTCGGCCAAGACGGTCTCGAACGCGTTCGGCCGCCCCGACCAGTTGTCGGCCGCGACCCGCGAGCGGATCCTGGCGATCGCGGCGCGGATGGGCTATCCGGGGCCCGACCCGCTCGCGGCCGGCTTGCGGCGTGGCCGCGTGGGCGCGCTCGGGTTCGCCTACGCCAACGGCCTCACCTACGCGTTCGAGGATCCTGTCAGCGTCGAGCTGCTGGCCGGGATCAGCTCGGCGGCGGAGACCGCCGGTATGGGTCTGCTGCTGGTGCCGGGGTCGGCGACGGAGCAGCGGAGCTCCGCGGCGATCAACGAAGCCGTGATCGACGGGCTGATCATCTCCTCGCTCGCCGATGACGATCCGCTGCTCGACGCGGCGCTCGCCCGCCGGCTGCCGATCGTGGTGATCGACCAGCCCCAGCCCGAGCGGCTGGCGCGGCGCTCGCGTGACGCGGTTCCCGCGTGGGTCGGGATCGACGACCGCTCGGCCGCCAGAGTTGCCGCCGAGCACCTGCTGTCACTCGGCCACTCCCGCCTGGGCGTGATCACGTTCGGACTCAGCCGGGACCCGATCCGGGGCCTGGCCGGCGAACCGGCGCAGTCGGCGGCGACGTATGCGGTCAGCCGTCTGCGGCTCGAGGGCTACCACGACGCGGTCGTGGCGGCCGGACTCGGATGGGACGCGGTGATGGTCGCCGCCGGCACCAACAGCACCGTCGGCGAAGGCGCCGCCGCGGCCAGTCTCCTGCTCGAGCGCACGCCCTGCCCCACCGCGCTGCTCTGCCTGTCGGACCGGCTGGCCGAGGGGGCGCTGCTGACGGCGCGCGCACACGGCTTCGAAGTCCCGCGCGACTTGTCGATCGTGGGCTTTGACGACGCGGCGCCGGCCGAGCGCCTCGGGCTGACGACGATCGCACAACCCACCCACCGCAAGGGCCACCTGGCGGCTCGCGCGCTGCTCGGGCTGATCGACGGCGAGCCCGTCGACCCGGTGCAGACGCTCGCCACCGACCTGGTCGTGCGGTCGAGCACGACCGCGCCGCCAGGCTGATGGCTAGTGCCGGGACACTAGTGCTGCGGGTCCCCGATCCCGTAGAACTTCCCGCCGCGCGCGCCGACCCACAGCATTCCGTGCCACACGGCGGGCGTCGACTCGATGCAGCCGTCGAGGTGGACGGTCCAGAGGATCCTCGGAGGCACGCGCGGGTTGGAGATGTCGTAGTCGTGGAGGCCACCGGTGCAGTCGCCGATCACCAGCTGGTTGTCGATCGGCACCGGCGAGCCCCACGTCTGCGAGTGCTGGTTGATGCGCCAGTAGACCTTGCCGGTTCGCTGGTCCACGGCGAGCAGGTCCCCGTCGGTCGCGGCGGCGTATACCACGCCCTTGTACAGCGCCGGGGTCGCCAGCGACCCACCGTTTGGCGTGTACTCGCCGATCGGAACGCTCCACACGACCGGGTCGTTGGGTCGGTGGGGGTCGAGCTTCATCAATCCGCCCAGGCGATGATCGAGCGGCTGGGTCTCCGGTCGGGGTTCGTTCTCCTCGATGTGCCTGGCCACATACAGGTACCCCTGGGAATCGATCGCGATCGAGGCGTCGACGTCGTCGCCGACGAAAAACCGGAACACGCGCCGATACTGAGTCCCGCCGCGCAGGATGTCGGAGATGTCCCAGCCCTGGACCAGGCCACCCGAGTTGCCGAAGTACACGACGCCGTCGCGATAGGCGACCGAGTCCTCGATCGAGATGTCCTCGTCGTCAAGCTCGGAGTGCAGCAGCCGCGAGTCCCAGCCGCGAACGAGCATCACGATCTTCGGGTTCACCTGCACCAGGTGGTTGGCGTCGTAGTGGCGGTGCAGGCGGATCACGTAGAACCAGGAGTTCTCGCCGCCTTCGAGCAGGTAGTCGCCGATCTGCAGCGGCGCCCCGTCCCAGTCGTCGTTCCACACCAGGTGAGGGACGTCGTGGGCATCGGTCGACCACAGCACGGTGGGCTTGGGCCGGTCCAGCGCGATCACGCGCAGGCGGTTGTCCCGAGATCCGCCGTAGTACAGCGGGTAGCCCTGAGAGTCCGTGGTCGCCGACCCCTTTGCCAGGTCACCCGTGTGCAGGTCCGGGCGCATCGGCTTGCCGGTCAGCCCGTTGAAGAAGTGATAGTCGTCGTCGTAGGCGCCCTCGCGGATCTCGATTGTCCCGCCGCGATGGACGATCACGTTCGGCTGACCGGTCCAGCCGGTGCCGCACCATTGCTCGGTGCCGAAGAAATCGCTGGACGTGGCGCACAGACCGCCCGACTGCGGGTACTGCCACAGAATCTGCGGGTGCTTGGGGAGCGGCCCTTGGCCGTAGTAGGTGCGCGTGGCGTTGCCGCGGAACGTCGTCAGTCCGGGAAAGCTCGTGTTGATCGGTCCGGGCTGGCCGGCATATTCGGTCCCCGCCGGGAGCCGGCCGGACTTGGCCGCGGCGGCGCGGGCCGCCTGCGCGCCGTTCGGGCCCGAGCCACCCGAGCCCGCGAGGCCGAATGCATCGGTGAACGCGGCGGTCGCGATCAGCACCGCGACGAGCGCGATCGCCCCGACGGCGACGGCCCGGCGTCGCCGGTAGACGGCCGGGGTCGGCCTGCGGCGGCGCGCACGCGAACGCGCTCGCGGGTCCCGGACCGGTCGAGACGACGTGGGCAAGCGTCGAACTATGACGCCGGGCGTCCCATCGCTGGGCTTTCTATCGGTGCGACGCCGTCCGCGCCACCACCAGCAGGCCGATCAGCACCGCCACCGCGACCCACACGATCGGGTTGGTCAGCGACAGCTGCTGCGCCCTCGAGCCGCGGTAGGTGACCGCCGCCGTCAGCGGCAGAAGCCGACGACCGTCGTCCACGAGAACCGCCAGAGGCCGATGCGCACGGCCCCCGCGGCGTATCCCATGAAACTGAACGGGACTACCGGGATCAGCCGGCCCGTGATCAGCAGCGGCGTCCCGCCGCGGCGCATCGCCCGCTCGAAGCTCGGTACCTCGCGCCCGCGCGAGTGCAGCAAGCGCCGGCACAGCTTCGGCGGCAGGCGCCTCAGTCGATGCCGATGCGCGTCTGGAAGCCGTCGCGCAGGGTGTGATGGGACCACAGCGCCTCGGCGATGTCATCGGGCTCATGATCATGTCCGGGCGCGATCCGCCCGGCGATCGCGGTGTGCGCGACATGCACACCGTCCGCGGCCAACTCGACGTGGAGCATGCGCGCGTAGGCCACCTCGGCGGCGAATGAGATCCCCACCCCGGCGCGCGCCGGGTACGGGTTGATCGCCGCTCCGCCGGTCGTGAACAGGATCGTGCCCCGGCCCGCCTCGCGCATCGGGCCAATCACAGTCTGGACGGCGGCAACGGCGCCCAGCACGCTGAACTCGAGCGGGCCGCGAACGTCGTCGACGGTGGTCTCGAGGATCGGCTTCATGAACTCGCGCGCGGGCAGCGGCGAGTACTCCAGCACCTCGACCGGCCCGAGCCGGTCGGCGAGGGCGGCGATCGCACGGCTCAGCGCGCCGGCGTCGCGGATGTCAGCGGCCGCGCCGGCTGCCTCGATGCCGTCTGATTGCAGCTGCTGGGCGAGCTCCTCGAGCCTCGGCTGGGTGCGCGAGATCAGGCCCACGGCCAAGCCCTCGCGCCCGAAGCGGCGAGCGATCGCCATCCCCAGGTTCGGACCCGCGCCGACGATCACGATCGACATGCGGCCACCCTATAGAAGGCCGCTCGGCCACCACGTGTCCGAGCGCGAGGCCCGCGTCAGTGCCACGCCGCCCGGCACGGCGTGGCACTGACGTCCCGCTGCAGCCCCCGGCTGTCCTTTGGCGCCCCATCCTTCAAACCTCTACGAGCGCTGATCATCGACCACGGATGATTGTTCGGCCCATGGGGGTGATTCGTCAATAGGTCCGCGTCGAATCACCCGGGTGATATTTCGGGGGGCTCAGCCGGCGATCGCCGCCACCGACAGCGCCGCGGCCGCGCCCAGCGACGCCAGCGTCCGGACGTGATTGAGCGCGGTCCACTGCGCCACGTACCTCCTCCACCCCGGCTCCGCCTCGCGAGCGCGCGGCTGCACTGTGGCCAGCGCCAGGTTCCGCGGCTGGTGGTAGGCGGCGGTCAGCCCGATCGACCCGGCCAGGTACAGCGCGCCGCCGATCAGCAGCCAGGGACTCACCGAGCCGTGCCAATCGACGATCGCCCACGCGGCCAGGCCGAGGCACGCCGCGGCGGTTCCGAACAGCACGGTCATGAACGACGGCGTGAGCGCGGCGACATTGATCGACTGCATCGCCGCGATCCCCTCGGGCGCCGGCAGCCGGTCCAGCGCCTTCATCACGAAGCTCGAGAACGCGAAGAACACGCCGGCGTTGAGCCCACACCCCAACGCCACGATCACGGTCGCCGCAACTAGGAGATCGGGCATGGCTCGGCGACCTCCGTCGCGATCCGGGGCGCGCGCCGCGTGCGCGCCAGCGCCACCAGCGGGGCGAGCAGGAAGCGCTGGATGTGGACGTTCAGCCATGGAGCGTGGGCCACACGGTCGTAGCGGCGCGCGAGCGAGGCGAACTCGATCGGGTTGCGCGGCAGCCCGCGGCGGCTCATCCGCCCGGCCTCCGCGATCTCCACCACCTCGGCGAGCATCTCCTCCATCTCGAGCGCGGGGCGGACCTCGACCGCGACCAGCGCCTCCTGATTGCCCGCGTTGGCGAACCCGTGCACGACGCCGGGCTCGACCTCGACGACGTCGCCCGGGCCGGCCACGACGTGGCGCAGGCCGATCCGGAACCGCATCCGGCCCGACACGACCTCGAAGCGCTCGGTCTGCGCCGGGTGCTGATGCGGGATCGGCACGGCGCCGCCGGCGCGGAGCGAGAGGTCGAACGCGAGCAGCTCGCCGTCGGTGGTGGCAGCCGTCTCGGTGAACGTGAAACGCTCGCCGGTGACCCGGTTCTCGAGCGTCTGTCCGGGGGTGATCATCGTTGGCTCCTTGATGAGGGCTCGATTGGCGATGACTGCAATAAACACCGCGCCGGTGAGACTGTCCATGGCTCAGAACGGCAAATCCATATGCATTCGTCTACACTCCGGGCATGGACGCCGTTGCTGGCCTGCTCGATGGCCCCCGCGCCCGGGGCGCGTTCCTGCTGCGCTCGCTGCTGGCACCACCGTGGGCGATCCGGATCGAGGACCGCGCTCCGCTGTGCCTGGTGGCGATCACCCAGGGCGGGGCCTGGCTGCTGCCCGACGACGGCGACCACCGGCAGCTGCGCCCCGGCGACGTCGCGATCATCCGGGGCCCGGACCCCTACACGGTCGCCGACGACCCCGCCACGCCGCCCCAGGCCGTGATCCACCCCGGGCAGCGCTGCACGACACCCGACGGCCAGGAGGTGTCGCTGATGCAGTACGTCGGCACCAGGTCCTGGGGCAACAGCTCGGAGGCGGGCTCGACCGTCATGCTCAACGGCACCTACGAGCTCGCCGGCGAGGTCAGCCGCCGGCTGCTGGCGGCGCTGCCGCCGATCCTGGTGCTGGGCGCGGACGAGTGGGAGTCGCCGCTGCTGGACCTGCTGGCGCGCGAGATCGTCAAGGACGATCCCGGTCAGGAGGCGGTGCTCGACCGTCTGCTCGACCTGCTGCTGATCTCCGCGCTGCGGGCGTGGTTTGCGCGATCAGACGGCGAGGCACCGAGCTGGTACCGCGCGTACGGCGATCCGGTCGTCGGCCATGCGCTGCGCCTGATCCACAACGACCCCGCGCATCCCTGGACGCTCGCCGAGCTCGCCGCCCAGAGCGGGGCATCGCGAGCGGCGCTGGCGCGGCGCTTCAACGAGCTCGTCGGGGAGACCCCGATGGCGTTCCTGACCGAGTGGCGGCTGGCGCTCGCTGCGGATCTGCTGCTCGAGCCAGGGGCGACGATCGGCTCGGTGGCCGAGCAGGTCGGCTACGGCAGCCCGTTCGCGCTCAGCGCCGCCTTCAAGCGCGTGCGCGGCCTCAGCCCGCAGCAGTACCGGCTCGCGGCCGCGAGCTGACGGGCTGGCCTACAAGAGTCCGCGCGCCCGGGCCCGCGACACGGCCTCGGCCCGAGTCGAGGCGCCGAGCTTGCGTCGGACCCTGAGCGCGTGGGTGCGCACGGTGTTGAGCGAGACGTACAGGTGCTGGGCCATCTCGCGATAGGTGAGATCGCCCGGGAGCAGCCGCAGGACCCGCAGCTCAGCGTCGGTCAGCGCCTCGCCTTCACCGATCGCGAGCGCCGCAGCGGGGTGGTTTCCTTCTGAGCGAAGCGCCAGCGCGCGAACGAGCGACCCCATCGCGGTTTCGCCGAGGTCGGGGACCACCTCGCGCGCGGCCCGCAGCGCGTCACCAGCGCCCTGCGGGTCGTCCTGAAGCACGCGCAGACGGGCCATCCACACCAGCGCGTGCGCGTACTCGAGCTTGTCGCCGCCGCGCCGAGCCAGTCCGACGGCGCGCTCGAAGCGCTCCTCGGCGGCGTCGAGCTCGGACCTGGCCAGCGGCGCGAACCCCAGCGCCAGGTGCACCTGCTCGGTCGCGGGGTACTCCTCCAGTCCCTGACGGCGGGCCACCTGCAGCGCTTCGTTGGCGAGTTCGTCGGCGGAGTCGACATCCCCGTCGAGCGCGTCGACCTCGGCCAGCAAGGCCATCGCGTAGTACCTGCGTACGTCCTGCTCGCCGTCGGGGATCACGCTCAGGAAGTCGCGCAGCATCGGCCCGGCGGAGGCCGGGTCGTCGTAGAACATCGGCATCGCCAGGAAATACCGCGCAATCGCGTACTCGGGCGTCTCGGTGTCGGTCTCCAGCTCGACCCCCCGGCGAGCGGCGGCGATCGCACCCGGCACGTCGCCGAGCGCGAGCCGGTACAGGGAGCGAGACAGCGTCGCCCCGGCGGCGATCGTGCTCGCCCAGCCGGGTGCGGGGGCTTCGGGCGCCGCCCGCTCGGCTCGCTGCAGCCACAGCTCGACGTCGTCCATCTGTCCGAGCGCCCGGGCCACCCCGGCCCGGGCCAGGGCCAGGACCGGGTGGGCGACGATCGCCTCGTCGGGGAGGCGATCGATGAACGACAGCAGCGCCGTGGCGTGTCCGGACGAATAGAACTCGACCCACCGCTGCTCGAGCTCGTCGGCGGCGTAGTGGACGTCGCCGGCGGTGATCGCATGGTCGATCGCCTCGATCATGAAGTCGTGGGCCGCGTACCAGGTGCTGGCGCGGCGGTGCAGGTCGTCGATCAGATCAGGCGCGAACCGCTCGAGCTGACCGAGCAGCAGGCTGCGGAACAGGTGGTGGTAGCGAAACCAGGAGCGGTCCGGGTCGAGCGGGACCACGAACATGTTCACCCGCTCGAGCTCGCGCAACATCTCCTTGCCGTCATCGCGCTCGGACACCGCGTCGCACAGGTCGCCCGTCAGGCGCTCGAGGATCGCGGTGCGCATCAGGAAGTGCCGGACCGACCGCGGCTGCGACAGCACCACCTCGTTCCACAGGTAGTCGACCAGGAAGCGGTCGTCGGCCGGCAGCGCGTCCAGCACCCGTCCGCGATCCGGACCGCGCTTCAGCGACAGCGCGGCGAGGTTCAACCCCGCCACCCAACCCTCGATCCGCTGCTGGACGGTCGCGATCTCGGTCGCGTCGAGGTCGAGCCCGTGCACGTCGTTGAACAGCACCGCGGCCTCCTCATCGGTGAAGCGCAGCTGCTCGCCGCGGACCTCGGCGAGATCGCCCATCGCCCGCAGCCTGCCCAGGCGCAGCGGCGGGTCGGCCTGCGCGGCCACGACGACGTGCATGTTCAGCGGCAGGCGGTTGAGCAGGTATCGGAGCTGCTCGTGGATCTCGGTGTCGACGATCACGTGGTAGTCGTCGAGCACCAGCACCAGCGGAGCGGTGAGGTCGGCGAGGTCGTTGACCAGCACCGGCAGGATCTCCTCGCCGATCGACACCACGGGCGCGCCCAGCCGCCGTTCGGCGGTCTCGGCCAGCACCGGCTCGATCGAGGCGACGGCGGCCACGACGTAGCGCCAGAACCGCAGCGGGTCGTTGTCGTCTGGGTCGAGCGAGACCCAGGCCACCGAACCGCCGCTCGCGGCCGCCCACTCGGCCAGCAGGCTCGACTTGCCCCATCCGGTGGGAGCGGAGACGAGCGTCAGCTTCGCCTCGCGGACCTGCGCGAGCGCCTCGAGCGCTCGCGGCCGGGGGACCATCTGCGAGCGCAGAACGGGGATGGCGAGCTTCGAGCGGACGATTACGAAGGGCATAGCTGGCGACTGCCCCACGGCACTCCACCTTATTCTCCACCCCCCGCACGCGCCGTCAAGTCGGCACCCGCCGGGCGCGGCAGTACGTTTGGCCGATGAGGCGCAAGCGCGGCCCGGCCGGCCTGGCGCTGGTGGTCGCCGCGGCGTTGTCGGGGTGCGCCGTCGGCACCTCCGGGGAGACGACGTCGGCCCCGGGCGGGAGTGCGCGCCCCACGCACGCGAGGACGGGGCGCGGCGACCGCCGTCCCGTTGACGGGCGCCCGGGGACGGCCCTGGCGGCGCTGGCCGGGCTTGCGATCAAGGGCCGCGCGCCGAAGACCGGCTACAGCCGCGAGCAGTTCGGCGATGGCTGGGCCAGCGTCAACGGCTGCGACACGCGAGACCGGATCCTGACCCGCGACCTGACCCATCGGGCCTACGCGCCCGGCGACGACTGCCACGTGCACAGCGGCGTGCTTGACGACCCGTACGTGGCCGAGCGGATCGACTACGTCCGCGGCGAGGAGTCCGGCGTCGACATCGACCACGTGGTCGCGCTGTCCGACGCCTGGCAGAAGGGCGCCCAGCGATGGTCGCGCGCGCGGCGGATCGCGTTTGCCAATGACCCGCTCGAGCTGCTTGCGGTCGACGAGCACTCCAACCGCTCTAAGGGCGACGGCGACGCGGCCACCTGGCTGCCGCCCAGCAAGCGCTTCCGGTGCGCCTACGTCGCCCGACAGGTCGCCGTCAAGCGCCGATACGGGGTATGGGTGACCCACGCCGAGCACGACGCGATCGCCCGGGTGCTGTCGAGCTGCCGGGGTCAGCGGCTCCCGCGCTGAGATCACGTGGATCGCGGCCCGTGGCGCGTGTAGGCTGCGGCGAACTCCCGATGGCTCAGATCAAGCTCACGCTCGACGACAACGGCGGCGCCTACCTGGCGCTGTCGGACGGCGAGATCCGGGAGTCGGTGTCGCTCGACGAGCTCGAGCAGGCCGACGGGATCCCGGCGCTCGAGGCGCTCGTGCTCGACTTTGACTTCTACGGCCGGCTGGCCGGGATCCGGGTCCTCAACAGCGCCGACTCCGCCCTACCCCCGGGATTCCTCGACGAGGCGCAACGCACCTGAGCTTCGCGGGCCCCCGTTTGCACCGCTCTACGCTGTGAAGCGATACAGAGGTGCCTGGTGCCCGCCGGAAGCTTCACATTTGCGACGAATTAGCAGGGAATGGCCTCAGCCAACCAGGAATGGCGGCGCACCACCAGGATCCTGGAGAGCCTTCCCGACGCAGTGGTCGCCTCCGCGCGCGACGGCCAGATCCTGTTCGTGAACGCCCTCGCCGAGGAGCTGTTCGGCTACCCGCGCGACGAGCTCGTCGGACGGCCGGTGCAGACGTTGTGGCCCGAGCGTGTCCGCGACCGCTACACGCACAACATGACCGTGTTCTTCGGGCGGCAAAAGGCGCTGCGGTTTGCGACCGAGGTGTGGGGTCTGCGGCGCGACGGCTCGGAGTTCGCGGGCGAGATGAGCTGGGGCGTCGTTGACACGGTCGCCGGGCCGGTGCTGCTGGCGATCGGCCGTGACATCTCCAGCCGGCTGACCGCCGAGGCCCGCCTGCGCGCGGTGGCGGCGATCAACGAGCGAGCGCTCGGCGGCGCCGCGCTGTCAGATCTCGCGGGCGAGGGCATCGAGCTGCTGCGGGCCACGCTGCCGATCTCGGGGGCCGAGGTGAGGCTGGTCGACGGCGGCGTGCTCGCCTCCCAGGGCGAGGTCAGCGGCGGGAGCATGCACCTGGCGATCGGCGTCGGCGACGAGCTCGTGCTGACCGTGCGGTCCGAGCTCGACGACGAGGAGATGGGGCTCGTGCATGCGATCGCGAACACGCTCGCCACCGCACTGGCCCGCTGGCAGGGTGAGGAGCGGATGCGCTACCAGGCGCTGCACGACCCGCTGACCGGCCTGCCCAACCGCACCCTGCTTCGCGACCGCCTCGAGCATGCGCTGGCCCGATCCGAGCGCGAGTCCTGTTGCACCGGAGCGCTGTTCATCGACCTCGACAACTTCAAATCGATCAACGACGCCTTCGGCCACCGCGCCGGCGATGCCGTGCTGGTCGAGCTCGGCGGCCGGCTGCTGCAGAGCGTGCGCGCCGTCGACACGGTCGCGCGGCTCGGCGGCGACGAGTTCGTCGTCGTCTGCGAGGAGATCGATCCCGAGCTCGCGGTCGCGCTGGGCCACCGGCTACAGGAGGCGATCAGGCCGCCGCTGACCGTCGACGGAGTCACCCACCAGGTGTCGGCGAGCATCGGGATCGCGCTCAGCCGTACCGACCCCGACGCGCTGCTGGCCCACGCCGACGAGGCGGTGTACCGCGCCAAGGCCCACGGCGGCGGTTGCGTCGAGCTGTTCAGCTGAACCAGGCCCGTCTGCCGTCCCGCGCCGTCCCGTCCGGCGGCCGGGTCGCCATAGACTCCAGCGCATCCTGTTCGAAGGCTTCGAGACCCGCGATGTCGACACGCCGCGCGGACGGATTCACGCCCGGGTCGGGGGCTCGGGTCCGCCGCTGCTGGTGCTGCACGGCTTTCCCGAGTCCCACTTGATGTGGCATGCAGCCGCGCCCGTGCTCGCTCGGCAGTTCACCGTGGTCGCCGCCGACCTCCCGGGCTATGGGGATTCGTTCCGGCCGCCTGTCTCAGACGACCACGCGGCCTACGGCAAGCGGGCCGTGGCCGTCGATCTGGTGGCCGCGATGTCGGCGCTGGGGCACGAGACATTCGCAGTCGCCGGACACGACCGCGGCGGACGCGTGGGCTACCGGATGGCGCTCGACAGTCCCACCGTGGTCACCCGGCTGGCGGTCCTGGACATCGTCCCCACCGCCGAGGTGTGGTCGCACGCCGACGCCCTGTTCGCGATGGGCTACTGGCACTGGCCGTTTCTCGCCCAGCCCGCCCCGCTGCCGGAGCGGCTGATCCTCGGCGACCCAGACGGCTTCTGGCTGGCCGCCGAGCGCATCGGCCTCGGCGTCGCCCCCGGCCGTTATCCCCAAGCGGTGCTCGACACCTACCGCGCCCAGCTCGACGATCCCGAGATCGTGACCGCGATCTGTGAGGACTACCGCGCGGGAGCGACGATCGACCGCGAGCTCGACGAGGCCGACCGGGGGCGGCGCACGATCGCCTGTCCGGTGCTGGCCCTGTGGGGAGCCAACGGAGCGCTACCGCTCTTCTATGGGGACCCGCTGGCACTGTGGCGGGCCTACGCGCCCGACGTCACCGGACACGGCGTGGAGGGCGCCTCGCACTTCCTGGTGGAGGATGCGCCAGAGGCGGTTGCGGGTGAGTTAGCCGAGTTTTTTAGCTAGATCTTGCAATTCGAGCGCGCCCGCGATAGGCCGCGCGACTCGTGGGTAGCCCAGACACGAAGGTTCGATCGAACGCGTCAAAGGAGCTACCCCGTATGACCGATGCAAAGCGCCCGACGACGACTGATTCCGGGATTCCTGCGACCAGCGACGAGTTCTCGGCGACGGTCGGCCCGGGTGGGCCGATCCCGCTGCACGACCACTACCTCGTGCAGAAGATGCAGCACTTCAATCGGGAGCGCGTCCCCGAGCGCGTGGTCCACGCCAAGGGTGGCGGCGCTCACGGCTTCTTCGAGGTGACCGAGGACGTCAGCCAGTACACGAAGGCCAAGTTCCTCCAGCCGGGAGCGCGCTCGCCGGTGTTTCTGCGGTTCTCGACGGTCGCCGGCGAGCAGGGCTTCCCGGACACGGTGCGCGACCCGCGCGGGTTCGCGATCAAGATCTACACCGAGGAGGGCAACCACGACCTCGTGGGCAACAACACCCCGGTGTTCTTCGTGCGCGACCCGCACCAAGTTCCAGGACTTCATCCACTCGCAGAAGCGCCTGCCCGACACCGGGCTGCGCAGCAACGACATGCAGTGGGACTTCTGGACGCTGTCGCCGGAGAGCGCCCACCAGGTGACCGTCCTGATGTCGGACCGCGGCACGCCGCGCAGCTGGCGCCACCAGAACGGCTACAGCTCGCACACGTACTCGTGGATCAACGCGGCCGGCGGACGCTTCTGGGTCAAGTACCACTTCAAGACCGTCCAGGGCGATCGAGAACTTCACCGATGCCGAGGCCAAGGCGATGACCGCCGAGGACCCCGACTTCCACCGCCGCGATCTGTTCGACGCGATCGCCGCCGGCGACGCCCCGGAGTGGCGGCTGGAGATGCAGATCATGCCGTTCGACGAGGCGCCCGACTACCGCTTCAACCCGTTCGACCTGACCAAGGTCTGGCCGCACGACGACTACCCGCCGATCCAGGTCGGCCGCCTGGTGCTCGACCGCAACCCGGAGAACTTCTTCGCCGAGGTCGAGCAGGCCGGCTTCTCCCCGGCCAACCTGGTGCCGGGCACCGGTCTGAGCCCCGACAAGATGCTGATGGGCCGGATCTTCTCCTACCACGACACGCACCTGCACCGGATCGGCCCCAACTACGAGCAGCTGCCGATCAACTCGCCCAAGTCGCCCGTCAACTCCTACAACAAGGACGCGGCGATGACCTACCACCACGCGGCAACCAGCCGGTGTACGCGCCGAACTCCTACGGCGGGCCGCAGGCCGACCCCGACCAGGGCGCTGACCTGTTCTGGCAGGTGCCCGACGGCGAGCTCGGCCGCTACGCGTACGAGAAGCACGCCGAGGACGACGACTTCGTCCAGCCCGGCAACCTGTACCGCCAGGTGATGAGCGACACCGACCGCGAGCACCTCGTCGAGAACATCGTCGGCCACGCCAGCCAGGACGTCACCGCGCCGATGCAGGAGCGCGTGATCGCCTACTGGTCCAACGTCGACGCCGACCTCGGCGCCCGCGTCGCCGCGGGCCTCGGCCACGGCAACGGCGCCTCGAGCAACGGCGCCCGCACCGAGGCACGCGAGCTGCTGGCGGCCCGCGCCAACCGCGCGTAACCCCTGCGGGAGCGGGCCACCGCCGCAGCTCCAGCTTGCGGCGATGGCCCGGCTCCCGCTCAGGATTCCCTGGGCTCAGTCCAGGTGGGTGACCCTCAGCCCAGGTGCGAGATCCGCAGCACCTCGCCCGAGGGCGTCGCCGTACCCGGTGAGGTCCCGTGGTTTGAGATGTAGACGGCGCCGCGCCGGCCCGGCCCCACGGCCAGGCCCGTCGGCTCCGACAGGCCGCTCACCGGCAGCGTCTCGATCGCCGGCGAGTGGTGGCCGCGGAACGTGACCCGCAACAGTGCGCCTGGGTTGGTGGGCGGTCCCAACAGGCCGCCGGTGTTGAACTCGAGCACCAGCAGCCGGCCCTCGTGGTCGAACGCGACGTCGGTGACCGAGGTCAGTCCGGTCACGGCAGCCACCGGGGCGCGCCCGGGGACGACCCGGAACACGTCCGCGGTGCCCGGCAGCGACGGAACGCCGCGCAGCGTCCCCACGTACAGGGCTCCGTCACGACCGACCGCGATCGAGGTCGGCACCGCCTGAGCGTCCACGTCGAGTGCCGGCGAGCCCGGGCCGAGCGCGCCGGCGGGGATCGTCTCGGGCGTGGTGGGCAGGCGCGCGAGCATCGACAGGTGCCCGTGCGGGCTCAGCCACAGCACCGAGTTGGCGGCGGCGTCGGCGATCGCGTAGCCGCCCCGGTAGGGGACCACGTCGTAGGGGTCTGAGTCGAACGTCGTCTCGCCGCCTGGGATTCCTCCGAGCGTGTCAGGGGACTGCGGGTTCGCCGAGGCGAACGCAGCGACATCGGCGAGCACCGGCCAGGCCGGCGAGAACCGCGGCCGCGTGGCGAGCATCAGCTTCCCGAACGCGTCGGGCGCGCCTCCAGGCACCGATGTGGTCCCGTCGGCGTTGACGAGCACGTCCTGGAACAGCACCGCCAGCCGGGGGCGCAAGAAGCCGCCGCCGGCGAACGTGACCGCTGACGGGCCGAGCGTCTCCTGGTTGTCCTGCTCGGTCACCGACGGCAGCCCCGACAGCACCGTCCGCTTGCCCCACCGAGTCAGCAGCGAGACCGAACCGGTCGGCCCCTCGCAGAATGACGTCGGCGCTCCCTGGGTCCCGATCGCGTTCACGCAATCGGGTGTGACGGGACCGCCGGTCCCCGACTCGGCGACGTACAGGCCGCCGGGCCCGAACGTCAGGTGCTTGGGGTTGTTGAGCCCCGACGCAACCACGCGCACCTTCGGCCCCGCATGCCGGTTCCCGTGCGCCCCCGCGGGGGCGACACCCAACGACAACACCACCGCGGACCAGCTCGCCACGATCGCAGCGATCCCACAGAATCGGCGCATTCACCGACCCCCTTTCTGAGGCCGCCCACCCCGGACGGCACAGACGCTTGACCGGTCAACCCTATTTGGGATCGCCCCGCCGGCGGTTAATTTCTCGCCATCGCTACGTCTGCAGATCGAGGATCGCGTCGCTCAGCCAGCGCGCCTCCTCTCCCCACGACCGCACCGGCCCGAGCGGCCTGACCACGAACTTGGAGAGGCCCGCCTCGATGTAGCCGGCGATGAACGCGCGCAGGCCGTCGGCGCCGACCGGCACCAGCTCGAGCTGGTCGATGTCGGTCCTGCGCCCCCTCGTCTGGGTCAGCAGCCCCGGGTCCGGGACGTCGTGGGCGTAGCCGATGCTCATCCCGAAGTGCTCGGGATCGAACTCGCGCCCGGCGCGTGCGGCCGCCGCCTGGATCCGCTCGCGTGCGGTCCCGGACTCCTCGGGCGTGAGCTGGGCGCCGAGCCAGCCGTCGGCGATCCGGCCGGCGCGGTCGAGCGCCTTGGGGCCGCGCCCGCCGAGCCACACCTCGAGCGGGTCCTGGATCGGGAGCGCGGCGGCCGGGAGATCGCTGAACGCGAGGTGCTCTGACCGGTAGTCGACGGCCTCCCCCGCCCACCATCTCCGGATCAGACCCAGCGCCTCCTCCAGCGCGTCGTTCTTGGTGATTGAATCGAGGCCCAGCGCCTGGGCCTCAGCCGCGCCACCGAGCCCCGGTACGAAGCTCAGCAGCAGCCGTCCCGACGCGAGCTGATCGAGCTGGGCGAGCTGCTTGGCGAGCAGGAACGGGCTGCACCCGAGCGGGACCACGTTCGCCCCCAGCCGCAGGCGCTCGGTTCGGCCGGCGACCATCGCCAGCGCGAGCAGCGGATCGAGCACCGGTGCGATCGGAAGGTCCGACAGCCAAATCCCGTCGAACCCTTGGTCCTCGACCGCGTGGGCGAACGCCAGCAGGTCTTTACCCGACAGCGACCCTCCGTGCGGGCCGACCGCAAACCGAACCTTCATGCCCGCATCTTCTCAGTGGATGTGGGCGGGCATCGGATAGACCACGTGCGGGATCCGCCCGACCGTCGTCGTGGTCCGGTAGTAGGAGCCGCGCAGCACGTCGGCGGGCGCCTGGTGCCCGGCCAGCCCGACGCCGATCGGGATCACCGTGTAGTCGGGCCGGCGGTCCCAGGTCGGCACGTAGGTGATGCCTGCGACGTTCGCGCGCCTGCCGCGCACGACGATGTGCAGGAACACCATCATCCCGTCCTCGGTGTTGACCGGACAGCACTCCGAGCTCTGGTTTGACAGCAGCTGGCCCTCGCCGAACACGACCAGCTTGCCGTGCACCCGCTCGATCGGCTGGACCACGTGCACGTGCTGCCCCACGATCGCCGTGATATCGGGATCCTGGGTCAGCGCGTCGGCCAGGCTCCGCTGGAACGCGCTCGGCTGGGAAACGTCCTCGTCGCCCCAGTGGAAGTTGACGATCACCACCTGCGCTCCTCGCTCGCGGGCCAGCCGGGCCGCCCGTTCGACGGCCGCCGCGTGGGCGAGGTTGACCGACCACGGGTGCGGGGGCGGGATCCCGTTGGTCATCTCGGTATAGGCGAGAAACGCCACCTTCACGCCCTTCACGGTCACGATCAGCGTCCGGTTCTGCGCGGCGCTCGAGCCGAACGAGCCCGTGTGGAGGACGCCGGCGCGATCGAGCGCGCGCCCGGTCTGGTCGACCCCATACTGGCCCTGGTCGACGGAATGGTTGGAGGCGGTGTCGCAGATCCTCCAGCCGGCCTTCCTGATCGCCCGAGCGAGCTGGGTGGGCGTGTTGAACACCGGATACCCGCTCGGCGGCTGGGGAGTCATCGGCGTCTCCACGTGGCAGATCGCGAGATCGGCGCGCTTGATGAACGGCGTGATCTGCCGAAGCATCGGCGAGAAGTCGTAGTGCCCATGGCCATCGGCGAACGCGCGCTCCCACACCGGCGAGTGGATCAGCAGGTCGCCGTTGACCTCGACGGTGAGCTTGACCGTCGGGGGCTTGGACGGCGCGGACTTGGGTTGCGCCCCGGACTCCGTGGGTGCGGTGGCCGTGATCGCCACCGGCAGCGCCTGCGCGCGGCGGACCTCGGCGCGCGTCGACGCCGGGGCGCCACCGCCGCTGCCACAACCGGCGACCGCCACCGTCACCAGCAGGGCGCCGACGCAGCGAGAACCGGGCCTCGGTACGCCACACCGCACAGCCATGCCGCTAAAGCTAGCCCCGCCCGCCGACGGATCGCCCCGGAATGCTGACGCCTGGTTGAATCGGGCTCCGAGTCCAAGCTGACAGGAGGCCTGATGATCAAGCAAATCGAAGGCATGCCGACCGGGACGATCGGCTTTGAGGCGTCGGGGAAGCTCAGCCGCGAGGACTACCGCGACGTGCTCGAGCCCGTCCTGCGCAAGGCGGCCGAGTCGGGCGAGATCCGGATGCTGTTCAAGCTGAGCGACCTCCACGGGCTGCAGCCCGGGGCCTGGTATCAGGACGTCAAGACCGGGCTGGGCCTCGGAATCGGACACCACAAGGCGTGGAAGCGCTCGGCGATCGTCACCAACGTCGACTGGGTCGGCAAGGCGTTTGAGTTGTTCGCGTGGATGACCCCCGGCGAGGTCAAGGTCTACCGCCTCGATCAGGAGGAAGACGCCCGCGCCTGGGTCGTGGGCTGAGCCGCGGAGGCCCACGGCGCCGAGCCGCCAATCGCGATCCGGGCGGTCCGGGTTCACCGCGCCCTACTATCGGCGCATGACCATCGACGAACTAGCCAACACAATCCAGGACAGGATCAACACCCTCAACGGCGAGATCGCGACGCTCGAAGCAGCCCGCACGCAGCTCCACGCCAACGGCTCCGCTCCGGATGCCGGCGCCAACGGTGGCGCCCACGCCCGGGCCGCCACGAACAGCTCCAGGCCGGCCGCGCGTCGGCGTCGTCCCAAGCCAAGGGCCGCGACGGCCAACGCCCGGACCGAGGTCGTCCCCGCGGGCAAGCTCGAGGTTATGCTCGCGCAGCACGACGGGATCACCACGGCCCAGCTCGCCCAGCTCGCCAACGGCAAGCCCGACCAGGTGCTGACGCTCCTGCGCGAGATGGAGAGCGCGGGACGCGCGCGGCGCACCGGCGAGCGGCGCGGGACCCGCTGGCACGCGATCACCGACGAGGACCGGATCCAGGCGCGCGCCGCGGAGCTCGAGAAGCAGAGCCGCCTGGCCCGGGCCAAGGCCGCCGAGTAGCCCGGCGCGCGATCCGTGCGGCCGGGCTTGGGCGACCTGCTCAGCAGTCTCCGGACCGCTTGGTGAATGAGCCCGGCGACAGGCACGCCTCCTGACTCGCCGGCGCGCGTCCACCGCGGATCACGAGGATCCAGGTCTCGCCGAACGTGTTCGGCGCGGCGACGCTGATCTGAACGCGAGCGCGTACCTTCAGCCGCCGGCTGTGGAACGGCTTGGTCAGGTCGACCGTGCGGCTGCGCCGCTTACCGGCGACGTGGATCGCGCGGACGGCGAACGGACAGCCGTCGCCGTTGCACGCCACCCGGATCGTGGACCCGCTCGGAACCTTGGAGGCTACGAGCGACGTGAACACGGTGTAGGCGGCGTGCCGAGCATCGTAGTTCCAGCCCACCAACGAGTCGATCCGGCCGAGAACGCGGTAACGGCAGCTGACGCTCGTCGCGTTGCCGGCGTTGTCGCGGCCGGTCAGCCTCGCGAGCTTTCGGCCGGTGAAACCGACCCGCGCCGCCGCGGACACGACCGAGCTGCTCGGACCTGACGTCCGGTCGGCGACGCTCGCGGTCACGCGTTCGTCGGATCCGCCGGTGACGAACGTCGGGGCGGCACCGCAGCGCACCGTCGGCGCGGTGGCGTCGATCGCGAAGGCTGCGCTGGCCACCGGCGCCTGCTTCTCCCCCGCGGCGTTCTCGCTCGCGGCGTAGACCGTGTGCCTGCCGTCCCCGCCGACCGCCGCGCCGGCGCCCGCGAACAGGCAGGCAGCGGGAAGCGAGTCAAACGACGGCGGCGCGCTGGCCGGATCCAGGGCGCAGCGCGTCTGCGGCACCGGCACACCGAGCCCGTTGGGCACGGCGGTGACCTGCACGGCCCCGCGGTACCACCCGTCGGAGCCGGTCGGAGTGGCCGGCGAGAGCACGATCCGGGTGCTCGGGGCCGGCGCCGCGCCCACCTGGACCGGACTGTGGATCGTCGTCGTCGAGCCGCCGCCGTCGCCGATCGTGACCGTGACCGTGCCGGTCTCGATCTGTGAGAACACGTGCGCGCCCTCGATCTCGAAGCCACCGGGGATCGCCGTAACGCTGCCGCCGCTGGTGTGGCCGTCACCCCAGTCGATGCTCGCGGTGTAGCCGCTCGCCGTCGCGAACGGGTTGGCGTCGGTGAACGTCCCCACGACGCCGGCGAACGTCACGTCCTCGAGCGCGGTGATCGCCACCGGTGAGCCGCTCAGCGCCGCGTCGTGCACCACCGCCGCGCCGGCCATGCTGTCCGAGCCCGATGAGTTGCGGACCGTGATCGTGACCGGGTAGGTGCCGTACCGGTGGTAGGCGTGGGCGCCGGAGACGTGGAACAGCCCCGCGGTCCCGGCGGTGACCGTGCCGGTGCTGCTGGTGCCGTCACCCCAGTTGACTGTCGCCGTGAAGCTGCTCGCCGAAGCCGTGGGGGTCAAGTCGGTGAAGCTCCCCAGCGACGCGGAGAATGGGCGTCCTTCGACCGCGGAGATCGACGTGGCCGAGCCGTTCGCCGGCGGCGCCGGGCCGAGACTCACCGTGCCGGTCACAGTCGTGTGAGCGCCGTGGATGTCGGCCACGCTCACCGACACCGGCACCGAGCCGCTCTGGGCATATGTGTGTGAGCCGCTGACCTGAAAGCCGCCGCCGGGCGCGGCCGCGACGGTCCCCGTGCCGGTGGAGCCGTCGCCCCAGTTGATCGTCGCGCTGAAGTCGCTCGCGACCGCGAACGAGTTGCCGTCGGTGAAGGTCGCGACCCGGCCCGAGTAGGGCACTGTCTGATCGGGCGTGGATGCGAACGACACCGTCCCCGGGATCACCGGCTGGTCGGCGACGGTCGCGGTCGAGCTGATGTGATCGCTGAGCCCGTTCTCCTTCCAGGAAACCGTGACGCTGTAGGTCCCGGCCTCGTGGTAGGTGTGGCCTCCGGACGCCGAGAAGGTCTCGATCGGGCACGTCAACGAGCTGCCACCGCCGTCGACCGGAGCTCCCTCGTTGGCCGTGCCGGCGCTGGAGCTGCCGTCTCCCCAAGCAATCGTGACGGAGCCAACCGCCGGGTAGATGCAGATGTTGCGGGGGTTGCGGTCGCCGTCGACATCGAACCCGCCGACGATGCCCGAGAACGGCACGCCCGCGGTCGCGCTGAACGCGTCGGGAGGCAGCGCGGCCGCCGACCCGACCCTGATCAACAGCACGAACGTGACCGCGAGCGCGACCGCAAGGCACCCGAGCAGGGGCGTCCGCTGCGGGCCGGCGGACTTGCCGGCGGGAACGAGTAACAGAGTTTGCATGTCTCTCCTTCGGTGGACGGTGCGAAGCGGCGTGGAGTCTCCGCCCCGGTGGTCACGAACCGATCACCAGCGATAAACGCCGTCGTTTAGTGCAAACTGGATCGGTCAACCGCAGCGCCACCACCTACCAGGAGGCATCGCATGAAACGTTTGGCTGCGCTCGCCGGTTCAATTCTGCTGATCGGGGGGCTCGCAGTTGTCCCGGTCGCGTCGGCCGCGCCGATCTCCAAGACCACGATGTTCCGCGCGCTCAACGGCAAGGTCATGTGCGGGGTCGAGATCCACAATCCCAACCAGAAGCCGAAGTGGATCCTGTGCGCGGCGGGTGGCATTCCCGCGCCGAAGCACGGCGGGATCGGTGACTCCGGATTCGTGCAGCTCAGCCTGCTCGGCGGACCCCAGACGCTGAAGCTCAGCCAGAACTCGTTCATCCAGGGTTCGTCGTCCAAGCTCGGTCGTGGCCGGCTGTGGAATCAGCTCGGCGTCACCTGCCACGTGGCGGCGTCGACCGTGCTGTGTCTCAACGGCGCCAACCACGGGTTCGTCATCGGCAACGGTCGCTACAAGACGTTCTGATGACCCACTCCACGATGTGCGGTTGAGCGCGCGGGCGCTGCCTGGACCGAAGACGCGTCCGCACCGGTGAGCCGCTACGGCAAGCGTGGGGACCTGCTCGTCCACGAGCAGGAGCCGTTCAACGCCGAAACCGGGCCGGCCGCGCTGGCGGCGGGCCCGGTCACGGCGACCGATGCGTTCTACGTTCGCGGACATGCCCCGGTTCCCGAGATCGACCCGCTGGCCTGGCGGCTGCGGGTGTTCGGCGCGGTCGAGCGCGAGCTCGAGCTGTCGTTGGAGGCGATGCGCGAGGTGTTCGCCGAGCGCGAGGTGACTGCGACCCTGCAGTGCGCGGGCAACCGCCGGGCCGGACTGATGGCGATCCGCGCGATCCCCGGTGAGGCCCCGTGGGGGCCGGGCGCCACCGGCACCGCGAGGTGGGCCGGAGTGGCCCTCGCCGACGTGCTGGCGCTGGCCGGGCCGCTGGCCGAGGCGGCCCACGTCGGCTTCGACGGCGCCGACGTGTGCGAGGAGGCCAAGCCAGCCCAGCGGTTTGGCGGCTCGATCCCCATCCAGAAGGCGTGTCGCCCCGAAGTGCTGCTGGCCTGGACGATGAACGGCGAGCCGCTCCCGCCCGTGCACGGCGCCCCGCTGCGCGTTGTCGTGCCCGGCTACATCGGCGCCCGCAGCGTCAAATGGCTGCAGGGGATCGAGCTGCGCGCGCAACCGTGGCGCGGGTACTACCAGCACGTCGCCTATCGGCTGCTGGCCGAGGAGGAGCAGCCGGGCCCGGGGGTCGGGATGCCGCTGGGGATCGTCGCGCTGAACTCCGACGTGCTGTCCCCGGCCGACGGTGCGACCGTCCCGTCCGGGCCGGTCGAGGTCCGCGGCTACGCGTTCGCCGGCGGCGAGCGCCACGTCGCGCGAGTCGACGCGTCGCTCGACGGCGGCGCCAGCTGGGCGCACGCCGAGTTGCTCGACGATCTGGGACCGTGGGCGTGGCGCCAGTGGCGGATCACGTTCGAGCTCGCGCCCGGCGAGCACGAGATCGTCGTCCGGGCGTGGGACTCGTCGGCGGCGACCCAGCCCGAGAACGAGGCGGCGCTGTGGAACCCCAAGGGGTACGTGAACAACGCCCAGCCGCGGATCCGCGTCACCGCGGTGGGCTCGCTGTAGGCCCGAGGAGCTTGTTCAGCTCGGCGCGGGTGCACTTGATGGCGGGCAAAAGCGCGTGTACAACGTCCCACTCGAGCGCTCTGGGCGCCACCGTGGGACGTTCGCCACGTGGGACGTGACCAACGTCCCACGCTCACCCGCGAAGGCCTCCAGTGGGACGTTAAGCACGTCGCCACCCCAGGCCCAGGGCGATCAAGGTCCGCTAGCCCGTCGCGAGGCAATATTCGCGGATCGCGCACCCGGCGAAGAACTCAGCGAGTTCCTCGGCGCCGAGCCCGCCGAGCACCGCGAGCAGCCCATCGATCAGCTCGTCGAAGCTGCACAGCAGCCGGTCGACCGGGAAGTGGGCCGCGAACATGCAGCGGTGCGCGCCGAAGATCTCGACCGCGGCCCTGACCCACGGCCCGAACTCGTCGGCGGACGGCCCGAACAGCAGCGCGAGGCCCTGGAGCTTCAGGGTCACGTTCGGGAACTCGCTGACCGCCTGCATGCGCTCCTGCCACCGCTCGAAGCCGTCCGCGCCGAGATCGAGCGGCCACCCGGCGGCCTCCAGCACGAACCGCGTCTGCGGAAACGCTCCAATCAGCTCGTGGGCCGACGCAAGCTGCTCGTCGTAGACCAGCAGATCCCACGTCAGCCCCGCGTCGGCGACGCACTCGAAGCCGCGCAACCACGCCGCGTCGCCGAGCAGTCCGGGCGCTCCCCGAGCCGACGCAGCGGGTCCTCGGCCCAGTACAGGTAGGCGGTGACCTCCTGGGCGATCAGGTGATGGTGGCCGTCGACGAGCTTCAGCTGCTCGCGGCCCGCCACAGCCTCACCAGGTCGCCGTCGGTGCCGGTCACCGGATCGGCTGACGGGAGCGGGACCGCGCGGATGTTGGCCACGACCTCGTCGTGCTCGGCGGGGTCGCCGCGACGCAGGTCCCACGACATCCCGTCCGGGTAGGCCCCGATCACCAGCAGGTCGCCGCTCGAGCCGCCGTTGAAGTGGCCGGTGCCGGCCGGGAGCACGAGCACGTCCCCCTGGCTCACGTCGAAGCGCTGGCCGTCCGGGCCGCCGAGCGTCACCGACGCCGACCCGCGCACGATCCCCAGCACCTCGTGGGAGGTCGAGTGGAAGTGGTGGAAGGAGTAGATCCCGTCGCGCCACGCGCCCTCCCAGCCGTTGCCGGCAAACAGGCGCTCGCAAGCGGACGCGTCGGTGGCGCCGTCGACGTCGTGGTAGATCAGCACCGGAAGCGGGGAGTTGGGGATCCCGCCGTCGTCCTCGAATGTGTGGGTCTCCGCGCTCATGCCGACCGACGAGCGCGATCGTCGCATAGATTGCGCGGCCACGACCGAGGAGGAACATGGCGGGCACAACCGGCTGGGTCTGGCACGAGCGCTACGCGTGGCACGACGCGCGCGGGATGATGGACACCGTCGGGCCGGAGGCGATGTTCGAACCAGAGCCGAGCCTCGAGAGCGGCAGCATCAAGCGGCGACTGCACAACCTCGTCGACGCCAGCGGCCTGCTCGACCAGCTGGTCGCGGTCGCGCCGCGGCCGGCGAGCGAGCCGGAGCTGCTGTGGCTGCACGACCGCGAGTACGTCGAGGCGATCCGTACCGCCAGCGCCGGGTTCGGCGGCGACGCGGGCCGGTCGACGCCGTTCGGCCGCGGGACCTACGAGATCGCCGCGCTCGCCGCCGGCGGCTGCATCGAGGCGGTCGACGCCGTGGTCGACGGGACCGTGGCCAACGCCTACGCGCTGGTGCGCCCTCCGGGCCACCATGCCGGGCCCGCGGGCGGCTGCGGCTACTGCGTGTTCTCAAACGCGGCGCTGGCGGCCACGCACCTGCGACGCGCGCGCGGGCTCCCGCGCGTCGCAATCGTCGACTGGGACGTGCACCATGGCAACGGTACTCAGGACAGCTTCTGGACCGACCCCGCAGTGCTGACGATCTCGCTGCACCAGGAGGACCTGTTCCCGCCGCGCAGCGGGATGCTCGAGCAGATCGGCGAGGGTGACGGAGCCGGCGCCAACATCAATCTGCCGCTGCCCGCGGGCTCGGGCCGGGCTGCCTACCTCGCCGCGCTCGATCGGGTGGTGATCCCGGCGCTGGAACGGTTCGCGCCGTCGTTTGTGATCGTAGGGTGCGGCTTTGACGCGAGCATGAACGACCCGCTGGGACGGATGAACCTGACCAGCGAGTGCTTCGCGCTGATGACCGAGCGACTGATGGCGGCCGCGGCGTCGTTGTGCGCGGGGCGGCTGGTGCTGTGTCACGAGGGCGGGTACTCGAGCTCGTACCTCCCCTACTGCGGTCTTGCCGTGGTCGAGCGCCTGGCGGGCGCGAAGACCAGCGTCGTCGACCCGTGGCTCACCGATGCCCGGCAGGTCCGCGAGCTCCCGCTGCGCGCGCACGAGGCCGAGGCGGTCGACGCCGCCGCCGCGCTGCACGACCTCGGCTGAGCGACCGTGCGGACCTGAACCTTATCTGGGTCGCACACCCCGGGGGCGGGACGTGAAACGTCCGATATGGGGACGTTTCACATCCCGCGCCTGCCGGGCGGTTCGGCTAGGAGGCAGTCTGGATCGTGTTGAGCGCCGAGGTGACGCTCACCGCTGCGACGTTCGCCGATGCGGTCGACGAGCTCGTGCAGCTCACGCCCGAGTTGCCGGAACTGCCGGCGAGCTGGAGCGCGATCGACGCGTGACTGGCGGCCAGCATCGTGCCCGTGTTGATCGTCGCGGCACGGGACTGCGTGCTGCTGCCGACCGTCAGCGTGCAGGTGACGGTCACGCGCTGCGCGGTGCCGTTCCCGGTGACGGTTACCGACGGGTTCGCCCACGCCAGGTAGGAGCCTGACTTCTGCAGGAGCAGCTGGTTGACCGGAGTCAGGTTCGACGTCACGTTGGTCGTGTTGACGACGCCGGCCTGCTGGGGCAGGGTCGGGTTACAGGTCACCTTCCCGTTGTCGGAGACCGAGCCGACGGCGGTCGGTGTGGTGCACTTGCCGCTGACCCGCGCCTGGAGCTGGTCAAGGTTGGCGCGGACCCGGCCCACCGCGCGGGGCTGGATCTTCTTGAACGAGACGGAGTTGTTCTTCAGCTGGCTGGTACCGACGCTGTCATTCGGGATGCTGACGGCCGCGTAGCTGGCTCCGCCGAGCGCCACAAACAGCGCGACCAGAGCGATTACCAGTGCCGCCGATGGACGCCGGCGCAAAAGCGAACGCAATCGCAAGGACTACCTCCTTGGGTCGACTGACCTCTGTATGAGCTTTCGCTGCCCAGAACACGTGCCGCCACCACAAAGTCGCGGCGCGACGAACGCGAGCGCGTCAGCCCGGCGGCTCGAGAGCTAACTCAAGCCGCGGAGGCCTTGCGGTTCCACTCGGCCTTATGCAGCCGCTTGGCGGCCTGGTAGTCGGCCAGTGCCTGCGGCGAGTCGACGTCGCCGAGCGTCGGATGCCACGGCACCAGGTCCGTGGCGGCGGCGACACCGAAGCGCTTGGCCAGCACCGCGCCGAGCGCCTTGATCTTCATCTCGCCGAAGCCGGGCAGCGCGCCGAGGTTGGCGCGCAGCTGATCCCCGTCAGCAGCGTCGGTCCATACCCGCTCGGCCTGACCGTCGTACTCGTCGCGGATGTAGACGGCGAGGTCGTGGACGCGGCCCGCCATCGATCCCGGGTAGCGGTGGATCGCCGGACGCTCGCGGAAGATCGGCTCGAGGTCGGCCTGCGCGATCGCCGCGGCGTCGAGTGTTCCCAGGCGCTCGCGCAGCGCCAGCGGTCCGAAGAAGGCCTTCTGCACCGGCACCTGCTGGTCGAGCGCGAACCCGATCAGCAGCGCCATCGGGTCGGTGGCGATCAGCTCGTTGGCTTCGTCTGAGTCGGTGAAGTAGAGCCGGTCGGGCAAGGCCGTCGATCATACCCGGGCGCTGGGTCACCGCTTGATTGAGGTCTGCACCGATTTCGTGACGCGCGCCGCGTCCGCATGCGGACGTCCGCTCCCGGACGGGCCCCCGTCGCGCTCGGTCTTGGCCGGGGATATATCGGGCGAACCCGAAACGGAGGTGCAGACATGCTGATCGCACTCGCAGTCATCCTGCTGATCCTGGCGGTCGTCGGTGGCATCGCGATCCACCCACTGCTGTTCCTGATCGCCCTGCTGGCCGTGCTGGCGCTCGTCATGACCCGCAGCGGGGCGCGCCGGTAGCGCCCGGCGCCAGGTCAGCGCGAGAGCCGCGCTAGGTCAGCGCGGCGGCGAGGCGGTGATGGCGGATCGCGTCCGGCGGCGACCCGAGGAGCACCCAGGTGCGGTCGTCCCGGCGGCTGACCGCGCCTGACTTGACCAGCTCGCCCATCGCGGTGGTCACCGACGGACGGTGCGCGCCGATCAGGTCGGCGAGCCGCTGGTGCGATAGCGGCAACGGGACCGCGATGCCGTCGGGCCCGACCCGTCCCCAGCGCTCGGCGAGATGCCACAGCGTCAGCAGCAGGCGGTCGTCGACGCGCTGGTGGTGGGCGATCGCCAGCGCCACGGCCAGGTGGTGGGCCCGACGGGTCCCGCGGGCGAACAGCTCGACGCCGAGCTGTGGCCAGGGGTTCATCCGCACCACCAGTCCGTGATCGAGCACCGCGAGTCGCGTGGGCTCGAGCACCGTCCATCCCACCTCGGCCTGCACGTGTGAGCCCTCGTTGTCCCAGCGCCACGGCCGCAGCACGTCGCCGGCCCCGAGCAGCTCGACGCAGTCGCGGCCCATCACGGTCACGTCGCGCGACAGCAGCCCGTCGATGATCAGAAAGCCGCGGTGGTGCTTGTCGGGCTCGTTCGCGGCGGCGGCGTCCCACTCGCCCGTCGACAGCCGGCGCTCGCGCGTGAGCGCCTCACGGCGGGCACGCTCGAGCTCCTCGCCGTCGAGCAGGTCGGCGAGATCCGGGTCCGCATCAACGATGCTGATCAGGTCGGTGACAGATGCCATGGGGGTAGACGGTCGGTTGACAGCTCGGCCGTCGTCTCGTCCTACCCATCCGGTTGAGGACCTACCGCACGTTGGTGGCGGGTTAACGCCAGCGCCGCACCACGGTGGCCACGTCCGCATCAAGACGAGGCCGGACGTCGCGGGTCGCTCGTCCGGCCCCGTGAGTGTGCCCCGGTCCCGGCTGGCCTCCGATCAGCGTGGCTGGCTGACCCGAGCGGTGTGCCGGTGGGTCAGGTAGAGCGTTGAGCCGAGGAGGATGAGGATCAGTCCGAGTGTGGCTCCTGCGCCGATCCCGGCGTCGCCCCAGTCGAACGCGTTGGGCTGGAAGACCGTGACGGTCAGGAGCCGCGTGGGGTTCACGATTTCGCCGCTGGTTCTGGCGTCTCGTATGAGGAGTGCGTGGGCGACTCGTGCTCCCTGGGCCTGGATCGCGCGCACGGCGGGATTCGCGGCGTCGCCTGGGTGCGGATTGATCGCGGGCGAGGCTTGCGCCTGGCTCGTGGCTGGCGGGGGAATCGGCTCGATCGGCCGGGCCGATGCGACGGACGGGGCAGCGGCCGCGAGCGCGAGCGCGACGACGAGCGCGATGGCGGTGCTGTGGTGGCGGAACATGGTTACCCCTCTTGGGTTTGCTGATCGCGGGCTGCGATCGGATCTCCCGGAACCGTGTCGGTGGGTGGTATGAGGCCGGCCAGAGGCGGTAAGAGACGGTAAAAAGGCCCGGAACGGCTAGCTTTTGGTGGTACAGTCGCGGTGGGCGCCAAGGGGGTTGGATGGGGCGTGGACTTTCGGATACTTGGGCCGTTTGAGGTCGCGCAGGCCGGTCGCTCACTAGCGTTGGGCGGCGCTCAGCAGCGTGCGCTGCTGGCGGTGCTGCTGATTTACCGCGGCGAGGTGCTCTCGACCGACCGGCTGATCGACGAGCTGTGGGGCGAGCGGGCGCCCGCGAGCGCGATCAAGATCGTTCAGGGCTACATCTCACAGCTGCGCAAGGCGCTCGGCGACGATCTGATCGTGACCCGGGGACACGGTTACCTGCTCGCGGTCCAGAGCGAGCGGGTTGACGTCGGCCGCTTTGAGGCGCTGGTGGCCGGCGGCCAAAGCGCGCTCGCCGCCGGTGACGCGGCGACCGCCGACCAGCGCCTGGGCGACGCGCTGGCACTGTGGCGTGGGGAGCCGCTGGCTGACTTCGCCTACGAGCGCTTCGCCCAGGACGAGATCGCCCGGCTTGGCGAGGCGCGACTGGCGGCGCTTGAGGATCGAATCGACGCGCGGCTCGCGCTCGGCGAGCACGCACGGCTGGTGGCGCAGCTCGAGGCACTGGTGCGCGAGCACCCGTCGCGCGAGCGCCTGGTCGGTCAGCTGATGGTCGCGTTGTACCGATCGGGGCGCCAGGCCGACGCGCTTGAGAGCTATCGCGTCGCCCGGCGTCAGCTGGCTCGACGAACTCGGGCTCGAGCCCGGTCGCGATCTCCAGGAGCTCGAGCGAGCGATCTTGGCCCAGGATCCGGCGCTCGACTCGCCGGCCCGGGATACCGCTCGAAAGCTGCCCGCGATCGCTCGTCGCCGGCGGCGCGGTGGGCTCGTGATCGCTGCCGGTGCAGCGGTGCTGCTCGCCGTGCTGATCGCAGCGGCGGTGAGACTGGCGGGCTCTGGCACGAGCACCGTCCGGGTGGCGCCCAACTCGCTGGCCGCGATCGACACCGACACCAACCGCGTCGTCGGACAGGTCGCGGTCGGCACGCGACCCGGCGCGATCGCGTTCGGGTCCGGGTCGCTGTGGGTCGCCAACCTCGACGACCAGACCACCTCACGCGTAGACCCGACGACGCTGCGAACCCTCCGGACGATCCCGGTCCCGGACCCTCCGACCGGGATCGCCGCCGCCGCCGGAGGGGTATGGGTCGTCGCTTCCAGCGCGACCGCGCCGTCCGTCTCGGCCCGCCGCATCGATCCGCAGTTTGACCGGATCGACCAGAAGATCCCGATCGGCACCGTCGTCCCCGGCAGCCCCGCAGCCGTCGCGGCGCAAGGAGACGCGCTTTGGGTCGCGCCGTACTCGGGGGAACTGACGCGGCTGGCCGCGCGGACGGGACGTATCGTCACGCACGTTGACCCCAACGCCGCCCCCGGGGGGATCGATGTCGGCGCCGGTGCGGCGTGGATGACCGATAGCTTCGCCGGCAACGTGATTCGGGTCGACAACGCCACAGGCCTGGTGACCCCGCTCGCCGTCGGTCCTGGGCCGAGCGGAATCGCGGTCGGCGGCGGTGGCGTCTGGGTCGCCCTCAGGGGCGCCGACAAGGTCGTGCGGATCGATCCGAGCACCCGGGCGGTGACAGACACGATCGCGGTCGGGCGCTCCCCGACCGGTGTGTCCGTCGGCGCCGGCTCGGTATGGGTCGCCAACAGCGGCGACGGAACCGTCACGCGGATCGATCCCACAACCAAGAAGACGAACGCGACAATCGCGGTCGGCGGCAGCCCCCACGCGATCACCATCGCCGCCGGCCGCGCGTGGGTGACCGTCGACGCGCAGACGCTCGGGGCCGGCGTCCGCGCCGGCGAGGGCGGCACCGCGCGACTCGACGCCTACTACGACCCTGTCGACCTTGGCTCCTTGGACCCGGCCGTGGCCTACGACCCGCTGTTGGCGCAGATGCTGTACGCGACCTGCGCGAAGCTCCTCAACTACCCCGACAAGGCCGGGCTGGCGGGGTCCGAGCTCGTGCCCGAGGTCGCGCAGTCGCTGCCGGCGCGCTCGGCCGACGGCAAGACCTACACGTTCACGATCCGCAGCGGCTTTCGGTTCTCGCCGCCGTCGACCGAGCGGGTCACCGCCCAGACGTTCAAGCACACAATCGAGCGCACCCTCAACCCGGCAATGAAGAGCCCCGCCGCCGGCGGGGCCGCCGACATCGTCGGCGCCGGCGCCTACATGGCCGGCAACGCCGCTCACATCGCGGGAGTCACCGCGCGAGCAAACACGTTGACGATCCGACTGACCGACCCCGCGCCGAACCTGCCGACGCGGCTCGCGCAACCCTTCTTCTGCGCGGTGCCATCCAACACCCCGCCCGACCCGCAGGTCGATGGGGTGATCCCGTCCGCCGGCCCCTACCGCGTCGCGTCCTACACGCCCAATCAAGGCGTCGTATTGACGCGCAACCCCAACTACCACGGCAGCCGCCCCCACCGGCTCACGCGGATCGAGCTCGCGGTCGGGATCCCGGGACCGCGCGCCGTCGCCCAAGTCGAGGCCGGCACCGCCGACTACGCGATGAACGGCGCGGTCGACAGTACCAACGCCGCCACGCTCGACGCTCGCTACGGCCCACACAGCCCGGCCGCGAAAAGCGGCCACCAGCGGTACTTCGTCAATCCCCAATCCGCGCTCGACTTCTTCGCGCTGAACACCCACCGGCCGCTGTTCGCCGACGCGCGAATGCGCCAAGCCGTCAACTACGCGCTCGACCGCGCCGCGCTGGCCCGGATCGGCGACCCCTTTTTCCCACTACCCGCCGACCCCACCGATCACTACCTGCCGCCAGGGATCCCCGGCCACGTCAACGGACACATCTACCCGCCCGTCCCGGACCTGACCACTGCAAGACGGCTCGCCAAGGGACACGCTGGCGCAACCGCCGTGCTCTATACCTTCGATCGCCCGGCGTTCACCGAGCAGGCACAGATCATCAAACACGATCTCGCCGCGATCGGCGTTCGGCTCGTGGTCAAGGCCTTCGGCGACGAGCTGTTCACCAGGCTCGCGACGCCGGGCGAGCGGTTCGACATCGCCTACGGCGGCTGGGCTGCCGACTACCCCGATCCCACAGGGGTTCTCGACCCGCTGCTCCAGAACAGCTCAAACCTCCCGCCGCTCGATGACCCGAGCTACCGGGCAAAGCTACGCGCCGCGGCACGACTCAGCGGCCCCGAACGCTACCTCGGCTACGCCCGGCTCGACCGGGATCTCGCCCGCAACGCCGCCCCCCTCGTCGCGTACGACAACCCATCCAGCCACGAGCTGTTCTCCGCCCGGATGGGCTGCCAGACCTACGGGTTCTACGGCATCGACCTCGCCGCGCTGTGCATCAAACGCGCCGCCCGCTGAGCGCGCCCCCTCGGGTCTCGGGTCCCCACGGACCCGCGACCCGAGCCGGACGGGCCTCCGTCAGTGGCGCTTGATCCGGACGACGATGTCTGACTCGTTGTCGGCGCCGGGGATCCCCTTGTTGCTGAGGACCCGGCCGGTCGCTCCCTGATAGGCCCCGGTGGCCCCCACCAGCTTGTTGCCGTCGAACACGAGCAGCGAGCCGCCCACTGCGACGTTGCCGATACAACTCGGCGGCCCCTGGGCGAACGTGCAGCTCAGGTGCGTACTCATCGTCCAGTGACTCGCATGGTGTGAGTGGTTACCGGGATAATCCAGCGAGTACACGTTGAGCACGTCCCCGGCCTGGGCCTGCGGGTACGGCGGGTGACTGACGACCTTGCCGTCGGCCTTGGTCAGCGAGATGCTCACCGGCTTGTCGAAGAAGTGAAGGGTCTGGGTCTTTGCGCTCGACGCGTGCGCCCCGGTGATCGCCGGAACCGCCGCCCCCGCCCCGATCGCCGCCACCGCCGCTGCGGCGAGGGCGCGCTTGTGGATGTTCACTGCCGACTCCTTTGGTTGGTTGAACATGACATGCAGTCAACCGTCGGCGAGAGCTCCCGTCGTCGCCCCAGGAGGCTAACTGTGAGTAATACCTGGGAGGTACGCCGGTGCCGGCGCTACCTCGCGCCGGCGGTGGCGGCCGCGGCCCGTGCGGGCACAGGGACGCTCGCCGACAGGCGCCAGCCACGTGCGCCGTCAGGCCCCGCCTCGACGGTGCCACCGCTGGACTCGACGCGCTCGCGCATCCCGATCAGCCCAAGCCCGGCACCGGTCCGGGCGAGCTCCGCGGCGCCGGTGCCTCCGTCGTCTGAGACCTCGATCTCGACGTCGTCTCCCGACATCGCGAGGCGCACGCTGACCCGAGCCCCGGGCGCGTGCTTGATCGCGTTGGTGAGCCCCTCGCGCACGATCCGGTAGGCGGTGTCGGCGATCGCCGCCGGAAGCACGAGCTCGGGCACGGGCGGCGTGATCCGGACGTCCAGCCCACCCGAGCGGGCCTCAGCGAGCAGGGTCTGCCACCGGCCCTCCAAGTGGCGCGCGCGGCCGTCGTCGGCCTGGAGGAGGTCGACCAGCCGCGCCATCTCGTCCAGCGCCTGGCCGCCGGACTGCCGGATCGCGGCGAAGCGCTCGGCCGTCCGCTGGCTGGTTGCGGAAGCCGCCATCCTCCCGGCCCCGGCCTGAACCACGATCACCGCCAGGTGGTGGGCCACGATGTCATGTAGCTCACGGGCGATTCGGGCCCGTTCTCGGCGCACCGACAGCTGCGCGAAGGCGTCGTGCTCCTCGTGCAGCTCGCGCGTGCGCTCGGCCAGCCGGGTGACCACGGCGCTGCGCACACGGACCTGATACCCGACCCAGAACGGTCCGACCGTCGCAAACGCGATCTCGATGTTTGGGAACTCAGAGAAGCCCATCCCCACCTGCATGGCCACGATCAGCGCCGCCACCGCCAGGCCACCCTCGCGCAGCGAAGCATGAGCGCCGCACGAATACGCGAGCGCGCAGATCACCAGATCGCCGGCGAAATCCGGAAACCCATCAACCCTGCGCACGACGAGCATCAGCACGACGGCGACCCAGGTGCCGGCCACGGGATGCGTGCGCAGGACGAGCAGCGGCGCGCAGAATGCCAACACCTCGACGACGCTCAGTGCCGGGCGGCCGCCGCCGGAGTCGATGAGCATCTCGACTAGGCACATCGTGGCCAACACGGCGGCGATCGCCGGGTCAGAGCGTGGCTGCTTCAGGTAGCGCCAGAGGTACCTCGCGCGCTCACGCATGGGCCACCGCGACCGGAAGCGTCGCCCGCAGGACCCGCCGCCCCGGCCGGCTGTCGCTGGTGAAGCTGCCGCCCTGTGCCACGATCCGCTCGCGCGCGGCCGCCATCGCCGCGTCCGCCCAGGCGTTGGCGCCGGGCACGCCGCGGATCTCCAGCTCCACCGCGTCAGGCAGGTATCGGAGCGCGACCGTGGCCGGATCCCCGGGCTCGCTGCCGACCGCCACGAGGCCGTGCTGCAACGCCCGATAGGTCGCGAGCTCGATGCCGGGCGGCAGCGGTCGCCGGTCTCCCTCCAGCTCGAGGTCGACCACGCGTCCGCCCGCGCGCGCCTCCTCGAGCAGCGAGTCGATCTCGGCCAGCGTGGGCCGGGGCGAGCGCGAGCCGCGCTCGTCGCTGCGGAGCACCCCCAGCAGACCCCGCATCTCGTTGAGCGACTCGCGGCCCATCCGCTCGATCTGCGCGAACGCCGTCCGTGCCCGGTCGGCGTCCGCGTCCAGCGACACCTCGCCGCCCTGCGCCAGCTCGATCATCTCGCGCACGCGCACGCGGGCGGCCATGTCCAGATCCGACGCCAGCCGCGTCCGCTCGACCTCGACGGCGAGCTGGGCGGTGCGCTCGCGCTGGCGCTCGAGCAGCTCGGTCTGCGCCCCCAGCCGATCGGCGAGGCGGTCCCGCGACCACGCGGCCCGGCCGGCGCCCCAGCTGACCAGGCACAGCGGGAAAGAGAACAGGACCATCTGCCCCACCCCGCCGATCCCCTGCAGCACCCGGTCGGTGGCCCCGACGAACACCGTCGCCGCGAGCACGAACCCCAGGCCCGCCAGCGCCCGGCGCAGCTCGCACCGGCTGGCCACCGAGAACGCGATCAGCATCCCGGCCGGGACGACCAGCGCCAGCCGGAACTGGTCGAAGGTGGGAATCCCGCTGACGACGGCGCCCGCCAGCAGCGCGACCGCGGCGCCCAGCGGCCATCGCCGGCGCGCCAGGATCGGCAGCACCACGACCGGCAGCAGCAGCGTGTCCACGCTGGTGCCGTTGGCGAGACCGGAGCTCGAATCCGCGCTGACCCCGAACGCCACCAACACGACGCAGATGAGGACGTCGACTCCCAGCAAGGCCCAGCGCCTGCCCCCGTTCACGCGCCGATCGTAACCCGGAATCCGATGCTTGTACACCCGCACGGACGCTATGAGGGCAGGGCACCGCCGCCATCACCCCACAGGATGATCCCGCGGTGATCCCCCGGGATGACGCGGAGCGGCCACGCCAGCGGCTACGGTCCGCCCATGTCCGAAACAGCCGACCCACCTGAGGGCTCCGTCGCGGTCCTGATCGCCGACGACCAGGCCCTGGTCAGAGCCGGGTTCAGAGCGATCCTCGAGGAGCAGCCGGGGATCCGCGTGGTCGGCGAGGCGGGCGACGGGCGCGACGCGATCGACCTCGTCCGCCGGCGCCACCCCGACGTGGTGCTGATGGACATCCAGATGCCCGACATCGACGGGCTCGAGGCGGCGCGACGGATCCTCGCGGAGGCCGATGCACAGCACCCGGTGGCGATCCTGATGCTGACGACGTTCGATCTCAACGAGTACGTGTACGACGCGTTGCGTGCCGGGGCCAGCGGGTTCCTGCTCAAGGACGTCCTGCCCGAGCAGCTGATCGCCGCGGTGCGCGTGGTGGCCGGCGGCGACGCGCTGATCGCCCCGGCGATCACCAAGCGCCTGATCGAGCAGTTCGCCCGCGCCGCTCCGCCGCGGATTCCGCCGGCGGCGCTGCAGGAGCTGACCCCACGCGAGCTCGAGATCCTGATCCTGGTGGCTCGGGGCATGTCCAACGGGGAGATCGCAGACGAGCTGGTGCTGAGCCAGGCCACGGTCAAGACCCACGTCAAGCGGGTGCTGGCCAAGCTCGACCTCCGCGATCGGGTGCAGGCGGTGGTGCTCGCCTACGAGGCCGGCCTCGTGACCCCAGGCGAGTCGGCGCGACGCTCCTAGACTCCAAGGCAGGGACCGACACTGCCAAGGAGATCACCATGTCGATGACCAAGGAGCAGCTGACCCCGGGGCCGGATCATCCGATCACGATCGAGCCCACCGGCAAGCGGGTGACCGTGACCACCGGCGACCAGGTCATAGCCCGGACCGACAACGCGCTGACCCTGCGCGAGGCCAGCTACCCGCCGATCCAATATGTACCGATCGACGACGTCGACCGTTCCGCGCTGCGCCCCTCAGCCCACGAGACGTACTGCCCCTACAAGGGCGACGCGTCCTACTTCACGGTGAACACGCCCGACGGCGAGCTCGAGAACGTGATCTGGACCTACGAGCAGCCATACGAGGCGGTCGCGGAGATCGGCGGTCACGTCGCGTTCTACGCCAACCGCGTTGACGTCGCGGTCGGCGACTGAGCGTAACGGCGACGGGACCTCGCCCTTCCCGGTGAAACGTTCCGGCGGAGCCCAGTAGCGGATGCGCGCGGTGCTGATGACCGCCGTCGGCGGCCCCGAGGTCCTCCAGCTCGCCGACGTCCCCGAGCCGGAGCTCGCCGGCGGACGCGACGTGCTGGTCGCGCTGCGAGCCGCCGGCATCAACCCCGTCGACTACAAGCTGCGCTCCGGCGGCACGATCGGTGGCGCGTTGCCCGCCGTGCTCGGCTGGGATGGCGCCGGGACGGTGGAGCGAGTTGGCGCCGCGGTCACGCGATTCTCGCCCGGCGACGAGGTCTACTTCTGCGACGGTGGCTTCGGGCCGACGCCCGGCACCTACCAGGAGCTCAAGCTCGTCGACGAGCGCTACCTGGCACCGAAACCGCGGAAGCTGTCGTTCGCGCAGGCTGCCGCGGCGCCGCTGGTGACGATCACGGCGTGGGAGGCGCTCCACGACCGGGCCCGGATCCAGCCCGGGCAGTATGTCCTGGTCCAGGCCGGCGCCGGCGGCGTCGGGCACATGTCGGTGCAGCTCGCTCGCCTCGCGGGCACGCGCGTGGCCGCAACCGTCAGCCCCGGTCCAAAGACCGAGCTCGCGTCGTCCCTCGGAGCCGAGCTGTGCATCGACTACCGCCACGAGGACGTCGGCGAGCGGCTGCGGGCGTGGACCGGGCTCGACGGCGCCGACGTGGTCCACGACACCGTCGGCGGCCGCACCTTCACGGCTTGCTTCTCCCTGACACGCCCGTACGGAGATCTGGTCTCGAACGTCGAGAGCGACTGGGAGGACGAGGCGATCACCGAGCTGCACAACCGCAACCTGCGGGTCGCGTTCACGTGGATGCCGGCGCCATCGGTGTTCGGCTGGAGCGAGCACCGCGAGCGCCAGCGGGGGATCCTCGAGCAGGCCGGGCACCACTTCGATGCCGGCGAACTGCGCGTCGAGGTGGGCGCGACGTTCCCGATCGAGCGCGCCGCCGACGCGCACCGCGCGCTCGAGGCGGGTGAGGTCGTCGGCAAGGCCGTGCTCACGTTGCACTGATCTCGAAGGAGTGCTCCTCCCAGTCGGCGATCCGGCGGTAGCCGACCTCGGCGTAGATCTTGTTGGAGGTCGGGTTGGAGAGGTCGGTGAACAGCATGCAGCGGCTGGCCCCGTGCGCGAGCACCCGCCGGCTGACCGCGGCCACGGCGCTGCCCGCATAGCCGTTGCGGCGGTACTGCGGCGGCGTGTACACGGGGCCGATCCTGACCACCCGCGCGACCGGCTGCGTGATCCCCAGCATCGACACGGGCCCGAGGTGGTCCCAGATCAGCAGCGACTCGCGGGCGATGCGGCCGTCGACGATCCGCGGGGCGAGCTCGACCCCGTGCAGCCCCGCCTCGACCGTGAAGTCCTGCATCCACTCGACCAGCAGCGCCCGGTCGCCGGACTGCGCCAGCCGCAGCCGTCCGCTCGCCGGGCGAGGAGGATCCTCGACCTGCTCGAGCACGTGCATCGCCTCGCGCATCTGGCAGCGGGTCAGGCCGCCGGTGGCTTCGCTCCACGCCGCCGCGATCGCCCGGGACGTCGTCGGGACGCCGCCGACGCCGGGCAGCTCGGGATCGACCTCGAGCCACGCCGCGATCAGCTCCGGCGCCGCCTCGGGGTCGAGCTCGCTGGCCAGCAACGGCCACGGCGGCGTGCGCATCGCCGCGAACCGGGTCTGTCCGTCCTCGTCGATCCCCCGGGCGAACAGCGGCTGCGCGTCCGAGTAGCCGCCCTGGAGGGTGTTGGACAGCACGGTCGCCAGCAGGTTGCGCTCGACCCGTTGCTCGAGCATCCCGCCGGCCAAGCGGGCGAACTCCTCGGCGTCCCGGGTGAGCGCGAACC
Source organism: uncultured Solirubrobacterales bacterium (assembly GCA_963831845.1). GTDB lineage: Bacteria > Actinomycetota > Thermoleophilia > Solirubrobacterales > Solirubrobacteraceae > Palsa-465. The sequence continues at coordinate 139,542 of CAWHRT010000012.1, read as the reverse complement.
TCACGCGCTCATCATCGCCGACCCGGGCGGACCGCAGATAGTCCGACCAAGCGGCTACAACGCGGCCACCACCAGGTACGAGTTGCCGTCGAGGTCGCGCAGCAGGAACATCGGCGGGATCCCACCCAGCACGGCTCCGGCCCAAGCTTGGACGGGATCGCCCTCGCGGACGATCTCGCCGACGTCCACGCCGAGCGACCGCAGCCGCGCGTGGTCGGCCTCGACGTCGGCGGTGACCAGCGCGACGCGCGTCTCGATCCCGGCCGCCTGTCCGTTCCCGGCCGCCAGCAGCGAGACCGAGGTGGCTGCGCCGGGAGGCACCATCTCCACCCAGCGGACGTCGCCGGCGTAGACGAAGTCAGAGCGCTTCTCAAACCCGAGCTTGTCGGCGTAGAAGTCGATCGCCCGGTCCTGATCGGCGACCGGGACGAACACGGTCCCCGCCTGCGTGATCTGGGTCGTGGTCTGCGTATCGGACACGGTGGATACCTCCTGCGGTTGGAGTCTCGAAGATCAGACGCCCACGAGCGCGGGAATTCATCGGCACCGCCAGCCATGATTCCAAGCGATGGGAGTCACCGCGAGCGTCGACTATGGGCGATTGGCCGTCACGGCGGGCCCGTCTGCTGGTGGACCCCCTGGCAGCGTGAGCGCACGCTCCCCGCGCTGCGAGGGTTGCTGGGCTTGCCGTTCGAGCACGTGGTGGTCGCGCACGGCGAGCCGGTGCACGAACGCGCCGCGTATGAGCGGGCGTTGGAACTCGAGCCGTGGAGCAGCGAATCCTGGTCATAACGGCCTATAAGCGCTTCAATACCCCCGGCCGGGGGGTATGGCCACACCCGGGCGCGTGATCAGCCCGTGCTCGTGAAAGGATGATCCTCAGATGCCACCTGTAACCGAACAACAGCGGACGCCCCGGGCCGCCCCGAGCCGGGCGCCCCTGCCCGTTGACCACCACGAGATGTCCACGGCTACGCGCATCGCGAACCTGATCGGCGTGGTCGTCCCGTTCGCCGGCGTGCTCGCCGCGATCGTGCTCCTGTGGAATCAAGCCGTCGACGCCAGCGCCCTGGGGATCCTGGCCGTGATGTACCTGATCACCGCCGCCGGCGTGACCGTCGGCTTTCACCGGCTGCTGACCCACCGCGCGTTCCAGACCTACCCGTGGCTGGAGCGTACGTTCGCGGTGATGGGGTCGCTGTCGGTCCAGGGCTCGGTGATGGACTGGGTCGCCGACCACCGCAAGCACCACGCCCACGCCGACAAGGAGGGCGACCCGCACAGCCCGCACGTCGGTCACGGCAGCGGCCTGCGCGGCCTGTGGCACGCCCACACCGGCTGGCTGCTGGAGACGCAGGGTCAGGCCGACTGGAAGCGGTACGCGTCCGAGCTCTATGAGGACCCGAAGATGCGCCGGATCGGCCGCGGCTTCCCGCTGCTGGTCCTGTACTCGCTGCTGATCCCGACGCTGGCCGGCTTCGTGCTGGACGGGTTCACCGCGCGCGGCGCGCTGCTCGGGTTCGTCTGGGGCGGGCTGGTGCGGATCTTCCTGGTCCACCACGTGACCTGGTCGGTCAACTCGATCTGCCACTTCTTCGGCCGCCGCCGGTTCGACATCGAGGACCAGTCGACGAACGTCGCCTGGCTGTCGCTCCTGTCGCTCGGTGAGTCCTGGCACCACAACCACCACGCGTTCCCCCGTTCGGCGTTCCATGGCCTCCGGCGCTGGGAGGTCGACCCGTCGGGGCTGCTGATCTCGACGCTCGAGAAGCTCGGCTTGGCCTGGAACGTGGTTCGGATCACCCCCGAGCGCCAGCTCGAGAAGACGGTCTCGGCACCGGCCCACGGCTAGTGGGGCCTGCTAGCGCCCGTTAGCATCCGCGGGTAGTGTCCCGAGTCGTCAATTGGATGCCATTCGAGCGTCCCCTGACGGCGTCCCGCGGCGTCCTCGTCGCCTCGCGTAGCTCCGCTACGCCACGGCTCCTGCGTCCTTGCGCGCCATCCGCCAGTGGACACTCTCGGTGGCACCGAATTTCCGACTCGCGACACTAATGACCGCGCCCGACACCGCCACGCTGTTGGACGAGACCCGCGCGTTCAACGCCGAGCTCGAGCGCCTGCTGACGACGATCCCCGCGGTCAACGAGGTCCCGCCCGCGGAGACACGGCGCGCGCGGCGCGAGGGGCTGGGGATCTTCCCCGCCCCGGTGTTCGTCCCGCACGCGCGCACGCTCGAGATCGACGGGCCGCGGGGCCCGGTCCCGCTCCGGGTGATCGCCCCCGAGCGCGAGCTGACCGGCACGTTCCTGCACATCCACGGCGGCGGCTGGGTGCTCGGCGCCGAGGACCTCCAGGACCCGAGGCTCGACCGTCTGGCCCACGACACCGGCCTGGCCGTGGTCAGCGTCGGCTACCGGCTGGCGCCCGAGGATCCCTATCCGGCCGGCCCCGACGACTGCGAGGCGGCGGCGCTGTGGCTGCTCGGCGATGAGGGCCGCGACGCGATCGGCGCCGGCGGCCCGATCGCGATCGGCGGCGACTCGGCGGGCGGCCACCTGACCGCGGCCACGTTGCTGGCGCTCCGCGACCGCCACGGCATCACCGGGGAGTTCGCCGCGGCGGTGTTCCAGTACGGCGCGTTCGACCTGTCGATGTCGCCGAGCCAGCGGCTGTGGGGCGAACGCAACCTGATCCTGTCGGCCCCGATCATCGCCTGGTACCTGGACCAGTTCCTGCCTGGGCGCGACGGCGAGCAGCGGCGCGACCCCGACATCTCTCCCGCTGTTCGCCGACCTCGCGGGGATGCCGCCGGCGGTGTTCACCGTCGGCACGCAAGACCCGCTGCTCGACGACACGCTGTTCATGGAGGCGCGCTGGCGCGCGGCCGGTCACGCGACCGAGCTGCACGTCTGGCCCGAGGCGCCGCACGGGTTCCTGTCGCTGCCGATGAGCGTCACCTCGCCCGCACTCGACGCCGAGCACGAGTTCCTGCGCCGGACGCTAGGGCTCGACTAGCCCGCGCCGGATCGCGTAACGCGTCAGCTCGACGCGGTCGTGCATGCCGAGCTTCTCGAGGATGTTGGCGCGGTGGCGGTCGACGGTCTTCTCGCTGATGACCAGCTCGTCGGCGATCTGCCGGGTGCTGTAGCCCTCGGCGATCAGCTTGACGACCTCCTGCTCGCGCGCGGTCAGCGGCTCCTCGCGCAGCGGCTGATCGGTCCGCGCGCGGTGCAGGTACTCCTCGATCAGCGGCGTCATCGCCCCCGGGTACAGGAACGGCTCGCCGCGCATCGCCGCGCGGCAGGCCTCGACGAGGTCGCGGTCGGCGACCGTCTTGAGCACGTATCCCGAGGCGCCGGCCTTGAGCGCCTCGTACAGGTACTGCTCGTTCTGGTGCATCGAGAGGATCAGGATCCGCAAGCCGCGGCGGCGTCGGTGCAGCTCGCGGACGGCCTGCAGCCCGGTCATCCGCGGCATCGAGATGTCGATGATCGCGAGATCGATGTCCTCGGCGACGGCCCGCTCGACCGCCTCGGCGCCGTCGCCGGCCTCGGCGACCACCTCCAGGTCGGGCGCCTCGTCGAGCACCATCCGCAGCCCTCGGCGGACGACCGCGTGGTCGTCGGCGAGCAGGATTCGGGTCTTCAGCGGAGTCGGGCTCATCGCCAGTGGTCGTCCCCCAGCGGCACGTCGAGACGGACCTCGCAGCCCTCGCGCTCGGGGCCGCTCGAGATACTCAGCGTAGCCCCGACGAGCGCCGCGCGCTCGCGCATGCCGCGCATGCCCGCGCCCGGCGTGTGCCCGGGCGGCAGGCCGCGGCCGTGGTCGCTGACGGTGAGCACCAGCCGCCCGTCCTCGCGTGACGAGGTTGACCTCGGCGTCGTTGCCGCCGGAGTGGCGGGCCACGTTGGTCAGCGCCTCCTGGGCGACCCGGTAGACGACCAGCTCGGTGTCAGGCCCGAGCTCGGGCACGTCGGGTGCGATCCGTTCGACCACGTCGAGCGCCGAGCGCTCGGCGAAGCGCTGGCCGAGCACCGCCAGCGCGCTGACCAGGCCGAGGTCGTCGAGCGCCTCCGGCCGCAGCTCGACCGCGATCCGGCGGACGTCCTCGAGGCTCATCCGGACCTCCTCCTGGATCTCCACCACGTCGTCGCGCAGCGTCTCGGGGACCCGGTTCTGCAGCCGCGACAGCACCAGCAGCACGGCGGTCAGCTCCTGGCCGACCTGGTCGTGGAGCTCCTGGGCGATCCGCAACCGCTCGGCCTCCTGCCCGGCCAGCACCCGGCCGGTGGCCTCGCGCCGCTCGGACTCGAGCCGGTCGAGCATCTCGTTGAACGTCAGCGCGAGCTCCCCGGCCTCCGAGGTCGGCTGTGCGCCGGGCATCCGCTCCCCCGGGTTGGCCAGGTCGACCCGCCGCGCAAGGTCGGTCAGCGCCTGCAACGGACCGACGATCCGCCGCAGCAGCAGCAGGTTCACCAGCGCCATCAGCAGCAGCGCCGCGATCAGCACGACCGCCTCCTTGGCTGCGAACGAGGAGATCCGGCGTGGCTCCAGCACGAGGATCGTCACCACCACCGCGGCGATCAGCAGCAGCGCGTTGACGCCGGCGACCCGGACGACGAGCGGCACGTAGCCGCGGCCGGTCTCGGACTCGCGGGGCTCGTCCTCGGCGCTGCCCGACCGCGATGCGGGCGCCGGCAATGATCCGACGTTCATCGAGGTCTCGTGTGATCTGGCAGCGTCGAGCAACTCACCGGACCTCAAGGATCGCAGCTGGAGCGACTGAAGCAGGAGGGCGGCCGGTCGCGATCGACCGACTCAGCGAACGCGACCGGCCCTCCCCCGGTTCCGCGCCCTCGGTTCGGGATCAAGATTCTCCAGCTTGCGGAGCATCTCCCATAGGCGCGACTCGAGCTCTCCGCCAGAGAGTCCGAGCGTCCGAGCGATCTCCGCGGGCGCGATTCCGGCGAGTGTCATCCCGAAGATCGCCTGTTCCTCGTCCTCCAGGCGCCGCCGCATCGTCTCGGCCAGCTGCCAGGGAACCACGGGGAACGACGACCGTCCACCTGCAACCGTGCGAACCGCTTCGCACAGCTCTGCCCCCAGCCCACCCTTGCTCACGAGGCCGTCGGCCTCCGCCACCACGGCGGACGCTGCCAGCACCCCGTCGTAGTACGCCGAGTAGATCAGCACCCGCGGTGGGTGACGCAGCCGCTTGAGCTTGCGGCTGACCCACAGGCCGTTGCGGCCGGGCAGCTGATAGTCCACGACCGCCACGTCGAAGATCTCGCGCTCGGCCACGGCCATCGCGTCCTCGGCGGTCCCGACCGCGGCGATCACCCGGAAATCCGGCTGGTCCTCCAGCAGCTCGGACAGGCCGCGCCGAACCGCCGGATGGTCGTCGACCACCAGCAGCCGGATCGGCGCGACGGTGGCGAGCGCGCCTCCGTCATCGCCGGGCCTCCGAGTCGCGGGTTCGGTCGCGGTGAGCATCGTTGTACCAAGGGCGTCCACGTTCAATCTGGCGCTCAGGATGGCGTTCGGTGGCGCCGCAAGGTATGGGTGGGCGCCCCCATCTTCGCTCGCGGACCCGGCGGACCCACCGGGTTGGCGAGCCGGCTCGGTCCAGGCGCCGACGCGAAGCTTTCAGGGCGATGCCAGGGCCCCGATCACCTCTCGCCACCACGCCTGCTCGGCGTCGGCCTCGGCCAGGCGCAGGCGCCGGCGCGCCGCCTCCTGCAGCTGTCCGGCGGATCCGCTCGCGGTGATCACGCCCGTGTAGGCGTAGCGTCCGTCGGCCAGGACCACCAGCGCCCCGGGCTCGTCGCGCCGGGTCCGCAGCTGGTCGACGACCTCGACCTTGCCGACGCTGGTCGGCCGCGACGGATCGCCGTCATCGTCCCGCCACGGCCGGCTGCTGAAGATCGGGGCGGTCGCACGCGGAGGCGGTCGCTTGCGCGGCGCGCGGCCCCACCGGGCCCTCCCGCCACTGGCGCAACAGTGACTCGAAGTCGACCGCGGCTTCCTGACGGACCAGGATGTGGAGGTGGTCGCCCGGCTCGATCCGCGTCGATCCTCGGGGAGGTAGCGCCTGGTCGCCGCGGATGATCAGGTTCAGCAGGGCGTCGCGGGGCAGGCCGAGCTCGCGGACCCGATGGCCCGCGGCCGCGTGGTCGGGCTCGACGATGAACTCGACCACCTCGGCCCCGAGTCTTCGGATCGCGCCGGTTTCGATCAGCGGCAGCGGCAGCGCCGCCTCGGTCGTGGTCACGCCGAGCCATCGCGCGAACGGCTGGAACGTGCTGCCCTGGATGATCGTGGACACCAGTACCGCGAAGAAGATGATGTTGAAGAACTGGACGCTGTGGGCGACGTGCTCGATCACCGGGAAGGTGGCGAGCACCACCGGGACCGCCCCTCTCAGCCCGGCCCATCCGAGCACCGCGCGTTCGGGCACGCTGTAGCCCTGAAAGACCGTCGCCAGGAACGCCGCCGCCGGTCGCGCGACGACCGCGACGATCAGTGCCAGCAGCGTCGCGTTGACCGCGACCGAACCGAGCTGGTCGGGGAACACGAGCAGCCCGAGGACGAGGAACAGCACCAGCTGGGCCACCCAGGCCAGACCGTCGTGGAACGTGGCGATCGTGCGTTGTGCCGGCGACGGCGAGCTGCCGATCGCCAGCCCCGTGATGTATACGGCGAGGAACCCCGAGCCGTGGAGGACGTCCGCGAGCCCGTAGGAGAGCGCGGCGAACGACAGGGACGCGACCGGGTACAGCCCGGCCGAGGGCAGCTTCACCCGTTGCAGGAACACGACCGACGCCGCCGCGATCAGCAGCCCCACCGCGCCACCGATCCCGATCTCGCGGACAAACAGCAACGCCAGGTCGAAGATCCCGTAGTGCTCGTGGGTGATCCACTCCATGAACCCGAGCACGAGCACGACCGCCACGGGATCGTTGAAGCCCGCTTCTCCCTCGAGCGTGCGGGCGAGCCGGCGGCGCAGCGTGGAGCCGCGCAGCACGGCGAAGATCGCCGCTCCGTCGGTGGAGGCGAGGATCGAGCCGAGCAGCAACCCCTCCAGGACGGTGAGGTCGAATAGGCCGGCCGCGGCCAGCCCGGCGATCACGGCGGTGGCGATCGTGCCCACCACCGCGAGGCTCGCGGCCGATCCGAACACTGGCCGGATGTCGGACCACCCGGCCGCGAGTCCGCCCTCGAACAGGATCAGCGACAGCGCCACGATCCCGATCCGGCGGGCCATCCGGTAGTCGTTGAACGCGATCCAGCCGAGACCGTCCGACCCGATCGCCATCCCCAGCCCGAGCACCAGCACCAGCCCCGGTACGCGCAGGCGCCCGGCCAGCAGCGACACCGCGAGTCCGCCCGTGAGCAGCGCGCCGGTGATCAGCAGGATCAGGCCATCGCTCATCGCCGTAGTGTTCCGTGCGAGCGGTGCCGGTGCTCGGTCGGTCGTGCTAGCCGACCGGCTCCAGCGGCTCGAGCGCTCCCTGGGCGGCGGCGATCACCTCACGCGCCACGCCCTCCCACGACCACCGCGCGGTGACGGTCGCGACCAGCGACGCCCGGGTCAGGTCGCGCACGTCGTCCGGCGCGTGCATCCAGGCGCTCAGCCGCACGGCGATCGACTCGACGACCGGGCCGTCGAGCGGGAACGACAGCAGCTCGCGGACCTGCTCGGGCACGTCTCGTTGGAGCGCATGTGAGACCTCGGCCAGGCCGGAGTGCGCGGCGCTGACCGGCAGCGCTCCGCAGGCAGCGGCCTCGGCGGCGACCATCCCGAACGCCTCGGGGAACGTGCTGGGGACGACCAGCGCATCGCACAAGGGCAGCACCTCGGCCACCTCGGAGTGCTCGAGGCGGCCGGTGAACACCACCCGGTCGGGCATCCGCTGAGCCGCCCGCAGGTAACGCTCGCGCTCGGCCGGCTGCTCGTCGAGCCAGTCGAGGAACTCGATCAGCAGCCGTAACGGCTCGCGCGGGCCGCCCTCGGCGGCGCGGCCCTCGACGGCGATCTCGCGGACGGCCTCGAGGTCGCCGGCGGCCAGCAGCTCGACGAGCCGCTCGCAGGTGGCGGCGTAGGCGCCGAACCCGACCACGACCAGGCGCGCCTCGGGCACCTCCGACAGCAGCAGCGGCCAGCAGCCCAGCAGCAGGTCGATGCCCTTGGACACGATCAGCTTGCCCACGAATGACACCAGCCGGTCGTCGGGGGGGCCATCGAGCACGCGCTGGAGGGCGGCCGCGGCCATCGCGTCGTCTCGCGAGAACGCCGACTCCTCGGCCGGCTCAGGCCGCGCCTGCTGCACCTCGGCGTCGCTGGCGATCCGCTCGGCAACGGCGCGCAGGCGCTCGAGCGCGTCGTTGCGCTCGCGCGGGCGAAACAGGGCCACGTCGACCCCGGGCGGTGCCAGCCCCGTGCGCGCGGGCAGCCCGGGGTCGTCGAGCGCGGCCCACAGGCTCTCGGCCGTGTGGTGGGAGCCCGTCAGCACGCCCTGGGCGCCGTCGACTCCCTCGCGCGCGTACGGGAGGAAGCGCGGATACGGCTTGACGGTGTATTCCAGCGCGCTGCCGTGGACCTTGACCGCGTACGGGATCCCGGTCTGAGCCAGCGCGCGAGCCAGGATCGCCGGTCCCATGATCAGGTGGTTGGCCAGCGCGACGTCCGGACGCGTCCGCGCCACCACATCCGACACCGCGGCGACGTTGTCGGCGATGTAGCGCTCGAGCTCGGCGTCGGTGAGGTCCTGGAACGGGCGGGCCTCGATGTCCTCGTAGCGGTCGGCCACGTACACGGGCAGCAGCCCGCCGATGTCGGGCCGGTAGACGGTGGCGCCGGTCTGCCGCAGGCGCCGGACGATCAGCTCGCCGCCGTCCCAGTCGCCGACCGCGCCCACCCACTCGAGCTCGTCGGCGTGGCGGTCCTGGCAGACCAGGTCGACCTCGTGGCCAAGCCGCAACAGCGCGGCGGCCAGCTCGGCGTTATAGACGTTGGAGCCGGTCCCGCGCAGCAGGTAGCCGTGGAACACGAGGACGCGCACGGCGGAAGCGTATGCCTCCACGAGTCCGCCCGCTGCCGTGGTGGTTTGCATAGATAATCCACGGATCGTGCCGATCGTCTACGTCACCGGCCATCGCAACCCCGATGCCGACTCGATCGCGTCGGCGATCGGTTACGCCGAGCTGCGGGGCCGGATCGATCTCAACGACGAGTACGTGCCCGTCCGCCTGGGCAACGTCAATCCGCAGACGCGGTGGCTGCTGGACCGCAGCGGCGCCCCCGAGCCCCGATTCCTGGCGCACGTGCTGCCGCGCGCCCGGGACGTGATGCACACGAACTTCCCCGTGACCCGCGAACGGGAGCCGATCCGCGAGGCTGGCTTGACGATGGCCCGCGCTGAGGTGGAGCTCGTCCCGGTCGTGGACGACGACGGCGCGCTGGTCGGGGTGATCACCGAGCGCGCGCTGGCCCGTCGCTACGCGCGCGAGTCGCGCGAGACCTCGACGCTGCAGGAGGCGCCGACGTCGGTCCGGGCGGTCGCCGAAGTGCTCCAGGGAGAGCTCGTGACCGGCGACGACACGATCCTCGCCGGGCGCGTGTGGGTGCACTCGATGGCCGTAGATGCGCCGAGCGGCATCTCCGACGGCGATGCGGTCGTGGTCGGCAACCGCGCGGACGCGCAGCGGCTCGCGATCGATCTCGGCGCTGCGCTGGTGGTCGCATCCAACGGTTCCCAGCCGTCAGACGAGGTGCTGGCGATCGCCCGCGAGCACGGCGTGGCGATGATCGTGTCGCCGCTGGACTCCTACGTGTCGGGCCGGATGATCACGCTGGCCGCGCCGTGCGGCGCGCTGATGGAGACCGAGCCGCTGGCGATCACCACCGACTCGCTGGTCGCCGACATCTCCGAGCAGATCCGCGAGAGCCACTATGGCGCCGCGGTCGTGGTCGACCCCGATCGCCGTCCGGTGGGGCTGGTGACGCGCTCTGACCTCGTCTCGCCCGCCCGGCGGCGGGTGATGCTCGTCGACCACGCCGAGCAGGCCCAGAGCGTTTCGGGGGTCGACCAGGCCGAGATCCTGGAGATCCTCGATCACCACCACATCGGCTCGATCGAGACGCGGATCCCGGTCAGGGCCACGTTCGACCCGGTCGGCTCGACCGCCACGCTCGTGGTCGAGCGCTTCCGGTACAACGGGATGGAGCCGAGCCGGTCGACCGCGACGATGCTGCTCGGAGCCGTCCTGTCGGACACCGTGATCCTGAACTCCGCGACGACGACGGACCGCGACCACGCGGTCGTGGAGTACCTGGAACGGGTGCTGGTGATCGATGCCGAGGAGCTCGGCCGGGAGATGTTCGAGGCCACCTCCGACGTCTCCGGCGTCAGCGCCGACGAGATCATCTCCCGCGACGCCAAGCAGTACCACGTGGCGAGCGGGCACACGATCTCGATCGCCCAGATCGAGGTCGTGGGCAACTCGCTGCTCGAGCGCAAGGAGGAGCTGCTGGAGGCGATGCGCCGCGCCCGCGAGAACCGCGAGCTGCAGATGTACGCGCTGATGGTGACCGACGTTCTGACCAAGGGAACCGAGCTGCTGGTGGCCGGCGACGCGGCCGTCGTGGCTCGCACGTTCGGGGCCGAGGCGCACGACAGCCAGATCGAGCTCCCGGGCGTGATGAGCCGCAAGAAAGAGGTCGCGCCGAAGCTGCTGGCCGCGCTCTAGGCGCGATCCGACACCGGTCCCGGGTACCGGCGCCCGATCTGCCGGAAAGTGATTGAATGCCCGGCCGCCACACAACCGGAGAAAGGGGATTAGTTGCGACGTCTGCTTGCACTAATCACGGCGGCTGCGTCCATGGCCGTCGCAGTACTCGCGTTCGGTAGCGGGATGGCCGCGGCCGAGCCGTTTCACATCGCGATCGGGCACGCCTTCGCCCAGCCGCCGACCACCGCCGACTGCCAGACGCAGATCGGGATCAGCTGCTACAGCCCGAACCAGTACCAGAAGGCCTACGACATGCTGCCGCTCTACCGGCAGGGCCTGACCGGCAAGGGCAAGACGATCCTGATCGTCGACTCGTTCGGGTCGCCGACGATCCAGAACGACCTGCAGGTGTTCGACCAGGAGTTCGGTCTGGCGGACCCGCCGTCGCTCAAGGTGATCCAGCCGGCGGGCGCGGTGCCGCCGTTCGACCCCACGAACTCGGACATGACCGGGTGGGCCGAGGAGACCACGCTGGACGTCGAGTACGCCCACGCGATGGCGCCCGGCGCGAACATCGTGCTGGCCGAGACGCCGGTGTCGGAGACCGAGGGTGTCACCGGGTTGCCCGAGATGATCGAGTCCGAGAACTTCGCGATCAACCACCACATGGCCGACGTGATCACCCAGAGCTTCGGCGCGACCGAAGCCACGTTCCCCAACGCCCGCTCGATCCTGAACCTGCGCAGCGCCTACTTCAACGCGCTGGCCCATCGGGTGACGGTGCTGGCGTCCTCGGGCGACGCGGGCCCCACCGACTTCACCGACAACCTGGCGGACCTGTTCCCGTTCCGCGTGATCAGCTGGCCGTCGGGCGACCCACTGGTGACCTCGGTCGGCGGTACCCAGCTGCACCTCGACGCCAACGGCAACCGCACCGCCCCGGACAACGTCTGGAACGACACGTTTGACCCCAACGTGGTGGGCGACACCCCGTCGCCGGCCGCGAGCGGCGGCGGCACGTCGGCGGTATTCGGCCGGCCGTTCTACCAGAACGGCGTCGCCAGCGACACCGGCCGCTCGCGCGGCACTCCGGACATCAGCATGAGCGCCGCGGTCAACGGCGCGGCGATCCTGTACTTCAGCTTCGTCAGCCCGGGCTTCCACCTGGTCGGCGGGACGAGCGAGGCATCGCCGCTGTTCTCGGGCGTCGTGGCGGTGGCCGACCAGGCCGCGCACCGCGACCTCGGGCTGCTGAACCCGACGCTGTACGGCCTCGGCGACCGCGGTCCCTCGGGGATCGACGACGTCGTCGGTGGCAACACCACCGTCCAGTTCACCAACACCGACCTGTTCCCCGGAACCCACACGGTGAAGGGCTTCAGGGCCGATCGCGGCTACGACCTCGGCACCGGTCTCGGCACCGCCGACGGCCAGCGCCTGGTCGGCCAGCTGTCGCGAGGCGGCAGGTTCTAGACCCAGCCTGATTCCGCTCCGGCCGCTGCCCCGCCACGGGGCGGCGGCCGGCGGGATCGCCCGGGCGGCTTACGGCGTGCCGACGCCCACGGCCCGCACCGGGGCCTCGCCCCATAGCTGCTCGAGCCGGTAGTACTCGCGCGTGTCGGGCGTGAACACATGGACGACCACGTCGAGGTAGTCCATCAGGATCCAGCGGCCCTGCGAGAGGCCCTCGACGCGCCGGGGCAGCCGGCCGTGGTCGGACTTCATGCCCTGGTGGATCGCGTCGTGGATCGCCTTGGTCTGGCGGTCGGTGCGGCCGGTGCAGATCAGGAAGTAGTCGGTGTAGCCGATCATCCCGCGAAGGTCGAGCTCGACGATCTCGAGGGCCTTGCGATCCGACGCATACTCCGCCGCGGCCGCCAGCAGGTCTTCCGGGGTCATCTCGAGCTGCTCGGGGCTCATCCCTCCGCACCGCCCTTGTAGAGGTTGTGGCGGTCGATGTAGCCGACGACCGCGTCCGGCGTGAGGTACCTGATCGGCTTGCCCTCGCGCACCCGGCTGCGCAGCATCGTCGAGGACACCCCGATCTCGGGCATGTCAAAGAAGGTCGCGCGCTCCGCCCCCCGCAGCTGGCCGAGGGCGCGCTCGACGTCCGCTCGCTCAGTGCCCGGCCGCTCCGCCACCGCCAGCCGCGCCAGCGACAGCACCCGCTCGGGCTCGCGCCACTCAGGCAGCCCCGCGGCGATGTCCGCGCCGACGATCAGATGCAGGTCGCTGTCTGGGGCTCGAGAGTGCAGCTGCTGCAGCGTATCGACTGTGAAGGACGTACCGGTCCGGCGCACCTCGATGTCCGACACCTCAAAGCGCCCCTCGTCGCCGGCGAACGCCAGCCGGCACAGCGCCAGGCGGTGATCGGCGCCGGGCTCGTCCTCGACGGGCTTGTGCGGAGGGATCGCGGCAGGCATCAGCATCACGCGGTCGAGCTCGAGCTCAAGGTACGCCTCCTGGGCGCAGACGAGGTGACCGAGATGTGGCGGGTTGAACGTCCCGCCGAGGATGCCGATGCGCACCGGGAATTCAGCGGATGTGAGCAGTCACGGCCGGACGTGACCGTCACCCTCGACCAGGTACTTGAACGAACACAGCTCCCGCAGGCCGATCGGCCCGCGGGCGTGGAGCTTCTGCGTGGAGTTGCCGATCTCGGCGCCCATCCCGAACTCGCCGCCATCGGTGAACCGCGTTGAGGCATTCACGTACACGCACGCGGCGTCGACGCCGAGCTGGAAGGCCCGGGCGGCCTCGGTGTCGCGAGTCACGATCGCCTCGGAGTGGCCGCTGCCATGCTCGTTGATGTGAGCGATCGCCTCCTCGGCGGAGTCGACCACCCCGACCGCGAGCTCCAGCGACAGATACTCGGTGTCCCAGTCGTGCTCGGTCGCCTCCTGCAGCTCAACGCGACCCGCAGCGGCTTGGGAGCGGCCGTCGCCGTGCAGTGTGACCCCCGCATCGCTGAGCGCACGGAGCGTCTCGGGTAGGAACGCGCCGGCCACGTCGCTGTGGACCAGCAGCGTCTCGGCGGCGTTACACACCCCCGGGCGCTGGAGCTTGGCGTTGAGGATGATCGCCTGCGCGGCCTCCAGGTCGGCGCTCGCGTCGACGTACACGTGGCAGTTGCCCGACGCGGCGTAGATCACCGGGACCGTGGCCACGCCCTTCAGCGCGGCCTTCAAGCCCTCGCCGCCGCGGGGGATGATCAGGTCGACCACGCCGGTCTGGGTGGCCAGCTCGGCCAGCTCCTCGCGGCCGCCGCCGGCGACCAGCGACATCGATCCTTCGGGCAGCCCGGCGGCCGTGGCGGCGTCGGAGGCGACACTCGCGAGCACGGCGTTGGAGTGGGCCGCGGAGCTCGAGCCGCGGAGCACCACCGCGTTGCCGGACTTCAGGCACAGGGCGGCAGCGTCGATCGTGACGTTCGGCCGGGCCTCGTAGACGACCGCGACCACGCCGAGCGGGACGCGCACCTTGCGCAGGTCCAGCCCGTTGGCCAGCCGCGAGCCGTCGATCACCTCGCCGACGGGGTCGGGCAGCGACGCGATCTTGCGCACGCCGGCGGCCATTGCCTCGATTCGCGAGTGGCTCAGCGCGAGCCGGTCGAGCAGGGCGGCGGACAGGCCGTTCTCGCGGCCCGCCTCGAGATCGCGCGCGTTGGCTTCGAGGATCTCGTCGCTGCGGGCGATCAGCGCGTCGGCGATCGCCTCCAGCGCCGCGTCCTTGACCCCGGAACCCAGCGTCGCCAGGCGACGGGAGGCCTGTTGCGCGGCGGCGCAGATGTCGGCTACGGAGACTGCGGTGGTGGCCATGTCCTACAGGTTACGACGTGCGCTCGTCTCAGACCACGAGCCAGGTCACGTCTCGATGTTGAGCGGCCACTGAAAGCGCTGCGGAGCGTCGGGCTGATAGTCGTCGATGAACCCGGCGAGCCCGTTGCGCAAGTCGATCAGCGCCTGGTTGCGCCGGGCCTGGCGACCGTGGGGGAAGAACAGGTTGGCGTCGACGCCGCCGAGCGGGATGAACGGCTCATACGGCGTCGAGAACGCGAACGTGAAGTAGAAGCTGACGGCGGCGCTGATCGTCTGGGTGTTCGGGAGGTAGGTGAGCAGCGTGCGCGTGCTCAGCCGGGCGCGTGGATCCGGGATGCCGGCGCGCTGCAGGCAGTGCGGGAAGTTGGCCACGAACGTGAGCGCGGGGTTCGAGCTCGACGTCAGCCGGGCCACGCCGTGGACGGTGACCCGATAGAGGATGCTGGTCAGGACCCGCTCCAGGGCCGAACGACTGGTCATCCTCGGCAGCCCGCGGACGTTGCCGACGGTCGGAGCCGACGAGGCTGCGATCCAGGCCTGTAACTGACGGTCGCCGGCCACGGCCGCGTCCGACCCGTAGGTGGCGCGCACGCACGCCCTCACGTAGGTGGCGACCAGGTCCCACACCGCCAGCAGCTGCGCGACCAGCGGGTATTGATCCCAGGCCGTGGCGCGGGTGAAATCGGATTGGCGCAGACCGAGGTTCTTCAGCGTGGTGCGAGGGTCGTCCTCGAAGAACGAGCGCCCATCCGCATAGTCGTTGGCGAGCGACAGGAACTGGTCGGCGGTGGCGACCGAGGTCGGCGGCGCGATCCGCGACCACAGCGCCAGCAGCGCGTCGTCGAACGGGATCAGGTACTTGGACTGGGGCGCCAGCAGTTGGTAGATCGGGTGGCTCGCGGGCAGCGTGTTGAGCATCGTCATCTGCATCGCGGCGGTCACGATGTGCCAGTGGTAGACGTGGCCGAGCCAGATCCCGAACACCGCGATCGATGTCTTCGCCGCCTGCAACGCGTACAGCCACGCGCCGTCGGTGGCGTCGGCGCGGGTGAACAGCCTGCGGCCCCTCCCCCGATAGCCCGCGACCACGATCGCGACCGGGGTCAGGGTCTTCGTGCGGGGATCCCGGGTGAGCAGCGTGACCGTGGCCGGGGTGAACCGGACATCGCCGCCGACGGTCTGAGGCTGTAGCGCCTCGAACCGGCTCATATCGATCGCGTACAGGTTCCCGGCCGCGTTGGCCCGGCGCAGCGTCTGCGTCCACGGGATCTGAAACCGGCGCCGCAGCTCCCGCGCCCGGGCGGCGGTGACGCGCTCGGGAAGGATCAGGTTGAAGGCGGTCCCGTGCCGGGCGATCATCGGCCAGAACTGCCGGGTGGCGGCGTCGGCGTCGGTCAGGGAGTCCGCCCACGCCTCCAGGTGCGGGGCGCCTGACGAGTACACGTCGGGGTACGTCGTCCACGACATCGCGTACTGCTCGGGACGCTCCAGTGAGACGGTCGCCTTGCCCCCGAACAGGAACGCGTACGCCGTGCCGGTGGTGCCCCCGATCCGGTACCTCCGGGTCATCCCCTGCTTGGCTTGCGTTACCTGCTGGGAGCGGACCTGCAGCTTCGCCAGCGTGTCCAGCACGCCGGCGGGGTCCTCCGGGATCGCGGGCAGATGTGGATACGTCGCCTGCAGCGACTTCTGCCCGATCGGGCCTCCGGC
Organism: uncultured Solirubrobacterales bacterium; assembly: GCA_963831845.1. Taxonomy (GTDB): domain Bacteria; phylum Actinomycetota; class Thermoleophilia; order Solirubrobacterales; family Solirubrobacteraceae; genus Palsa-465. The sequence continues at coordinate 123,283 of CAWHRT010000012.1, read as the reverse complement.
CCGGGGCGTCGCGCGCTTGGAGCGAGCCGAGGCGGCGGCGACCGGCACGACCAGAGCCCCCGCCCCGGCCAGGCCCGCGCCGATGAAGCCGCGCCTCCCCACCCGCGGCCCACCGCTTCCGCTTCCTCCCGCCAAGGACCGGTCGGCCATCGGCGCAATGTATATGCGAGACGGCTCGAAACGTCAACGGCGGCCGTCTGTCTATCGCCCTAGACAGACTCCCGGGCCTCGGGCGGCGACGTGCTTAACGCCCCACGCGACGCCTTCGCGGGTCACCGTGGGACGTTGATCACGCCCCACGTGGCCAACGTCCCACACTCGCGCCCAGAACGCTCGCGTGGGACGTTGTGCACGCGATTTCGCCCGCGCACCCGACGCACCCGCGCACCCGCGGGTCAGGTGATGTAGCTAGGCGAGCACGAAGTAGTCGCGGTGCACGGCCTCCTCGCTGGCGCGCGGAAACAGGCCGCGGACGTCGGTCGATTTCAGGCCGCGCACGCTGCGCAGCTCGTCGGCCGAGTAGTTGCAGATCCCCTTGCCGACCGTCTGGCCGTCGTGCGCGATCTCGACGGCGTCGCCGGCGTCGAACTCGCCCGACACGTCGACGATCCCGACCGGCAGCAAGCTGGTGCCGCCCTCGCGCAGCGCCCGCGCCGCGCCGGCGTCGACGACCACCCGCCCGCGCACCGGCTTGGCGTACTTGAGCCACAGCTTGAAGCTCGAGTAGCGCCCGGAGGACGCCGCGAACGTCGTGCCGACGTGGCTGCCCGCCGCGGCCGTGCGGATCGTCTCCGGGTCAAGGCCGCTGCCGATCACCGTGGGGATCCCGGCGGCGGTCGCCATCTCGGCGGCGACCACCTTGGAGCGCATTCCGCCCGAGCCCAGCGGCGAGCTGGCGTGACCGATATCGAGCCCCTCGAGCTCGGCGAACTCGTGCACCTCCGAGACGAGCTGGGCCTCCTCGTTGGTCCGGGGGTCAGCGGTGAACACCCCGTCGGCGTCGGTCAGCAGCAGCAGCTGCTCGGCGCCGAGCAGGATCGCCACCTGCGCGGCGAGGAAGTCGTTGTTGCCGAACGAGATCTCGTCGGTGGTGGTCGTGTCGTTCTCGTTGATCACGGGCACCACGCGCCACTCGAGCAGCTTGCGAAGCGTCTGACGCGCGTTGAGGTAGTGCGTACGCGCGCTGATGTCGAAGAACGTCAGCAACACCTGCGCGGTCGGCACCCCGCGGTCGCGCAGCAGCTGGTCGTAGACCTGGTAGAGCTTGCCCTGGCCGACCGCGCTCGCCGCCTGCAGCTCGTCGATCGTGCGCGGGCGCAGCGGGATCTCCATCACCCCCATCCCCCGTGCGATCGCGCCGCTGGTGACGATCACCAGCTCGCGCCCGGCGTGGTGCAGCTCGGCGAGCTGGTCGCAGATCGCCGACAGCACGTCGGCGCGGACCTGCCCGCGACCGTCGGCGACGATGCTCGAACCGAGCTTGACCACGAGGCAGGACATGCGCTGGAGATTAGTCGGCGCCCGCGAGCCCCGAAAGTAGTGTCGCGCCCGCAAGCCCCGAAGCTCAGATGCTCGGATCGAGGTCGAACAGGACGCCCGCGATCTCGACCTCGTCGCCGGGTTCGAAGCCCTTGGACTCGAGCTCGGCGATCACGCCGATCCCGCGCAGCCGCCGCTCGAGATGGGCGAGCGCGTCCTCGTTGTCGAGGTCGTAGCGGGCCACCAGGCGCTCGATCCCCGTGCCGGACACGCGGTAGCTCCCGTCCCCGATGCGCTGCACCTGATAGCTGCGCCGCCGCCGCGGGACGGAACACGCGGTGCTCGGCGAGCTCGCCGTCCGGGGCGACCGCGGGCGTGGCGGCCACGGACGCGTCGGCGTCGACCTCGTCCGCCCGGCGCCGGGATCCGCCGGATCAGCTCGCGGGCGAGCTGGTCGAGGCCGACCCGCGTCACCGCCGAGGTCACGATCACCGGGACCTCGGGGCCGAGCCGCTCGATCCAGCGGTCGCGCTCGCGTTCGCGCGTCGGCTCGTCGACGAGGTCGGCCTTGGACAGCGCCAGGATCCGGGGCAGCGCCGCCAGCCGCGGATCGTGGAGCGCCAGCTCGTGCTCGATCGCGGCGAAGTTCTCGGCCGGGTCGGAGCCGTCGAGCGGCGCCAGGTCGAGCACGTGCACCAGCAGCCGCGTGCGCTCGACGTGGGCCAGGAACTCGTGGCCGAGGCCGGCGCCGGCGCTCGCCCCCTCGATCAGCCCGGGGATGTCGGCGATCACCAGCTGGCGGTCGTCGGCATCGAGCGTGCCCAGCGCCGGCTCGAGCGTCGTGAACGGGTACTCGGCGACCTTCGGGTGCGCCCGCGTCAGCCGCGACAGCAATGAGGACTTGCCGGCGTTGGGCAGTCCGATCAGCCCTGCGTCGGCGAGCAGCTTGAGCTGCAGCGTCACCCACGACTCGTCGCCCGGGAGACCGCGCTCGGCGAACCGGGGGGTCTGGTGGGTGGGGCCGGCGAAGCGCTTGTTGCCGCGGCCGCCGGGACCGCCGCGGGCGACCACCGCGCGCTGGCCGCTGCGCACGAAGTCGTGGCGGGTGCCGTCGGACTCGACCAGCACCTCGGTCCCGGGCGGTACCGCGATCTCGAGCGTCTCGCCGTCCTTGCCGTGACGCAGCGCGCCCTGGCCGTGGCCGCCGCGCCGGGCCTTGAAGTGCGCCTGGCGCCGGAAGCGCTCGAGGTCGCGCAGCGAGTCGTCGCAGACGAACACGACATCGCCGCCGCGGCCACCGTCGCCGCCGTCGGGACCGCCCTTGGGCACGTGGGCCTCGCGCCGGAAGCTGAGGCAGCCGTCGCCGCCGGCTCCGGCCCGGACGTGGATGCGCGCTCGATCCTGCATGCCTCTATTGTGTCCGCCGACGCGCACCCGGTCGAAAGTCGGCGGCCGGAGACCTGTCCAGGCACCTCTCGATGCCCGCTCCCGAACCAGTCTTCCTGATCACCGGTGCCTCCAGCGGCATCGGCGAGGCGACCGCCCGCCGCGCGTCGGAGGCCGGCTACCGGCTGGTGCTCAGCGCCCGCTCGACGGACCGCCTCGAGCGGCTCGCCGTCGAGCTCGGCGGCCCCGAGCGCGCGATCGCCGTCACCTGCGACGTCACCGAGTCCGATCAGCAGGAGTCGCTGGTCCAGACCGCGCTCGAGCGCTACGGCCGGATCGACGTCGCGTTCGCCAACGCCGGCTTCGGCGCCAAGCGCGGGTTTCTGAACGAGACGCCGGAGTTCTGGAAGTCGATGGTGCTGACCAACGTGTACGGCGCCGCGCTCACGATCCGCGCGACGATGCCGGCGCTCAAGGAGTCACGCGGCCACCTGCTGCTGACCGGCTCGGTGGCCGGCCGCCGGGCGCTCCCGGGATCGCTGTACTCGGCGACCAAGTGGGCGGTGACCGCGATGGGCGAGTCAGCGCGCCAGGAGTTCAACGACACCGGCGTGCGCGTGACGCTGATCGAGCCAGGGATGGTCGACACCCGCTTCTTCGACAACGGCGCGCCGCCGGATGCGCTGCAGGCCGACGACGTCGCCCGCGCGGTGATGTTCGCCGTCTCGCAGCCCGCGCACGTCGACGTCAACGAGATCCTCGTCCGGCCGACAGCCCAATCGTGACAACCAGGCGGCGACGCGCCGGCCACCGCCGGCGCCGTCGCCTGAGCTTCTGATCCGAGCCGCTACTCGGCGGCGTCGGGCGCGACCGAGATCACGCGACCGCGGCGGCCGCGGGTGAACTCCACGGTGCCCGCGGCGCGGGCGTAGATCGTGTCGTCCTTGCCGATCCCGACGCCGTCGCCCGGCTTGAAGCGGGTCCCGCGCTGGCGGACGATGATCTCGCCGCCGGTGACGGTCTGACCGGCGAACACCTTCACGCCGAGACGCTTGGCGTTCGAGTCGCGGCCGTTGCGGGATGAGCCGAGGCCTTTCTTATGCGCCATCGCTTGACTCCGAAGTTGTGGCTTGCGGCGGTCCGGCCGGAGGCCAGCTTGATCCCGGTCACCTCGATCCGGGTCAGCTCCTGGCGGTGGCCGGTGCGCCGCTTGTAGCCGCGCTTGGGCTTGAACTTGACGATGCGCAGCTTGGGACCGCGCTCGTGGGCGACGACCCGAGCCTCGACGCCGACGTTGGCGAGGTCATCGCCGTCGACGACGTTGGAGCCGTCGACGTACAGCAGCGGCTGCAGCGAGACGCTGCCGTCCTCGTCGGCGGGCAGGCGCTCGACGAGCAGCGACTGCCCCTCCTCGACGCGGTACTGCTTTCCGCCTGTTTTGACGATTGCGTACATGTCTAGTGCACTTTATTCCGACGAAGATGCGGCCGAGCCGGACTTGGCCCGAGCACTCGAACGGCGTCGTCCGCCTCTGCGGCCACGACGCCGGTTCCCTGATTCTAGGACATCGTCGGAATCTCCCTGGTCAGAGCCGTTGGAGGCCAGGTCCGGCTGCACGTCGACCAGCGACGCGACCGCGGTGGTGCGGCCGGCCTCCTCGATCCGGACCAGGTGCTTCTCGCCCACGTACGGACCGCCGCCGGTGATCGAGATCAGGTAGCCGTCGACCTTCGCGACCGCGTCCCCGGGGCTGTACATGTGCGGCTCGACGATCTCGACGTGGACCTCCTCGCCCTCGCGGAACGGGACCGCGCGCTCGAGCACCTCCTCGCGCTTGCCCTCGAGCACGACCGCGAAGTGCTCCAGCGGAAGCCCCTCGGAGCCCTCGAAGTGGAACCACTTGCCGGTCTCCTCCTCGATCGCGTGCAGGACCTTGGCCTCGTTGCCGGTGAACTCGGCGCTGACCCGCGGGTTCATCTGGATCAGCAGCGCCTCGGCCTTGGTCTGCTTGGCGACGTCGCGCATCCGCCGCTCGAACTCGATCGCGATCGTCTCCTCGGACTTGATCACGCCGTCGCCGTGGCACGTCGGGCACGGCCGGGTCATGATCTCGCGGACGCCGTCGGTCACGTTCTGGCGGGTCATCTCGACCAGCCCGAGCGGCGAGATCTCGACCACGAACGTCTTCGTGCGGTCCTCGTCGAGCGACTTGCGCAGCGTCTTGAGCACCGCGTCGCGGTTGCGGGCGCGGGCCATGTCGATGAAGTCGATCACGATGATCCCGCCGATGTCCCGCAGCCGCAGCTGCCGGACGACCTCCTCGGCGGCTTCGAGGTTGGTCTTGGTGATCGTGTCCTCCAGCCGCGCGCCCTTGCCGCGGCCGGTGAACGACCCCGAGTTGACGTCGATCACGGTCAGCGCCTCGGCGTAGTCGATCATCAGGTAGCCGCCGCTGGGCAGGTCGACCCGGCGCGACAGCGTCGAGTCGAGCACCTCCTCGACCCCGAACGCCTCGAACAGCGGCCGCGAGTCGTCCCACAGCTCGACGTGGTCGACGAGCTCGGGCGCGGTCCGCGAGAAGAACGAGACCAGCCGGTGGTGCTGCTTGGGATCGTCGACGACGGCGCGCTCGAACGACGCGGAGAAGATGTCGCGCACGACCCGCACCGAGAGGTCGGCCTCCTGGAAGACGAGCGACGGCGCCGGCGTCTCGGCGACGCGCTTCTGCAGCACCTCGTTGAGCTTGAACAGGTACAGCAGCTCGCGCTCGAGGTCGGCGCGCTTGGCGCCCTGGGCCGCGGTGCGGATGATCGCGCCGGCGCCCTTGAGGTCGAGCTTGGCGGCCTCCTTGCGCAGTCGGTCGCGCTCTGTGTCGTCGAGCCGGCGCGAGACGCCGACGCCCTCGCCGAACGGGGCGTAGACCATGTAGCGGCCGGCGATCGTCAGATCCATCGACAGGCGCGCGCCCTTGGTCTTGAGCGGGTCCTTGACGACCTGGACGACGATCTCCTGCCCGGGCTTGAGCATGTCGGTGATCTGCGCGGTTCTCTCGGCCGGAGCCGCGGCCGCGGCGCGGCGCCTCGACCCCGGGGAGCACGATCTCGTCGACGTGCAGGAACCCGTTCTTCTCCAGGCCGATGTCGACGAACGCGGCCTCGAGTCCGGCCAGGACGTTGTCGACCCGGCCCTTGTAGATGTTGCCGACGATCGAGCGCGCGCCGCGCCGCTCGAGATACAGCTCGGCGACGTGATAGCCGGCCGCCGGGCTGGAGGTCTTACGCCTGCGGCGAGAGGTGCTCGAGCTCGGCTTGCGTGCGGCGACCGTTCCGGTCGCCTCCAGCAGCGCGACCCGCGTTTCTCCGCGGTCGACGCTGACCAGTACTTGCTTCTTCAATTGTCATTCAGTCCTTTGGAAACTTTGTGCCGCGCCGTTAGGGCGGGCGGCTTTACGAAACTAGTGCGCGGCTCTTCCCGCTCGCAGCCATCCGAGCTTGGATGTGGATCGATTGCAGCAGGCCGATGGCGATGAACGTCACGAGCACCGACGAGCCGCCGTAACTCATCAGCGGCAGCGGTACTCCGGTGATCGGCATGATCCCGATGGTCATGCCGACGTTCACGAGGACCTGGAACATCAGCATCGCGAGGATGCCGCCGGCAATCAGCGTGCCGAACAGGTTCTTGGCCATCGTGAGTATTCGTAACGCGCGCCAAATCAATAACGCATATAGCGACAGCACGAGTGCGGCACCAACGAAACCGTACGTCTCGCCGACGACGGCAAACACGAAGTCGGTCTGGTTCTCGGGCAGGAAGTGCAGATTGGTCTGGCTTGCGTGCGCGACGCCCCGGCCCGTCTTCTCGCCGGAGCCGATCGCGATCAGCGATTCGGTGATGTTGTAAGTCTGATTTCGGGGGTCGTGGGACGGGTTGAGGAATCCGGTCAGCCGCTGAACCTGGTAGGGCTTGAGCACGTGCACGCCGAGCGCCGGTGCGCCCGCCAGCACGATCGCCACCGCGACGCAGAACATCGCGACGAGCGCGGTCAGCTGCTTCCAGGACGTGCCGGCGAAGAACAGCACCGCGAACCCGACGGCCACGTACACCATGCCGGTCCCGAGGTCGGGCTGGGGGATCACGATCAGCGCCGGCAGCAGCGCCAGGAGCATGACCCTCGCCGTCATGCGCCATTCATGCAGCCGCCGCGAGCGCTCGACCATGAACGCCGCCAGCGACAGGATCAGCAGGATCTTGCCGAACTCCGACGGCTGGAACTGGAAGGCCGGCAGCGGGATCCAGCGGTGGGCCCCGCGCACCGTGGGCGCCCCGAACACGATGATGTTCAGCCCGATCAGCAGGCCGTACATCACGTAGCGGTAGCGGCGAAGACTGGAGTAGTCGATCCGCGAGAGCACGATCGCGAGCACCACTCCGATCGCGGCGTAGATCGCCTGGCGCTCCACGTAGAACAGCGGATGACCGGGGTTGGTGGTCTTGGTGGCGCCCTTCAAGGTGATCAGCGAACAGGCCACGAGCCCGAGCGCGGCGACCATCAGCAGCGGGTCGAACCGCAGCAGCGTCCGCGGCGCGGGCTCGGCCTGGGGCTCGACGGTGGTGAGTGGAGTGGCGACGCTCATAGGGTCTTGGAGGTCCCGGCCTTGAACGGCCCGCGCCGGCCGTAGAACCACTGCGACAGGATCTGCCGGGCGGCGGGCGCTGCGGCGGCGGCGCCGAAGCCACCCTGCTCGACCGTGACCACGACCAGGATCGGCTTGTTGGTGGCGGTGTCGGGGACGAAGCACGCATACCAGGACTGGTCGGCCTGCCCGTTTCGCTGCGCGGTGCCGGTCTTGCCGTAGACCTGCTGGGGGAAGTCGCCCATGACGTCGGCCGAGGTCCCGCCCTGCTGCGAGGCGGCCTCTCGCAGTCCCTGGCGGATCGTGTCGAGGTACAGCGAGTTGATGTTCAGGTGGCGGCTGGGCGGCGGCGCGATCTTCTGCAGCACGGTTCCCTGCGGGGAGTCGATCTCGAGCCCGAGGTGCGGGCGCACCACCGAGCCGCCGTTGGCGATCGCCGAGTAGGCCACCGCGAGCTGCAGCGGCGTCACCTGCACGTCGCCCTGACCGACCGCGAGGTTGATGTTGTCGCCGACCGACCAGGTGCGGCCGTCGGCGATTCCGCAGCTGGGCACGTGGCGCTGGCGCTCACAGCGACGCTCCAGGGCGTCGATTCGCAGGCGCCACTTGGGCGTCGGCAGGTTGCCTGAGGTCTCGCCGCCGAGGTCGATCCCGGTCTTCTGCCCGATCCCGTACAAGCGGGCCCAATGCTGGAGCGCGCCGCCGTTGGGGTGTGCGACCGGGTCGACGTTGACCTGGGCGCCAAGGTTGTAGAAGAAGTCGTCGGAGGAGACCTTGAGCGCGTCGGTGAGGTTGACGACGCCGTAGACGGCGTTGCCGGAGTTGTGGCGGCATTCGCTGTCGACGCAGTACTGGCCGGTGTCGTCGTAGGTCTCGTCGGTGCTCCAGGCGCCGCTCTCGAGCGCCGCGGTCGCGGTGATCGGCTTGAACGTCGACCCGGTCGGATACGCGCTCATGATCGCCCGGTCGATCAGCGGATAGTGGCTGTCGGCGTTGTTCAGCGAGCGGTAGGTCGAGGCCGACACCGGCTTGGCGAAGATGTTGGGGTTGAACGTCGGCAGCGACCCCATCGCGTAGACCTCGCCGTCGTCGGGGTTCATCGCCACAAACGCGCCCGCGGTCGCCGGCGGGTTGTCGTTGATCGCCTCCTGCAGCGAATCCTGGCCGGCCTTCTGGAGCGACATGTCGAGCGACAGCTTCAGCGAGTGGCCCTGCTGCGGCGGGGTCTCGCCGACGTTCCCGGCTGGGCGCCCGAGCGCGTCGACCTGGACTCGCTCGGTCCCGTCGACGCCTCGCAGGTAGTGGTCGTAGTACCACTCCAGCCCGGACTGGCCGACGATCGCGTTCTGCGAGACGCCGCGGTAGCGCGCGTCGTGGACCTCCTGGGGCGTGATCCGCCCGATCGTCCCGAACAGCTGCGCGGCCAGCGTGTTGAGCGGGTAGCGGCGCAGCCAGATGCGATCGACGCTGACACCCGGGAACTGGGCCTGGCGCTCGGCCAGGTAGTACTGCACTTCCTTGGAGACGTCGGTCTTGATCGTGACTTCCTGGTAAGGCAGCTGCGCGTAGCCCTGCGCCACCTCGCAGCTGATCGGCGACAGGTGTGCGACGCCGTAGCCGTCGATCCGGCAGCGCTGGCGCTTGGTGGGCATCCCCAGCACGTGGGCGAGCTTGTTGTAGAGGCCGGTGTCGCGGCGCGGGGTGCGCGACAACATCATCGGCGCCAGCGCGACCGGCAGCTGGGACGGCGAGATCTGCACCGCGATCCCAGGCTTGGAGTCGACCAGCACGTTGCCGCTGCGATCGATGATCTGGCCGCGGGGCGCGGGCACATCGATGTCGCGCACGCGGTTGACCTTGGCCTGGGCCAGGTACTGGTTGCCCGACAGCACCTGCAGGAACCACAGGCGGAAGAACAGGATCGCGAACAGCGCGAGCGCGACGCTGGCCACGATCGCGACTCGGAGAGCCAGCTTTGGGGTCAGCGGCGACAGACGGTCCTCGGGGGGCTCGATCATCTGATCTAGGTTCGCGTTTCGGAGGTCCGGGCTAGTGGTCGTCGCCGTAAGGGCGGTCGCACCGAGAGGCGGCACTGGTGGATGGATCGCAAGGACGCAGGACCGAAGGCGTAGCGGAGCTACGTCGAGGTCCGAGGACGCCGCGAGCCGCCGCCGGGGACGACTCGAATGCGAGCGTATTTGCGGGGACGGCCACTAGGAGCGGGGGATCGGTCCGAGCCGCTCGGACGGCCGCTGGAGCGGGCTGAGCCCGCCGGTCGTGTAGGCGCGGCGGCGTCGGCGGCGCGGGTCGTCGGGCAGCGCCGGGCGGATCACGCGGCGCACGAGCGCGTAGATCGGCAGCGCCAGCAGCGTGTTGACGAGGATCGTGACGAAGATCTGCTGCAGCAGCAGCACGCTCACCGGTGAGTTGACGCCGAGCAGGAACTGGATCAGCGCCATCCCGACGCCGGCGAACGCCGTCGCGGCGGCCCCCATCGCCAGCGGCACCAGGCCGTGGGCGGGGTCGTGCACCTCGCGCAGGCGCCCGCAGCCGTATCCGATCGCGATGTACAGCAGCGAGGTCACGCCGAGCGTCTGCACCAGCAGCAGATCGACGAACAGACCGATGCCAAAGCCTGTGATCGCCCCGGCCGACGAGCCCGCCAGCAGCCCGACGGACATCACGACCAGCGGCGCGAGGTCGGCACTGACGCCGAAGATCGAGATCTGCGAGACGGCGGCCTGCTGGATCACCACGGTCGCGAAGCCGAGCAGCACCAGGCGGAGGATCAGGCGGAAGTTCACGGCAGCTGCGCGCGCTCGGTCTTGGCGCCGTGCGGCTTGGTCAGCACCTGGACGGCGTCGAGGTGGCGCAGGTCGACCAGCGGGTCGACCTTGACCTGGCCGGTGTTGAGCAGGTTGCTCTCGCTGGCGTCGGAGATCGTGCCGATCGGGATCCCCGGCGGGTACAGCGACTGCAGCGGGCCGGTCTTGAAGCCGGCCGTGACCACCTGCTGGCCGACGGCCTCCTTGAACGGGCCGGTCTGCGGCAGGTCCTGGACGAGCAGCTGGTTTGGGTCGCCGACGGCCGGCACCAGTACGCCGGTGTCTCCGACGGAGTCCTGGATCTGGGCCGCCACCGCCATCGAGTGGTCGGTGATCAGGGTGACGATAGAGACGGTTGGGTCGACCGTGGAGATCCTGCCGACCAGACCACCGTCGCCGATCACCGGGTTGTTGACGCGGACGCCGTCGTCGGAGCCCTTGTCGATCTCGATCGTCGCGTACCAGAGCGTGGGGTCCCGGCTGATCACGTGCGAGGCGACCGCATGGTAGGCGTCGATCCCCAGCGAGTTGTCCAGCCCGACGAGCTTGGTCAGCTGACTGTTCTGCAGCCGCGCCGCCTGGGCGCGCGCGAGCTGTGCGGTGAGGCTGTTGACCTTGCGCTGCAGCTGGTCGGCCCGCGACTTGGAGGCGAACGTATCCGAGAACCAGCCCGCGACGTCGCGAGCGGGCTTGAGCGCCGTGCTGGCGCCCTTCTGGACGGGCGAGAGCACCTCGACGACCCCGCGCTGCACGGTGTGCAGGGGACTGCTCGAGGACTCGCCGAAGTAGGCGGTGAGCAGGATCAGGGAGACGCCGACGAGCAGGCCGAGCACCAGCCGCCGCCGCCGAACTTGCTTGTCATGCACGAGATGCGTCTCTCCAAGAGGTTGCTCAGCGCCATCTCAGTACCTGGTCGGCAAACCTAGTACCGCTGGCGCCGGTTGCGTGAATTCTTGCTGGAACGATGGATCGCCTCAAATTCCTCCAAGGACCTTCCCGAGCCGACCGCGACGCATGTCAGCGGTGACTCGGCCAGATGTGCGGGCATCTGCGTCTCGTGACGCAGCCGCTCCTCGAGCCCCTGCAGCAGGGATCCACCTCCGGCCAACATGATGCCACGATCCATGATGTCCGAGGCGAGCTCAGGCGGAGTCCGGTCGAGCGTCTCCTTGACGGCATCGATGATCTGTGAGACGGGCTCCTCGAGCGCGCCTCTGATCTCTTCGCTCGTCAGGACCACGGTCTTGGGCAGCCCGGACACCATATCGCGGCCCCTGATCTCCGCCTGGACCTCCTCCCCCATCGTGTACGCCGAGCCGATCTCCAGCTTGACCTCCTCGGCCGTCTGCTGGCCAATCAGAAGCTTGTACTCCCGCTTGACGTAGCTGATGATCGCCTCGTCGAGCTCGTCGCCACCCACCCGAATCGACTGGGACACGACGATCCCGCCGAGCGAGATCACCGCGACCTCGCTGGTCCCGCCGCCGATGTCGACCACCATCGACCCGGTCGGCTCGCCGACCGGCAGGCCCGCGCCGATCGCGGCCGCCATCGGCTCCTCGATCAAGTACGCCTGGCGGGCGCCCGCCGACAGGCAGGCCTCCTCGACCGCGCGCTTCTCGACGCCGGTGACGCCGCTGGGGACGCACACCACGACCCGCGGGTGGGCCCACCGGTTCTGGTGAACCTTCTGGATGAAGTGCCTGAGCATCTCCTCGGTGACCTCGAAGTCGGCGATCACGCCGTCCTTCAGGGGACGGATCGCCGAGATCGTGCCGGGCGTGCGGCCGAGCATGCGCTTGGCCTCGATCCCGACGGCGTGGACCTCACCGGTCCGCGAGTCGACCGCGACCACGCTCGGCTCCGACAGCACGATCCCGCGGCCGCGCACGTAGACGAGCGTGTTGGCCGTCCCCAGGTCGACCGCCATGTCGCGGCCACCGAAGCCCGTCAGGTATGAGAAGAAGCCCATACGAGGTGGTTCATCCAGCCCGACGGGCGGCGGGCAAAGGTTCGCGGCCGCGGAGCGGTGCGGTGCTGTCGAGATGAATCACGGCAATTGCGGAGGTAGGGGCCAGCGGCGGACGGCGCGGCGTGTTATGGACCCCACGCCCAAGCCGCCGTCCATCCGAGCGCAGTGTAGCCGAAGCATCAGCCGCGGCACCTGCCCGCCAGCGGATAAAAAGCGCCGAAATGCGCCTAAAACACGGGCCTGGGCGGGTCGTTCGCAGAGCCTGCGGGCGATCTGCCAACGCGAGCGTTCCCGAGCGCTAATCCCCCGGCAACAACCAGGGCGCCAGCGCCAGCAAGGTGGCCACCGGGAGCCCCACGACGTTCGTGTAGTCCCCCTCGATCGCCTCCACCAGCGCGGCGCCTCGACCCTGGATCGCATAGCCACCGGCGCGCTCGCGCCACTCGCCGCTGGACAGGTACCAGTCGATCAGCGAGTCGTCCAGCCGGCGGAAGTCGACGAGCGTCGTGGCGACCGCGGTCCGGTTGGCGCCGCCCGCGACCAGGCACACCCCGCTGACGACCACGTGGCGGCGGCCGCCCAGCGCTCGCAGCGTGACCGCGGCCTCGCCGGCGTCGGCGGGCTTGCCCCAGATCCGCGAGCCGATGCTGACCAGCGTGTCGACGCCAAGGACGACGGCGTCATTCGCTCCGGCGGCCGCGACGGCGGACGCCTTGCGGTAGGCGTTCTCGACCGCAACCTCTTGCGGCGGACCCGAGATCAGCTCCTCCGTGTCGGGCACCCGCACCGTGAAGCTGACCCCCAGCTGCTCGAGGATCGCCCGGCGCTGAGGCGAGCGCGAGGCGAGGATCAGCGGCGGCATCCGCGGTGGTGACGGTCGGACCCGACGCGGTCAGGCCAGGTCGGGGAAGAACAGGCCCACCTCGCGCGCCGCCGACTCGTCGGAGTCGGAGCCGTGGACCATGTTCTGGCCGACCTCGAGCGCGTAGTCGCCGCGGATCGAGCCCGGAGCCGCCTTCAGCGGGTCGGTGGCGCCGATCACCTGCCGGGCCGCCTCCACGGCGTGGCCCCCCTCGAGCACCATCGCCACCAGCGGGCCCGACGTGATGAACGCGACCAGCTCGCCGAAGAACGGCTTCTCGGCGTGCTCGGCGTAGTGGCGCTCGGCGAGCTCCGTGGTCATCGTCATCTGCTTGAGCGCCGCGAGCCGGAGGCCCTTGCGCTCGAACCGGGCGATGATCTCGCCGGTGAGGTTGCGCGCGAAGGCGTCCGGCTTGACCAGGATCAGCGTGCGCTCCATATGAGTTTCAGGGCTCCTTTAGCTCTCGGCGGGTCGCGAAATGGCGACGCGAGAGGCTAGTGCACTAGTTGCCCGAGGAGCTGCCGGCTTCGCCGGCGGTGCCCGCGGTCGGACCGACCCGCTCCTCCGAGGGTGTCTCGCGACGCCGCCGGCGGCGCGGAGCGGCCTGGATCTGCCCGACCTCGGTCTCGCAGAACGGGCACAGCTTCCACATCGGATCCAGCGGCTTACCGCAAGCCTTGCACGGGTCCTTCAGCTTGCGCTGGCAGTTGGGGCAGCGCAGGAAGTCCTTCTCGACCTCGTAGTCGCAGTGCGGGCACAGGTGGTAGCCCAACTCGGCCAGGCGCGCCTCGGCGGCCTGCATCTCGAGCTCGCGCTCGCGGACGTCGTCGAGGTACTCGGGCGGCCGGACGATCATGTAGACGATCGTCCCGACGAACGGGAACAGCGAGGCGGCGGTGGCGCAGCCCACCAGCAGGGGGTCGGCGATCCGGCGGCGCGCGTCGGCGTACGTCCAATAAACCAGCGCCAGCCACATCACGACCAGGAACAGGATCACCAGGTCAACGACGAGACTGATCGTGTTGTTCTTGATCCCGAAGGCGCCCAGTTCGAAGAGCATTAAGGTCGCGAGTGTAGTGGTCGGCGGTGGTCGGCAGTTCCTACGGATTCAGACAAGCGGTTTTTCGGCGCCGCTCGCGAAAGTCCTTGGGGCACTACGCGGGGGGTCGGCGACCCGAGCCGACGGGCGTGCATATCGCGTCAAATCCGCGCCGCCGGCCGGGCCTTGCCGTGTCATGCACCGTATACGTGCTCCACACGGCAAGCCTCCAGTTTCCAGCCGGCTTTGACGTGTTATGCACGGCCCTGGGCCACCGGGCCCCCGGGCCTGCCGACCCGCTCTCCTGGCCTCAGAGGAACACCCGCCCGAACAGGTAGCCGATCCCGAAGAACACGAGGATCACCACCGCCACGATCAGCGCGACCAACCCGATCATCGTCAGGAAGCTCGGCTGATCGCGCCGGTTCACAGCATCGACGCGCGTCCCCTACCGGACGGGCGCACCAGGTCGGCGACGAGGTAGATCGAGCCGGTCGCGAGCACGACGCCTCCCGGGCCGGCGAGCTCCCGGGCCCGCCGCACCGCGGCGTGCGGGTCGCGGACCACCTCGCTCGGGGGTCCGTGGAGCTGGCGGGCGAGTGACTGCAAGGTCGGAGGCGGCAAAGCCCGAGGATTGTGACTGCTGGTGAAGACGGCAGCGTCGCACCAGCGCATCAGCGCGGCGAGCATCCCGGCGGCGTCCTTGTCGTCGAGGATCGAGACGACCGCGACCACACGGTCGTGGCCGGCGATGATCTCCGGCAGCGATTCGACCAGCGCCGCCATCCCCTCGGGATTGTGGGCGCCGTCGAGCAGCGTCAGCGGCTCGTCGCCGACGATCTGGAGCCGGCCCGGGACGCGGATCTGGGCCGCCGCCAGGGCGACCGCGTCGTCGTCGAGCTCGCCCAGGTATGCCTTGGCCGCGGCCAGCGCGACCGCGAAGTTGCGCCGCTGGAACGACCCCAGCGCGCCGACCTCGACCCCGGGGTCGTCGCCGGCCTGGACGATCGTCGCTTCGCGCTCGGCGGCGACTCGGCGGGCCTGCCCGAGGGCGTCGGGGTGCAGGTCGGGCCCGAGCACGAGCGTCGCTCCCGGCTTGACCACCGCCAGCTTCTCGGCGGCGATGTCGGAGATCGTCGGGCCGAGCCAGCGGGTGTGCTCGAGGCCGACGCTGGTCAGCACCTGGACGCGCGACGGGATCACGTTGGTGGCGTCGTAGCGACCGCCGAGCCCGGCCTCGATCACCGCGACCTCGACCTCGCGTCGGGCCAGCTCCCAGTAGGCGGCGGCGGTCAGCGCCTCGAACTGCGTCACGCGGTCGTCGCCGCCGAGCGAGCGGTCGACGAGCTCGGCGGCGCGCGCCGCGCGCTGCACGGCGGCGGCGAATGCGGCCGGCTCGAGGTCGCGGTCGTCGATCCGGATCCGCTCGCCGAACGAGACCAGGTGCGGCGACAGGTACGCGCCGGTATGCAGGCCGTGGCCGGACAGGATCGCCGCGATCATCCGGACCGTCGAGGACTTGCCGTTGGTGCCGACCACGTGGATCGATTGGAAGCGGCGCTCGGGATGGCCGAGCGCGGTCATCAGCCGCTGCATGCGGTCCAGCCCGAACCGCATGCCGAACAGCTCGAGCGACAGCAGGTAGCGCTCTGCCTCCTCGGGGCTCATCGCCAGGCCGGCCCCGGCGCCCTCACAGCGCCTCCAGCTCGCTGCGCAGCCGCGCGAGCTTGTCGCGCTCGGCCGCAACCACGTCCGGAGGCGCCTTGGACACGAAGCCCTCGTTGGCGAGCTTGCGCTCGCTGCGCTGGATGTCTGACTCGAGCTGCGCTCGTCGGGCGGCGAGCTTGCGCGACGCGGCCTCGAGGTCGAGGCCGTCGCCGGCGAGGATCTCGACCGTGCCGCCCGGGATCGCGACCGAGGCCGCGGCGGCCTGGCCGTCGCCGTCGGCCAGCGACAGCCGCGCCATCCGCGCCAGCTGGTCGTCGGTCTGCTCGTAGCCGTCGGCGATCAGCCGCGCCCTGAGCGTCGCTCCGGCCTTCACCGACGCCGAGTCGCGCCACGCGCGCAGCGCCTGGACGGCGTCGATCAGCCGCCCCAGCGACGCCTCGGCCGCGTCGTCGGTCTCGGCCGGGCGATCGGGGATGCCGGCGGCGAGCAGCCCCTCGGCACCCGGGACGTAGCTGTAGATCTCCTCGGTCACGAACGGGATGATCGGATGGGCCAGGGCGAGCGTCTGGGTGAGCACGTGCAGCAGCGTCCCCGCCACCTCCGGCTCGCCGGCGCGCAGCCGCGGCTTGACCAGCTCCAGGTACCAGTCGCACAGATCCCCGTAGACGAAGTCGTACAGACGCAGCGCGGCGTGGGAGAAGTCGTAGCGCTCGATCCGGGCGTTGACGTCGACCTTGGCGCGCTGGAGCCGCGACAGGATCCAGCGGTCCTCGACGGTCGTCGGCAGCACCGCCGCGCGGGCCTCGGGGCCAACCCCGAGCAGGATCAGCCGCGAGGCGTTCCACAGCTTGTTGGTCAGCTGCTGGGCCTGGGCCACCTTGTCCTCGGAGAACTTCACGTCCTGGGCGGAGGACATCGCCAGCAGCCCCCAGCGGACGGCGTCGGCGCCGTAGGCCGGGAACTCGCCCGCGGGCTTGTTGCCCTCGGCGAACACGGGCGGGCGCTCGCCGCCTTCGATCAGGTCCATCGGGTCGATCCCGGTGCCCAGCGACTTCGACATCCGCCGACCGTCGGGCGCCTGGATGATCGAGTGCACGTATACGTCCTCGAACGGGATCTCGCCGGTGAACTCGAGCCCCATCATGATCATCCGCGCCACCCACAGGAACAGGATGTCGCGGCCGGTGATCAGCGCGTCGGTCGGATAAAACGCCTCGAGCGCCGGCGTCCGCTCGGGCCACCCGAGCGTCGCAAACGGCCACAACGCGCTCGAGAACCAGGTGTCGAGCACGTCGGGATCGCGCTCCCAGCCGGCGCCCTTGGGCGGCTCCATACCGACGTAGATCTCGTGGGGGGGGTGGGTCCGGTACCACACCGGCAGCCGGTGGCCCCACCACAGCTGGCGCGAGATGCACCACGGACGGATGTTGTGCATCCACTCCAGGTACACCCGACTCCACTGCTCGGGTTGGATGCGGATGCGCCCGCTGGTGACCGCCTCGATCGCCGGCTCGGCCAGCTCCTCCATCCGCATGAACCACTGCAGCGAGATCAGCGGCTCGATCCGCTCGCCGGAGCGATGCGAGAACGGGACCGTGTGGACCAGCTCCTCGGTGCGCGCGACCAGTCCCTGCTCGCGGAGCTCGGCGAGCACCGCCTCCTGGGCCTCCCGCACGGTCAGCCCGGCGAACCGCTCGGGCGCCTGGTCGGTCATCCGGCCGTCCTCGCCGATCACCGAGATCTGCGCCAACCCGTGGCGCTGGCCGATCTCGAAGTCGTTGGGATCGTGGCCGGGGGTGATCTTCAGCGCGCCGGTCCCGAACTCGGGCTTGACGTACTCGTCGGCGATGATCTTGAGCTTGCGGCCGACCAGCGGCAGGATCGCCTTCTCGCCGATCAGACGCGCGTAGCGCTCGTCGTCGGGGTGCACCGCGATCGCGGTGTCGGCCAGCATCGTCTCCGGCCGCACCGTGGCCACCGTGATCGCCCCGCCACCAGACGCCAGCGGATAGTCGATGTAGTAGAGCGTGTCGGTGACCTCGCGGTCCTCGACCTCGAGGTCGGAGATCGCCGAACGGCTGCCGGGGTCCCAGTTGACCAGGTAGCGGTCGCGGTAGATGAAGCCCTTCTCGTACAGCGACACGAACACCTGCAGGACGGCCTTGGCGTAGGCGTCGTCGAGCGTGAACCGCTCGTCCTCGAAGTCGCAGGACGCCCCCAGCCGCTTGAGCTGCTCGATGATCGTGCCGCCGTACTGCTCGCGCCAGGCCCACACGCGCTCCACGAACGCCTCGCGGCCGAGCTCCTCGCGGCTGGTGCCCTCGGTGACCAGGGCGCGCTCGACCTGGGTCTGGGTGGCGATCCCGGCGTGGTCGGTGCCGAGGATCCACTTCGTGCGCACGCCGCTCATGCGGCTGTGGCGGATCAGGCAGTCCTGGATCGAGTCGTTGAGCGCGTGACCCATGTGCAGCGCCCCGGTGACGTTCGGGGGCGGGATCGCGATCGAGTAGTTCTCGTCAGGCGTGCCGCCCGGCTCGGGGTGGAACAACCCCGACTCCAGCCAGCGGCGCTCGATCCGCGGCTCGACCTCGCTCGGGTCGTACCGGGTCTTGTCCTGCAGGTCGCTCATCGGCTCCGAGTCTAGGCGCCCGGGGCCAGCGAACGCTTCGGCGCTAAGCCGCCTCTTCCTCGGGTGCGGCCACGGTCACGAGCGTCGGCGCCTGGCCCTTGGCGATCGTGTCGCGGGTGACGACGCACTTGCGTACATCGCGGCGCGAGGGCAGCTCGAATTGGACCTCGAGCAGGACCTCCTCGATGATCGAGCGCAGGCCGCGGGCGCCGGTCTCGCGCTCGAGCGCCTTGTCGGCGATCGAGGACAGCGCCTCGTCGGCGAACACCAGCTCGATCCCGTCGAACTGGAAAAAGCGCTGGAACTGCTTGGCCAGAGCGTTGCGGGGCTCGGTCAGGATCTGCATCAGCTCGTCGCGCGAGAGCTGGTGGATCGCCGACATCACCGGCAGGCGGCCGATGAACTCGGGGATCAGTCCGTACTGGATCAGGTCCTCGGGCAGGCAGTGCTCGAAGATCTCGCCGGTGTCGCGCTGGTCCTTTGACTGGATCACGGATCCGAAGCCGACGCCCTGGTGGCCGATCCGGCGCTCGATCACCTTGTCCAGGTTCGCGAACGCGCCCCCGCAGATGAACAGGACGTTGGTCGTGTCGATCGACAGGAACTCCTGGTGGGGGTGCTTGCGGCCGCCCTGCGGGGGCACGCTGGCGGTGGTCCCCTCGAGGATCTTCAGCAGCGCCTGCTGGACGCCCTCGCCGGATACGTCGCGCGTGATCGACGGGTTGTCAGCCTTGCGCGCGATCTTGTCGACCTCGTCGATGTAGATGATCCCGGTCTCGGCCTTCTTGACGTCGTAGTCGGCGGCCTGGATCAGCTTCAGGAGGATGTTCTCGACGTCCTCGCCGACGTAGCCGGCCTCGGTCAGCGCGGTCGCGTCGGCGATCGCGAACGGCACGTTGAGGATCTTGGCGAGCGTCTGCGCCAGCAGCGTCTTGCCGCAGCCGGTCGGCCCGAGCAGCAGGATGTTGGACTTCTGCAGCTCGATGTCGTTCTCATCGGACTGCATCATCTGGACGCGCTTGTAGTGGTTGTAGACAGCTACCGAGAGCGACCGCTTGGCCTGCTCCTGGCCGACTACGTATTCGTTGAGCACGCCGTAGATCTCCCGCGGCTTGGGGAGATTCTCGATGTCGAAGCTGGGCGGAGCGGTGAGCTCCTCATCGATGATCTCATTGCAGAGGTCGATGCACTCGTCGCAGATGTAGACGCCTGGCCCCGCGATCAGCTTCTTGACCTGGCGCTGCGACTTGCCGCAGAAACTGCAGAGAAGCTGTTCGTTGGAGTCGGTGGGACGTGCCATTCAGTTGCCTGCCCTCTCCGGAGTTCAGCTCGAGGCGCCTATAGGCACGCCTAAGCCTAGCCCCTCAGTGCTGCGAGATGACGCGGTCGATGATTCCGTAGTCCTTTGCCTCTTCTGAGCTCATGAAGTAATCGCGCTCGGTGTCCTGGCGGACCTGGTCCAGGTCCTTGCCGGTGTGCTGCGCGATGATCTCGTCGAGGCGGCGGCGGACGTCGATGATCTCCTTGGCGTGGATCTCGATGTCGGTCGCCTGGCCCTGGAAGCTCGAGGACACCTGATGGATCAGGATCTTGGCGTTGGGGAGCGCCATCCGCTTCCCGGCCGCGCCGCCGGCGAGCAGCAGCGCGCCCATCGACATCGCGATGCCGACGCAGATCGTCTACACGTCCGGCTTGATGAACTGCATCGTGTCGTAGATCGCCAGACCCGCGTAGACCGAGCCGCCGGGCGAGTTGACGTAGACCGAGATGTCCTTGTCCGGGTCCTCTGATTCGAGGTGCAGCAACTGGGCCACGATCAGGTTGGCGATCTGGTCGTCGACCGGAGTTCCGAGGAAGATGATCCGCTCGTTGAGCAGACGGCTGTAGATGTCGAAAGCCCGCTCCCCGCGGGATGTCTGCTCGACGACCATCGGTACGAGTGGGCTCATCGTCCTCGCTTCTTTCGCTTACTCCGCCGGATTCCTGCCGAATGTAGCAACCGCCACCGGGTCCCCGCGTGGCCTCAGCTGCCGGGCGTCCAGAGTTGCCCCGAGCCCTGCTCGGCACCCTCGCGTTCGGGCGTCCACAGCTTCTCCCGCGCCTTGGCCTGTTCGACGCTGATCGGCTTGGCCTCGTCGACCAGCAGCTCGACGGCCTGGCCGGTGGCCACGTCGGCGCGGACCCGGTCCAGACGGCCGCTGGACTGCAGGCGCTCCAGCAGCTCCTCCGGGGTCACACTCTCGCGCTCGGCCGCCGGGCCGAGCACCTCGAGCACCTGCTCGTCGGTGGGCTCGATCTTCTCGGCCTCGACGATCGCGGCCAGCACGGCCTCGCGCCGCAGCGCCTGGGCGGCCTCGGGCTCGGCCTCGTGGGCGAGCGCCTCCTCGTCCTTGCCGGCGATCTGCAGGTAGGCCTCCCGCGAGATGCCGCGCGCCGCGAGCGAGGACAGCGTCTGCTCGAGCAGCTCGTGCGCCCGCGCGTGAACGAGCTTGTCGGGAATCTCCACTTGGGCCTGTTCCACGGCCGCGTCCAGCACCGCCTGCTCGAACTCGCGCTCGATCGTCTGCTCCTCGGCCTCGATGAGCCGCTTGCGGATGTCGTCGCGCAGCTCGTCGAGCGTGTCGAAGCCGCCGGCGTCGGCGGCGAACTCCTCGTCGAGCTCGGGTAGCCGCTTGGCCTTGACCTCGTTGACGGTCACGTCGAACACGGCGGTCTGGCCACCCAGATCGCCTGGGTACTCGTCGGGGAAGGTGACCTCGACCGCGCGCTGATCGCCGGCGGCGGCGCCCTGCAGCTGCTCCTCGAAGCCCGGGACGAGCCGTCCGGAGCCGAGCTCGAGCAGCTGGTCGCGACCCTCACCGCCCTCGAACGGCGTGCCGTCGACCCGGCCGATGTAGTCGACCACCAGGTGATCGCCGTTCTCGGCAGCGCGGTCCACGGTCTCGAGCGTCGCGAACCGGTCGCGCAACGCCTCGAGCTCCCGGTCGACCATCGCGTCGTCGACGTTGGCCTCGCGGCGTCCGACCTCGAGTCCCTTGTAGTCGCCCAGCTGGGCGCGCGGACGGACCCCGATCTCGATCGAGAACTCCAGCGGCTCGCCTTCCTGGGGAAGGTCGCCGACGTTCAGGTCGGGCTCGCCGATCGGCGAGATCCCCGGCCTCGTCGAGCGCGTCGACGTACCAGCTCCCGAGCGCCTTGCGCAGCGCTTCGTCGAGCACTGCCTCGCGGCCGAGGCGGCGGATCACGACCGGCGGCGGAACCTTGCCCTTGCGGAAGCCGGGCACGCGCATCTGGCGCCCGAGCTCGCGGGCGGCCTGCTGAAGGCGGCGCTCGACTTCCTCGGCCGGGACCTCTGCCTGAACCCGAACTCGAGACTCCGGCAGTTCGGTGACGCTGGTCTTTACAGGGCTCATGACTACAGGACGATAGCTTGGCCTCGTGCTCTGGCGGCTATCAGCGCGACTCGTGACCGGCCCGGCGGCTTTTTTCGTGGCGTTCGTGATCGATCTGACGGCGTTTGCGCTGCAATCGGTGCGGACCCGCCGACGCCCGGGCTCAGATCGCCCCGGGCCCGGGCGCCGACGTGCTTAACGTCCCATCCGACGGCTTCGCTGGTCAGCGTGGGACGTTGGTCACGTCCCACGTGGCGAACGTCCCACGATTGCGCCCAGAGCGCTCGATTGGGACGTTGTGCACGCGGTTTCGCCCGCCGTCCGCGCACCCGCCCACTAACCGGCCTCGATGACCGCCTGGGTGGAGCCGCCGCCGTTGACGCCCGGCGCCCCGACCTCGCCCTGCGCGCCGGCCACCCGGATCAGGCTGCGGACCTCGCGCAGCGCCACCGGGAGCGTCGTCGTGTCGTACACGCGCGAGGCGTTGATGTCCGAGAGCATCCCCAGGCAGCGCTCGACGGCCAGCGCGTTGCGCTCGATCCAGGCGTCGATCGCGGCGTCGGCGTCCGCGCCGGGACCCGCGGACTCCAGGACCTCCTGGGTCAGCAACCGGTGGACGTTGTAGAGGTCCTCGCGCAGTGCCGCCCGCGCAAGCGCCTGCCAGCGGTTGGCCCTGGGCAGCTCGACGATCCGGTTGCGCAGCCAGTTGAGTTCGAGGCGCGATCCCAGCCGCGCGTAGGTCGCCATCACCGTGGCCTGGTCACGGCCCGTCGCAGCCGCGACCTCGACGATGTCGAACACCGAGATCATCCACGGCATCGCGGCCACCCAGGTGGCCAGCTTGCCCGGCACGTGGGCGTGTCGGAGCTCCTTGGCACGGGTCTGGAAGGCCTCGGCGTCGTTGCCCTCCAGCACGTGGGGCAGCTCGTGGCCCATCGCCTTGGCCCCGGGACCGAACGTCGCGATCGCGGCCTCGATGTCGATCGTCCGCGGGTTGGCGCGCACCAGCCAGCGAGTGGCGCGCTCGACCAGCCGCCGGCCCTCGACCAGCATCTCGAGCTGGACATCGGAGTCGACCTCGTTGTCGAGCGCCTCGACGGCGACCCAGAACGCCCGCATGTTGAACACCTCGCGCGCGGCCGCGTACGCGCGAGCCAGCATCGACGGCGGGGCGCCGGTCTCCTCGCGCAGCCGGAACGCGAACGAGGTGCCCGCCCGGTCGACCAGCTGGTTGGCCACGACCGTCGAGATGATCTCGCGGGCCAGCCGGTGCGAGGGCATCTGATCGCCGTAGCGCTCGGGCAGCGGTGGCGGGAAGTAGCGCTCGAGATCGTGCGACAGATAGGGATCGTCGGGCAGGTCTGACTCGAGCAGCTCCGCGTACAGCCAGATCTTGCAGTACGCCATCAGGACCGCGAGCTCGGGCGCCACCAGCCCCTCGTGTGCGCCCTTGCGCTCCAAGATCGTCTCCTCGTCGGGCAGGAACTCGAGCTCGCGGTTGAGGCCAGCGACCTGCTCGAGCTGGCGGATCATTCGCCCGTGGACGTCGATCATCAACCCCGCCTGAGCCAGCGAGAGGCTCATCGCCTGGGTCTGCGTGTAGCTGCCGTACAGCACCTGGTCGCCGACGGCCTCGGTCATCTGGGCGAGCAGCCCGTTGCGCTGGTCGCGGGTCAGCTCGCCGTCGGCGACCAGCGATCCGAGCAGGATCTTGATGTTGACCTCGTGGTCTGAGCAGTTGACGCCGGCGACGTTGTCGATCGCGTCGGTGTTGATACGGCCGCCGCCCAGCGCGTACTCGATCCGGCCGCGCTGGGTGAAGCCGAGGTTCCCGCCCTCGCCGACTACGCGACAGCGCAGCTCGCGGCCGTCGACGCGAACGCCGTCGTTGGCCTTGTCCCCAGCGTCGGCGTTGGCTTCGTCGGAGGCCTTCACATAGGTACCGATCCCACCGTTCCAGAACAGGTCGACGGGCGCGCGTAGGATCGCGCGGATCAGCTCGTTGGGCGACAGCTGCTCGTCGTCGATCCCGAGCGCCTCGCGGACCTGAGGCGACACCGGGATCGACTTCGCGGTGCGCGGGTACACCCCGCCGCCGTCGGAGATCAGCGCCTGGTCGTAATCGGTCCAGGCCGAGCGCGGCAGCTCGAACAGGCGCTTGCGCTCGGCATAGCTCGCCTCCGGGTCCGGATCGGGATCCAGGAACACGTGCAGATGGTTGAACGCGGCGACCAGCTTGAAGTGGCGCGACAGCAGCATCCCGTTGCCGAACACGTCGCCGGACATGTCGCCGATCCCGACAGCGGTGAAGTCGGTCTTCTGGATGTCACGCGAGAGCTCGCGGAAGTGGCGCTTGACCGACTCCCAGGCGCCGGCGGCGGTGATCCCCATCGCCTTGTGGTCGTATCCCTGCGAGCCGCCGGAGGCGAACGCGTCGCCGAGCCAGAACCCGTAGGACTCCGAGACCTCGTTGGCGATGTCCGAGAAGCTGGCCGTGCCCTTGTCGGCGGCGACGACCAGGTACGGGTCGTCATCGTCGTAGCGGACCACGCGGTCGGGCGCCACCACTTCGCCGCCGACAATGTTGTCGGTCACGTCGAGCAGTCCCGACAGGAACAACCGGTAGCACGCGATCCCTTCCTCGGTCAGCTCCTCGCGACCCCCGCCGGCCGGGGGGCGCTTGAGCACGAACCCGCCCTTGGAGCCGACCGGGACGATCAGCGCATTCTTGACCATCTGCGCCTTCATCAGACCCAGCACCTCGGTGCGGAAGTCCTCGGGGCGGTCGGACCATCGCAACCCACCGCGGGCGACCTTGCCGCCGCGCAGGTGCACTCCCTCGAAGCGAGGCGAGTACACGAAGATCTCGAACTTCGGGCGCGGCGCGGGCAGGAACGGGATCTGCTCGGGGTCGAGCTTGAACGACAGAAACGGCCGGGGCGCGTCGTCCTCGTCGACCACGAAGTAGTTGGTGCGCAGTGTCGCGCACACGACCGTCTGGAAGCTCCGCAGGATCCGGTCCTCGTCGAGGCTGGTGACGGCGTCGATCGCCTCCCCGATCTCGGTGGTCAGCCGCTGCGCTCTGTCGGAGTCGCGGGCGTCGGGATCAAACCGGGCGCGGAACAGCTTGACCAGGAGCGTGGCGACGTCGGGATGCGCCAGCAGGGTGCGCTGCACGTAGGCGTCCGAGAACGCGATCCCCGCCTGGCGCACGTACTTGGCGATCGCGCGGATGACCGTGATCTCACGCCCGCTCAGCGCGGCGCCCAGCACCAGGCCGTTGAGCCCGTCGTCCTCGAGCTCGCCGCGGCGCGCGGCCAGGAACGCCGTCTCGAACATCTCGCGGACGCGCTCGACGTCCTCGGCGATGCAGCGCAGCCCGAAATCGTAGATCCACGCCTTGGTCGCGCTCGACGGCGAGATCTCATATGGGCGCTCGTCCACGACCTGCACGCCCATGTGCTCGAACGTGGGGAGCACGTCCGAGAGCGACACCGCGCCAGAGCTGAAGAGCTTGCAGCGCAGCGTGCCGACCTGGTCAAACAGCGGCCGGTACATGCTCATGATCGGCCCGCTGCCCGCCGCCAGCTCCTCGACCCGGTCGATGTCGGAGACCGCGAAGTGCGCCGGCCATTCGGCACGGTAGGCGGGCGGGAACGCCCGCTCGTAGCGGCTGGCGAGCTTCAGGCCGCGGTCCTCGCCGTGCTCGGCGACAAGCGCGGTGCTCAGGTCGTCGGTCCAGGCGCGGGTGGCATCGACCAGCCTGGACTCGATCTCGGCGACGTCGTAGTCGTCGGGCGTGCCGTCGGGCGTGTGGATCACGTACAACACGCGCGCGAGCACCGACTCCGACAGCTGGAGCGTCCAGTCGAGATGGCTGCCGCCGAACGCTTGCACCAGGATCGCGGCGACGCGTTCTCGGTTCTCGGTGTTGAAGCGGTCGCGCGGGATCGTCACCAGGCACTCGACGAACCGGTCGAGCGGGTCACGGCGGACGAACAGCCGCACGCGCTGGCGCTCGCCCAGCCCGAGGATCCCCATCGCGATCTCGAACAGCTCGTCGCTGTCCATCTGAAACAGCGAGTCGCGCGGGTAGGACTCGAGGATCTCGACGAGCGCCTTGCGGTCGTGGCTGGCCGGAGGGAAGCCGGCGCGCTTGAGCACGCGCTTGACCTTGTTACGCAGGAACGGGATCTCGAGCAGGCTGGCGTGGTACGCGGTGGACGTGTAGAGGCCGAGGAAGCGTCGCTCGCCGATCACCTCGCCCTCGGGCGAGTACTGCTTGACGCCGATGTAGTCCAGGTACGCCGGGTGGTGGACGGTCGAGCGCGAGTTGGCCTTGGTCAGCACCAGGCTCAGCGGGGCCAGCGCCAGCCGGACCGCCTTCGGGCCCAGGCGGTTGAACGGATGCTCCGGGGGCTGTCGCAGGATCCCCAGCCCGGAGTCGGGACGCACCTGCAGGCCGGCCCCGTCGCGGTCGATCACCAGGTCGTACTCCCGGTAGCCGAGGAACGTGAAGTGGTCCTCGGCCACCCAGCGCAGGAACGACTTGACCTCTTCGATCTCGCCTCGGTCCACCGGCGGCGGCCGCTCGTCGAGCTCGTCGACCAGCTGGTAGGCGCGCTCGCGCATCGGGCCCCAGTCCTCGACCGCTGCCCGGACCTCTTCGAGTACCCGCTCGACGCTGTCGTGCAGCTCGGCCAGCCGCTCGGGGTCGCGCTCGCGGGCGACCTCCGCATGCAGGACCGATTCGGCGATCGCGTCCGGCGCGGTCGCCTCGGGCTCGAGCACCTCGAGCAGGTGCCCGTCCTTGTCGCGCCGCACCTGGACGACCGGGTGGATCACCAGGTCGATGCCGTAGCAGCTGCGGGCCAGGTCCATCGTCACCGAGTCGACGATGAACGGCATGTCGTCCGAGATCACCTCGATCACGGTGTGCGGCGACTCCCAACCGTCGCGGTCGAGCTCGGGGTTGTAGACGTTGACCTTCACCTCGCCGGGAGCGCGCTCCTGAGCCAGCCCCCACATCGACAGCGCCGCCCCGTAGAGGTCGCCCGGGGTCCTGTCGGCCAGATCCTCGGGAGGGACCCAGCGGTAGTACTGACGAATGAACGACTCACACGGGGCGCGCCGTGCATCGGGGAGTCGCTTGCGGACCCGCTCACAGAGCGAGTCGATCAGCTCTGACTCGAGGTCAGCCGCCTTGACTGCGATCGCGACACCACCTTTTATCCGTTGACATTGAGCGTACCCCGAACTCGGGCATCCGTCGGCGGCGCTACTCCTCGGTAGCACCGAAGAAGTAGCTGACGTCGGACGTGTCGACCAGATCGGGCGCGGTCCAGCCGTCGAGGTCGTACTCGGCCATGCACTGCTCGGCGAACGCCTTGTAGCCGTCGGCCTGGCCGCTGGCCATCGCCGAGAACAGCACCTCCATCCGGATGTTCTCGGCGTTGCCGCTGTAGTTTCGCTCGTACAGCTCGTGGCGGCCGCCGAACTCGCTCCCGGTCGCATCCCACAGCAGCTTCATCAGCTTCACCCGCTCGAGCGCCTCGATCCCGCCCGAGCCGCGCACGTAGCGCTCGAGGTACTTGCGGATCTCGGGGTTCTTGAAGTCACGGGCGTTGGAGTTGACGTAGATCAGCCCGCTCGAGACCGTCTGCTGGATGATCTCCTTGACGCGCGGATAGCCGATCGTCGAGAACAGCCGGTAGGCCATCGCGTAGTCCATGTTCGGCAGCACCGCGCCCTGCTTCCACGGCAGCGGCTCGCGCGCCATCGCGCTGGCCAGGCCCCACAGGAGGTTGCGCCACGCCAGCACCTCCCCCACCTGCGCCTGCACGCCGCGGAAGTCCTTGGTCCCGGTCGTCTCGACGGCCTTCATCAGCAGCCCGCCGATGAAGTCGAGCTTGACCGCCAGGCGGATGCAACCGTGGAAGCAGAACCGCGGGATGAACCCGGTATGGGGGAAGAAGTTGTTGGCCTTCTCGATGTCGCCGTAGACGAACACGTTCTCCCACGGCACCAGCACCTTGTCGAAGATGAAGATCGCGTCGTTCTCGTCCAACCGGCTGGAGAGCGGATAGTCGAACGGGCTGCCCATCACCTCGGCGACCATCTCGTAGGACGGCCGGCAGATCAGCTTCACCCCCGGCGTGCCCATCGAGACGGCGCACACGATCGCGAACTCCTTGCGCTGCACCGGCACCGGCCCGTAGTGGGCGATGAAGTTGTAGTGAGTGAGCGCCGACCCAGTGGCGACGACCTTGGCGCCGCTGACGACGATCCCGTCGTCGCGCTCCTCCTCGACGTGCATGAACACGTCGCCGACGTCCTCCAGCGGCCGGTTGCGGTCGACCGGCGGGTGGATGATCGCGTGGTTCCAGTACAGGACGCGCTCCTGGGCCTCGCGGTACCAGCGCCGAGCGTTCTCCTGGTAGGGCTCGTAGAAGTCGGAGTTGGCGCCGAGCGTGGCCAGGAACGCCGCCTTATAGTCGGGGCTGCGCCCGAGCCACCCGTAGCTCAGGCGGGCCCACTGGGCGATCGCCTCCAGGTCGCCGACGCAGTCCTCGGGGCCGCGTGGGTAGCGGAAGAACTTGTGGGTGCGCCCGCCGCTCCCGGTGTCGGTCTCGGTGGTGAGCACATCGCGGGTCGCCGGGTCGTGGAGCGCGTTGTACAGGCGCGCGATCGAGCGGGCGGTGTTACGGAACGCGGGGTGCGTGGTGACGTCCTTGACCCGCTCGCCGTACACGTACACCTCCCTGCTGTCTCGCAGGCTCTCCAGGTACTCCTCGCCCGTCAGTGGTCCGGGCTTGGTCTCCGTCGTGTCGGGCATCGGGTAACCGCTCCTCCGTCGCTGTGGGGCCGATCCGGCGTCGCCGCCAACCCTGACAGCGGGCATAGAATTCCTCAAGATGAGCACCCGGAACCTCGCCGACGAGGAGCTCACCCGAGCGGTCCTGGCCAGCTTCGGCGACAGTCGGTCCGATCGCTTCGAGGAGGTCGTGCGAAGCCTGGTGGCGCACCTGCACGCGTTCGCCTCCGAGGTCGAGCTGACCGAGGAGGAGTGGTTCGCCGGGATCGACTTCCTCACCCGGACCGGTCACATCACCGAC
The DNA here is from genome assembly GCA_963831845.1 of uncultured Solirubrobacterales bacterium. Taxonomy (GTDB): domain Bacteria; phylum Actinomycetota; class Thermoleophilia; order Solirubrobacterales; family Solirubrobacteraceae; genus Palsa-465. The sequence goes on along the minus strand of CAWHRT010000012.1, from coordinate 94,279 downwards.
GACAAGCGACAGGAGTTCATCCTGCTGTCCGACGTGCTCGGTCTGTCGATGCTGGTGGTCGGCCTCAACCACGCCCGGCACACCGACGCGACCCCGTCCACCGTGTTCGGGCCGTTCTTCGTCGACGGCTCGCCGCCGTTCGCGAACGGCGACGACATCGCCAACGGCGCCCCGGGCGACCCCTGCCTGGTACAGGGGCGGATCCTGTCGGTGGCCGGCGGGCCCGTCGCGGGCGCGCGGATCGAGGTCTGGCAGGCGGACGACGACGGCTTCTACGACGTCCAGCACGACGGCCTCGACGAGCCCCGCGGGCGCGGCCATCTGGTCTCCGAGCCCGACGGCCGCTTCTGGTTCTGGTCGGTCAAGCCGCAGTACTACCCGATCCCCTCCGACGGCCCGGTCGGCGAGCTGCTCGGGGCGGCCAACCGCTCGCCGATGCGGCCCGCGCACGTCCACTTCATGGTCAGCGCCGACGGCTACGAGACGGTCACCACGCACGTGTTCGCCGACGGCGATCCGCACCTGGACTCCGACGCGGTGTTCGGCGTCAAGAGCGAGCTGATCGCGCCGGTCGTCCACCACGAACCGGGGCAGGCGCCCGACGGGCGCGAACTCAACCGACCGTACTGGAGCATCACCTACGACATCGTGCTCGCGCCCGCGGCGTCGTAGTCATCACCCCAGGCGCAGAAAGGAACCACCGGTGCTGACCACCAACGTGATGACCGACGAGCAGCGCAAGTCGGTCGCGCTCGAGTACCTCAAGGCCTTCGACAACGGCGGCGTCACCTCGACCGGCGAGAGCATCCTCGACCTGTTCGCCGACGATGCACAGGTCTTCTTCCCCAAGTGGGGGCTGGCCAACGGCAAGGCGGAGATCGGTCAGCTGTTCAGCGAAGTCGGCGCCACGGTCGTGTCGATCCGTCACCACTACGCGCACTTCAACTGGATCTTCTCCGGCAGCGACGTGATCGTCTGCGAGGGGACCAGTCACGGCGAGCACCGCGACGGGACCTGGCGCGCCGGGATGCCGGAATGGCAGGCGGGACGCTGGTGCGACGTGTTCGAGGTGCGCGACTGGAAGATCCACCGCTGCTTCATCTACCTCGATCCCGACTACGCCGGCAAGGACACCGAGCGCTACCCGTGGCTGGCCGCGCGGACCGCGCCGGTGGGCGCAGCTAGCGACGCGTCGCCGTGACCAACGTGGTCCGGTAGGCCATCTCGAACGAGCTGCCCAGGGAGTCGATCACCGAGCCGATCGCGTCCAGCAGCGCTTCGAGCCGCGGGCGCTCGAGCGCATGGTGGTCGCTGTGGGTGCCTACGACCTCGACCCACTCGGCGGTCGTGTAGGCCTTGCTCCAGGGGAAGGAGCGCAGCTCGACGTTCTCAAACCGCCCAGCCGCGGTCAGCTCGCGCTCGGCGACCTCGAAGCGGCTCGTCAGGTTTCCGAGCACCACCGAGCGGGTCTCGAGCTCCGGGGCCAAACGCCGGTAGACGGGCTTCAGGGCATCGCGGACCTCGGTCGGCAGATCGCCGAAGTTCCAAAAGCATCCGATCCGGCCGCCGGGCGACAGCACCTCGGCGGCCTTATGCGCTCCCGCGCGCGGGTCGATCCAGTGCCACGCCTGGCCGCAGGTGAGCAGCCCGAATCGCCGGCCGCGGTCATCCCAGCTCTCGAACGCGGCGACCTCGACCGTGATCCCCTTGGCGCGCGCCAGCGCCGCCATTCGGTCGTCGACCTCGACGCCGAGCACATCGCGCCCGCGCGCCGCCAGCAGCGCTGCCGCGATCCCCGTCCCGCAGCCCACGTCGAGCACCGTGCGCGCGCCGTCGGCGAGCAGGTCGTCGAACAGGGCCGGCGGGTACGACGGCCGCGCGCGGTCGTAGGAGCGCGCGACGTCGCCGAAGGATTCGGCGCGGGAGCGGTCTTCGAACAGCATCGACATGGGCGAGGCTCGCGGGTGATGCTAGTGCCGCGGGCGCTTGCGCATCGCCCCGGCGGAGCCGTATCGTCGTCGATGCAGATCCCCGAAAGGAGCGGCTGTGCACGACCCGGTGCGGCGAGCGTGAACGCCGAGCAGATCGTCGCGCGAGCGGAGCAGAACGACGTCCGCCTGGTCCGCTTCCTGTGGTGCGGCAACGACGGCACGATCCGAGCGAAGGCGTCGGCGCGCCACGGTCTCCGAGGACGGCTGACCGCCGGGATCGGGCTGACCGTCGCGATGCAGGCGATGAACTCGCTCGACCAGCTGCAACCGGTCGGCGACATGGGCGCCGATCGGCGAGGTGCGGCTGGTGCCCGACCCGGACACGTTCCGCGTGCTGCCCTACGCGCCCCACTCCGGAGCCGTGCTCACCGATCACATGGGCCTCGACGGCGCGCCCGCGCCGGTGTGCCAGCGGTCGTTCCTGAAGCGGATGGAGGGCCGCCTCGCCGACCGCGGGCTGGCGATGCGGGCGGCGTTCGAGAACGAGTTCTCGCTGGCCCGCGAGGTCGACGGTTCCTACGTGCCGGTCAACACGGCGCTGTGCTTCGCCACGATCGGGATGACAGCCGCCCAGGACTACGTCGACGACCTGGTCACCGCCCTTGATGCCCAGCGGATCCCGCTGGAGCAGTACTACGCCGAGATGGGCGACGGACAGCAGGAGATATCCACCTCGCACGCGCCCGCGCTCCAGGCAGCCGACGAGCAGTTGCTCGTCCGGGAGACGATCCGAGGCGTCGCGACGCGGCGCGGACTGGTGGCGTCGCTGGCCCCGAAGCCGTGGCCCGACACCGCCGGCAACGGCTGCCACGTGCACTTCTCGCTGTGGGACGGCAACCACAACCGCTTCTACGACGGCTCCCGTCCCGACGGGCTCTCGGATGCGGCGCGCTCGTTCATCGCCGGCGTGCTCGATCACCTCCCGGCCCTGTGCGCCCTGACCGCGCCGAGCTTCAACTCGTATCACCGGATCGTCCCCAGCTTCTGGGCGGGCGCGTTCGTGTGCTGGGGCCCGGACAACCGCGAGGCGCCGGTGCGCGTGGCCTCGCCGTTCCGGGGGTCGGAGGAGCAGTCGACCAACGCCGAGCTGAAGGCCTGCGATGCCAGCTGCAACCCCTACCTCGCACTCGGCGCGCTGATCGCGGCCGGCGTCGACGGTCTCGAGCGACGGCTCGAGCCGCCGCAGCCGATCACGGTCGACCCGGCGACGCTGTCCGACGACGAGCGGGCCGCGAGGGGAATCGACCGGATGCCGGCGAACCAGGCCGAGGCGCTCGACGCGCTCGCATCCGACCGGCTGCTGCAGGAGGCGATGGGCGAGGTGCTGGCGAACGCCTATCTGGCGGTGCGGCGCTCGGAGTGGGAGGCCTACTCGGCGGGAGACGCGGAATTCGAGCACCAGGGTCACTTCGAGAAGTACTGAGTCAGACCGCGCTCGTCGACCACCACGCGCACGGGATCCTCCGCGAGCCGCCGTCGACGCTCGACGAGTTCCGCGGCCTGTTCTCGGAGAGCCCCGATCCGCGGCAGTGGCCCCACGTCGCCAGCGCGATCACGTACGTGCGCGCGATCGACGTGCTGGCGGCGCACCTGGGGTGCGAGCCGACCGAGGAGGCCGTGTACCAGCGGCGGTTGTCAACCGACCCAGCCGAGTACGCGTCGTCGATCCTGCGGGCGACCGGGACCGAGCTGCTGTTCGTCGACGAGGGATTCCCGTCGGCCGACGTCGGCACGAGCTGGCAGGAGCTGGGCGAGCTGGCCGGCTGCGAGTCGCGGCCGGTGATGCGGATCGAGCTGGCCGCCGAGTCGCTGTCCCGGTCGGCCGCCGGCGCCGCGGATCCGCGGGAGGCGATCGCGGCCGCCGTGTCGGGCGCCCGGGCGCGCGGCTACGTGGCGCTGAAGACGATCGTCGCCTACCGGGGCGGCCTCGACCTCGACGCGCTGCCTGCCCCCAGCCGCGACGACCGACTCGAGGGCCGGCCGCTGCGCGACGTGCTGCTCGCCGCGCTCGAAGCCAACGAGGCGACCGGCAATCCGCTGCCGGTGCAGATCCACACCGGCTTCGGCGATTCCGATCTGCTGCTGCCCGCCGCTGACCCAGGGCACCTCAAGCCGGTGATCGAGCGCTTTGCGCAGACCACCTTCGTGCTGCTGCACTGCTACCCGTTCGTCCGCGAGGCCGGCTGGCTCGCGCACGTGTATCCGAACGTCTACTTCGACCTGTCGCTGACGATCCCGCACGTGTCCCAGCCCGCCCGCGCGCTGACCGAGGCGCTCGAGCTCGCGCCGGTCTCGAAGCTGCTGTACGCGTCCGACGCGTCGCGCGCGTGCGAGCTGTACCTGTTGGCCGCCACCTGGTGGCGGGAAGCGCTCGAGCAGGTCCTGCCGACCCTGCTGGCGCCGGATCGCGCCGCGGCGGCGGCGAGCATGATCCTGCGCGACAACGCGCTCGCCGTCTACGGACTGAGGACCAGATGTTGATGGAGAACCTGACCTGGGAGGAGGTCCGCGACGCCGCCGCGGCCGGGCTCCCCGCCGTCATCTCGATCGGCTCGACCGAGCAGCACGGGCCGCACCTCCCGCTCGCGACCGACTGCCTGATCCCGGTCGGGATCGCCCTGCAGGCGGCCGAGCAGGTGCCGCTCGTGGTGGCGCCGCCGATTCGGTTCGGCGCCAGGTCGCGGGCGCTCAGCGGCGGCGGCGAGACGTTCCCCGGCACGCTGTCGATCCGCGGCAACACGCTGGTCGAGACGCTCAAGGATGTGCTCATCGCGCTGCGACGCAGCGGCTTTCACCGCCTCTGCGTCCAGAACTGGCACTACGAGAACGCCGGCTTTTTATGGGAGGCGTGCGATCTCGCGATCGAGCAGGCGCCCGACGCCCGCATCCTGCTGATCGAGGAGCCGTGGCCGGCGTTCAGCGAGGCGGAGCTGGTCGAGCTGTTCCCCGGCGGCTTCCCCGGATGGGATGTCGAGCACGCCTCGATCATGGAAACGTCGATCATGCTGGCCCTGCATCCTGACCTGGTCCACACCGATCGGATCGTCGACGACGAGGCCGAGCGACACCCGTCCTGGGACGTCGTCCCGGCGCCGCCGGAGTTCGTCCCGCGCAGCGGCGTGCTCTGGCACCCGTCCGTGGCCACGGCCGAGCTGGGCCGGCGCTTCCTCGACGCGGCGGCCGAGCGGCTGGCCGACGCGCTGCGGACGGAGTTCGGGCTGTAGGCGAGATCGCGTCGACGTGGCCCGCGCTCGCCGTGCCGCGTGTCGGTGCCAGCACGCGGGTACGCTCGCATCGTGACGCCGGAGGAGCTCGCCAACCTCGCGCATCTGCGCCGCGCCCGCGACCTGATGGACCGCGAGTACCCGCGCCCGCTCGACGTCGCGGCGCTCGCCCGTGCCGCGTTGATGTCGACCGCACACTTCTCGCGGCAGTTCCGCGCGACGTACGGGGAGACGCCCTACGCCTACCTGATGACGCGGCGAATCGAGCGGGCGAAGGCGCTGCTGCGCCGTGGCGACCTGTCGGTCACCGAGGTCTGCATGGCAGTCGGGTGTACGTCGCTCGGCTCGTTCAGCGCCCGCTTCACGCAGCTGGTGGGCGAGACGCCGACTGCCTACCGAGCCCGTGACCACAGCGCGCTGGCGAGCGTGCCGGGCTGCGTCGCCAAGGACCTAACCCGCCCCAAGGCGAGCAGGACCGGAGAAGCGCACGGAGCGCTGGTTCCCTAGCCTTGCGCCCATGGATCTGACTCTTTCCACGTGCTTCGTGCTAGTCCATGATCCCGAGCTGTCACTCAGCTTCTACCGCGACACGCTCGGTCTCGAACTGCGCGCCGACGTCGCGCGCGAAGAGTTCCGCTGGATCACCGTCGGCGCCGCCTCCCAGCCCGGCGTCGCGATCGTCCTCACGAACTACCTGAACGGCAGCCCCGCCGACGGCGACGCGCTCGCCGCGCTCGTGGCCAAGGGCGCTCTGAACGGCGTCCACTTCCGCACCGACGACCTCGACGCCACCTTCGAGAAGCTGCGGGCCGCGGGCACCGAGATCGTGCAGGAGCCGACCGACCAGCCGTGGGGCACACGGGACTGTGCCGTGCGTGACCCGTCGGGCAATCTCGTGCGCATCGACCAGCCGCCCGCCGCAGCGTCCTGACGCGGGCCGGGCTATTCGCGGACGGTCAGCGCGTTCGGAATCCGGTCATCGCTACACCACCCCGCTGGGGATCGTGATGGTGATGTTTCGTCGCTTGGCGTTGGCGGTCTTGCCAACCCGCTTCGACCAGGCGCGCGGGGAGCGCATCCAGGCCGGCAGGCCCGCGGGCACGTCGAACTCCGGGATCTCAACGCGCTCGTCCGAATCGAAGTTCGAACCGTATGGCACCAGCGGTCCTGACACGTCGGGGTGGGGCAGCGGGTGGAGCTGTTCGAGCGCTTGGTTCCAGTTGGCCAGCATGGCTTTGATCGCCGCCTTGAGCTTGGTTCTGTCTCCGCCCGAACTGCTCTCCGGCTGCGTGGGATGGGTGACGTGCTGGTAGGCGGGCGAGACCGCCTTACCGGAGGCGGTCTTCTTCCAGGTCTCCCAGGCCGTGTCGGCCAGATGGCCCAGCGCGATCACGGCGTCGACCTCGTTGCTGGCGAAGATGGCGTCGAGCCAGCGGTGGCGGTACTTGGCGATGTCCTTGTTGGTGGCGTTCTGCTCACCGGCGCTCTGCCCATAGACGGAGTAGAGGTAGGTGTTCACCAGCAGGTAGCTGCCGGTGATCCCCAGCTTGGCCATTAGCCCCTGGGTGCGGTGGCCGGCCTCGCCCACCAGGATCCGGCGCGCGATCGTCTCCGACTGCGCCGGGTCCTGGCCGATCACCAGCAAGCGCGCGCTGCCGTCGAGGCGGCCGCGGTGGAAGACCGGTCCCCACTCGACCCGGAAGCCGGTGGCTGGGTAGGTCTCGGTGCCGGGGTAGTCGGCCACCAGCGAGGCGAACGGTTCCTGCACCGGACCCGGATCGAACGTGTGGGTCATCTCAGAGCCTCCCGTAATAGTCGCGGACGGGATCTAGCAGGCCTCCGTGCAGCGGGCTGCGCCGGACGGCCTTGAAGTAGGCGGAGTCGTGGCTGAGCGTGTCGAGCGGCGGGATCTCCACCGTCACCGGCACCGGCTTGCCGGTGTGTGAGGGGTCATCCCACGGCTTGTCGGTCATGAGCCAGGGCGGCGGTTTGCCCACCCGGTGGAGCTGCTCGATCTCGAGGTAGCGCGCCACCGGGTCGGCCTTGGCCTTGGCGATGTCGGCCAGCACCGCGGCCCAGCCCATGTCCGCGTCGGGCACATCCGGGTAGATCAACACGACCGAGCGGCGCAGGCGGCCGACTTTGATCGGCTCGGCGTGCTGCGCCCCGGTGGCCTTCATCAGTTTGGTGGTGCCGTAGAAGGGCTGGCCGTTGATGGCCACGAACAGCACGTCTCGCTCCAGCGACTCGATCAGGTTGCGGTAGGGATCGCCGCCCCGGTCGGTGGTGACAAGCACGTCGCCGTGTAGACCCACCTTCAAGCGGCCCAGCCGGTCGCTCCAGTTGAGCGCGTCGGCGGGGTTGCAGGTGGCCATCTCGCAGAGCTGCTGGTCGGTGAAAGCCTTGCTCATGTGATCGCGGTTGCAGACGTCCGCCACCTTGAGCTCGCCCAGCAGGTTCTTGGAGCCGGAGGGCGACCAGTCCGAGCCCAGGCAGATCGGAACCCCCGCCGCCTTGGCTTGCGCCACGTGGGTCGTGTCGCGGTACAGCCACAGGTTGGAGAAGGGAGACCAGATCACCGCGCCGCCGCGCGAACCCCAGTCGTCGAAGTTCGCCTCCGTTAGCGCGGTGCAATGGATCGCTCCTAAGCCCTGAGCGACACAGTGTTCGTCGCGCAGCTTGGTGTACTCGGAGACCAGGGCGGGATCGGTCCCCTCGGAGAGGTGGTAGATGAAGGCACTGCCGTCCTCGAGGTGCTTGGCCTGCTTGGAGTAGTCGGTCTCCTTCAAGGGCAGCGCCGACTGGTACACGCTCTTGTGCTTGGTCTTGAAGGTCTCGTACTCGACGTTGCGAACCAGCCAGCCCTCGTAGGGATAGGCCATCTTGGCGGAGCCCTGTACCGCGGTGGTCCCCCCGATCACCGCCTTGACTTCGACGTACTTGAGCATCGCCTTGCCAGCCAGCGCCCCCAGCGCATTGGCGGGATCGGAGATCATGCCCTCGTAGCTCCTGTCGCCCGGCCACTGATAGCGCGAGGTGTAAGGCTCGGTCCTACCCGGCGGCGACCACAGCGACAGACAGTTGTAGACCACGTGCCCGTGCAGATCCATCAGGCCGGGATAGATCACTCCGTCAGTCGACACCCGCCGTGCGCTATCGAAGCCGCTGGGCTGTGCGTCGCTGGCCCTCTGCACGGCGGCGATCCTCTCGTCCGCGCCGATATAGAGCAACCCCTCGTCGATCACCGGCTGGTTCGGGTCGAACGTCACTAACCGACCGGCCAGTACGAGCGGGTCAGTCATCCCTGGTGTGCGCGGACGAAACCAGGGATGTCACGTAAACACGTCGGCCGCCGCGAGTCAATGCCTCTTGTCTGGACCGAGATCGGCGGCCGGTAGCGACACCAGGGAGCCGACCCGGGACTACCGGGTGCGACACACGACCGAAACCGCGACTGTGGTCCGACACCACGCACTACCTACGGAGGTCGACATGAGCACCCCCGAAACAGGCGGCGAGACCACGGCGCAGCTCTCGAACGACAACCTCGCCTATGAGGTTTTCGTCAACGACCCGCCGCCGCAAGACGGTGTTCTTCCGAACGGGGAGCCGAAGCTGTTCTCTCCGATGGCCAGCACGCTGATCTACGGCAATCACGATGCGGTGCTGACCGACCCCGGGATGACGGTGGATCAGGCGCGTGCCCTGGGCGACTGGGTCGCCGGCAAGGGTCGGACCCTGACCGACATCTTCATCACCCACGGCCACGGCGATCACTGGTTCGCCGCTGGCCTGTTGGCGGAACGGTTCGGCGCGCGTGTCGTCGCATCGGCGGGCACGATCGCGCAGATGCACGCCAACGCCGCGACGCGCCCGTTGCTCTGGGACAAGGTGTACGCGGGGCTCCCGGCATCGCCCGTGACCGCGGTGACGGTGCCGGACAACCGTTTCACGCTCGAGGGACACGACCTTGTGATCGTCGAGGTCGGCTCCACCGACAGCGACGACACCACGGTGCTGCATGTCCCGGACCTCGACCTCGTCGTGGCGGGGGACGTCATCTACAACGGCGTGCACATGTATCTCGCGCAAGCCGTGCTGGTCGGTGGCTTCGGGCCGTGGCGCGCCGCGATCGACAAGGTCGCGGCGCTCAAGCCCCGCCACGTCGTGGCCGGCCACCAGAACAAGCGGCTGGACGACGACGCCGACCGGACGATCGCGGAAACGCGGCAGTACCTCGACGACGCCGAAGAGTTGCTGCGGACCAAGACGACCGCGGTCGACTTCTTCAACGCCAAGCTCGAGCGCTACCCGAACCATCTCGGCCGGACGGTGCTGTGGGTGGGCACCAGCGTGCTCTACGGCGTGCGCGAACACCCCGAGCAGGACGTCCGCCAGATCATCGTCGCCGCTTGGCTGTGAACCGTGAACGAGCTACCTGGAACTGAAAGGAACACCGATGTCAACCATCCACTACAGCCAAACCACGACGTCGACGCCCGAGCAGTTCATCGCCGGGCTCACGGACTTCGGCCCGGGACGCGAGAAGCTGTTCGGCAAGAGCGCCGACAACTACCTCAAGGTGCATGGCCGCGGCGCCCGATGAGGCCGACGTCACCGAGGGATCAGGCGGCGTCTGGGAGCGCTTGCACTACGACTGGTCCGACCCCAACCGCGTCGTCCTGACGGTGACCGACTCCAACGTCTGGAGCGACCACTCGGGCTACACCTACACGATCGCGCGCCGGCCCGACGGGAGGACCGACGTGGACGTCGTCAACGTACGCGAGGGCAAGAACCTCAAGGGCCGAGTGCTCGCGTTCGTGCTCGGCACTGTCGGCAAGCGCGTCCTCGTGACCGGGTTCGGCAAGACCGTCAAGGCCATCGAGGCCCGGAACTCCGGAGCGAGGCCGGCCGACGCACGTCCTCCGGCCACCGCCGACGCGTCGTGACGAACCAGTAAGGAGAGAACTGATGGCGGATTTTGACTATGACGTCGTGATCGTCGGCTCGGGCTTCGGTGGAAGTGTCGCCTCGCTGCGTGCCGCGGAGAAGGGCTACCGGGTTGGCGTCCTCGAGTCCGGCAGGCGGTGGAAGGACGAAGACATTGGCCACGGCTCCCGGTTTGACATCACCACCGGAGCCGTGATCAACGGGCCGGCGACCGAGCCCCTCAAGGTCTACGAGGTGCAAGAGGCCCAAGCCGGTATTCAAATCCGGCTCCCATCGCGATGAGAAGAGTTTGATGGCGAATACCGCACCCACGCCGAAGGCGGTCACGCTCGTGCTCGTGCCCGCGCTGGTCCTGATGCTCGCGTTCGCGTTCTTCTACGTCGGCGCGTTCCACGATCCGACGCCACACCGAGTGCAAGTGGCGATCGTCGGCCCGCCCGCCGTTGCGGCCCAGCTCAACCGGCTGCCCGGTGACCCCCTCGATGCGCGCCACGCCTCGTCCCGCACGGATGCGCTGTCTCAGATCGACGATCGCGAGGTCTACGGCGCCTACGACAGCGTCACCAACCGCCTGTTCGTCGCGTCGGCCGCCAACCGGGCGACCGCGATCGCACTGGAACAGACGTTCAACCTTGTCGCCGCTGCGCAGGACCGGCCCGCCGTCCGCGTGACCGATGTCAAGCCGCTGCCGCCCAAGGACCCGAACGGCACAGCGGCGTTCTACGCGGTCATCGCATGGATGTTCGGCGGCTACATCGGCGCGACGCTGATCGGATTGATCGGAAGCCCGCGCAGCAGCAGCCGACGGCGCGCGGCAGCGCGGATCGGAGCGCTCGCGGAGCTGAGCATCGTCGGCGGCATCCTCAGCGTGGTCATGCTGCGCGCGAGCTTCGGGGTGTTCTCGGGCCACGTCGTCGCGCTGTGCGCGATCGGAGCACTGACGATTTTGGCCAGCGGTGCCGCGACGGCAGGGATCCAGGCCGCGGCCGGCCCGGCAGGGACCGGGCTCGTCATTCTCGTCTTCGTGATCCTCGGCAACTCCGCGTCGGGAGGGCCGTTCGCCCGGCCACTGCTCCCCGGCGTGTGGAGGACGATCGGCGGCGTGTTGCCGCCTGGCGCTAGCGTGGACCTGACGCGGTCGGCGCTGTTCTTCGGCGGCGCGCGGATCGCGGGCCCGATTCTGGTGCTGGTGGTCTGGACGGCCGTGGGTACGTTGCTCGCACTGGCGCTGGGCGGCCGCATAATGGACCCGGTTGAAACCGAGGCAGAGGCCGCAGCAGGAGCAGCCGTGTGAGCACCCGTAACGTCGGTTGAAAGGGGAATCCTCATGAGCCGGGCAACATCCGGAGAGTTCGCCACGCTCACCGTGCGCGTAAACAGCGGCGTGCTGTTCGCAACGATCGACGCGCCGCCGATGAACCTTCTCGGACCCGAATTGGTCCGGGATCTGGTCTCCCTGATCGAGTCTGCGGAGGCCGACGACACCGTCCAGGTGCTCGTGTTCAAGAGCGCTGACCCTGACTATTTCATCTCCCACGTCGACGTGACCCGGATCAAGGAGTACCGGGCGGAGGCGGCGAAGCTCACCGGCGAGGCGTCGATTGGGCTCCTGTTTCGCTATCTGAGCGCGAGCCGCATCGTCACGATTGCGCAGATCGAGGGTCGCGTCCGCGCCGCGGGCAGCGAGTTCGTGCTCGCGTGCGACATGCGCTTCGCCGCGCGCGAGTCGGCGATCTTTGGTCAGTTCGAGCCGGCGTTCGGTCAGGTCCCCGGCGGAGGCGCCGTGCAACACCTCACGCGGCTGATGGGCCGTGGTCGGGCGCTCGAGGTCATGCTGGGCGCCGAGGATTACGACGCCGACCTGGCGGAACGCTACGGCTGGATCAATCGGGCGTTACCCGCCCACGCACTGGACGACTTCGTGAGCTCGCTCGCTGATCGGATCGCCGGGTTTCCGGCCGCCGGTCATGCCGTCGTCAAGGATCGGGTCAACGCGATCGCGCTCGCTCCTGTCGAGGACTTCCATCGCGATTCCGATCTGTTCGGCGAGGAAGTACGTACCCCCGAGAGCCAGCGGCGGATTGGCGCCGCACTGAAGCACGGCTTTCAGACTCGAGACGGGGAAATGGACTGGGCCCGCGCGCTGGAGGATTTGAATGATTGCTGATCGACACAACGCTTCAAAGGTCAACTCCCGGTCCGCGGCGGTGACCCCCCTAGGCTCCGTCGTTCGCGGGCTGGTCGCCGGTGCGGTGGGCACGGTAGCGATGGACACTTTGCTGTTCGTTCGGTACCGCCGCAGCGGAGGTGCCAGCAGTCCTGAGGAGTGGGAGTCTTCGGCGGGAATCACCACGTGGGAGCAGGCCCCCGCGCCGGCGCAGGTCGGCAGGCGCCTGGTGGAGGGCCTGTTTCGCGTCACGCTTCCGCCGACTCGCGCGCGGCTGGTCAACAACGTTATGCACTGGGGCTACGGGATCTTCAACGGCGCCCAGTACGGCATCGTCGCCGAGTCGTTGCCCTCACCGCGGATCCGCTACGGGCTGCCATTCGGCGCGGCGGTCTGGGCGAGCAGTTACGTGATCCTGCCCGCCGCCAAGCTGTATGAGCCGCTCTGGAAGTACGACCGCAAGACGCTCGGCGATGATCTCAGCGCGCATCTCGTCTACGGGCTGGCGACGGCCACCGCGCTACGGCTGCTGTCCAGATAGAGCTAGCGCCGAGCGAGATACAACCCCAGCCCAGAAGCCCAGCGACGCCGTACGTTTGGCCATGGCGGTGACGCCTGCGCTCGCGGATCCGGATCGGGTCGGCACTCCGCGCAACCGGTACCCCGATCTCGCAGGTGGCGGTGCTGTCGCGGATCCTCGAGAGGGGCCGACTACGCCCGCAACCCTGGCCGCCGCCGAGCATGTCACCCAGCAGGCCACTGCTCAGAGCCTGGACACGCTGCAGAAGCGTGGGCTGGTCACGGAGTCCCGTGATCCCGGGCGGCGACATGGTTAACGCCCCACACGAGGCCTTCGCGGGTCAGCTTGGGACGTTGATCACGCCCCACGTGGCCAACATCCCACGCTCACGTCCAGAACGCTCGAGTGGGGCGTTGTGCACGCGGTTTCGCCCGCGATCCGCGCACCCGCGCCCACCGTCCCGGTGACACCGACGTAATCCGGCGGAGGCGGACGCTCTACCCTCGTGGCATGGCCATCATCGACTGCCCGAGCTGTGGAGCGCGCAACCGCGTCGGCCCGATCGCATCAGGGTTCCCACGCTGCCCGAAATGCAAGTCGGAGCTCCCCTGGCTGGTCGATGCCGACGCGGAGACGTTCGCCGCCGAAACGAGCTCCTCGGTGCCCGTAGTCGTTGACTTCTGGGCCGCGTGGTGCGGACCATGCCGGATGATCTCGCCGGTGCTCGAAGACCTTGCCGGCCGACACGCCGGACGGTTGAAGGTCGTTAAGGTCGACGTCGACGCCAACCCCGGACTGGCTGCGCGCTTCGGCGCCCAGTCGATCCCGCTCCTGGTCGTGATCCGCGACGGGCGCGAGGTCGACCGGATCGTCGGTGCGCTTCCGCGTGCCGCGCTCGAGCAGCGGCTCGGGCCGTTAATCCCTTAGCGCTTCCTCCAGTTCGCTGGCGACCTCGTCGGTCGTCGCATCCACAGTGCGCTTGACGACCTTGGTCGCCTTGCTCACCGCCTTGTCGAGTCCCTCCTCGAGCGTTGGCTCTCCCGCCACGATCAGCGCCGCCTCGGTGCCAGACAGCTCGCTGGCCGCCTCCTTCAGCTGCTTGCGGGGCAATGTGCCGGATCCGAATGCCTCGGGGATCACGCGGACCCGCGGGCGGTCCATGCGCTTGACGATGTGCGGTTGTCCGTTCTCGTTGTCGATCACCGCGGCGTCGAACTTGCCGATTATCGAGTCCTGGTGCAGCTGCTCAATCGTGTCGAGGTCGGACAAAGCGTCGTCAGCGTTTTCGTATACGGCGCTGTAGAGGACCATGTTGTCCTGGTCTGCCATTCGGCTCCTCCTTAGTCGTGGGATGCTCGCCGGGGCCCGCTGTCAAGCGGCAGTGACGGTGGCGTCTGGCGACACGCCACTCACATAGCATCGGCCGCGATGCGTGCGCGAGTAGTCGCAAACGGTATGGCGCTCGAGGATCTGAGTTATGCCCCGACCGTCTCGGCCGCGGAGCGCCCCGATTGTTGGTCGGAGAGCCTGGAGGTTCGCCTCTGCTCGGGCGCGCCGGTGGCGCCCAGTCGAGCGGGGCCCGGCTGGCGGGTGGTCCGGTAGCTTGTCACGCGATGTCAAACGGCTTCAGCGACCGCAGCCCAGACCACCCGTCAGAGGACGAGCTCCGGGCACACGCGGCGTTTAGAGCACGACGGAGCGTGAGCGGAATCGGGGCGGCCGTCGGTCGTTCCGGATATAGCGAGGGCGAGCACTTCTGGGAGTGCATCGTCAGCTACCGGGACGAGTGGCACTTCATCCGGGTGCTCGGGGTCGATCTCAGCCCGTCTCCCAACCTGGCAGGCGAAGACATCGAGCAGGGCATCGAGCAATTCGCGGCGACGTTGCCGGAGGCGAATCGCCTCCACGCGTTGCTCAACGCCAACCCGTTGCATGTAGACCGCAGCGGGACGGTGAGCGGCTGACCGGCCCATGCGACCTACGCACGGAAAGACGATCAGCCGAAAACCGCTTGCGGTTGCTCAGGATGTCGCTGGGCGCGCCGACCGTTAGTAGCCGAGTCCCGAGTTCGGCGTCGAGCCGACGATCTGGTTGCCCGCCGAAGAGAGCGCGTACCACAGACCGCCGAAGGCGTTCACGCCCTGGCCGTTCGTGTCACCGGGTTTTTGGTCGCCGGCGAAGAGGTAGAGCGGGTGGCCGTTGTAGGTGACCTGTGGTTTGCCGTCCGAGCGGGCGCTGGTCGCGACGATCGACGCGGTCGCCCCGCCGCCGACTGTCGGCTTGGAGGTCACGCGCAATGGCGGCCACTCAGTTGCGCAGGCGCCTGTGCACGTGCTGTTCGTGCCGGTGTCCCTTTGGAACAGGTAGAGCGTACGGCCGTGCGAGTCGACGAGGATGTTGCCGAGGTTCTCGTTGGTGATGCCGACCGTGGCCGACTGTCCGTTAGCGGTCTTCGGCGGGGCCGAGGAGCCGCTCGTGTTGCTGCCGCCGGTACTGCCGCAGCCAGCGGCCGCCAACGCGGCAAGAATCAGGATTGTTGCGCTGGCAAGGAAAGTGATTGATCTGGTGCGAGTCATGCTCGCTCCTTTTGGTTGTGTGCGTGAATGGGTCACGCAGCGAGCATGGGGCCGTATGGCGGCGCTCGCCTCTAGGAGTCACGGGTGAGATCCCTAGTCGCGCTCCCTGGTCAGGCCGCGAGCTCGGAGCCTCGGTGGCTGGGTTCTATGCTGGTCGCCAATGATTCTTCGCTTGCTCGGTCCTCGGTGAGCGATGCTGCGGGGCCGGCGTGTCGAATGCCTGGAGCTTGATCGGCTCCTGGAGGCCATGCGCGCGGGGCAGCGCGCGGTGTTGGTGCTGCGCGGCGAGGCGGGGATCGGGAAGACAGCGCTGCTGGAATACATCGCTGGGCGTGCCGAAGGCTGCCGGGTTCTTCACGCGGTCGGGGTGGAGTCCGAGATGGAGCTTCCGTTTGCGGGCCTTCACCAGTTGTGCGCGCCGTTGCTCGGCGGGCTCGAGCGGCTGGCGCCGCCCCAGCGAGAGGCGCTCGCGACCGCCTTTGGCTTGAGCTCGGGCGCTCGGCCCGATCGCTTCTTTGTCGGCCTCGCGGTGCTGAGTCTGCTGTCGGACGGTGCCGACGAAGAGCCGCTTCTGTGCTTGATCGACGATGCGCAGTGGCTGGATCAGTCGTCCGCACAGGTGCTCGCGTTCGTGGCGCGGCGCCTGCAGGCGGAGTCGGTCGTCTTCGTGTTCGCGGAGCGTGGGCCGGGTGAGCTCGACGAGTTGGCCGGACTGCCGCAGTTGCGGCTCGAAGGGCTGTCTGAAGCCCACGCGGATGCGTTGCTCGCGTCGGTGATCAGCGGGCCCTTGGACGGGCGTGTGCGGGAGCGGATTGTCGCTGAGACGCATGGGAATCCGCTCGCTCTGCTCGAGTTGCCGCACGGGTTGTCGCCAGCGGACCTGGCGGGCGGCTTTGCCCTAACTGCCGCGCTGCCGCTACCAAGCCGTATCGAAGAGAGCTTCCGGCAGAGAGTCGAGCGTCTCCCCGCCGACACGCAGCGGCTGCTCTTGGTGGCCGCTGCCGAACCGATCGGCGATCCGACGCTGTTGTGGCGAGTGGCCGACCGGCTTGGCCTGGGGACGGGTGCGGCGGGGCCTGCGGAAGCCACCGGCTTGATCACCCTCGGCGCCAGGGTCATATTTCGGCACCCTCTCCTGCGCTCGGCGATCTACCGCGCCGCCTCAGCCGCAAGAGCGACGAAGCGTCCATCGAGCTCTAGCGGCGGCGACCGATCCCGACCTCGATCCGGACCGCCGCGCCTGGCACCTGGCCCACGCGACGCTCGCACCGGACGAGGACGTCGCCGCTGAGCTCGAGCGCTCAGCGGACCGGGCGCGAGCACGCGGCGGCCTCGCTGCGGCGGCCGCGTTCCTCGAGCGGGCCGCGAGGCTCACCCCGGAGCCTGCACGCCGTGCCCAGCGTGAGCTCACCGCAGCGCAAGCAAAGCACGACGCCGGTGCGCCCGATAAGGCTCTAGCGCTGCTGGCCGCCGCCGAAGAGGGACCGCTCGACGAGCTGCAGCGTGCTCGGCTGGAGCGGCTGCGCGCGCAGCTCGCGTTCGCCCTGAGACGCGGAAGCGATGCCCCCCCGCTCCTGCTTAGGGCGGCGCAACGCCTCGAACCGCTGGACGCCGGGCTCGCGCGCGAGACGTACCTCGAAGCGCTGGCAGCCGCAATTTTCGCCGGCCGCCTCAGCAGCGGCGCCGGCGTGCGGGAGGTGGCCGCGGCCGCCCGCGCCGCACCCCGGGCCCCGGAGCCGCCCCGGACGATCGACCTGCTCCTGGACGGTCTGGCGACACGCTTCACCGACGGCTACGCGGCGGGCGTGCCCCCGCTGAGGCGAGTGCTGGAGGCGGTATCCGAGGGCGATGGCCACAGCGAGGACGACATTCGTTGGCTGTGGCTGTCGTGCCGTATCGCGCCCGATCTGTGGCAGGACGAGACGTGGCATGAGCTGACGACCCGCCAGCTGCGGCTCGCTCGCGACGCCGGCGCGCTCACCGTTCTTCCGCTCGCGGCCACCTACCGCGCCGGCGTCAACCTACATGCCGGAGAGTTTGCCGCCGCTGCGGCGCTGATCGAAGAGGCGGATGCGATCACGCAAGCAACCGGCAACGCACCGCTCAGGTACAGCTCGCTGGTGCTCGCTGCCTGGCGCGGCCAGGAAGCCCAGGCACTGGCGCTGATCGAGGCCAGCCGCGAAGACGCGACCCGCAGGGGCGAGGGAAGGGCGGTCACTCTGGCCGAGTACACGACTGCGGTGCTATACAACGGTCTCGGTGGTTACGAGGCCGCTCTCGCCGCCGCGCAGTGCGCCTGCGAATACGACGCCCTGGGCCTGTTCGCGTGGTCGTTGATCGAACTGGTCGAGGCCGCCGCGAGAAGCCGCGAGCCGGAGCTCGCCGGTGACGCGCTTGAGCGGCTCTCCGAACGAACCCGACTGAGCGGCACCGACTGGGCGCTCGGGGTCGAGGCGCGCTCACGCGCCCTCCTCAGCAACGGCCAGACCGCCGAAGACCTCTACCTGGAAGCGATCGAACGGCTCGGCCGCTGCCGGATCAAGGTGCATCTCGCACGCACCTACCTCCTCTACGGCGAGTGGCTGCGCCGCGAGAACCGGCGGATCGACGCCCGCGAGAAGCTGCGCACTGCGCA
Source organism: uncultured Solirubrobacterales bacterium (assembly GCA_963831845.1). Classification (GTDB taxonomy): domain Bacteria; phylum Actinomycetota; class Thermoleophilia; order Solirubrobacterales; family Solirubrobacteraceae; genus Palsa-465. Next base: position 76,213 of record CAWHRT010000012.1, on the reverse strand, counting down.
TGAGATGTTCTCGACAATGGGCGCCGAGGCGTTCGGCGAGCGCGCCGCCCGCGAGCTGCTCGCCACCGGCGAGAAGGCGCGTAAACGTTCCGCAGACACACGCGATCAGCTGACCGCCCAGGAGCAGCAGATCGCGGAGCTTGCGCGCGACGGCCACTCGAACCCCAAGATCGGCGCGCAGCTGTTCATCGGCACGCGGACCGTCGAGTATCACCTGCACAAGGTGTTCACGAAGCTGGAAATCAGCTCGCGCAACGAGCTCCAGCGGGTGCTCCCGAGCACAGCTGGGGCTTGACGCGAACTCCTGCCCCCACACGAGGACACGTATGAATGCCGGGGCTGACCGTTTGCTGACGGTGCGATGGCGGGATCGCTCCTTCGTGCTGCGCGCCCCGGAACAAGTCGAGGAACTCGCGCGGAGGCTGAGACAGAACGGCTTGGCCAAACTCGCGGTGGCGATTACAGGCGCAGTGGTCGAAGGCGGAACGGGCTCTGGGAAAGTCCTCAGCGACGAAGAACGTGACGCTGTCTGTGCTGTGTTGACTGACGCCGAGAGCGATCCGGCGCTGAGGAGAGCATTCAGCCTCCTGTGCACCGAACCGGAACCCCTGGAAAGCAACCTAGGCTCCAAGTCGTAATCCTGCGCGACGTTCTCCGCCTGTCGGGGCCTGCAAGGCCCGTACCGAGTGGCCGAACCTGGCCTAACCAGCGCCGCAGACTAGGGCACCCACCCGGGCCCTCACTGACTCGACGGGCCGCCCAACGCGCGACCCTCCGTGCCACGAACCCATCGACGCACCTGGAGGGCACACATGTCCGCAACAAACATCATCATCGACGCCGACAGGACAGAGTCGCTCGGCGACAAGGAGAGCCTGCGCGAGGTGCTCGACTTCCTCGTTACGGAGGAACAGCTCGGCGTGACGCTCGTATCCGCCGCGATCGAGAATGCGCCCGGCACCCCATCAGCGGCGTTCCTTCCCGTCTTGCGCAACGGCGTCACGACCGAATACCACCACGTAGAGGCACTCAAGCAAGCCGGCAGCAAGCCACTGACGACCAAGTACTGGTTCCCCGACGCGGCCCTCGACAACGGCGGCATCGGCATCTTCGAGACGCTCGAGACGATCGAGACGATCGAGATCAGCCTCTACCTGATCGGCGTCAGCGCGTACGCCCAGCGCGGCGACGACTTCGGCGCCCGCCTGTGCGCAGAGGCGATGGGCACCGAGGCTGTCCACCGCGCGCTCGTTCGCTTCGCACAAGGCGAACTGGGCAAGGACATCGGCCCGCCCAACGACGTCGGCTTTGAGAACTTTGACTATCCCACGGTCAGCGCGGTCCGCGAAGCCCTCGAAGCACTCGGCATCGGCTACGGGATCGAGACCTCACAGCCCGGCAGGTTCTACGAATACCCCGGCGACCCGCTCGCCAACGGCATCGGCACTCCCGTCAACCACACGCAGCCACGCTAAACGCAACTACCGCGCGGCGCGCTCCGTCGGGCGCGCGCCGCGCAAGGCCGAGAGGAGCAACCCGAGGACGAAGAACGCGAGCAGCGCGATCCGCCGGCGGGTACGCTGGCGCCATGCCGATGCCCAAGCGGTCCAGCGTCGATGACTTCTTCGCGCAGCTCAACGACATCCAGCGGCCGCACCTCGAGGCACTCAGGCAGCTGAGCCGCGATGCCGACCCGGAGGCGCGCGAGGAACTGAAGTGGAACCTGCCGGTGTACGTCCGCGGCGACAACACGAACCTGTGGATGCTTCAGAACTTCAAGAACCACTGCTCGCTGCGATTCCCACCACCGTTCTTCGCCACCCAGAAGGCCGCGGTTGAGGCCGCCGGGTACGAGGCCGGTGAGGGCTTCATCAAGCTCCCCTACGGGCGCGAGCTGCCGACCGAGCTTCTGAAGGCGCTGATGCAGGCGCGGGTCGACGAGTACGCAGCGACTGGTGCCGGCTGGAACGACCGCTGACCCCGGTCGATCCGCTCTCGGCGGCCTACAGCTTCTGTTCAGGTCGACTTCTTCGACCGTACGATCGTGAACCGTAGTGTTGCGGGTTTCGATGCGCGGCCGGCGGCATCGCGGGCCGTCATCGTCGCGGTGTAGTGCCGAGGCCGCAGGCGCAGAGTGTTGAGCCTGTGGGTGTTGCGCCCCTTGACACCCGCGAATCTCAGTGTGGCCACCTTCACCAACTTGGCCTTGTGGCCGACGGCCTTCGTCCTGATCACGAGCGTGATTCGCGCGCGCTCAGACAGCGTGAACCGGAGCTTCGTGCCCGCGCCGGCCGAGAACTTCGACGAAGCGAGCGCGACACGCGACAACGTCGGTGGCTGAGCGTGAGCGCGCGTCTTGAACGTGCGGTCCGAGCCGTCCTTCGTCCCCGCGGCATTGGTCGCAACGAGCCTGTAGTGGTAAGTGGTGCTGGGCAGCAGCCGTGCGAGCCTGGAGATCACCGCTTGAGTGCTCGAGCCCGACCCCGCGCCGGCGATCTGGGTCGAAGAGCCATAGCGGCTCGTCTTGCCGTAGTCGAAGTGCACGGTGGTGGCCAGCCCGTTGGGATTGACCGTGCCGTGGATCGTCGCCGTGGTCGCGCTCAGGTCCGTCGCCCCCGCGGTTGCGACCGTCGGCGGCTCGGTCGTCGTGAACGTGCGGTCCGGGCCGTCCGTGGTTCCGTCGGAATTCGCGGCGACGATCCGGTAGTGGTAGGTGGTGCCGGGCGACAGGCTCGCGATCCCCGCGGCCTCCGTCTCGGGCGTTGCGCCCGAACCCGCGCCGGCACTCGGGGTCGAGGAACCGTAGTTCTCGGTTGTTCCGTACTCGAAGTGCCAGGTCGTAGTCAGGCCGCTCGGATTGACCGTGCTGGTCAGCGTGGCCTTCATCGGGCCCACGTCCGTCGCCGGTCCGGTCGCCACCGTCGGCCTAGCGGTCAGCGTCGTGAAATCGACCTGTCCGCCGTCTTCGCTACCCGACGCGTTCGTGGCGACGAGGTCGGCGCAGTAGTCCGTCGCGGCGAGGAGACCTGTCACCGCGACCGAAACCTCGTGATCGCTGGAGTCGGTGAACCCGAGTGGCCGGGATGGCGTCGAGTGCGCCGCTGCTCCTGAGGCGCCGTCGGTTTGGCACCATTGCGAGCTGGCCAGGTCGTACTGAACCGCGTAGCTCGTCGGCTGACCGATCCCATTCACGAGCGCGTCGACCTTTGCCGTCGTCGACCCGGTTGCGAATGTGTCCTCCGTGAGCACATCCGGCAGCGCCGCTTCCAAGAACGCCTGCCCACCGTCTGCGTCCCCCGAGGAGTTGGAGGCGATGAGGTCGGCGCAGTAGTCCGTCCCGGGACTCAAGCCGCTCAGCGCGACCGTCACGTCATGGGGTGCCGAGTCGGTGAAACCCAGGGTTTGCGCCGTGGTCGAGTTGGCCGGCGATCCCGACTCGCCGCCCGTCTGGCACCAGTCCGAGTCCGCCACGTCGTACTCAACCTTGTACGTCGTCGTCTGCCCGGAGGGATTCACGCTCCCCTCGACCGTCGCGGTGCTGGCGCCGGTGGCGTTCGCATCGAACGTCGAGGCGAGCGGCAGGCCCGCGCCGAACTGGAACTGCTCGCCGGTCGCGCTGCCCGACGAGTTGCTGGCGACCACTGCGGCGCAGTACTGCGTTCCGGGCGTCAGCCCGGTCAGGTCAACCGATACGTCATGAAAGTCGTTGTCGGTGAACCCGAGCGTCTGCGCCGTGGTCGCGTTCGCCGGCGGACCCGAAGCGCCGCCGGTTGTGCACCAGTCCGAGCTAGCGACGTCGTAGCCGACGTCATACGTCGTTGTCTCCCCACCGGGATTGACTGACCCATCGACGGTCGCCGTCGCCGCGCCCGTCACGGTCACGTTGACCGGTCGACCCGCTTGGGGACGAAGCCAACGCGGCGCTCGGCAGGAGAGCCGCCAGCGCGCATCCGGCGACGAGGGCCGGCAACAAGCGCGTGATGACCCGAGCAGAACTTGAATCCGACATGGTTCACCTCGTCGTTTCCAGTAGGTGCAACGGACGCCCGCAACTGTCCCGATCGGCGATAACAGTCGGGCCACATTCGATAACAGCCGGCGCCCGGTGCTGGAGCGTTGCGCTGTTCGGAGCCGGCAATGACCAGCCCAAGTGAGCACTGGGCCCTGTCACAGGCGGCGCCTGTATCTCGTCTCAGAGGGCAAATGAGACGAAGGGAGCAGTCATGAAAGTCTTCGTAGCCGGCGCCACGGGCGTTCTCGGCAGAGCACTCGTTCCGCAGCTCGTGGCGCGAGGCCACGAGGTGGTCGCGATGACCAGGAGCGCATCTAAGCGGGACCTGGTCCTCAGCCTGGGAGCGCGACCGGTCGTGGCCGACGCCCTCGACCCCGACGCGGTCGCCCAAGCGGTGGCGTCCGCCGCGCCCGAGGTGATCGTGCATGAGCTCACGGCGCTGTCGGGGAAGCTGTCGGCGAGCGACATGCGCCACCCCGACCGCTCGTCCGCGGCGACGATGACCAACCGACTGCGTACCGAGGCCACGGACCATCTCTTGGCCGCCGGCCGCGGCGTGGGGGCACGGCGCTTCGTGGCGCAGAGCTTTGGGGCTTTTCGATTCGCCCGCACAGGCGGGCCGGCGCAGACCGAGGCCGAGCCGCTGGATCCGAACCCGCCGGCGGCGCTTCGGACTCCGCTGGTGGGGATCCTCCACCTGGAGCGGGCGGTGACGACGATCGAGTGGGGCGAGGGTCTCGCGTTGCGCTACGGCGGCTTCTACGGTCCGGGGACCGCGGTCAGCCTGGCTCCGGATGCCCAGATCGCGGCGCCGATCCGCAAGCGTCGGTTCCCGATCATCGGCGATGGGGGTGGCGTCTGGTCGCACGTCCACATCGACGATGCCGCGACGGCGACCGTCGCCGCGGTCGACCACGGCCAGCCGGGCATCTACAACGTTGTCGACGACGAGCCGGCGCCCGTCCGGGAGTGGCTGCCGGTGCTAGCGACCGCGCTGGACGCCAAGCCACCGAGGCATATCCCACGCTGGCTGGGGCGGCTGGCGGCCGGTGAGACAGCAACGCTCATGATGACCGACGTGCGCGGCGCCTCCAACGAGAAGGCCAGGCGCGAGCTCGGCTGGAAGCCGCGTTACGCGAGCTGGCGGCAGGGCTTCGCGCAGGGACTCGGCTGAGTTCAATAGCCCGTGCCGTTCCCGGGTCAGCCGCGACGACATCGCGTCCGACCGCGGGAACGGCACGGAACGTCACTTCACCGGTCGGTCACTTGTTCCGGAAGAGAGTCGGTGCGAACGCGACCAGATCCTTGCGCCACGTGTCCCAGACGTGGCCGTAGATCGCCCCGATGCTGTCGCCGGGCACGAACTTGTACTTGATTGCGTTCTGGTCGTAGAACGTCAGGGTGGGCTGCAGCTCGTTCGCAAGGCCCGGGATCGCCTGCGGCTCCTCCCCACCTTGGCTGATCCAGATCTCCTTGATCACTCCGGCCTTCTCGGCCTGGACGACACCGCGGATCAGGCCGGGGTGGTTCTGGGCCAGGTCGTTGATCTGAGTGGTGGACATGCCTCCGTTGCTGAAGAGGCCGTAGTCGCTGAACTCATTCGGGTCCTTGAACAAGCCGTTCCGCGCGTGGAAGCTGCCCGCCGACAGCCCGGCGAGGGCTCGGTTCTGCGGTCCTGCGAGGGTCCGGTAGTTCTGCTCGATGTACGGGATGATCGTGCCCGTCAGCTCTGTGTTGATGAACTGGTCCTGGGTGATCGTGGTCGACGGGTTCGTCCCGACGTTCGTGTCAGGCATGACGACGATCATCGGCTTGACCTTGCCCTGCGCGATCAGGTTGTCCAGGATGTAGTTGGCGCGCATGTTCACGGTCCAGTCCGTGTCGTTGCCGCCAGCCCCGTGCATGAGGTAGAGAACCGGGTAGGCCCGCTTGCTGTTGTAGTTCGGAGGGGTGTAGACCGTCATCCGGCGCTCGGTCTTCCCGAGCTTGGAGTGGTAGTTCACTGTGGCCACGGCGCCATGTGGGACATTCGTCTCCGCCATGTACTGCGACGCCGCACCGGGCACCATCACCATGCTCCAAGCCCCTACGGAGCTGAAAGAACCGGGCGTACCCGTCCAGATGTCGCGGTTGTTCGGATCGGCGACGTGCGCCCCGTCGACGGTGAAGTTGTAGCCGTACCAATTCGCGCCGGCGGGCGGCGTCACGGTGATGTACCAGATACCGCCGGTTCCCTGGGTCATCGGGAAGGCGTCCGCCGCCGGCGACAGACCGAGCATGTTCTGGAAGTTGAGCTGCACGTTGGTGGCCTGCGGGGCGCTGAGGCAGAAGGTGATGGTCTTGTTGGTGTTGACGGTCGGCCCAGCGCACGTGGTCGGGACCGGCCCGGTCGTTGGTGTCGCCGAATTCACCGGGGTCTGGGACGGCGCCGAGGCCGATGCGGAGGCCGGGGCGCCCGCCGAAGCGGATGCCTGCCTGCCGGCGGTAACAAAGATGGCGCCCGCAGCGCCCATAAGAAGCGCGACTCCAATCAGCAGTCGTCGCATCGAAATTGACATGAGTCTCGCCTACCTCCTTCGTCGGCCACGTCCGCTGACAGAGCAGCCGGTTGGTTTACGTCAGGGCGGGTCTGGTGACCCGGAACCGCGGCTCGTGAGAACGGTCATCCGGACAGAAGCGGGACGGAACTTCGAGAATCTGCTCGTCTAGTGCGTTCGTCATTGTCGAACCGGGTTCGACAATATCGTACACAATGTCCGGATCGTCAGCGGTCGAGCCCGAGACACATTCCGCCGCTGGCGCCGACCGTTCCGAGTCTTCAACAGCGCAAAAATACTATGAACTTATGCGCGGCGCTTATCTGGAAGGCCGTCCCGCGTCAAGAGTTCGTGGCCGATACATCCCCGAGACGGAGTCGCCCTGCTGCGGCGACTAACGGTCACGAGCCACAATCGGGCCGATGCGAGTTTTGTTCGCCACGACCGGCGGGGCGGGCCATCTCGGTCCGCTGGTGCCCTTCGCTTCGGCCTGCGTTCGGAGCGGGCACCAAGTGGTTGTTGTCGGCCATGCGAGCGCCGGAGCGCTGGTGGCGCGCGCGGGGTTGGAGTTTCGGCCGCTGGCCGAGCCCTCCACGGAGGAGATCGCTCGCTTCCACGCGGGCCAGGAGGTGCTGTCGCCGATGCAGGCGATCGAGCGCGCCGCCAGCGAACTCTACGTCGACATGTACGCCCGCACGGCGCTGCCCGACATGCTTGAAACGATCGAGGACTGGGGTCCCGATGTCGTCGTGCGCGAGAGCGCGGAGTTCTCCGCCCTTATCGCCGCCGAGCGCCTCAGCGTCCCGCACGCCCAGGTCGCCATCGGCCTGTCGACGGCGCTGGCCGAACGGTTTTTCTCGCTCGTGGCGATCCGACTCGATGAGCTGCGAGCCGTCGTCGGGCTTGCGCCGAATCCCGAGGTCCGCCCGACGCGCGAGCTGGTGCTGACGCTCGCGCCCGCGTCGCTGGAGGACCCAGCCACCCCGACGTCAGGGCGTATCCAACGCTTTCGTCTCCCGGCCGATCCGGTGTCGTCGCCGACGCTTGACGGCTGGGGCGACCCCAACGCGCCCCTGGTGTACGTGTCATTCGGCACCGAGGTCGCCTCGCCCAACCGACCTTACTTTCCAAGCCTCTATCGCGGCGTGCTAGAAGCACTCGCCAATTTGCGGCTGCGGCTCCTGGTGACGATCGGTGATCGGCGCGATCCCGCTGAGCTCGGTCCGCTGGCGGCCTCGGTGAGGGTTGAGCGTTGGGTTGAGCAATCCGCCGTGATGCGCGAGGCCGCAGTCATGGTCGGACACGGCGGCGCCGGCTCGGTTCTGGGCGCGCTCGCCGCCGGCGTCCCCATGGCGCTCATCCCCCTGTTCGCCGATCAACCGCTGAACGCCCGTCGCATCGCCGAGCTCGCAGCCGGCGTGGCGCTAGAAGGGGGCATCGCCGCGACGCCAGCCCTCACTGCCGCCGTGCCCGAGCTGCTGTCCGATCCGGGCTACCACGCCGCGGCGCGGCGGATCGCCGATGAGATCGCCAACCTCCCACCGATCCACGAGGCCGTAGGAGCACTGGCGACGCTCACCGCGCGACCGTGACGAGCGCATGGCGGCTGGGGCGGGCTCCACGTCCCGTATGCGCTTTGAAGTGCGCCTCGCGTCGGGTGCTGCTCGCCTCCGCGGCCGTGGCCGACGACGACCCACCGCTGGTCGGCGTGCCGTTCCCGGCGGCGATCGAGAAGATGTGCATCGCGTTGATGCCGTTCCCGACGCCGCTGCCGACGGTCGGCAGCGTCACCGATTTGACGGTCTTGCCCGGATCGAGCGGGACCGAGGCGAAGTACACGCTGACCGGATGCTTAGTCTGCGTGGTGCTCGCGAAGTTCCAGCTCGATGTGGTGGTGGCGATCTCGTCGCCGCTGACCGGGGCGTTGTTGAACCAGTCCGCCATCGAGATGCTGTACGGCTGGGTGCTGCCGTCGGTGTAGGTGATCGTGCCGCTCCCCGATGCCGCACCGAAGCCGGCCGAGCCGAGGAAGCCGAGCTCGTCTCCAGATCCCGACAGGTCGATGATCTGCCCGTCGGCGATCACGTTGTCGGGCGCCCCGACGCCGCTCGGCCACGTGAACGTGACGCCGCCGATCGTCGCCTGGCCGCCTGCGGTGAGCGGGGTCGGCGTCCCGGCAGCCAGCGCCTGCGCTGAGAAGCTGTCGCCCGTGCCGTCGAAATCGGCCGCGGACGGGTTGGAGTCGTCACTGATCCCGGCGTTGTCGTAGGCCGCCGCGAGCGATGAGAACGGCGCGCCCATCGTCGGTGTTCCGTTCCCGATCGCCATCGCCCAGATATGCATCGCCGTCGTCCCACCGGCATTGGCCACGATCGGCAGCGTCACCGACTGCACGTTCTTGTTCTGGTCGAGCGGCACCGACGCGAAGTAGACGCTCACCGGATGGGGTCCGAGCGAGTTGCTCTGGAAGTTCCAGCTCGACGTGGTCGTGGCGATCTGGTCACCGACCGCGGGAGCGTTCGCGAACCAGTCGGCCATGTTGAGGTTGAACGACTGGCTCGAGCCGTCCGTGTAGTTGACGGTGACGGTCCCGCTCGCGGTGCCGTTCTGGCTTGACCCGAGGAACCCGAGATCGGTGCCGTTACCGGACAGGTCGACGGTCTGGCCCGACGTGACTACGTTGTCGCGCGTGCCCGCGGGCACATCAGGCCACGTGAACGTGGTCTGACCGATCGTGACATTGGCGCCCGGCGTAAGCGCGTTCGGCGTGCCCGCCGCCAGCGCCTGCGCCGAGAAGCTGTCGCCGACGTCGTCGTAGTTGGCGGCGGCCTCGTCGGAGTTATCGCTGATTCCGATGTTGTTGTACGCCGCCTTCAACGACGCGGACGGCACGACAGTCGTGGTGGACCCCTGGACCAGCGCCGTGCCGCCCTTTGATCCACCGTCCGCGGTCACGTCGACGGTGAGCGTGCTGGTGCCCGGCTTCGCATTGGCGGGTGGGGTCACGCGGAAGCTCTCGGTCACCTTTTTGCCGGCCGCGATCGTCACCGGACCGGGGCTGCTCGCGGTCCAGCCGGCAGGCACGTTGAGCTTGAATTGGGCTTGATGGAGCGCGAAGTCGCCGTTGTTGACGAGCGTTGCGCTGACCGTGGCCGCGCTGCCGGCGTCGACCGTGGTCGGGGCCGAGACGGTGACGTAGCGAGCTCCCACGGTCCGCGCAACGGTGAAGTCGCTACGCAACGGCAGGTCCTTCAGCCCCGAGGAGTCACCGACGAACACGTTGAAGCGGCCGTCGGGCACGACCCAGCCGTTGGCGGTCTCGTTGAAGTACGACAGGTCGTGGCCGTTGAGCGTGAATTGCACGGTCGTCGATGCCCCGGGAGCGAGGTGCACGCGGTCAAAGCCCTTGAGCTGTCGCGGGGGCTCGGCCGCCACGGCCGGGTCACCCAGGTACAGCTGTGCGACGTCGGCGCCGGCGACCTTGCCCGTGTTGGTGACCGTCGCCGACACCGTGACCTCGTGGGTGGACTGGCCGTTGCACTTGCAGCTCGTAGCGCCCGGGTTCGAGGCGGTGTTCAGGACCGGATTCGGCGTGATCTTCAGGTGGCTGTACTTGAAGGTCGTGTACGAGAGGCCGAATCCGAACGGGAACAGCGGGGTTTCGTCGGTGGCGTCGTAGTGGCGATAGCCGACCTCGATCCCCTCCGAGTAGTCGACCTGACCGTTGACCCCGGGGAACTGCTGCGGGGTTGAGGCCGGCACCTGACCGAGGTCCTTGGGGAACGTGACCGGCAGGTGGCCGCTCGGATCGGTGTTGCCGAACAGCACCGATGCGAGCGCTGTGCCATTGCTCTGGCCGGGGTACCAGGCATCGGCCACCGACGCGACCTGCTTCAGCCACGGCATCGCTACCGGCGCGCCCGCGTTGACGACGACCACGGTGTGGCGGTTGGCGGCCGCGACGGCGGAGATCAGCTCGTCCTGGGCCGAGGGGAGGTTCAGACCCGCGCGATCCGCGGCCTCTGACTCGGTGTCGTCGGAGACGACGACGACCGCCGTCGATGCCGACCTGGCGGCGTTCACGGCCTGCTGAATCCCAGGCGCGAGATCCGACGGCTTGGCCCAGCTGAGATTGGCCGACGGGCCGCCGCCGTTGAGCGTCAGCGTGTAGGTGTGGCCCTGCTGGAGATCTACCGCGACCGAGTAGGTCGAGATCGGCGGGGTGCCGGGGTTGGCGAGGATGATCTTGCCGTCGAGCGACAGGTTGGTGACCGAGAAGTTGCCCGGGTTTCGGAACGCGAGCACGTAGGTACCGGTCTCGGGCGCGGTCAGCGTCCCCGTGTAGGTGCCGCCGCCGCCGGTCGGAGCGTAGGCGGGCGTCAGCGCGGAGGCCGGAATCGGGGCCAGCGACGTGTCGGTCGGCAGGCCCTGGGTGTAGCTGACGTTCGTGCCTGATCCGGCGGCGGCCTGAATGCCCTGAAGCGGCGTCACGCTGGACGGGGCAGTCACGAACGCGCTGCCACCGCCGGTGTCGCTCGGCGAGGCCGAGGCGGCCGGCCCGATCACGGCGACGGAGCCGCCGCCGTTCGCCTGCAGCGGCAAAGTCTTGCCACTGTTCTTGAGCAGGACGGTGCCGGCCTCGGCGACCTTGGTCCCGATTGCCTGGTGGGCCTGGGTCGTGACGACCGTGCTCGTGGTGCCCGTCGGCGGATTGTTGAACTCGTTGAAGCGGAACATCTCGCGCACGATCCGGCGCACCATCTGGTTCAGTGTGGCCATGCTCACCTGGCCCTGATCCACAGCGGTCTGCAATGCCGAGCCGTAGAACTGGGGCGCGGGCATCTCCTGGTCCATGCCCGCGTCAGCGGACTGCACGGTCGAGTGCGTGGCCTGGAAGTCCGAGGTAACGAAGCCGGGGAATCCCCAGCGCTGATCGAGCGTGTCCTTCATCAGATCCTGGTTCTGGCACGCGAACTGGCCGTTGATCACGCTGTAGGAGCACATCGCAGACGACGCCTTCGCCTGGTTGGTCGCGGCCCAGAACGCCGGCAGGTAGATCTCGTGCTGCGCCCGCTGGCTGATGATCGCGTCGTCGGCCGGCGTGTTGCGGTTGGTCTCCTGGTTGTAGACCGCGAGATGCTTGACCTGGGCCATCTCGCCCTCGCTCTGCACCCCGCGGATCTCGGATACGGCCATGGCGCTGTTGAGGAACGGGTCCTCGGTGAACGCCTCGAATGACCTCCCCCAGCGCGGATCGCGGTCGACGTTCACGGTCGGGCCGAGGTTGACCATCGCTCCCTTGCCGTGCTCCTCGGAGCCGATCACATCTCCGTACTGACGCGCGAGCGACTTGTCAAAGCTCGCCGCCAGCCCCACCGAGGCGGGCAGCTGGGTCACGCCGGTGAGACCGTCACCGACGCCGAGCGGGCCGTCCTCCTCGCCGATCGGCGGGATGCAGAGGCTCGGGATCCCCGAGGTGAAGAACACATACGGCTCGCTGAAGCCGGCGCCCGTGACCATGTTGATCTTGTCCGGGAGCGTCATCTGCTTGAGCAGCATTTGCACCCGTGCGCTCACCGACAGGGACGAATCGAGCCAGGGGCATGACGGAGCCGAGTCGGCGGCGGAGGCGGTCGGTGCCGCCGCCGTGGGAGCGAACGCGGCGACGAGCGCCAAAGCTGACAAAAGCGCGGCGACTCTGCCCAAGAGCCGAGTACCTGGGATCGAGATCGGTTTCATGGACGGCCTCCGAAGCCGGCTGGCGATGTGTCAGGGTCCCCAACCCTGGTCGTCTGGGCGACCGGGGGGTCAGTTTCCCTCCGGTCCCAATCCGTAAACGCCGGTCCGGCGCTCGTGTCAGGCGGTAGCGGATTAGGGTGAGAAAACCCCCCGAAAACCGGGAGGTGTCGGTGGTTCTTAACCGGACGATTAACTCGCTGAGTGAAAAGCTCGGAGTGAGTGACCCCGCCACGTGGCGATCTACCTGGCGCATGAGCCACTCGACTCAGGAAAGCAGGCGATCGGTGGCCGGGTCGGCCTGGCCGCCGAAGTACTGGTTCAGCACGGCGGGGAACAGCGCATCTCCGGGGTCTGCCCGAGCGAACAGCGTCAGCGACGAGCGCAGCTTGATCGCGTCGATGCCTCCGAAGATCTCCTCGGCGCTGCCGGCGTCCAGCTCGGAGACGATCCGCGTGCACTCGGTGAGCCGGGGGCCCAGCACCGGATGCTCGAGATAGGCGCGGGCCTCCTCCAGCGAGGCGATCGCGTACCGCCGGGACATGGGGCTCTGTCCCAGCCCGGAGATCTGCGGGAAGACGAACCACATCCAGTGGCCGCGCTTGCGGCCGGCCCGCAGCTCCGCCGACGGCGAGCTCGTAGGTGCCTCCCCGATCCTGCGCCTCGACGAACCGCTCCAACCGGTGCGGGTCGTCCATATCAGAGGAACTCGTCGATCGCCGGCGTCAACATGCGGGCGTCCTGGAACAAAAACGCGTGCCCCCCGGCTAGCTTTCGATGGGGGTGTCGGTCGCCTTTCCCCAATCGACCCACGAGCCGTAGTAGACGCGCGCGTCGGGATAGTCGAGGAGATGCGCGAGCGCGAACCATGCCTCGCTCGCCCGGTTACCGATGGTGCAGTAGGTGATCAAAGCCTTGTCCTTACTCACCCCCGCCTGCTCGAGAACGCGACGCAGCTCATCGGGATCCTTGAGGGTCCCGCTGTCGGTGCGCAGCGAGTCGATCGGGACGTTGACGGCACCCGGGACATGGCCTGCACGGCCGGCGTCCGCACTAGCCCCCGACGGCCAGAAGCGCTCGCCGCGGTACTCGGCCTCCGAGCGCACGTCCAAGAGAACCTGCGCCGGGTCACCTATAGCGTCCCGCACGGCCTCTCGGGCCGCAAGCAGATCGGCGTTTGCCTCCACCGGCGGATAAGCGGTTTCCGCGGGAGTGGGCTCGTCCGTGGTCCATTCGTGCCCCGCCTCCGCCCACTGCTCACGCGGGCCCATCAGCACCCGCACGTTCTCGTGACCATATGCCCTCAGTAGCCAGAAGCCGAGCGGAGCGCCGTAACCGTAGACGACCACGCAGGTCTCACGCGAAATCCCAGAGCGCGAGAGCAAACGCTCGAGCTCCGCCGGCCCCACAGGTCGGTAGCCCTCATCACGCAAATCCGTATAGGCGTTCCACAGGACCGCGCCCGGAATGTGTCCCTCGTCATAGGCAGCGCGACTGACATCGATCTCGACAAGCCGAACCCCCGGATCGACCACGTGCGCTGCGATCCAGTCGGCATCAACAGTGCGGCTGGGCTCGCCGTCAGAAAGGCTCATGCGCTCACACAGCGTTGCACAGCGACAGCCGCCCGATCAACCCGATCCGGATCCTGGTCCGTGCTAGTCGTGGTGCGCTTGTGTGCGCAACAGGGAGTCGAAATCGATTGTCTCGCCGAGGTGGGCGAGCTTGTCGGGGTTGACGATCGATTTGATGCTCGTGATCTGGCCGCTGGCGATCTCGAGTGCAACCACGGCGATCAGCCGCTGCTGTGCATCGAGATAGAGCGCTCCCGGACTGCCGTTGATCTCCGTCGGCCGTATCTGGATTCCCGGGATAAGCGCGGCTCGGCGCAGCGAGTAGTCGATCAGCATGCGCGCGACACGGCTGCGTCCAAGCAGCGACCGGCCCAGCGCCGGCACCTTCCCGCCGCCGTCGGCGGTCAGCTCGACGTCGTGGGCGAGCAATGCCTCGAGCCCGCCTAGATCCCCTTGCTCGGCAGCGGCGAAGAACCGCTGCGCCAGCTCGTCGCGTTGCTCGCGCGTCGTCTGGAAGCGGGGCCGGCGCTGCTCGACGTGGCGTCTGGCCCGGGTGGCGAGCTGGCGCACGTTGTCCTCGCTCTTGCCCACGATCTTCGCGATCTCGTGGTATCGGTAGTCGAACACGTCGTGCAGCAGCAGCACGGCACGCTGCTCGGGCGAGAGGCTCTCCAGCAGCACCAGCATCGCCAGCGACAGCGAGTCAGCCGTCTCCGCGTGCCGGGCGGGATCATCGTCGCCGTCGGTGATGATCGGCTCGGGCAGCCACTCGCCGACATAGCGCTCGCGGCGAGCGCGCGCGGAACGCAGCTCGTTGATCGCCAGCCGCGTGGTGACGGTGGCTGCGAACGCACGCGGCGACGCGATCTGCTGGCCGGCATCGAGTGCCTCATGCACCCTCAGCAGCGCCTCCTGCACGACGTCCTCGGCCTCGGACACGCTGCCCAGCATGCGGTAGGCGATCGCGAACGCGACCGGCCGCAGGTCGTCGAGCAGTCGCTCGCGATCGGTCATGGCGCTGCGAACCCTTGCCGCCAGCTCGGGTGCGCCGCGCGCCACACGAGCTCGCTCATTGGGGATCTCCTCGTCTGTGGTTGAGGCATCAGGGTCACCTTGGCTCAGAACCCGACCCGTCGTCGGATCAGGACGACGTGGATTCGGCCCGGATCCTCCTGGTGGATCTCGAGGATCTTGCCGACGCGGCTGTTAATACCGTACGACTCCAGCGCGCGGACGTCTTCCAGCTTGAAGCTGTGCTCGTAGATCCGCTCGGTCGCGGCGGCGAGGTCGGGCACGAGCTTCTGCGCGCCGACGACGAAGATGACGCTGGCGGCGCCCCAGGCGTAGGCCGCGAGCTGGCTGCCCAATGCAGACGCGATGACAAGCGTTCCGTCGCGCGTGATCGCATGGACGCTGCCGAGGGCGAAGTCGGGCTGGCCCATGATCGCCTTGATCTCCTGCAACCGGGTTGCGCGATCGAGGGCCTGCACCTTGGTACGCGCCGACTCGTAGGGCCCACCGTTGTCGATCGCCCGCACGATCCCGGTCTCCTCCAGCGTCACCGACGCATTAGTCATCACGGAGGAGCCTTCTGGGATGCGGGCGAGGACCGCGCGGCGCGCTGCGTCCAAGTCGTCGACCACCTCGACGCTCAACCCGCGATTCTCAAGTCCAACGACCGTCTCCGCGAGCGTCTCATCGTCGGGCAACGCGGCGAAGCGGTCCGATACGGGGTTCGTGCTCTTCGGGAGCTCCTGATGCGTCGTCATGTCTTGTCATCTCCCTCCAGCGGTTGAGGAACCATCTGCACCTCACAAGACAAGACAGCAGCCCCACCTGTGACACGACTCGTCGTCGGGCCGACGAGCCCCCTCTCTCGCGCGCGCTCAAGAGCATGGGCTCGCCGGATGAAAACCCGCGCGCTCCGGCAGGCGACGACGCGGTTGGGCGACCGAATCGAGCGCGCGTCCGCGTTCGGCCCCGCGTTGCTCGGGGTGTAACAGCCCGGGCTGCTGTCTTGTCTTGGGGTTGTGGAGGTCAGTCATTCAACCAAGCCAGGTTCGGACCGGAGATCAAAGGAGTCACTGATGAGAGTGTTCGTGGCAGGTGCGACGGGAGCGATTGGAAGGCAGCTGGTGCCGCGTCTGGTTGGCGCGGGTCATGTGGTTCATGGGATGACGCGGAGCGAGTCAAAGCAGGCGATGCTCGACGAGCTGGGCGCCGTGCCGGTGATCGCGGACGCGCTTGATCCCGATCAGGTCGCGGACGCCGTGGGGCGGGCGAGGCCGGACGTGATCGTCCACCAGCTGACCGCGCTTGCGGGGGTCATGCGTTACTCGGAGCGCGATGCCGCGCCGACCAATCGCTTGCGGACCGAGGGGACGGACCACCTGCTGTCGGCCGGGCAGGCGGTCGGGGTGCGACGGTTCGTGGCGCAGGGGGTAGCGGGCTACGGCGCGTACGTGCGCACCGGTGGGCCGGTGAAGAGCGAGGCGGACCCGCTCGACCCGACGCCCCTGCGCGAGATGCGCGAGACCCTGGCCGCGATCCGTCATCTCGAGGACGCGGTCCTCGGTGCGCGCTGGACGGACGGGATCGTGCTGCGCTACGGCGCGTTCTACGGGCCGGGAACCTCGCTGGCGGTGGGCGAGGAGCAGTTCGAGCTGGTCCGCAGGCGCAAGTTCCCGCTGGTCGGCGACGGCGGCGGCGTGTGGTCGTTCATCCACGTCGCCGACGCTGCGGAGGCGACGGTCGCGGCGGTCGAGCATGGCAGCCGCGGTGTCTACAACGTGGTCGACGATGATCCCGCTCCGGTCGCCGAGTGGCTGCCGGCGCTGGCGCAGACAGCTCGGCGCCAAGAAGCCGATGCGCGTGCCTCGGTTCGTCGCGCGGCTCGTTCGCCGGTGAGGCCGGCGTGGTGATGATGACCGAGATCCGCGGCGCGTCGAACGCGAAGGCCAAGCGCGAGCTCGGCGTGGCGCCCGGCGCACCCGAGCTGGCGGCAGGGGTTCGCGGCGCCATGACCGATCGCGAGCGACTGCTTGATGAACTGCGGCCGGTGTCGTTCGCGATCGCCTACCGGATGCTCGGCAGCGTCTCCGAGGCCGAGGACGTGGTGCAGGAGGCGCTGCTGCGGGTGCATCAGGCGCTCGACGCCGGCGAGCAGATCGCATCGCCGCGCGCGTTCGTGGCGACCGTGACCACGCGGCTGGCGATCAACGAGCTGCGCTCCGCGCGCGCCCGCCGCGAGCGCTACGTCGGCGAGTGGCTGCCGGAGCCGATCATCACCGACGGCCACGATGACCCCGCCGCAGCAGGCGGAGATGGCCGACTCGCTGTCGCTGGCGATGCTGGTGCTGCTGGAGAGCCTCTCGCCCGAGCAGCGAGCGGTGCTGCTGCTTCACGACGTGTTCGACTACCGATACCGCGAGATCGCCGCGATCGTCGGCAAGAGCGAGGGCAACGTGCGCCTGCTCGCCACCCGCGCCAGGCGCCACGTCGAGCAGCGCCGGCCCCGCTTCCAAACGACGCGCGAGCAGCGCGACGAGCTGGCAGCCCGGTTCTTTGCGGCCGCCGAGCAAGGCGATCTCGCCGGGCTCGAGGCGCTGCTCGCTTCAGACGTGGAGCTGACCGGCGACGGCGGCGGCAAGGTTCCGGCGCTCGCGCGGTCGCTGCGCGGACGCAGCCGTGTCGCGCGCACGCTGATCAACTCCGTCCTCAGCGCCCGCGTTCCGGGGGTGTCGCTGCGCCGCGTCGAGGTCAACGGCGGCCCGGGAGCGCTCTACCTCGACGCGCAGCAGCGGCTGATCGCCGTGGTGGCGCTCGATATCGCCGGCGGTCAGATCGCAGAGCATCAACTCGATCGTCAACCCCGACAAGCTGACGCACCTCGGGCCAGTCGGGGACTTCACATCGCTGCTGAGGTCCGCGGCGACGCGGAGCCCTTCACATGAGCACGCCGCGCACTCGCCGTCTGACCTGTCGTGATTCTGGCGTGTCGATCTCAGGTCGCGGCTGCGGCCTGCTTGATGATGGCGGCCACGGCTGCGGGCTGGGAGGCATAGACCGAGTGGCTGGCCGCGACCTCCTCGACCGTTGCGCCCGCGCGCTGGGACATCATCCGCTGGGCCGCCGGAGGGATCATCCGGCGTCGGATTCTGAACCACGCTCACGTCAAAACCGTCTCCCCGCAAGATCCCATACACACTTCCGACGCAAACAGCAACGTGTTGAGAGGATCGGTCAATCGCCGTTGAGCTCGGCGGCAGGAGCGGTCCGATCCGCTACGGGCTCGATCTCGTCCTGGTCGAGACTTACGCGCCCACCAGGAAGCTCGCAACGTCATCGAGGCTCATTTGTGCGCCTTCGGCGGATAGCTCGGCAAACGCTGTGGCACCGAGCCCGGCGCCCAACTGTCCCTCCAGGTCGTCGAACTCCGGCAGCAGCAGTTTGTCCTGGAAGTCCAGGTGATCCGACCAGCGTCGTGATGCGCCGATGAGCACGCCCGCGCGCTCTGGGGAGCCCTGCTTGAACTCCACCCCAGCCGCGAGCCGCAGGCAACTTCCGAGATCGTCCCATCGTCGTTGCTCGCGCAGCATGTCGACGACGGTCGGGAGCAGACGCCGAGCAGTGTCGAGATCCTCGTCGGCCACGGCGAATGCGACCTGGGCGCTGAGGCTGTCCACGACCACCAGCTGATATCCAGAGTGGACGGCGTCCTGTTCGGAATCGCTCATTGCCGTGCGAGCAGACGGGATCTTCGAGTCGAGCGCCAGCGCGTAGGCCAGCCAAAAACCGCTGTTGGCCGCCCGGAGGTAGTCGCCCGACTGACGCGCGATCTCCCGCGCGCTGGATGCGTCCGCCCTGGCCTGCTCCGGGTGACCGGTGGCCAGCGCGACCTGCGCCGTACCCAGCAGCGCCATGACCCGTGGCCGCGGGCTCGAGAGCTGCGATTGCATCACCCGCAGCTCGTCGGCGGTGGCGGTCGCGTCGGCGTCCCTGCCACTGGCCTGCTCGGCGAGCGCCAGCAGCGCGAGCGCCTCGGCCAGCAACCCCTCCTCGCCAGCCTCCCGCGCCAGCGCGACCGCCTCGGTCGCGCTGGCCACGCTGATCTCCATCTCGCTGTCGATGTACGCGAGGTGGCCGTGGGCGAGGTCGACCGCAGCGAGAGTGGCACGAGGAACGCGATCGCGAAGCTCGAGCGCACGCTCCAGCCATCGTCGGGCGGCGTTCGAACGCCCGCGGAAAGCCCAGTGCAGTCCTAGGTTGGCAGCCAACTCGGCGCCCACGGCCGGGTCGCCGTTCCCGTCCAGGCACCAGGTCAAAGCCGCGGTCAGATTGTCTTGTTCAAGGTCGAGCCGCGTCGCCCACTCGGCCTGCTCGGAGTCGTGTTTGGGCGCGCAGGCGCCGCGGGCGAGCTGCTGGAAGAACTGGGCGTGACGATCGCGGGCTTGCGCGTCCTCCTGGTGTTCGCGCAGGCGCTGCTCGGCGAACACGGCGATCGACTCCAGGAGCCGGTAGCAACCACCGTCAGCTCGGCGCTGGATCGACATCACGGAGCGGTCGACCAGTGCGGTCACGAGCTCGAGGATGTCCAGCTCCGATCCGATGTCCGCGCACACGGCAACGGCCGCGGCCAGCGAGAAGCGTCCGTGGAACACGGCCAGGCGCCGCA
This sequence comes from uncultured Solirubrobacterales bacterium, assembly GCA_963831845.1. Taxonomy (GTDB): domain Bacteria; phylum Actinomycetota; class Thermoleophilia; order Solirubrobacterales; family Solirubrobacteraceae; genus Palsa-465. The sequence continues at coordinate 56,680 of CAWHRT010000012.1, read as the reverse complement.
GCGTCGCCTGTTCTCTGTCGCCGAGGAGCTCGTAGCTCCACGCGATCGTTGCCTCCAGCGTCTGCTGCCGGTCTGGCGCCGACCAATGGTGCGGACGGGCCAGGAGGCGGAGGCGGTCATCGAGATTGGCGAGCAGCTCAGCCGGCGAGACTGCGCGGGTGCGCGCGGCGGCCAGCTCGATCGCCAGTGGGATCCCGTCGAGCCTGACGCACAGTTCGCGGATCGTGTCGAGGACAGTCTCTCGGCCCTCCCATGATGCTCCATGCATCTCCGCTCGGTCGAGGAATAGCGCGACCGCCGCAGGCAGCGCGGAGCCGTCAGTACTCGTGGCCAGCGGCTCGAGCCGCTCGACCCACTCGCCGGCGATCGCCAGGGGCTCTCGACTGGTGGCCACGAGGGCGACGCCGGGACACTCGCCGACCAGTCGAGCGGCGACCTCGGCCGCCGATCCGAGCACGTGCTCGCAGTTGTCCAGAACCAGCAGCAGCCGCCGTTCGCGGAGCGCGGCCACGACCGTATCCAACGCGGGCTTTCCAGGGCGATCGGAGATCCCGAGCGTCGACAAGACCGCATCGCCGACGTCGTCGCCGCGGCGGATCGCCGCGAGGTCCACGAGCCAGACCCCGTTCGGGAATATGTTTGCCAGCTCGCCCGCGACACGTTGCGCGACGCGGGTCTTGCCCACTCCGCCGGGGCCGACCACCGTCACCACCCGGTGCAGATGAACAAGCGCGCCGATACGCTCGAGCTCGCGCTCGCGGCCCAGGAGGCTGGTCAGCTCTGGCGGCAGGTTCCCCGAAGGCGACGGGCTCTCGCTGTCAACTGGTGGCCCGGGAGCCGGTGCGGCGACGTCCAGCCCCGGATCCTGATTGAGGATCGCCTGCTCCAGCGTTCGCAACGCCGGCTCGGGCTCGATCCCGAGCTCCTCCACGAGCGTGCTGTGCGCCGCACGGTACGCCGCAAGCGCCTCCGCCTGCCGGCCTGAGCGGTACAGGGCGAGCATCAGCTGCCCGCGAAGTCGCTCGCGGAACGGATGCTGACCAATCAGCTGCTCGAGCTCCGCGACCAGCCGCGCGTGATGTCCCAGCATCAGGTCGGCGTCGATCCGTAGCTCGATCGCCTCGAGTCTCATCTCCTCGAGCCGCGCCACCTCGCTCTTCGCGAACGACTCATAGCCGAAATCCGCCAGCGCCTCGCCGCGCACCATCGCGATCGCAGTGACCAACAGCTCGCGCGCGCCCGAAGCGTCGCCTTGAGCCATCGCGTCGCGTGCTCGCGCCACCAGATCCGCGAACACCAGCGCGTCGACCTGCGCGTCGCCGAGCCGGAGCACGTACCCCGGCGACTGGGTAACCAGCAGACCGGGCCCGAGGGCCTTGCGCAATCGCGAGACGTACACCTGGACCATATTCGGGGCGCTGCCGGGCGACCTCTCGCCCCAAAGCTCCTCGATCAAGCGCTCACGCGAGACGACCTCGTTCGCGTGCAGCACCAGCAACGCCAGTAGCGCGCGCTGTCGATAGGCACCGAGGTCGACCGCCTGGCCATCGCGCAGCACTTCAAACGGTCCCAGAACCCGGAACTCGAGACGTGAGGTCTCCACCTCACCTGACATGACTTCTCGTTTATAGCGCTGCAACGGTTCAGCGACCAGAAAGCGCTGGTTAAGCGCACCGACGGACCCTTGGATTCGGCCCGGCCATAGGGCCTCTTAATCACGAAACGAGGACGATTATGTCACCGCATCTCCTTCGCACACTGAGGACCGCAAGGATCGCCGACCTGCGCCGTCGTGCCCACGAGCGATCGAAGTAGTCGCCGGATTATGGAACGCCTCAGACTGTCGCGGCTCCTCACGGCCGCGGCCTGGATCGTGGCGTCGATCCTGCCGCTCGTGGGACTCGTGTCTCTGTTCCTGCGACAGCAGCTCGATCCCACGTGGAGTACCCCGCGCCTGCACTTCGTCCTGTTCCTGGCGGTCGGGTTGGCGGCGTTGGCCCTGGCCTACGCCGCCGGGGCCGCCGCCGAGCGACGAGGCGACGCCCGCGTATTCCTGCTCTCGCTCGGCTTCCTGGCCACCGGCGGTTTCCTGGCCCTTCATGCACTCGGAACGCCGGGCGTGCTGCTCGCCAGCTACTTCCCGGGCTTCGCGATCGCCATCCCGGTAGGAATGCTGATCGCGGCGGTGTTTGCATTCGCGTCGGCGTTCATCGGCGTGCACCCGCAGATCGCCGGCGCGGTGATGCGCCACCGAGTCGCCTTGCGCCTCTCCGTATTCGGTGCGATGGCCCTCTGGTGGGTGTGGACCACGGCGCAGCTGCCCCCGCTCGTGGGCGGAACCCCGGAGGGCGGCGGGATCGGGCTGCGGATCCTGGCGGCTCTGGGCGCCGTCGCCTACGGCGTCTCGGCGATCAGATACGTGGTCGAGTACCGCGGGAAGATGACCCTGCTCCCGGCGAGCATCGTCGCGTGCTTCGTACTCGTGGGCGAGGCGCTGTGCGGCTCGGCTCTGGTAGGCGAGCGCACCTGGCACGCGAGCTGGTGGGAGTGGCACGCACTGATCATCACGGCGTACGTGATCATCGTGTTCGCAGCTCGTAACCAGTGGCAGCAGGAGCGCTTTCGCCAGCTATACCTCCCGGCGACACGGGAGCGGACGCAGGAGGTAAGCGTGCTGTTCGCGGACCTCGCCGGCTTCACCACGTTCTCAGAGCAATCCCCGCCAGCGGACGTGGCGGCGATGCTCAGCAGCTACTACGGCATGGCGACGCCCCTGATATCCGAGACGTTTGGCGGCGAGGTCGAGAAGTTCATGGGTGACGCGATCATGGCCACCTTCAACACCCGCGGAGACCAGCCCGACCACGCGTCGCTTGCCGCGAGCGCGGCACTCGAGCTCCAACGCCGGATGCATACCATGGCCGCGGACCATCCCGACTGGCCCAAGCTCAGGGTCGGCGTCAACAGCGGTGAGGCGCTCGTCCGGGAGCTCGGTGGACCCGGCTATGTGGTCTATGCCGTGGTCGGCGACGCGGTCAACGTGGCGTCGCGGCTTCAGGGTCAAGCTCCGATCGGCGAGGTCCTGATCGGCGCCGACACCTACCACCGGCTCCCTCCCGAGGCCGACGTCGAATCACGTCCCCAACTCGTCGTGAAGGGCAAGCGCGACCGAGTCGACGCGTACATCTTGAACTCCTTGCCTGCGACACCCTCTAGGAGAAGACGACATGCCATCGCAGCTCTTTGATTCGGTTGACACCGCACCGATCAGCCCGGTGAGTCAGGTCGAGGCGACAGTTGCCTCGACCTGGCTCACCGCGTCCCGCCGGCCGGCGGACAACGATCTTCTCCGTTGGCCGGCGGACATGTTCGCGTTCACCGACGTGCTCCTCGACCAGTCGGAGGCGTATCGGTTCGCCGTTTCACCTCCGCCGGGACGTGAATGGCCCCCGCTCGGCCCGACGGCATGGCAAGAGGCGGTTGAGACTGCTGCGCGGCAGTGGTCCGATTGGGCCATCGAGGGAGCGAGCAACCCACCCGACCTCGTGGGTCGAGAGTGGGACGTCATTCGCAGCTCCCTCGACACGCCACTCGATGAGATCGCGTCAGGCCGCGCCTGGAGGCTGTGTGAAGCGCTGCTGACCCTTCACGCGGTCGCCGACGAGGCATGTGCCGGCCTCGCGCCCGGCACAACCGCTCCCGACGCCGGAGTCGCGTTACGGACGCGGATGCGTGAGCAGCTCACGCAGACCGGGTCGTTGTCGCGGATTGATCCGGCCGTGCTGCGGGTTCTGCCGAAATACCGCACCCGCAACGGCGGGATCACGTTGCGGTCGATCTCCCGCTACGCATCCCGGACCGGGCCGGCCGTGGGTTATCGCGTGCGTCGGGTCAGAACCCCTGGGCGGGACGCCGCATCGCGGCAGCTGAACGTCTTGCTGCTCCCGTGGCCGCTGCGGGTTTCCGCCCGCGACTTCCAGCCGGTGCCGCAGTCGGTCCGCGAGCGCGACGTCGAGCCCATCGGGTTCTTCCGATACCAGCCCGCCGAGCCACTCGATGTCTCGCTGGTCGATCGCGTGCTGGCCTCGGCGGCTGAGCATGCGGATCAGGTCGACATTGTTGTTCTGCCCGAAAGCTCGGTGGCCGACGAAGACCTGGCCCGCCTCGAAGCCGTGCTCTCGCGACACGACGTGCCGATGCTCATCGCCGGAGTCAGGGACGCGTCCGTCCCGGTCGGCTCACTCGGATCGAACTGGGTGCATTTCGGCGCATCGGTCGACGGTCAGTGGTGGCACTACCGCCAGGACAAGCATCATCGATGGTCGCTCGACCGCAGTCAGATCGAGCAGTACCACCTCGAGCACGTACTCGACCCGCGGGTGCGCTGGTGGGAGGCGATCGAGATCAAACGCCGTTCGTTGGAGATCATCGAGCGCGACGACGGTCACACGATCGCGGCGCTCGTGTGCGAGGACCTCGCCCAGCTCGACGAGGTCGCCGACCTGGTGCGCACGGTTGGTCCCGACCTCGTGGTCGCGCTGCTGCTCGACGGCCCGCAACTCGGCTCGCGGTGGACCGCACGCTACGCATCTGTCCTTGCCGACGACCCGGGATCCGCGGTGTTGACCCTGACCTCGTACGGCATGGTTGAGAACGCCTGGCGAGCCGATCGGCCGCCTTCATCGGTCGTCGCGCTGTGGAAGGACAACACTCGCGGACAGCGTGAGATCGAGCTCGCCCCAGACGCTCAGGGAATCCTCCTCAGCCTCGACCGCCGCCCCGCGATCCGGCGCGCGGCCGACGGGCGGGCGCCCCAGCTCGACAGCAGCGACCTGCGGATCTCCGAGACAACGCAACTCCGCGTGACTGCGACGGGACGTGCCTAGCTGAAGGACCCGAGGAGGTCGTTGGTCCCGTGGAGGCGTGCGATAGGCAGCTTGTGGCTGAGGTCAGCGTGTGGTCGTCAGGCGCGGATGGCGGGCGAACCGCCGTGGACAACGTCCCACTCGAGCGCTCTCAGCGCAACCGTGGGACGTTGGCCACGTGGGGCGTGATCAACGTCCCAAGCTGACCCGCGAAGGCCTCGGGTGGGGCGTTAACCACGTCGCCGCGCGAGGTGGGAGCAGCCAGAGCAGCAAGTCGAGCGGGAGCGGCAGCGGCGGTAATCGCGCCCAGAAGGCTGCTGCCGGTCGCAAGGGTGGCAAGAAGTCGAGCTAGGCGACGGTTGCTCCTAGGCGGTAGCTCCGCAGCCGGAACCCAGGCGCGGGGCCCCGCCTGCCGGGCGCGCCGCCCTCAGCCAGCGCGGCGGTCCTGATGCCAGTAAGCGGCGCCCTGCGCTCGCCGGAAGGATTGCAGCTCGTGGCGCATCGCCATCTGCGACGGACCTCGCCGGCGATCCGCAAGCAGCCGTCGCACCGCCGCGGAGAACGTCTTCACTGAACGCATGTGGCACCCCTTTTCCGGCATCGCCCGTACAACAACTGCGCCGTCCTGCTACCCCGCTCGGACCGCCACAAACAGCGCGACCGCGGGCTCCACAGCTCGGGCGACCGCCGCGGCGGGGGGCGTTCGTGTCGCCGAACGCTAAAAGTTCACCCACTCAAGGGATGAAATGCGAGGCCGTGACTGAGATGCTTGTCGACGTCAATGCACCCCGTCGGCCTCAGGCGCACGGCCCGCGTGTTGGCTCGCGTTGCCCCACCGTGTGGATGCCCCCTGCGTGTCTGCTCAGCGTCGAGGCTGGCACCAGCAGCGCTGGCCACGGCGGCGCTGGCGGGTGCCGCCGTCACGCCCGCCGCCATCGCCGCGCCCTCTCATCCGGTGGCGCGCATCGTCGCACCGCGGGCGGGTGCGCTGATCACGGGCGACTCGGTCCGAGCGGTGATCACTGTCCGCAGCGCACCGAAGGGCTTCCGCGCCGAGCTCGACGGCCGCCGTCGGATCGACGTCACCGGTCGCTTCCGCAGGACGCGGCACGGCGAGCTGGCCGCCACGCTCCGGGTCGGGCGCCAACTCGCGGTTGGGGAGAACCATCTGTTCGTGGTGGTCCCCCGGCGGGTGGGTTCCCCGGTCGTCACCAGCGCCCACTTCGTCGTCGCGCGGCCGCGCGGCGGGATGCTGAGCGTACGCGAGGCCCGCAACGCCGTGCACGCCCCGGTCACGACCCAGGCGCGCGTCGCCGCCGGGGCGACGCTGCTCGCCACGCTCAACGGTCGCTCCGTGCGAGGCCAGTTCAAGCAGCTCCGCGGAAACCTGGTGCAGGCGCAACTCGCCGCCAGCGACGGACTCCGCTTCGGCGGCAACCGACTGACGCTGACCGCGTTTGACCGCCGCGGCCACTACCAGCGCCTCCGGCGCTCGTTCACGATCCGGCGCGACCGGCCGCTCGTGGGGGCCGGACACGATCGGCGAGTCCTGGCCGGCGTGCGCGTCCGCCTCGACGGCAGCTCCACGCGCGCGAGCCGGCGCCGGACGCGGCTCGGGCTGCGCTGGACGATCATCGCGCGACCCAAGGGCTCAAACGCCCGCCTGCTCGGTCGAGGTCGCGCACGGCCGACGCTGGTGACCGACGTCCCGGGCCACTACACGGTGCAGCTTCGGGCACGCGAGGCGCGTCCCGCGTCGACACGCGGTCGCGGGGCGCGCATCGCCGCGCCCGCGATCTCCCCAACCTCGTCCGACGCCGTCACGCTGACGGCTCAGCCCGACGTTCTCCCCGCGGCATCCCCGTCGCAACGATCGTCTCTGACTCCAAGCCTGGGATTCAGGTCGGCTTGGGGTTCTACCCGGCCGGGACGGGTTCGGGGACGTGGGCTGAGATGGTCGTGCTCGACCGCGCCACGCTCGGCGAGATCTCGAACAGCACCTACACGGGGAACGCACAGGGAATGGCCTCACTGGCGACTGACGTCGGCAACCTGTCGAACGCCGACCTCGTGATCGTCAGCGGAATCGGGCGTCCCGCAGCGCTCTCCTCCACGGCACAGCACTCGCTTCCGGCCGCGCTCGCCGGTTCGAACGGGATCGGAGCGGCGCTGCCGCAGGGGACCTCGCCGCTCCTGTTCGGCAACTGGTCGGTGATCGGGGTACCCGGGACGCCATCCGGGACCGCACATCAGTGCATCGAGACGTTCTGCTGGATCCACCCAGGCGCCGTCCTCGGCGAGATGGCGGGAAGCCTGCAACTCGACATCAGCGACAACTACGCATTCGCTTGGCAGCCGACGTTCGACACGTTCGACACCCAGGCTCAGGGGAGCACCAGCACCCAGAACGTGATGCAGATCGCGTTCGGCGACAACTCACCCGAGACGTACCCCTCGGCGCAGATGAATGGACCGGCCGTCCAGCTGCTGCGGCTCGACCCCGGCACGCTCGCGGTGCTCGGCAACTTCACTTACTCGACCTCGACCGGCTCGACCTGCGGCGGATCGGGCTGCCTGCAGGACCTCGCGAATCAGCTGCGTCAGATCGCGAACGATCCCACGCCGGGGTTGATCATGCTGACCTCCTTCGGCCAGCCGAACGTGAGCGCCTCCGCCGCGCCCGGTACCTGGGCCCAGATCGCGCAGACGCTGCAGGGAATGGGCGCGAATCCGTGGGTGCTGCTGGGGCTCAACGGGACCGGCGACTACACGTTCGTCGGGGCCGAGGGGCTTCCGGCGCTCGACGGCCCCAACGCCGGCGCCGAGCTCAGCCAGGTCGAGACCGGCGCCGCGTCGGCCCGCCTAACCGGGGTGTTCGTTCGCAACAACCTGGGGCTGTGGCAGGCGGGCACGAACGGCAACCCGACCGCGACGGACGGTCCGGCCACATTCGAGCCCGACCTGGCGAAGATTCTCGCGCAGGCGCCGCAGCCGTTCCCAGCCTTCAACACCCCTGGTGAGCAGGCCGCGCAGCAGTACATCGCGACCCAGCTCGCGGCAAGCAACGCGCCGCTAACGCTGGATCCGGTCTACGGCCTGCGAGCCAACTACTGGTCCAACGACCCGAGCATCGACTGGTCGCGGCGAGACGAGCGCGCTGATCAGCATCGGCCCGTGCGAGAGCAACTGCCCGGTCGGGTACGACACGCCGACTTTCGTTCGGTCCAGCATGAGCTCACGAGACGAGTTCATCGGCGTCGCGGCGGTGATGGACTTCTTCACCGGCGGCAAGACGTCGGACATCGCCGGGCTGATGGAGAGCGTCGCGACGGCCGGCGCCTACACGTTTGAGGGCACCGCGTACCAGATCAACCAGCTGTTCAACCCTCCGTCCGCGCACGGGATCGATCTCAGCGACATCATCCAGGGTGCGCTCTGGACGTCGTCGGGCTTTGCGGGCATCATTCCGGGCGCCGAGGAGTTCGCGGCCCCACTCGGGATCGCCGCGGGGATGCTGCAGTTCGAGCAGGGGGTCACGAACAACCCGGACGGCACCTCGGCGCTCGACCCGACCGCCTTCGACAACAACGTGAAGAAGTGGGGCGCAAACCTCGCCAGCCTGTGGTTGACGTCGATTGACAGCGTCGGGCTGCTGGCGGACCAGCTCGTGGGCGACAAGGGCAGGCTCGACGCTGCGGTTGATGAGATCAACGACTTCCGGACCAACCCCGACCAGGGCTGGGGACTCGACCCTCAGAACGAGAACGCGCTGCAGCAGTCGATGTCGCGCTCGCTGGGTCAGTACATGTACCGCACGATGCTCCCGACCCTGTTCTCGGCTTATCAGTGCGTCGTTCCGGAGGTGCCGGACGGCAACAACCCCTGGCTCTTAGAGAACAACGACACGCCGAGCTACGCCCAGTGGCCGGTCACCGCGATCGCGCCCGACTACCTAAACGGCGGGACCCGCGTCGGCCCCGGCATCCTCTCGATCGGGATCCCCCGCGACAAGCCCCGGTTCCCGCCCAAGAGCATCGTCCAGACCCTGTTTGGGACCAACTTCGACAACGGCGACCTGAGCCTGTCACCGAATTACTTTCTCGCGCCCGCGGTCGGCGGATCGCCCGGGTTCAAACTGAACACCGGAACGTTCTACAACTGGGACTTCAAGCTGGGGTTTGACCTCTACAACTGCGCTGGTAACAGCTGGCAGTCGAACGTGTCAAATTGATGTTCGCGGTGGCTCGTGCTCGCGCCGACCGAATTAGGAAAGGGAAGTGGCTTGCCCTACAGCGTTAGAAAGACAAACGGGACCTACCAAGTCGTAGATCGAGAGACCGGAAAGGTCTACTCCCGCCACACCACCAAGGAGAACGCCGAGCGCCAGCGTCGGCTGCTAGAGGGCGTCAGGCACGGCTGGAAGCCGACGGGGAAGAAGCCCGACGGATCCTGACCCGCCCGGCTGCTCGAGTGCTTGTGGACCGGGCGGCGGAAACGGGTCGTACCTGCGCAGGCTCGGGTTGCGGTATTCCTCGCCGCCGAGTGGCGTGTTGGCGCTCGCCCATGCGACCCCGCGCGCGTCGTCGACCTCGACGAGTAGCCCGTCGTAACGGGTCTCGTGAGCTCGGGCGCCGAGGACTAGATCTCTGAGCCGGTCCTGCAGAAACCTCGCGGCATTGTTCACGCGCACGCGGAGAACCACTGCGAGCGCGTCCGGGGTCCGGACCGCCAGGTTCACGACGTGGGCGCCGGAGGCGAGCACAAGCCGATGCATCTGCCGGCGGGTGGCGGCGACGCTCGAGGCGGTGGCGCGCGGCGGTCTGGGCCCGGCGTTGGTCGTCGGGAAACCCACCTGGCCTGCGCTCACCTCAACGACATGCGGCAGGCGCTGATCGGCCGAGCGATAAAAGAAAGCAGCGCCCACCACCCACGCCTCGAACGCCGCCCGGTCAAACACCCCCCGGACAGCCTGCGCTGGCGCCTGAAGCTTTACGCCGCCGTGCACCCGCACGAGCCGGAGCTGCCGAACATCCGTGGGACCGAGCGAAGCGAGGATTTCACGCAACAATCGGCGCTGAGCGCCCGAGCCCCCAACGATCCGCGTCGCTGCTCCCACATCCGTCCCGTCCGTGGCCAACCCGGCGACCGAGATCGGTTGCACCACGCGATGCTCAGCCTGACCGCTTGCCGCGCCCAGAGCCGCAGCGACGACGAGCACCGAAACGGAAATGAGGGACAAGCGGCGCACCATCACCTCACCTACGCGCGAGCGCCAATCCCGTCACGTGAGTGCTTGGAGCGACTCAGATCCCGAGCGCGCACTCGCCTGGTGGGCGCTCGGAGCCGATGAGCTTGCGCGCGCGTACTGACGACGAAGCACGGTTAGGTGCTAGCAGCTACGCCCGTACGCGCACGCGCTCTTTAGCCTAAGTGATAACGCATCCGCAGCAGTGACCGCCCAAGCAGCCCGAGCAGGTACAGGAGAAATCGGCTTCGAGGCCCGTCACCTTAAAGGTCATCGCTCGAGGCAGACCACTTTCCTTCGCCAACGCTACAACCGCTTGGCGATCCTGACGCTCGATAGCGTCGCTCATCCGGCGCGCAAAGTCAGGTGTCTCTGCAATGTGGCTAAGAAATCCATGACGAGCTGACTCGAGCTTGCCCCGAGTGTCGGCGGGCACCTCGGTCGGCTCGACGCTGGTCCCATCTTCGCGAGTAAAAGCAGGCGGCTCATTCAGGTGCTTTCGAGCGGCCTCCATGACGGCTTTGGGAGTCGGCTTGCCTGGCATCAGATTCCCCTCCTACGTGTCTGGTCTTGACGGCAATGCGCGCACGTGAGTGTCACCCGGCACCGATCCCCGAAAACGAGTCGACACGACCGCCGGGCCATGTGACGAGTCGTTTTCTCCCAATACGTCGCAAAATCTAACTATTACTCGTGGGGCTCGAGTGATGGTGACGTGTGCTTTTTACCAGTCCCGGGGACCACAATGGGGTTTTCAGTAGCAACGGCGCAGAAATGGTCGTTTGGCCCCGAAGGCGTGCGTGATGCTCTCGGTCCCGTTGCGGCAGGTGCGATGCCGGCGAGGGGTCGGCAGGCGTCTCGGCGGCCGTGGGGGTTGGATAAGCGTGGCGGCGGCGCGCTGCAGGCCATAGAGCAGCTCCGCGGCCGGCAGGTTCAGCACCGCTGGCGCAATTAGACAAAGTGTTGGGATTTCGCTCAAACGGTCGGCAAAAGGAGTACTGTCAGTTGTGGTGCTGGCCCTGCGGCCAGAATCCTCAACCCAAGCTCGAATGCCACCAACGGCGCGATCAGCGCCACGAGGCGGGAGGCGTGGGTTACTCGTTTGACCGCGGGGCCGGGAGCCACTTCTACCGGCGTTATCCCACCGTCCCGGTGGCTTCGTCGCCACCCGATGAACAAGGGGTGCACATGCCCCGAGCTGAGGTCCTAACCGAAGTCTCGGAAGCTGCCCGCGCGGTCGCTCCGGCTCGCTCAGTCCGGCGTGCGACTGCGCGACGAGCGAGCCATCGGCGCGCGACCGCGCGTCGTCGTCAGGGCGACACCGAGGCGAGGATCATCGACTTCCTCGCCGGGCATCCGGAGAGCACCGCCGGTGATCTCGCCAAGCGCCTGAACCTCAATCCCGCGAGCGTCGCAACCCGACTTACCCAACTCGCGAACGCTGGCGCGATCAAAAAGGCATCCCACGGCTACAGCACAGAGCAGACGTCCGTTTGACGCCCAGCAACAGCGGCTGGTGGACCGACTGCGCCAAGTCGGCGGCCAGCCCGTCTCGTTCGCCCAGCTGCACGCCGCCGGGATTCACTTCCCCGCGGCGGTCGTCTCTGAGCTGGAGATGAACGGATACGTCATCGAGCGCGTTCACCATGAAGGACAGCTGGTCGGCGTGCGCCTGCTCTATCCCGAACCTCCCGACACAGCCGCCCCAGGCCGACGGCCCTGGCCGCATCGATAGTCAGCCGCCCTTTTGAACGTCTATCAGCCGCCTCTACGATCGCGTTCTTGACCCCCAAACGTGACTATCGCCGTGCTTGATGCCGACGTCTCGGTCCGCGCGTCGGGCGCGCGGGACGTGGACGCGGTCAGCGGTGGCCGCGGTGGCCGCGGCGACCGCTGCCGATAGTGCGGGTGCCGGTTCGGCGCCGGCGGGCAGCACGCCGGCCGGCTTTCCGTCGGGCCGGACGAGGAGCGCGGCGCGTCCGGCGGCGCCGACGGCGCGGGCGGTGATCGGATCAACGAGGCGGACGTCGACTGGCACAGTGCTCGCAAGCGCGGCGGCGACGGCATTCCAGGCCGCGCCATCCCGACCGGCGAAGAGGGTCAGCCCGCTGCCCAGCAGGTCGAGCGTCGAACGCCCGTCAGTCCAGACGTGGGGGATCCGGCCGCCGAGGTCTGTGTGCACCTCCTGCTCAGGCGTGCGGCGGGAGCCGGCGGGGTCGGCCGAGCGGGCGGCGGTGTGCTCGGCGACGGGACGGCGCTCGGCCTCGTAGGTGTCCAGCAGTGCTGGCGTCGCCCAGTCGCGCAGCACCCAGGCGAGCTTCCAGCCTAGGTCGAAGCCGTCGTGCAGCGCGAGGTTGAGGCCCATGCCACCCCGCGGCGTTACCCGGTGGGCGGCGTCGCCGGCGAGGAAGAACCGGCCGCTGGAGAAGCGCTCGGCGAGCTGCGCCGCGGAGGACCACCAGCGGGTACGTTCGACCTGCACGGGCAGGTCGGGCACCCCTGCCGCCGTGCGGAGGGCCTCCGCGACTCGGCGGTCGCTCGGGGCCTCGGCGGTGTCTTCCACCAGCGCGAACAGCCAGCGGTCTGACGGGCCGGTGGGCAGGACGATGCTCGGGGACCGGGGGTGCGTCACGCTGTAGAGCAGGTGGCGGTGCGGGCCGACGACGTCCCACAGCGGCGCACGCAGCAGCGTGGTGAAGCCGTCGAGCACGGCCTCGGCGCCGTGCAGCGGAATGCCGAGCGCGCTGCGTATGGCGCTGCGCGCGCCGTCGGCCGCCACGATGTACCGCGCTTGCACGGTGCGCAGCGCGCCGGTGCGCACGTCGCGCAACATCACGCGCGCGCCGTCCCGCACGGCGACCGCGGCGGTCAGCTCTGTGCCGAGCTCGACGCGGGCGTTCGGGTGCTCGCGCAGCCGGGCCAGCAGCAGCGGCTCCACGTCGTCCTGCGCGACGCAGGCGGCTTCCGTCGGGCTGAGCAAGCTGCTCTGCTCCCGGCTTGGGAGCCCGACCGTGATCGCCGAGCCACGGCCTGCGTCGGCGAGCGTGTCGGTTTCCAGCATGCGCCAGTCGACGTCGGCGCTGCGCTCGCGCACCTCGTCCTCGAGCCCCCATGTCCGCATCAGCTCCATCGAGCGGAGGCTGAGCAGGGTGGCGCGGGGGTGCGAGGACAGCACCGTCCGGCGCTCGACGAGCACGACGGGCAGCTCGTGGCGGGCCAGCTCGGTAGCGGCGGCCAGGCCGGCCGGGCCGGCGCCGACCACCAGCACGGGGATGTCTTGGATGTTGTCGTTGGTGAGGAGCATGACGCCATGGTGGGCGCATCCGCGCCCGGCCGCCTGAGCAACGAGTACTCATTCGCCAATGGACATCAGCCGCCGGCTGCTCAGTGCGGGTGCAGTTGGCCGCTGGCGCAGGGTCGATCAGACTCCGCGCATGAGCTGGCCGATGGTAGGACGAGAAGCTGAGTTGCGATTTGTCGCCGAGGCGCTGTCGGAGGGGTCGACGGACGGCGTCGTGATCGTCGGGCCGGCGGGGGTCGGCAAGACTCGGCTGGCGGTCGAGGTCGCGCAGCGTGCCGGCCCCCCAGGGCTGCGCGGTGGCGTGGGTGCGGGCGACTCGCTCGGCGGCTTCGATTCCCTTGGGGGCCTTCGCGGCACTGCTGCCGGTCGGGAATCTCGGCTTTCCGGAGGGCGTGGAGTTGCTGGCCCGCGCGCGTCATGCGCTGGCCGAGCGTGCGGCCGGGCGGCGGCTGGTGTTGTGCGTCGACGACGGGCAGCTCCTCGACGACGCGTCGGCGGCGCTCGTGCACCAGGTCGTGGCCGCCGGCGAGGCGTTCGCGACGGTGACGGTGCGGCGAGGCGAGGCGGTGCCGGACGCGCTGCGGGCGTTGTGGAAGGACGAGCTGTGCGCGCTCCTGCAGTTGGGAGAGCTGTCGCGCGGCGAGGTCGACGGCCTCCTCGTCGCCGGGTTGGGCGGTGCGATCGACGGCGCCACCGCGACCACGATGTGGGAGCTGACGCGCGGCAACGCGCTGTTCCTGCGTGAGCTGGTGCGTCACGGTGTCGATCGTGGCCTGCTGGCCGCAAGACGGCGGCGTGTGGCGCTGGCGCGGCAGAGGTCGAGGCGGGTACGCGCCTGGCGGAGCTCGTCGACCTGCGCATCGACGGTGTCTCTGCGAGCGCACGTGGCGTACTGGAGCTCGTGGCGGTCGGCGGGCCGCTGGAGGTCGGGCTGCTCGCGCCCGACGCGCTGGGTGCCCTGGAGACGCTGGAGCGCTCAGAGCTCGTGGAGCCCCGTGCGGACGGACGGCGGAGGTTTGTCGAGGTCGGCCATCCTCTGCACGGCGAGGCGGTGCGCGCGCGACTGGTGCGGACGCGCCTCGCGGCTATCTATGGGCAGCTCGCCGACGCGGTCGAGGCGCGTGGCGCACGTCGGGGCGGTGACCTGCTGCGAGTGGCGACGTGGCGGCTCGAGTCAGGTGCGACCGAACACGGCGCCCTGTTCGCGCGTGCGGCCGATCGGGCGCTGGCCGCGCCCGACCCGGTGCTGGCCGAGCGCCTCGCGCGTGCCGCTGTGCAGGCAGGTGCGGGCTTCCGCGCCGAGCTGTCGCTCGGGCGAGCACTCGCCGGCTCCGGGCGTGGCCTGGAGGCCGAGCGGCGGCTCGCCGACGCGGCGGCGCGAGCCTCCGACGACCGCGAACGAGCGGCCGTCGCCCTGGCCAGGGCTCGCAACCTCTTCTGGGCCCTCGACCGCGCCGGGGACGCTGACGCCGTGCTGGAGGGCGTCGAGCGGCTCGTGCTCGACGACGGACTGCGCTCTGAGCTGGCGGCGCAGCGGGTGAGGCTCACGGCCGCTCGCGGGCGCCCGCGAGCGGCGCTGGCCGCGGCTCGACCGCTGCTGGACGACAGCGGCGTCGATGAGCGGGCGCGGACGACCGCCGCCATCGGCGCGGTAGAGGCGTTGTTCACGTCCGGACGGATCGACGAGGCCGTCGCGACGGCCGAGGCCTGGCTGCCGGTTGCCCGCCGACGCCGCCACGAGCTGCCGCACGCCGAGCCCGTGCTGCTCGGCATGCGCGCTCTCGCGCTGCGGCTGGCTGGCCGCCTGATGGAGGCCACCGACCTGTCAGAGCGCGCCTATCAGGCGCTGCTCGCGCGAAGGTCGGCGACGGGCACAGCGGTCGAGGCGAACTCGCTGGGGCTGATCTGGCTCGCGCGCGGCAGGGTCCGGACCGCGCTGCGCTTCTGCCGCGAGAGCGCCGCGCTGCTGCGCGACGGCGACGCCCCGGGAATGCTGGCGTTCGCTCTCGCGGGCATCGGTCAGGCCGCCGCGCAGGCCGGCGAGCCGGACACGGCGCTCGCCGCGATCGCCGAGATGGAGCGCACGCCGCTGGGGCATAAGGGCTTCGCGGTCGAGCTTGAGCTGGCGCGAGCGTGGAGCGCCGCCGCGAGCGGCGAGCTGTCGCGTGCTCGTGCGCTTGCGCGCGACGCGGGCAGCCTTGCACGGTGCCGTGGCCAGCACGCCTACGTGGTCCGCGCACTGCACGAGCTCTGCCGGCTCGGGGACCCGGTGACCGCCGCGCCGGAGCTCGCGGAGCTCGCCGACTCCGTCGACGGGCCGTTCGCCGCGACCGCAGCCGCACACGCCGCCGCGCTCCTCGCCGGCGACGGAAGCGAGCTGCTGGCGGTCGCCGAGCGCTTCGCGGACCAGGGCGCGCTGCTCGTGGCCGTCGAAGCGGCAGACGCTGCAGCTGCCGCCTACCGCGACGCCGGCCGTCAGGCGAGTGCACGCGCTGCCGCTGCGCGCGCCGGCCTCTGGCTAACAGACTGCGAATCAGCACGCCCGCCGACGCTGCTTGCCACGCGGGACGCCGTCGACCTCACACCCCGGGAGCGCGAAATCGCTCTCCTCGCCGCCGCAGGGTCGAGCAGCCGCGAGATCGCCGACCACCTCGTGATCTCGGTGCGCACCGTCAACAACCACCTCCAAAACGCTTACCGCAAGCTCGGCGTCACGCGCCGCCAGGACCTTCCGCGCGTCCTCACCCGGCCGCCTGAGTAGGCGTGCTGGAGTCCAGCTGTAGATTGGCGGTGCGCATTTCGACGGCGCATGAGAGGACGGGTGGACGCACCCGAGCGGGAGCCAATGAGCCGGATGCATGTGGTTCTGGTGGTCGTTGCCAGCGATCCGGTGGACGCGTCGGGCGTTGCAGACCGCACGGTCGGGTCTGCGGGAACGGGTTCAGATCGGCATCGGCAAGGCGTGCGAAGGCCAACGCCCACCGCCCCAGCCGACGAGCGCGTGATCCCCTATCAGGGACAACGGTCTGAACCTGTGATCTGTCGCGGCGCTTGGTTTTGCTGGACAGCTCGCGGGGTCCGAACGACACTTGGGCAATGCACAGAGGATCGGAGCAGCACGTCGCTCCACCCGCCGGCCGATCCTCCACGCGGCCGTTCGTCGGCCGTGTCCAGCAGCTGGCGGATCTGGCGCTGGCGCTCGAGGAGGCCGCGTCCGGCCGCGGCTCGCTTGTGCTCGTCACGGGCGAGCCGGGCATCGGCAAGACGCGGCTGACAAGTGAGCTCGCCCAGGTTGCCGCTCGGCGAGGAGTCCGCGTCGCCACGGGTCGCTGCTGGGAGCACGGCGGCGCGCCGCCGTACTGGCCCTGGCTTCAGGTGATCCGCACGCTGGGAGGCGATCTCGAGGAGCTTGTCGTGCCCAGCGGCTCGACGGCCACCGAGCGCTCGGCCGCGACCGGGCTCATGCCGGAAGGCGAGCGGCTGCGCCTGTTCGACTCAGTGGGCCGGTTCCTGGCAGCGTCCTCGTCCGAGCACCCGATCCTCGTCGTCTTGGACGACCTGCACTCCGCCGACGAGCCGTCGCTGTTGCTGCTGCGCTTCCTGGGAGACGCGCTCGCGGAGGCGGCGATCCTGCTCGTCGCGTCCTATCGGGAGGCGGAGAAGCGCGTGCACGAGCTGTCCGAGGTCTTCGCCGAGCTCGCGCGGGTCGGGAGGAGGGTCCCGCTTCGGGGCTTGACGCCGGCGGACATCAAGGCGTACGTCGCGATGGTGACCGGCGCGACGGTGAGCAGCCAAGCCGGCGCCAGGCTGCACGAGGTCACGGGAGGCAATCCGTATTTCCTGGGAGAGGTCGTCCGGCTGCTGGCAGCCGACGACACGCTCGAAAGGCTCGACGAGCAAGGCGAGGATCCCGTCCTCCGCATCCCGGACGAGGTTCGAGCCCTGATCCGCCGACGCGTGGCGGCCCTTCCCCGCGACGCCGTGGCGACTCTGCGGCTGGCGGCAGTCATCGGACGCGAATTCGACCTGCAGCTGCTCCAACGAGCGAGTCGGCCTAGCCCCGCCCGGGTGATGACCGTGCTCGCAGACGCGGTCGCGGTGGGCCTGATCGCCGAGGTCTCCGCGACACCACCCCGTTATTCGTTCGCCCACGACCTGGTGCGGGAGACGCTGTACGACGATCTCCCTCCGCGCCGGCGACTCGAGTTCCACCAGGCGGTGGGTCGCCTGCTCGAGATCGCGTACGGCGACGACCTCGATCCGCACCTGTCCGAGATCGCCCATCACCTGTTGCTCGCGGCGCCGCTCGGCGATGCAGACCGAGCCATCGAGTATCTCGTCCGCGCGGGCGATCGCGCCGCCGCGGTGCTGGGATACGAGGACGCCGCGATCCACTACCGGCACGCTCTGGAGCTGCTCGACGCCGCGGGCCACGGCTCGGGTGAGCGACGCGACGAGCTGCTGCTGCGCCTCGGCGACGCGCAGTGGCGCTCAGGGGACGGCAGTGCGGCGCGGTTGACGTTCGAGCGCGCGATCGACATCGCGCGGCGCTCGGCAGAGCCGGAGGTGCTTGCGCGAGCGGCGCTCGGCTATGTGACCGCACTCGGCGGTTCGCTGATCTACACCCGCTTCGAGGTCGGCGGCACCGGCGTCGGGCTCTTAGAGGAGGCGCTCGCAGCCCTCCCGGCCGGCGACAGCGCGCTGCGCGCCCACCTTCTCGCACGCCTCGCCGTCGAGGTGGTGGGGTCAGGGAGCGGGCCGTTTGAACGGCGGGTGGCGATCAGCGAGCGGGCGATCGCGATGGCACGCCGCCTCGGTGACTCGGAGGCCCTCGTCACGGGCCTGCACTCCCGCCAAGGGTCGCTGTCCACTCCGGGACTCGCGCCAGAGCGGCTGGCGCATAGCGAGGAGATGCTTCGAGTGGCGAAGGCGACCGCCAACCCCGAGATCGAGTTCCTGGCGCATAACGCACGATTGCATTGCTTCCTTGAGTTCTGTGACCGCTGGGGCATGGAGACCGAGACGCAGGCGATGGCGGCGATCGCGGAGCAGATGAGACAGCCCTTCTACCGGTGGCACACGATGTGCCTGCGCACCGTCGCCGCGACGCTCGACGGCCGCTTCGACGATGCCGAGCGCCTAGCGCAGGAGGCGCTCGAACTCGGGGGGCTGCGGCACACCGAGGTCACGACGTACGTGTTCCGCTATGCCCAGATGCTCGCGATCCGCTGGGCTCAGGGCCGTCTGGCCGAGCTCTGGCCCGAGATCGATGACCACGGCGAGCGCTTCCCGTGGGTGCCGCGGTGGCGCGACGCGCTCGCCGCCGCCGAGCTCGGCGCCGAGGAGGCGGCGCGGCGCGAGCTCGAGCGCCACGCCGTGCGCGGCTTCGCCGAGCTCCCACACGACGGCATGTGGGTCCTCCACCTGTGCTCGCTCGCCGAGGCATGCGTTCTTCTCGGCGACGAACGGCGCGGCGTCCAGCTCTACGAGCTGCTGCTCCCCTACGCCGGCGACAACGCCGTCTCCTACACCCAGCAGCCGTTCGGGCCGGTCGCCCTGCGCCTCGGCAGGATCGCGGCCATGCTCGGGCACTGGGAGGACGCCGATCGGCACTTCGCGACCGCGCTCGAGCGCTGCGAGCGTCTCTGCGCGCGCGCGATCCGCGCCCGCGTGCTGCTCGAGCACGCGACGGCGCTGGCCGCCCGCGCGGACGCAGGCGACCGCGAACGCATCGCCGCGATGCTCGACGAATCCGCGCGCCTGTGCGACGAGCTTGGCATGACCGGCCTGCTCGAGCGTGTCGCAGCCCTGCGTCGGCATCCGTCGCGGGCGCCGGTCGTGGATGCGGTCTTCCGCCGAGAGGGCGAGTTCTGGACGATCGCCTACGAGGGCCGAATGTTCCGCCTGCGCGACGTGAAGGGTCTTCGCTACATCTCATCGCTGCTCGCCAGCCCCGGTCGCGAGGTCCACGTGCTCGAGCTCGCAACCGCCGCGACACGGGGTCCGGCCGACGCACGCGGGCGACTCGCCGAGGACGATGCTGTCCGCTCGTGGCCCTCTGACCTCGATCCCTTGCTCGACGATCAGGCCAAGAAGGACTACGCCCGAAGGCTCGAGGTGCTCGACGAGGAGCTCGAGCAGGCGCGCGACTGGGGGGATGCCGAACGCACCGCACGCCTGGAGCATGAGCTCGACGACCTGACCCGGGAGCTGGCGCGCGCAATCGGTCTGGGGGGCCGTGACCGGACGTTCGCATCGCCCGCCGAACGGGCGCGCATCAACGTGACGAAGGCCATCAAGACTGCGATCAGGCTTATCGACCAGCATTGCCCGGAGCTGGCAGCGCACTTTGAGGCCTCGATCCAAACCGGGCGCTCCTGCTCCTACACCACCCCCGGCGCCCCTCCACCCAGCTGGTCGCTCTAGCGCGATCGGCGCCCGCGCGCGCCCTTTAGCCCACTCAACCGGTCAGTGACGACGCGCGGAACGATCGTTCCGCCGCGATTCACGCCCATCGGTTAAGGACCACCGATCAAGCCGCAGAGAAGGAGGCTCGCGATGAGCGAGGCCAACCAGCACCGCAGCACCGCGTCGTTCTACGCCTCGCCGGAGGAGGCGCTGACGGCGCCGCCGGAGGAGTTGCTCTACCTCGCCTGCCTGCACGCGGGCACGGGCGTCGACGCGCCCGACTTCCTGGCCGTCGTCGACGCCGAGCACGGACGGATCGTCCACGAGACCCCGATGCCGAACGTCGGGGACGAGCTGCACCACTACGGCTGGAACCGCTGCAGCTCGGCCTGCCACGGCCCCGACCGCTCGCACCTGATCGTGCCCGGATTCCGCTCCTCGCGGATCCACATCCTCAACGTCGCCGACGACGCCCGGAGGCCATGGATCGAGCACGTGATCGAGCCCGACGAGATCGTCGACAAGACCGGCTACACGCGGCCGCACACCGTCCACTGCATGCCGGGCGACAACGTCGTCGTCAGCATGCTCGGCGATCGCGCGGGCGGAGGCGCGGGCGGCTTCGCCGTGCTCGACGCGAAGACGTTCGAGCTCAAGGGACGCTGGGAGAACGGAGGCGAGACACCGCCGCTCAACTACGACTACTGGTACCAGCCGCGCAAGAACGTGCTCATCTCCTCCGAGTTCGGCGAGCCAAACGCCTTCGAGTCCGGCTTCGACATCGAGGACGTCGGCGCGGGCCGCTACGGGCAGCGGTTGCACTTTTGGAACCTCGCCGAGCGGCGGCTCGAGCAGACACTGGACCTTGGCGAGCAGGGCCTGATCCCGCTCGAGGTGCGCTTCCTGCACGACCCCGATGCCGAGCAGGGGTTCGTCGGGGCGACGCTGGCCAGCAACATCCTGCGCTTCCACCGCGCCAACGGCGGCTTCCGGGCCGAGCCCGTGGTCGAGGTCGACAACGTCGAGCTCGAGGGCTGGCCGCTGCCAGGTGGCGTGCCCGGCCTGATCACCGACGTCGTCATCTCGATGGACGACCGCTTCCTGTACCTCTCGAACTGGCTGCACGGCGACCTGCGCCAGTACGACATCTCCGATCCCGCCAAACCCACCCTGGCCGGCCGGCTCTGGCTCGGTGGGCTGCTCGGCAAGCCGACCGACGCCGGCCGCGAGCTGAGCGGCGGACCGCAGATGATCCAACTCTCGCTCGACGGGCGAAGGCTGTACGTCACCAACTCGCTCTACTCGACCTGGGACAACCAGTTCTACCCCGAGCTCCGCTCCTGGCTGCTACGAGTGAACTGCGCGCCCGAGGGCGGTATGCAAGTCGACCCGGACTTCTTCGTCGATTTCCACGACCGCCCCGGCGGCCCCGCGCGAGCACACGAGGTGCGCCTCCAGGGCGGCGACTGCACGACCGAGATCTTCCAATGATGGGCGTTCCGATCGCACACGTGGCCGGCATCCCGATCGAAGAGACGATCGGGATCGTACGGCCCGGCGTTCCTGCTGGCGTTTGGCGCAGCCTGCTCAGTCGTCAGGGCTCGCTTCCGCCGCGTGCGCGACGGCCGCGGCAGCGACCGCCGCACCGACGGCCTCGGACCTGAAAGCACCACCTCCGAGACCAAACGCGAGGCCTAAAAGACAAGGACACCCGATGGTCACCACGACTAATGGCGCTCTGCCGGGGTGCGTCTCGTATGTGACAGGCGCGGCATCGGCTTTTCATCGACTCGGGTTGTGCCGTGGTCCCCAAACGTTCTACGATGACGTTCGGGCGGTTTGTTTAGCCGTCGAGTCGTTTCCGCCCGCCGGGGTAGGTGGCGTCCTGACTGACTAGCTCTCGCCCAGGGGCCGGGATGCACCCGTTGAAAATCGTGAGGGCCTCGCGACCGACGCAGCCTGTGGCGGACGTTTCGGGGACCGGAAAGCAGGACATCTTGGAGGGCACCGGCCAGCGGCGAGCATCACTTGCTGGCAGGGTTGTTCAGCAGACCGCGGAAGTAAACCTCAGCCTGCTGGGTTCGTTTGAATTGACGTCGGCCGGGAGTCCTGTGTCGCTGCCGGTGCCAGCTCAGCGCTTGCTGGCGTTCGTCGCCCTGCGAGATCGTCCCGTGCTGCGGACCTATGTGGCCGAGATGCTGTGGCTGGACTCGACCGAGCAGCGAGCGTGCGGGAGCCTGCGCTCTGCGTTGTGGCGCCTGCGCCGCCCAGGCTTCGAGCTGCTTGAGGTCTCGAGCGGGCGGCTGCGGCTCGAGCCGCGAGTGGTTGTCGACGTGCGGGTGTTGGCTGGCTGGGCGCGCCGCGTGCTAAACGCGCACCACGAGGTTGGTCGCGAGCCGGTGGGCGTGGGCGACGTTGGCGACCCGCGATTTTCGGCGAGCTGTTGCCGGATTGGTATGACGACTGGCTAGTAGTCGAGCGCGAGCGACTACGCGAGTTGCGCGTCCGCGCGCTGGAGCGAGTTTGCGAGCGGTTGACCGCGCTCAGGAGCTTTGGTCCAGCGGTGGAGGCAGGACTGGCTGCCGTGTATGCCGAGCCGCTGCGGGAGAGTGCGCACCGCTGCCTGATCGGCGTGTATCTCGCCGAGGGAAACAAGGCGGAGGCGCTGCACGAGTACCGCGCGTACCGTGACCTCTTGCACGACAAGCTCGCGCTCGAGCCCTCGGCGCGCATGGAGGAGTTGATCGCCGGACTGCGGATAACGCAGGGGTGACGTCCCCTGCATCCTCCCCGCCAGCCCCACAGCCGGGCACTCAGGAGCGCTGGGCGTGAGCGCCAGCCTCAAACCATGGAGTAGCGCAGATCCCGGCCGGTGACGTCGTGATAACGCCGTGGTGACACGGCTACGCAATCCTGCCGTCACGACGCGCAACTGCGCCGTGTCACGCCGGTGTCGCGCTGGCGTGAAGGGAAAGGGGGCCAACATGGCGGCAGAGAACGGCAAACCGTCGGTAGTTCCGAAGCCGGCGCAGGTCCGCGCGGCGCGCAGATCGGGAGGAGCCTCTGCGGACAAAGGCAATACGCGGTGGGCGGGCGGACGCTCGTGCGCGTGAAGCGCACTGCCGCCACAGCCCTGATCGCCGGACTGATCGCTGGGGGTGTGCTTGCGCCGTCGGCGTCGGCAACGTCGGCAACGTCGGCACGTCGAGGCCGACGTGTCCGGCTACACCGTCATCCCGAACGTGCGAATTATTCCGAACGCGGTGGGGTGCTGGAACGCGATCGCCGTCCAGGCGACGCGGATCGCGACCCCATACCAGCCGCAGGGCTTGCTCTATATGGGCTACGTCCAGGCCGCGGTGTATGACGCGGTCACGAAGATCGACGGGCGCTACGTTCCCTACCACGAGTTCCCCACACCGGCCGGGGTGCACGCTGCGAGCGCGTCGCCCGACGCCGCAGCGGCGACTGCTGCATACACGATGCTTACATCGTCGTTCCTGGGCTTCCCGGCGACGGCCCAAGCTGGACTCTCGGCGACGTACTCTGCTTACATCAACGCGCTCGGTGGCGTGGGGGCGGCCGCCGTCGCACACGGGATCGTCATCGGTCAGGCCGCGGCGAGCGACCTGATCGCCGTGCGGACCGGCGACAGGGACGAGTCGATCACGTTCACGCCGGGGCCACTGACTCCCGGCGGGTGGACGTTCGCGCCACCGCCGTCAGTGCAGTCAGCGCAGACGCCGTGGATGGCGGTGATGAAACCGTTCATGCTCAACAGCCCGTCACAGTTCCGGGTCGAACCGCCGCCGGCGCTCTCGAGCCGTCAATGGGCTAAGGAGTTCAACGAGACCAAGGCCTACGGTGCAGTGGACAGCTCGGTCCGCTCGCCCGAACAGACCGCAGTCGCAAAATTCTGGAACGCATTTGCCGTCAACCAGTCAAACCAAGCCTTCCAGGACGTGGCGATCGCGCACGGAATGGACCTCGTCCAGGCGTCGCGTCTGCTCGCGATGGGCGATCTCGTCGACAGCGACGCGGCAATCGCGTGCTGGGATTCCAAGTATCACTACCTCTTCTGGCGCCCAATCATGGCGATCCGCAACGCCGCGATCGACGGAAACCCGGCGACGCAGCCCGATCCCAGCTGGACGCCGCTGCTCACGACACCGAATCACCCCGAATACCCCGCAGCGCACACCTGCGTGACCGGAGCCGAGGCCGAGATGTTCGCCGTCGTGCTGGGCACGCACCACATCGACGTCAACATCCGAGGCTCCGCCGATGGGACCCCCAATAACTGGGCGGCGATCCACACATTCAAGACCGTGAACGACCTCGACCGCGAGGTCGCCAACGCGCGCGTGTGGGCGGGGCTTCACTACCGGGGCTCGGTTCTCGCGGGCCTCGATCTCGCGCGCCAGGTCGCCCGCTTTGCACTCCGGCGCTACTTCCTTCCCGTTGACAACGAACACCGTCACCATCCCGAGCCGAGCGCCCGGCGTTAACGGTTCTCAGCGCGATTTCCGAGCGCGGCGCCAGCCATCTGCGCTGGGCGGCCTGTGCGCCGGCGACCAACAGTAGGAGGGAGCGAGCATGTCACAGGCACAGGTCGACGGGCTGACGATCAACTACGACGTACAGGGGGAGGGCGAGCCGCTCGTGCTGATCCCTTACCTGTCCGCCGACCACGCCTGCTATGCGTTCCAGCTCCCGGCATACGCCGAGCACTTCAGCTGCATCGCGATCGACCTTCCCGGCTCGGGCGCGAGCGACAAGCCGGCCGGCCCGTACTCGACCGAGGGTTATGCCGACCAGGTCGCCGCCTTCCTCGGCGCGATCGGGATCGAGCAGGCCCACGTCGCGGGCGTCTCGCTCGGCGCGGCCGTCGGCATGCACCTTGCCGTCCGCCATCCCGGCCGCGTGCGCTCGCTCTCGTTGCACAGCGCCTGGGACAGAAGCGATCTCTACCTGAAGACCGTCGTGGAGTTGTGGCGCACGCTCGCGTCGTCGCTGCCGACCGCCGCGGACGTGGTTATCCAGGGCATCTTCCCGTTAGCGTTCACGCCTGAGATGTACGTCAGCCGGCCGGAGTTCGTCGACACGCTGGCGGCCTTCGTGCGTAGCCGCCCCGCCCAGCCCCTTGACGCGTTCCTGGCCCAGACCGACGCGGCCATCACCCACGACGTCAGCCCGGTGCTCGGCGAGATCGGCGTTCCGAGCCTCATCACCGTCGGGGCGCAAGACCTCGTCTGCTCCACGCGCTTCGCCGAGCGGCTCAACATACAGGATCGCCGGAAGCGAGCTGGTGGTCTTCGAGCACCTGTCGCACGCTGGGCTGCACGAGGACCCCGAGACCTTCAACCGCGCAACGCTCGACTTCCTCCTGCGCCAGCGCCCGTGACGCATGATCTTTACCAACCAGACGTACTCCGCACTCTATCCAGATCCTCACGAGGCCGGAATCGGGCCAGCAGGCGACACCCGGCGGGTTGACGGGTGGGTGGTCCACGGGGGAGGATGGGCTGGACGAAAGGAGGTTTCGCATGGCGCGAGTGATGGCCGATTGTCGTCGGTGGCCGAGCGATTTGAACTGCTCGCTGACGATCATCGGCGAGGAGGACGAGGTCGTTCTCGCGGCCGCTGAGCACGCCGCCTCAGTGCACGGACACGAGGACACGCCGGAGCTGCGCGAGCAGCTGCGTGGGTTCCTTGAGCCGGCTGACGCGTACTCAAACGCGCCGCGGGCACACGAGCCGATGCCCGGCTAACCACCGCGGAATGGCGCGCCGCGTCGTTGTACGCTCGCGGCGCGCCGCGCTTCAGCTGTCAGTTCCAAGTCCAGCGCACGCCGGAACTGAAGGTGAGCGACGGGATTCGAACCCGCGACCGCCTGGACCACAACCAGACTCCGGGGGGTCCAGCTAGTTGCCTACATCGTCATTTGCAGGGATTTCTTGATTTGACTTGTCCGCGGTTGTGCTCAAATTGATGGACAAATTGATGGACGCGGCGCGGGCGAAGGCGGCGTCGACAAGCTCTGCCTCATTCGCCGCCGGAGCGTAGTCGGCGTAGATCAGCGTGGTCTTGAAGTCGCGGTGCCCCATCCACTCTTGGAGCGTTCGCATCGGGACGCCCGCGGCAGCCATCCGCGTTCCGAACGTGTGTCGCAGGTCATGGAATCGGATCTCACGGACCCGGGCTCGCCTCAGGGCTGACTTGAACCGCTTGAGCAGTTGCGAGCGATCCATCGGCTTGCCCGTGTGCGGATGCGCGAACACGAGGTCCTCGTCTGCCTGAAATGCCGAGCTCTTGAAGAGCAGCTCCAGTTCGCGGCCGACCTGCTCGGCGAGCGGAATGCTGCGTGAGGACCGCTTGGACTTGGGCGTCCCGAACCTGCCGCGGACGAAGTTGCGCCGAACCCGGACCCGACGTGCGATCCAATCGACGTCCATCCATCGCAGCGCCAGCAGCTCGCCCTGTCGCATCCCGGTCATCGCCGCGGTGAGGTAAAGCGCGCGCTCGACCGTGCTCAGCGAGTCGGCCGGCGCACTGTCCTCCACGCGATGCAGGTAGATCGCCGTCGACTCCGCGATCCCCAGCTCGGCAGCGATCTGCTTCCAGGACATCTCCTTGACGTCGCGGAGCCTCCGTACGCGGCTCGCCCGGTCGGCCGTGGTCGGCTTCCGGCGGGTGCGCGGGCTGGTCGTCGCCTCCAGCAGCGCATCGAGCTCGGCCTGATCAAGGAATCGGATGTCCTGATCTGCGTCGGCGATCTCCGGCTTTTCGACCGCGTCACACGGGTTCGCGACGACCCAGCCGTTGCGCACCGCGAAGTCAAACACGCCGTGCAGGAAGCCAAGATAGTTCCGGGTGCTCTTGATCGACTGGCCGCCCTCGAGACACCCGGCGATGAACTCCTGCACATCGGCGCTAGTGATCTGTCCGATCGGCCTATCGCCGAAGAACGGCGCCACATGGACGCGGAGGTAGCTCTCGTAGCCCACGGTCGTTGAGGGTTTGCGGCCCTTCATGACGAGATGCTGAATCAGACGACGTCCAGCCTCCTCGGCCGTCATCCGTTCATAGATCGGAGCGACGATCACCTCGGACATTGCTTTGCGCAGTCGGGCCTCGGCCATCGTGCGAGTCAGGCCCTCGCGGCTGCCTGGCCTGCGAACGGGTCCGAGCTTGCGCGTGACAAGCCGGTTTCGGACGCGCCATTGGCCGTACCAAGCGTTGCGCCTCTCGAAGATGCTGCCGGTCCCGTATTGGCGCTTCGCCCCGCGGGCGGGTCCGACCTCGGGAGGCTCGTCGGCCGACATCCCGACGTTATACGCCCTCAACGCGGCGACCCGAACGCGTCGACGACGTGGCGACGCGCACACGGACTTCCGGTCGATACCTCACGCTTGCTACAGCTACTCAGCATCACCCAAGCTTGGTGCCTCATGCTTCCACCGGATCTCATCCACCCCGCTTTCTGCCCGTGCCCGAGCGGCTGGCCAGCTCCCCAGCACGCTCGTGACGACGCTAGCTGCAGGCCAAGCCCCGCTTTCCAGCCGCCCAATTGCCTGTCGTCCGCGGCGCCGAGCGTGGGTGCGTGACCAGTCATAGGACGATGGCAACCGTCCGTAGAGCGCACGCCACCTGCGCATCGCCGCGAGGACGCTTTCCGAGGTCCAGCGCCGCTCGGATCGCACCCGGGCGACAGGCCTTGCAGTAGGCGTAGGCGTCGCCCTTGCCGTTGCGCGGCTGTGTGTCGGCGCCGCAGCCCCGGCAGATCCCCCGGTACCGAGCCTTGACGGCCCTCGCCTTGTCCCCGGTGGGATCGTAGAAGTACGCCTTCACCGTCCCCGGCGAACGCCCCAGACGATCGGCGATCTGTGTGATCGACAGGTCCTCTTCCTCGCGAAAGTGGCGAGCCAAGGCGACCGCGCGCCGACGCTCCTCGACCCGATCCGCGATGGTCACTCGCCTAGACGCAGGCACGGCCCAAGCTAAGCGTGCGCGAGCGGCTCTTTTCGCAAGGTCGAACCAGCCGCGGTTGCGCACAGAGACGTCGGCTTGGTGTCTGCATCGGCGATTGCGCTCGTCGAACGCAGTACGCGATGCCGGAGCCGCGCCATCGCATCGTCGCCGAAGCGCCCCGCCCGTTGAAAGGCGGCGGAAGTCCGAATGCGATCGTTGACAAGCGACGGAAGCACCGCGCGAAGGATGGTCCTGCCTCCGGACCGACACAGATGCTCATCACTCGACGAAACTCGGGGCCGCGCCGCACTGCTCGATTGGGAGTGTCCGGCTAAGTGTGTAGGCAGTGACGTGAAAGGAGCGTCATGCCTTCAACAACTAAGAGAAGTCTCGATCGAGCGAGGGTCTTTGATCCGGAGGGAGCCGGCGGCGAGCCTTTAGGCGAGCCGCCGGCGACCCCGTCTGAGATCCTGGGTCAGGTGCCGGATGAGATTCGCCGCAAGCTTCCTGATGATGTGGTTGACGAGCTGCTGGCTGGTGCTCGGACCGAGGAGGAGATCGTCGGGCCGGGCGGCGTGTTGGCGCAACTGACCAAGCGGCTGGTGGAGCGCGCCATGGAGGTCGAGATCACCGATCACGTCGGCTATGAGCGCCACCAGGAGCCGCCGGGCGGCACGGGGAATACCCGGAATGGGTCGACCCCGAAGCAGTTGATCACCGAGCACGGTCAGGTTCCGATCGACACGCCGCGGGATCGCGACGGGAGCTTTGAGCCGAAGATCGTCAGAAAGCGTCAGCGGCGGTTTGAGGGCTTTGACGACAAGATCCTCGCGCTCTATAGCCGGGGGCTGTCGACGCGGGATATCGAGGCGCACCTGGCTGAGATCTACGGCGTGCATGTCGGGCGCGACCTGATCAGCCGGGTCACCGACGCGGTCATGGACGACGCCCGGGCCTGGCAGCAACGCCCGCTTGAGGACGTCTACCCAGTCATCTTTTTGGACGCGCTGGTCCTCAAGATCCGAGACGGCGGCTCAGTCCAGCGCCGGGCCTGTTATCTCGCGCTGGGGGTCACCATGGATGGCTCCCGCGACGTTCTGGGCCTTTGGTTTCAGGAAACCGAGGGCGCGAAGTTCTGGATGCAGGTTCTCTCAGAGCTCAAGCACCGCGGCGTCTCAGACATCCTGATCGCGTGTGTGGACGGGCTCAAGGGGTTCCCCGAAGCAATCGAGGCCATCTTTCCGAAGACCACCGTCCAAACGTGCATCGTGCACCTGATCCGCAACAGCCTCAAATACGTGCCCCGACGCGAGTTCGCCGACATCGCCCGGGACCTCAAGCCGATCTACACCGCGATCGATGCCGATCATGCCCACCAGGAGCTCGAGCGCTTTGACGAGAGATGGGGCGCTCGGTTCCCGGTCATTACCCAAGCCTGGCTTGACCGCTGGGAATACGTCACTCCATTCCTGGCGTTCCCCCCGGAGGTCCGCCGGGTGATTTACACGACAAATGCCATAGAGGCCTTGAACCGCCAGCTGCGCAAAGCGGTCAAGACCAAAGGCCATTTCCCGAGCGAAGACGCCGCCCGCAAACTGCTGTTCCTCGCCATCCACAACGCCGTCCCGGCGTGGACTAGAACCCGGAACTGGACGACGGCGCTGCTGGCCTTCAAGATCCACTTCGGAGACCGCCTACCCGACTAGCCCAAACCCGCCTACACAGAAAACGGGACACCCTCGCTCGATTCCGCGCTGGGAGCAGAAGCCTGCTTCGCTCGGATCGGACCGCTCGAGAGTTCTGCGTGTTCGTGAGTCTTCTACGCATGAAAGTCAAGGGGTAACGCTGGGAGAGGGGGTGTTGTTGCCGGTGGCTTTCCAGTCCTGGATGAGTCGCTGGTAGGCGAGTTCGGCTTGTTCGGTGAGTTGTCGTTCGAGGAGGGCGCGCTGTTTGGCGGTGGGGGCGCCGGGCTGGTGTTGGGTGCCGTGTCGTGTGGGGCCGCCGGCGCGGAGTTCGAGCGCGCGGAGTTTGCGCTCGACGATCGTCTGGCGTTTGAACGCGTAGTCCTGTTCGGTGGTGAGGAGCTGCCAGCAGAGCGCGGCGAGTTTGTTGCTGACGAGCTCAAGATCCAGCGCTTCACGGTGAGCGGCGGGTCGGGTGGCGGCCTCACGCCCTGGCGATAGCCGCTCGCCTGCCCGAGCGCGTAACGCGGGTGGCCTGCGTGGTTGGAGGCGCCCCTGTACGACGCCGAAGACCTCGACTGGTTTGCCGGGATGGATCCCGTCAACGTGAAGGAGTTCGGCTGGGCTCTCGCCGGCGAGGCCATACTTGCCTTCGAGCTTCAGCGCCAGGCGCAGGAATCTCTAGACCGTGTGGACGAGGACCCGACCGCGCTGCTCGCCGATATCGAGCTCTCCAAATCCGATCGCGAGGTCCTGAGCGATCCCGGCGTCCGCGAGACGTTCCGTGCCGCAACGCACGAAATGTTTGCTGGGGGTGCTCTGGGATGGGGTCGACGACGATCTCGCGTTCGTCAAGCCCGGGGCTTTGAGCTCCTGGAGCTACGAGTGTCGGTCGAGATCCGCTATGGCATGACGGACGTGCGCGTCCGCCCCCGCGCACGGAAACGGCTCGCAGCGCACGTACCCGGTGCTGAGGTGTTCGTGGATGCACACGGTGGACACCTGAGCACTCCCGATCAGCGCCTCGACATGCTGCGGACACTCGCCGCCGCCTGACGACGACGCAGACGAGTCGATCGGCCGCCCGGGGACATCGGGTCATACGAGCCCGAGGTGCGCGTGCCCGCTCGGAGGTGTTTGGTCACCTGAGACTCGGCTCGCGTTGCTGCTCGGTGGCAGCAGCCCGCTCGTTGTCGTCGGGGTGAACGGTCTCAGGGGTTGTCCGGGGCGGTGGCGACCGGTCGGGCTTCTTGCTGACGGTCGGACGTCACGAGTTCTCCATTTGTCGACCCCGTCGGTTGGTCCGGTCTAGCGGGGCGTTTGTCGGCGGCTTTGCTCTCACGTTCCAGGAACGCCGCCGAGTTCCGCGATCGTGCTCATCAGCGGGGCGGGGAAGACGACGGTGGAGTTCTTGTCGACTGCGACCTCGACGAGCGTCTGGAGGTTGCGCAGCTGAAGCGCGAGCGGATGGGCCATCATCACGTCCGAGGCGGTCGCGAGCTCGCCGGCAGCGAGCGCTTCGCCCTGGGCGGCGATGATCTTCGCCCGCTTCTCGCGCTCGGCCTCGGCCTGCCGCGCCATCGCGCGCTGCATGCTGTCGGGCAACTGGATGTCCCTCAGCTCGACGACCGTGACCTTGATTCCCCACTCCTCAGTCTGCACGTCGAGGATCTCGCGGATGTTCTGATTGATCGCGTCGGTGTCGGACAGCAACTCATCCAGTGCGTGACGCCCCACAACGGCGCGAAGCGTGGTCTGGGCGATCTGGCCGATCGCCGCCTCGACGTTTTCGATCGCGACCACTGACCGGACGGGATCCTCCACCCGGTAGTAAGCCACCGCAGACACGTCGATGCTCACGTTGTCCTTGGTGATGATCCCCTGTGACTGGATCGGCATCGTCACGATCCGCAACGACACCCGATGAATGCGGTGGACGAACGGCGCGATGAAGATCAGCCCCGGTCCGCGCGCTGGGCCCTCGACCTTGCCGAGCTTAAACACGACTGCGCGGTCGTACTGCTTCACGACATAGAAAAAGAGCATGATCTGCCTTTCTGGCCGAGTCACGGCGACCGCCGTGGTCCTTGCGCCGGCGTCCAACAGAGCGGCAAGAGGTAGT
This sequence comes from uncultured Solirubrobacterales bacterium, assembly GCA_963831845.1. Taxonomy (GTDB): domain Bacteria; phylum Actinomycetota; class Thermoleophilia; order Solirubrobacterales; family Solirubrobacteraceae; genus Palsa-465. The sequence goes on along the minus strand of CAWHRT010000012.1, from coordinate 25,086 downwards.
GACCCGACCCTCGTCGGCGAGCTGGCCGGCGGACGAGTCGATCACCGGACGAGCCGAACTGGGCAGGCGCTGGTGCGCGGTGATTAACGAACTGGGGCTCCTGACCTATCGGTATCGCGACGAGGATACCTGGCCCCCACGGGGAGGCCAGCGGATACCGTTGGAAGCTCGACGTCGGTCAGGGCGGCCGAGAGGTCCCAGAGCTGGCAGGCGGTGTCGGCGTCGCGCGCGGCGCGAGAGAGTTTGCCCACACTGGGATGGCCCTTGAAGGCGCCGAGACCGTCGGGGCCGAGGTAGGACCCGCCGGGAATGTATGGGTCGCGGCTGTCGCTGAGCTTGTGCGCCGCGATTGCACAGAGCCAGGCCCGGGCCGGCACGTCGCCCGGCTCAAACCTCTGGGCGCCGCGATCAGCGCCGCTGCCAATACCTCCGCCGTGACATCGGCTCGCGATCTCGGGATCTCCGCTGCGCCGTCGAAAAAACGACAGCACGGAGGTGAGGTTGCGACGGTAGAACGTTATGAATGCCTCCGGATCTCTGGCTCGGTAGCGACCAAGCAGCTCTCCGTCAGGATCGGCGGTGGCGCCATCACCTGGTTTACTCGTCGCTCAGCTCGTCTTGTGACAGACAGCCGGTCGCGCCGGCGATCGGTCCGGCCCTGTAGACCCGGCCCCGTCACGGCGCGAGCAGGCATCGTCGGTGCGGGGGTTGTTGGTGGTTTGGTGCCGTGGGATGCTTGAGGGAGTGTTCGAGCGGTTTACCGAACGCGCGCGCCAAGTGGTCGTCCTGGCCCAGGAACAGGCGCGGACGCTGTGTCATCACTACATCGGTACCGAGCCCATGCTCCTCGGCATGCTGGCCGAACGCGAGGGGCTTGGCGCGAGAGCGCTTCAGTCGGCTGGCGTGACGCTCGATGACGCGCGCGTTGAGGTGCTACGGATCGTCGGCCTTGGCCCCGAAGAGATCGATGGGCAGGTGCCGTTTACCCCGCGCGCCAAGCGAGTGCTCGAACTGTCCCTGGACGAGGCGCTGAGCCTTGGCCACAACTACATCGGCACCGAGCACCTGTTGTTCGCTCTGATCCGCCTCGACGAGGGTGCGGCCGCGCGGATTCTGGCGGAGTTCGGCGCCGACCCTGACCGGATTCGAAACGAGATTGGCCGCCTGCTCTCAGATCCCGATGCGCGAGCAACGCCACCCGCTGCCGATCGACCGGCTCGGCAGCGGTTTCAGGTTCCGCCGTGGGTCCGAGAGCCGCAGGGAGTGCTGCCCGGGGTGCTCGCCCTCGAGCTATTGCTCGCTCGCACCGCCAAGGTCGCGATCGCGATCCCCTGCATCTACGGCTACCCGGAGGGATGCGAGTTCGAGCTTCGCGTAACCACCGATGCCGGCGGGCACGAGCTCGACTCGCGGCTCTACCGGGCCGGCCGCGCCGGACACCCGCAGCTCGACGAGCGCGACCTCCCGCCACCCGAGATGCTCAGGATCGCCGTCCAGTCCGCCGACGGATCCACGGCCACCAACGTGACCCCGGCATCGCGAGATCTCACCACCACCCCCCAAGGGGCCGGTGATGCAGGCCCAGGGCGGCGGTGGCGGCGCGGGCAACTGGCGACAGTCGCTCTGGATCTGGCCCCTCCCACCCGACGGTCCCCTGTCGTTCATCTGCGAGTGGCCGGCGCTCGAGATCCCCGTCTCCGCCACCAGATCGACGCCCGACAAGTTCGCGACGCGGCGGCCCGGGCACAGGTCGTGTTCCCCCACGACCACCTGCCGCTCCCTCCATGGCCACAGCACCCGGCCGCGACCGCGCCAACCATTCGTCTTCTAGGCCACCCGACATCACGCCGAGCGCCAGAACGAACCGAGAGTGCCTGAATGGCGACCAAGACAGGAGGACGCTAGTGGCGACCGAAATAGCCGAAGGCGGACAGGCGACCGTTGACGCAGTCGCAAGATTGGTGAATGCGTCCTTGCCGCTCGAGGAGAGGTACGACGTCAGCTTCACCGACCATGACCCCGGCGAGGGGCAGCCCGCGGGTCCAGGCGGCTTGGCCTGGTGGTGGGAGCAGTTCGGTAAATCGTTCACCGATATCAACCGCGACGTGATTGAAACGATCGCCACGCCGACACGGTTGATCACCATCATGAATCTGTCGGCCACCCATACTGGCGAGTTCCATGGTCACCCACCAACCGGCAAACGCTTCACCGTACGAAACGTACAGGTGGTTGGCTTTCGTGATGGCAAAGCCTCAGATCGCTGGGGCTCGACTGACGAGTTGGGCATACTGCAGCAACTCGGTTTGATGTGACATCAACGGCTGCCGCCAAGTACGCCGCGCTGGCGCGCGACAGCTCTGGTGCGCGATGGCCGTTGAAGAAGCCCTCGACGCAACGCGAGGGCTACTGCCAAGGCTCGTGCTCTACCTGCTGTCGGATTGATGCCTCACACGAGTCGTTGGAGCCGCTTTGCCGCTAAGCGCCGCGAGTGCATCGTGACCGCTTCAGGCGTGGTCGAGCAGTGCTCACTTGGTTCGCGCCAGAGATGCGTGATCGGTCGGGAGAGCCCGCTCTACTTCCGCGACGAATATCTCGCGCTCACCCCTTCCCCGACTTGCGCGGAAAGCACTATCGGGCGCGTGATCCCTTTCCCGATTGGCCCGCCCCTGCACGAGGGCAATGGCGGCGACGTAGGGCGCGCCAACCGCTCCGGGGGCGGCGCGACTGCTTTGCCACGAGAAGCGGAAGTGCGGTCGAGACTGCCCCTGCGGCGAGAGGCTGTCGAAAAATGCGGAAAGACGCGGGAATCGGGGGGTTCGGCGTCTCCGCGGGGACGCGATTTGCTGCATCGGGTGGCGCTTGCCGGCTTGTGTCAGGCGGTGTTCGCTATCCAGTGGTTGTGGAGTTTGAGGAGGTTGTGGGTCGCTGTCACCAGCCGCCACTCGGAGCGGGCGGCGGATCTGCCTCTTCGCATGAACCGCTCGATGTGGCGGTTGTGTTTGATCTGCCCGAACACGGGCTCGATCGTGATTTTGCGCTGCGCGTAGAGCTTGCGACCGCGTTCAGTGGCCAGCGTGTCTCGCATCCGCTGGTAGGCGCCGCCTTCCCAGCCCGGGCGGATCCCGGCGCGCATGTTCCCGTCCGGCGGGGCGAGCACCTCGATCCCGCGGTCTCTTGAGTCTTTGCATCTGGGCGGTGTGCCAGTCGCCGGCGTCGGCCAGCAGCACGTCGGGCTGCTCGCTGACACCCGCGCGTCGCGGACTTGCCAGCGTGGTGTCGAGCATCGGCTCCAGGCGCCCGAAGTCCGCGGCGTCGACGGTGACCTCGGCCGCGAGGATGATCTGCCTGTCGTTGACCGTGGCCTGCGCGTTGTAGGCCTGGCGGGGCGGGGTGCCCTGGGTGCGCATCACCCGCGAGTCCGGGTCTGAGAGATTGGCCCAGTCCCCTCGGCAGCTCCAGCAGCACGTAGGGCTTCGTGCCGATTCCGTGCAACCTGCGGCCACGACGGTCCTTGCCCCGGCACGCCACCGCTCGTAGAGCTCGTTGGCGGCCCGCTCGACCTCGTCGTTCTTCTCCAGCCGCCCGGCGGCGTCGAACGGCCGATCATCACAACGATCACGCGCGACCGGACGACGCTCCAGCGCGCGGTGATCCTCTAACTGGCGGCGCCCGGCCCGGAACCACTCACGCCGGCCGCCATGCCCGCTCAAAAGCGGCTGCGGATCGACCACAACCCCCTCAGCGGCCTGACCCTCCTGCGGCGCCTGGCCCTCCCGCGACTGGCCCTCCTCCGCCTGGCGCTTGCGCTCGGCGATCCGCCGCTGGCATCCGCCAAAGCCGCCTTGCGTCCTTCCGGCGTGCGCGACTCCTCGGGCAGCTCATCACCCCGAGCCTCGCCGTAAAGCTCGTCCTCCCGACGATCTGTCTCCTCAGCCTCACGCAAGATCTCCAGCGCGATCTCGCGATACGAGCGGTTCTGATCCATCGACGCGTTCGCCTTGATCTTCGTCCCGTCGATCGTGATCACCCCGACCGACACCAGACCAGCCTCCCGGCACAGGCCGAGCACGTCATCAAACAGCCCAGCGATATCGAGTTCGTGCCAGCGACGGAACTCCGCGATCGTCAGTGATCCGGTACCCGCTGAGCAGCAATTACCCGGAAGGCGACATCCTCCCAACACGCACGCTCAATCCCCCGCGACGACCGATTCCCGCGCGCGTACGCGTACAAAGAAGAGCCACCAGCATCGCCGGGTCATACGGCGCGCGCCCCGCAGCGCCTAACCGATAGCCCTCCGTGAACCGCCCCAAATCCATCTGATCCACGGCGCCCAGCACCGTCCACACCAAATGATCCTCAGGCAGCCACTCGCCCAACGACGGCGGCATCAACAGCATCTGCCCACGCTGACAACCCACGAATTCTCGAGCCATCCCGGGGGAGTCCTTAAACCCGCCAGACGGCTCCGATATTCCGACAGCCTCGCGACGATGCAGAAGTCTCGCCTACGGTCGGGCGGCGGCTGGTGGCGTTCCAACTCGGCAGCGATGTGGTGTGAGTGGTCGACGCCTGCTCCCGCGCGCGAGCGACGATCAGGGTGCTTGCTGGCGGACCGAGGCAGGGTGCGCTGAGCAAGCGAGTCGGTCGCGCCGAGAGGCGTCGCTCGGTTGCACAATCTGAGCGCTGATGTTCTGATCGCCAACGTGGCCGCTGCGGTCCGGAGCAGCACCGCGCGACAGCGGGGTGGAGGTCGACGTCATGGCGGCTTTCTCTAGCCGCGACTGCAGCGTCACGCCGTTGCGCGACTGGTCCGGTGCTAGCAGCCGAGGCAGAGTCGGCTAGCGCCAGCGGATCTCAATCGTCGGATCCGATCGTGACGTTCGCTGAGCCACACCACCGGAGATTCACGAGTTCCGCGCGAGCGGAGTGCGACCTCGGATATGGCGAAAGTTCGGCTGACGCGGAAGCGGGTCTTTCGCGACGGAGTCGCGGCATCCGGGCTGGCTCGGAGCGAATAGGAGGACCAGGCCTCTCTGTTCGGCTGGCGAACGGTGAAACCGTCGCAGGGGGCGTTCAGCTGGTGCGGATCGTCGGCGCCTCGGCGGGTGTCTTAGGGGCAGACTTGGCTGTACCTGTAGTCGGTGATGAACCGGGACCATTCCTCGTGCGTGAGGTTCCTGCCGGCGACCGCGCACGCGTGGTTCGCCAGGGCGGCTGGGTTAACGGGCCAGAGGGATCCGTGGCCGTTGGCGTTGACGGCGAGCAGGAGTTGTCCGTTGGGAGTGAACTGGCCGTTACCTGATGTCCCTTGTTCGGGGTCGAGGGTTGCACCGTCTTGTTGAAGGCTGGAGGTGAACCACAGCTTCAGGCCGCCTTCGGGTCCGCCGGCCGTCGCGAACCGTTCGCCGGAGCGGTCGAACGCGATGCTGGCGACCGGTGCTGCAGCGACCAGCGCGGGATGGCTGATGGGAGCACCGGTTGACGGGTTCCAGAGTTGCACGACGCCGGCGTAGGTTCCCGTCGCGAGCGTCCCGTTCGGGGCGAAGGCGAGACTGAGTGTGCCGCCGTTGTCGCCCTGTAACGGGTGAATGGTGCGGATCTGCCTTCCGTTTGAGGAGTCGAGGATCAGCACCCGGCCATCTCCAAGCGCGACCGCGAGCAGGCGGCCGTCGCGAGAGAATGCGACGTCGTTGCCCGGCGCCGCAAACTTGAGAGCTGTGGTGACGGGTGCGCCGGTGCGGGTGCGCCAGATCGCGACGCGCCCGCTGACCGGGGTCCCTCCGGACCGCTCGGTGGCGTCGCTGGCGGCGATCAGGCGATCGTCGGCGGAGAAGGCGACGGACTGGACCCCCTCGAGAAAATGGCTTGGTGGCCGCAGCGTCCTCAACGCCCGCACGAGATGCGGCACGCCGCTCACGTCCCACAGTTGCAGCACGCCGCCGTCGCCTCCGACAGCCAGCTCGGAACCGGCCGGCGACCACGCCAGCGCCGTGATCGTTGCTGCCCGTGGGACCGTCAAGGAGGTCCGCCGCTGCAGTGTGTCGACGGAGAAGATCCCGACACTCCTGCCGGCCGTCCGCGCGGCGAACTCCGATCCATCCGGCGAGATCGCCAGCGGCGGTGTCAGCGGGGCGGTCCACGGTGGAGTGGATGCCCGCGCCGCGCCGGTCGTGAACGGACGTCCGAAGCGACGCTGGGATCCGAGGTCCCATGCGAGCACGGTACCGTCGAGCGAGCTTGTGTAGAGCGTACGGCCGTCGGCGCTGAACACGCCTTGTGTCGGGCGGCCAGCATGACCGAGGAGGGTCTGCGACGGTTGTGCGGTCTTCGAGTCCCACACGACGACCTTGCCGTCGTCGGCGGTGCTGACCAGCATCCGCCCGTTCGGTGAGTACCGCACGCTCTGGACGTTTGCCGTGTGCCCGCCAGCCGCGCGGTGGATCGCGCCGGTCGACAGGTCGACAAACAAGATCGTTCCGTCGGGTGATCCGACAGCCGCGCTCGTACCGTCGGGACTGATGGCGGCCACGGATTCAAGGCAGCAGCTCGCCTCGCCCAGGAAGCCGAGCCGGGCCGGCAGATTGACAGCGACCTTCCGCTGCGGCGCGAGCGTCCGCGCGTCGAGGGTCCGAGCGGCCGTGTCGCCGACCACGACCAAGCGACTCCCATTCTCGACCAGGCGGATCGCCACGAGCCCGCGCGCGCTCACCCGACTGCTGGACAGCAGCCGCCCGCTCGGCAGCGCCCAGCGATCAAGATATCCCGCTCCCGGTCGGCCGGAGGTGCTGGTTACCGCGTACGCGTAGTAGACGGTCCTGCCGTCCGGGGACATGAACAGGCTCTCGGCGGAGTTGTCAGCGTCCAGCGTGTTCAGCCACCGTCTGTCATACGGCAGGCGCGCGACGCGCCGGAAGGTGTGAGCGTCGAGGACGTTGATCGCGGTGTCGGCGCCGTTGGTCAGCAACAGCAACGAACCGTCGGGCGAGTAGACCGGCTCGAGGTCGCCGTTGAAGTCGGGGATCGGGCGGTGCTGCTGGCGACCGGTCGCGGGGTCATAGAAGTAGAGGACGTTGTTGTTCGCGAAGACGAGCAGCGTCCGCCCGTCAGGGCTGAGGGTGAGCGACACGGGCCGCACCCCGATGGGCAGTTCGAGGCTGGCGATCGCGGCGGGGCTGCGCAGCAGCGTCGCCAACAGCGCGCTCTCGGTCTGCTGGCTGCGATCCAAATTGACGGCTTCGCGCGCGAGCAGCATCGCCAGGTCGATCCGCGGTTCGATCACGGCCTGGACGCCGAGCTGTCGCGCGAGCGCGACGCGAGCCTCGGTTGTCGCGTGCTGCTTTTGAACGAGCGCGATGACTCCCGCGATCAGAGAGATGACCAGCAGGACGGCGACCCCAGCAAGCACACCGCGCAGCCTGCGCGCCGCGCGCCCGGCCGCGCTTCGGCTTGCTTGAACGAACTCCCGCTCGACCGGACTCAGCTCATCCCGATGCTGAGCCGACCAGTCCAGCGCCGCAGTAAGCCTCGCCCCGCGGTAAAGATCCCCCAAGTCCCGCCCCCCCGCATCCCACCCTCCGCGAGCTCTCAGTCAGATGCGCGTGCAGACGCCGACCGACCCGATCCTCCTCGATCCACGCGCGGTACCGCGGCCATTCGTGTAACAGCGCCTCGTGTGAGATCTCAACCTCGCCGTCGCAGGCAGTAAGCAGTCGGGCGTCGGTCAGCGCCGCCAGCACCGGTTCGGCCCCATCGATTTGTTCGAGCTCTGCGAGCGGCAGCCGGCGACGCACAAGCGCGCCCTCCTCACCGTGCGCGAGCCGCAGCAACAACCCGCGCGCAACCCTCCGCCCGGCCTCGTCTAGCCGCACATAGGCATCCTCGGCGAGCCGAGCGACCGCCCCCCGCACGCCGCCGCTCCCCACGTAACGCTCGAGGCGCAGCTCGCGACCGTCCCGCACCCGCCACAGCTCGAGCAGCGTCGTCGACAGCAGCGGCAGCCCACCGGGCTCACCGGCCACATCGGCAACCAGATCCTCGACCAGCGCTCGCTCGACCTCCAGCCCGGCGCGGGCAGCCGGCAACTCGATCGCCTGCGCCAGCTCCTCGCGTCGCATCGGCCCGACGAGGACATGGCTCGAGCTGAGCAACTCCGCAAACCGGGTGTATGACGCGCAGCGGCCGTAGAAGTCCGCGCGTAACGCAACCAAGATCAACACCCGCCGCTCGGTGTCACACGCCGCCATCGCGAGCTGATCCAGGAACGCCGCGCGCTCGTCCTCGTGCTCGCACACCGTGAACAGCTCCTCGAGCTGATCCACCGCAACCACCAGCCTATCGCCGGGCTTCAGCCCCGACAGCGCCACGTCCAGCTGCTCACCCGCGAGGGCTCGCGCCAGCTCCGAGCAGGGCCGCTCGCCGGGCCGAAGCAGCGCCTGCCGCCAACTGGCGCTGCCCGGCAGCGCGCCCAGGCTCAACCCCGACAGAAGCCCCGCACGCAGTAGTGAGGACTTCCCGATCCCCGAAGGACCCACGATCCCGACCAGCGTCGATTCCGCCAGCCGGGCGACCAGGTCGGACACCATCCGCTCGCGCCCGCAGAAATACTCAGCGTCGGAGCGATCAAACGAAGCTAGCCCCTTATACGGACAGACCGCCGGTGCCTCCGTCGCGCTCGCCGGCGTCGTGACCGAGCCCGGCGCCAGCTCGAGCGCCGGATCCTGACGCAGCACCTGACGCTCCAACTCCTGGAGGCCGCGGCTTGTCTCAAGACCGAGCTCATCGCGCAGCAGCTCACTCACCTGTCGATAGACCTCAAGCGCCTCCGCCTGACGGCCGGCCCGATACAGCGCCAGCATCAACTGCGCGCGCAGCCGCTCCTGCAACGGGTTGGACGCGACCAGCCCCTCGAGCTCCCCGATCAGCTCCGAATCGGCACCCAGCACGAGATCGGCATCGATTCGCTCCATCAAGGCCAGCAAGCGCAATTGCTCCAAGCGCCGGATCTCGGGTTGAACGAACTCGAGTAAGGCCAGATCGGCCAGCGGGGGCCCGCGCCACAGTGCCAGCGCCTCTCGCAGCCGCGCCGCCGCCGGCTCGGCGTCGCCCGCGCCGAGCAGCCCGTGCCCCTCGGACCGCAGGCGCTCAAACAGGGCCGCGTCGAGCTGCTCGGGTCCGGCCTTCAGCACGTAACCACCCGGCCGCGTCAAGAGGATCCCGTCGTCGCCGTTTTCCAGCACACGTCGCAGGCGAGACACCGCAACCCGCGCCGTGTTGAGCGCGCCGTCGGAGACCGTCTCACCGAGCAGCTGGTCAACTAGCTGTTCGGTCCGGACCAGCTCGTTGGCATGCACCAATAGCAACGCCAGCAGCGCCCGCTGGCGCTCCCCGCCGAGCCGCAACGGAGTGCCGCCACGCCACGCCTCAAGCGGACCAAGCATCCGAAACTGAAGCGACCCCAGGGATTCGTCCCCCATCGCAAGCGATTATCCGCGCCCGCAGGCGATCGCGCAATTGTGACAAGACCGGTAAGACGAACGTCACCCACGCGTCACCGGCCCCCCAGAGGCTGCTTGCAACCCGGATCGCACCCGCGATCCACCCAACAGGAGGCCTCTCAATGACTCGCACCATCGTCTTCCGTCGGATCCTCGGGGTCGTGGCTGTGGCGTTCGCACTAGGAGCGATCGCCGGCCCGGCCTCGGCCAGGACCTTCGACTTCAACTCAAATGGCTCGCTCGTTCAGCAGCCAGCCCCGAGCGCCTCTCCAGGGGCCAATGCCCCGTCCGGCGGCGGCGGCATCGAATGGAGCTATGTCGCGATCGGCTCAAGCGCCGTGGCGCTCGCGCTGATCGGAGTCGGCGCGATCGCGATCGGCCACCGCCGCTTCCACCAGGACAGGCCACAGCGGGCAGCGACCGACAGCTAAGCGCCGAGCGATCGCCCCAGTCCATCCAGTTCAACTGACCGAACGCGCCCGGCACTCGACTGAACACGTCACCAGCCGAAAAAGGAGGCGCTCAATGCATCCGATACAGCCCGTACCCGGCAATCACCTCGCGTGACCGCTCATGACTGGCCTCGGCGGAGCGCTCGCCGTATCCCGACACCGCACCCGCCGCCCCCGCCACACCACAGCCCTGACCAGCTGACCCACGCCAGCAAGTCCCACAACAAAACAACAGCAAACCGCTCGAAAGGAGCAGACATGAAATCGAGATCGAACGGGAGCCTTCTCTCCCGACATCGACGCACGCTGCGGGCGCTGAGGTCGAAGTGGATCCTGGCGCTGCCTGTCGCTGCGGCCGGCAGCGCCGCGTACGCCGGCAACGTCCTGGCTACGCCGAGCTCCGGGTTGAGCACCACGACTCTCGCCGAGTCGCAATTCAGCTCATTCGTTGCCCAGGGCCACGCGTTCCCGCCCGCGTGGGGAGCGCTGATGGCGGCCTACGGGAAGACGGACGTCTACGTCGTCGACAACAAGATCGATCCCGGAGGAACCACCGGCTGGCACTCGCATCCGGGTCCGAGCCTGATCCTGGTCGTGTCCGGAGCAGGTGACGAACTACACCACCGAGGACCGCAACTGCGCCGGCCACACCTACACCGCCGGGCAGGGATTCGTCGACGCCGGGGGCAAGGACGAGCACACGCTGCGCAACAACGGCACTGCCGAGGCCGAGACGATCGCCGTGCAGCTGATCCCCCACGGGCAACCCCGGAAGATCGACGCTCCGACGAACCCCACAGACTGTCCCGTCTGAGCTTCGCCAGTCCATGCGCCAGCAGCGGCTCCGATGACGTCGTCGATCGGAGCCGCTCGCTGCCAACCTGCGGCGCCGTCGCACCCGTAACGTCCCAAATACGTACGCCTGAGGAGATGGTCACGGAACAGATTTGGCTTGTGCTCCCGATCCAGCCTGGCGAGCGCGACGACGCGCGCGCGTTCATGCTTGAACTCGAACAGTCGCGAAAGGAGCAATACGCGGCTCGGAGGAGCGATCGGGATCACGAAAGAAGTTTGGTTCCTCGCCACCGCTCAACGGGAGAGCATCGTGGTCGGCCACATCGAAACCCGGGACTTCGTGCGTTGTCTGCGTTCTCGACATCCCAAGACGACTTCGACCCGTGGTTCAAGGCTCGCCTCGCGCATCGCACTGGCATCGGCCTGAATCCGCCAAGAATCGCGCCCGAACTCCTGTCCAACTATTTGCGCGCGGAATGCCCCTCGCCTAGCGACGCCCGGTCAAGCGGCCTACGCCGTTCGCCCAAGGCGGAAGCGACGAGATCACTGCCGCCTCTGAGCAGTTCCAGCCGCGCTCGAGCCGCGGCATCAGTGCTGGTATCGCGAACCATCGGGCACGTCGCCGCCCGATCAGTGGCTGTCCAGGACTTCGACTTCGGCGCGGCCGCCAATCAGAGCAGCAGCCGGGCCGACACGCCTGTGTCGGCGACAAGGCAGAAGCGCCCGGTCGGTAGCTGCATACGTGGGAGACAACATCGGTAAAGCCCCGCGTGAGGCGCTTCTGCGCGCGTGCCTTCCGCTCAGACTCGAATCAAGGTTTTCGGGGACTCGTGAGTCCGGATGGGAAGGGGAGCCGCTATTTCGGCAGGGGTTTGGAGGAGCTCGGCGTTGCTCTCGGATAACCCGAATTCTGCGACCCGTTGGTCTCCTGATCCTGTGACGCCGATCGTTTCGGACGGCTGAAAATGTTCCGCGCCGGTGCAGGCGCCGAGCCAGGATCGGCGCCAGGCTGCTCATGTCCAGCTGGGGCCACGTCCGTTCCTCGTAATCGCCGAGCCCGCACTGCCACAGCGCATCGGGGCACACCCACGTGACGTGTCCGCTGACAGCCGTGCCGACGAGCGCATGTGGGTGCAGCGGGCACCGCGGTACAGGCCCGCCGAGAGCTCGCGCGAGATGGGCCTGAGCATCGGCCGCAAGCGTCTCGAGCGATGCATCTGACTTCAGGTCCGGTAGTGCGAGCCGGCACCGGCCTTCCTCGCCAGTCTGGATCACGAACGAATCGCCATCGCCATCCTCACGCCGTCGGGCGACGTGCATTCCCGTCCGTACCGCGAGGTCGGCGAGCACCGCGTCGATCAGCCGAAGCGCCGGGTCTGTTTCAGGCGGCCGCTTCATCTGCCCGATTCTCGCGACCTCGGCGCCGCCACTGCGCCAGAGGCGCTTCCGGCTGGTGAAGAAGGGTCGTGCTCGCCGGCGCGTAGCCGAACCAGATCAAGATGCTCGACGCCACTTTTAGCGCGTCACCGAGGGGGAGCCCGTCATGGTCGAGTATTGGTCCTATTCGTCGTTTAGCAGTTGCTCGAGGAATCGCTCCCGAGCCGTCAGGAAGCTGGTGGTCAGACGGACTGGCTCGGCGTCCTCGTAGGAGACGGTCTCGAGCCCGGTCTCGGTACAGCGGTAGAACGTCGCCTCTGGGTAGGCCAGGATGATCGGCGAATGGGTGGAGATGATGAACTGCGACCCCGCACCGACCAGCTCGTGTACGCGTCTGAGGAACGTGAGGCAGTTCTGGGTTGAGAGGGCCGCCTCGGGCTCGTCGAGCAGGTACAGGCCGTCGGGCCCGAAGCGGTTGATCATGATCGCGAGCAGGGCTTGGCCGTGGGACTGCTCGTGCAGGGACGCTTCGCCGTAGGCTGCGAGTGGATTGTCTGGGAGCTGCTCGATATAGGTCGCGGCTACGAACAGGCTTTCGGCCCGCAGAAAGTAGTCCGTTCGCGGTCGCCGAGCTCCGCGTACGAGCCGGATCACCTGCGACAGCTCGCGGTGCGATTTGCTGCGCGAGAACGCGTATTCCTCGAGGACCTCGCCTGCATCGTTGGTCGGGAACGCGAAGTTTGAGGAGCCTCCTTCGGGGTTCATGCCGGCAGCGATCGCGATCGCCTCAAGCAGAGTCGACTTGCCGCTGCCGTTCTCGCCGATCAGATACGTCACCTTCGGGTGAAGCCGGAGACCGTCGACGAGCTGCGCGATCGCGGGATGCTCCCACGGATAACCCGTCCTAGCTGCTACGGCGCCGTCATCTGTGCGTCGAACTGCGGTGATGAACTGCGTATCCATACTCCGCAGACGGTAACCACTGGGTTGGCTGGCCGAGCTCGGCGCTTGGACGACCAGACCCCCGTTTCCACGAATCACCCAGCGCGAGCTGCCCTGTCGTCCGCGCCGTCGTCGCTTCTCTGTGTCAGTCCTGCCAGCTCTTAGAGCAGAAGTAGTTCGACGACACCCCACGAGGTAGCCCTCAGTCCTTGCCGCCCGAGCCTTCGGCGCTCGCTCCCGCTGAGATCGGCAGCCGGTGGCGCCGTGATCACCCGTTCCTTGTTCGCGGTCGCGGGAAAGGCTGCCAGTTGATGCTCAGGCCGACATTGTCGGCCAGCCGAACATGAATTCCCGGGCCGGCCAGCGAGTCAGAGATGCTCTGATATCCCTGCTCCGGAATGTCCACGGTGGCTTCGCCGACTCGGTAAAAGCCCGTTGGCTCGTCACCCGGCTGAGCGGGCTGGGCGGGCGTCTTCCCCACGGGAGGCCGCCACTGCGTCAGTGTCCCATCGGCTCCCAAGACCCCGCTGTAGCCAAAGCCAATGTCGAGCTCTACCGCTACATGAACCTCTTCACCGAGATGCTCATTGATGAGCAGCAACGCTTGTCTGCGGCTTAGCGCGTTCACGAGACGCCTCCTTGGATGCTTTGTCTGGAGCATGCCCCATGGACAATTTGGCGGCTTTCCGTTTGCACGCAGACATGGTTACGCCGGCGGCGAGGTGAACTTGGGGTTTCGCTTCTACTCTGAGGCGGCGCCCAGCCGAAGCGGAAGCGTCGATCCCGTCGCCCCACCGGCGACAATCCAGAAGGCGAGCGCGAGGCTGAGGTGAGGACGTCGGCATCCCAACCTGGGAGGGTCTGGGCTGTGGACCTGTCGCCTTGTCGACCGGGCGGCTGATTGGCTAGGGGCGTTTGGTCAGTTGGAAGTGGATCACCTTGTCGCTGTTGTAGTCAGCGATCCAGAGCTGGCCCCGAGAGACGGCGATCGAGTCCGGTTGGGTCAGCTGCAGGTGGATTGGCTTGCCGATGGCGCGGTTGGTGAGCGGGTCGATCTGCCAGAGCGCCGCGGTGCCCTTGATCGGCGTAAACGTGCGCGCGGAGCGTGAGCGCGGGTAGGAGATCGCCCACACGCGGCCGTCACCGAACGCGACGCCGACCACGCGCGGCACCGCGATCCGCGCGATCACGCGCCTCGTGGTTGGGTCATAGCGGACGATCGCGGTGCTATCGGATCCGGCGCCGGCCGGGATCCAAAGCGATCCGAACCCGGCCGCCGGCGTGCCCGAGAACGGCTCGGTCGTCACGCGGCGGGTCCGTGGATCGATCCGGGACACCGCGGGGTACGTCCTGGTGGGGGCCGTGTTGCCGAGAACGACCGACGTGTTGTCGACCCACAGCGAGCCGAACCCGGACACGATCGCGTCGGGTCCGGTCCCGACCGTAACCGGTGCTCCCACGACCCGGTTCGTCGCGGGATTCACCGCGACCACGTCGCCGCGGGGCCCGCTGGAGTCGCGGGTCGCCCAGACCGTGCCAGCAGCGAACGCGACGCCACCACCCAGCGAGCCGCCCCCGGCCGTTGCGGCTGGCATCGAGGCGGATGCTCGCGACGAGTTGGCCGTTCGCGGGGTCGATCCGCAGCAGCTGTGACTGGCCGGTCGCCGCCAGCCAGATGCTGCCGGCCCCCGACGCGAGGCCGGCGTTGACCCCATCGGTTGGGATCGAGACCCGCTCGGTCGTCGAGCCATCGCGGAGGTTCAGGCCGACGACGCTGCGCGGCGTCGCAACCCACAGGGAGTCGCCGTCGACCAGCAGCGCCTGCGCGGGTCCGCCGACATCGACCACACCGGCGTCGTAGAGCTCGACGGGCTGGGCCGGGATCTCGAGCGACCGATCCCCACCAGCCGGGCGAGTCGGCTTTGACGTACCGCTGTGATGTCCGACCGTGGCGAACGCGACCACGACTGCCACTACCGCCACGACACTCGCGACCCCCGCCAGTAGGCTACGGCCGCTCCCGTGAAATCGCCGCCAGACGGGCGCCGGCTCGCGGTCGATAACCGCCAACAGCCGAACGCGCATCGCCTCGTCCTGCTCGTGACGACCCCCGACGGTCAGCGGCTCCGAGCGTGCCGGGTCCTCACGCGCGACCCGGTCGAGTACTGGATCGTTCATCGCAACTTCTCCGTGACGTTCGAGGTGGCTTGGTCGATGCCGAGTCGCCCCGCGACCTGCCGACGCGCCCGATGCAACCTAACCCGGAACGCTGCGTTTGAGCAGCCAGCCGCGACCGCCGCGTCGCGCGGCGACAAGCCGTCCCAGGCGACGAGCAGCAGCGCCTCCCGCTCATGCTCGCTCAACACACGCAAGAGCGTTGGCCAAGCTCCGCGCTCAACCCGGCGGGCGGTGCCCACGCCGCCGAGACCGGCGACTCCCGCCCCAGTCGCTCGGTCAGAGACCGCCGTCGCCGCGCCGCCCGCCGTTGATCCGCGAGCACCCTCCGCGCGACCCCCAACAGCCACGGCAGCGGCTCGTCGGGCACATGGTCAAGCCGGCGCCAAACAACTAGAAACGTGTCAGCGACAACATCGTCGACCCCGATCCCCGCCGAGCGCCGCACGACATACGAGCGCACCGCCGCGTGATGTCGCGCAAACAGCGCCTCAAACCGCAACCGGCGCTCGGGATCAACTCCCATCTGACCCCAACATGGCCGGCAACGGCCAGAGCGTTACGCCATCGGGGATAAACACACAATCGACGAACGTATCTTCCCAAGCGGCCCGCTACGCGAACGCCGACACGCCGCCGGCTCAAGCAGCGGACGACATCCAGCCCCGCCAGACGGCACTCTCCCGCGCCGTCACTTCCGCAACCACGAATTTCGAGCACTCTCACAGCCCGGTCTCACGCCCTTCGAGATAGCTGGTTTCGGCGGGATGCGGCAGCTGTCCGTCGGGGCCCTGCAAGGTCAGGCACCTTCCGACGAGCGCTTTCACCGACTCCGTCCCCCCGGATCGGATGATCGCTTCGGCGACCACGGAGTCGCCCGCCAAGCCGGCGAGCTGACGATCGGGTTCGTGGGCCAAGCGATCGCGCCGGCCCGGCGCCCAGCGAGCAGTCCTACGTCGCCCGATGCGATCACGCGATCCGACGGGTCAAGAACGCAAAAGCGATGGCTAGACGGATGAGAGGTTTCCGCGCAACTCAGGTGCGCGGGTCGGAGGGTCGCCATTACCGCGGCCGAACGAAACGAGGTCTTTTGCGTAGCCAGCTTCCGCATCGTCCCGTGGCGGCAGAAGCCTGCCTTCGGGGTCGGCGCGCTGTCGCGTCTCGTCCAACGCGCTATGGCGTGCTAGCCGAAATCGAGTTAGCACCGTCCCGTGCGCGACTGCTCCTCGCGCCGGAATGCGGGGCACGGTGCCGTCGTGCCCGCAACGGCGACGCAGTCGTGTGGCGATGCCAGCCAGAGCGCTGGTTCTCGTCCTTGATGGCGCAAGGCGAGCGAACGCGACGACTCGTCTCTCGCCGGTGACGCGTCAGCCCGCGACTCGTTCGACCAGCTTGGGGGTTAGATCGGCGATCGCGTCCACGGTGGCGGGCGCCAGCTTTAGCGCGTCATCGGTGGGCGGATAGTGCGGATTGGGCACCGCGATCACTGTCATGCCCGTCGCGGTGGCGGCTCGCAGCCCGTTGCTGGAGTCCTCTTGTGCGCGCCCTCATCGACGCGAGAGCGCCGAGCAGATAAAGCTCCGTCCGCGAGTTCTGATCTTGATGTAAGCGGCGGCGGCCGATGGCTTCTCGCGCCGCGGGCGCAGGAACCGTGCCGGTCTCAGGCAAGACGCTTCTAATACTGCTCAGGCGCGAGATTCGGTTCGGTCTAGCGCGACTAATTCGCGCATGGCCCGCTCGAAACGCCGCGATCCGGCCGTGTCTAACCGGATCCGGTTCGAGCCGAGGCAGCGCGCTGCGATCATGCGAGCGGAGGAGCGCCCTCGCGCCCAGCCAGACAGCCGGATCCTTGTTTGATTGCTCCGGTCTCGCCGCCGCGGCGCGGCTCTTGGTGGTCGTCTCAAGCGACGGCGACCTTGGCTAAGCTAAGAGGCCTGCCGCTTACCGAGGGAACCGGTCGCGGCGGAATTTACCGAGGCGGGGACGGCGCCCGCACGACTGCAGGTCCTGCTTCTGCGTTGACGACGGGTTGTCGTTCCTTAAGCTCGACGCGCGCTCACTTGCGCGTTGCGGCCTGAGGGATCTGCCGGGGATCAGGGTTGCGGGACCGTGCTCTGCGCGATCCATTTGTACAGATCGGCTGCGAACGCGTTCGGGTCGCGTGTCCGTATGTAGGTCGCGACGGCGTCGTAGAAGGCCTCCTGGACGACGGGGCTCAGCCCTTCGCCGTGGGCGACGGACAGCAGCACGGGCAACGTCCAGAACGCCTTCGAGGATTCCCGCTGATATGCGGGCAAGGACGAGACGTCGACGTCGTGCACGACAGGGATTGACCCCTTATGCCTGCTGAACGCGAGTTGCGTGGCGGGATTGCTGATCCCACTTAGGAACGCCAGGGCGTTCTTGGCGTTCTTTGCCTTGGTTGCGGCGACGAAGACGTCGACGACGGCGAGGAAGCTGCCCTGGGTGCCGGGGAAGGCAACGCCGTCGAACCCGGTGCCCTCGTGTGCACCGTCGGCGATGAGCTCGCCGAAGGCCGAGTCGTTCATGGACTCGAAAGCGCATCCTCCGGCCGCTAGCTTCTTGGTCGCCTGGTCCCAGGTCAGCTGGTTCGCCTCGGGGTCGGCGTAGCGCAGGATGGCGCCGAAGTTATTTAGGGCGGTCTGGACCTGCTTGCTGCGCCAGTCGAGGCCGTTGTGGATCATGTGCTGCCAACCGCGGGTTCCGATCGAGCTGAGCAGCGTGTTCTCGAACAGCTCGACCGTGGTGAACGGGTCCTTGGCGCCGAGACATAGCGGCGTCGAGCCCGAGGCTTTGATCTTCTTGAGGTCGCTGATGAACGAGTCGATCGTGTAGCTGCTCGAGGGGCGTGCGACGCCAGCCCGCTCGAGGAGCTTGGTGTTGAACCACAGGACGTTGCTGCGGTGAGCGCCGGTCGGGACACCGTACGGCTGATGGTCGTGCATGAGCGCGGTGAGTATCGTGCGGTTCATCCTCTCGCTGAGACGCTCAGCGGCGAAGATTGACGCGACGCTGCGGATGACGCCGCGGCTGGCGTAGCCCTGGACCGACTTCCCGGCGAACGTCTGCCAGACATCGGGCGGGTCGTTGCGCTGGAGTCGTTTCGCGAGCTCGACGATCGCGTTGGAGCCGGCGCCGCCCGCGACGGCGGCGTTGATCGCCGTGACGCCCGGGTTTGACTGGCGGAAGGTGGCGAACAAGTCGTTGAGGGCCGCTGACTCGGACGGTGAGGTCCACCACGAGACGACCTCGAGTTGCTTGGTGCTCGTCGCGGGGCTCGTCGGCGACTGGCTGCCGCACGCGCTGACCACGGCGGCTACGGCGGCCGCGAGGAGCGTGACCCGCCAGCGTCCGCTCACCCCGTCCCCTCGGCGGGTTGCGGTGGCCTGGCGACAGTCGGCGGAGCGACCTCGCGAACGGGTTGCCCGCCCGCCTCGCTCGGCTCGGCCTTGAGGTCGTAGAGCGCGTAGAGACCGACCACTGCGAAGCAGAACGCCGGGACGATGAACGAGAACGCGGGGCTGGTCGCGTCCACGACCTTGCCCTGGAGCACCGGCATGATCGCGCCGCCCACGATCGCCATGACGAGGCCGGCCGCTCCGAACTTCGTCGCCGGTCCAAGGCCCTTGAGCGCGACGCCGTAGATCGTCGGGAACATCAGCGACAGGCAGAACGACAGCGAGACGACGGCGATCACGCCTGCCATGTTCGGATTCCCCATCGCAAACAGGCACAGCGCAACGGCAAGGAACGCGAGCACCGCCAGCACCTTGGTGGCCCGGACGAATCCGATCACCCAGGTCATGAGAAAGCGCGAGGCGAGGAAGATCAAGAGACTCACCTGCAGGTATGCGGCTCCCTTGGTGAGGCTGCCGCCGAGCGCCTGGCCCACATACTGGATCAGGTACGTCCACGTGCACACCTGCGCGCCGACGTTCATAAACTGGGCAACCACGCCGAGGCGGTAGCGCTTGTTGCGCCACAGGACGCCAAACAGCGCGCGAGTGCCGCCCTCGTAGGAGCTCGCGTCTGGGAACTCCTCCACGATCGGCGGCGCCTTCCGGGTTGCGATGGCGATCCCGATCAGGATCAGCAGGATCGCGAGGCCGACGTATGGCGCCATGACCGCCCCCAGCTCGCCGGCGCGGATCGTGTGTAGCTGATCCGGTGTCAGGGACGAGATATCGACCGGATCGGCGAGTTTGGGCAGGATCAGCGTCGCAGCGAGGAATACGCCGAGGTTCGTGCCGACGGGATTGAACGCCTGGGCGAGGTTCAAGCGACGCGTTGCCGTGCTCTCCGGACCGAGCGCGATGACATACGGGTTCGCTGACGTCTCGAGCATTGAGCAGCCGGCCGCCATCGCGAACAGGGCGACGAGGAACGCGTCGTAGGTCATGATCTTGCTCGCCGGATAAAACAGAAACGCGCCGAGCGCGGCAAGCGAAAGACCGCTCAGGATGCCCGTCTTATAGCCGAAGCGCTGATTGATGAAGGCCGCTGGGAGTGCCAGCAGGAAGTACGCGCCGAAATACGCCAGCTGTACAAGCGAGGCTTGAAACGTGCTCATGTCGAAGATGCGCTTGAACCCGGCGACCATCGGTGTCGTCAGGTCCTGCGCGATACCCCAAGCCGTAAAGCAGCAGATGAGCGCGATAAACACCACCACCATGCCTTTGCCGATCAGCGGCTGGCTTCGCGTCGCCTCCGGCTGTGCGACCACTACGGGCTTGGCGATGCTGCTCAACGGCGTCACGCTCCTCTCGCGCCGCGCTCACCTTCTCAACGCACTTCTACCCACCAAGGTGCGACATGTCAACCCGCGTTCGGCGATATCGGATGATGCCTTGAGGTCGGCCACCTTTGGCCGGCTCCATCTGATCGGCCGATCGATCCCGCGCGCCATCGCGGCCAGGGACGTCGTTGGGCAACTCGAATCCAGGCGTAGCCTTCGATCGGCGCCATAGCTCCGCTCGGAGAGGTGACGCGTGTTAACCCGGAAAACAGGAGTTTCACAACGGTGGGCAAGATTGTGACCCTGGGTGAGGTGGTGGCGGACGCCTACGAGGAGCAGACACCGTCCGAGTGGAGCTCCAGTTCAAAGCCCGCCCGGGCGGCGACGATGCGCAGGTCGTCCGTGGCTATTTCCCCTCGTCGAGCGTGATCTGCGGCGATCAGGCGCCCCTCTGAGCCAGCGGCCTTCGGCCAGCGCGTCGAGGTCGACATGGTCCAGGGAGGTGACCAGCACATCCGGATCGGCGGCGGCGAGGAGCTCCTCGTCATGCGCGCGCGAGAGGCCGAGGGCGGCCATCCCTCCCGCCTCGGCCGCCTGGATGCCGGACACCGCGTCCGTAACGCCGAAGCACTCCTCCGGCGGCACGCTCAGCTCTTTGCACCCCGTGAGGAACATCTCAGGATGCGGCTTCCCCTGCGCGAAGTCGCGGCCCGATATATCGGCGTCGAAGACTCCAGGAGGGTGAGCCCCGGCTTCACCCGGTCGGACTCCAGACCGTTCTCTTCCGCGACGGTGTCCAGGCGGATCTGGCGCAGGAAGAGGCCCGCATTGTTGGAGGAGGAGACCGCGGCGACATGGATCCCGGCGTCTCTTTATCGCGATGATGAAGCGCAGCGCGTCCGGGTAGGCGGTGAACGCGCCCGCGTCTTGCGAGTCAGCGATTATCGCGGTCCCGCCGACTTCGCCCGTTCGTTCCGCGGTCGAGGACTTTCGAGTGAATTGGGCGCGCCGCCCCGGTCGTCAACTGAAGGAGTCCGGCGGCTCCTTCTTCCGCGCCACGCAGCCCTCCGAGAGCGCTGGGAGATCCACTTCGTCCAACGTCGAGACAATGATGTCGGCGTCGGCGGCAGCGAGGGCGTCCGCCTCGCCGGCCCGTGCCAGGCCGATGACGGCCATGTCGGCCGCCTTCGCCGCCTGTACACCGGAGACGGCGTCCTCGACCGCGAAGCACCGGTCCGCGGGGACGCCCAGCTCTCGCGCGGCGGTAAGGAAGATCTCGGGATGGGGCTTGCCGCCATGGGCGAAATCCCTTCCAGAGACGTCCGCGTCGAAAATGTCGAGCAGGGTGATGCCCGGCCGGACGAAGTCGTAGCGAAGACCCTCGCGATCGGCGAAGGCATCGAGTCTGATCTGGCCGAGTAACCGAGCTGCGTTCTTCGAGGACGAGGCCGCCGCGATCGGGGTTTCGGCGCCACGAACGGCAAGCACGAACCGCAGGGCGTCCGGGTAGGCGGTCAGCTCGCCGGCCCGCAGGAGCTCGTCCATGACCCGCTGTTTTCGGCGGGCGTACTCCTCGGTGCGGGCGTCGGTGGCGGGCACCCCGAAGTAGCTCAGCGCGGCGCGCGCACCGCTCATGGTTGGCTTGCCGGAGATGTGCGCGCGGTAGACCTCGGGCGTGAAGCGCTCGGAGGTGTATTGCGTAGCGTCGCGAATCGATGTCCAGCTCGTCTCGAAGAGCTGGTCGAGTGCGACGCGCCAGGCGTGCTCGTGCGGCGAGTCGACGAGCACGCCGTCGACGTCGAACACCGCGCCGTGAAAACCCGCTCCCTCGATCACGTCACCGAGCGAGCAAGAGGCGACCGTCCGCCTGACCGTGAGTCACACCGGTCGGCTCTCCACGGCACGCGGGACGTCCTCGCCTGACCCCCGGGCTCGGCCTTCCGGGCAAAACTTCGATTCGACCCACTAGGCGGCCCTCCGCGCCAGGCGCCCTTCCCGCAGAGCCGCGAGGTCGACGTCATCCAGGGAGGTGACCAGCACGTCGGGCTCGGCGGCGCCGAGAAGGTCCTCGTCGTCGGCGCGCGATAGGCCGAGCGCGGCCATCCCTCCCGCCTTGGCCGCCTGGATGCCGGAGACCGCGTCCTCGACGACGAAGCATTCCTCGGGTGGCACACCGAGCTCGCTGGCCCCAGTGAGGAAGATCTCGGGATGCGGCTTGCCCCGTGCGAAGTCACGGCCCGAGATGTCGGCGTCGAAGAACTCTAGGAGGGTCAGCGCGGGTGTCACCTGCTCGGACTCCAGACCGTTCTCTTGTGCGAAGGTGTCCAGGCGGATCTGGCGCAGGAAGAGGCCCGCATTCTTTGAGGAGGAGGCTGCGGCGACGCGGATCCCGGCGTCTTTTACCGCGATGATGAAGCGCAGCGCGTCGGGGTAGGCGGTGAACTCGCCCGCCTCGATGAGTTCGATGACCATCGACTGTTTGCGGTCGCCGTACGTCCTCGACCGGGTCTCGGCGTCGGGGACGTCGAAGTACTCGAGCGCCGCTTGGGCGCCGCTGAAGCGCGGCTTGCCGGACATGACTTGCTGATAGACCTGCGGGGTGAATCGCTCGGGCGAGTAGCTCGTGTGGGGCTGGACGTCGCTCCATTGCGTCTCCATGAGCTCTTTGAGCGCGTCGCGCCAGGCGCGTTCGTGCGGCGAGTCGACCAGCACGCCGTCGACGTCGAAGATGGCGCCGCGAAAGCCAGTGGCCATGGTTCCTCCTTTCCTACCTTGTGACGCTCGTCGTCTGCTTGAGCGCGAATGTGTGGTGGTCGCCGGCGCGGAGTTCGCGAACCTCGTCGCCCACCGCGACGCGGATTGGGCGGCTGAATCCCTCGGTGTGCGCGACGACCGTCAGCCCGCCGTCCTTGAGCGTGACCCTGATCGGCGTCCCCCGGAACTGCATCGGAAACGAGAGCCCGTCTAACCGGTCGGTGAGCCTCGGGCGGAAGTAGAGGACGCCGTCACGGATGTCGCTGCCGACGTATCCGCGCTGGATGAGATCGAGCGTCCCCGCCATCACCCCGAGGTGGATACCCTCCTTGGTCGTGCCGCCCTGGACGTCTCCGATGTCGCTCTCTAGCGCCTCGATGAAGCGCTCCCACGAGCTCTCCGGGTCCAGCGCGGCCAGGACCGCGGCGTGCGTGACGAAACTCAGCGTCGAGCCATGCGAGGTCCGCGCGTCGTAGTAGTCGATGTTCTTGCGGGCGGTGTCGGGCCCGTACTCGTAGCCGAGCCGCTCGAACAGATGCCGCAGCTGTTCGTCGGAGAACAGGTAGAAGAGCATGACCGTGTCGGCCTGCTTGGCCAGCATGTAGCGGTCGGGATCGTCTCCCTCGGAGCGTAGGATCCGGTCGAGCCGCTGGATCCTGCCGTACTTCTCCCTGTAGGCGTCCCAGTCGAGCTCGGCAAGCTTCTCGTAGCCCTCGAACTGGCTGATGATGCCGTCGCCGTGGAACGGCACGAACATTTTGTGGCTCATCTCGTCCCAGCAAGCGATCTCGGCTTCCGTGAGCCCGAGACGGTCGGACAGTGCCTCGCGGCGACTCTCAGGGAGGAGGTCGAGCACCTTGCGGGCAGTCTCCGCGATCCACGCCACCATGACGTTCGTGTAGGCGTTGTTGCGCAGCCCGCCCTCGGCCACGTCGGGGTACTTCTCGTGGAACTCGTCCGGGCCCATCACGCCGTGGATCTCGTACCGGTCGCGGTTGGGGTTGAAGGTGGCGATTGAGGCCCAGAAGCGCGCGATCTCGAGCATCATCTCGGCGCCGTACTGGCGCAGGAAGTCGAGGTCTTCGGTGGCCTCGTAGTAGCTCCAGATGTTGTAGAAGATCGCGGCGTTGACGTGCCGCTGGTTGTGACTGAGGTCCGGCTCCCAGCGGCCCGATAGCGGGTTGAGGTGGACGACCTGTGTCTCTTCCTTGCCGTCGCTGCCGCTCTGCCACGGATACATCGCGCCGCGGTAGCCGGCGTCGCTCGCGCCGCGGACCGGGCTTGGCCGAGACGCCGGAAGCGGTACATGAGCAGGGCACGGGTGATGTCGGGAAGGCGGAAGTTCAGGAACGGATAGACGTAGAGCTCGTCCCAGAAGACGTGCCCGCGGTAGGCCTCGCCGTTGAGGCCTCGCGCCGGGACTCCGGCGTCCCGGTCGGCCGTGTAGCGGGAGCACACCTGTAGGACGTGAGCGATGTGGAGGCGCAGCAGGAGTTGGACGCGATCGTTTCCCGGCAGCTTGATGTCGCAAGCGCGCCACAGCTCGTCCCACGCTCGCTTGTGGCGCTCGAGCGCCTCGGCGAACCCGGGATAGCGGCTGGCGGACTCCCCGGCACTCCCGAGCGTTTCGCTGATGGCGCGGTCGCGTGAGGTGTAGAAGGCGACCATCTTCTCGACGCGCACGGGCTCGCCCGCGCGCGCGTCGCAGGAGAGGACCTGTTGGATGTAGTCCTCCGTCTGGAACAGGCTGCGCCGGACATCGACGGGCTCGTCGGCGCGGAAGACGTTGGTGCGGGCGGACTGGGCGAAGTAGAGGTTCGACTTGCGGGTCTGAACCTTCAGCGCGATGACTTCGGGGCCGAACGTCCGCGGGGAGACCGGGTCGAGGTGGCGGCCCTCGAGATCCGCGTAGCGGGCGACGCCGCGGTTCGTCACGCGCCCGTCGATCGCGGAGATGACCTCGATCCGGCCCGACCAGTTCTCCGGGGTGATCACCCATTCGATCGCTCCCTGGTGATGGTGGGCCATGCTGACGAAGCGACGACTGCGCAGGCTGGTCTCCCGCCCGGCCAGGTCTCGGAAGCGCACCGTCCGGGAGAGGAGCGCGTAGCGAACGTCGTACTCGTGGCGGTACTCGAGCAGTTCGACGTTGTCCAGGCCGATCGCGTCGTCGCCCTCGATCCGCAGCTTGAGCACGAGCCAGTTGGGCAGGTTGACGAGGTCCTCGTTGAGGACGGGACGCCCGCCCATAAGCGTCGTCTCGCGGTTGTAGCCGCCGTGCGCGTACGTCCCCGGGTAATGGGCGCCACCCGCGTCCTCCCACTCGGCCGCGCCG
>CAWHRT010000011.1:0-11507 GCA_963831845.1 uncultured Solirubrobacterales bacterium | reverse complement strand
TCGCGTGGGCAGCGCCGACGGTCGCCCGATTCAGAGGGACGTCGCGCGCGCCGGTCAGCGTGTCGTCGGCGAAGCGTCAACTCGACCCACCGCGCTCGCCCCCCGAGTCGCACCACCAGGTCTCGATCAGCCTCACCGGCTCGCCCTCGGCGGCTCGCGCAGCACCAGGTAGTAGGCGCGGACGGCTGCGCCAGTCGAGACCCTCGCGCGCTCGCCGACCTGGAGCGTCAGCGGCGTGTCAATCGGCCCGAGCGCGGTCTCGATCACCGTGCCCTCGCCGCGATCTCGCCGCAGTCGGGGCAATCGAGGTCGGCGATCACGCGGGTCACGGTCATCGGTTCAGGGCGCCAGCGGGACAACCATCAGGCGTTGCCCGTTGATATTAATCTCGAAGCCGTCAGGGTGCGTCTGGGCGAGCCATCCCGCCGGTGCCTGGTTCGGCGGCGGGTTGCCCAGCGGCGCCGTCGCGAACCCTGCGAGCCGCTCGTACACGCGGCTGTCGGCTGAGAGCAGGCGCGGCACCGGGTCGCCGGGCGGCGTACGGGCGAACATGGCGTCGGCGACGATCACGCGGTCGCGCACGCCCGCACGCCCGACCGCCGCGCCGTGCGGTGTCCCGTTGTGGGTGCCCCGGGCGCTGCCAACCCGCCAGGCGCGGGTGCTCGAGCGCGTCAAGCACGTCGCGATAGGCCTGCGTATCGCGGTTGATCGTGAGGTCGAACGCAGCCGGTCGGTCGGTCGGTCCGAGGTCGACAATCGCTCCTCCCGGTGGCCGAAAACGCGCGTTGATCCCGGTCTCGCCGATCACCGTCGATGCAGCGCGCAGCCGCGGCAGGATCGCACGCAGCTGCGCGTTCGTGGGCGCCACAACGCGCCCCCCGGCCATCGGCAAGGGTTGGCCGAGCAGGCGGAACAGGTTGACGATCGAGGTCTGGTCGTTGGCCGGGAGCTGCGCGAATGGAGTCCCGGCGAGCAGCGCGCGGAACGGGGAGAGCACGTTGTTGTCGACCATGATGTCGGCGGCGCCGACGGCCATCGGGTTGGCCAGCTCGTGAGCCGCACCGTGCTCGATGCTCTGCATGAACCGCTGGTAGTTCTGCGGGGCTCTCTCCTCGAGAAAGTCCTCGACGATCTGTTGCGCGGCGCCGCGCTCCTGGGTTTCAACGAACTGCGCCATCTGATTCGGCGTCACGCCCTTGTCGAGCGACTGAGCCATCCGCCAGTTGCTGAGTACATCCATCGTTCGCTCGGCCTGGGTCGGCGTGATCCCTCCGTGTGCCGGAGTCGAGGCGCACGCAACCATCACCTCGTGGGTCATCTGCCTCAGCAACCCGCGCGCCCTCGTGCCGGTGAACTCGCCGCCGGCCCACCGAACCCCGGCGCTGCCGTACTGATCGACCAGCTCGACGAGATCGCCCGCCGGCATGTCGCTCGTAAGCCGTCCCAGCGGCGCTCCGACACGGCGGGCCAGATCGGCGACCTCGTTGGCGCTGCCGAGGTCCTGCGCGAGGCGAGGCACGTCGATCGCCGGGCCCTCGCCGGCGAGGAGCAGCCCCTCAGGGGTGGTCTCAATCCGCACGCCGGGATCGAGCCTCCGGATGCCGCGGGCCACCGGTCCTGCCGCCGACAGCGCGCCCTGCTCGGAGGCGACGAGCTGTCGCGCGTTGGCCGCGGTGTTGATCGTCGGCGTCGCCTCCGTCGTCACCCTCACGGCGCTCGTGCCGTCTGCCGCCGCCGGCTCGATCACGATCCGGTACTTCCGGCCGAGCCCATGTCCGGCGCTCGCGTTGTTTGCCACGGCGACGTCGCTGGACAGCGAGTCGATGCTGCCCGCCGGTTGACCGGCACGCCGGAGGTTGCCCGCGGCGTCTGCGACGAAGGTCCCCTCGACCTGCGGGTGCAGCGCCATCGCTTCGACGTTGGCCAGCGTGTTGCCCTGGGCGCCAGGAAGGGTCGCGCGGATGTTCGCCAGGTGGGCATTCTCGGCGGCGAGGACGGCTTGGTCGCCGGCGGCGGCGCCGATCGCGGAGCGGGTTGCCTCGATCGCGCGGCCCTGGACAGAGCGCGTCGCCGGGACGGCGTAGAGCGCGCTACCGACTCTCTCGAACGCCAGCGACCGGCCGGCGAGGATCTCCGCAGCATTGCCGCGGACCGACAGCGCCGTCAGCGCCCCGGTGATCGCCAGCTGCGTGACGAAGGTCATGAGCGCGCGGTGCTTGACGCTCCACGAGGCCTGGCTGTCGTGGATCCGGGCCATCTGCTCGTAGGCCTCGGCCGTGATCATCACGCCCTGCACGACCGCGGTGGCTCCCGCCGTGACCTGCATCGGGACCCAGAGCACGTTGGCGGCGCGCAGCACCAGCGTCGCCTCGACGGCCTCCCCAGCGGCGGCCGCCAGCCGCGCCGCGTTCAGCACCCGCCCGGCGCCGACCATTGGGCCGGTGAGCAGGCTCCCGACGATCTGGGCGACGTCGAGCACCGCGTGACCGACGGTCAGTGTGTCGGTGCGCCCGCGCTGGTAGAGATCGATCCCCGCAAGCGTCGCACCGGCCAGGCCGGAGATCGTGAAGGCGACGACCGCGGCCGTGCCGGCGCCCATCGTCAGCAGCCCGAGGCCGATCGCGGCGGCGGTCAGTGCGGCGATCCCGAGCCAGTGCAACACGGCGCTCTCGCCCGTGGTCGTCACCTGACCGGCGCGGCCACTGGGCATCACGTAGTCGACGAGACCAGCCTGGAAGTGGTGATCTGAGTCGAGTGTGCGCATCGCCGCCGCCGACGGCTCCGTCTCGCCGGGCGAGGCGTCGGCGGGGTAGGTAGGCGAATCGTCGGCGTGGGTGCAGTCCTTGATCCGCCACTTGTTGCCCTCCCGCCAGTAGTAGAGGGAGAGCGGCACCTGCGCGACCCGACCGCCGTCGCCCCAAGCCGCGCGCAGCTGGTAGACGGCGCTGATCCGGGTCGCGTCGGGATGCTGGCGGCGCAGCGTGCGCAGCAACTCGACCTGACCGAGGGTCTGGGACATCAGGTCCGAGAGCTGCGACTCGGGTCGGTTCGGGACCGCACTCGGGAAGCGGTCCTTGCTCCGGTTGCGGATGAGCTGGTCGAACGCGCTCGTCATCGACCGGTAGTCGGTGATCGAGTCGTCCCAAAAGCCGCCCAAGAGCTTCTGGGCAAGGATCTCCCCGCGAGAGGCGAAGATCGGCACCGAGCCCGTCGGGCTCGAAGCGCCGGGAGCCGGCGGACCGCCGTCCGGCAGGTGGTAGCCGACACCGTACTCGACGTCGAGGGCGCGCCCGAATGCTCGCGCCTGGTCCGCCATCTGTGCGCGGACTTCGGTGGTCACCTGGTCGCCACCGGCGCGCATTACGGCTAGCGCGTTGAGGCTGTTGGAGAGACGCGACCAGCCCTGGTAGACGTCGTCACCGATCAGCCCGCCGTCGTGCGCGGTGGTACGCAGCGCGGCGAGCTCGAGGTCGAACTGGTCGAGCTCGGCGTCCATGTCGGGGATCGATCGCTCGCGGTCCAGCAGCTCAAACGCAGCGGCGTCGGACGCGCCGGGTAAATCGACGTCGCGGCCGTGCAGCCCGCCGGCCACGATCATCCCGTTGTCGACGTTGTATCGCTGCGAGAACGGCGTCACCACCGCCGGGCCGACCACCGACAGATCGTGGATCCGGTAATCCCCCGGCGCGCCAGGGTTCGTGTACGCGGTCTCCTGGGAGAGTCGGTCGAACAGCTGGATGTCGGCGTGGCCGTCCCCGTCGAGGTCGACATCGGCGGAGATCCCGGTCGTGGCGAGCACCGAGACGTTGAGGTCGCGGTGCACGCGGAGCGGGATCGTCGCGCCGCCCTGCGGATCGCCGGTGCGGGCGTCGAGCACGGACAGCCCCATGTCGACCCGATCGTCTCCCACCGTCGGGCGGCGGAATGAAAGGCGCCACCTGTCGCCGTACACGCTCGCTGCGAGGTCGACGGCCCACAACGGGCTGCCGGAGGCACCGATGCGACGAGGGCCTGGGGTCCCGCCCTGCGTGGTAGACGCAGGGCCGACGACCGAGAACACCGGCGCCGCCGAGTCGGCCCGGGCGAACTCGAGCCGCTGGCGCTGGCTCGCAACGCTCGGGTCGGCATCAAACTGGGCGCCGGCGGCGCGGCTGAGGAGCTCGGCGTCGTACGCGATGCCCGCGCCGGAGCGTTGCCCCGGCCACAGACGCAGGATCTGGCCGTTGCCAAGCACGAGCGTGAACTCCGTCGGCGCGTGGCCGTCGGTGACCGCGCGCAGCGTCACGAAGTCGGGACCCCCGGTGTCATCGTCGGGCAGCGTGAAGTGGGCGACCTTCGCCACGTGCGTTGTCACCTGGGTCAATGTCGCGGTGAACTCGCGCATGTTGTCGTCGGGGTAGTGCGAGTTCTGCTGGATCTCGACGTCGAGTTCCTTGCGCTGGTCGCCGTCGCCGTCGATTCGCGCGGTGTGCCGGTGCCTGACGACATCGACCCCGACCGACGGGACCTTGCCGGGGGTGTCGTCGACGGGGAACGTCCACAGCGGGCCGCGCGGCGCGTTTGCGTAGATCACCCCGCCCTTGAGGATCGGCGCCGACGAGAAGATGTCGCAGCGGTTGAGTGCAAGACCGCCGCGCACGCGCGGCCGGGCCGGCGCGCCGGTGAGCGCGTCGAGCGCGGCGCGCTCGGCGTCGGCCTCGGCGAGCAGCGAATCGGCGGGGCCTGCGATGGCGCCGTCCTGCTGGACGACATGGGCGAGCTCGTGGGCTAGCAGGGCATCGCCGAGCGGAGTCCCGGGTGAGTAGGCGTCGCGACCGAAGACGACGTCTCGGCCGACGGTCAGTGCTGCCGCGCCGAATCCCCGCGCGACGGCGTGATCCGCCGGCGTGTCGTGAAGCCGAACGCTCGAGAAGTCGGAGGCGAACGCCCTCGAGAAACGCGCCCGGTCGGCGGACGGTAGCGGGCGCCCCGACCCCAGCTGGGCGGCGACGCCGGACGGCCCGTCTTCAGCCTCGAGCGCCGAGCGGGCAAGAACGGCCCGGGCGAGCGCCTGGCCCCGGCTGGGGGTGGCCGAACTGCTCGATGTGCGCGACTCGGAGGCGGCCACCGCCGTGGCCTCGGACGGGATCTCGCCGGTCGCCCGCCATTGCTCCACGGCGGAGCGGACGCGCTCGCAGATCGCCTCGATTACCTCCGCGGCGGTGCTCGCAGAAGCAGCGGCGGGCGCGTAGCGGGCGATCGCCTCGTTGACCTCGACCGCGGGCCGGCCGCGGTAGTGCCCGATCCAGTGGGCGATCCACGGGCATCCGGCCGCGCGCCACGGCGACGGCAGCTCGGCCTGCACCGTGTCGCACAGCGCGCCATCGAGCTGCGTGAGGAAGGCGTCGACGCCTAGCTGCCCGGCGGCCGCCGAGCCATCGTCGACGATCGTCGGGGAGGTCAGGGTACGGGCGAGCGACCGTCGTCGAGCGGGCTCCGGCGGGTGCGGAGCGACTTGGTCGAGAAGGCTGCGCGCAAGCCGGTTCCCAGCCGCTCGCTGGAGGGCCAGCATCCGGTCGGTTGTGAGCCCGCCCGTCAGCACCGCGCCGTCGAGTGAGCCGATCCAGCCGTCCATCGCGCCGGCGGGCGCGGCGGCGGCGTCCTGCAACCCGTCGGGGATCGGCGCCGCCTCTACCTCGGGCTGCTCGGCCTCGCTCACTGGTGCGTCCCCGGCCCCGCGCGCAACGGCATCAACACGTGGTAGGTCGCGCCGACACCATCGACGACGTCGACTGGCGGCGTCGCGCACGTCGCGCCGATCACCCGTGCGAGGTGGCGGGCGTCAGTCGGCGTGAGTGACCCCGGCGCGCGAGACAGCGTCACGTGGCGGACAGTGCCGACGTGGGCTGTGCTGAGCCGCATACCGCCGGGCAGCTCCCACACTTCGATCGGTGCCGTCGGGGCAGCGTCGCCGGGTGGTGTGGTCGCGATCGCCCGAGCGACCCGCTCGAGTTCGCGCAGCCGGCGAGGCTCGACCGGCGAGTCCACCCAGGCGCGGCGGCATACGACAACAGCGCCGTCCGCCGCCAGCGCGGCGGCGGCGAACCCGGCGACGGCGGTCGCCGGGAGGACGTGCAGCGCGGCGAGCGCGAGCTCGGCCGCGACCACTCCGAGCGAGATCCACTGCGCCTCCGAGAGCCCGCGCCAGTACCGCCGCGCGGTATCTCCGCGCAGCTCCTCAAACCCGAAGCGAAGCACCGCATAGCCCGAGAGGTAGAGCATCGCCGCGGTGCCGGGAGCTGCGCCGGCGAGGGCGACGGCTCCGCTGGCAACAACCAGACAGGCCACTGCGACCGACTCGATCGCCTGGATCGGGAGCAAAGTGACGCCCTGCAGATACGGCGCCACCCCGGCGGCGACGTGCTCGGCGCCGTAGCGGATCCCGCGCCGCGCGGGGCGTCCGTGGCAGCAGCCGACGCGCAAGCAGCCGATCCGCCCGAACGCGAGGAACGCTCCGAGGCCGACGACGGTCGCATCGAGATGGAGTAGGACCGGCGCACCGAGCACCGCCGCGAGCGCCGCGCACACCGCCACGACCGCGATCTCGTGGTGGTAGTAGACGAGCCGCTCGGCTCCGCACACGCGCTTGGTGACGAGCGCGAGCGTCAGGAAGGTGGCAACCGCGGCGACGATCAGCGCCGCCTCGTCGATTGCCCGCAGGCCAAGCGATTCGGTGAGCCCCCCTGCGACGGCTATGGCCGCGACAAGCCCCGTGAGTCCCCAGGCCCGAAAGGACCGGTCCAACTGCGCCACTGGGCAATTAAAGCCGCGGCCTCAAGCGCCGTCAACGGCGTTAAATCTCACCATCCGGGGTAGCGATCCCACTCCCGTTCCGGGTCCCAGCTCGCATCGTGGCGCGTGGCTCGATGGAGATCCTCGGCGACCTGTCCGATCTCATCGCGCAGCTCCAACCGTTCGAGCCACTGAGCCGGGATCGCCTCCTCGCCATTCGCGATTCCGGCGAGGCTGCCGGCGATCGCGGCGGTCGAATCCGAGTCGCCACCGTGGTTGGCGGCGAGTACCACAGCCTCGCGATAGGAGTTCGTTGAGAGCACGGCGTAGAGCCCGATCGCGAGCGCCTCCTCCCCCACCCAGCCGCCGCCCAGGCGCTCCACCTGCTCGGGCGAAGGGTCAGGCGCTCGGGCGAGACGCCGCGCTGCGCTGACCGCGGCGAGGGTCTGTTCGTAGCCGAGGTAGCGCTCGAGCTCGACGGTCGCCCCGTCGAGAGCGGTGTCCAGCAGCTCTCCGTCGCGTATCGCCGCGACGACGCGGGCTAAGAAGCCTGCGGCGAGGTGGCCGCTCGGGTGACCGTGGGTCAGCGCCGCGACCTCGACGCCGAGCTCGAAGGCGCGATCTCGCGGGGCGAGCAGACCGACCGGCGCGATCCGCATCACGCCACCACATCCCTTCGATTCATTCAGAGGCTCCTCGATGGTGCCCGCGCGATCGGCACTCAACGCGGACAGGCAGGTTCTGCCGGGCGCGCGGCGAGCGTGGAGCTGTGCGAGTCCGACCAGCCAGCCGTCATAACCATCGTCGTTCCATTTCTTCCAGCGCGGACTTTGCTCACCTTGGGTGTGCAACCAACGCGCGTAGGCGTGATCAACCACGCTCGGTGGATGCACGATCCCCTTGAGCGCGCCGCGCACCTGCGCGCGCAGCAGCCCCTCAGCGGTGAACAGCGTCATCTGCGTGTCATCGGTGATCGATCCCGCCGGCCAGGCCCCGTCGGTTAGGTCGGTCACGCCGCGCGGACCGAAGCGCGCCCTGATCTCGTCGAGACTCATGAACTCGACTGGTGCGCCCAAAGCGTCGCCGACCGCGCCGCCCAGCAGACAGCCGCGGAAATGACTGACGTCCACAGAAGCGGTCATGCGCCAAAGCTACAACGGCTGTGCCCCTGTGGGAATGGCGTCCTCCACGGCCTGTCGCTGCATTTCGCATGAGTAAGCATGTGTTACTTTCGCGTGCCATTTCGCAGTGACGCCGTCGAGCATCGGGCTCCAACTCCCCTCCACGTAGGACGCCGTGCGCTCGCGCCGGCGCTCCAGGGCCGAACAGGTTCGACGCCTGCCGGGGCCATGCTTCTCGTCTTCATCTTCGTCCCGGCGTAGTCGAGTTGGCAAGACGCGCGGCTGTTACCCGCGAGACCGCAGGTTCGAGTCCTGCCAGCCAGATCTGCGCGGTGGAGGAGCGGCTGTCCTCGCGAGCTCATGAGCTCGAGACCGTGGGTTCGAATCCCACCCGCGCCACTGTGGCCGTCGTGTAGCGGCAACGATCGATCCCACCCACCCGTGATCCCCGCAGCGCCGGTTCAAGTCCGGCCGGCCACCCCTCTCACTCGCGCCGTCTCCACTGCAGGTCAGTTCCGGCGGGCAGCGTCGGCTTGCGCAGCCAGCATCGTCAGCGTGGTGAAGAACGCCGGAGACTGCCCTCGGAACAGCCCCATCGCAGTCAGGAACTTGACCACCGCCATCGCGATCCCCTTCGTCTCGGTGGGCCGGACGATCGAGACGACTGGGAACTTGCGGCTCAAGAAGTTCGTCGGCTCGGGCATGATCAGATTGGTCTGGAAGTCCTGCCCACCGAACGGCTTCTTGTTCAGGTCTGGGAACACGAGGCCGTTCGTGGGATCGGTTAGCGGCGGCGCGTTGCCGGCCTTGTCGCTCCAGGTCTGAAAGTGCATCGCCTCGGTCGGCCCGATGCTCAGCACGACGCGCAGCGCCTCGACATCGTTGACCCTCTGAGCCAGCGCCGGATAGAGACTGGTGCCGCCCTGCTCAATCGTCGCGAAGTGGAAGCCCGCAGTGTTGGCGATTGCCTGCAGGTGCTTCGTCGGCTTGAGGTCGGCGTCGCTGCGCGGGATCGCCGGAAACCGGCCGTGCATCAACCCGGGCACAGCCTGCGCGAAGCTGTTACCGAGGTCGGGGTTGCCGTGGCGTGAGCGGTACCGCGTCCACCAACTGGTATCGACGGTCAGCTCCATCAGGTTCGTAAGGCGCTTGCGGTTCGCGGCGCCGGCCGCCGTGCTGCCCGGCAGGGTGCGGAACTGTTCGAGATTGACCGCTTCGGCTCCACGCGACTTCAGGTAGGCGTTGAGGAACGTGAAGTGCGTGAACTCGTCCTCGGTGTTGTCGTGGACGTACTGGGCCATGTCCGAGTCGAGTTCGCTCAGCGCCTTGGCAAACGCCTTGTTGCCGCTGCCGCCCGGTACTTCCCCGTCCTGAATTCCGCACAACTCGTTGTACTGCTGCCACAGGTCCGTCTCGAGAATCTCCGCCGCGGACAAGAACCGCAGAATCGCCGCGTCGCCGTGGCTGAGGGAGCCCTTGGCGAATGCCGGAGCCGCGGACAGCCCGGCCGGTCCCAGCACACCGGCGCCGAGCACGCCCGCTCCAGCACCGGCAATGAATGACCGCCGGCTGGTCAGGGATCGCTCGCTTTCGCGACTGGAGCCTCTGGCCGCCGAGTCGTGAAGCTCGGTGGGGACCTGAGATGAATCCGACGAGTGAGTAGTCACTGCTCTTCTCCAATCTGCTCGTGGCTCACCGCTCAGCTGCCTCGTCGAGCGTTTCGCGCCACGCAGCGTCGACGCGCGTCAGCGATGACGTACGTCTTCCTAACAATCGCCGAGCGTCATGGACGAGTCCGCTCGGCCGTGATGGTGCTTAAGACGCCGCGGAGGCTCTCACCTTTCCCGCGGCCTGGCACAACTTCGCCCGCTGCACGCTGTGAGCCCCCGGCCGGAGCGGTCGGCGGGCGCCGCCGCGCAGGTTCCGGCGGCGGCGCCGCGCTTCACGCGGGCGTGCTCAAACCGTGCCGGACACGAGAACTACTACCCGCCTCCGTAGCTCAGAGGGAGAGCACCGGGCTACGAACCCGGGGCAGAGGTTCGACTCCTCTCGGGGCTGTCGCCGTTCTAGACACGACAATCATCACCAACGAGGAGGTGAAAACGATGAACATCAAGACGTTCGGTCCGATCGACCAGCGCAGCCTCGAGCAGCTTGAGCGCTGCATGGAGGCCGGCGACGCCGAGTACGGCGTGCTCTGCGCCGACCATCACCCGGGCTACAGCCAGCCGATCGGCGGCGCTGTCGCTTACGAGGGATACGTGTCGCCGTCCGGCGTGGGCTACGACATCGGCTGTATTGCTGTAGGCGAGCCAGTTCTAAGTGCCGAGGGTTACACGTGTCCGATTGAGGAGGCCGTCGAGCCTGTGTGCGCCGACGCATCCGGCTGTGTGCGGCGTGTGGATCCGTTTCTCGGTGTCATTGCGCGCGGGCGCCGCCCAATTCTGCGCGTCACGCTCTCGAACGGCCGGAGCCTCAAATTGACCGGCGACCACGAGGTTCGGTCGGCTCACGGCTGGGTCCGCGCTGAAATGCTCGCAGAGGGTGACCATGTGCTGTGTCCGGCATATGTTGGACTGCCGTACGAGCGTTGTCAGCTCATTCCAGCCCTCGTGCGGATCGCGGGTTACGTCGATGGGGACGGACATCTGGAAGCACGCGGCAACCGCGTCGCCGTGTACACAAGCGAGGTCGCCGATGCGATCGATCTCGCGCGAGACCTGCTCGCGCTCGGGCTGACCCCCGGGATCCATCGTCGACATCGGTCGCACGGCGGCGTTGAGCATCAGATTTACGTCAACGACGCGACCTTGCACCAGACGCTTGCGGCGCTCGGCTGTCCGGTTGGCAAGAAGGCAGGACGGTGGACGACGCCGGACTCGCTGTTGGCTCTGCCAGCGTGGGTGCGCGCGTGCTACTTGTCTGCTTTTGCGTCGGCCGAGATGTCGACGCCGCGATTGGTCGAGCACCGCATCGCCAACCTCGCCGTAAAGCAGCGCGGCGATGACGCGATCGAGCGGGTAGGAGTTCTGCTCGAGTCGCTCGGTTTCAAGGCTGGCATCAGCAAGTCCGACGGCGACAACTGGGTGGCTCAGATCCTGGGTGGTGAAGCGGCTCAGGCGCGGTTCATCGAGCAGGTCGGTTTCAGTCGGGCGGCCGACAAGCGCGTCGCCTCAGCTCGTTGCCTGGCAGTCGCGTGGGAGCGCTCGATAAATCTTGCCCGGCGTAGGCATGCACGCGCCGAGGTCCGCGATCGGATGGCGCGAGGCGAGCTTGCGCGATCGGCTGTTGCCGACATCGCGGTCCAGAGCGGGCTGAGCGAGGCGACGGTTCTCCATCTCGCCTACCGCCACGGGTCGCTGCGTCGCGAGCGCGGCTGGTGCCCAACCATGCCGACGCTCGGCGAATGCGCATACTCGGTCGTCGCCGATGTGCGGACGGACGGGTACGGCGAAACCTTCGACGTCGTAACGGCCGACCCGGCCGAGGCATTCGTGGCGGGCGGTCTTGCCGTCCACAACTGCGGGAACAAGGCCGCGTGCACCGATCTGACGCGAACCGACCTCGACGAGCTCGGTGGGGTCGAGCGGATCATGCGCGAGATCACGCAGCGCG
>CAWHRT010000010.1:0-9714 GCA_963831845.1 uncultured Solirubrobacterales bacterium | reverse complement strand
ACGCCAGCCGCCTGCCCCCCACAGCGGCCGTCGCTGCGCCCGCACTCCGCTGCGTCCACCGCCCGCCGGGTGCCGCCGGCCGTCGCCGTCGCGCTGTTGTGCCTGGCGGCGACGCTGCTGGCCAACGCCGTGCTCAAGCACGAGTCCGGCATCCGCGGCGACGACCCCTACTACGAGCGGATGGCGAGCCACCCGGGCGGCCCGCACAACGTTCCCCTACGCATACCGGATCGCGGTCCCGTGGGTGGTGCACGTGCTGCCGTTCTCGCACACGGCGTCGTTCACGCTGCTCGCGTGCCTGTCGCTGGCGGTGACCGGCGGCGTCATGTTCACGCTGCTCGGGATCTTCGACGTCAGGCCGCGGCTGTCGGTTGCGCTCGTCGTCGGGCTGGTGCTGTCGCCGGCGGCGCTGGTGGTGATCCTGCGCCACGGCCGCAACGTCGACCCGGAGTCGCTGCTGGTGCTGACGCTCGGCACGCTGTTCATCGTCCGCCGCCAGAAGCTGGCGCTCGGGATCACGATGCTGATCGGCGCCACGGTGCGCGAATCGAGCCTGTTCCTGATCCCGTTCGCCTACGCGGTGTGGGCCGAGCGGCTGTTCGATCGCCAGGCGCTGAAGGACACGGCCCTCGTCTCGGCCCTGCCGGCGATCCTCTACCTGTTCATGCGGACGTCGATCGACGCCCGCGGTAAGGAGTGGCCGGGCACCTTGATCACCGCGCGCTGGCACGTGATCAAGGAGGCTTTGGGGGGCGGCGGCTGGAAGGTTGAGGCGCGGCGGATGGCCTACGTGTTCGGCCCGATCTGGGTGGTCGCGCCGTTTGCGCTGTTGACACTGCGGTTCGCCCGGCGCAGCCTCGTGCTGGTCGCGCTGTGCGTCGTGTCGATGACGTTCGCGCTCGACTGGGGCCGCGTGATCTTCCTTGCCGCGCCGGTGTTCTACATCGCCGCCGGGCATGTGATCAAGGACCGGCGGCGGCTGGCGATCGCGACGGTGACGCTGCTGCTGGCGATGGACCTCGGGTACGCGATCTACATGCAGGCGTATGGGGTCAAGCACGGGCTGGATGCGCCGTTGGTGCCGACTGAGCGGGTGTACTGACCGCGGTTCCCCCGGGCCGAAACGTCAACGGCCCATTGAGTAGGGGCATGGAGGGGTGGTCCGTGCCGGATAACACGACAATCGCCCGTGAGCCGCCGAAGCGTGCCGTGTTGGCCCCCGCTATACGGTGCTCGCACGACACGATTCGCCGGATCGGCGCGATTGTCGCGTTATGCCCCCTCCGCGGCCGCAGAATCCGCCCCCATCCCATTCTTTCAATGAGGTTTTTTCGGGCCTGAGGGACCCGAACGCCGCAAGCTCAGGCCCGAGTGAACCGCCGCCCCGCCACCGGCGAGACGTCCTCATCGAGCCGCGCGGCCTCCGCTTCCATCCGGGCGATCCGCTCGGGCGTCATCGCCGTCTCGTCCTCGTTCTCCAACAACCACTGGCGGGCTTCGGCAGCCCGCTCCTCGTCAAGCACGACCTTCTTGCCGGCCTCGTAGTAGCGGTCGATCTCGGCGAACAGCTCGTCCACCAGGCGTTCGGTCGGGACCTTCTTGAGAGGCTCGCCCCGGGAGTAGATCATTCCCATGTCCTTCGCGCCGGTGATGCCGAAGTCGGCGTGGCGCGCCTCGCCGATCCCGTTCACCGCGCAGCCGAGCACCGACACCTCAATCGGATCCTCATAGGCCTCCAACCGCCGCTCCACCTCGGCGACGACGGAGTCCATGTCGAATTGCAGACGTCCGCAGGTCGGGCAGGCGATCAGCACCGGACCGCGTTCGCGGAGCTTCAGCGCCTTGAGAATCTCCCACGCGACCTTGACTTCTTCCTCGGCGTGGAAGGTCGACAGCGAGATCCGGATCGTGTCACCGATCCCGTCGGCTAGAAGCGTCCCGAGTCCGACTGCCGACTTCAGCGATCCAGACCACTTCGTGCCCGCCTCCGTGACGCCGAGGTGCAGCGGATACGGAATCCGCTCCGCCAGCAGCCGGTTGGCGGCGATCGTGTTCGGCACCGACGTCGACTTCATCGACACCTTGAAGTTCTGGAAGTCCAGGCGCTCCATCAGCTCGACCGTCTCTACCGCCGCGTTGACCAGCGCCTCGACGGGGTTGTCGTACTCGAGTTGCCGCAGATGGGCGGGCAGCGAGCCGGAGTTCACACCCACGCGCAGCGGTGTGCCCAACTCGGTCGCACGCGCAGTGACCTGCGCGACCTTGTCCGGACCGCCGATGTTGCCGGGGTTCAGGCGGACGCAGTGGGCACCGGCGTCCAACGACTTCAGCGCCAGCGTGTAGTTGAAGTGGATGTCGGCGATCACGGGGATCGGCGAGTCCTGCACGATCTGTTTCAGCGCCTCGACATCCTTCTCGCGGGGGACGGCTACCCTGACTATGTCGGCGCCTGCTTCAGCGACCCGACTAATCTGGTCCATGGTCGCCCGAAGATCGGCCGTTTCGGTCTTCGTCATTGTCTGTACGGCGACCGGCGCGCCGCCGCCGATC
Source organism: uncultured Solirubrobacterales bacterium (assembly GCA_963831845.1). Taxonomy (GTDB): domain Bacteria; phylum Actinomycetota; class Thermoleophilia; order Solirubrobacterales; family Solirubrobacteraceae; genus Palsa-465. Next base: position 7,164 of record CAWHRT010000010.1, on the reverse strand, counting down.
GGCACGCTGCCGACGTGGATCTGACGTTTCGAAGCCACGTCGCCAGTGTAGACAGGGCGTGTTCAACGCAACTATCGCAACCGGAGATTGGTTCCCTTTTTTATGCTCAGAATCAGACGCCTACTTCCAATCGCCGCGCTTTTGACGCTTGTCGCCGGGCTCCACGCCACGGCGGCATCCGCCTCAAGCACTCAGGAGTCGATCATCCAGGACGACGCCCTGATCAAGGCGGATCCGGCCGGAGCGCTGGCAACTTTCAGGTCGCTCGGCGTGACCCGCGTGCGACTCTCGGTCACCTGGGCCTCGCTTGCTCCGAGCCCCAATTCCAAGAAGGCCCCCAAGGGCTTCAAGGGCGGCGACCCCGCCTCGTACAAGGGCTGGGCGATCTACGACACGATCGCTCGCCAGGCAAAAGCCGATGGCATCGGCCTGGACTTCATGCTCACGGGCCCCGCGCCCAGGTGGGCAACCGGCCCGGGCATGCCCAGCGGCACCCACCTGCAGTGGAAGCCCTCGGCATCGCAATTCGGTGCGTTCGCCAAGGCCGTCGGCACCCGCTACAGCGGCCACTATCACGGGCTGCCGCGGATCACCTTCTGGTCGATCTGGAACGAGCCCAACTACGGGTTTGACCTCGCGCCGCAGACCACCAACCACGACTCGATCGAGGTTGGCGCTGCGATCTACCGCGGGCTGCTCAGCCACGCCTGGGCCGGCCTGTCGCAGAGCGGCCACAAGCCCGGGAAGGACACCATCCTGATCGGCGAGACCGCCCCGCGCGGACTCGACCACGGGATCGGCAACTTCCAGGGCGTCAAGCCGCTGCGCTTCCTGCGCGCCCTGTACTGCGTGGACTCGCAATACCGCGAGCTCCGCGGCTCGGCCGCCAGCGCCCGCGGGTGCCCGACCACTGCGAGCGGCTCGCGCGCCTTCCGCAAGCAGAACCCGGCGCTGTTCTCGGCCAGCGGATTCGCCGACCACCCCTACACCGCACAGGCGGCACCGGTCGCCCCGAACGTCCCGACCAACCTGAACGGCCACGGCCGCAGCGACCCGGACTTCGCGGACCTTCCCGTGGTCGGCCGGCTGGAGGGAGTGCTCGACCGCCTCAACCGGATCTACGGCTCGCGCTCGCACTTCAACGTATGGAGCACCGAGTACGCGTACCGCACCAAGCCGCCCGACCACGTTGGGGTCAGCCTGTCCACCCAGGCCTTCTACCTGAACTGGGCCGAGTACATCACCTACAAGCAGCGGCGAATCTCGAGCTATGACCAGTACCTGCTCGTCGATCCGCCCTCAGGTAGCTTCGCGAGCGGCCTGCAGTTCAACAACCGCAAGCCGAAGCCGTCGTTCGACGCGTACCGGATGCCGCTGTACCTGCCCACCACGTCGACCCGCAAGGGCAAGTCGATCGAGGTCTGGGGCGGTGCGCGTCCTGCACACTTCGCCGCGGGCCGCCAGTCGGTCGCGATCCAGTTCCGCAGCAGTTCCAAGGCTGCGTGGAAGACGCTCAAGACCGTCGCGATCAGCAACAAGCGGGGCTACGTCGACACCCACATGTCGTTCCCGTCCAGTGGCCAGGTGAGGCTGCACTGGCAGACGGTCACCAGCCGGACCCAGAACATCAAGGTCCGCTAACGAATCAGTCGTGAGTGGTGCGTGCCGCCGGTGCTCAGGAGGAGCGTCGGCGGTACGCGATCACCGCGAACACGCCGGCGCCGACCACCAGGACGCCGAGCACGATCAGCAGTGGCGTGGGCAGAAACGACGATCCACCGCTACCGCTGCCGCTGCCGTCGGCCTTGATCCCGCCGATATCGGCCAGCAGGGCGCGCTGGATGACGTCGTAGCAGTCGGTGTACTCCTTGACGTCGGCAGGCATCGTGTTGAGCGCCGTGCGCAGCTGGGCCGCGGTATAGGTCTGGGTAAGCCGCGTATGCGTGTTGCAATCGGCGACCGCTCCGGACAGGGCGGCGGAGGCTGGCGCGGCGGCCAGCAGGCCGACGGCGAGCACCGCAACGGCGGCGATCACCGCTGATGATCGACGTGTCATCGGCAGACAGGTTAGGGCGATTGCCCGGAATCCTGCGTTGATTGCGCCTTGTATCGTCGCCCGCTGTGCCACTTCCGCAGTCGATCCGAAGCGCCGTGCCCAGCGGCGTACGCGACCAGCCGGCGCTGCGTGCCGCGGCGCTCGCTCTCGGCCTGATCCCGCCGCGACCAATGCACTCGCCCGCGGAGGCGGACCTGCTGGCGCGACTGGCCGGCCCGGCTGAGCGGGTAGTCGAAATCGGCGTCTATGAGGGCTCCTCCGCTGTCGTGTTGTGCCGAGCCATGGCGCCGAGCGCCGAGCTTCACCTGATCGATCCGTTCGTCGACGAGAGCGGTGCCGCGCTGCCACCCAACTGGTCCGCGGTCCCGGCCGCCACACGGATGTCCGTTTGGCGCGTCGGCCGTCACGACGGTCCGAAGACTCGCTGGCACATCGCCCGCAGCCAAGATGTCGGGCGCGAGTGGGCCGGCGGCGAGGTCGATTTCGTGTTCATAGACGGCGACCACAGCGCACAGGCCTGCCGCGAGGACTGGGACGTGTGGAATCCCCACGTTCGCCTGGGCGGGTCGGTTGCGTTTCACGACGCCCGCCTCGAGCAGCCGAATGGCACTGGCAGCCCAGGACCCACAACAGTCGTCGACGAGCTGTTTCGGAGCCCGGCGCCACCGGAGGGTTGGAGCATTGCGAACGAGATCGACACCCTCGTCGTCGTCAGGCGAGACGCTCAGCCGTCAACGGCCGCGTAGACCTCCGCGAGCCGCTTCGACACGACGTCGGGGTCGGTCAGCCGGCGCACTCGCTCGATCGCCAGCGCGCCTGCCGGCCCGGCCTCCGCGCGCAGGCGCCCGATCGCGTCTGCCAGCGCCCGCGGATCCCCCGCCGCAACCAGCCACTGATCCGGGACGAGCTCCGCCAGCGCGCCGACACGCGACGCGACGACCGGCACGCCGGCCGCCATCGCCTCCGCCGCCGCCAGGCCGAACGTCTCACCCGAGCGAGACGGCACGATCGCCATCACGGCATCTCGGCGCAAGCGGTCGAGCTCGCGGTCGTCGACGCGCCCGGCGAACGTGACCTCGGGACCGGCCGCCGCGGCCAGAGGTTCGCGCTCGGGCCCGTCGCCGGCCACGACCAGCGGCAAGCCGGCGATCCGGCAGGCCTCGATCGCGACATCGACGCCCTTCTCGGGCGCCAGGCGGGCCACTACCAGCGCATGACGGCCGCCGGCCGCCGCAGACCCGACGGCGAACTGACGAATGACGTGCGGCAGCACGTGCGCGTGGCCGACGGGCGCGCGCAGCTCGTGCAGCCGCTCGAGCGCGAACGCGCTGGGCACGACGAACGCGTCGGCCAATGCCGCCAGGCGCGGCTGCCAGAGCGCCAGCGCGGCGCCATAGGTGACGGCCTCGGCGAATGAGCCGCGGCAGTTGCGAAGCACTCCCGGCAACGTGTTGCGGCCGTGGCAGCGGGTGCAGTCCTCGCCATGGGTGAAGCACACCCCCACGGCGCACACCAGCCGGTACTGGTGCAGGTGCAGCACGACTCGCGCGCCCGCCTCGCGAGCCGCCGCCAGTGCGCGCCATCCCAGCGTGGGATGCAGGTTGTGGGCGTGGACGATGCGAGCCTTGGTGTGGCGCACGGCCCGAGCCACGTCGTCGGGCCGCAGTCCCCCACCGAGCAGCCCGGCGGCAGCCCGAGCGCGCCCCACAAGCGCCGAATCGCGCACCAGCAGCTCGGCGTCCTCCCCCAGGCGCTCGCGAACCAGCCACAGCAGGTCCTGCACCGCGCGCTCCTCCCCACCGGTCGTCCGGTAGCGGTTGTGGAGCACGAGGATCAAGCGTTTTGGAGCAGCACGGCCGGAGCAGCGCCGACGGGGCCCAGCAGCGACGGCGCCCGCGCGCCGAGCTGGGCCGGCGTCAGCCGCCAGCGCGGCACCGCAAAGCGATCGACGAGGAACCCGCCCTTGACGACCTGGCTCGAGAGCAGCTTGACGCCTGCCGGAAGGGTCTGCGGGGGCTGCTGGTAGACGCTGCCGACGACGTCGACCTCGCTGACGCTCACGGGCGTCTGCGGCGGTTGCGACCACGGCACACCGTGCAGGTAGATCGACAGCGGTTGGGCCGCGAAGCCAGAGTCGTAGGCGAGGATCGCGCGCGACATTGAAGCCGGTCCCAATGCCGTCGCCACGCCACGCCAGTCGGGCCGCTGATATTGCGGGCTGTTGCCGATCCGCACCCCTGCATAGACGAACGCGACGAGCAGCACGACCGCCAGCGCTGCGCCCACGGGCCTTGCCCGGGGCACGGTGCATGCGGCGCCGAGCACGACCGCGAGCGGAATCCAGGCCGGGGCGAAGTTGCGCGGCACCAGGTAGTCACGCCCAAGCTCGGCGAGCACCAGCGGCACGAGCAGCACCGCCGCGGCGATCACGGCAGCGACGATCGCGCCACGCCGCTGTTGGGCCTGGCCGCCGAAGTACAACAGCGCCGCGACGGCGGCAGCGAGCAACGCCGCCCCCAGCAGACCGTCGCTCACCAGCGAGCTCTGGTACAGCGACCCGAGGCCGAGATCGACGGGAACCTGCTTGATGCGGATCGCTAGCGGGAACGCTTTGATCCATTGGAGCGGATGCGACGTGTCCCCGATCGCCAGCGGCAGGATCGCGAGCTGCACGACCGCCACGGCCCCGGCGGCGATCAGGGTCGCGCGGTTGCGGTATTTGACGACCAGCCAGACTCCCTCGGGCGCGACCAGGAAGCCGGCGAAGAAGTGCGTCAGGACGGCCGCCGCCGAGGCCACCGCCCACCACACCAGATTGCGGCGCGACGGCTCTCTGAGCGAGCGCGCAAACAGCCAGAACGACAGCCCGCACAGGACCGTGAACAGCATGTAGGACCGCGCCTCCTGCGAGTACCAGATCATGAACGGGCTGAGGGTGGCCAGGGTCGCCGCGACCAGCCCGGCGGCGCGGGACACGAGCTCACGGCCGCACAGGTACGTGATCGGGATCACCATGGTCCCCAGCAGGGCCGACAGCGATCGCAGGCCCACCTCGCCGGTGCCGAACACCTTGGCCCACAGCCACGCGAGGATGAAGTACAGCGGCGGGGTGGTCTCGTTGACGTGGACCTGGTGCAGCATCGCGCCGAACGACAGGCCTATGTCGTGGACCGTCGTGGCCTCGTCGAGCCAGTAGCTCTGGCTCGCGAGCGTGCCGAAGCGGAGAGCGGCGCCGATCGCGATCAGAACTGCAACGATCCAGACGTCGGACGCCATCGTCTCCGCCCGCCAGGTCGACTCAGTCCGGGTCGCCTTATCGGGACCCGTGCGGGTCGGGAGGAGCATGCGCGCCCAAGTGTACGCAGCAAACGTCCTATCCTGCCCCACTTGCAAAGGCCCATGAAACGATCCCTGCCGATGGTCGGCGCCGTGGTTTGCGCGCTTTTCGCGCTGGCCGGCTGTGGCGGCGGCTCGAGCTCGAGCTCCAACTCGACCTCCGGCTCGACGTCGAGCTCGGTCGCATCCGCGAAAGCCCGCAGCGGCCCGATCTCGATCTTCGAAGCCGAGGCGCAGCTGCGCGGCACGCCTGCGCAGACCGCCCAGAACGTGGACGTGCTGCGGCAGCTGGGCGTGGACGTGATCAGGCTCTACATGCCCTGGAACCAGTTGGCGCCCAACCCCGATTCCCGCAAGCGCCCGAACTTCAATGCCGCCGATCCGGCGTCGTACTCGGCAGCCACGTGGGCGATCTACGACACGATCATCCGCGACGCCACCGCGAAGGGAATCGGGATCGATCTCACGGTCGGGGCGCACGTCCCGCTATGGGCCACCGGCGCCAACGCACCGCCCGGCGGCCCGCATCTGCAATGGGAGCCGTCGGCCTCCGAATACGGCCAGTTCATGCGCGCAGTCGGCAAGCGCTACAGCGGCTCCTACAAGCCGCCGGGCTCCTCCACCCCGCTGCCGCGCGTCAAGTTCTGGGCGATCTGGAACGAGCCAAACTACGGCGTCGACCTGGCGCCACAGGCGATCGACAATTCGACCGTGGAAGTGGCGCCGCGGCTGTACCGCGGGCTCGTGGACGCGGCGTGGAGCGCTCTGCACGCAACCGGGCACGGCCACGACACCTTCCTGATCGGCGAGACCGCCCCGCGCGGCCTGACGACCGGCAACAACCCCGGCAACTTCTCGGGAATGGTGCCGCTGCGCTTCATCCGCGCGCTGTACTGCGTCGGTTCGAATCTCAAGCCGCTGGAAGGCCAGGCGGCGGCGGTCCGCGGCTGCCCCACGACGGAGTCTGCGTCGAAGCGGTTTGCGGCCCGGAACCCGGGCCTGTTCCACGCCACCGGATTTGCCGACCATCCCTATCCGCAGGGGCAGATAGCGCCCAACGTCAAGACGAGCGCCGAGCCGGACTATGCAGACCTCGCGTCGCTCGACAATCTCGAGCACACGCTCGACACGGTTCACAAGGCCTACGGCTCGAGCACCAAGTTCCCGATCTACTCGACCGAGTTCGGGCTCCAGACCAACCCGCCCGAGACGATCTCCCGCGCGATCGACTCCAAGACCGCCGCGCAATACCTGAACTGGTCTGAGTACATCTCCTGGCTTCGACCCCCGGGTCTCCTCCTACGACCAGTACCTGCTGACCGACCCGCCGCGGCGGCAACTTCGCCACCGGTCTGGCGTACGCCGACGGCACCCCCAAGCCACAGCTCTACGACGCGTATCGGCTGCCCCTGTACCTGCCCGTCACGCGCGCCCAAAAGGGCCAGTCGCTCGAGGTGTGGGGGACGTGCGGCCCGCGCGGTTCGCCCACAAGGACACCGGTAAGGCGCAGCAGGTCATGATCCAGTTCCAGGCGGGATCGAAGGGACCGTTCAAGACGTTGAGCACGGTCACGATCGCCAACCCGCACGGCTACTTCGACACGCAGGTGACGTTCCCGGGCAGCGGCATCGTCCAGCTGACATGGACGTATCCCCACGGGCAGACGATCCACAGCCGGCCGGTTTCCGTTACCGTTGAGTCTGAGCCGCCGTGGCCGGTGTGCAGACGCGGTCGCCGCAACTTCGAGCTCGGGGCGTTGAGGTCTCAGTGCG
>CAWHRT010000009.1:0-42381 GCA_963831845.1 uncultured Solirubrobacterales bacterium | reverse complement strand
CACCGGCGCCCGCATCCAGATCGTCGCCACAACCCGCAGGTAATAGCCGAGGGAGATCATCGAACCCACACCAGCACGATCGCCAGCCACGTGTAGTTGCCGTCGACGAGGGCGTGGATCAGCTGGAACTTGCCGACGAAGCCGACGGTGCCCGGGATCCCGGCCAGGGCCAGCATCGAGATCGTGATCGGCAGGGCCAGCCACCGGTTGCGGGCGCCCAGCCCCGCGAGCGTCGACAGGTCATCCCCATCGGGCCGCTCGCGCTCCGGGCCACGATCACCGCGAACGCGGCGTAGTTCATCATCAGGTAGGCGATCAGATACAGGACCGTGGCCTGGACCCCGAGCCTGGTGGCCACGACCACGCCGCCGAGCATGTACCCCGCCTGGGCGACCCCGGAGTAGCCGAGGATCCGCTTCAGCGACGACTGGCCGAGGGCGCCGACGTTGCCGACGACGATCGTGATCGCGGCCACGGCCGACACCAGCGGGGCCCACTTGTCGTGGATGCCGATCGCCGCGACGTCGAAGAAGCGCAGGAACACGCCGAGCGCGGCGGCCTTGGTGGCGGTGGCCATGAACGCCGTGATCGGCGTGGGCGCGCCCTCGTAGACGTCCGGCGTCCACTGGTGAAACGGGGCCACCGACGCCTTGAACGCGAACCCGACGATCGACAGCCCGACGCCCGTCAGCAACATCGGGTCGCCGGCGATGCCGACGCCGAGCTTGCCGTGGGCGATCGCGGAGGCGATCCCCGAGAAGTCGGTCGCGCCGGTGGAGCCGTAGATCAGCGCCAGCCCGTAGGCCAGCGTCGCCGAGCCGACCGACCCAATCACCAGGTATTTGAGGCCAGACTCGAGCGAGTGCTCGCTGAGGGTCTCCGATGCGCACAGGACGTAGAGCGGTATCGACAGCAGCTCGATCCCGATGAACAGCGTCACCAGGTTCTGGGCCGAGACGAACACGGCCATCCCCATCACGCTGAATAGCAGCAGCGCGTGGTACTCGCCCTGTCCCGCGCGTCGCGGCGCGACGCCGTCCAGCGACAGCAGCACGGTGCCGATTCCAGCGACCGAGAACAGCATGTCGAGGATCAGCGCCAGGTCGTCGATTCGCAGCGCTCCGGAGACGATCGACGCCGGGTCGTTGAAACGCCAGATCGCACACCCGATCGAGGCGGCGAACGCGATCAGCGTCAGCACGGGCACCACGCGCTCGCGTACCAGCGAGCTGCTGAGCAGGCCGACCAGCAGGACGATCAGGCCGCCCGCCGCCGGCGCCAGGACCGGCGACAGCGCCGCCCAGTCGATGTGGGGGCCCTTGACCTGCGCGGCGGCGAGGATCAGCGTGTTCATCGCGAGGCCGTCCTGACCGCGGCCTGCTGCTGCTGCGCGGGGGCGATCGCCGACTTGACCGAGGACTCCGAGCGGCGCAGACCGAACTGGGGATAGAACGCGAGCACGAGGATCACGGCGACGAACGGTACGACCGCGGCCGCGTCGGCGAGGCCGATCTCACGGGATTCGGTGCGCGGGCCGACCCGGTTGTGCATCGAGCTGATGAACAATCGCAGCGCGTACACCGCGGCGCCGATCACTCCCGCGAACGCGATCACCGAGATCGCGAGCTTGGCCTGGAACACGCCGAGCAGGATCATGAACTCGCCGATGAAGTTCGACGATCCGGGCATCGCCAGCGTGGCCAGGATCACGATTAAGAACAGCGACGCCAGCACCGGCGCCCGGAACGCCAGGCCGCCCATGTCCGACAGCAGCTCTGAGCCGCCGGCGCGGGCCGCCAGCGCGGCGACGATGAAGAACGCCGGCGCGGTCACCAGCGCGTGGTTGACCATCTGCAGCAGCGCTCCCTGACCGCCCTGGGACCGCAGCGAGAAGATCCCCAACGTGATGAACGACAGCTGCGCGACGCTCGAGTAGGCGATCACCAGCCGGGCGTCCGGGGTCGTGAACGCGACCGCCGTGGCCCACAGGATCGAGACCAGCGCGACGATCAGCATCAGCGTCTGGAAGTGCACCGAGGCGTACGGGAACAGCGGCAGCACGATCCGCAAGAAGCCGTAGGCGGCGACCTTGGAGAGGATCGCCGAGAACACCGCCACAGCGGGGATCGGCATCGACTTGTAGCCCTCGGCCAGCCAGCCGTGGAACGGGACCAGCGGCATCTTCACCACGAACGCGAGCGCGAAGCACAGGAAGATCCAGTCCTGGGAGGTATGCGACAGCGGCAGCCGCTGCAGGTCGGAGATCACGAACGTGAGCCCGGTGTGGTGCTGCGATGAGGCCAGCGCGCCGGTGGCGATCGCCGCCGCGAGCATGAAGAACGATCCGACCAGCGTGTAGATCACGAGCTTGGTGGTGGCGCGCACCCGGTCGCCGCTGCCCCAGATCCCGGTCAAGAAGTAGAACGGGATCAGCATCAGGTCGAAGAACACGACGAACAGCGCCAGATCCTGCGCGCAGAACGCACCGAGCACCGCGCTCTCGGCCAGCCCGAAGTGGAAGTAGAAGACGTGCGGCCGGTCCCACTTGCGGAACGACGCCCACACCAGCGCGGCGCTGAACAGGACCGTGGTCAGCACCACCAGCGCGACGTTGAGGCCGTCGAGCCCGAGCTTGTAATGGATCCCCAGCGCGGAGATCCACACCTGGTCGGTGACGAACTGCAGGCCGGTGTGCCCGATCTTGAAGCGGACCAGGAACGAGATCGCGATTCCCAGCGGGACCAGGCTCGCGATCGCGCTGTAGCGCCCGACCTCGTCGCGCGGCACGGTCGCGCCGATCAGCGCCAGCGCCAGCGGTACCCAGATCAGGATCGAGAGCGTCATGTCGAGGAGATCAGGAAGTAGAGGGCCACGCCGGAGATGCAGATCACCATCACGGCCGCGTAGTAGCGAAGGAACCCGGTCTGCGCCCGGCGCACGGCGGCCGAGCCGGCGCGGACGATTCCGGTGGTGCCGCCGGTGACCGCGCCGCCGATCACCACCCGCTCGAGCACGGAGTTGATGAAGCGTCCGGCCCACAGGGTCGGGCGGACCACGAGGAAGTCGATCAGCTCGTCGAAGTACCACTTGTGGACCAGGAAGTTGTGCAGGGCCGGGACGCGCTCGCGGATCCGCAACGCGGTCCCGGGCTTGGCCACCCAGACGCGGTAGGCGATCGTGATCCCGATCACGGCGATCAGCGCGCCGATGATCAGGCCGAGCCAGGCCGAGCCGGTGGTGACGTCGACGTTGGCGTACTTCGAGTTGGCGAACGTGGGCTCGAGGAAGCGGGTGACGACGTCGTCGACGCCCGGGATCTGGAGCGCGCCGGCGATCACCGCCAGCACCGCGAGCGTGCCCATCGCCACCTGCATCGGGCGCTCGCGCTCGGCGATGTAGTGACCGGGCCCGGGGAAGCCGACGTCGGTGTCCTCCTCCTCGCCGGTCAGCGGGTTGGTCGGCACCTCGGCGTGGTGCAGGTGGCCGTGCTCGAGCTCTTCGGCCTCGGGGCACGGCTTGCCGAAGAACGCGCGGAAGATCATCCGGAACGTGTAGATCGCGGTCAGCAGCGCGCCCACGTAGCCGACGATCCCCAGGATCTCGAAGCCGCCGCCGCGGTGGTCGAGGAACGCGATGATGTCGTCCTTGGACAGCCAGCCGGAGAACGGCGGCATCCCCGACAGGGCGAGGCCGCCGATCACGAAGCACGCGAACGTGAACGGCAGCGCCTTGCGGAAGCCGCCCATCCGGTCCAGCGACTGGTTGCCCGCCATCGCGCCGATGATCGAGCCGGCGCCCATGAACAGCAGCGCCTTGAAGAACGCGTGGGTCATCAGGTGGAACAGGCCGGCCGAGTAGGCGCCCACCGAGACCGCCCATGATCATGTACCCGATCTGCGACATCGTCGAGTAGGCGATCACGCGTTTGATGTCGGTCACCACGAGGGCCACCGTGGCCGCGAGCACCAGCGTCAGACAGCCCCCGATCGCGCCGACGTCGGCGGCGCGTGGGGGCCTGCTCGAACAGCGGGTGCATGCGCGCGATCAGGTACACGCCGGCGGTCACCATCGTGGCGGCGTGGATCAGCGCGGACACCGGCGTGGGGCCTTCCATCGCGTCCGGGAGCCACGTGTGGAGCGGGACCTGGGCGGACTTCGCGAACGCGCCGACGAGCAGCAGCAGGCATGCCACCACCAGGTCGGTCTGGTTGGTGGTGAACACGTGGTCGACCGAGTTGAAGGTCTTGACGAAGTCGACCGTGCCGGTGTGCTTGAACAGGAAGAACGTCCCCAGCACCAGCCCGACGTCGCCGACGACGTTGATCACGAACGCCTTCATGCCGGCGCTGGTCGCGGTGTGGCGCCGGTACCAGAACGAGATCAACAGGTACGAGGCGGCGCCGACGAACGCCCAGCCGACGATCAGCAGCAAGAAGTTGCCGGCCAGGATCAGCAGCAGCATCGAGAACACGAAGTAGTTCAGGTACGAGAAGTACCGCGAGATGCCCCGGTCCTTGTTCATGTAGGAGACCGAGTACAGGTGGATCAGCATCGAAACGCCCGACACGATCAGGGCCATGAACACCGACAGCGGGTCGACCAGGATCGACAGCTTCGCGTCGACGCCGGCGCTGACGTCGTAGTTCCACAGGCTCGAGGTCAGCTCCCGGTGGTCGGGGCTGTTGCCCAGCAGCTTGATCAGCATCGCGATCGCCGAGGCGAACGCCAGCGCGATCGCCAGCGTGGCCAGCCAGCCGGCGGTGCGGCCGGGGAGACGGTTGAAGCTCAGCGCGATCAGCGTGCACCCGAGCAGCGGGAACAGCAGGACCAGCCAGCCGAAGGTTGTGGCGCTCATCGGTGGTGCCCGTTATCCCTGGAGCTCGTTCAGCTCGTCGACGTCGATCGGCAGCTGGCGTCTGTAGATCGCGACGATCAGGCCGAGACCGACCGTCACCTCGCAGGCGGCCACAACCATCACGATCAGCGCGAACACCTGCCCGTCCTCGCCTCCCCACATCCGCGCGAACGCGACCAGCGCGAGGTTGGCGCCGTTGAGCATCAGCTCGAGGCACAGCAGGACGACCAGCGGGTTGCGGTGGGTCATGACGCCGCCGGCGCCGATGCAGAAGATCAGTGCGGAGACGACGAGGTACCAGCCGATCGCCACTACCAGCCTCCCCGATCAGCCTCGGAGCCCGACCGCCGCCCCACCGGCTCGGCCTCGGGCGCCTGCGGCTCGGCTCCGCGGGTCCCGGCGGCCTCGGCCATCGTGCCCGTGTAGGACGGACGCGGCGTGGCGATCAGCCGCCGGTCGAGTTCCTCCTCCTCGGGATCCAGGCCGCGGCGGCGGCGCGCCAGCACGACCGCGCCGACGGCGGCGACCAGCAGCAGGATCGAGGCGACCTCGAACGGGAACAGATACTTGGTGAGAAACAGCGTTCCGATCTCCTTGGGCGTGCCGTACCCGGCCACGTAGTGCGCGCCCTTGCTCGAGATGCCCTTCAGCGCCGAGCCGAGCATCGCGATGCACAGCTCGATCGCGACCGCCAGCCCGAACAGCGGCCCGAGCACACGGAGTACCGGGCCGCCCAGCATCTGCTCGCCGCCGCCCACGTAGGCGACCACGAACACGTACAGCACCATCACCGCGCCCGCGTACACGACGACCTGGGCCGCGGCCACGAACTCGGCCCGCAGCAGCAGGAACAGCACGGCCAGCGAGATCAGGTGCACGACCAGCATCAGCACGCTGTAGAACGGGTTGCGGACCGTGACCACGCCGATCGCCCCGGTCAGCGCGCCGATCGCGCCGATGAAGAAGATGACTGCGCTCACTCACCCTCCGTGCGCAGCGGCGTGCGCTCGATCGGCTCGGCGAGCAGCATCTCCTTGGTGAAGATCAGGTCCGAGCGCATGTAGTCAGACAGCTCGTAGTCGTGACCCATCGTGATCGCGTCGAACGGGCACGCGACCTCGCAGTAGCCGCAGAAGATGCACCGGCTCATGTTGATCTCGTACACCGCGGCGTAGCGCTCGCCGGCCGAGACCCGGTTCTCGGGGGTGTTCTCGGCGGCGACGACGCGGATGCAGTCGGCCGGGCAGGCGGCGGCGCACAGCGAGCAGCCGACGCACTTCTCGAGGCCGGGGTGGGCGGATCCATATCGAAGCGGTGGAGCTTGTGGCGACCGCGGAAGCGCGGGTAGACCGGCGTCTTCTCCTCGGGGTACTGGATCGTGGTGGGCCCCTCGACGATCCGCGCGAACGTCGTCTTGAGCCCTCGCAGGGTCTCGCCGAAGGTGCGGTAGGCGCCGGCGATCGGGCCCGGGGCGGGGACCCGGATCACCTCGATCACATCGGCGCTGGGGTCGTATGGAGTCATCAGAGAGTCCGCCTGCGGTTGTCATGAGGCGACGATGATCGCGGTCACCAGCAGGTTCAGCGTGGCCAGCGGCAGCAGGACCTTCCAGCCCAGCGTCATCAGCTGGTCGTAGCGAAGCCGCGGAAGCGTGGCGCGGATCCAGATGAAGAAGGTCACGAACAGCATCATCTTCGCCAGCACCACGAACGGGTCGACCCAGCCCGGCGGATGGATCCCGAACGGCATCAGCCAGCCGCCGAAGAACATCGTCACCGCGATTCCCGAGACCACGAACATGTTCATGTACTCGGCGAACAGGTAGGCCACGAACGGCGTGCCGCCGTACTCGGTGAAGTAGCCGATGATCTCCGAGTCGGCCTCGACGAGGTCGAACGGCGCCCGGTTGGTCTCGGCGAACGAGGCCGTCATGAAGATCAAGAAGCCGACGATCTGGGGGATGAAGTACCACATGCCGGCCTGTGCGTGGACGATGCCGGTCAGCGACAGCGTCCCGGCGGTGATCACCACCCCGACCAGCGAAAGGCCCTGGGCGACCTCGTAGGAGATCAGCTGCGCGGCGCCGCGCATCGCGCCCAGGAACGAGTACTTGGACCCGGACGCCCAACCGCCGAGCAGGATTCCGTAGAACGAGATCCCGGCGAACGCGAACACGTACAACGGGCCGATCGAGACGTCGATCCCGTACAGGCCCACGGGCGTGCCGAAGATCTTCTGCACGTCGCCGAAGGGCACCAGCGCGAGCGCTGCGATCGCGGTCAGGATCGCGATCGCCGGGGCGATCCGGAACAGCAACCCGACCGACGAGGTCGGCCGCGAGGGCTCCTTGCGCGCGAACTTGACGATCTCCGCCATCGGCTGCAGCAATCCGAACGGTCCGACCCGGTTGGGCCCGTAGCGGCCCTGGAAGCGGCCGAGCAGCTTGCGCTCGTAGACGGTCAGCATCGGCAGGATGATGAACGCCACCAGGAAGATCACCAGCGACTTGACGATCTGGATCCACCACGGCTCGAAGTAGTTGACGTCGGCGATGTGGATCACGGCTTGCTAACCTCGATCTCGCGCTCGGTGAGCGCGTTGGCGGAGTCGGTCGCGATCCCGTCGGCCAGGAACGCCGTGCCGGCCGGCACGCCGGTGCGGACCGCCGCGGTCGCCTTCAGGCGGGTGCCGTTCTGGGACACCTGCACGGCCTCGCCGTTGACGATGCCCAGCCGCGCCGCGTCCTCGGGAGCGAGCTCAACCTGCTGATGGGCGACGGTGTAGTGCAGCGCCGGCGAGATCTCGACCTCGGGCGCGGCCCAGATCGGGCGGTAGGTGCCCAGGCGCAGGGTGCCGTTGGTCGCTCCGGACGGCGCGACGGAGGCGGGCTCATCGGCTGACGCCTGGGTCGACACCGGTCCGGCTCCGGGCATCGCCGAGGCCTGCTCGCGCTCGGGCCAGCGGACGCCCCGCCCGCTGATCTGCTCGAGTGTCAGGCCGGCGTAGAACGGAACCGCGTCGACCAGCTGCCTGAACACCATGCCGCTGGTCAGCACGCCGGTGTCGAGCCCGTTCAGGCGGCAGATCTCGGCGAGCGCCGACCAGCCGGCGCGAACCTCCCCGGGGTGGGCGATCGCCGTCCGCAGCCGCTGCAGCCGGCCGTCGGGGTGCACGACCGTGCCCTCCTTCTCGGCGTAGGAGTCGGCGGGGAAGATGACGTTGGCGTGCTCGTGCAGGCCCTCGGTAAGCACCGAGGCGTGGGCCACGACCAGCGCCGCGCTGTGCAGCGCCTGCTGCCAGGTCGCGCTGTCGGGCAGGTCGCGAAGCGGGTCAGTCTGGAACAGGTACAGGGCGGTCAGCTCGCCGTCGGCGGCAGCGGCTCCGATCTCCGAGGCGCCGTATCCGATCGCGGGCGCGTCGGCATAGCCGGGGCCGGCGTTGGGGAGTGCGCCGGCTTCGCGAAGCCCGCGGCCGTTTGCGCCGGAGGGGACCTCCAGCAGCCCGGCGCCGTCGCGGCCGGCCAGGTCGAGCTGCCCGGCGATCTCGAGCAGTCCGCCGGCGGCGGCACCGAGTCGCTCGCCCCACAGGATCACGATGTCCTCGCCGCCGTTGCGGAGCAGCTCGGCCAGGCCGCGGACCTCCTCGGAGGCCTCGCCTCCCTCCAGCGCGGCCGCCAGCTCGCGTAGGAACGCGGCCTCGCCGCCGGGCGGGTAGCGCAGCACCAGCTTGGCGTTGACGTCGAGGGCGCTCGGCCGGGCGGTGGCGATCGCCAGGTTGACTGCGCGGCGGCGCACGCCCTTGCGGATCCGCAGGTCGAGGATCGGGGAGTCGTCTAGCGGCTCGCAGCCGACCACCAGCACGGTGTGGGCGAATTCGAGGTCGGGAACGGTGGCCTGCAGCGCGGGGTCCGCGAGCGCGCGGACGTGGCCGAGCGCGATCCGCTCGCCGGTCCGCGAGTCGACGTGGGGCGAGTCGAGGGCTTCGCGCATCAGGCGCGCCAGCAGGAAGCCCTCCTCGTTGGTGGCCTGGCCGCCGACAAGCGCGCCGACGTGGCCCTTGTGGCGCCGCAGGCCAGCGGCGACCTCGAGCGCGCGCTCCCACGAGACCGGACGGAGGTTGCCGCCGTCGCGGACCAGCGGCCGGGTGATCCGCTCGTCGACATGGATTGCCTGGTAGGCAAAGCGACCCTTATCGCACAGCCAGCCGTCGTCGACGTCGGGGTTCTCGCGGGCCAGCACCCGCAGCACCTTCTCGTCGCGGACGGTGAACTCCACGTTGCACTGCGACGGGCACAGCGTGCAGATCCCGCCGGAGCCCTCGATGTCCCAGGGACGGGCGCGGAAGCGGTAGGGCTGCGAGGTCAGCGCCCCGACCGGGCACAGCTCGACGATGTTGCCGCTGAACGGGGCCACATACGGGTGGCCGTCGTGGGTCGAGACGAACGTGTGCGCGCCGCGGTCGGCGAACACCAGCTGGTAGTCCTCGGAGATCTCCTGGGAGAAGCGCACGCAGCGGTAGCAGAGGATGCAGCGCTCGCGGTCGATCGCGATCACCGGCGACAGCGCCAGCGGCTTCTCGAAGTGGCGCTTGGGGTCGATGAACCGCGAGCGCCCAAGACCCCAGCCGAACGTGATGTCCTGGAGCGGGCACTCCCCGCCCTTGTCGCAAACCGGGCAGTCGAGCGGGATGGTTGACCAGCAGGAACTCGACGATCGCGTTCTGGGCCTGGTGGACGCGCTCGGTCTGGGTGTGGACGACCATTCCGTCTTTGACCGCAGTCGAGCACGAGGTCTGGAGCTTGGGGATCCCCTCGATCTCGACCAGGCACATACGACAGGCGCCGACCGGGTTGCCGAGCTTGCGCTCGTAGCAGAAATAGGGGATCTCGACGTCTCCCAGGCGGGCGGCGTCGACGAGCATCGAGCCTTCGATCGCGCGGACCTCGCGGCCGTCGATCGTCAGCTGGATGATGTTCTGCTCTGGCCGTGGCATGAATGTCTCCGGGGTTATGCCACTTGTCAGTGCACGGGGATCGGTCCGGCGTGCTCATCGGCCACGCCGATCGGGATCACTTCCTCCATTTGCCCCGCGGCCGCGCGCTCCCGTGCGGCCTCGATCTCTGCCTCCAGCTCCTCGCGGAACTTCGCGATCATCGACCCGACCGGCATCGCCATCGAGTCGCCCAGCACGCACAGGCAATTGCCGATGATCTGATCCTGCACGGACGCCATGATGTCGAGGTCCATCGGCGTGGCCTCGCCCGATTCGATGCGCTCCAGCATCTTCACGGTCCAGTTGGTCCCCTCGCGGCACGGGACGCACTTGCCGCAGGACTCGTGCGCGTAGAACTTGGCGAGCTTCATCGCGACCTCGAGCACCGTGTGGCTGTCGTCGACGACGATGATCGCGCCCGATCCGAGCATCGAGCCGGCCTTGGCCATCGTGTCGAAGTCGTAGGCCAGATCGAGGTCGCCGGCGGTCAGGATCGGCGAGCTCGAGCCGCCGGGGAACCAGAACTTGACCTCGCGCCCCTCCTCGGGACCGCCGGCGAGGTCAAAGATGATCTCGCGCGAGGGCGTTCCCAGCTCGATCTCGTAGTTGCCTGGCCGCCGCACGTCGCCCGACACCGACACCAGCTTGGTGCCGGCCGACGTCTCGGTGCCGATCTCGGCGTACTGCTCGCCGCCCATGCGGATGATCGTGGGGATCGTCGACAGCGTCTCGACGTTGTTGATCAGCGTCGGCCCGTGGTAGAGGCCCTCGATCGCGGGGAACGGCGGCTTCAGGCGCGGGTTGCCCCGCTTGCCCTCCAGCGAGTCGAGCAGTCCGGTCTCCTCGCCACAGATGTAGGCGCCCGCGCCGCGGTGAAGCACGAGCCGGAGCGAGTGGTCGGAGCCGAGGATCAGCTCACCGAGCAGCCCGGCTGCCTCGGCTTCGGCGATCGCCGCCTCGACGATGTCGGCCTGCAGCGCATACTCGCCCCGGATGTAGATGTAGGCCTTGTTGATCGCGACCGCGTAGCTGGCGATCGCGATGCCCTCGATCAGCATGTGCGGGTTCTTCTGAAGCAGCTCGCGGTCCTTGAACGTGCCGGGCTCGGACTCGTCGGCGTTGCAGACCAGGTACTTCTCCATGTCCCCACGAGGCAGGAACGAGGCCTTCTGACCGGTCCGGAAGCCGGCGCCGCCGCGGCCGCGCAGCCCCGACTCGGAGATCTCCTTGAGGACCGCGTCGGGCTCCATCATCAGCGCCCGTCGCAACGACTCGTAGCCGCCGCGCCGCTCGTAGACGTCGAGCGTGTTCAGGCCCGGCTCGTCGATGCCGTCGAACAGAAGCTTCTTCATGGGGCGTTCCTCGGGGGCTCGTCCGGGGCGTCACGTGACTCCGGCTCGGGGTCGGGATGCTCGTCTGCGGCGGGCTCGGGCCTTGGCTCCTCGGTCGGCACCTCGATCGCTGCCGACGGACCCGGGCGGTCCGCCACCACGTCCTCGGGGCCGAGTCCGGCGGCATCCGTGCGGGGGGCCTCGGGCGGCGGCGGCCCGAACTCTCCGGCGCCGCTGGAGACGCCGGGATCCACGCACGGCCGGTAGCGCAGCTGCTTGGCCTGGAGCACCGGCGCCTCGGCGTGGATGTCCTCGACGATCTGGACGGCGTCGGTGGGCACCAGCGGGCCGACGTACTCGCCGTCGACAGAGGCCATCGGCGCGATATCGCACGCGCCCAGGCACTCGAACGCGCGTACGTTGATGTCGATCGAGTCGGCGGCGGCCTCCTCCATCGCCTCGAAGAACTCGTCAGCGCCGCGCAGCGAGCATGAGATGTTCGTGCACACGTACACGTCGTGCCGGGGCTTGGGGTGCGTCTCGAGCATGTCGTAGAAGGTCGCCACCGAGGTCAGGTACGCCGGAGTCACCTGCATCACCGCGGCGACCTGCTGGATCGCCTCGGGCGAGCACCAGCCGTGCAGCTCCTGGGCGGCGTGCAGCGCCGGGATCGCGGCCGAACGCCGGTCGTCGTACTTGGCCATCGCGGCCACGATCTGGTCACGCAGCTGCGGCGGCACCACGGTCGTGGACGGGTCCGGGACGGTCGCGGGCGGCTTGGTCAGGTCCGCGGCCTCGTCCCAGCCGGGGACGCGCGAGCCGTGGCCGAACCGCGGCACCTTTCGCAGGTCGCTCGGGCTCACCGGTCGATCCCGCCGAGAATCGGGTCGAGCATCGCCAGCGTCGCGATCAGGTCGGCGATGTAGGAGTCGCGAACCATCGGCGCCAGCGCCTGCAGGTTCACGAAGCTGGGGTCGCGCATGTGAACGCGGGCGGGCTTGGAGGATCCATCCGAGCGCACGAAGCAACCGAGCTCGCCGCGGGGCCCCTCGATCGCGTGGTAGGCCTCGCCCGGCGGCACCCGGAAGCCCTCGGTGACGAGCTTGAAGTGATGGATCAGCGCCTCCATCGAGGTCGCGAGCTCGTGGCGCGGGGGCAGCGCGATCTTGCGGTCGGTGGTGATGAACGGCCCCTCGGGGAGGCCGTCGAGCGCCTGCTCGATGATCTTCACCGACTCGTACAGCTCGGCGTGGCGGACCCGAAAGCGGTCGTAGTTGTCGCCGACCGTGCCGACCGGGATCTTGAACTCGAAATGGTCATAGCTCGAGTACGGAGCGGCCTTGCGCAGGTCCCACGGGTTTCCAGCGGCGCGCAGCAGCGGCCCGGTCACGTTGAGCGACAGCAGCGTCTCCTCGTCGAGGATG
This sequence comes from uncultured Solirubrobacterales bacterium, assembly GCA_963831845.1. Lineage (GTDB taxonomy): Bacteria > Actinomycetota > Thermoleophilia > Solirubrobacterales > Solirubrobacteraceae > Palsa-465. Next base: position 29,779 of record CAWHRT010000009.1, on the reverse strand, counting down.
TTGGTCCCGCGCAGGCGCTCGAGCACGATCTGGTTCTTCTCCAGCAGGTCGGCGTACTGGTCGGCCCGGGTGGGCATCTCCTTGAGGAACTTGCGCAGCTTCGCCTCAAACCCGGTGGGGATGTCCTCGAACACTCCGCCGACCTGGATGTAGCGCGTGTGCATCCGCTGCCCCGAGGACATCTCGAACAGATCGAGCACCGTCTCGCGCTCGCGGAAGCAGTACCAGAACATCGAGATCGCGCCGAGGTCCAGGGCGCTGGTCCCGAGCCACACCAGGTGGGACATGATCCGGTTGAGCTCGAGGTGGATCACGCGGAGGTACTGGGCGCGCGGCGGGATCTCGCAGTGGAGCAGGTCCTCGACCGCCCCGCAATACGCCATCGCGTTGAAGTAGTAGCTGAGGTAGTCCATCCGCTCGATCACGGGGATGACCTTCCAATAGGACTTGTCCTCGGCGGTCTTCTCGATCCCGGTGTGGACGTAGCCGATGATCGGCTTGATGTCGCGGACGACCTCGCCCTCGAGGGTGGCGATCAGCCGCAGCACGCCGTGGGTCGCGGGGTGGTGCGGCCCGATGTTGAGCGTCAGCAGCTCGTGCGTCTCGCCCTCGCCGGCCGACTCCGACGAGAACGTGATCGAGGACTCCCGCTCGCGGTACTCCTCGCTGATCCGCCGCTGCTCGTCGGTATCGGCGACCGCGGTGCCGGCGGACTCGGGGGCTGCGGGCTGCGACGGGCGGTCGTCGCTCATCACACCCACTTCCCGTAGTTCTGCTCTTCGTTGTAGGTGAACAGCACGGGTTCGCCGCCGACCGGGAAGTCGCGCCGCTGGGGGTGGCCCTCGAAGTCCTCGGGCATCAGGATCCGACGCAGGTCGGGGTGACCGTCGAACACCACGCCGAACATGTCGTAGACCTCGCGCTCGGGGAAGTTTGCGCCGGGGAACAGGTCGATCACCGACGGCACGGCGGCTGCTCGGTGGACACGCGGACCTTGACGCTCAGCCGGTCAACCCGCGTGGTGTCGAGCAGCTCGTAAAGAACGCCCAGCCGCGGCTCGTCGGGGTAGTAGTCGACGCCGTGCAGGCTGGCCAGCATCGTGTAGCCCTTGTCCTTGAGGTGCCCGAGCACTCCGACGAGCCGTTCCGGGTTGGCGATCAGCACCGCCCGGGTGCGCCGGAACTCGGTGTCCAGGATCGACTCGCTGTCGACTTCGCGGAGCTCCTGGGCGGTGAGCTCGAGCTCCGTCGCGTCAGGCACCCGAGGTGTCTCCCGGCCTGAATACGTTGATGTGCTCGTCGTGGACGGGCTCGCCGGGGAGCAGCTCCTCGGTGCCGACCGCCTCGTAGCGGTCGCGCCAACCGTCCGGCGGGTGGCCCTGGATCTTGGCGCGCAGGCGGAGGATCCCGTGCATCAGGGCCTCGGGGCGCGGAGGGCAGCCCGGGACGTGGACGTCGATCGGCATGAACTTGTCCGACGGAACCAGCGCGTAGTTGTTGAACACCCCGGTCGACGAGCAGCAGGCACCCATCGAGATCGCCCACTTGGGCTCGAGCATCTGGTCGTAGATGCGGCGGATCACCGGCGCCATCTTGATCGACACGCGGCCCGACAGGATGATCAGGTCCGCTTGGCGCGGTGAGGCGCGGAACGCCTCAAACCCGAAGCGGGCGATGTCCAGGCGGGCGCCGACGACCGACATCATCTCGATCGCGCAGCAGGCGAGGCCGAACGTGAGCGGGTAGATCGAGTTGCCCTGGGCCCAGGAGACCGCCTTGTCGACCGTGGTCATCATCACTCCCTGCTCCACGTAGCGCTCGAGCTCCTCGTCCTCGAGGTCGCCGCGGAGCATGTCGCGCGCCTTCAGTTGGCGGACGCGGAAATCGGACAGGGGTTCGCGTTTCACTTCCATTCCAGGGCTCCTCTACGCCACACGTATACGAGCGCGATCGTCAGCAGGACCACGAACACGATCGTCTCGGTCATCGCGAACGTGCCGAACGCCCGCAGCTGCACCGCAATCGGGTACAGGAAGATCACCTCGATGTCGAACAGGATGAACAGCATCGCGATCAGGTAGAAGGTGATCCCGAAGCGGAACCCTCGCTTGACCTCGGACGGCAGGCCGCACTCGTACGGATCCGACTTGGAGCGGTTCGGCCTGCGCTTGCCGACGAAGATGTTGAGGACGGAGAACAACGCGCCAACGAGTCCTCCGAGGATCAAAAAGACGATCGCTGGCAGGTAGTCACGCAGCACGATGAATGCCGTTATATCACCGGGGCCGGGTAGCTTGTAACAAGGTGTTACTTAGTGCGGAATGCGGCTATCAGTGCGGAATGCAGCTATCGCCGCAACCTGCAAACTGCAGTCTTATACCCATGAAGGACGTCCATGTAGTCCTCGGTGTTATCGCGATCGCTTTGAACGTGATCGCCGCACTGTACGGGGGCTGGTGCTATCTGCGGGTCAACACGGGTCGGGGGTTCTGGCGGGTGCTGCGGTCGGCGCAGGTTGTCGTCGTGGTCGAGGCGGCGTTCGGGGGCGTGCTCGAGCTCACCGGCCGCAAGACCTCGAGCCTGCACATCCTCTACGGAGTGCTGCCGCTGCTGGTCTCGATCCTGGCCGAGTCGCTGCGGGCGTCGACGGCGCAGATGGTGCTCGACGCGCGCGGGTTTGAGTCAAACGACGAGGTGGGGACGCTGCCGCCCGACGAGCAGCGTGGGCTGGTGATGACGATCCTCCAGCGCGAGATCGGGGTGATGGCGCTGTCGGCGGTGGTGGTGGTCGTTCTGCTGGCCCGGGCGGCGGCGACCGCCTAAGGGGTCGTGGCTGGTGGACGGCCACTGGGCCCCGGTCCTGCGTGCATAACACGACAAATCCGACCGCGGAACGGAGGCTTGCCGTCCCGTGCACCGATACGGTGCACACGGCAGGCCTCGCGGTTCCGTTCGGATTTGACGCGTTATGCACGGTCGTCCGGCGGCCCCGCGTGGTAGCGCCCCGAGTACCACAGCAACGGGTCCCCGGAGCCGAGCCCCATCCCGATCACCTCGCCGATCGCGATCGTGTGATCGCCGCCGGGCATCAGCTCGCGCAGCTCGCAGGCCGCCCACGCCAGCGACCCGACCAGGATCGGGATGCCGTGCTCGAACCGGTGCTCGACGCCCTCGAGCTTCTCGGACTCGGGCAGCTTCGACGCGAACACGGCGGCGATGTCCTCCTGATCGGTGCTCAGCACGTTGACCGCGAACCGGCCGGCGTCGCGCACGATCGGCAGCGTCCGCGCCCGGTTCTCGAAGCACACCAGCGCCAGCAGCGGCTCGAGCGACAGCGAGCAGATCGCGTTCGCGGTCATCCCGCCCGAGCCGGTCGGTCCGGACGCGGTGATCACGCCGACGCCGGTGGCGAACCGCCCGAACACCTCCCTGAACAGCTCGAGATCCGAGACCGGCGCCATAGGCGCGTGGTTATAGCGTCCCGCTCAGGATTGCACGGCCCCGGCGCCGGCCCCTTGGTTGCCGCCGTTGGGACGATCGCGCTTGATGGTAGATCCGGGCGAACGTCTTTGGCCGGCGCCGGGGATGGCGGAGAGTTCGCCGCCCGGGGCTCGGGTCCTGCCTGAGCGGGCGGGTGATCCGGGTGATCCGACCCCGAATCAGGAGCCGACGGTCAGCGTCCCGTACTCGCCGAGCGTCTCGTCGGACTGGATCGTCGACGCCACCGAGTACCTCCCCGGAGCGAGGTTCACCGACAGGTCGACCGTCTGGCCTGGCTGGATCGACGGCGTCGAGTCGATCGTGGTGCCGTCGCGGGACACGACGAGGTTGTGGTTGAGCACGCCGCGGTTATGGACGACGAGCGTCAGCAGCCCGCTGGTGGCGTGGATCGACTGGGGATGCAGGCGATACTCGGTCAACTCGACGCGCACCGTCCGGCTGGGGCCGGCGGTGGTGGTGTGCCCGCACGCGGCGACGAGCAGCGCCGCGACCGCGAGCACGGCGAACTTCGTCGCACGGAGCCCTGGCATGGGGATGCGATTATGATCAGGCGCCTCATGAGCCGACCCCTAAAGGTCCTCCTGATGATGATCGCTGCGATCGCGGTGGCCGGCGTCGCGGCGGGTTGCGGTACCGAGAAAGTCCAGGTCGCCCAGACCAACCCCAACTACACGGGCGCTGAGCTGTTCAGCCAGCGCTGCTCCGGGTGCCACACGCTGGCTGCCGCTGCCACGCACGGCTCGGCGACCAACGCCCGCAGCGCTGAGTTCGTCGACGGCCCGAACTTCAACGTGCGCTGCGAGCGACCAGTGGATCGCGTGCTGTATGCGATCAAGAACGGCGGCTTCTCGGGCGCGATCATGCCCCAGAACGTCGTCGTCGGTCAGCAAGCCATCGACGTCGCCAAGTTTGTCGCGACCTACGCCGGAGGTCAGGCCAAGAGTGCTCCGGGCGTGCCCACCTGCCACCAGCAGCCGATCGGGACGATCCCGGCGCTGAACGCGACGGCCACAACTCCGAGCTCGAACACGACGCCGGGAGCGACGACCACCACGGCGACCACGCCCGCGCCAACCTCCACGACCACGACGCCCGCGCCAACGTCGACGACGACTACGCCGGCACCCACCAAGCGCGCTGGTGGTGCAGCCAGCTCAATCACTCAGTCGGCCGACCCCACCGGTCAGCTGAAGTTCACGAAGAGCTCGCTGAGCGCCAAGGCCGGCAAGGTCACGGTCGACTTCACCAACAAGTCGCCCGTGCCCCACGACATGGTGATTCAGCAGGGCACCAACGGGTCGGTGGTCGGGCAGACCCCGGTGTTCTCGGGCGGCACCAAGAACTTCACGGTCAACCTGAAGCCAGGCAAGTACACGTTCTATTGCAGCGTCCCCGGCCATCGCCAAGCGGGCATGCAAGGCACGCTGACCGTGAGCTAGTGGTCCCGTTTGGGAAGTAGGAGCGGGCAGTGCTCGACATCCAGCTGATCCGTCGCGAGCCCGACGCGGTCCGGGAGGGGCTCGCCCGGCGCGGCGCCGACCTGGCGCCGGCGCTCGACCACGTGATCGAGCTCGACACGAAGTGGCGCGCGCTGCGGGCCGAGCTCGAGGAGCTCCGCGCCGAGCAGAATCGCGCGAGCAAGGGCCGCAAGGGCCCGCCCACTGCCGAGGAGCGCGAGCAGCTGGCCGGCCTGGCCGCGCGCGGTCGGATGCTCAGCGACGAGGAGAACGCGGTGCGCGAGGAGCGCGACCGCGAGCTGGCGGCGCTGCCAAGCCTCCCGTCGCCCGAGGCGCCCGACGAGGACACGGTCATCCGAGAGGTCGGCGATGCCGGCAGGACCGGCAAGGATCACCTGGAGCTCGCGGGCGACCGGATCGACATGGAGCGCGCCGCGCGCACGTCGGGATCACGGTTTGCGTACCTGCGCGGCGACCTGGTGATGCTCGAGTTCGCGCTGGTCCGCTACGGCCTAGAGAAGGTTCGCGGCTACGGGTTCGAACCGGTCGTCCCGCCGGTGCTGGTGCGAGAGCACGCGCTGTATGGGACCGGGATGCTCCCCGACACCGAGCAGCAGATCTACCGATTGGCCGAGGACGACCTGTACCTGGCCGGCACTTCGGAGGTGCCGCTGGCGTCGATGCACCGCGACGAGATCCTCGACGCCGCCGAGCTCCCGGTCCGCTACGCGGGCTTCTCGACGTGCTTTCGCCGCGAGGCCGGCGCCGCGGGCAAGGACACGCGTGGGATCTTCCGGGTCCACCAGTTCGACAAGGTCGAGATGTTCTGCTTCGTCGCGCCGGAGGAGGGACAGGCCGAGCACGAGCGGCTGCTGGCGATCGAGGAGTCGATCCTCCAGGAGCTCGAGATCCCCTACCGCGTAGTCGCGATCGCGGTCGACGACCTCGGCGCCTCGGCGGCGATGAAGTACGACTGCGAGGCGTGGCTGCCGGGCCAGGGGCGCTACCGCGAGCTCACGTCATGCTCGAACACGACCGACTACCAGGCGCGGCGGCTCGACATTCGCTACCGGCCCGCCGAGGGGCGGCCGGCGACGCTCTACACGCTCAACGGGACCGCGGTCGCGGTCGGGCGGACGATCATCGCGCTGCTCGAGAACGGCCAGCGGGACGACGGCTCGGTGCGGCTGCCCGAGCCGCTGGTGAAGTACGGCGCGCCTGCGGTGCTCCCGCCGGCGGCCTGAGCGTCAGTCGACCGCGCGCAGGCGCCGCGACTGCTGATCCTCGAGTACGACCAGAGCGGCCCGCGGCGGACCGCAGGGCGCGATCTTCGCCCGCATGCGGACGCCGAACGTGTTCCAGGGCCGGACGACGGCGCTGATGGCCTCCTGGGCCCCGCCGGCGGCGCTGACGATCGCGCGGGCGAAAGACGAGGAGGACGCCGCCTCGGCGTCGGCGGCCACGAGCAGCTCAGCCGCCGGACGGTTGACCGCCTCGGCCTCGGTGAGCTCGAGCAGCGCCTGGGCGCGGCGCGACATCGCCTGCACGAGCAGGCTGGTGTCGACCACGAGGAACGCGTCACGGGGGTCGGGTGCCGTGTCGGCGCGCGTCTCGAGCAGCAAGCCAAGCCCGCAAGAGGTGCAGACCCGGGCGGTGGGCGGCGGCGGGGAGCTGCTCGGGGACGGCGCGGCGCAGTGTCCACAAAACCACGTCCACTCGACTTCGGCGGGCGCCGCGCTGGCGCCGTGGACGAGCCTCAAAGCTGGACGTGATGTTTGCAATTGCGTCATTGCCCCTCAGGATGAGCGTAGCTTGCGAGTCGGTCGGAAAGAACGATGATCTCGAAGATGTAGAGCTTCCTCATGCAATTTGCGACCTCGCTGAAAAGCCCTCTTGCGCTCGCCCCAAATTGCGCTCAGCAAGGTTCAACCCACCTCTTCATCGGCAGCAATCGCCCACCCCTTTAGCCGTCGAACTACCTCGCCTTCGCCCACCATTGCAGAGGCATACCCGGGTATGCAGAGGCTCAATCGCCCGATCGTACGATCGGGGAGGTGATCGTCCGAACCTCGGCCGACGCACAACGGAGAGGGGGGGATTCGAACCCCCGAACGAGGTCAACCCCCGTTACGCGATTTCCAGTCGCGCCCGTTCAACCGCTCCGGCACCTCTCCGGGGAGCGCGACTAGCCTAGCGCGCGGGGTGCTTGCGGTCCGCCCACGTTCCGGTCCGCCCACGGAGGCCAGGAGTACTAGATCTGCCAGGCTCCGCCGCGCAGCAGCGGCACCTCGGTCCCGTCCCGGAGCACCCCGGTGACCGCGACCTCGTCGCTGCCGATCATGAAGTCGGTGTGCAGCTCGCTCGAGTTGGTCCGCTCGCGGTCGCCCGGATCGTCGATCGCGAAGTCGAGCGCCTGGCCGAGGGCGATGTGGCTAGCGGCGTTCTCGTCGAGCAGCGTGTCGAAGAACACCGTCCCGAGGCGGCCGATGCGGCTCTCGCGGTCGACCAGTGCGACCTCGCCCAGGCGGGCGGCGCCCTCGTCGTGCTCGGACATCGTCCGCAGCACGTCGGCGCCCTCGTCGGCGTCGATCTGCACCGCGCGGCCGCCCTCGAAGCGGACCCGCAGGCCGTTGATCACCGTGCCCGACACGAACAGCGGCTTGGTCGAGGTGACGGTTCCCTGCACCCGCTCGGGATCCGGGGTGGTGAACACCTCCTCGGTCGGGAGGTTCGGGGCGTGGACGATCCCGTCGACCGTCGACAGCCGCGCACACAGCCAGCGGCTGCTCGGAAACACGCCCACGCTCAGGTCGGTCCCGGGCCCCTCGAAGCGAAGCCGGTCGAGGTGCATCGCGCCGAGCTTGTCGGCGACGGCCTCGAGCGCGTCCATCCGCTCGGTCCAGGCCCTCACCGGATCGCCGGTGTCCAGCCGGGTGACGTAGGCGATCTCCTCCCACAGCTTGTACAGCGCCGGCTCGGGCTCGAGCTCCGGGTAGACGAGCTGGGCCCACCCGCGGGTGGGCGACGGCACCACCGTCCAGTTGGCGGTGCGGTTGTTGACGACCTCGACCGACTCCCGGATCCGGGGGAGGAGGTCCTTGCCGATCAGCTCGGGCGCTACGTCGTCGAGCAGGTGAGGCTCGACCGGGCCGGTCATCGACACCAGCGCGCAGCGCAGCTCACCGAGCGTGCGCATGCGCTCGCCGTACCAGGGCGGCACGAAGTCGAGGGTGTCCGGATCGGCGTTCAGCGCCCGGGAGCGCTTGAGGTGGTAGTCGAACACGAACAGGTCGACGAACCTGGCTCCGTTGGCGTAGGCAGCGTCGGCGATTGCGCGGGTCAGTTCCTCCTTGCCGGGCTCGGAACCGATCGCCATGATCTGGCCGGGCTGGAGGTTGGCGCCGAAGCGGACCGTCAGCTCGGCGAGCGCACGGGTCAACTCCGGGATCGATGGAGTCTTGGACATCGCCCGGAGGATACGAACGACCAGTGTCCCGGGACTACTCGGGCGCGATCAGCACGCCGGGGTTCATCACGCCCTCGGGGTCGAGCTCGCGCTTGACCGCCGCCAGCGCGCGGACGCCGAGCTCGCCGAGCTCCTCCGCGTACCAGCGCACGTGGTCGGTCCCGACCCCGTGGTGATGGGTGATCGACCCGCCGGCGGCGAGGATCGCGTCGCTCGCCGCAGCCTTGGCGATGCGCCACTGCTGGACCGGATCCGGGAGCTGAGCGCAGGCGGCCGTGAAGTACAGCGACGCGCCGGACGGGTACACGTGCGAGATGTGGCAGAGGACGAGCGGGTTGGTCCCCTGCGCGGCCAGCGACTCGCGCAGGGCCGTCGACACCCGCTCGTACAGCCGCGGCAGCGCCGACCAGAACGTCACCGTCTCGAGCGTCTCGACCATCACCCCGGCGTCGAGCAGCGCGTCGCGCAGGTACGGGCCCTTGTAGCGGTCGCGATCCCAGCGCTCGCCGGTACCCGGCTGGGCGACCGCTCCGGCCGCCTCCAGCACCTGATTGGCGCGTTCCCGGCGATCGCCCACGTCCGCCGGGTCGCCCTCGTAGCCGACGATCGCCAGGCAGCCGCCCTCGCCGGCTCCGAGCTCCGATGGGCCGGCCAGGTTGAGCGCCGTCTCGGCCTCGTCGGACAGCCGCAGCACTGTCGGCAGCGGTCCGTCCTGGACCAGCCGGCGCAACACCGAGGCGCCGGCGGCGAACGACTCCAGCCGCCAGCCCTCATACACGCGCGTGGCCGGCACCGGGCGTACTGCGACGGTCAGCCGGGTGATCACCCCGAGCGCTCCCTCGGACCCGAGCAGCAGCTGGCGCAGGTCGGGGCCCGCGGCCGACTTCGGCGCGCGTCCGAGCTCGATCGTCCCGGCGGGAGCGGCCGCGCGCATACCGAGCACCACCTCGTCGAAGCGCCCGTAGCCCGGCGAGGCCTGGCCGCTCGAACGCGTCGCCGCGGCGCCGCCGAGCGTGAGGTACTCAAACGACTGCGGGAAGTGGCCGATCGTGTAGCCACGCTCGTTGAGCAGCTGCTCGGCCTGGGGCGCGCGCAGGCCGGGCTCGAGCACCGCCAGACGCGACTGCTCGTCGAGCTCGAGCAGGGCGTTCATCCGGCGCAGGTCGAGCGCGACGACGCCGGCGAATCCGTCCGCCCTCGGCTCCAGGCCGCCGACGACCGATGTCCCCCCGCCGAACGGCACGACCGCGATCCGCTCGGCCGAGCAGATCCGCAGCGCCTCGAGCACCTGCTCGTGGGACCCGGGCAGCGCCACCAGGTCCGGCGCCCCGGCCAGCTCACGCTCGCGGAGGCGCAGCAGATCGGTCAGCGACTTGCCCCGCATGTGCCGCAGCCGCGCCTCGGAGTCGGCGAGCACGTTATCGGCGCCTACCGCCTCGCCCAAGCGAGCGGCGACGGCGGGCTCGATCCGGCTGGACGGCAGCGTCAGCTCGGTGATCGATCCCGTCGGCCGGCCGCGGTCGCGGATGCCGAGGCTGGCGGTCATCAGCTCGAGCACGTCATCGGCCAGCGCCGGCTTGAGCGACGGGTCGCCCCATCCGGACCAGGACGGGTCGGGGTACGGCTCGGTGGGTCGGGCGAGCGCCATGGCTGCGGGGGACCGTAGCGCTGGCGGCCCTCGCTGGAACCGCTGCGCTTGCGCTCGCAGCCCTATCGGCTCATGCTTACGCCACGCATCAGCGCAAGGATTACGTCGAATTGGAGGCGAGAATGCCCGAGACGATGCTCAACGGACTGATGATGGACGACTACCCGCTGTCGCTGACCGTCGCGGTGCAGCGGGCGGAGCTCCTCAGCGGCCCGCGCAAGGTCGTCTCGCGTAGACCCGACGGCCAAATCCACCGCACCACGCTGGGCGAGTGTGCCCACCGGGCCCGAAAGCTGGGGACGGCGCTCGCCGGCCTCGGGCTCGGCGACGGCGACCGGATCGCGACGTTGATGTGGAACCAGCCCGAGCACCTCGAGGCGTACTTCGCGATCCCGCTGATGGGCGCGGTGATCCACACGCTGAACCCGCGGCTGCACCCCGACGAGCTGAGCTTCATCGCCCAGGATGCCGAGGACGCCGCGATCATCGTCGACGAGACGCTGCTCGGCGCGTTCGAGGGATTTCGCGAGGCCCAGGACTTCAAGCACGTGATCGTCGTCTCCCAGGGCGGCGAGCCCGCCGAGGGAGCGATCGACTACGAATCGCTGATCGCCGAGGCCGAGCCGATGAAGTGGCCCGAGCTGGGCGAGCGGCGGGCCGCGGCCATGTGTTACACGTCGGGCACGACCGGCCGGCCCAAGGGCGTGGTCTACTCGCACCGGGCGCTGGTGCTGCATTCGCTGATGGCGGCGCTGCCCGACACGAACGGCGCCTCGTCGCTGGACACGGTCCTACCGGTGGTGCCGATGTTCCACGCCAACGCGTGGGGGCTGATCTACACCGCCACGTTCGTCGGCGCGGGGCTGGCGCTCCCGGGGCCGATGCTCGATCCGATCAGCGTGCTCGACCTGATGGCCGACGAGCAGGTCACGCTGACCGCGGGCGTGCCGACCGTATGGATGGCGGTCCTGCGCGCGCTCGACGAACAGCCAGACCGCTGGGATCTGAGCGCGCTGCAGCGGCTGCTGGTCGGCGGATCGGCCGTCCCGCGGAGCCTGCTGGAGGGCTTCGACCGCCACAACCTGACGATCATTCAGGCCTGGGGAATGACCGAGACGTCGCCGCTGGGCTCGGTCGCCCGGCTGCCGTCCGACCTGTTCGACGCGCCGCTGGACGAGCAGTACGACTACCGCGCGCGCCAGGGCGTGCCGGTCCCGTTCGTGGACATCCGCGCCCGCGGCGAGGACGGCGAGCTGATCCCCTGGGACGACCGGGCGATGGGCGAGCTCGAGGTCCGCGGCCCGTGGGTGGCCGCCGCGTATCACCGCGGGGTGGGAGCGGAGAAGTTCACCGACGACGGCTGGTTCGCCACCGGCGATGTGGTCAAGATCGACTCACACGGGTGCATCCGCATCTGCGACCGCTCCAAGGACCTGGTCAAGTCCGGCGGCGAGTGGATCTCGTCGGTCGATCTCGAGAACACGCTGATGGCGCATCCGGCCGTCGAGGAGGCCGCCGTGATCGCGGTTCCGGACGAGCGCTGGGGTGAGCGGCCGCTGGCGGTGGTCGTCCTGCGTGAGGGCGAGGAGGCCGGCCCCGACGCGTTGCGCGAGCACCTCGCCGGAGAGTTCGCCAAGTGGCAGCTGCCCGACCGCTTCGAGTACGTCGACGCGCTGCCGCGCACCGCCACCGGCAAGTTCAAGAAGACGGACCTGCGCGAGCGCTTCGTCAAGACCGCGGTGTGAGCGCGAGCCGCAGCGGTGTGAGCGCGGGCGGCGCGAGCCCGGGCGCGACCCCCGATCTCGTCGAGCGTGCTCCCCGCTCGACGCCTGGGCTCGCCGCTGGGGCGAACGGACAGCCGGGTGATTCGGTCGATCCCGGCTGGTAGCGTCGGCGCATGGAGCGCCGGGGAGTCAGCGTGCAGTTTCGCGAGGGCGACCCCGACGCCGTGCGCGCGATCTACCGCGAGTACGGGCGGCTGGTGTTCGCCGTGGCCTATCGAGTCCTGGGCGACCGCGGCCTGGCCGAGGAGGCCACCCAGCAGACGTTCCTGAAGGCGTGGCGTGCGGCCGGCAGCTTCGACGCCGACCGCGAGTTGGGTCCGTGGCTGGCGTCGATCGCGAGGCGGGCGGCGATCGACGTGTCCCGGCGCGAGGCCGTGCGCGCCGCCGACCCGCTCGATTCGGTCGCGCCGGGCGACCCCGCGCTGGCGACGCGGCCGGAGTCGGCGGAGGCGATCTACGACGTTTGGGCGGTGCGCGAGGCCGTCGCCGGGCTGCCCGCCGAGGAGCGGGAGATCGTCCGCCTGCAGCACTTCGGCGCGCTCACCCACGGCGAGATCGCCGAAAAGCTCGGCATGCCGATCGGAACGGTCAAGTCGAGGTCGTTCCGGGCCCACAAGCGGCTGGCCGCCCTGCTCGGCCACCTCCGGGAATGAAACCGATCGCGTTGCTCTACCGTAAGACCGAGAAAGAGGAAGTTTTTTGAGCGCCAGCGACCACGACCGGATCTCCTACCTAGCCGGGGAGGATGTTGAAGCGCTCGCGCCCGCCGAGCGCGCCGAGCTCGACGAGCTGCGCGGCCTGCTCGACGACGAGTCGGTGTGGACCGAGCCGCCGCTCGAGCTCGAGGACCGCGTGGTCACCGCGATCGCCGACGAGGCACGATCGGCGCGCGTCGAGCCGGCGCCCGCGACCGAACCCGCGGAGCCTTCGCAGCGCCCGGCTGTGGCCCCGGCCGCGGCCGTCAAGCCCAAGCGCCAGCGGCCCGTCCACAAGCCCAGGCGTCGGTTCCCCTCGATCCTGCTGGAGCGCCCGCTGTACATGGCGGGCGCGCTCGCCGGGGTGGTGGCGATCATCGCCGTGGTGACGCTGTTCACCACCCGAGGCGGCGACAACAGCCCCTCCTCACAGCTGCGGTTCGCGATGGTCGTCAACGGGACGGATCTCGCCCCCGGGGCGCGCGGCTCGGCGACGCTGGTCAAGGAGAGCTCGGGCTGGCACATCACGCTCAAGGCCACCGGCCTGCCGCATCTGACCAACGGCCGCTACTACCAGGCCTGGCTGAAGAACTCGGCCGGGATCCTGGTGCCGGTCGGGACGTTCAACGACGCGGTCAACGTGACCCTGTGGTCCGGGGTCCCGGTCACCCAGTTCCAGACGCTCACCGTCACTCGCCAGCTGGCCAACGGCAACCCGGCCTCCTCGGGCCAGCGGGTGATGACCGGGACGGTCAAGAGCTCCGGCTGAAATTCCCGAGAACCGTCGCGCGATCCCCGCCGTATCGCCCTTCGAGGACGCAAGTCCACCAACGACCGAAGGAGACGTGATGGGGTTCAGAAGGGGGACCAGCCGGAAGCTGCGCGCCGCCGTGGCGACCACGGCGGTGGCGCTGGCGACAGCTGGAACAGCGGCCGCGGCGCTGCAGGGGCTGCCGTCGGGAGCGCAGGTGAACGACGACGCTGCCGCGGGGATCAACAAGGCGCTCAACGTCTCGGGCGAGGACCCGACCAACGCTGACGTGGTCGGCGGCGCGCTGATCGCGGGCAAGCCGGCGGTCCCGTGGGCCGTGTTCCGCCAGCAGGAGGCCGCGGGTGCCAAGGACCAGGTCTTTTCCCGCTCGTTCGCCGGCGGCGCGTGGACCACACGCGGTAACGGCACGGTGGGGGGCCGGTCGAGCGCCGCACCGCAATTCAAGGGCTCGCTGAACTTCGACCAGGGCCAGGACGGCGAGGCCCCGGCGATCGACTTCGCCGGCGCCGGGCGGACCGTTCCGTGGGCCACCTGGTACGAGCAGACGACCGGGACCGGGTTCGCGAACAACAACGTGTTCGCCAGCCGCTTCGACAACACCGGCGACGCCAACCAGGGCAAGTGGATCTTCGCCGGCCAGAGCCGGGGCAACGGCGGCGCGGGTGTGCCCGTCCCGTCGCTGAACATCCACACCGACCAGGAGGCCGAGAACCCGTCGGTGGCCGGTGGATCGGCCGTCGACCCGACCAAGCCGGGTCCGTGGGTGACCTGGCAGGAGACCTCGCCGGCGAACGCCAAGCACCAGATCTTCGTGTCCAGGCCGGTGGGCCCGGGGCAGCAGAACTGCGACACGGTGACGCCCAAGGGCGTGGCCGACGGCACCGGCCACATCCCGGCGATCGGTGGCTTCTGCTGGCAGCAGACCGGGATTCCGCGGCTGGGCAGCCCGGCTGACCCGAGCCTGAACGTCGACCCCACGCGCGACGGGATCGAGCCCGACATCGCATTCACGGGCGCCAATGACAGCGTCCCCTGGGTGGTCTGGTATGAGCAGAACGACTCGACGATCAGCGGCCTGCACGGCAACGAGATGGTGTTCGCCGCCAAGGGGATCAGCGACGGCATCGGCGCCAACGGCGGCTTCCACTGGGTCGCGGTCGGCAACCAGCTGCAGGGCACGCTGGACACGAGCGGCGCCAACAATCACTTCGGCGCCTGTGCCGAAACGGCCACCGCGGAGGGTCAGTGCTCACTGAATAAGAACCCCGGCGCCGAGGCCGAGGACCCGAGGGTCGCGGCCGGCACGATGAACCCGGCCAACCCCACCTCGCCGTGGGTGACCTGGGACGAGACGGTCGGCACCCATAAGCAGGTGTTCGTGTCGCGGCTGGTCGGGACCGGAGCGGCCGCTCACTTCCAGGTCGTCAACAACGGCGCCCCGATCTCAACCGGCTCGGGCGACTCGACTCGCGCCGACATCACGTTCTCGGGCAACACGCCCTACGTGTCGTGGCGCGAGGACGTCGGCGGCGGCGTGGAGAAGGCCTTCACCGGCCATTTCGTCAACGCCGCCAACCCGACGTTCGTGCTCGACAACAGCGACGTGCCGCTGACGCCGAGCAGCCAGGCCGACGTCCGCGAGCCGATCTCGTCGACCTGCATCGCGACGCCGTTCAACCAGGACGGTAAGGCCTGCCAGGGCGGAGCGGTGGGCACGCCGTTCTTCCTGTTCACCAACGGGACCAACCCGCGCGGGCTGTTCGCGAAGGCGTATGCGCCGGGCACGCCGATCACCGGCGGCGCCGGCTCGATCGGCACCACGTCGGCGACGGTCGCCGGCGCGGACAACCCCGAGGGAGCAGCTGTGCGCGCATCGTTCCAGTTCGGGACGACGACCGCGTACGGGCAGAGCACCGCCCCGCAGACGCTCGCGCCGAGCGACTCGGGATCGCTGTTCAGCGCCCAGCTCACCGGGCTCCCGGCCGGCACCACGATCCACTACCGGGCCGTGGTGACCAGCGATTTCGGGACGTTCGTCGGAGCCGACCGCACGCTGCGGACGGCGTCGAACCCGCCGCCTCCGCCGGTCAACGGCCGCGCGTCGGCCGCCCACGCCAAGGTGTCGGGCAACGCGGCGAGCGTGCGGGTGTCGTGTCAGGGCCAGTCACCGGCCACGTGCCGGCTGACGCTGACGCTCAGCGTCCACGAGACGCTGCGCGGCCACAAGCTGCTGGCGGTCACCGCCCGCAAGCCTCCGCGCAAGGTCCACAAGCAGGTGATCGTCGGCAGCGCGGACGTCACGCTCCAGGCCGGGCAGTCGCGCACGGTGCAGGTGAGCCTCAACCGGGCCGGCCGGCAGTTGCTGGCGCACCACCACCCGCTGAGGACCACGCTGGGGATCACCCAGACGCTGGCCAACGGCCACACGGTCAGGGTCTCGACGCAGACGGTCGTGTTCAAGGGGGCCAAGCACCGGCACGCCCACTGACACGGGACTCAACCCGCTGAGGGTTGATCGAGTCCGAGGGGCTCGGCCTCGGGGAATGTCCCCGGGGCCGGGCCCTTTATTTGTTTGCGCCGCCGCGGTCAGCGGTTTGCGCCGCCGCGGTCAGCGACCGTTGACCGAGAAGTGCTGGAAGTCGGTCGGCAGCGGCCAGCGCCCTCCCCATCCCCAGCCGACCGCGTCGAACGCCCGGACCAGCTTGCCGCCGGACACGGCCATCCCGGCGCGCAACCGGTCGCGGTCCAGATATGGCCTGGAAGCGACGTGCGCGGTGGTTCCATCGGTGTCCACATAGGGGTTCTCGATCGGGTCGATGTCGACGGCCAGCCCATAGGCGTGCTCTGACCAGCGCGAGGAGCCGGTGGCGTTGCGGCAGTTGAACGCCGAGGTGTTGTCGGCCTGGATCGAGGCGTAGTCGCTGCCGCCGTAGTGGTCGACCAGCCGCATCCTCCGGATCGGGAAGCGCTCGGCGAACAGCGAGCCGAACGCGCGGCGGAGCGCTGAGACGGCCGACGCGTTGGCGACCATCTCGCCGAGGTGCGGCCTGCGATCGAAGCCCCAATAGGCGATCCGTAGGTAGCGCAGCCCGTCGAGCCCGACCGGACACCCGGGGTGCCACGACGTGCGCCGCAGCTGCGCGCGCAGGGCCGGGGTCAGGCGGATCGCCGAGAAGCGGTACCGGGCGCTGACCTGGCGGGGATGCGGCGAGGCGTGCGTCGGTGCGGGGGCCGCGCCGCCGGTCGTGTGGGTCGGCGGCGTCGTGCTCGCCGCGGTCGTGCGGGCCACCGTCGTGCTGGCCGCCGTCGTGCTGGCGGCGGTGGTGATCGTCACGGTCGCGGTGTGCGCCTCCCCGGAGCCGCCGCAAGCCGCCGCGAGCAGACCGAAGACCGCGACGAGCGCGGAGCACGTCATTGCCGCGCGCATTACTAGGCGACCGGTACCGCGACCGGCTCGGGCCGGCCGATGTGAAACCCCTGCGCGTAGTCGACGCCGTACTCCTCGAGCAGCCGGATCGTCTCGTCGTCGGCGACCGACTCGGCGACGGTCTTGATCCCCATGCTGCTGGCGACGCCGACGATCGCCCTGACCATGTGCTCGTCGATCTGGTTGCGGGGGAGGTTCTGGATGAACTCGCCGTCGAGCTTCAGGTAGCGGATCGGGAGGTGCTTGAGGTAGTAGAAGGAACCGAACCCCGTTCCGAAGTCGTCGAGCGCGAGGCTGCAACCGAGGCCGGTGACGCCCTTGGCGAACCTCGTCGCCTCGGGCATGTTCGCGATCGCGGCGGTCTCGGTGATCTCGAAGATCAGCTGCGAGGGGTCGGCGTCGGCGGCCCGGAGCTCGCGCTCGATCATCGACAGCAGCTGCGGGTCGCCCGCGACCGACTCACCCGAGAGGTTGACGTTCAGCCGCAGACTCTGCGCCGGGGTGTCGCCGGAGATCAGCTGGATCGCCTGCCGCACGACCCAGTGGTCGATTGCATGGATCAGCCCGAACCGTTCGGCGGCCGGCAGGAAGGCTCCCGGGAAGATCAGCCGGCCGTGTTCGCCGCGCATCCGCAGCAGCAGCTCGCCATGACTCACCTCGCGGCTGGACAGCTCCATGATCGGCTGCAGGTGCAGGACGAAGCGGTCGTGCTCGAGCGCGTCCTGGATCCGCTGCGACCAGGTCAGCTTGACCATCGCGCGCGCCTTACGGGCCTGCGCCGGGGTGTAGACGACGACGCGGTCGCGCCCGGATGTCTTGGCCGCATGCATCGCCAGGTCGGCGTTGACCAGCAGGTCGCTGGCGGTGGCGTCGTCTGCCTCGAACGCGATCGCGCCGATGCTGGCCGTGACCCGGAACGGCTTGTCGCCGTACGTCACCGGGTTACTGCGGATCGCCGACAGCAGGTCGTTGGCGGCGGCCCGCGCCGCCCCGGGCTCGACGACCGACATCAGGATCCCGAACTCGTCGCCGCCCAGTCGCGCGACGACGTCGCCGGAGCCGAACCGGCTGGTGAGGATGCCGGCCAGCTCCGACAGGACAGCGTCGCCGGCGGCGTGCCCGGCCGAGTCGTTGATCGTCTTGAAGTTGTCGATGTCGACGCTGAGCAGCGCGCTGCGCGACTGCGAGCGCCCCGCCCGGGCGAGCTCGCGTTTGAGCTCCTGGTCGAACCGCCGGCGGTTGTACAGGCCGGTGAGCTGATCGCGGTCAGCGAGGTGGCGCAGCCGCTCCTGATCGCGCTTGAGCTCGGTGATGTCGCGGGCGACGATCGCCGCGGACACGATCCGCGAGCTCGCCTCGCGCACCGGCGAGACCGTCATCGACACCGTCACCGGGTTGCCGTCCTTACGCACGTGGGTCGTCTCGATGCGGTCGATCGACTCGCCGCCGAAGGCGCGGTGGACGATCTCGAGCTGCTGGCCCTCGCCGTTGGGGGGCTCGATCAGCGCGATCGACTCGCCGACCGCCTCGTCCACCGAATAGCCGTAGAGCCGCTCGGCGCCGCGGTTCCAGCTCGTGATCGTCCCCTCGTCGTCGTTGGTCAGGATCGCGTCGTCGGACGAGTCGACCACGTAGCTGAGGAGATCGCGTCCGGCCCGCGCCATCGCCTCGTCGGTCACGTCCTGCGCGGTCCCCACCAGCCGGATCGCCGTGCCCTGGTCGTCGAACGTGGCCGTGCCGCGCGCGCGGACGATCCGGGTGGCTCCGTCGAAGCGAAGCGCCCGGACCTCGACGCTCAGCGGCTCCTCGGTCCCCGGCCGGCGCAGCACCGACCTGGTGACCAGCTCCCGATCGTCGGGGTGCACCCGGGCCAGCATCGTTTCCAGCGTGACCTCGGCGTCGGGCGGCGCCAACATCATCCGCAGCAGGCCAACCGAGCACTCGGCCGCCCCGGTGCGCAGGTCGGCCTCGAAGCTGCCGGCGCCGGCGGCGCGCTCGGCGTCGGCCAGCAGCGCCTCGCTGGCCTGCCCGTGCTCGTACGCGCGCTCGCGCTCGATTCGCTCACCCAGGTGCCGCCCGGTCGCGAGCAGGACCTGCGCGAGCTCCGGCGCGATCTCGCCGGCGCCGTGGAGCTCCAGGGTCCCCAGCGTGCCGCTTGCGCTCGCGATCGGGAACGCGGCGCCCGCCGGGGAGGACTCGGGCTCGCCGCTCTCCAGCACGCGGCCGGCGAGACCTTCGCCGGGGGGCAGCGAGCTGGGCTCGGCGGGCGGCGCCGAAGTCTCCGCGGCGCTCCACCAGGTGACGCGGTGCAGCAGCTCGCCACCGTTGGCCCGCCAGATCGCGGCGCTCTCGAGGCCGAGCGACTCGCCCAGGGATCGCAGGATCGACGCCCCCGCTTGGGCAAGCGAATTCGAGCGCGACAGGGCGTCAGCAATCCGCCAGTGGAGCTCCAGCCAACTGGCCTCCGGCTCAGGATGTGTCGACGGCCCGGTCAGCGAGCCGATTTTACGCTCGCGTGCCGTACGGCGCGCTGTCTAAGCGGCGGGTGCAGGGACCTTTGTCTCGAGCTGCTCGGCGAGGCGCTGCATCGCGCGCTCGTTGCTGCGGCGCAGCACCCCTCGCACCAGCGGCGAGGCCACCCGCTCGCTCAGCGGCGCCTGCTGCCACGAGTATTCGAACACGATCCGGGTGCCGCCGTCTGGCAGCTGCTCGAGCACGTAGGTGCCGTTGGCGACGCGCTTGCCGCCGGCGCCGATGTTGCGTTCAACGATCGTCTCGGGCCGGTGCGCCGACACGACCTCGATGTCGATCGTGTCGGTCCGTCCGCCGGTGGTTACCTGGACCTGGGCCTTGGAGCCGATCCCCCGGTCGGGCCCGGAGTATTTCCAGTGCTTGAGGATGTGGTCGGTGAACGGTTCGTGGTTGGACATCACGTCGAGGAAGTCGTAGACCTGCTCGCGTTGCTGTGGGACATCTATGGAGACTCTGACGGGTTTCATGTACCACATGGTACAGTGAGCGCCGCATGGATGACAAGGGCCCTCGCGACCGCCTGCTGGACGCCGCGATCGACTACGTCGCCGAGCACGGCATCGGCGACGTCAGTCTCCGCTCGCTGGCCTCCGCGCTCGGGACCAGCCACCGGATGCTGATCCACCACTTCGGCTCCAAGGAGGGTCTGTGGATCGAGATCGTCCACACCGTCGAAGCGCGCCAGCGAGAGATGCTGGGCGAGCTGCTGCCAGATCCCGACCAGCCGATCCGGGAAGCGATGTGGACGTGGTGGAAGCACATCTCCGACCCCTCGCTGTGGCCGAACGAGCGGCTCTTCTTCGAGCTCTACGGCCAGGCGCTGCAGGGCCGCGGGCACACCGCCCAGTTCCTCGACGGGATCGTCGAGGACTGGCTGGGGCCGGCCACCGAGATCAACGTCGCCCGTGGAGTTCCCCGAGAGCTGGCCCGGGCGCACGCCCGGACCGGCGTGGCGATCACGCGCGGCCTGCTGCTGGACCTGCTCGCGACCGGCGACGTGGCCGGCGTCGACGCCGCGATGGACGCGTTCATCGACCTCTACGAGGCGTGGGTCGATCGCGCGGCGCGGCCGTCCGCCCTAAGGTGAGGCGATCGAACCGGAATCGACTCACGCGCGCGGCCGCGCGAAAGGAGCCTGATCGATGTCCAAGATCGCGGTGACGGGAGGCAGCGGTAAGGCGGGCCGGGCGGTCGTGCGCGACCTGCTCGAGCGCGGGCACGACGTGCTCAACATCGATCGTGCGCCGTCGGCCGAATCCTCCACCCCCGATTCGCCCGCGCCGTTCCTGTACGCGGACCTGACCGACTTCGGCCAGACGCTCGAGGCGCTGAGCGGCGCTGACTGGATCCCCGGGGTCGAGGCTGTCGTCCACCTGGCGGCGATCCCGTCGCCGAGCCACGCCACGCCCGACCTGGTGTTCCAGACCAACATGGCCAGCACCTACACCGTGTTCTCGGCGGCCGAACGGCTCAAGCTCAAGCGCGTCGTGTGGGCCTCCAGCGAGACCACGCTGGGGCTCCCGTTCGACACGCCGCCCGACTACGCCCCGATCGACGAGCAGCACCCGCTGCGTCCCGAGACCTCCTACTCGCTGACGAAGGTCCTGGGCGAGGAGGCCGCGCGACAGTTCAACCGTCGCAACGGAATCCCCTACATCGGGCTGCGCTTCTCGAACATCATGGAGCGACACGACTACGACCGCTTCCCCAGCTTCTGGGAGGACCCCAACCTGCGCAAGTGGAACCTGTGGGGCTACGTCGACGAGAGCCACGTGGCCGAGAGCGTGCGCCGCGCGCTCGAGGCCGACGTCGCCGGCGCGGAGGCGTTCATCATCGCCGCGCGCGACACCGTGATGCGCACGCCGAGCCGCGACCTGATGAGCCAGGTGTTCCCCGGCGTGCCGGTCTCAGACGGCATCGAGGAGTACGGGACACTGCTGGGCATCGACAAGGCGCGACGCATGCTCGGCTACGAGGCGAAGTTCACCTGGCGCGAGCTCTTCTGAAATCGGCTCGCGCGGACCCAATAAGCTGCCGCGCCATGACCGCAAGTTTCGTACACACGTGCATCCGCGTCAGGGACATCGACGCGTCCAAGGAGTTCTACGGACGGCTCGGCTTCGAGCAGCGCGGCCGGCTGCGGTTCGAGTCGGCTTACAACATCTACATGGGCCTCCCCGGCGGCGGCGACGTGCTCGAGCTGACGGTCAATGTCGGCCGGGACGAGCCCTACGACCTCGGCGACGGCTACAACCACATGGCGCTGACCGTCGACGACCTCGACGGGCTCCTGGCCGAGCTCGCCAAGGCCGGGATCGAGCCCGAGCGCCCGCCCTACGGGCCGGGCGGCCGCGACGAGTACCGGATCTGCTTCGTGGCGGACCCGGACGGCTACCGGATCGAGCTGATCGACGGGGACTTCCCGACGCCGCAGGATCCGCCGCATCCGTCGGAGTAACCGGGAGTACGAGGCCGTCGATCGGCGCGGAGCGATGGCGTAAACTTTCTGTTGCATGCCCAATCAGTGGCTGGCCATCGATGTGGCCACCGCTCCAGCGAAACGGGCGCGAGAGGTCAGGGTCGCTTGGGAGCGGTTCATATCGGGTGCCCGGAAGCAGTTCGACGACGGCGACGCCGGTCAGACGAAGTCGATTCGTGAGCCGATCGCCGCGTCCTGGCGCCGGTCCGCCGCCGCGGGCGTAGATCCCTCGGGGCTGCGGATCGCCCCGGTCGTGGCCGACGCCGACGAGACCACTGCGCGCTGGGAGGTCCACCCGCTCGCCGAGATGGCGCCCCTGATTCGGTCGTGCCTGGCGGCCAGCGCCGACGAGTCGCGTCACCTGATCGTCGTCAGCGACGCCAACGGCGTGCTGCTGTGGGTGGAGGGCAACGCGCGCGTGAGACTGCAGGCCGCCGACTCGATGAACTTCGCGGAGGGCACGCTGTGGAGCGAGGGCGGGGCCGGGACGAACGCGATCGGGACCGCGCTGGCGGCCGAGCACGCCGTCCAGGTGTTCGCCTCAGAGCATTTCAACGAGGTCGTGCAGCAGTGGACCTGCGCGGCCGCGCCCGTTCACGATCCCGACACCGGCCACGTGATCGGCGTAATCGACCTGACCGGCGAGATGGCCACCGTCCACCCTCACAGCATGGCGGTCGCGACCGCGACGGCGACCGCCGTTGAGGCGCAGCTGCGCTGCCAGATGCTCGACCGCGACGGCCGCTTGCTGGCCCGCTACGGCGGCCGGCTGGTCGACGGGCCGGAGCCGCGCGCGCTGGTGACCCCGAGCGGGCGCGTGGTGGCCAGCCAGCCGCTGGGCTGGCTCCCCGTGGAGCGCCTCGCGCTGCCCGCGGGCGGCGGCCAGCTGGCGCTGGGCGACGATCACGCGCTGGAGGCCGAGGCGCTCGGCTGCGAGGAGGCTTACCTGGTGCGCGCCGTCCCCACCGCAGCGCCGCGCGGGCATCGCGGGCTCTCGCTCGGCCTGCAGCTGCTCGGCCGCGCACGCGCCGAGGCCGAGCTCGGCGGCAAGCGGCTGGAGCTGCGCCTGCGCCACAGCGAGATCGTCACGCTGCTGTGCGCGAATCCGGATGGGCTGACCAGCGAGGAGCTGAGCACGGGCGTGTACGGCCACGCCGGCCAGGCCGGCAGCATCCGGGTCGAGATCTCGCGGCTGCGAAAGCTCCTGGGCGACTGCATCGAATCCGAGCGTTACCGCTTCAGGTGCTCGGTCAACAGCGATGTATCGACCGTCTGCGGCCTGCTGCACCGCGGCGAGGTCCGCGAGGCCGCGGCCCGCTACGCCGGCCCGCTGCTGCCCCGGTCAGACGCGCCCGGGGTCGTCGCCGAGCGCGAGCAGCTCGAGCGCTGGATGCGTCAGTCGGTGATGAGCGCGGGTGATCAGGAGGCGTTGTGGGCCTGGCTGCAGACGCCCAGCGGCGGCAGCGATGTCGCCGCCTGGCAGCGGCTGCTCGCCAACCTCCCGTTCGCCGATCCTCGCCGCAGCCTGGCGGCCTCGCGCCTCGGCCAGCTGCGCGCGCACGCGTCAGACCACGCCTGACTGTAACGCCCGTGTAACGCCGATCCGGGTAGCTCTCCTTTAGTGTCGATCGGGCCGGAAACCACCGGCCCACGGAGAGAGGAACTCAGTTTGAAGACCGAGTCCGCACGCGTGCGCGCGCTCACACGAGGCGCTGCCTCGACATCGAGCCGCAGCCTCAGCACCGCGCGCGCGGTTCTCAGGGTCCTGGCGCTGCTGATCGAGCGGCCCGCCGGCGTGCGCGCCGATGAGGTCGCCAAGGCGCTGGGCAAGAGCACCTCGACCGCGTACTACCTGCTCACCAGCCTGTGCGAGGAGGGCTTCGCGGTGCACGAGAGCCAGGGCGTCTACCGGTCGGCCCAGGGCCTCGAGCAGCTGACCGCCGAGCAGGAGCAGTCGACGAGCCTGCACGAGGGCATCGAGGGCGGCGTCGACGAGCTGTTCCGGCGGACGCGCAAGCGCTCGTATCTCGGCCTGGTGAAGCCGGGGCGGATCGAGATCGTCGCGGTCCGCGGCCGCCAGGGCGTGCGGCGCATGCCCGGCCTGGGCTCGGAGATCCGCGACAGCGCCCACGCGCTGGCGATGGGCAAGGTCGTGCTCTCGCTGCTCGAGCCGGCCGGACTGGCCCGCTACGTGGCCCGGGGGTTGAAGCCGTTCACGCCCCAGACGATCACCTCCCCACAGGTGCTCTCCGAGGAGCTCGAGCTCGTCCGGCGCGACGGCTTCGCCGTCGACCGCGAGGAGTTCGACGTGGACTTCTGCTGCATCGCGGCGCCGATCCTCGACGAGAACGGTCGCTTCGTGGCCGCGCTGGGCCTGTCGGTCACGCCCCACGTGTTCGATGTCGAGCGTGACGACCTGGCCGCGACCGTGATCGAGGTCGCCCGGGGCGCCGCTCCGCCCGCCTCGACTCGGACCGGCAACACTGAACGCGCCGGCGCTGGACGGCTGGCCTCGGTGCGGTGATTTTGCAACTACGTGCAGAAAACACGAGCTTCTTGCCACAAACGTGGTGCCCACTTAGGCTCGAAAAACGAGGCCGGTCGAGCGGCCCATGCCGGTTGCTGCAACGAGGCGACCCCAGCTATGGCAATCCAGCGAAGGAGTGAGGGTGAGTAGAGCGAGCATCACGAAGGCTCACAACAAGATCCAGGAGCTCTCCTGGGAGCCCACCTACGTATCGCCGGTCGAGAAGTACTCGACCGACTACACCTTTGAGAAGGCGCCGAAGAAGGACCCGCTCAAGCAGGTCCTCCGGTCCTACTTCCCGATGGAGGAGGAGAAGGACAACCGCGTCTTCGGAGCCATGGACGGCGCGATCCGCGGCAACATGTTCCGCCAGGTCCAGGAGCGGTGGATGGAGTGGCAGAAGCTGTTCCTGTCGATCATCCCGTTCCCGGAGATCTCGGCCGCGCGCGCGATGCCGCTGACGATCGGCACGGTGCCGAACCCCGAGGTTCACAACGGTCTTGCGATCCAGATGATCGACGAGGTCCGCCACTCGACGATCCAGATGAACCTCAAGCGCCTGTACATGAACCACTACATCGACCCGGCGGGGTTCGACATCACCGAGAGGGCGTTCCAGAACTGCTACGCCGGCACGATCGGCCGGCAGTTCGGCGAGGGCTTCATCACGGGCGACGCGATCACGGCGGCGAACATCTACTTGACGATCGTCGCGGAGACGGCGTTCACGAACGTCCTGTTCGTGGCGATGCCCGGCGAGGCCGCCGCCAACGGCGACTACCTGCTGCCGACGGTGTTCCACTCGGTTCAGTCCGACGAGTCGCGCCACATCTCCAACGGCTACTCGATCATCCTGATGGCGCTTGCCGACGAGCGCAATCGCGAGCTGCTCGAGCGTGACCTCCGCTACGCCTGGTGGAACAACCACGCGGTCGTGGACGCCGCGATCGGGACGTTCATCGAGTACGGCACCAAGGACCGCCGTAAGGACCGCGAGAGCTACGCCGAGGCGTGGCGCCGCTGGATCTACGACGACTACTACCGCAGTTACCTGCTGCCGCTCGAGAAGTACGGGCTCGACGATCCCCCACGATCTGATCGAGGAGTCGTGGAACCGGATCTGGAACAAGGGCTACATCCACGAAGTCGCACAGTTCTTCGCCACCGGTTGGCCGTTCAACTACTGGCGGATCGACGGGATGGACGACAACGACTTCGAGTGGTTCGAGTTCAAGTACCCGGGCTGGTATGACAAGTACGGCAAGTGGTGGGAGCGCTACACCGAGCTCTCGAAGAAGAACGGCCACGCGCCGATTCCGTTCGACGCGGACACCGACTACGTGTACCCGCACCGGTGCTGGAGCTGCATGGTGCCGTGCCTGATCCGCGAGGACACGGTTGTCGACGAGGTCGACGGCCAGGTCCGGACGTACTGCTCGGAGACCTGCCACTGGACCGACGCGGTCGCCTTCCGCGGCGAGTACAAGGGTCGCCCGACGCCGTCGATGGGCACGCTCACCGGCAAGCGCGAGTGGGAGACCATGTACCACGGCTACGACCTCGCCGAGTGCATCTCCGACCTCGGGTACGTCCGCGACGACGGCGAGACGCTCGTCCCGCAGCCGCATCTGGATCTCGATCCGAAGAAGATGTGGACGCTGAAGGAGATGAAGGGGCACACCGTCCAGAGCCCCAACATCCTCCTCAACGAGATGTCGGCCGAAGACCGCGAGGCGCACGTCGCTGAGTACAAGCGCGGAGGCCCCGCCGGCCGCAAGCCCACAGAGGCGTCGGCTTAGCCCCGAGGTTGTCGCGAGAGGCGATCGGCTTCCGGGGGCCGGTCGCCTCTTCGGCGTCTTCTTAGGCCGATCATCAATGGGCGAGACCTACACCGTCAGACTGGAACCTGTCGGAATCGAGTTCGAGGTCGACGAGGACGAAACGGTCCTCAGAGGCGCGTTCCGCCAGGGGCTGATGCTGATGCACGGCTGCAAGGAGGGCCAGTGCGCGGCCTGTAAGTCGTTCCTGCTCGACGGCGAGGTCGACCTCGAGAAGTACTCCACGTTCGCGCTCAACGACTTCGAGAAGGAGGAGGGGTGGACGCTGCTGTGTCGGGCGCACGCCGAATCCGACCTCGAGGTCGAGTTGATCAACTACGACGAAGAGGTGCTGCGCTCGGGCGTGGCGCTGCAGACGCAGCAGATGCGCGTCGAGAAGATCGAGGAGCTCACCCATGACATCCGCCGCCTGGTGCTCAGCGGCGACGCGCTGAAGTTCAAGCCCGGTCAGTACATCGACATCACGATCCCTGGCAGCGAAGAGGTCCGCTCGTTCTCGATGGCAAATTTGCCCGGGGACGAGCTCGAGTTCATGATCAAGATCTATCCCGACGGCAAGTTCTCGAGCCTGCTGTCCGACGGGGGGCTCAAGGAAGGCGACGAGGTCGAGGTCAACGGACCGTACGGGGTCTTCACGCTGCGGGAGAAGTCAGAGCGGCCGCTGCTGTTCATCGGAGGCGGGGCCGGCATGGCCCCGATCCTGGCGCTGCTGCGCGCGATGGCCGAATCGGGCAGCGAGCGCGAGGCGGTCTACTACTACGGCGCGCGCGGTCCGCGCGACCTGTTTCACCTGGAGGAGCTCACCGCGCTCGAGGAGCGCCTGCCGAACTTCCGGTTCGTGCCGGCGCTGTCGGACTGCGGCGAGGATGAGGAGTGGAGTGGCGAGCGCGGGCTGATCACCGACGTGGTGAAACGTCTGCACGAGCAGCTGGGCGAGGTCGACGCCTACCTGTGCGGTCCGCCGCCGATGGTGGACGCCGCGATCGCGATGCTGGACCAGAGCGGTGTTCCCGAGTCGCGGGTGTACTACGACAAGTTCACGACGACCGCGCCCTGAGCGCGGAGAGGAGAGCGCAACCTGATGGCAACAGACACCACCCGAGACAACGTGGGTGCAGTCGAGGGCCCGTCGAAAGACGACGACGTCCCGCCTCCCGTTACGGAGCGCAGCGTCCCCAAGCCGGTGTTCACCGACGCCGAGGCGGGCGCTCGCGAGTTCCCCTCGTCGTCGAGCCGGAGCTACAACTACTTCACCCCGGCCAAGCGGCGCGCCACGGTTTACGAGGACGTGACCGTCGACGTCCAGCCGGATCCCGACCGTTACCTGCTCCAGGGCTGGATCTACGGCTTCCGCGACGGCGTCGGCGGCTATCCGGTGGAGTGGACGAAGCTGCAGTCGTCCAACTGGCACGCGTTCCTCGACCCCAACGAGGAGTGGGAGCAGACGATCTACCGCAACAACGCCAACGTCGTGCGGCAGATCAGCCAGAACCTCGCCAACGCCAAGGCGGCGCGCGCCTTCGACGGCTGGAACCGGGGCTGGATCAAGACGGTCGAGCGCCACGTCGGCGCCGGGCCCACGTCGAGCACGGGATCGGGATGCACATCTACCTGCCCGCACAGCGCGACGCCCCGACGAACATGATCAACAACGCGCTGTCGGTGGCCTCGGCGCACAAGCTGCGCTTCGGCCAGGACATCATCCTCTACAACCTCGACCTCACGGACTCCGTGGACGGGTTCGACGGCCA
Source organism: uncultured Solirubrobacterales bacterium (assembly GCA_963831845.1). Classification (GTDB taxonomy): domain Bacteria; phylum Actinomycetota; class Thermoleophilia; order Solirubrobacterales; family Solirubrobacteraceae; genus Palsa-465. Next base: position 1,903 of record CAWHRT010000009.1, on the reverse strand, counting down.
GGCGCACAAGGACGCCTGGGTCAACGATCCGATCTGGCAGGGCGTGCGCGAGAACGTCGAGCGGCTCACGGCCGTGCGGGACTGGGCCGAGGCGTTCTTCGGCGCCGCGGTGGTGTTCGAGCCGCTGGTCGGCGAGCTGTTCCGCTCGGAGTTCATCATGCAGGCGGCTGCTCCCCAGGGCGACTTCGTCACTCCGACGCTGATGGGAGCCGGCGAGGCCGACACGGCCCGGGACGCCCGCGTGGCGCGCCGCCTGTTCTCGATGCTCGCGAACGACGAGAAGTTCGGCGAGGAGAACCGGGCCACGATGCAGGGCTGGTTGGAGGAGTGGACGCCTAAGAGCCTTGCCGCCGGGCGCGCGATGCAACCGATCTGGTCGCAGCCGGGCGAGAAGGTCATCCGCTTCGAGGAGTCTCTCGAGCATGCCCGCGGGCGCTTCGACGAGATCCTTGCTGACATCAACCTCAACTCGAAGGAGCTCGACTGATGGCTGACGATCGATTCAAGTCGGATCCCACGTCTTCGAACCGCGCCGGCGTCACCCTGATGAACAACCAGGTCGGGTACGTGGTCGCCGACGTGATGCGGGGCAAGGACAACGTGACCGTCGAGGTCCTGCCGTCGATGATTCGCGTCGACGGCGTCGGCAAGTTCGAGATCGACTACGACGAGTGCGCTGAGGCCCTTGGCTGGGACGACTTCGGCAACGACGACTTCGAGGAGATCATGTCGACGCACTACGGGCGCATGGTCGTGCTCGACGACAAGATCATCATGTTCGCCAACCCCGAGGACGCGGCTGAGTACATCAGCTTCGACCTCCAGGCTGTCAGCGAGTAGGAGAGAAACCGATATGTACGAGAAGAACGGCCAGAAGTATTTTGTGGTTGATAGTCATTTGCATATGTGGTCGGCGGGTCCGGATAATTGGGTGGTGGGTCAGGAGCAGTATGCGAAGGGTTGGATTGATTGTTTTCATGCGTATATGGGTTTGGGGCCGCCGGAGACGCATTGGCCGATTGAGAAGTTTATGAGCTATACGCATGATGATTTCGTGAGGGATGTGTTTGAGGATGGTGGCGTGGATGTGGGGGTTTTCCAGTCGACGTATTTGCGGGAGTGGTACAAGTCGGGGTTTAATACGGCGGCGCAGAATGCTGAGTTGTTTGAGAAGTTTCCGGATCGGCTGATCGTGAATGGTCGGTTTGATCCGCGGGATGGGGATTTGGGTTTGAGGCAGTTGGAGGAGGACGCGAAGACCTACAAGCTTCGGGGCGTGAAGTTGTATACGGCGGAGTGGAATAACGGGTCGCGTGGCTGGCGGTTGGATGATGAGCAGACGAAGCCGTTTTTGGAGAAGTGTCGGGAGTTGGGGATCCGGAACATTCATGTGCATAAGGGTCCGACGATCTGGCCGTTGGATAAGGATGCGTTTGATCCGCGGGATGTGGATGAGGCGGCGACGGAGAACACTGATCTGAATTTCATCATTGAGCATGTCGGGTTGCCGCGGATCGAGGATTTCTGTTTTATGGCGACGCAGGAGCCGAATGTGTATGCGGGTTTGTCGGTGGTGATCGGCGGGTTGATGCACGCGCGGCCGCGGTTTTTCGCGAAGGTGATGGGCGAGCTTCTGTTCTGGGTGGGTGAGGACAAGATGTTGTTTGGGTCGGACTATGGGATTTGGGAGCCGAAGTGGCAGATCGAGGGGTTTTTGGATTGGGATTACCCGGATGAGAGCTACAGCGATTATCCGCGGGTCAATGACGCGTCGAAGCGCAAGATCCTGGGGCTCAACGCGGCGAAGCTGTATGGGATTGATGTGCCGAAGGATCTGCGGCTGGCTGATGGGGCGGGGACGCCGGGCGCGCAGGAGGACGCGCAGCTGGTCGAGTCGGCATGA
>CAWHRT010000008.1:0-33176 GCA_963831845.1 uncultured Solirubrobacterales bacterium | reverse complement strand
TGGCGCTCGCGCACCCCGACGCCGAGCGCCTGTGCGCGCAGCTGATCGAGCGCGGGGTGATCCCCGACTTCCGGCGGCCCGACGTGATCCGCTTCGGGCTGTCGCCGCTGACCACGCGGTTCGTCGACGTGTGGGACGGCGTCGAGACGCTGCGCGCCGCTGTGCGACGATCACGCGTAGTACGACAAGCCTTCGTACTACTCTAAGCGTAGACACGGGATTCCAGGGGGTCCTCAATGGACGACGACGAACGCCGCCGCCGGCGTTCCACGCAGGCGCGCGATTTTCCGGGCGCGTTCGAAGGCGAGACGGTCACCCGGCGCCGATTCATGACCGGCACCGCCGCCACCGCGGGCGCCATCGCCGGCGCCGCCATCACCCTGCCGGCGCTGGGCTTCGCGATCGCCCCGGTGTTCCACCGCCCCAGCGCCAGCTGGCAGGACGTCGGCGACCTGGCTCAGTTCAAGACATCGGACTACAGGCCGGTGGTGATCACGATCGAGTCCGGCGTCGGCGGAGCCGGTCGATCGATTGCCTACGTGCGCCGGCACGACACCGGCGTCGACGGTCCGGTCAAGGACCGATACGACGAGATCGTCGCGATCTCGTCGCGCTGCGTACACGTCGGCTGTCCCGTCCGCTATGTCGGACCCGCCCGCAGCTTCGTGTGCCCCTGTCACGGCGGGGTCTACGACTTCCGCGGGATTCGCGTCGGCGGGCCTCCGCCGCGGCCGCTGGACCGCTTCTACACGCTGGTCCGCAATCGCCGCGTGCTGATCGGCCCCCGGTTCAGCGTCAACAACGAGCTGCGCCGGTTCGCGCCGAGGGATCCCGGCGAGCCGCTCGACGGGATCGGCCAGTACCTGTACCCCCGGAGGTTCTCGACGCCCCCGGCGCCACCGGGGGCTGGCGCCTGAGATAGCTGTGGGGCGCGGGTGCGCGCGCGGGCGAGACCGCGTGCACAACGTCCCACTCGAGCGCTCTCGGCGCGAGTGTGGGACGTTCGCCACGTGGGGCGTGATCAACGTCCCACGCTAGCCCGCAACGGCCTCGGGTGGGACGTTAAGCACGTCGCCGCCCCAGCGGCCCGGGGCGATCGACGTCCGGGGCGACCGATTCGCCCAACGTGGTCAGGAACTGCCGCTAGGGCGTGACCTCGCCCGAGGTCGCGTACGCGGCGACGTCCGGCGGCGCTGACGGGAGCAGGCCGTCGGGCACGAGCACCATCGCCGCCCCGTCGGGCGGGTGCAGGCCGGTCAACCGCTCCCAGCCGTTGACGACCGCGATCGCCACGTCGCCCCGCTCGAGCCCTCCGAGCGTGCGCGCGTCGGCGAGCCCGCCGTGCTCGGCCCGCGCCGGGACCGCGGCCATCAGCTCGGCGGCGATCGCGCCCGCGGCGTCGTCGGGTGGCACCGGCCCGACGAACCGCATCGCCGACAGCGACCGGTCGATCGCGCCGCGCACGATCACCACCGGCGCGGGCACCGCCAGCGCCAGCGTCTCGGCCCAGCGCTCGTGGTCGTTGTTCTCGACCGCGATCACCAGCGACGCCTCGACGTCGTTGGCCGCCAGCACCGCGGCGCGGGCCATGTGGTCGGTGACCCGGACCGCGGGGTCGGTGTCGATCGACAGCCGCCGGCACAGGCCGCTGAGCCGGTCCAGATCCGCCTGACGGGTGCGGCTCGTCGCCGCCGCGGACTCCATCAGGAACACCTCGACGACGCCGGCCTGCTGGTCGGCGACCCGGCGGGCGATCCGCAGCCCCAGCGGCGCCCCGTCCAGGTGGGCGACGGCGACCAGCACGTGCTCGCCGAGCGCGCGCCGTCCCAGCGCTGGCGGCTCCACGCGCGTGCGCTGGCGCTCGGCGACCAGCGTCGCCAGGATCATCGTCAGCAGGATCACCACCAGCACCGCGTTGACGACCGACTCGCCGAACAACCCGATCTGAAAGCCGACCGTGGTGGCGGCCAGCGTCGCGGCGGCGCGCGGCGTGGTCAGCGCGAACACCATCAGCGCCTTGTCGCGGTCCGCGCCGAACAGCGGGCGGGTCAGCATCGAGGCGATCAACTTGCCGCCGACCGCTGCGACCGTGAACAGCCCGGCGAGGCCGAGCGTCTGCCCCTCGATCATCACCGACGGGTTCAGCAGCAGCCCGACCGAGACCAGGAACACGGGCACGAACACCGCCGAGCCGAAGAAATCGATCCGGTTCATCAGCGGCCCCTCGTTGGGAACCAGCCGGTTCAGCGACAGCCCCGCGAAGAACGCCCCGATGATCCCGTCGATTCCGAAGATCTCGCCGATCACCGCTGCGGCCAGAAACCCGGCAAACGTGATCACGTAGCGAACGGTGCGTTCGGCTCCCAGGATCCAGAACGCCCTGGAGACCAGCCAGGGGAGGACCAGGAAGCAGAACACGCCGAGCACCGCGAACCCCAGCAGCAGCTGCAGCGCGATCGAGGCGCCGCCGCCGCTGCCCGAGGTCGTGCTCGCGACCACCGCCAGGATCGTCAGCGTCAGCGTGTCCGTGAGCACGGTGCCGCCCAGCGCGCTGGCGATCACCGGATCGTTGGACAGCCCGGCACGGCGGATCAGCGGATACAGCACGAGCGTATGCGACGCCAGCAGCGCCCCCAGCAGGATCGCGGCCGACGTCTCCCAGCCCAGCGCGATCCCGACCGTGACCCCGAGGATCGCCGGGCACAGGAACGTGAGCAGTCCGAACGTGACCGCCGAGTTGCGGTACTGGCGCAGCAGCGAGAGGTCAAGCTCGACGCCGGCCACGAACATCAGGTACAGCAGCCCGACCGAGCCCAGGTCGGGGATCGTGGTGCTCCCGGGGTCGATCAGCTTCAGCCCGTGCGGGCCGATCACCAGCCCGCCGAGCAGCAGGCCCACCAGTCCCGGGATCCGCGCCCGCTGCATGATCGGCGGACCGATGATCACCACCAGGAACAGCACCAGGAACTCCCAGGCGCCGCCGGTCGGAGCGGTGAGCGTGATCGAGGCGGGGATCACGACGAGGCGCTCGTCCTCAGCAGCGGCACGTCATTGGTCATGTCCTGGATCGAGATCCCGAGCCACTGCCGGGCGAGGTCATCGATCGTCCCGTCGGCCTGCATCGCGCGAAGCTCCGAGCTGACCGCGTCGACGTTGCTCGAGCCCTTCGGCAGCGCCGCGGCGATCGGCTCGGTCTCGTCGAGCTGTGCCGCGACTTCGAAGTGCGGATCGGCGTTGGCGATCGCCTCGGCCGCGGGCAGGTCGAACATCGCGACGTCGGCCTTGCCGGAGCTGACCGCGACGAGCTCGTCATTGCGGTCCTCGATCAGCAACGGCGGCCTGTCGGGCTGGATCACGTCGTCGACGATGCTCTGGAAGGTGGTGTTGGCCCCCACCGTCCACCTCAGTCCCTGGGCGGTCTTGACGTCGGGCACGTCGGTCCCGGCGCGAACCACGAGCGCGGGCGAGGACTCGATGTAGGGCGTGGAGAAGTCGAGCACCTGCTCGCGCTGGCTGGTCGGCGTGATCAGCGACAGCGCCAGGTCGGCGCCGTCGAGGTGCCCGCTGACGATCCGCGAGAACGTCTCGGTGCGGATCGCGAGCTTGAGGCCGAAGTGGTGGGCCAGGTCCTTGGCCATCTCGTACTCCATGCCCCCGGTGGGACTGTCACCCGACCCGAGCCAGAAGCCAGATGTCGGCAGTGGCTGGGTGACGACCGTCAGCGTCCCCTTGTGGGCGGGCGTGAACGTGCCCGCGGCGCTGCTGAGCCCGCTACAGCCCGCGACGAGGACCGCCGTCGTGGCTGCCAGCGCGCCGCACACCAACCGGCGGACGGCGTGCGCCCGCGGCGAACGCGCCCGGCGCGGTCCTAGTACGGCGTGGGGATCCAGTTGAGCTCTTCGATTGGTGGACGGCGATACCCCTGATCGCCCTTTCGCGGGGGAAGCTTGACCTTCGGCTGCCTCACCTCGCGATAGTCCACCAGCGACAGCAAATGGGAGATCGTGTTGAGCCTGGCGCGGCGCTTGTCGTCGGCGGCGACCTCCCACCACGGCGACTGGGCCGTCGAGGTGTGCTCGACCATCAGGTCCTTGGCCTTGGAGTACTCGACCCACCGGGTGCGCGCCTCGAGATCCATCCGCGAGAGCTTCCAGCGCCGGGCCGGATCATCGATCCGCGACTGGAAGCGGCGCTCCTGCTCATCATCGGAGACGGAGAACCAGTACTTGACGAGCTGGATGCCCGAGCGCAGCAGCATCCGCTCGAACTCCGGCACCGAGTGCAGGAAGTCCCAGTACTCGGCATCGGTGCAAAAGCCCATCACGCGCTCGACTCCCGCGCGGTTGTACCAGGACCGGTCGAACACGACCATCTCCCCGGCCGTCGGGAGTTCCTCGACGTAGCGCTGGAAGTACCACTGGCCGCGCTCGCGCTCGGTCGGCGCCGCCAGCGCCACCACCCGGCAGGCGCGCGGGTTCATTGGGGCGGTCAGCCGCTTGATCGTGCCGCCCTTGCCGGCTGCGTCGCGGCCCTCGAAGATCACGACCAGCCGATGGCCGCTCTCGCGGACCCAGTCGAGCATCTGCACGCACTCGAGCTGGAGCTTCTGGAGCTCCTTGTCGAACTGCTTGCGCGGCATCTTCGGCTTCAGGGGACCCGGCGGCGAGCCGACGGCGGTCTTCGGGGGCTTGTCGCCCTTACTGTTCTTGCCCGCCATCTCGTTTCTCCTCTCTAGCGGGGCGCGCCGCGGCCGCTACAGCCGGCGTCGCTTCTGCACGAACGCGGCCTCGAGCTCCTGTTGCTGGAAGCCGCCCAGCACTTTGCCCTCTGTCGCGAACCGGAACAGCGCGACCTTGAACACCGCCGAAATCGTCGCCTGGAGCAGCACCGCCACCACCAGGATCAGCGCTCCGAGCACGATCAACACCACGCCGAGCGCGACCGACGATTTCGCCACCGCGATTCCGATCGCGATCAGGATGCCCGCCGGCAGGATCCCGATCAGGAACGCGATCCCGCCGATCGCGAACGAGCCGGTGACGCCCTCACCCCAACGCTCCTTGACGACGTGGGTGGACCGCTTGATCGCGTCCCTGGGACCGAGGTCCTCGAATGCGATCACCGGGATCACGAAGAACGTGGCCACGGCCCAGGCGAAGTTCGCCAGCCCGCCGACGATCGAGGCGAGGATCTGGCCTCCGACCTCCCGCAGCAGCACCTCGATGAACATGATCAACCCGCCGACCACGAGCGACACGCCGGCCCAGGCGAAGATTTGGCTCTGGTGCTGGCGCGCGGCCGCGATGCCCTCGCCCACGGTCGTATCGTGGCCCTCGAGCGCGCGGGCGGCGCAGGCGCTGAGCGCGACGCCGCAGAAGATCCCGATCGCGATGATCAGGTAGACGCCGATCACGGCGATCACGATCCCGAGCCAGTCGGTCTTGGTGCCCGCGATCAAGCCGACGCCGGCGCCGAAGAACACGATCGCGGTGATGATCCCCGCGATCGCGGAGACGATCGGGAACACGATCAGCGACCGGTCACCCCGAACCACCGACCAAGACTGCTTCGCTAGCTGCCAGCCACGCCCAATCCGCCCCATGGGCGAGCACTGTAAAGCACTCGGCCCGCCCTGAAAAGCCCTGGTAGTTCCGATTCAGCCTGAGCGCGGAATCGTCAACAGGGCCGCGCTGGCCGGCGGGCACGTCGACCGAGAACGCCTGTCGCGAGGCTCTGACCGCGGACGCGGTGCTGCTGCCGCCGAGCACGCCGGTGGTCGTCGCCGCGCCGAAGCTCTGCCCGCCGAGCGTCACTCCGGTCTTGGCCGCCAATCCCGGGGCGCGGAGCAGCTGGACGATTCCCGCGCTCGCGCGCGCGGGCGCGCGTAGCCGTGCGTGGCGGCGGAGTCGGCGCTCTTGTTGATGAGGACGACGCGGACCGTCCCGTCGGGGCCGAGCGTCGCCCAGGTGGAGAGGCCGGGCGCGGCCGTGCCGGAGACCCGGACGAGGCGGGATCCGGGCGGGGTCGCCTCGGCGAACATCAGCAAGCCGTAGTAGACCGGCGCCACGTGCGCCGACCACGCCCCGTTGTCGTCGCGGAACGTGATCATCTGGTTGATCGAGCGGGGAGGGGTGTGGATGTTGACGCCGTCGACGCCGGCCCGGGCGAGCGCAAACATCGCATCGAGCGACCACAGCGCCGCGGCGTAGGTGTCGCTGACGCCGCGGACGCCGCCGCACGAGATCGCGTTGATCTCGTCGACCCGCAGCGGGACGTGGTGCCGGTGCGCGCTTGCCGCCAGCGGCGCCAGCCTCTTGGCGAGGCCGTTCGAGGACGCGTTCGACATCAGCTGGCCGATCGTCACGTGAGTGCTCTCGGTGCAGCGCTTGAGCGGGTACGCGTGAACCGTGGCCACGCCGATGCGCCGCTCGGCGTCGAGGAACTGCCCGAGCCGTGCGAGGTAGACCGGCGAGCCGGTGCGACGGGCCGGCGAGCGGGACGCGGGGCAGCGAACGTGCGAACGCCGAGAAGTCCTTCGTGAACGCCGCCGGGTCATAGCTGTGCGGGCGGCCGCGGACCTCGCGGCCCGTGCTTGCTCCGGTACCAGCCGAAGCTGCCGTACAGCTCGGGCTCGTTGCCGATCTCGAGCGCCCCGATCGACCGGCGGCCGAGGTTGTCGACGAACGCGTGGGCCTCGCCGCCGGCCAGTCGCCGGTTATCGGCCTCGAGGTTGATCCCGAGCAGCAGGCGTGCGTTCGTCGCGGCGGTCAGCGCCTTCGTGATCTGCATCCACTTCTCGGTCAGCGTGTACCTGATTCCCGGCGGCTTGCGGAGCCCGGGGCCGGCCACCAGGTCCAGTCGGTGCTGTCGCCGCCCAGCCGCAGGACCGGGCGGGCGCCCGGGCGCCAGGTTCCGGAGCAGCTGCTCGAACACCGGGTCGAGCGCCGCGGGGTCCTGGCCGGCGTAACTTGGGATCGCCCAGTACTCGGTCGACAGGCCGACGAACCCGCTCGGGATCATCCTGCCGGGGGCGTTGGTCTGGATCGTGAGGCGGACCGGGTCGCCGCCGTGGTCGTGCTTGTTCATCGCGGCGAACGCAACCCCGGCGCCGAGTGCCGCCACTGCCACGACCGCGATGAGTTGCCGGCCGAGGGGCCAGGTCCGCATTGACTGACCGTACCTATCGCGGGCGGCGCCCGATTATGGCTCCGGCCACGAACGCGCGGATCCGCTCAGCCTGGGCGAATCACCCAGGTCACGCCTGGATCCCGCCACCGTCGATCACCAGCGCCTGGCCGTTGATCGCCGCGGCCGCCGGTGAGGCCAGGAACACGACCGTGTCGGCGACCTCCTCGGGCTCGAGCAGGCGGCCGAGCGGCGACTGCCCGGCGAGCGCGTCCAGGCTCTCGGCCTCGGTGCGGCCGGTGATCTCGACGATCCGGGCGATCGCGCGGGCGGTGAGGTCGGTGCGCACGTAGGTCGGGCAGACCGCGTTGACCCGAACTCCGGTGCCCGACAGCTCGCTCGCGACCGCGCGGGTGAGGCCGACCGCGGCGTGCTTGGAGGAGCTGTAGGCGATCGTGTACGGGGCGCCGATCAGGCCGGCGGTCGAGGCCACGGTGACGATCGCGCCGCTCCCGCGGTCGGTCATCCCGGGGACGACCGCGCGCATGCATAAAAACGGCCCGGTCACGTTGACGTCGAAGTGCCGCCCCCAGGAATCGAGCGTGGTCTGGGCCAGCGGGGCGGTCTCGGCGAAGCCGGCGTTGTTGACCAGCACGTCGACGTCGCCCAGCTCGGCGAACGTGGTCGCCACCGCGGCCTCGTCGGTCACGTCGCACACCGCGGTGCGGACGGTCATGCGGGAGAGCGCGTCACGGTCGCGCCCGAGCGCCACCACGTCGTCGCCGAGCGCCTGAAACCGCTCGACCACCGCGCGGCCGATGCCCTTGGCGCCGCCGGTGACGACGACCCTCCGGCTCACCCCATGATCACCGGCGCAAGCCGCTCCATCTGGGCCAGCCGCTCGGGGTAGCGACCGACGAGAAACTGCAGCCCGACGTGCTCGACGCCGACGTCGGCGAACCGAGACAGCGACTCGGCCACCTGCTCCGGGCTCCCGCGCAGGATGTCGGCCTCCTGCTCGACGGGCTCGTCGGTGACCTCGACCGACAGGCAGCAATGCAGCGCGATCTCGTCGGGGTCGCGGCCCGCGTCCTTGGCGGACGCGCGCACGTTGGCGAACCGAGACGCCAGCTCCTCCGGGGTCACGCGCGGGAAGTACGGAAACCAGGCGTCACCGTGGACGCCGGCGCGGCGCTGGGCGCCCCGGCTCTCGCCGCCGCACCAGATCGGGATCGGCTTGTCGTAGGACTTGGGGTAGAACGCGATGTCGTCGTAGGAGTAGTGCTCGCCCGCGAACGAGCAGTGCTCCTCGGTGAACAGGTTGCGGGCGACCCGCAACTGCTCGTCGGCCACGCGGGCTCGCTGGGGAAAGATGTCCGAGCGGTCCAGCGCGTCGAACTCCTCGGCCATCCAGCCGATCCCGACGCCGAGGATGAAGCGGCCCTCCGACAGCCAGTCGATCGTCGAGGCGACCTTGGACCAGTGGACCGGGTCACGGTAGGTGGTGACGAGTACGGCGACCCCGAGCTTGATCTTCTCGGTCGCCCCGGCCAGGAACGCCAGCGCGGTCATCGACTCCAGGAACGGCTTCTCGGGCGGGACGATGAACGACCCCGACCAGCTGTAGGCGTAGTCGCTCTCGATCTCCCACGGGATCACGATCCGGTCGGCGGCCCAGACCGTGGTGAACCCGAGCCGCTCGGCGGTCTCGGCGGCATGGGTCAGACCCGCGCGCGTGCAGGCGGCGCCGGAGACGGGGAGGAAAACGCCGAAGTCCATATCTAACACCTCACCAAGCTAGTGTGTCGATCTTTTCGATGCGCCGCCGGTGAGCCGCTCCTCGGCCCGGCGGAACAGCGCGCGGGCGATGATCTCGCGCTGGATCTCGGACGCGCCCTCGTAGATCCGGGGCGCGCGGACCTCGCGGTAGAGGTGCTCGAGCGGGTGGCCGTGCTCGAGCGCGCGGGCGCCGTGGACCTGGATCGCGGCGTCGACCGCCTCCTGGGCGGTCTCGGTCGCGAGCAGCTTCGCCATCGCCGCCAGCGCCGGGTCGGGTGCTCCGGCGTCGTGCGCCGCCGCCGCTGGCGTACCGAGCAGCCGCGACGCCTGGACGCGAGCGGTCACGTCGGCGAGCCGGTGGCGCGACCGCCTGGTGCTGTGCCAGCGGCTTGCCGAACGTCTGGCGCTCGAGCGCCTGGTCGGCGGCGAGCTCGAGCGCCTGGGTGGCCATCCCGACCGCGAACGCGCCGACGCTCGGGCGGAACAGGTCGAGCGTCCGCATCGCCACCCGGAAGCCGTGCGCCGACCTCGCCGAGCACGTGGTCGGCGGGCACGAACACGTCGTCGAACCGCAGCGACCCGATCGCGTGCGGGGCCACGAGCTGCTTGTGCTCGCCGGTCAGACCCTGGCTGTCGCCCGGGACCGCGAACGCGGTGAGCCCGCGCGAGCCCTCCGAGGTGCGGGCGAACACCGTGTAGATGTCGGCCTCGGGCGCGTTGGAGATCCACACCTTCTCGCCGGTGAGGCGGTAGCCGTCGCCGTCCGGGGTCGGCCCGCAGCGACGAGCGCCGACACGTCCGAGCCGGCGTCGGGCTCGGTCAGCGCGAACGCGGCCACCGCGCTGCCGTCGGCCACGCGCGGGATCCAGCGCTCGCGCAGCTCCGCCGAGCCGGCCTGGAGGATCGGGTAGGCGCCGAGCCCCTGCAGCGCGAACGCGGTCTCGGCCTCGGTGCATGCGGTCGCGAGCGCCTCGCGGATCAGGCACAGGTCGGTGGCCGACACCTCGGGGAACAGCCGCCCCAGCAGCCCGTGCTCGGCCAGCGCCCCGACCAGCGGTCGGTTGACGCGGCACGGGGCGCCCTCGCTCGGCGATCGGCGCGCAGCTCGGCGGCCGCCAGCCGGCGGGCTCTCGTCGTACGAGGTCGCTCACGGCTGCTATGACGGCGACGCCCATCAGCTCGACCTGCAGGCCGGGATCGAACAGCTCGGTGACGCCGAACACGCCCATCGCCGGATACTGGCTGCCGAAGTGCTTCCGCCAGACCTGCCCGAGCTCGGACAACGCAGCCCGGTAGGCGGCGACGTCGGTCACGAACACCTGCAGCGAGACCAGGTCGTCCACCTCGCCTCCGGCCGCCCGAAGCGCCGTGACCAGGTTCCGCGCGGCGCCGTCGAACTGCTCGACGAGCGTCTCGCCCGAGCCGACCTGTCCGGCCAGGTAGACGGTGTTGCCGGCCACGACCGCGTGCGAGAAGCCGCTGGGCTTGGGCAGCTCGGGCGGGTTGACGATCCGGTTCATCGGCCCCTCCAGTCCGGTTTGCGGCCCTCGGGCCAGGCGTGGTAGAACTCGGTGAAGTCGTCTGACTTCATCAGCAGCGCCTGGGTCATGGCGTCGAGCTCGATCGAGGTTCCGAGGTCCGAGTCGAGCTCGCGGGTGAGCACCACCTTGGTCGTCGAGTAGGCGAGCGCCGGGCCGTCGGCGAGACGCCGGGCGAGCGCCGCGGCGGTCGGCGAGCTCCTCGTCGACGACCGCGTTCGCCAGCCCGATCTCGCAGCGCGCGCTCCGCCTCGACCTTGTCGCCGAGGACGAGCAGCTCGGTCGCCCGCCCAGACCGATCATCCGCGGCAGCAGGTACGCCGAGCCCATGTCGGCGCCGGAGAGGCCCACCTTGGTGAACAGGAACGCGAACTTCGCCGACTCGGCCAGCAGCGCGGAGATCGGAGGCCAGCGCGATCACCGACCGGCGCCGGCGGCGATCCCGTTGACGGCGGCGATCACCGGCATCGGGCACTCGCGCAGCGCTCGCACCACCGAGCCGGTCATGCGCGTGAACTCGAGCAGGTCGCCGGCCTCGCATCGACTGGAGCGCGCCGATGATCTCGACGACGTCGCCGCCGGAGCAGAATCCGCGGCCCTTCCCGGTGATCACGAGCACTCGGGCGTCGCCGCGGTGGGGCAGCTCGGCCAGGAGATCGCGCAGGTCCGCGTACACGTCGAACGTCAGCGCCCCGAGCTTCTCCGGACGGTTGAACGTGATCGTGGCGACGCCGTCGGCGACCTCGAAGTCGAAGTGCCAGCTCATGGGCGCGACGATACTCGACATAGAACTCCGGAGCAATGTTAGGTATTCTCGGATAGGAGGACCGTTGGTCCGACGACAGTCCCTACTGGAACCCGAAGACCGAGACGCTCGACCGCGAGCGGCTCGAGGCGCTTCAGCTCGCGAAGCTGCGTCGGCAGTGCGAGTGGGCTGCCGCGAGAAGCCCCTGGTATCAGCGGCGTTTCGCGGACGCCGGGTTCCAGCCCGCCCAGCTGCGGTCGCTGGCCGACCTGCGCCGGATCCCGTGCCTGACGCGCGACGAGTGGATGGCCTCCCAGGAGGTGCTGCCGCCCTACGGCGAGATCCCGGCGATCGGCGGCGACGGCGCGATCCGCGTGCACACGACCTCGGGCACGACCGGCCGCGGTCCGCTGCGCGCGCTCGACTCGCGTAAGGACTGGTCCTGGGTCGCCGAGATGTGGTGCTACGCGCTGTGGGGTTGCGGCGTCCGGCCCACCGACACCGCCTACATCGCGTTCGGCTACGGCTCGTTCATCGGCTTCTGGGGGCTGCACTACGCGATGGAGAAGATGGGCGTGCTGAACGTGCCCGGCGGCGCGCAGACGACCGAGATGCGCGTGCGTCAGATCCGCGATTTCGGCGCGACCGTCGTGGCCTCGACCCCTACCTACGCGCTGCGGCTCGCTCAGGAGGCGCAGGTCCAGGGGCTCGATCTGCGCGACTCCGCGGTGAAGCGGCTGATCCTGTCGGGTGAGCCCGCCGGCTCGATCCCCCAGACCAAGGCACTGATCGAGGAGCAGTGGGGCGCCAAGGCCTACGACACCGCCGGGATGACCGAGATCGGCACGATCATGGTGTTCGAGTGCTCCCACCAGCCCGGCGGCACCCACATCATCGAGGACAACGTGATCGAGGAGGTGCTCGACCCCGACACGCTCGAGCCGGTCGGCTACGGCGAGCGCGGCGAGCGCGTCGTGACCTCGTTCGGGCGCGGCGCGATCCCGCTGATCCGCTACCGGACCGGCGACCTCGTCTGCAAGGTCCCCGCCTCGCGCTGTGACTGCGGGCGCGGCTTTGACATCTTCGAGGGCGGGATCCTCGGGCGCGTGGACGACATGAAGCTCGTCCGCGGCACCAACGTGTACCCGCGCGCGATCGAGGCGATCGTCCGCGAGTTCCCCGACGTCGACGAGTTCCAGACGGTGATCACGCACGAGGGGATCCGCGACGAGATCACGCTGCGGATCGAGATGAAGCCCGACTGGGGCGACGACGGCTGGGACTCGCTGTGCGACGACCTCCACAAGCGCCTGGCCCACGCCCACGAGGGGCTGAACTTCCGGGTCCAGCGGGCCGCCGCCGGGGAGCTCCCGCGGTTCGAGCTAAGGCCAAGCGAACACTCGATCTACGCGACTCACCGGTCGGGGTGGGCTGATGGCCACCGACCTGATCGGCAACGAGCTGACGCCCGACGAGGCGCGGCTGCTCGCCGTCTACGAGGAGCTCAAGGCGCTGGCCGCCCAGGACCTGCCGCCCAACGCCCACGCGAACGTGCGGGCGGCGCTCGCGCTGATGCACAACGCGGTCACCGGGCTGGGGTTGGAGTACGAGCATCTGAGCGACCTGGGCGTGTAGATGACGCCGATGCGGATTGCGGTCGTCGGCGGGGGACCGGGCGGGCTCTACTTCTCGATTCTGATGCGCAAGGTCCGCCCGGACTGGGAGGTGTGCGTGTTCGAGCGCAACCGGCCCGGGGACGCGTTCGGGTTCGGGGTGGTGTTCTCGGATGAGACGTTGAGCGTGTTCGAGCGCGCCGACCCGGAGACCTACTGGGCGATCACCGAGCGGTTCGCCCGCTGGACCGACATCGACATCCACTACCGGGGGTCGGTGACGCGGTCGGGCGGCCACGGGTTCGCGGCGCTCGGCCGGCGCGAGCTGCTCGGGATCCTGCAGGAGCGCGCGCTCGAGCTGGGCGCCGAGATCCGATTCGAGACCGAGGCGCCGGCCGTGTCCGAGCTCGATTGGGCCGATGTCGTGGTGGCCGCGGACGGCGCGTCGAGCGCGATCCGGGGAGCGCTGGGGGCTCAGTTCGGGCCGACGCTCGACCGGCGGTTCTGCCGCTACATGTGGCTGGGAACCGACCTCGTGTTCGACGCGTTCAAGTTCTACGTGGTGGAGACCCCCGACGGCGTGTTCCAGGCGCACGCGTACCCCTACGACGACCGGATGAGCACGTTCATCGTGGAGTGCAACGAGCGGGTGTGGCGCGACGCCGGGCTTGACTCGCTGGCGCCCGGGCCGCTGCCGCCGGGGGTCAGCGACACCGCCAGCATCGAGCGCTGCGCAGAGCTGTTCGCCGACGCGCTCGAGGGCCACCAGCTGGTCGCCAACAACTCCAAGTGGGTCGACTTCGTGACCGTCCGCAACAGCAGCTGGCGGGCCGCGCAACGTGGTCCTGCTCGGCGACGCGGCGCACACGGCGCACTTCTCGATCGGGTCGGGGACGAAGCTGGCGATGGAGGACGCGGTGGCGCTGGCGTGGGCGCTGCGCTGTCACCCGAGGACGTCGACCGGGCGCTGGCCTCCTACGAGGACGAGCGGCGGCCCGATCGTGGAGAGCACGCAGCGGGCGGCGCAGGCGTCGCTCGAGTGGTTCGAGGGGCTCGGTCGGTACGCGGGCCAGGAGCGGTTGCAGTTCGCGTTCAACCTGCTGACCCGCAGCCGGCGGGTGACCTACGACAACCTCCGCCTGCGCGACCCAGAGTTCGTCGCCGAGGTGCATCCCGACCCGCGGCCGCCGATGTTCATGCCGTTCTCGCTGCGCGAGCTGGAGCTGCCCAACCGGGTGGTCGTGTCGGCGATGGACATGTACTCCGCGGTCGACGGGACGCCCGGCGACTTCCACCTCGTGCACCTCGGCGGGCGGGCGCTGGGCGGCGCCGGACTGGTGATGACCGAGATGGTCTGCGTGTCGCCCGAGGGACGGATTACACCTGGCTGCGCTGGCATGTATACCGACGAGCACGTGGGGGCCTGGAAGCGGATCGTGGATTTCGCTCACGTGCAGGCGAATTGCGCGATCGGAGCACAGCTCGGGCACTCCGGCCGCAAGGGCTCGACGAAGCTGATGTGGGACGGGATCGACGAGCCGCTGCCGGACGGCAACTGGCCGCTGATCGCGCCCTCGCCGCTGCCCTACGGACCCCACAACCAGGTGCCGCGCGAGATGTCCCGAGCCGACCTGGACGCCGTGCTCGAGCAGTTCGTCGCCGCCGCCCGGGGAGCGGTCGCGGCCGGGTTTGACCTGCTCGAGCTGCACTGCGCCCACGGCTACCTGCTGTCGAGCTTCCTGTCGCCGCTGACCAACGCCCGCGACGACGAGTACGGGATCACGCTCGACGGACGCGCCCGGTTCCCGCTCGAGGTGTTCGACGCCTGCCGCGCGGTGTGGCCGGAGCACAAGCCGATGAGCGTCCGGATCTCGGCCACCGATTGGGTCCCCGGCGGGTTCGAGCCCGACGACGCCGTCCGCTTCGCGCGGATGCTCCAGGAGCACGGCTGCGACATCGTCGACGTCTCCTCCGGACAGGTCTCGCCCGACGAGAAGCCGGCGTTCGGGCGCAGCTACCAGACCCCGTTCGCCGACCGCATCCGCAACGAGGTCGGGATCCCCACGATCGCCGTCGGAGCGATCTCCAGCTACGACGACGTCAACACGATCATCGCCGCCGGGCGGGCGGATCTGTGTGCTCTGGCGAGGCCGCACCTGTACGACCCGCACTGGACCCTGCACGCCGCCGCGGAGCAGGGTTACACAGGAGCGCGGTGGCCTGTTCAGTATCAGGCCGGATCGCGTAAACCCCCCAGCGGACGGGACGATGAGGTCCGCAAGGAGCTCGAGCGGACGTTCGAGCCGGCGTCCGTTCCGCTGGTCGAGCGGGGGTGAGCTCCGAGGCGGTTGTGGCGGGGTCCACTCGCCGCGGGCGCGCCGTTCCAGCCCCAGGATCTGGTGGTCTCGTTGCTGGGAACGTACGTGCGTCCGTTCGGCGACATGGTGTGGTCCGGGGGGCTCGTGTCGGTGCTCGGCGAGTTCGGGTTCTCGCAGGGCGCGGCGCGGGTGGCCTTGACGCGGCTGGTCCGCCGCGGCCTGATCGAGCGGGTGCGCTCGGGGCGGCTCGTCCACTACCGGATCACGCCGCGCTGCGAGCGGCTGCTGCTGGAGGGCGACGGGAGGATCTTCTCGCTCGGCTCCGAGCGTGCCGGCGAGGGGACCTGGACGCTCGTGTGGCATCAGATTCCGGAGGATCGGCGGCTCGAGCGAAGCCGCTTGGCGAGGCGCTTGCGGTTCCTCGGATTCGGGTCTGCGCAGGACAGCGTGTGGGTGTCTCCGCACGACCATTCCGAGGAGGTCAGGGAGCTGCTCTCCGAGCTCGGCGTGGACGAGTTCGCGACGCTGTTTCGGGCCCGCGAAGATGACGCCTCGGGGCTGCCGATGTTCGTCTCGAAGGCGTGGAATCTGAGCGGGCTGGTCGAGCGCTACGAGGCGTTCGTCGACGAGTTCGGCGCGTACCTGTCGGACGGTGGCGAAGCGGGTGGTCGTGCGGTGCGCTCGTTGGGCGATCAGGAAGCGTTCGTGGTGCGCACCAGGCTGGTGCATCTGTTCCGCGAATTCCCGGTCCTGGACCCCGAGCTCCCGACCGCTCTGGCGCCGCCCGTGGAGGGTCCGCGGAGGCGCGCGGTGGAGATCTTCCACGCGCTCTACGAGGGGCTCGCGCCGGCCTCCCAGCGGCACTTCGACGACGTCACCGGGGCGTCGCCGCTGTGGCGTTGAGGGTGCCGTTTTCGGACGATCGTGGGTTAGCAGCACCGGAGGTTGCTTTTCCCAGCAAATTCCTGGGTTTTCGGGTGAAGGGCCGTCGGCGGTGGGGCTGTGCTTTCGATTACCGGCCCAAGGTTTGGTGAGGTTTAGTCGTCTCGCACAGTCGGGAAGCGACCCTCTTAATGCGGGTTTTTAGTGGGGTCTTCGGCAGGGGCGTTAGAAGGGCGGGGTTGCTCGCCGGTTTAGCGCTGCTGCTGCTCGCGATCCTGCTGGTCGGCGAGGGCACCGCCAGCGCCGCCTCGGGGCTCGATCTCGGCAAGGCGGTCTCGACCGCCACGGCGCCGGTCACACAGGCCGCCGCGCCGGTCACCCAGACGGTCGCCAAGGTGGCCGCTCCGGTGACCCAGGCTGCGGCTCCCGCGGCGCCGGCCGCGACCTCGTCGGCGCCGGCCGCTTCGGCTCCTGCGGCGCCGCCCTGCTCCTGCGGCACCGGCCGCTCCGGCTCCTGCGGCACCCGCTGCTTCGGCTCCTGCGGCGCCCGCTGCTCCGGCTCCTGCGGCGCCGGCTGCTCCGGCTCCTGCGGCGCCCGCTGCTCCGGCTCCTGCGGCGCCCGCCGCTCCGGCTCCTGCGGCGCCCGCTCCGAGCAACCCGGTGACGGCCGTCACGAAGGCCGCGGCGCCGGTCACGCAGACGGTCGCCAAGGCGCCGCGCCAGTCGCCCAGACGGTCGCCAAGGTGGCGGCTCCGGCGACCCCCGCGGCGCCGTCGACCCCGGCCCGGCCCCGTCCTCGCCACCCCGACCCCGACCCGGCGCCGACCACCCCGGCGCCGGCGACCCCGGCCCCGGCCGCCCCGGCGACCGAGACCGTCGCCAAGGTCACCGCCCCGGCGACGCAGACAGTCGAGAAGGTCACCGCTCCGGCGACCCAGACCGTCGCCAAGGCCACGGCCCCGGCGGCGCACGCGCGGCCCCGGCCCGACCGCCGGCGCCCAGACCGTCGCCAAGGTCGCGGCCCCGGCGACGCAGACGGTCGAGAAGGTCGCCGCGCCGGCACGCAGACCGTGGCCAAGGTCGCGGCCCCGGCGACGCAGACGGTCGAGAAGGTCGCCGCCCCGGTCACTCAGACCGTCGCCAAGGTCACGGCCCCGGCGACGCAGACGGTCGAGAAGGTCGCCGCCCCGGTCACCCAGACCGTGACCAAGGTCGCGGCCCCGGCGACGCAGACGGTCGAGAAGGTCGCGGCGCCGGTCACGCAGACCGTGACGAAGGTCACGGCCCCGGCGACGCAGACGGTCGAGAAGGTCGCCGCGCCGGTCACTCAGACCGTCGCCAAGGTCGCGGCCCCGGCGACGCAGACGGTCGAGAAGGTCGCCGCGCCGGTCACGCAGACCGTCGCCAAGGTCACGGCCCCGGCGACGCAGACGGTCGAGAAGGTCGCCGCCCCGGTCACGCAGACCGTCGACCAAGGTCGCCGCGCCGGTGACGCAGACGGTCGCGAAGGTCGCGCCGCGTCACGCAGCGTCACGAGGTCCAGACCCGCTCACCAAGACCGTCGCGCCGGTCACGCAGACGCTCACCAAGACCGTGGCGCCGGTCACGCAGACGCTGACCAAGACCGTGGCACCGGTGACCGAGACGCTCACTAAGACCGTCGCGCCGGTCACACAGGCCGTCGACCCAGATCACCGCCCCCGTGACGCAGACGGTCGCCCAGGTGGTCGCGCCGATCACTCAGACGATCGGCAAGGTCGTCGCGCCGGTCACCAGTGCCGTCGCCCCGCTGACCGCGCCGGTCGCGCAGCTGATCGCTCCGGTCGTCGACACGCGTGGCTCCGGTCACGAACACGCTCGGCCAGGTCGTCGCGCCGGTCGTGACCCCGCTCGCCGAGGTCGTCGCTCCGGTCGTCGACACGCTCGCTCCGGTGACCACCACCGTCGGCGAGGTGCTCGCCCCGGTGACCACGACCGTCGGCAACGTGCTCGCGCCGGTCACCGCCCCGCTCGCCGCCGTCACCGCGCCGCTCGCCGACGTCGTCGCTCCGGTCGGCCAGCTGCTGGCGCCGGTCACCGGCGCGGTCGCTCCGATCACGGCGCCGCTGACCCAGGTCGCTCACTCCGGTCACCGGGCCGGTCACCGGCGTGCTGGCGCCCATCACCCAGACGCTGGCCCCGGTCACGAACTCGCTGGCGCCCGTCACCGCCCCGGTCCTAGCGCCGGTCACGGGCCCTGGCAGCGTCGTCGCGCCGGTCATCGGCACCGTCGTCGCGCCGGTCATCGGCTCCGGTTCGAACGGCTCGGGCTCGGGCTCGTCGACCACGGCGCCCGGCTCGATCGTCTCGCTCCCTTCGATCGCCCCGATCATCTCCTCGGCGCCTCAGCGCGCCGCAATCGTCCCGCCGGCCGGACTGTCGGCGCCGGCCGCCCAACTGCCCCCGGGCGCGTCGCTGAACCCGGTCGGCGGGCTCTCCGTCCCGGCCTCCACGCTCGTCGCCCCGCCGGCCACCACCCCCGGCCCGCGGCTGACCACGACGATGTCGTCGAAGCTGGCTCACGAGCTCGCCGGCCTGGTGACCGCCGGCACCGCCTCGATCCTGTCGACGCCGTCCGCGTTGGGTCCGGCGCGCGCGCCTCGATCGTCGCCGGCGGCCTCTCACGCCCCGGCCGCGTCCGCTCCGGTCGCGCCCGACGGCCCCGCTCCGCAGGCGCCCGCCGCCCCCGCCGGCGCCTCCGGAGCGGCGGCCGGCGCCGGCTCCTCGGGCGGCCACTTCTTCTTCACCTTCGGAATCTTGTTCCTGGCAGCGGGGCTGTTGCTGCCGGGTCTGCTGCGTCGCCTGCGCGAGCACACGCTCGGCCGCCCGGCGCCGTTTCTCGCTCTTTCAGTCTCGCCTGACTAGCCCAACGGCCTTTCCCAGGTCGTTGTGGCGCAGTGGCCCCTTTGGGCTCGTGCGCCGTCCATTGGCTAGTCAGGAGTTGAAACTGAATGTCACGATCAATATGGGCGACAGCGCTGGCGGTCTCCGCCGTGGCGCTGGCGGGCTTCGCCGCGGCGTTGATGCCGGGTGTGGCGCTCGCCGCCGGCGGGTCCTCCGCCGATCACGCCCAACCACAGACGCACCGCGTGACGGTGCTGGGGCTCGGTAGCGGGTTCTCGACGCCGTCTCGCGCAGTTAGGTCCTTACAAAGCAAGCTCACCGCCGCGCGGGTTCACGCCCGGTCCGGTCGACGGCCGGTTCGGCCCGATGACCAAGGCGGCGGTCGCAGCGTTTCCAGCAGGCGGACGGGCTCGCCGTCGACGGGATCGTCGGCCCCCGCACCCGCCACGGGCTCTCCGCCGGGGGCTTGCTGCCTGGCGCGGGCTCGATGGAGCCCGGTGGCTCGGGCGCGGTCAAGCGGCTGCAGCGGCGCCTGGAGCGCTCCGGGTTCTCGCCCGGCATGGCTGACGGCCGTTACGGCCCGCGGACGGCGGCCGCGGTGAAGCGCTTCCAGCACGCGCGTCACCTCGCCGCCAGCGGGATCGCCTCAGCGGCGACGCTGCGGGCGCTCGCGAATCACACCCGCCGGCCGGCCCGGCACCCGGCGCCGCCAGCCGAAGCGCCAAGCCCGGCACCCGGCGAAGCCCAAGGCCAGGCGCAACCCCACGAACACCAACCCGGCACCCGCACCGGCCAGCCGGCCGTCCACGAGCCCTCGAGCTTCCCGTGGACGATCCTGCTGCTGCTCGGCGCGCTGGCGATCGTAGCGGTGGCGATGCTCGCGCTCGCGCGGCCGCAAGTCGGCGGTCGCGTGCCGCACACGCAGACCGTGGCGCCGCAGGTGGACGAGCCGCCCAGCGGCGAGGCCGCAGTCCCGGCGCCACCCGAGGCTCCGGCTTCGACGGCACCGGTGCCGGCGGCGGTCTCGGCGGCCGCCCAGGACCCGACCGGCTCGGCGGCGCAGATCGCCGAGCTGGAGGCCGCGGTAGCGATGCCGTCGGCCGGATCATCCAGAAACAAGGAGGTTCAGAGCACAGTAGACACACCAGCGCCATTGACCGTCGACAATCCGGAGCCGTCCGAGGAACGGGTCGAGCGCGTCAAGGCGCTGCAGCGCCAGCTGACGTGGCTCGGCTTTCACCCGGGCGTCGTCGATGGGCGCTACGGCGCGCTGACTACCGAGGCGGTCCGAGCGTTCCAGCGAGGTCCGCGGGCCTCCCCCGACGGCGTCGCCGACGCCGCCACGCTGAGCGCGCTGCGGGCCGGCACGCCGGACCGGCCGTTCTCGGGACGCGTTGCGCGCGTCAAGGAGCTCCAGCGCGAGCTCACCCTGCGCGGGTTCGAACCAGGGGACATCGACGGGCGCTACGGACCGCGGACGACCGACGCGGTCAAGCGGTTCCAGCGCGACCGAAGCCTCCCCGACGACGGGGTCGCCGACCAGGCGACGCTCGACGCGCTGCACGGCCGCAAGATCACGCAGCCGTTCTCGCGCCGGGAGGAGCGCGTCAAGGAGCTCCAGCTCCAGCTCGGCGCGCTCGGCCTCGAGCCGGGGCTGGTCGACGGGCGCTACGGGCCGAAGACGACCGACGCGGTCAGGCGCTTCCAGCGAGCCCACGACCTGCCCGTCGACGGCGTCGCGGACCCGGTCACGCTCAGTGCGCTGAAGGCCAGCGTGAAGGGCAGCCCGTTCATCGTCCGCACCGAGCGGGTCAAGGAGCTCCAGCGCGAGCTGCACCGCCTCGGACTCGAGCCCGGGATGGTCGACGGACGCTACGGCCCGCTGACCACCCAGGCGGTCAAGCGATTCCAGGAGGCCCACAACCTCCCGGCCGACGGGATCGCCGGCCCCGAGACGCTCAACCGGATACGAGAGAACAACCCGGCAACCCCCGAGCACCAGCTCAGCCAGACGCAGGACTAGCCAAGGGACGATCCCGTGACCCGAGCTACCCCGCTCGGGTCACGGGCCCCCTTGGGCTAGCTCTTGGGGACGAACGCGAACACGCGGCTCGGGCTGCCCGTGCCGCCGACGAGCTTCAGCGGCGAGACCACGATCAGCGCGCCGGTGATCGGCAGCTTGTGGAGGTTGGCCAGTTGGGTAAGACCCAGGCGTCCGGCTCCCAGCAGGAAGTTATGGACCGGGAACGGCGGGTCGAATCCGCCGGCAGCGCCGGCGTCGATCCCGACGGTCTCGACTCCGAAGCCGGAGATCCCGCGCTCGCTGGCCAGCCACCGCGATGCCTCGACGTCGGGGCCGGGGGTGACCGATCCCTGCTCGCCGGCGTTGAGGAACGCGGCCTCGTCCTGGGCGCGCCAACCCCAGCCGGTGCGCAGCAGCACCCAGGCGCCGTCGGGCACCCGGCCGTTCTCGGCCTCCCACGCCTCGAGGTCGGCGACCGTCAGCAGGTAGCCGTTATCGGCGTCGGTCTCGGCTGTCTTGTCGACCACACAGGCCGGGCCGATCAGGCGCTCGGGGCCGACCGCGGACACGTCGTCGCCGTCCTTGCCGGTGACCCAGTGGATTGGCGCGTCGAGGTGGGTGCCGACGTGTTCGCCAATCGTCAGCGTGTACCAGGCCCAGGCCGGCCCACGGTCGTCGTAGTGGCTGATCTCCTCGCGGCTGAGCCCGGGGGTGTTAACGAACGGGGGCGGCAGCTTGATCACCGGCGTCGACTCGGTGAGCGGCTGGGTCAGGTCGACGAGCTCGACGCTGCCCGCCGCAAGTCCCTCGACGAGCGCCGAGACCTGGCCTGCCTGCGTGCTTGACATGGTGGGAGGCTCCTTTAGTTACCCCGCGCGAAAAGCCTCCTCGAGCCATTCAGCGCAGATCGTTGGGTTCACCTTCGCGTCGAGGACGAGCGGCCCATGGGGGTTGGCGAGCCACTCCTCGACCACTGAGAGGTCGTCGGTGCTGCGGACGGTCGCGGCCTTCGCGCCGGCCGCGGTTGCGATCGCGGCCAGGTCGGCGTCGGGGAAGCGGACCAGCGAGACGTCGTGGCCCATCGGCTCGAAGTGGTGCACCTCGGCCCCGTAGGCCATGTCGTCGTAGATCAGGACGAGCAGCGTCAGCTTCAGCCGGGCCGCGGTCTCGAGCTCGGCGAGCGACAGGAACGCGCCGCCGTCGCCGATCGCCGCGACCGTGAGCACATCCGGGCGGGCGATCGCGGCGCCGATCGCGTTGCCCAGCCCGAGGCCGACGGCCTGAAAGCCGTTGGCGAACACCCACGAGCGGGGGTCGGCGACGTCCAGGTACATCGACGGGTAGCCGGTGAAGTGGCCCGAGTCGACGGCGATCGTGCGGTTGACGGGCAGCAGCTTGTTGAGCTCGATCGTCAGCGTCCGCGGGTCGATCCACTCGTCGGTGCCGGCGTCGTCGTATGGCTCGTCGGCCCAGCGCCGGGCGGCGATCCGCTCGGCCAGCTCGGGGGTCCGGAAGCCGGTGTTGGCGTGGCTGCGGCGCTCGAGCTCGGTGGTCAGCGCCCGCACGCTGGCCCCGGCGTCGCCGAGCACGGCGACGTCGGCGGGCTGGTTGCGGCCGATCGCGCGCGCATCGATGTCGAGCTGGGCGACCTTCGCGTGTGGGGCGATCAGCGCGCCGTGCTTGGTCGTCCAGTGATTCACCGAGGCCCCGACGACCAGCACCGCGTCGGCCTGGGGGAGCAGTTCGGCGGCGAACTGGCGAGGCGAACCCGCCCGAGATCCCCAGGCTGTAGCGGAGCCCGGCGAACAGGCCGTTGGCCGGGGCGGAGGTCGCGAGGAGCGCGCCGGTCAGCTGTCCGAGCGCCTCGAGGTCGTTGCGCGCGTCCGCGAGAACTGCTCCGCGCCCAGCGATGATCGCGGGGCGCTTGGCCTGGGCCAGCAGGTCGGCGGCGGCCTCGATCGCAGCGGGATTCGGCGCGGGGGCTTGCAGGGGCGGGAGCGGGGGCCTGGAGGGCTCGGCCGATGCCGACGGCTGCGGCTGGATATCGATCGGGAGCATCAGCACCACCGGGCGGCGCTCGATCACCGCCCGCTGGTAGGCGCGCTGGGCATCGTCGGCGGCGGTCCGCGGGCTGTGGACGCGTTCGGCGATCGCGCCGACGGACTCGACCAGTTCGTGCTGGTCGATCCGGAAGTTCGAGGTCAGCGCCGCCGCGGGCGT
The DNA here is from genome assembly GCA_963831845.1 of uncultured Solirubrobacterales bacterium. GTDB lineage: Bacteria > Actinomycetota > Thermoleophilia > Solirubrobacterales > Solirubrobacteraceae > Palsa-465. Next base: position 10,050 of record CAWHRT010000008.1, on the reverse strand, counting down.
TTCGCCCGACAGCACCAGCACCGGCGTGCGGCTCTTGGCCGCCTCGGCCAGCCCGGTCATCGTGTTGGTCAGCCCCGGGCCCTGGTGCACGCTGCACACGGCGACCCGGCCGGTCACGCGCCCGTAGCCGTCGGCCATGCAGATCGCGCCGCCCTCGTGGCGGGCGGCGTGGAAGCGGGCGCCGCCGCGGACGAGCGCGTTGGTGACGACGAGGTTGCCGCTGCCGAGGACCCCGAATGCGTCCCGGACCCCCTGGGCCGCGATCGTCTCTCCGACCACGTCGGCAACCGAGGCGGTCTGGGTGGCCTGCGTGGCGGTCAACGGCATCCCTCCGAGTCGCTCACAGGGCGGCGATCCTACATGCCGCCAGGTCTGACGGACCTCCAAACTGGGGTCTTGACACCACCGACCCCGGCCGTCGAGTCGCGTACTGTGGGCGTATGGAGTCAGCCGTAGGGACTGGCGCCGCTGCATCCGCGCGCGCCAGCAACGAACAAGCAGCGATCAGCGTTCGCGGGATCTCGAAGTCATTCGGGGACGTCCGCGCGCTCGTCGACGTCGACCTCGAAGCCCCGCGGGGGATGGTGCTCGGGCTGCTCGGCCCCAACGGCGCCGGCAAGACCACGCTCGTGCGCGTGCTGACCACGCTGCTCAGGCCCGACTCGGGCACCGCCAGCGTCGTCGGCCTCGACGTGGTCCGCGACGCCGCCAGGCTGCGCGAGGAGATCGGGCTGGCCGGCCAGTACGCCGCCGTCGACGAGAACCTCACCGGGCTCGAGAACCTGACGATGGTCGGGCGGCTGTACGGGACCAACCGCCGCGCCGCCAAGAAGCGCGGGGCGGAGCTGCTCGAGCGCTTCGACCTCGTCGACGCCGCCAGCCGCCCCACCAAGACCTACTCGGGCGGGATGCGCCGCCGGCTCGACCTCGCCGCCGCGCTGGTCAACAAGCCGCCGGTGCTGTTCCTCGACGAGCCCACCACCGGCCTGGACCCGCGCAGCCGCCAGAGCCTGTGGGACGTGATCGAGGAGCTCGTGTCCGAGGGCAGGACGGTGCTGCTGACCACCCAGTACCTCGAGGAGGCCGACCGGCTGGCCAACATGATCGCGGTGATCGACCACGGGCGGCTGATCGCCGAGGGCACGCCGGACGAGCTCAAGAGCCGGGTCGGCGGCGAGCGCCTCGAGGTCACGCTGGACGACCGCGCCGGCGTCGAGCCCGCCGTCCAGGCGCTGGCTGCGATGTCCGAGGACGGCCCGCCCTCAGTCGACGGACTGGTGGTGTGCGTGCACGTGCGCCAGCGGCGCGGGAGCATCGTCGAGGCTGTCAAGCGGCTCAGTGACGCGGGCGTCGAGGTCGACGATCTCGCGATCAACCGGCCGACGCTCGACGACGTGTTCCTGACGCTGACGGGGCACGCCGCCGAGTCCGACAACGGCTCCTCCGATGGCTCCGGGGAGAAGGTGGCGGTGTGAGGCGACTGGTCTCCGACACGCTCGTGATCGCCGAGCGCAACCTGATCCGGCTGCCACGAGCGCCCGACCTGCTGCTCGCGTTCACGGTCCAGCCGATCATGTTCGTGCTGCTGTTCCGCTACGTGTTCGGCGGCGCGATCACCACGCCGGGCTACTCCTACGTCGAGTTCCTGATCCCCGGGATCATCGTCCAGAACATCGCGTTCGGCGGGTTCGTGACCGCGCTTGGCCTCAATGAGGACGTCCACAAGGGCCTGATCGACCGCTTCCGTTCGCTCCCGATGGCGCGCCCCGCGGTGCTCGCTGGGCGCACGATCGCCGACGTGGTCACCAACGCGCTGTCGATGACGATCCTCCTGATCACCGGGATCATCATCGGCTTCTCGTTCCAGACCAGCGTGGGCGAGGTGATCGCCGGGATCGGAATCCTGCTGCTGTTCGGCTACGCGTTCTCGTGGGTGTTCGCGTTCCTCGGGCTGCTGGTGTCCTCGCCCGAAGCCGCCAACTCGATCGGCTTCATCGCGGTGTTCCCGCTGACGTTCATCTCCTCGGCGTTCGTGCCGGTCGATTCGATGCCCGAGCCGCTGAAGACGTTCGCCGAGGTCAACCCGTTCACGATCGTCGTCGACGCGATGCGGGCCCTGTGGGTTGGCGCGCCGGCGGGGAACTACGTGTGGGGCGCGGTCGCGTGGTCGCTGGTGATCATCGCCGTGTTCGCGCCGCTGGCGGTGGCGCGCTATCGCCGCGCGGCAAGCGTCTGACGAACTCTGTGATCGCCGCGACGGTCTGGACCGGGAGCTCGGTTGGAGGCGAGTGCTGGCAGTCGAGGTGGACGCGGGTGACCGGGCCCTTGGCGGCGCGCTCGATCGCGTCGAGCTGAGCCAACGTCCCGTACTGGTCGCGCTCGCCCTGGATCAACAGCAGCGGGCAGCTGACGTTCGCCAGCTCGCCGGTGATGTCCCACTCCGGGAAGCGCGGGTGCAGCCACACGTCGTTCCAGCCGAAGAAGGCGGCGTCGGGATCTCGGTGGTGGCGGGCCATGCGTTCGCGCAGGCCGCCATCGGTGTAGGCGTCCTTGGCCTTGCGGATCTCCACGAGGCAGATGTCCTCGACGAACACGTGCGGCGCGATCGCCACGACCGCCTCGACCGCGTGGTGGGCGGCGTGGATCAGCGCGATCGAGCCGCCGTCGCTGTGGCCGACGAGGACGGGCCGCTCGATCTCGAGCTCTCCGAACAGCTCGGGGAGCACCTCGAGCGCCTCCTCGTGCATGAACTCGGGCGTGCGGGGCCTGGGCGGCGGGTCGGACTGGCCGTGGCCGAACCGGGAGAAGGCGATCGTGCGGGCGTTCGTGGCTCTCGCAAGCTGATCCGGAAAGCCGCGCCACAGCTTTACGGAGCCGAGGCCCTCGTGGAGCAGCACGAGCGTCGGAGCGTCGGGGTTGGTCCCCGGGATGTCGAGCAGCTCGAGCCGATCGATCATGCGGCCCGGGCGGTCGTCTGCGGCCGCTCGCCCTCGCGCGCCTCGAAGTACTCGCGCGCCGCGGGCTGCCAGCGGGCGTGGCGGTCGGTGAACAGCTCGTGGGCCCGTTCGCGCGGCCACCGCTCGGGCAGGAACTGGGGCGGCAGGTCGGGGTCGAGAAACGGGAACTTGCGCCAGGCGTGGACGAGCAGCGTCTGCATCCGGAAGCAACCCTCGGGCGAAGTGGGCCGGACGTTCTCGAAATCCTCGATGAACCGTTGGTAGTGCTCTGAGACGTTGTCGAGGTCCCATGCGGCGGCGGCGACCGAGCGCGGGTCGCCGATCGCGCCGAGCTCGGCCACGAATGAGGTTGCGTCGGCGGCCGGAGCCTCACGGATCGCGGCGGCGAACTCGGCCTCGCGCTCGACGTGCGGCGTCAGCCACACGCCGCCGCCGAGTGACCCCAGCCCGGCCCAGGCCAGCTGCGAGCGCAGCTGGTGGCGGACCTCGCGGCGCTGCTCGGGGACGCGGAGGACGAGCACCAGCCAGCGCCCGTCCCACTGCCAGCTGTCGCCGAACGAGTAGATCCGGGCCGCGCCGGTGCTGAGCAGCTCGGCGGTTTCGTCGCTGAGCGACATCCGCGCGCGGCGGCCCTGGCGCTCGGCGATCAGCCAGCCGTCGTTGCGGCTGCGCGACACCGCTCGGCGCGCGGCCGGCTGGGTGTAGCCGAGCGAGGCGAGCGCGTTGACGAGCGTCTCCTGCCACACCGGCTCTCGGCGCGGCAGCACGAACTCGCCGAGGATCGTCAGGAGCAGTGATCGCGCGGCAGCGGCGCCGACCGACCGTCGTCGTAGCTGATCTTCCATGGTTCCTCGCGGATCGCCTCGAAGTACGTCAGGCAGCTGCGGCAGCGCATCTGGCTGGTGATCATCTGACCGCCCCAGGCCGCCACGAGCTCGGTGTCGTCGGAGTCGCAGAACGGGCACGCGGTGCTCATGTGCGCCGCACCTCATCCCAGTCCGACCAGTCTCGGGGGATGTCGAGCGTCAGCGATCCGGCGAACAGCCATTGCAACCACTCGCGCACCCGTTCGCGGATCGGGCCGGGCCCCTCGGCGAGCATCCGCTCGGCGATCGCCTGCCGGTAGCCGGGGTGGTCGTCTGGGCCGGGCCAGCGCGCTGCCTGATCCCAGGTCTGCTCGACGCGCTGGCTGAGCAGCTCGAGGTCGGTGCGGCCCGCGCGGCGGATCCGGCGCGCCCACGCCTCGGCGTGGACCTTGTGGGCGCCCTCCTCCTGGAGGATCTTGCGGGAGCGGTGGGCCAGCGGCTCGATCGAGCTGTCGCGGGCCGTCCACACGAACGTGGTCAGGATCCCGTCGATCACCAGGTTGCAGGCGATGAACGAGGCCCAGTCGGGGAGCTCGTGCTGGAGCACCGGCAGCGCGTGGGCGCCGTCGAGCGATCCCTCCTCGTGCTTGACGCCGAGCTTGGCCAGGATCGGGTACGTGGCGCGGGCGTGCCCGAGCTCGTCCTGGGCCATCGCCGCGGCGGCCACCGCCGACTCGATCGTCGGGGCGCTCACCGCCCACTCGCCGAAGCGGCGCCCGAGCGCGGCCTTGTTGTCGGCCAGCGAGGCGATCAGGCTGACCATCGTCGTGGTGGCGTCGGTGGTCGGCGCTGTGCTGCTCATGGGCGGATCGCCTCGCTCATGCCCGGATCGCCTCTCGGATCGACGCGCGCGGGACGATGATCATCTCGATCCAGGGTTGCTCGTCGTAGATCGCCCGCGCGGACACCAGCGCCAGGTTCTCGTCGGCCTCGGTGACCGTGCCGACGTGGTGCAGCGGCTCCTCGTAGGCCTTGCGCGCGAACACCTCCCACACGGTCTCGCCGGCGCGGCTCATACCGCGATCCCCAGGCGGCGCATCGTCTCGCGGGCCTCGGCGCGGATCCGGTCCTTGGTCCACACCGGATCCCACACCGTTTCGATCTCGACCGCGTCGACGTCGGGGTCGGCGAGCAGCGCGTTGCGGATGTCGTCCTCGATGAACTCCATCGCCGGGCAGCCCATCGAGGTGAACGTGATCTGCAGGTCGGCCTGACGCTCTGCGGGCTCGTAGGCCAGCGAGACGATCAGGCCCAGTCCGAGGACCGAGACGGGAATCTCGGGGTCCTCGACCGTGCGCAGGGCCTCCCACAGGCGGGCGGTCACCCGCTCGGGCGAGGACAGCGCTGTGTCCCCTGGCGCCACCCAGCCGTCCGCCGGCAACCTACGCCGCCTTTCTCAATGATGTCGTTTGATAACCCCGCTGCAGCGTGCGCACGTAGTCGCGGTTCATCGGCCCGCGCGCGGCCCAGCGCGTGAGCACCTCGTCCCACTCGGTCTGGCCGTCGTCGAGCAGCCACTCGCGCGTGTCCTCGTCAAATCGCGCCGGGAACGGGCAGTCGATGACGTAGATGTCTTGTTCGTCGTCGTGGTGAGCGGGGACTCGGATCCCGATCTCGTCCATGAACGGGACCACCGCGGCCATCCACCCCTGGCGCAGCTGATCGTTGCTCTTGCCCTTGAAGCCGTAGTCGAGCTGCTCGGAGTGCTTCTTCAGGTTGTCGGGCAGCCCGAACCACTCGAGCGTGAGGATGAACATCCAGTCGACCGCCGCCTGGATCTCTTGTTTTCCATCGGGGTCGGCGGACAGCTTCTTGCAGCCACGTGCGGCCGTGGCGCAGATGGAACGTCTCCTCCTTGTCGACCTTGGCCAGCGCCCGCTTCCACGGGCCGAACGTGCTCGACTCGTACACGTCTGAGAGCAACACGAACCCGGCCTGGTCGTAGAGCGCGTTGGCGCACACGAGCTCGACCCACGAGTTCAGCGGCACGTCGAACGCGTACGGGTACTTGAACTTCCCCGCCGGCCGCTCGTAGATCAGCCAGTCCATGTCGACGCCGAGGTCGCCGAGCAGCCGGTAGCCGATGTGGGCGTGCGCGAGCTCGTCCTGGATGATCGACATCGCCGAGCCGAAGTTGTTCAGCGCGGGGGCGTGCTGGGCGGCGCGCAGGTAGGCGGGAGCGCTCACGAGCTCGGTGTCGGCCGAGACCGTGAGGATCCGCCGGATCCCCTCCAGGTACTTGGGCGACATGTGCTTGAGGCCCTCGACGAGCTTGCCCGCCGCGAGGTGCTCCTGGACCTCCTCCTCGGTTCTCGGTGCCAGCTCGGCTGCTTCGGTCGCGACCACGGTCTACCTCTCAACGTGTGACACTTGACTTACGCTCGCACGCGTATAGTCTCTCCACAATCACGTTGCAAGTCAAGCGGCCTGTTGATATGAGGAGGCACAGTGCCCGAGATGCTGATCGGCGGTGAGTGGCGACAGGGAGCCGCGAAAGAGGACCTCGAGGTCATCAACCCCGCCACCGAGGAGGTCGTCGACACCGTCCCGGCCGGGTCGCCCGACGATGTCGAGTTCGCGGTCGCGACGGCCAAGCGGGCGTTCCCGGAGTGGTCTCGGACCGACGTCGAGAAGCGGGCGGCGGTCGTGGCTGCGGCCGCTGCATTGATCGAAGAGCAACGCCCGCGACCTGGCTGCGGTTTTGACCGCGGAACAGGGCAAACCGGTCGCCGAGGCGATGGGCGAGGTGACGCACCTGGCGCACGGGCTGCACTTCTACGCCGAGGCTGCGACCAAGGTGCGGGGCGCCTACCAGGAGCTGCCCTCGACGCTCGGGCCGGCCTACGGGCTGGTGATCCGGCGGCCGCTGGGCGTGTGCGCGGCGATCACTCCCTACAACTTTCCGTTGACGCTGCTGGGCACGAAGCTCGGCCCGGCGTTGGCGTCGGGGAACACGGTCGTGGCCAAGCCGGCGGCGACGACGCCGCTGGCCACGTTGGCGGTGGCGCGGCTGTTCGGCGAGGCGGGGCTGCCCGACGGGGTGCTCAATGTGGTGACCGGGCGGGGTTCTGTGATCGGCGATGCGCTGGTCGGGCATCCCGATGTGCGCCGGGTGGCGTTCACGGGGTCGACTTCTGTGGGGCGCCACGTGGCGGGACTTGCGGCGCCGGATCTGAAGCGGGTCACGTTGGAGCTCGGCGGTTCTGACCCCGTGATCGTGTGCGCCGACGCGGACGTGGGCGCGGCGGTCAAGGCCGTGATCATCGGCCGCTACTGGAACGCGGGGCAGGCGTGCCTGGGTTGCAAGCGCGTGTTCGTGCACGAGTCGGTCTACGACGAGTTCGTCTCGGATCTGGTGGCGCGGGTCGGGCGCTACGAGCCGGGCGACGGGACCGTCAAGGCCGAGAAGCCGCGGCTGCGGATGGGACCGATCCACACGCGCGCGGGACGCGACGAGCTCGTCGAGCAGCTCTCCGATGGGGTCTCGTCCGGTGGCGAGGTGCTGATCGGCGGCGGGACCGGCGGTCATGATCGCGGCTTCTTCCTCGAGCCCGCGGTCGTGGCGGAACCGGGCGCGGACTCACGGCTGATGCGCGAGGAGGTGTTCGGGCCGGTGCTGCCTGTGATGAGGTTCAGCGACTTCGACGACGCGATCGCGCGGGCGAACGACACCCCGTACGGTCTGGGATCTTCGTTGTGGACACACGACGCGCGCCTCATCCATCGCGCGGGACAGGAGATCGAATCGGGAATGACCTGGGTCAATCAGATCCACTACGGCTACGACGAGCTGCCGTTCGGCGGCGTCAAGGCGTCGGGTATCGGCAAGGAGCACGGGATCGAGGCGCTCGATTCCTATGTGGACCTGAAGTCGGTCGTCGTGGGAGGGTTGGCCTGATGGCGGTCACGTACACCACCGAGGGCGCGCTCGGCTTCATCACGCTCGACAACCCGCCGGCCAACTCGTATGACAAGACGTTCATGACCGAGTTCGCTTCCGCGGTCGACGCAGCGATCGCGTCTGCGGGGGTGCGCGTGGTGGTCGTCCAGAGCGCCAACCCGAAGTTCTTCTCGGCCGGCGCGGACATCAAGGTGTTCACCGAGGGGAACGTCGACGCGAACATGGAGATGATCCGGATCAGCCAGAACGCGTTCCGGCGGATGGCGAGCGCGGAGCAGCTGTTCATCGCCTACATCGCGGGGCACGCGCTGGGTGGCGGACTCGAGATCGCTTTGGCTTGCGACATCCGGGTGGCCAAGAAGGACAAGTACTTCCTCGGGCTGCCCGAGGTCAAGCTCGGGCTGCTGCCGGGCAACGGCGGGACGCAGCGGCTGACCCGGCTGATCGGGCCGTCGCGGGCGATGGAGTTGCTCGTCACCGGGCGCCGGTACGGGGTTGAGGAGGCCGAGGCGATGGGTCTCGTCGCTCAGGTATTCGACGGGGGTGACGCCGAGGCCGAGGCTCGCGAGTACGCCGAGGAGCTGGCCGCGGGCGCGGTCGTCGCGATCGCTGCGATCAAGCGTTGCGTGCACGAGGGCGGCCAGCTGTCGCTCGATGACGGGCTGGCGCTCGAGGCTCGGCAGATGGAGATGCTGTTCGGGACCAAGGACGCGGTCGAGGGCCTGACGGCGTTCGTCGACAAGCGGCCCGCGGAGTTCGTCGGGGCATGAGCAGCACGGTCACGGCGTACGCGGGGTCGTTCATCGGCGGTGGCGAGCACCGCAACTCTGGGCAGCCGCTGACGGTGGTCAACCCGGCCGATGGGGTTGGGTTCGCCTCTGTCGCTTCGGGGTCCGCGGCGGACGTCGATGCTGCTGTTTTGGCGGCTCGTGACGCTTTTGAGGGCTGGTCCGAGATGGCGGTGTCTCGGCGGGGTGAGATCCTCGGCGAGGCCGCCGCGCATGTCCGCGAGCATCTGGACGAGCTGATCCCGCTGCTCACGCGCGAGCAGGGCAAGACGCTGCGGGATTCGCGGATCGAGCTGACCAAGGCGGTGGACACGCTGATGCACTACGTGGGGTTGTCGAAAGCCCTGCGCGGTGCGCACACCCCGGGGCTCGATCCGGGCGTGGACGGAATCGTGCTCCGGCGCCCGCTCGGGGTGGTCGGCGCGATCGTGCCCTGGAACTTCCCGACGACGCTGCTGTGCAACAAGCTCGCGCCGGCGCTGGTGGCCGGCAACACGGTCGTGGCGAAGCCCGCTCCCACGACGCCGCTGACGACGCTGCGGTTCTGTGAGCTCCTGTCCGAGGGCGGGCTGCCGGATGGGGTCTTCAACGTGGTGACCGGCGACGGGCCCGGGACCGGCGAGGCGCTGGTCCGGCATCCGGGGGTCCGGAAGATCGCGTTCACGGGCTCGACCCCGATCGGTGAGCGGATCATGGCGCTGTGCTCTTCGGGCGTGAAGCGGGTGACGCTCGAGCTCGGCGGGTCGGACCCGATGATCATCTGCGACGACGCCGACCTCGCGGCGGCCGCGAGCGCGGCGAGCATGGGTCGGTTCTACAACTGCGGGCAGGCCTGCCTGGCGGTCAAGCGCGTGTACGTGTTCGAGTCGGTGGCCGACGAGGTGATCGAGTCGATCGCCGCGAAGGCGCGGCGGCTGAAGGTGGGGCGGGGGGACGAGAAGGGGACCCAGATGGGGCCGATGCACACTGCTTCTGGCGTTCAGGTCCTGTCCCGGCAGGTCTCCTCGAGTGTGGATGCCGGCGGGGAGCTGCTGTGCGGAGGCGGGCCGCCGGAGGATCCGGATCTGGCCGACGGGTTCTTCTTTTCGCCCACGGTGGTCGTTGATCCGCCGCACGACTCTTTGATGGCGGTCGAGGAGGTCTTCGGGCCGGCTCTGCCGGTGTGGCGGGTGTCGGGGATCGGACGAGGCGATCGCTCGTTCGAATGCCTCGCGGTTCGGGCTGGGCTCGTCGGTGTGGACCCGGGATCTGGCGCGCGCGAATCAGGCGGCGATGCGGATCGAGGCCGGCTACACCTGGATCAACTCCCGGACCAAGGTCTACGACGAGCTCCCGTTCGGCGGCTGGAAGTCGTCGGGCTACGGCAAGGAGCACGGGATCGAGGCGTTCGACTTCTACACCGAGACGAAGTCGGTTGTGGTGAGCAGCGGGTCTTGAGTGGGCGGGTCTTGAGTGGGCGGGGCGTGAGCGGGCGGTCGTGAGCACGAGCGACGACATCCGGCGGGCGCCGTGGGACGACGCCGACCTGCCGGTTCCGC
>CAWHRT010000007.1:0-327074 GCA_963831845.1 uncultured Solirubrobacterales bacterium | reverse complement strand
CCGACGGGTCGCGGGCAGCTTGCCTTCGGCCGCTTCAACCCCAGGCCAGACCGTGACCGTGACGACATTGCTGAACATCGGAGGGTCAGGAGCGTTCGTTCAGCAGTGTCGCGATTCCGGCAGGAGCAGTCGCCGAGTCGGTCCCGCCTGCGCGTCCGGCGACGCGCTGAGTTCATCACGGCCGGATCTTGCGGCCAGTGGCCGTTCGGGTGACCCACCGGTCCCGGACGGCGCTTCCCGGCGACGTCTTCCTAACTCCCTGGTACGGGCCGGTGGCAGACGGTCCGATGATCGTCGACGGCAATCTGGGCGGCCTCATCGTGGTTCAGCCCCTTGCCGAGCCGGTCAGAGGGCCAGCGACCTCCGGGTCCAGCGGTATCTGGGCAAGCCAGTTCTGACCTGGTGGCAGGGAATAAGCGGCGCCGGGCTCGGCTTTGGTGAGGACGTGATCGACGACAGCTCCTATCGGCAGATCGGAATCGTCGAAGCTGCCAACCAGCTGCCGACCGACCTCCACGAGTTCGAGATCACCCGGTTGAACACGGCAATCATCACGTCGTATCAACCCGTGTACTGGGATGCCTCGGCGATCCGAGGAGGGAAAAAGCAGCAGATCGTCGTCGACAGCGTGGTGCAGGAGATCGACATCCCGACGGGGTTGCTGCTGTTTCAGTGGGACAGCCTCGACCACGTCCCGGTCACCGATTCCTACGCGCGCCTCCCACCAAGCGGCACGCGCGACCCGTTCGACTACTTCCACGTCAACTCCGTCGATGTCGACCGTGACGGGAACCTGATCGTGTCGGGGCGCAACACATGGACGATTTACAAGATCGATCGCCACACCGGGGCGGTCATCTGGCGCCTCGGCGGGGTGCACTCGAGTTTCAGACTGGCTCCGCGGACCTACTGGGCCTTCCAGCACGACGTGCGCGTCCAGGCACAGAACGACTTGTACATCACGCTGTTCGACAACGAGTCGGGGGTTTACAAGGTACGCAGACAGTCCGGTGCCGTGAAGCTCCGGCTCGATCTCAAGCACAGGACAGCCACTCAGGTCCACAGAGATTCACACTCACCACCCACGCTGGCTCCCTTCGCCGGCAGCGTCCAACAGCTTCCCGATCACAACGACTTCGTCGGCTGGGGAGCCCGGCCCTACATCAGCGAATACGGTCCAGGCGGCAAGCTGCTTTTTGACGCCCACTTCGTGGGCGAGAACGCCAGCTACCGTGCCTACCTGCTCCCTTGGAACGGTCGCCCGGACCCGAGCGTGACGCCGCCCGACCTCGCCGTCACGAGCACCCGCCACGGGCTGGTCGTGTACGCGAGCTGGAACGGAGCCACGGGCGTCTCGTCATGGCGAGTACTGGGCGGCCGGAGCCCGACTTCGCTGCGGCCTGTTACCACCGCCCGGCGGAGCGGGTTCGAGACCGCGATCACGATTGGGCGGTACGCCGACGTTGCCGTGCAGGCGCTGGATGGAAGCCGACACGTGATGGCTCGGTCGGCGCAGCTCGCTGTCAGTTCTGGGTGATAATCGGCCTGAGGTTGAGCGGCGAGGATGGCGGTGCCCGCAGCCTTCGGGTTGAAGCTGATCTCGGGGTCGCTCTGCGGAAAGACCAGGGTGATCGCCCGATTGTCAGCGCCCGCCGCTGCGTCCAGAATCGACGTATGGCGACTGATCCCGGCAACGGCAGCATCGAGCCTCACCGCTCTCGCGTTGGCGTCGCGTTCACCCCGTTTGAGACCCGACCCGACGTGATCGCGCGGCTCGCGATGAAGGCGGAGGAGCTGCGCCTCGCCAGGGTCGACGTGGCGGAGGGGTGGACGCATGATGCGCTGCTGCTCGTCGCTGACCTCGCGCGGGTGACCTCGCACGTGGAGCTCGGGACCTCGGTGATCTCGGCTTGGGGTCGCACGCCCGCGACGATGGCGCTCGCCGCGTCGAGCCTCCAGAGGTATTCGTGCGGCCGGTTTTCGCTCGGCATCGGTGCCAGCAGTCCGCCGCTGACCGAAGGGCTGCACGGCACCAAGTGGGACCGCCCGGTTGCGCGGCTCCGCGAGACGCTGACGTCGGTCCGGGCGCTCCTGGCCGGCGCTCGACTGCCGAACCCGGTGCCGGACGCCCACCCGTTGCGGTTGGGCGTCGTTCCCGAGGTGCCGGTGCCGATTGTGTTGGCGGCCCTGTCTCCGGCATCGATCCGCCTCGCCGGCGAGCTCGCGGACGGGTGGGCGCCGTTTCTATGGTCGAGGTCGCGCATCGATGAGGGCCGGGCACTGCTGCAGGAAGGCGAGGAGCGCGCCGACGCCCCGACGCCGACGCGCGTGTCGATCGGGGTCCCGGCGGCGCTCGGACCCGACGCCGATGCTGCCCGTCGGCTTGCTGCCTGGTGGCTGTCGACGTACACGACACGGATGGGGCCGCTGTATCGACGGATGCTCTCGGAGCGCTTCGAGATGGCCGGCGCCGTCGGCGAGATCGTCGAAGCCTCGCGACGGGATCAAGGCGAGCAGCTGCCAGCGGCCGCCGAGCCGCTGGCCGACGAGGTCACGCTGATGGGGACATACGACCGGGCGGGCGAACTGATCGAATCCTGGTTCGCCGCCGGCGCCGACACGCTTGCGCTCGTGCTCCCGCCCGGGCGCCCGGAACACGAGCTTTGCGAGATCCTCGAGGCCGCGGCCGCCGTCACCGCGCCTCTGCCGCCGCCGCGCGACAGCGATCGATCAGCCGGCGAAGTCGGTCGGCGACCCTTGGCGACTTCCGGCTGAACCGACCGGTGTAGCCGCCTGAGCGACGGGGTGCTCAGCAGCGCGACAGGATCCGGGTTCGTTAGCGACTGTGTGGAGCGACTACGAAATCGACGTCCGCGTGGGGGCCACGGTGGGTACGTGTGGCCTTGCACGTGTAGGTCGGGCGTGGCCCCGTGACGTGGCAGCCCTCGCTGCCGCCGCCGAAGATGATGGGGAAGACGCTGCCGCGGAAGCTCACCTTGTCGCCGTTGGGGAGGAGGTACTCAACGGCGATCTCAGCGCCGGCGAGAGGAAAGGGCGCCGCCTTGATACACCACTTATTCGTCCCATGCGGGGCCACCTCGGGCCTCGGAACCGGGGCATCGATATTCAAGAACCCGGTCGGCACGCGGTCCCTCTTCAACGTGACGTTCGTTTCGTTGATCACCTTCCGCCTATGTCGAGCCAGAGGTACCCCGGCTTGCAAAGATGTTGCCGCCCGCGAGCCAGCGGGCCTCAGCACCCAACGTACGCGCCTCTCCGTCAGCGCACAAGCCCAGGGTCCGAGATGCCGTAGTCACTACTGCGATGGCGATGAGCGGCCTCCGGGGGAGAGCTCGATGGCGCCCACGGTGAGGCGCCCGGGTAATACCGGAGATGCTGGATGCTTCAGGGGGTCGCTGCGTTCGGCGCCAGGCGGTCGACCAACTGCTTGGCCGCATACAGCCCCGCGGTGATCAGGTTGTCGTCCTCGCTGCCCGAGCACCACGCCGATCAGCGATCGGTTGCCGCTCTCGGTGTGCCGCCCGGACCGGAACATGAAGCAGCCGCCGGCCGCGTCGTCTGAGCCGGTCTTCATGCCGACGAATCCGTCCTGGCCGAGCAGGGTGTTGGTGTTGGTCACCTCACCGGCGACCGGTAGCGCAGTAGCTGCGGGTGGCCATCATGTGCTGCCAGCGTCTCGTCCTCGGCCACCAGCCGCGCCAGACGCAGCTGATCGAGGGCTGTCGAGACCGTGCCCGCGTCATATCCGCTTGGATCGGTATAGGTCGTGTGAGACATCCCCAACGCGCGCGGCCGTGTGGTTCATCTCCGCGACGAACGAGGGGACGCTGCCGGAGACCTGACGCGCGACGAGCACCGCGATGTTGTTCGCGGACGGCAACAGGATCGCCATGAGCGCATCCCGCTCGGTGAGCTGCTCGCCGGCGCGGACATCGACAATCGACTGATCCTCGCGGCGTCTCGTCTCGGTGTCCACGACATCGCGCTGACCGACCACGAATCGCCGGCCGCTGTCGCCCGCGTGCAGCGGGTAGTGCTTGAGCACGAGGTAGGCGGTCATCACCTTTGCCAGGCTGGCGATCGGGACCGGCTGCTCGTGCGGGCTCACCGCCGGCTGGCCGTTGCCGAGCACGTACGCCCCCTGTCCGTGCCGCGGCCACCCGTCCGTCGACAGGTAGCTCCGGTCCTTGTCGTTGAGCAGATGGCGGGGTGCTGCGACCGCCGTGGCGGCGAGGAATACGGCGAGTAGCCGCGCCGAGCAGCACGCGGCGACGGCGCCGGCCGTACAGGGTTGTCGCCCGGTAGTGAGGCTGCGGCGTCTTGTTCATGCCGCGCAGGCGAAGCAGACGACGAGGATGGTCGATCCGGTCCGGCGGGCTGCTGTTCGTGCCGGTTCGCTGTAGGTCACGCCGCCAGTCAAGGCAGCGTGTTGTTGCCAGCACGTATGCGATTTTCGATACGCCGACGATATGCGCCAGCTCTAGCATCGGAGCATGCGCGTGTTGATCGTCGAGGACGAGCCCTATATGGCGGACGCCATCCGCGATGGCCTACGCCTGGAGGCGATCGCGGCAGACATCGCCGGTGACGGCGACACCGCTCTGGAGCTGCTGAGCGTCAACGCCTACGACATCGCCGTCCTCGACCGAGACATACCCGGACCTACCGGTGACGAGATCGCGAAACGCATCGTCGCCTCCGGCAGCGGCATGCCGATCCTGATGCTCACCGCTGCCGACCGGCTCGACGACAAGGCCACCGGGTTCGAGCTCGGCGCCGACGACTACCTCACCAAGCCGTTCGAACTCCAAGAACTCGTGCTCCGTCTCAGAGCGCTCGACCGCAGGCGCGCCCACCACAGGCCACCCGTGCGAGAGATCGCGGGTCTGCGGCTGGATCCGTTCCGCCGCGAGGTCTACCGCGACGGCCGCTACGTCGCGCTGACCCGCAAGCAGTTCGCCGTGCTCGAAGTTCTCGTCGCTGCCGAAGGCGGTGTCGTCAGCGCCGAAGAACTCCTGGAACGGGCGTGGGATGAGAACGCAGACCCATTCACCAACGCCGTGCGCATCACGGTCTCGGCACTGCGGAAACGGCTCGGCGAACCCTGGATCATCGCCACCGTGACCGGCGTCGGGTACCGCATCAGCACTCAATCAGGCCACCGCGCGTGAGGGAGCAGACCGTGGATAGAGCGCCCGGGTTGAGCGTTCGCCTCAAACTCACCCTCAGCTACGCCGGCTTCCTGATGGTCGCAGGTGCCTTGCTGCTCGCCGCCACGTGGGTGTACCTGACCCATGCAAGGCATGTCGGGCTCATCCTCGAGCCCAGCTACGAGCAAGCCGTCCTGCGCCAATTCGCTCCGACCGCGGCCATCGTGATGGCGTTCCTACTCGTGCTCGGTCTCCTAGGAGGGTGGCTTCTCGCCGGGCGGATGCTCGCCCCCCTCGACCGCATCACGGACGCCACACGCATCGCCGCGAACGGATCGCTTTCCCACCGTATCCGACTACACGGCCGCAGAGACGAGTTCCGCGAACTCGCCGACGCCTTCGACACCATGCTCGCGCAGCTCGAAGCACACGTCGCCGAACAGCAGAGATTCGCAGCCAATGCCTCTCACGAACTGCGCACGCCGCTAGCGGTCACCCAGACACTTCTCGACGTCGCCCGCAAAGATCCCAACCGCGACAACGGCGAGCTCGTCGACCGCCTGCACGCCGTCAACGCCCGAGCGATCGACCTCACCGAAGCGCTGCTCCTGCTCAGCCGCGCCGACCAGCGGACGTTCACCCGAGAACACGCCGACCTGTCCCTCATCGCAGAAGAAGCCACCGAAACGCTCCTCCCCCTCGCCGAAAAGGGCGGCGTCACCATCGAAACCTCCGGCGACGCGACCCCGACCATCGGCTCACCCGCGCTCCTGCTGCAGATGACCACGAACCTCGTGCACAACGCGATCGTCCACAACCTGCCTGACCAGGGCACCGTGTGGGTCACGACCAGCGTTCACCCCAAGGGCGTCGTGCTCACTGTCGAGAACACCGGCGAGAAGCTCACCCCACAGCTCGTTTCCACGCTTGGCGAGCCGTTTCAGCGCGGCAGCAAACGCATACGCACCGAGCACGCAGGCGTCGGCCTCGGCCTGGCAATCGTCAAAAGCATCACCCAAGCACACGACGGAACCCTCACCCTCACGCCCCGGGCCGCTGGGGGGCTCTGCGTCATAGTGCAACTACCCGCCGCGCCACCGCACACTGGCAGATGACGATCAGGGGAATTGACGGCACGCCCGCGGTGCCGTGCCGACTCGATGAGTTTGAGAGCCATCGCGATCCCGACGGCCTGCGAGCCGTCGGATTTCCCCGTATTGCGCCACCGGAGGGCCAGACGAAGGGATGACCGCGGCTCCATAATTGGGGTCACCCGCCCCGCTACTCCTCGCCCCTCAGCATCAGCCGCGGCGTTTATCCGGGGAAGTAGCTACCGGAGCTCCAGCGCGGTCGGCTAGTATGTCGTGCTCGTGATGGGGAGTCGAGTGGAGGTAGTACGGGGACTTTTGAGACGCGCTCGCGGGGTCTGCATGCCGGCGCAGCCGCCGCACGCGAGGACGTCTTGGCCTGGGGTTATCCGCTTGGCGCTGATCGCGTTGATGCTTGTGTTTGGTGGCCTCGGGGGCGTTGCCCGCGCGGCGGGTCCGGCGGTGTCATTGGGGGTCGCTTTTGCCTCGGGGTTGCCGGCCCACCCCGATCTCGGCGAGCCGTTCGCCTATAGCCTCACACCCCAGAACGTCGGCGATACGCCGTTGGACGGAACGACGATCATCGACACCGTCCCGATCGAGTTCCGGGTCGCGGGCGTGACCACCGGCCGGTACAACGACCTTTCCGACTTCGCGGCCGGAGTCGGGGTGCGGGTTAGCTACGAGAAGAACACCGCGCCGGGAGTGTTCACGCTGTGGGGCTCCTCGCCGAACGTGAGTACGAATACGACCCTGACTGCACCACCGCCGGGCCTGGGTGCAGGCGAATACGTCACGCGGGTCAGATGGGAGTTTGGTCAGGCTCAGCCGGGTATGTCCGCGTCAGCCGCTCCCAGGATCAACGGGAGCATCATCAATCCGGATAACGCCGGCGCGCCAGTGAACTACGGAGACGTGATCCAGAATTGCGCCGCTCTCTCGACATCCCAGGGCGTGTCGGCAAGCGCCTGCAAGACGTTCAATGTACTGTCGCCGACCACGATCAGCCAATCCTCGTCCACGCCGATCATGTTCGGCTCGCCGGCGTCTGACACGGCTACGCTGGCGGTCGGATCGGGAACGAGACCGACTCCGACCGGCTCGATCACGTTCTCGGTGTTCGCAGCCAGCGACAGTACGTGCTCGTCGCCGCTGGCGACGTCGAGTAGCACGGTGTCTGGCGCCGGCAGCTATCAAAGCAGCCCGGTGTCGTCGCTTGCTCCGGGTAGCTACCAGTGGCAGGCGAGCTACGGCGGCGACGGCATGAGCGCGCCGGCGAGCACGACGTGCAACGACCCGAACGGCGCGTTCACGGTCGCCGGCCCGCCGGCGGCGTCGATCGCGTCGCCTGCGGACGGGGAGAGCTACGCGCTCAATCAGCGGGTGGCAACGAGCTTTTCGTGCGCGCCGGGGGTCGATGGGCCGCCGGTCACGAGCTGCGCTGATTCAAACGGCGGGTCGGGGACGAGCGGGTTGCTTGATACGTCGACGCTCGGGACCCACACGTACACCGTTACGGCGACGGCTGAGGACGGCCAGACGGGGGTGGCCACGATCCACTACACGGTCGCCGGCGCGCCGGCGGCGTCGATCGCGTCGCCCGCGGACGGGGAGAGCTACGCGCTCAATCAGCGGGTGGCAACGAGCTTTTCGTGCGCGCCGGGGGTCGATGGGCCGCCGGTCACGAGCTGCACTGATTCAAACGGCGGGTCGGGGACGAGCGGGTTGCTTGATACGTCGACGCTCGGGACCCACACGTACACTGTTACGGCGACGGCTGAGGACGGCCAGACGGGGGTGGCCACGATCCACTACACGGTCGCCGGCGCGCCGACGGCGTCGATCGCGTCGCCCGCCTCGGGCGGCATCTACACCCGGGGGCAGTCGGTGAAGACCCGCTTTAGCTGCGCCGAGGGTACGGACGGCCCCGGTCTGGCATCCTGCGATGACTCAGCCGGCGCCCGCACGGTGAGTGGCGGTCAGGGGCAGCTCGAGACCTCGACACCGGGGTCGCACACCTACACGGTAGCTGCCCTCAGCAGGGACGGACAGCGCGCCGCGGCGACCGTCCGCTATACGGTCGTCCTGCCGATCAACAGGTTCCGGGTCCGACACCTCAAAGTGCATCGCAACGGGACGGTCGAGTTCGACCTCACCGTCCCGGCCGCTGGCGGGCTCGATGTGCTGGAGACCACCTGGAAGCCGTCTCCGCCGCGCGCCGTGCATGCCACGCTGTTGCGCCCCGGACCCCACCGCTATGCGTTCGCCCGTCGCCACCTGGACCTCCCCCGGGCCAGCACCCGCCATCTCAAGATCACGCCCAGCGGCCGCGGGCGCCGGCAGATCCGCCACCACCACCGTCCGGTGCGGATCAACCTCTGGGTCAGCTACCAGCCGGTCGGCGGCACCCCGGCAACCGCCGCCTTCATCAACCTCCTGGTCACCAAGTAAGCCAGCACACCTCGAGGCCCGACACCAGGTGTCGGCGGCGGCGCCGGCTATCGGAGCAGGGTTGTGATCACGGCCTACTGCCAGGCGGCGCACGCGTATCGTTCTCAGATCCCGACGGGACCGAAATCACCGTGATTCGGTGATGACGTCTCACCCGAACCTTGGTAAAGGTTCGTCGGGTGATTGGACCCCAAGGACACGTGGCCCGAGCCGACAGCCGGGCGAAGCTCTACCCGGAGGCGGCATATGCCCGAGTCTGTTGACCCTCGTCACCTCCTGCTGATCGGGGCCGGACCCGGCGTCGGCGCCAGCGTCGTTCGGCGCTTCGGCCGCGAAGGCTTCCGCAGCACGCTCATCTCCCGCGGCGAAACGCTCGAGCAACTAGCCCCTGAGCTGCGTAGCGGTGGGCTTGAGATCGAGGCGGTGGGCGCAGACATCGAAGATCTGGACGGCTACCGTGCGACGCTCGAGCGGATCTTCCGCGCCCCGGGCGCTCCCGGCGTTGCCGTGTACAACGCTGCCCTGCCGGATCCTGGCGAGATCCTCGACGCGACGGTCGGGCGGCTCCGGACCGCATATGACGTCGATGTCCTCGGCGCCGTCGTCGCGGCACAAGTCGCCGCGCCCGTCCTGCGGACCGCCGGCGCCGGCACACTGCTCTTCACCAGCGGCGGCTTCGCCGACCATCCGGTGCCCGCACTGGCGAGCCTGTCTATGGGGAAGGCCGCCATGCGCTCGGCGGCGACCCTGATCGCCGCCGGTGTCCGGGAGGACGGCATCCATGCCGCGACCGTCACGATCGCCGGCTCGGTCGTGCGTGGGACGGCGTTCGATCCGGACACGATCGCGGAGCTCTTTTGGACCGCCCACACCGACCCGACCGACGCCTGGCAGACCGAGTATCGATTCACAGGCGCGTAACGGTTCGACGACACCGAGACACGACGGACTGCTGTCCAAAAGGCGCGCGGCTACGCAATGAGGATCGACAGCGGGTGACGAGAAGTCGCCGTCGTTGCGGTATCGAGCGTCACGCCGGGTTCGTCTAGGACAGCATGAGACTGGACTCTGCCCCTGGTCGCTGGGTGCTCGCTGTGGCGGTGCTGGGTTCCGGAATCGCCTTCCTGGACGCCACCGTCGTGAATGTCGCGTTGCCCGATATCGGCCGTGACCTGCACGCATCGACCAGCACTCTCCAGTGGATCCTCAACGGCTACGTGCTGACGCTGGCCTCGTTGATCCTGCTCGGTGGGTCGCTTGGCGACCGCTATGGACGGCGTCGCATCTTCGTCTATGGCACCGGCCTGTTCACCGTGGCCTCGCTGCTCTGTGCGGTTGCACCGAATGCCGAGCTGCTGGTGGTGGCGAGGCTTGTGCAGGGAGTGGGCGGGGCTCTTCTGACACCGGGCAGCCTGGCGATGATCGAGTCCGGCTTTCGCCCCGCTGACCGCGCACGAGCGATCGGGGCCTGGTCGGGGCTCGGCGGGGTGGCGGGCGCTCTGGGCCCATTGGTTGGCGGCGTTCTGGTGGGCGCGGTGTCATGGCGGGCGGTGTTTGTGATCAACCTCCCGCTCGGCATCTTCATTGTCATGATGGCCGGGCGCCACGTGCCCGAGACCCGTGACCCTGCGTCCGGCGGGCCGCTCGACTTTCGCGGCGTGATCCTCGCGGCCGTTGGCCTTGCCGGCACCACCTACGCCCTGATCGAGGGCCCGGCCCACGGCGCCTCGCCACTGCTCCTGGTCATCGCGATCGGAGGCGGGCTCGCATTGATCGCCTTGCTCGTCGCCGAGCGGCGTTCCCCCAACGCGATGATGCCGCTCTCGATCTTCTCCTCGCGCCAATTTAGCGCCGCCAACGCGGTCACGTTCGTCGTATTCGGAGCGCTCAGCGGAGTGTTCTTCCTGCTCGTGGCGTTCTTACAGATCTCGCTCGGCTACTCGCCGCTCGAGGCTGGCGCCGCCTCGCTGCCGATCACGGCTCTGATGCTGCTGCTATCAGCTCCCGCCGGAGCAGCTGCACAACGGATCGGGCCAAGGATTCCGTTGACCATAGGACCGCTGATCACTGCTCTGGGCCTGCTGTTGATGACGCGGATCAATCCGGGCGACAGCATATGTGTCCAGCGTGCTCCCCGCGGTGATCGTCTTTGGTCTGGGCCTGAGCCTGGTCGTAGCGCCGGTCACCGCAACGGTGATGGCGACCGCGGATGAGCGGCACTCAGGCATCGCCTCGGGGATCAATACCGCGGTCTCCCGTCTCGCCGGCCTGATCGTCGTCGCCGTTCTGCCCTTGATCGCCGGGCTGACCGGGAAGAGTTTCTACGACCCGTCGGCAATGGTCCACGGCTTCCACGTGGCGATGCTGGCCTGTGCCGGCCTCGCGCTAGCGGGTGGGGTACTGGCCTGGTTGACGATCAGCTCTGAAGCCCTCGAGTCCGAGCCAGCGCGGGGTGGGGACCTGCCGACCGGGGTCCTGCACGACTACTCGTGCGCCGTCGCGGGTCCCCCTCTAAGACCCGGACGCGAGGCGGACTGCCATCCGATTGCCGCCCAGCCGGCGGCGGAGTGAAGCCAGCGTCACGCAAACCACAGCGCGCACGCGCTGGAGCGGCATCTCGATAGCGGCGGCCCGAGAGTAAATGCTGCGCTGCTCTGACCGAGCAGCAGCGCCGGGAGATCCTGATACTGCTGCGGGCGGCACCTGACCTACGCAGTCACGGCGTTGTCGCGGAACTTCCTCGCCAGCTCCTCGTCGGACAGGGGGTTGCC
Organism: uncultured Solirubrobacterales bacterium; assembly: GCA_963831845.1. GTDB lineage: Bacteria > Actinomycetota > Thermoleophilia > Solirubrobacterales > Solirubrobacteraceae > Palsa-465. The sequence goes on along the minus strand of CAWHRT010000007.1, from coordinate 315,593 downwards.
GGGCCCGCCGCCGATCCACAGGTCTTGACTATTCCTCACACGGGCAGTGGTGCAGACTAGGGTCTTACGGGCGCGACGTCCAGACGCGGCCGTCAGGCTAGTGCCGTGCTTAATCAAGGCCCTACAGGGCATCTCAGAGGAGGTCGTTATGAGTTCATCTTCCACCAGCTCGCTCCCTGACGTCGGGACCGAGCTTCGGGAGGGTTATGCCGCGGTCGGCGATCAGAGGTTGCATTACGTCGAGGCCGGTGACGGGCCGCTGGTCGTTCTGCTGCACGGCTTCCCGGAGTTCTGGTTCGGTTGGCGGCTCCAGATCGAGCCGCTCGTGGCGGCCGGTTTTCGGGTGGTCGCCCCCGACACGCGCGGCTACAACCTGTCATCGAAGCCGGAGGGCTTCGAGGCCTACGCCGTCGACCTGCTCGCCGCCGATATCCGCGACCTGATCGAGGAACGCGGTGCCAAGTCCGCGCTGGTGGTTGGTCACGACTGGGGCGGAAGCATCGCCTGGACCATGGCGATGAACCACCCCGAGGTGGTCGATCGACTCGCGATCCTCAACGCGGCCCATCCGCGGCGGCTCCAGGAGGGGCTGCACAGCCCAGCCCAGCTCCGGAAGTCCTGGTACTTCTTCTTTTTTGCGGTACCGAGACTGCCCGAGGACGTCGTGCACGCCAGAGACTGGCACTTCTTCCGACACTTCCTGAATGACGCCAACCCGCCCTACACGCCGCAGGAAATCGAACGCTACGTCGAGGCGTGGTCGCAGCCAGGCGCAGCAGCCGCGATGATCAACTACTACCGCGCCTCGGTAAGACAATCCCAGAAGGAAGCCGCAGCGAAGCTTCGGCCGATCTCGGCGCCGACACTGGTCATCTGGGGAGAGCGCGATTCCTACCTCGGCCCCGAACTAGCAGAGCCCGCCCGCGACGATGTGCCCAACCTCGACCGGGTAGAGCGGCTGCCCGACGCCTCGCATTGGGTACATCACGACGCGTCTGAGCGCGTGACACAACTGCTCATCGACTTCTTCGCTGCCGCGGCTCCGGCGTAGGGCGCTACCGTCGAGGCGGTGCGCAATGCTCAGCGGGGGTGTTTGATACAGAGGGCGGCGAGGTCAATGCCGTAGACCCCGTAGGTCTGGCAGCCGATTCGCGCGGAGAACAGATCGTGGCTGGACGCGTTGCCGAATGCGATGAGTGGGGCGGCGTTCCGGGCGAGGTCGGCATCTAGCCGGGCGTATGTCAGGAAGCGCTTGGCGCCGGTGAGCTGTGCCGCCCCGGCGAGCCGCGCGCGGTAGGTCGGGTCGTTGAGGGTTGGGAGTATCGAGCCGTCCTCAAGCAGCACGTTCAGGAAGGCGCTCGGATCCTGGTAGTCCTGTAGCCAGCCGAGGTAGACCATGTCGAACGGTTCGCCAGGCGTGGCGGTCTTGGTGTACAGGGTCGAGTCCGTAAAGGCTTTAACGTCGACCCGGATACCGATCTTCGCCAAATTGGTCTTGACGATCTGCGCCTGCTGGTCGCATGGCGAGATGTTGCAGGTGTAGAGCACGGCAGTTCTCCTGGCGCGCCCGCCGGCGAGCTGTCTCGCCTTGGCCAGGTCCGGGCTGAAAGGGTAGTGCTGCACGTTGCGGTACCCGGGAATGCCGGGCGGCAGGTAGTGGTCGGTCGGAGGTTCGGGCAGCAGCGGCGTGTACTCGTCGCCGAGGCGCGCTAGCTCGGCGCGGTTGATCGCGTAACTGACTGCTCGCCGTAGCCGTACGTCGGCGAACAGCGGGCGGTGGGTGTTCAGAGCGAAAGAGTCCAGTTGCGGCCCCGCCTTGACGAAGTACTGCTGTCGGCCGTTCTTTGCGGCTGGGCTTCCCGGGCCGTAATGCGCCGCGAGCCTGGTCGCGTCGGCCGCCGGCACCCCGCCGTCGGCGAGGTAGTCGGCGGTCCCCGCCTCGACCTGGGCGACGGCGCGCTGATCGGAGATGCCGACCCTCAGATCGATCCGCTCGAGCCGGTGCGGGCGGCTTCCGTGGTAGTTCGGGTTGCGCGTGAGCTCCACGCCTTGCCCGGGCGCGTAGGACGCGACGCGGTACGGTCCCGCGGAGGGGATCAACCGCACGCCCTGCGGGTCCGTCGGGGTCCCGGATGGCACCGCGCACATCGCCGGCTCGGCGATCCGCGCCGGCAGGTCGGGCGCCGGCGCGAGCAGCCGGATCGTCAACGTGTTGGCGCGCGCGACGACGCCGGTGATGTGAGCCGACCTGCCGGCCATGTAGGCGCGGGCGCCGACAATGTCGCGGAACTCGCTGGCGAGCGGACTCCTCATTTCGGGGTTGAGGGTGCGTTCGATCGTGTACTTGAATGTCTGGGCCGTAACCAGCTCGTTCGACGGCGGAGAGAAGCGGAAGGCGTTGCGGCCGCTGCGGATCGTGAACGTATAGCTCTTGCCGTCCGCCGAGCGCACCGGCAGCGACTGCGCGACCTCGGGTACTAGCCGGGAGCCCGCCTGACCGGCCTCGTCGGGATAGTTGAGGAGCTCTGCGCAGGTCGCGTCGAGCAGCTCCACCGACTGGGCGCTTTCGGTGACAGCCGGATCCATGGAGTCGACGTCGTACTGGGAGACGAGTCGTGCGGTGCCGCCGTCGGCACGGAGGTCGGTAGCCGGGATCGTGAGCGCGTCGACAGTCACCCACGCACGGTCGCCTGCGAAGGTGATCGCCTGCGGGCTACCGCCGACCACAATCGTGGCGATCGTCTTGTCCGTCACGGGATCGATGCGCGTCACCGTGCCGTCGCCACTATTCGCGACCCACACCGAACCAGCGCCGAGCGAAACGCCGGTCGGGGAATGCCCGACCGGGATCATCGCCGTCACCGCCTTCGTGCTTGGATCGATCCGGGCGATCGCGTCATCGAGCGTGTCGGCAACCCACACGCCACCCTCGCCGACGGCGATCCCGCTCGGACCACGGCCGACAGCCAGCGACTTGACCAACCCCGTGGGGTCCACCCGGGTTACGTTGTTGGCCTCGGCGTCGGTCACCCATACGGCGTCAGCGCCGAGAGCGATCCCCGCGGGGCCGGCGTTCGGGTCAAGTTGCTCGGCGACGCGACCCGTCCGCAAGTCCAGACGAGCCAGCGAGCCCGACGACGGCGCCACCCAGAGCGTGCCTGCGCCCGCCGCAACCGCTCCCGGGCCGCCTGCGACGACATTGCCGACCCGGGCCGTCCGGCGGATCGCGTCGAACCGCGGGTCGATGCGGCTGACCGAGACAGAACTCGAGGTCGCGCTGGAACTCACCACCCACACCCGTCCGTTGGCGGCCGCGATTCCGGTGGGAGGGCCCGCGACCCGAATTGCTGCTCCCAGCGTGCGCAGTGTCCTGGGATCGATCCGCGAGACGGTCTGATCGTCGAGGTTCGCAACCCACAGCGACCCCGAACCGAACGCGACCGCGCCTGGTCGAGCGCCGACCGGAGCCCCACCGACGACCCGATCACTCGCAATGTCGATCGCCGCCAGCGAGTTCGGCCCCACCTGAACGGTGGTCGGGCCAGAGCCTGCCATGCTCACCCCGATCGCAACCAACACGCCGACTAAGACAGCTCCCCCAGCGGCGATCAAGAGGCGCCCACGCCACCGGGGATGAGCGACCGCGCGCCGCGTGCGAGGTGTATCCCGCGCGGGCGACGCCAGCCCCGGGTCCTGGGACAGGATCGCTCGCTCGAGCTGCTGAAGATCGCGGCCCGGCTCAAGCCCAAGCTCCTCGACCAGCCGGCGTCGGGCGATGCGATAGCTCTCGAGCGCTTCGGCCTGGCGACCCGACCGGTATAACGCGAGCATCAGCTGACCAGTGAGGCGCTCGCGGAGCGGATGTTCGTGTACGAGACCCTCGAGCTCGCTCACCAGCTGTGCGTGCTCGCCGAGCGCGAGGTCCGCGTCGATCCGTTCCTCGAGCGCCTCCAGCTGGGCCTCGGCTAACCGCGCGATCTCCGATTGCGCGAACGACGCGTACGCGAAATCCGTAAGCGGTGGACCGCGGCACAGCCCGAGCGCCTCTCGCAGACGCTCGGCCGCGGCTCGCGGGTCGCCCCGATGCGAAGCATTTCGACCGGCCGCGAGCAGCGACTCGAAGCGGTCCACGTCGAGCTGGCCAGGCTCAGCCTGCAGCAGGTAGCCGCGCCCGCGGGTGACCAGCACCCCATCGCCGAGCACCTTACGCAGGTTGGACACATACCCCTGAACGATCTTGATCGCGCTCGCGGGTGCCTGCTCCCCCCACAGCTCATCGATCAGACGATCCGACGAGACCGGCTCTCCGCGATGCACGAGCAGCACCGCCAACAGCAGCCGCTGCTGCGGGCTACCGAGCGCAAGCGCCCGGTCTTCTTCGACCACCTCCAGTGGCCCCAGGACTCGAAACTCGATCACCGTCTGCGCCCTACCGGTCAACGCTACCACCGCGCGCCAATCCCTCAGGACGCCCGCTCTGGCAGGGGCGTTTGCCAGCCGTAGACCGCCGTTGACCGACTCTCGACCAGCACAACTCAAGGTTGCCGATCAGACCGCACGCAGCGGGGCCCGACAACCCAAGGAGGAAGCCATGACCACCATCCACCGCCTCAGCACCGCGCTCGTGCTCGTGCTCGTGCTCGGCGTCAGCGCAGCATCGGCTTCAGCGAGGCCGTTCGATATCAATGCGAACGGCTCCTACGTCCCAGCCGGTGCGGCCAGCATGCAGGCGACCAAGCCAGGCAATTCCGTGAGCCGCCCCCCAGTGATCGTGCGCGTCGCCGCGCCCGGAGGGTTCGACTGGGGGGACGCGGGCATCGGCGCCGCCGGCGGTATTGCGCTCTCGATGGTAGGCCTCGGCGCAGCGCTCGCCGTGTCCCAAAACCGCGCCCGCCGCACCCGCCGCACTACAGCCCTGCCCAGCTGACCAGCAGCGAACGGCACGCAGACCCGCGCGGCCGTTGTCCGGTAACCCCAGAGCATCAAGGAGGAGAAATGACTTTGACATCGCCAAGAGGCCGTCTTCTGAGGCGGCTCGGGATCCTATCCGTGCCGCTACTGGCCGCTCTCGCACTTGCCGCCACCGCGGCGGCGACACCGGTGACCGTCTTCGCGACGGGCCTGAACAACCCGCGCGGGCTGGAGTTTGGCCCTGACGGGAAGCTCTACGTCGCCGAAGGAGGCCTCGGCGGGACGCTGACAACCACTTCCGCGCAATGCGAGCAAGTGCCCCCGATCATCGGCCCCTACACGGGCGGCTTCAGCGCCGACATCGTGCGCTTCGCACCCAACGGAACAGAGACGGTCGTGGCCTCCGGCCTGCCGTCTGACCAGACGGGCCCGGCGCGCAGCTTCAGGAGCGGCGTCGCCGACGTCGCGTTCATCGGCCACAGGTTGTACGCGTTGCTCGCCGGTGCCGGCTGCTCGCACGGCCACATCGATGTTGACAACGGGATCATCCGCGTCAACAACGACGGCACCACGACGCAAGTCGCGGACCTCAGCGCCTTCATCAAGGCAAACCCGGCCGCGAACCCGGATCCCGCCGACTTCGAGCCCGACGGCACCTGGTACTCGATGGTCGCAACCCGCGGCGAGCTCTATGCGGTCGAGCCGAACCATGGCGAGGTCGACCGCGTCGATCCCTGGACCGGCGCGATCCGCCGCGTAGTCGACGTATCGGCGAGCCAGGGCCACATCGTCCCGACCGCACTCGCCTACAAGGGCAACTTCTTCGTCGGCAACCTCGGCGAGTTCCCGGTCATACCCGGCAGCGAGACGGTCTTCAAGCTGAGCCCAAGCGGTGCGCTGAAGCCCCGCGCGACAGGACTGACAACGATCCTCGGCCTCGCGTTCGGCGACAGACACCGGATGTACGTGCTCGAGACCTCCAACCACGCCGGCGCGCCAACGCCCGGTACCGGAGACATCGTGCGGATCGACCGCTCTGGCGCGCGCACGACGATCGTCTCTGGGTTGACCTTTCCGACAGGGATGACGATCGGCCCGGACGGCGACCTCTGGGTCTCCAACCAAGGGTTCGGCCCGACGCTCCCCGGCTTCGGAGAGATCCTGCGAATCGACCCAAACTAGCTCGACCCACAGCCGGCCGGACGGCATTCCGCCAGCCGGCACGCCTGATCCACCGGCTCAGCGGTTGTGGTTGACGACCTCGACGTTGTGCCCGTCGGGGTCCAGGACGAACGCGCCGTAGTAGCCCGGGTGGTAAACGGCGCGCTCGCCGGGACCGCCGTGGTCCTCGTAGCCCGCGGCGAGCGCGGCGGCGTGGAACGCCCGCACGGTCGCGTCGTCCTGCGCCGGGAACGCGAGGTGGACGTGCTCCGTGAGCGGCCGCTCGTCGTCGATCAGCGAGAAGCTGAAGTTCTCGCCGACCATCTGGACGTGGTCCGGCTTGTCCACGCCGATCCGCAGCCCGGCGTGCGGGGCGATCGTCATGTAGAAGCGCTTGGACGCGGCGGGGTCGCGGACGCGGATCCAGAGGTGGTCGACGCGGCCGTCGGGCACGGGGTCCTCGCGCTTCGTGTGCACCGCCTCCGCGCTGTTGCCGTCCGGGTCGAGCAGGAAGCCGCCGTAGTAGTCCGGGCCGTAGATCGTGCGCGGGCCCGGCGCGCCGTCGTCGCGGTAGCCCGCGTCGATCCCCGCCTGCCAGAAGGCGTCCACGGCCTCTCGGGACGGCGCTCGGAAGCCGACGTGCAGGCCGCGGGTCACGGGGTGCTCGCGGTCCGTCGCCCCGATGTCCCAGTCGTCCCACTCGACGAGCTCGGCGTCCGCGTGACTCGGCTCGGTGCCCAGCACGGAGAGGACGGTGCGGTAGAAGCGCTCGGACGCGGCGAGGTCCGCGACGGCGATTCCGACGTGATCGAACACCCCGCCGACAATACCGTTGCGGGCATGCTCGATCGGGCAGCCGCAGGTACTCACGCGCCGCTTCTTCAACTCGCAATCGCAGGTTCACGACTTGACCGGATGCCCACGTCGAGCGTCTCGAGCGAAGCGCGAAGCGTCGAGGCATCGAACAACCGCACCCCGTCCCCGACGAGCCCGGCACGACCTGCATGAGGATCTCATCGACGAGCCCTGGTCCTCGCCAGGAGCTGAGCCTCCCGGAGGAGGATCCGTAGGCTGGAGGAGCTGTACGGACCGCCAATCGCTTGCCACCAGTGAGGAGGTCGTAGATGGAGACCTGGGATGCCATCACCGCTCGACGCAACGTCCGCGAGTTCGCCGACCGAGTGATCCCCGACGCGGATCTTGACGGCGTGCTCGAGGCAGGCCGGATCGCGCCTTCATCGCAGAACCACCAGCCGTGCGATTTCGTCCTCGTGACCGACCGGGAGATGCTGCGTGAGCTGTCCAGGGTCTGGCGGGGTGGCGGGCATATCGCGAACGCGGCCGCCGCGATCGCGGTGGTGGTCCCCGACGAGGAGGAGCCTCGCGCCCGCGAGCGCAATCGTTTCGATGTCGGCCAAGCGACGATGCAAATGATGATCGCCGCCGCCGATCGGGGGATCGGCGCCGGTCATTCGGCCGTCGGCGATCAGGAGCTTCGCGAGGTCGGTGCTCCATGTTCCCGACGATAAGCTCGTCGCGTTCGTGATCGATCTCGGCTATCCGGCGGACCGGCCGCTCAGGCCCGGCACCCGCTTGAAGCGTCGGCCGTTCGACGAGGTCGTGCACCGTAATGGCTGGTGAGCAACGGCCTCTAGAAATCAGCCTGGCCGATGAACCTCACTGACCACGCCGGAGTCCCCCTCACGCACGGCAAGCCCAAGGTCAACGGCGTGGAGATCCACTACGCGATCGGCGGCGCCGGCGAGCCGGTGTTCTTGCTGCACGGCGTGCCGAAGACCATGTCGTACTGGCGCCACGTCGTGCCGCTGCTGACGCCGCAGTACACCGTCATCGCGGTCGACAACCGAGGTTCCGGCGGCTCCCAGCGCCCCCTGACCGGCTACGACACCGCCACGATGGCCGGTGACGTCGCCGAACTGGCCACCCACCTGGGCTTCGACCAGTTCCGCGTCGCCGGCGAGGACTGGGGCGCGGCGATCGCGTACGCCGTCGCCGCCTTCCACCGTCCCCGGGTGCAGCAACTGGTGTTCCAGGAAACGCTCCTGCCGGGATTGCCAGCCGGCGAACCCGACCCCTCGCTCCCCGCCGACGACATCCGCACCGGCTGGCACTTCACCTTCTTCAGCCTGCCGAACCTACCCGAGCTGCTGCTGGCCGGACGGGAACGGCCGTTCTGGACGTGGTACGCCAGACGCCAGATGTGGGACCCCAGCGCGCTGGCCGAGGAGGACATCGACGAAATTGTGCACTCTGCCGAGCAGCCCGGCGGCAACAGGGCCATCTTGGAGATGTACCGCGCCCGCCAGACCGACGCCGAGCAGAACCGCCCGCATTACGCCGACCCGATCAGCTGCCCGGTCCTGGCCGTCGGCGCGCAGGCCTATCTCGGGGACGAAGTATCTAAACAGCTCGCGCAAGTGGCCCGCGACGTCCGCGGCGCCGTCATCCCCGCGTCCGGTCACAACATCGCGCTGGAGAACCCGGCCGCCCTGGCCCAGGCCTACCTCGACTTCTTCGCAGGCGGCTAACCGTGGTAGTCCTCCAGTCTCCGCCTGCGGCCGGAGGCGACGGGTATCTCGCTACGGATGACTAACGCCCCGCTCCGCGCGGAAAGCTCCACCCGGCGCGCGAGTCTGCGATGTACGCAGGTGCGTGACCGGACGAACTCCCAGTCGACAGGAGCCGGGGGCGGTATGGTCGGGTATGGTCAGCGAGGGGCCGGCGGAGGTGTTGCACGGCCGGCGCAACGAGCGCGAGGTGCTGGATCGCCTGCTCGCGGCGGTGCGGGGTGGGCAGAGCGGGGTGTTGGTGGTGAGCGGCGAGGCGGGGGTCGGGAAGACGGCGCTCTTGGAGTCCGCGATCCGATCCGCGTCGGGGTTCCGGGTGTTGCGGGCGGTGGGTGTCGAGTCGGACATGGAGCTTGCGTTCGCGGCGCTGCAGCAGTTGTGCGCGCCCTTGATGGACCGGCTGGATCGGCTTCCCGGCCCTCAACAGGACGCGCTGGGCGTGGCGTTCGGGTTGCGCGCGGGCGAAGCGCAGGACCGGTTTCTGGTCGGGTTGGCGGTGCTAAGCCTGTTGGCCGAGGTGGCCGAGGAGCAGCCGCTCCTCTGTGTCGTCGATGACGCCCAGTGGCTTGACCGGGCCTCGGCGCAGGCCCTAGCGTTCGTGGCGCGGCGGCTGCTGGCGGAGTCGGTCGCGCTGGTGTTCTCGACGCGTGATCACGTGGATGAGCTCGAGGGGTTGCCGAGGCTACGCGTTGAGGGTCTGCACGAAGGTGATGCGCGTGCCTTGTTGGGCTCGGTGTTGCGGGTGCCACTGGATGAGCAGGTGCGCGAGCGGCTGGTCGCGGAGACGCGCGGCAATCCGCTGGCGTTGTTGGAGTTGCCGCGGGGGTTAACGCCGGGTGAGCTGGCGGGCGGGTTCGGGTTGCCGGACGCGCTTCCGCTCTCGGGTCGGATCGAGGACAGCTTCCGCAGGCGGCTCGCAGGTCTTCCGGTCGATACCCAGCAGCTGTTGCTGGTCGCGGCGGCGGAGCCGGTCGGCGACCCGGTGCTGGTGTGGCGGGCGGCCAGGCGGCTCGGGATCGGTGTCCAGGCGGCGGCCGACACCGACGGACTGCTCGCGATCCGTGCAAACGTGACATTTCGTCACCCGCTGGTGCGCTCGGCCGTGTATCGGGCGGCCTCACTGGAGGACAGGCAGGCGGTGCATCGCGCGCTGGCGGACGCGACCGATCTCGAGGTCGATCCCGATCGCCGTGCTTGGCATCTCGCCCAGGCGACGTCGGGGTTTGACGAGGACGTCGCCTCCGAGCTCGAGCGCTCGGCCGGCCGCGCTCAGGCGCGCGGTGGCTTGGCGGCAGCCGGCGCGTTCCTGGAGCGCGCCACGGCGCTCACGCCCCAGCCTCCGCGCAGGGCGAGGCGAGCGCTCGCCGCGGCACAGGCCAAGCACCGGGCCGGCGCGTACGACGCGGCGCTCCGACTGGTCGCGATCGCAGAGTCCGGACCCCTGAACGAGCTCCAGGGCGCCCAGGTCGACCTGCTGCGCGGTCAGATTTCATTCGACTCGAGTCGGGGCACCGAGGCTCCGCCGCTGTTGCTTAAGGCCGCGAAACGTCTCGAGTCACTGGATCCGAGGCTGGCGCGCGAGATCTATCTCGATGCAATCGCCGCCGCGATCTTCGCCGGCCGTCTGTTCGACGACTGCGGGTTGCGGGAGATCGCGCAAGCCGTCCGGGCGGCTCCGTCTCCGTCGCGGCCGGCGCGGGGGCCGGAGCTTCTCCTCGAGGGGTTCACGCTGCTCGTGACGGATGGCCACCGCGCAGGCGCGCCGGTGCTGAATCACGCGCTGAGCGCGTTCCGCGGCGATGAGGTATCCGCTGCGGAAGGCCTCCGCTGGCTATGGGTCGCCTGCACCGCCGCCGGACTCGTTTGGGACTTCGACGCCTGGGACGTGCTCTCGGGGCGCCTCGTGGGGCTCGCTCGCGATGCCGGGGCGCTCAGTGCGCTCCCGTTCGCCCTGAACTCGCGCGCGGGGCTGCATCTGGTGGAGGGCAAATCGATCTTGGCCGACTCCCTGGCCAAGGAGGTGGCGGCGGTCAACGAGGCGACCGGAAGCAGCATTGCGCCCTACGCGGCGGTGGCGCTGGTCGCCTTCCGGGGGCGCGAAGCCGAGGCCTCCGAGCTGATCGAGGCGGCGAGAGGTGAGGTGCTGCGCCGGGGGGAGGGAGCAGGGCTGACCTTCGTTCTATGGGCGTCCGCCGTGCTCTACAACGGTCTTGGTCGCTACGAGGACGCGCTGGCCGCGGCCGTGCAGGCCAGCGAAGACTCGAGCGCGGCCTGGTTTCGGACCTGGGGCCTGGTGGAGCTGGTCGAGGCGGCCGCCCGCTGCGGCAAGCGCGAGCTCGCGGTCGACGCGCTCGACCGGCTTTCGCAGACGACCGCGGCCAGTGGCACCGACTGGGCGCTCGGCGTCGAGGCCCGATCGCGCGCGTTGCTGACTGACGGAGACGCGGCCGAGCCGCTCTATCGCCAGGCGATCGAGGCGCTCGAGCGGACCCGCGTTCGCGTGGAGCTCGCCCGCGCACACCTCCTGTACGGAGAATGGCTGCGACGTGATCGCCGCCGGCTCGATGCGCGCGAGCAGCTGCGCACCGCCCACAAACTATTCACGCAGTTCGGCATGGAAGCGTTCGCCGAACGGGCCCGGATCGAACTCGAGGCGACCGGCGAGCACGCCCGCAAACGGACCGTCGAGACCCGCGACGACCTCACCCCCCAGGAAACACAAATCTCGCGCCTCGCCGCCGACGGCGCCACCAACCAAGAGATCGCCGCGCAGCTGTTCATCAGCCCCAGCACCGTCGACTACCACCTCCGCAAAGCCTTCCGCAAACTCGGAATCAAATCCCGCCACCAGCTCAACCAGCATTTGCTCTAGTCAGCCGTACCCGACGCGTTGCCAACTGCGGCGGCTGATGTCGGCTCGTTTCAGCGCAGCGACTTGAATGCCGCGCGCATCTCGGCGCTGAAGAGCTCGGGCTCCTCCCACGCGGCGAAGTGGCCACCCTTGTCGACCTCGTTGAAGTAGACGACGTTGGGGTAGGACGCCTCGACCCAGCTGCGTGGCGTGCGCCAAATCTCGCCCGGGAATGTCGTGAACGCGAACGGGATCGACGACGCCGGCAGAGGCTGCTGGCCGGCAGCAGGCGCGTCTGGCCCGTAGGCCTCCCAGTAGGACCGTGCTGCCGAAGCGCCGGTGGCGGTCAGCCAGTAGGTCGTGACGTTGTCGAGGACGTGGTCGCGGGTGAGGTTGCCCGACGGCTTGTCGTCGGTGAAGGCGCCCGCGATCTTGTAGTAGGCGTCGGTGTCGTGGTCCACCATCCACGCCGCGAGTGCGACGGGCGAGTCCAGCAGCGCGTAGCCGATCGTCTGGGGCCTGGTGGACTGCTCCACGAAGTAACCGTTGCCGCTCGTCTGAAACGCCTTGATCGCGGCGAGCGCCGCCTGTTCCTGCTCGGTGTCCGCCGGCAGCGCCGCGGGGTCGTTCAACGCAGGCACGAGCAGGTTCGTGTGGACGCCGATCAGGCCCTCGGGCGCCAGGCGGCTCATCGCGTCGGTGACGCCGGCGCCCACGTCGCCGCCCTGGGCGACATAGCTGCTATAGCCGAGACGGCGCATCAACTCCGCCCAGGCGCGTGCGGTCCGCAACAGGTCCCAGCCGACCTCGGCCGGCTCGGCGGAGAACCCGTAACCAGGCACCGACGGCAGCACGAGGTCAAACGCGTCCTCCGGCTCGCCGCCATGCTCGGTCGGGTCGGTCAGCGGCCCGACGGTGTCGAGCATCTCGATCACCGAGCCGGGCCAGCCGTGAGTCATGATCAGCGGCACCGCGTTCTCGTGCGCCGAGCGGACGTGGACGAAGTGGACGTCCACACCGTCGATCTCGGTGACGAACTGCGGCAGCGCGTTCAGCCGCTCCGCGACGCGCCCGAAGTCGTACTCGTCCAGCCAATAGCGACACAGCGCCTGCACAGCCGTGAGCTGTACGCCCTGCGAGCGATCCGCGACGAGCTCCTTAGTCGGCCACCGCGTCGCGGCAATGCGCCGGCGCAGATCGTCGAGCTTCTCTTCGGGAATGTCGATCTCGAAGGGGCGGGTGTCGGTGGACGTGCTCACGAGTCTCCTTCGGTCGAGGTCGCGTCCGTATAGCTTACGGTGGCGTCGCGTTGCAGGCGTCGGCGAGCCACGAAAAGACCAGCCCAGACACTGGCGCGTTCGCGATCGGCGACGGTGTCGCTGCGCTGCTCGTTTCTGCGTCGAGCCTGAAGCGGACGTGTGCCACTCGAGCGCGGGAAGTGTTGGTTTCGAGGTCCAGCCGCTTGCTGGCTCGAAGCGGTGGCAGCTAGCGGAGACTGTCCGCGCCGGTCACCCGGTCGTCAACCCGTTCAGCAGCGTGTACAACACGGCGATCCGTCCGTCGCGTACCAGCGCCACGTCGTAGCCGCTAACCGCGGGCGGCTGCTCAGGCACTCCCAAGTTGAAGGCAAGGTGGCCCAGATCGCGGAGTACGTGGACCGGGCCCGCAGCGGTGAATACGAAATCGGGCGTGGCGTCCAGCACCTGCTGGGCTCGCTCGTTCAATGCCTCGTGGCCCTTGGTCGTGGGGGCGACGCTTGTTTTCTCAAGTACCTTGCTTCGGCTCGGTAACCCGCAACCGAATCGTGGCCAGAGCGCGGGTGATGTGTCATCGCCAGATCCCAGTGAATCCGGCAATAGCTAGCCATCACCGACCGCGGGGCGCGGCGATCGACGTCCAAAACTCGCGCCGTCAATGCCGGTGGGCGCCGGCGTCGAACTATGTCCTGCTGGTGAGCGCGGCGCGGGCGGCGAGCCAGCCGTGAAGTGCCGCTCTCCGTTGCGCGCGCTGTTCGTAAGCCCGGAGGGCTAGCCGCATGCGGTCGACCGCGCGACCGGTGGCTTGTCGCCCCGCGTGGTGGTCGAGGCGGACTCGCCACGGCGCCTGGGCATGAATCAACGGCCGGTTGGTGTAGCCAGAATCCGCTGTCTGAACCTCCGCTGCCATGCGCGATACGCAGGCTACACGGAGCCTCGGCGGGGCCCTCCTGACAGCCCCTCGAGACGGCTCGGGCCTCGTGGAATCGGCAGTGCCGACTGGTCCGGCTTCGAGGATGGCAAGACTCATGCGTCGGCGTGCCTCGCTCTTGATCCGGCCAGCCGGTTCAGGTCGCGGCGCCGCCCCCGGGGCACGCGCGACGGCGATTAGTTTTGCCGTGGTCTGCGGTCGGAATGCTTGACCCCGATCAACCGCCCTTGAAGGAGCCATCATGACCGCGACCTACACCTTCGACGTCTTTTCCAGCCTCGATGGCTTCGGCAGCGTGAGCGACGGCAGCTGGGGCGGCTACTGGGGCAAGCAGGGCCCCGAGCTGCTGGACCACCGCCTCGCCTCATACGGCGAGGAGCAGCGGATGGTCTTCGGGGCCAATACGTATCGGGCGTTCGCGCAGATGCTGGCCTCGAGCAGCGACGAGTCCGAGGTGCGTGACGCATGGGTCACCCGGATGAGGAGCATGCCGGCAACGGTGGTGTCGACCACACTGAAAGGACCCCTCGACTGGCCAGACGCGACCGTCGTGAGCGGTGACGCCGTCGACATCGTCGCCCGGCTCAAGGAGGAGTCCAAGGTGCCGTTGCGCTCGCACGGCAGCCTGTCGATGAACCGGGCGCTGATGGCCGCCGGCTTGGTTGACCGCGTCCAAGTGACCATCTTTCCAGTGATCACCGGACAGACCGGAGACGAGCCGATCTTCCAGGGTGCAGCTGACTTCGACCTCGAGCTGATCGACAGCCGGACACTCGACGGCAGCATCCAAGAGCTCATCTACACGCCCGCCCTACATGTCTGAGTCCGTCGATCCGTCGCCACCCTCAACCAGCAGCACGAGCTTTCCGCGCGCGTGACCGTGCTCGCTCATCCGATGCGCCTCGGCAACCTTGGCAAGCGGGAAGGTCCGAGCGACCGGGAGCGAGAAGCGCCCGGCCTCGATCAGCTCGCCGATCTCGGCGAGCGAGTGGACCGCCCGACCGGCATCGCCGCGGCTGAACCTGACCCCATACTTCTGGGCGCCGGCGAAATCGGCGATCGTGACGACGTGCTCCGGGCCGCCGGCGAGTTCGATGAGCTCGGGCAGGACGCCGCTGCCGGCGACATCGAGCGCAAGGTCGACGCCCGCGGGCGCGAGCGTGCGCACCCGCTCGAGGAGGCCCTCACCGTAGGCAACGGGCTCGGCACCCAGCGAGCGAACGTACTCGTGATTGGCCAGACCGGCGGTGCCGATCACGCGCGCGCCACGAACCACGGCCAGCTGAACTGCGGCGCTGCCAACGCTTCCGGAGGCACCGCTGATCAGCAGTGCGCTGCCGTTCCCGACGCCGAGCTGGTCAAGCGCACGCGTGGCCGTCTCGACCGCGGCCGGCAGCGCGGCAGCCTTGGGGAAATCAAGCGACGCCGGGATCGGCGCGTAGTACGACAGCACCGCCAGCTCAGCCTGAGCCCCCTCCTCGGCCGAGAAGCCGAACACTCGATCGCCGACACCCACGTCCGCAACACCCTCGCCAACTTCGTCGACAACACCGGCCGCCTCGTAGCCCATTCTCTGCGGAAGCTCTCTGTCCATCAGGCCCTCGCGCTTCTTGCAGTCGCTCGGGTTGACACCGGCTGCGCGCACCGCAACCCGGACCTGGCCGGGACCCGGGTGCGGATCGGGGAGATCCACGATCTCGAGCACCTCCGGACCTCCGAACTGACTGAAACGGACCGCCTTCATCATTGGCTCCGATGTTCGAATCAAGCGAGGTACCGCTCAGGTTCCCGGGGCCTCGCTTTGGAGCTCCTTTCCCAGGGCGTCGAGGAGGCTTCCCCACCCCCCGGCGCGCCGGCCCGGGAACTCGTGGCCATCGAGGAACGCACTCTGCTCGGTGAAGACCAAGCGGGTGCGATTGTCGCCCACGGGTCTGAACTCCACCGTCGCCAGCGAGACCGAGATCCTCGTTCCCTGCAAGTGCATGTCGTAGGTGTAGACGATGCGGTGCGCCGGGACGATGTCCTGGTAGAGCGCCTCGTAGCTGTAGGCATTGCCATCCGGCGCGGTGCCCCGGCTGCGTTCCCGCCCGCCGACGCGGAAGTCGAGCTCGAGGCTCGTCTCGGAGTCGACGAACCAGCGCGCCTTGGCTTCGGGATCGGCCCACGCCGCGAATGCTCGCTCGGGCGATACGTCGTACGTGCGCTCGACGACAAGGGTGGAGTGCTCCACCGATCGTCCGCTCATCGCGTGCCCATTTTCGGCTCGTCGTTGGCTTCGGCGAGGTACTCGCCAAGGCGGTCGAGGCGGAGCTCCCAACTCGACCGCCGCGCGTCGATCCATTGCTCCACGGGGCACAGCGCCGCCGGCTCGATCCGGCAGGTTCGCACCCGCCCGACCTTCTCGGAGCTGACGAGGCCGCTCACCCGCAGCACCTCAAGGTGCTGGACCACCGCCGAGAGCGACATCGGCAGGGGCTCCGCGAGTTCGCTCACGGTTGCCGGGCCGAGGCTCAACCGCTCGACGATGCCCCT
Organism: uncultured Solirubrobacterales bacterium; assembly: GCA_963831845.1. GTDB lineage: Bacteria > Actinomycetota > Thermoleophilia > Solirubrobacterales > Solirubrobacteraceae > Palsa-465. The sequence goes on along the minus strand of CAWHRT010000007.1, from coordinate 299,363 downwards.
CCTAGTGGCATCGGCCAGCGCGTGAAAGACGTGATCGACGGGTTCGCGCTCGGCACGTTGGTAAAGCATTAACTTAAGTATAGTGGCGCGAGCGGATACGCCTTTCGCAACCCGAACGAACTTAGGAGGAGCGATGACCAAGCTCACGTGTCACATCTCGATCTCGCTGGACGGGTTCGTTGCCGGCCCCAACCAAAGCGATGAGAACCCGCTCGGCGAGGGCGGCGAGCTTCTCCATGGTTGGATGGTCCCGCTGGGCGCCTGGCGCGAATCGCACGGGGCGCAGGGCGGCGACGTGAACGAGAGCACGCGGATCATGGAGGAGACGCTTGAGAACGTCGGCGCTGGCGTGATGGGTCGCAGCATGTTCGGACCCGTGGGCGGCGGGGATTGGGGGGATGGGCAGTGGAAGGGGTGGTGGGGGGACGATCCGCCGTACCACAACGACGTGTTCATCCTCACCCATTACCCGCGCGATCCGATCGAGATGGAGGGAGGCACCACATACCATTTCGTCACCGACGGGATCGAGCGCGCGCTCGAGCTGGCGAGCGAGGCCGCAAACGGCCTCGACGTGCGGCTCTGGGGCGGCGCCCAAGCCATTCAGCAATACATCGCGGCGGGGCTGCTGGACGAGCTCGAGCTCCACGTGGCACCGGTGTTGCTCGGCGACGGTGAGCGCCTACTCGACAACCTCGGGGACGCCGCGCCGCAGCTCGAGCAGGTCCGAGCTGTCGAGGCTCCCGGCGTCACCCACCTGAAGTACACGGTGCGACGGGGTCCATGACCCGGGCAGGGGAGACGGTGGGATCCGAACCCGCGAGCCCAAAAGACCCTACCTTCGACTCGGGTCGGGGTGATCGATGAACTCGAGGCGTTCCGTACGAGATGGCGTTCGCCGAGTCGCCTGAACGCCGCATGACCGAGGCCTCGATTGAACCGTTCGCTCAAGCCCACCTGGATGGGTTGATCGCGCTCGTCACGGCGGAGGGCTGGACCGAGTACACGGACGATGTAGAGCGGACCTACCGCGCGCTGACGGCGCCAGGCGCGACGACGCTGGTTGCGACCGTGGGCGGGTCGGTTGCCGGCGCGGTCCAGGTCCAGTCGGATGGGCACATTCAGGCCCACGTTTCGATGCTCCTGATCGACCGGCACTGGCGAGGAGTCGGGCTCGGCTCCCGGCTCCTGCGCGAGGGCCTCAAGCGCGCGGGAGGGCTGCAACTCGACATACGCACTCGGACCGAGGGTTACTACGAGCGCCTCGGTGCGAGCCGCTCGCTCGGCTTCCGCCTGACGCGCGAGGACCTCGGACTCTCCCCGGGTATCGCTTAGATGGCCGACGACCGAGGTTATGCTCGGACTCGGCAATCCGTTCCGCCCTTCGTGACGACCATCGACCGATTACGCGACGCTGCGCGTCGTCGACCATCTGGAGAACCATGGCCACCATTTTCACCGGCAGCATCGACGCTCTCGAGTTCGAGCCGTATCCATTTCCAGACGATGACATTCTTGACGGGAATCCAAATTCGCGTGTCCACTGGGTACGCCCCGAGGAGCATGGCTCGCACGTGGTCGGGATCTTCCGCTGCGACCCAGCTGCGATCCGCTACCAGTGGGACAAAGATGAGACGATTCACGTGGTTGAGGGAAAGCTGCGGATCGAGTTTGACACTGGCGAGAACCTAGAGCTCGGCGTCGGTGACGTCGGCTCGTTCACCGCCGGGGACCGGGCTGTGTGGCACATCCTCGAGCCGTTCTGCGAAGTCTTCGTACTCACCGTCTAGACCGTGACCAGCACGCTCGTGTGACAGCTTGCCGCGCCGGCCTAGCCAGGCCTGTCCTGCGGTTTGCCCCGGTCGGCAGCGGCGGCTCCTGGGGCCATGCCACCTGCGGTTGCCGGCTGTAGCCTGGCCGTCCATTTCTTCTCGATCTGGCCGTAGCGCCAGACGAGCAGCGCGGCCAGCCACGTCAGTATGAACATGCCGACGATGACGAAGCCGGCCGTGTTGACGTTGAAGTTGGCCATAAAGCCCCAGAAGCCGTGGCTCTGGTTGAGCCCCTTGATCTCTTGGGGGAACAGGCTTAGGGCCTCGACCCCTCCGATGAAGAAGCAGATGGCCACAGAGAGTCCCGTGATGGCGAGGTTGTAGTACACCTTGCGGACCGGGTTGAAGAACGCCCAGCCGTAAGCCAGGTTCATGAACAGTCCGTCAACGGTGTCCATGAGCGTCATGCCGGCCGTGAACAGAATCGGCAGGCACAGGATCGCGTACCACGGGATGTGCTCGGAGGCCAAGAGCGCGGTGGTGGCCAGCAGGGCAACCTCGGTGGCGGTGTCGAAACCCAGGCCGAACACGACACCCACCGGGTACAGCTGCCACTCCCTCGTGATGGCTTTCGTCCAGCGGCCGAAGATCCGGTAGAAGAACCCGCGGTTCTCGAGTTGCCGCTCGAGCTCCGCCTCGTCGTACTCGCCGCGGCGCATTGAGCGGAAGACGCGCGCGATCCCGGCCAGGATGAAGAGGTTCAACAGCCCGATCACGAGCAGGAACGACGCGGACACGACGGTCCCGAACACCCCGCCGAATCGCTCCAGTCCCGAAGCGCTGTTCGAAACTGCGTGAACCACCGTCTTCTCCGCGACGACGATGGCGATTCCGATCGCGACGACGACCGTGGAGTGGCCGAGCGAGAAGAAGAAGCCGAACCCGAATGGGCGCGGCTGACCGGTGTCCCGCCGCTCGCTGAGAACCTTGCGGATGGTGTTATCGATCGCGGAGATGTGATCGGCGTCGAACGCGTGACGTAGGCCGAGGGTGTAGGCCAGGGTCGACACGCCGATCCCCAGCCCCTTGTAATGGGAAGGCAGCACGAACGCGAAGAAGACGAAGAACCCGAGCACGTGTAAGCCCGCGATCACTCCGAACATCGCCATCACGTGCGTCCGCTCCTGGCGGGTCATGGCGGCGAACGAGTGGCGGATCATCGCGGTACTGCGCGGGGACCGGGAGGCGGGTAAATCGGGCATGGTGGGCACTCCTGACCGGAGGGTCCAGGTCCGGCGCCCGGCCGGACCTGGATTCCCCCGATGCTTTTTGCGGCCAGCTGGCAGCAGCATCCGTTCGGATCAGGAACCAGTGATCAGGAACTCATCACCGGCACGGGGTGCGGCGCGCCGAGGTAAGGGAACTGCGCCTGCAGGTCGTCGTGCGGCGTCAGGCCGCTCGGCGGAACCTTGCCGTGGGTCAGCCAGGCAAAGCGCATGCTGTAGACGTCGTCGGTGAGGACGCGACCGTTGGGGTAGGTGGCCGGCTTGGTGCGGTCGTACTGGAGGATGTCGGGCAGCACCTGCATCGCCGCCGCCTTTGCCTCCTCGGGCGAGTAGCCGCCGTTTTCCAGGATCTTTGACCAAGGCTCCAGGTAGTTGGCGATATCGTCGGCCGGCTGGCGAGAGTTGTAGAGGTTCTTCTCGCCGTCGGGGTTGATGAACGGATTGATCGTCGGGTGGCCGCCGCGGTCCATCTGCACGAGCGTGCCGTCACGCCGCAGGCTGATCGTGGCCCAGACGCCCATCACCGGATCGGCGCCGAGCATCGCACTGGGTATCTCCACCGCGATCGAATCGACGTTGTTCTCGGCGAAGTCGTCGTGCCCGGTCCACACCAAGCCGTGCAGAGCACCCTCGACGTCGGCGAAGAACGGGTCGCTGCGCAACCCGGCGGTCAGCCGGATCGAGCCGACCTGGACTGGCCGGGCGATGCCGTCGAAGCTGACCGGGAGAGATTCGGTGAGCAGTTCGCCATCGGGCTCGGGCTGCCTGGCCTGACTGCCGGTGGCGTACCAGACCGCCGCGCTTTGCACGCCGTTCTCATACTCGGAGAAGGTGAACGTAAGCGCGATATCGGCTTTTGCGTCGCCGTTCGTGTCGACGTTGATCCTGTGGACCGCGTCGGGGTGGAATTCCGGCCCGGTTGTGGGCGATGGAATCGGGGGTGGAGCGCTCGTCGGGTTCGAGTCGATGATCAGTACCGTCTTGTCAGGGTCCTCTGATGACTCGAACACGAAGAGATCAGTGAAGTCCAGGCGCCTGTCGTCGCCCGGAAACTTGAGATTGTCAGCACTGAAGTGATTCGACATGATGGCTCCTCAGTTAGTGATTGTCTGTGTTTCGATGCTTGTGTTTCGCCGGTCGTAGCTGCCCAGGAAGTCGAGCAGTGCCGCGTTCAGCTCGTCCGCGTGAGTCCACGAGATCGCGTGCGGTCCACCCGCAATCACCACGAGCTGTACGTCGTCGATCAGGCCGGGCAGCCGCTCGCCGGTCTTGTCCAGCGGCAAGACCTGGTCCGCGTCGCCCTGGACCACGAGCATCGGTAGGTCGATCTTGGGCAGGTCGGCGCGGAAGTCGGTCGCCCAGGTCGAGATGCACGCGACCGCCGCGGTCGCCGAGGCGCTGGCTGCGATGTTCCAACTGGCCTGGTAGGCCTGATCGCTGACCAGGGTCCCGCGCAAGGTGTCGGCGTTGTAGAAGTTGTCCAGGAAGCCCTTCATCCACGCCGGCGTGTCAGACTGTGCGGCCTTCACGAACCCGTCGAACACGCTTTGCGGCACGCCGTCGGGGTTGTCGCTGGTCTGGAGAAGGAACGGCGGGATCGGGGACACGAGCACGCCCGCGGCAATTCGCGCCGAGCCATAGGTACCCAGGAAGCGAGTGACCTCCCCGGTGCCCATGGAGTGTCCGACCAGCACGGCGTCCCACAGGTCCAGGTGCTCAAGAAGGGTGGCCAGGTCGGCGGCGAGAGTGTCGTAGTCGTAGCCAACCACGGGCTGGCTGGACTGGCCGAACCCGCGTCGATCGTAGGTGATGACCCGGTGGCCGGCCTCCAGCAGGACCGGGACCTGCTTGTCCCAGGCCCGGCCACTGAGCGGATACCCGTGGATCAGCACGACGGGCTGGCCCGCGCCATGGTCCTCATAGTGAATCTGGATGTCGGCGGAGTTCTCCCGGCCGACTGTGACTTTAGGCATGCGATTTCCTTTCTCTCGGAGCGTGGCCCGCATCCGGACCGCCGCGGGGGGCGACGTTCTGCTTCAAGTGCGGGCCGGTACCTGACTGATATTCAGGCGGCGGGCGGCGCGTCGCACCGGGGGAACCCCCGGCCAATACCCTGGTGTCTCCGGGACTGCCTCAAGCTCGGTCAGGAGCCGGTACCGGAGCTGCATCTTTTCTCCTTCCTGTACTCGCTGGGCTAGCGAGGAACGGCAGCAAGTGCTTAAGAAGGAGTTCCGGGCTTTCCTCCGCAACCCAGTGACCGCATGGGAGCACGACGTCCGTGACGTCGCCGGCGTACCGCTGCGCCTGGTCGGGGATGATCTGGCCGAGAGCGCCCTCGCCGCCGACCGCGAGTACCGGCATGGCCAGCGGCGTCTCGCGGTTGCGGATCGTCTCTTCGACGTCGCGCCGGAAGGTCCTGAAATAGGCGTACGAAGCCGCGAGGTGGCCCGGCCGTCGCAGGTGCGCCGCGTACTCCGCTACTGCGTCGGGGTCCACCGCGCCCTTGACGACCTCCAGCCAGTCCACGAAGCCCGCGATCCAGGTCTCCTCGCGCCCGCTTACGATGCGCTCGGGCAGCCCATTGTCAAGGATGAAGAAGCCGAAATTCCAAAAGCCGGGACCCGCTGGGGTAGTCGCCGGGAACTGGTAGAGACTCTCGTCGAACTGCGGCCCCTCGATCACCGCAAGGCGGCGTACCGAGTCCGGGTGAGCGGCGGCGTAGGCATACGACACGATGCCCCCGATGTCGTGCCCGACCACGCTCACCTGGTCGTCATGGTCGAGCGCCACCAGCAGCTGGTGGACGTCCTCCGCGAGGCCGGCCTTGTCATAGCCCGTTGCGGGCGCGTCCGAGCCGCCTGAGCCGCGCAGGTCTGGCGCGATCACGGTGTGCTGGCCCGCGAGGGCGGGCATCACCTTCCGCCACATGTACCAGGTCTGCGGGTAACCGTGCAGAAGCACTACGGCCGGCCCCGTGCCCCCGATCGCGTAGTTGAGCGTGACGCCGTTCACCTCCACCGTTTTCTCGGCGAAGCCCGCGGGGATCTCGGAGGTACTGAGCTGGGTCATCTGTCTATTCCTTTTGTTGATCGATTCAGTTAGCGGGCTGTCAGTCGAAAACGGTGAGTGCCGCCTCCAGACGCTGCTTCCGCACGCGCTCGTCCCTCCGCCCCGAGCCTCACGTCGACGGTGCCGGTCTCGGACATCTCAGCGAACGTGTCACTGCTGACGACGGTGCTGGCCACGTTGGCCTGCGCGGGTTCCCTCATATCGCAGCAATCTGACCGTTCGGCTGACCCGTCGCGCCCGTGCGACCCCCCGGTCCGTGCCCGGGGAGGGCGTGACTGGACCCGGGTTCGGTGAGGCCGATCGCTGTCGCCTGCAGGTTTGCAGGCCGGGGCCGGTGGACCGGCGCGCCTCCCGGCGCGCCGCCGCAAATCACCTCATCGCTGGATGCGGCCCCATGGTCGACCCGCAGCTTGGTGGGCGCTGCTGCGGCGGAGTAGCTAGCGTTTGGTTGTATGGCGCAGATGCGAGCGGTCGTCGCGGAGCGGCCTGCAGGGCCTGAAGGGCTGGTTGTGCGCGAGGTGCCGCGCCCCAACCCACGGCCTGGCTGGGCGTTGGTGAGAGTCGAGGCGTTCGGGCTGAACCGGTCCGAATACAAGACGCTCAAGGGCTACGCCGGCGATGCCGTCACTTTCCCGCGGATCCTTGGGATCGAGCTGGTCGGCGTGGTGGAGGAGGTCGATAGTGATGCGCCCGTGGTGCCGCCGGGAACGACCGTCGCGGCGCTGATGGGCGAGATGGGCCGGGCGTTCGACGGCGGGTATGCGGAGTACGCGCTTGTTCCCGAGCATCAGTTGATCGCGCTGGAGACGACGCTGCCGTGGGATGTGCTCGGCGCGCTGCCTGAGACGTTCGTGACTGCCGCCGGCTCGCTCGCGCATCTCGGCCTGCAGGCGGGTGAGACGTTGCTGCTGCGCGGCGCGACGTCCTCGGTCGGGCTCGCTTGCCTGGAGCTCGCGCGAGCCGCGGGTGTGCGGGTGATCGCGACGACGCGCAACGAGGCGAAATGCCGTCGACTTACCGAGCTCGGCGCTGCGGGCATCGTGCTCGAGGGCGACGGCTTCGAAAAGCGCGCCCGGGCTGCGCTGCCCGAGAGCGGCTGCGGCGGCGCCGTCGATCTGATTGGCGGTCTCGCCGTGCTCGAGACGCTGCGCCTGCTGCGGCCCGGCGCGACGGCGTGCAACTCCGGGTCGCTTTCAGACAGCTGGGTGATCCCGGACTTCGAGCCAATCGCGATGATCCCGTCGGGCCGCAAGCTGACCGCGTTTCACTCCAACGACGTGCACGACGCCCGCGTGGGTGGGCCGCTGCTGCGCAGCGTCGTCGAGAAGGTCGAGCGTGGCGAGGTGGCGCCCAACATCGACACGGTGTACGCGCTTGAGCAGACGGTCGACGCGCACCGCCGGATGGCGGCCGGCGAGGCGACCGGCAAGCTCGTCGTGCTCCCGCGCGCATCGACGGCTTGAGCGCCTACGGCGCGGGCCCGAACCACGGCTGCGCCTGCCGGTCTCAATCAATGTCGGACTCGTGGGCGTACATCCACTGCGCGTGATCATCGACATGGTCGCGCGTAGTGTTTCGTGACTCCCATGATCGCCATCACTCGACGTAGATGGTTTGCCGTGGCATTGGCTGTCGTACTGCTCGCGATAGTGGGAGTGGTCGTCGCAACCTCAGCGGCATCTACAAGCTCACACCCCTTGCTCGGAAGGCCGCACCTGTCGGAGCGCCGGATCCTGTCGATTGCCGAGACGGCGGCGAGGCGGGCGGGCGATCCCACGCCGAGTCTGGTTCAACACAGTGAAGGGACCCGCCACGATGCGAACCTCGTTGCGTCAGGCGATATCGTTCCGGGGCAGCGGTGGTCATATCTGATTGCCGAGCGGGGACGTTTCGCGCTCAACGATGTGTCGGTTCCCGCCGGGGCACGCGGGGCGAGCGGCTCAGTCTTGACGTTGATCGTCGACGCGTCCACCGGTGAGATCACCGACTCTGGGCTATCCAACGCGTATCCGCATCTCGCGACCCTGAGCGCCGTGATAACCGATCTGCGTCGGACGGCCCGTCGTCGAGGACCGTGACCGACGCCGTACCGAGTCCTCACGGTCGGCTGGTGGTGCTGAGCTCGGGCAGCTGCGCGACCTCGTACTTCGACCTTCACCGGGAGCCGTGGTGCTGCGTTCAGCTCGGCGCCGTTCACGACGACGGCGCCCCCATGGCGCAGCGAGGGCCGGCATGTGGGTTGACGGGAGGGCGTCGGGCGCGTTGAATGACCGGCGTGACCGGCGATGGCGCTGACCCTGGGAGACGTGCTCATGGTGGTCGACGGTCGCTGGCTGCGCGTGAGGTAAAGCAGCGTTCGATTGAATCGATCGGTGCTGGAGGAGCCGGTACCGCCGTGGATGAGGCGTGGTCTTGGTCGGCGTTTTCACGCCGTGAGTTGTTGTTTGCCGGTGGCGGGCTGGGAGCGGCGATGGTGTTGGCAGGCGCCGGGCGCGCTTCGGCTTCGACCGGCCGAAAGTCACCTACCGATGCTCGTGTGGTGATCGTGGGTGCCGGCCTGGCGGGGATCGCTGCTGCCTATCAGCTTCACCGAGTGGGGGTCACCTCGGCCGTCTACGAGGCTCGTGACCGGTTGGGCGGGCGGTGCTGGACGGCGCGGGGGTTTGCCGACGGCCAGACCGCTGAGCACGGCGGCGAGTTCATCGACACCCGCCATGTGCACCTGCGCCAACTCGTGCGAGAGCTCGGACTCGAACTGGACGACCTGTTCGCGGCGAGGTCTGGGCCGTACTCGCCAAACTGGGTGCGTGGCCGCGACCTCACCCAGCACGAGATCAACGTCGGTATGCGTCGCGTGCAAGCGGCTGTGGCCCACGAGGCGCGCCGGGTAGGTGTACTGCGCGGGCATGGGCGGGTGGATACGGCCGCCTACTCCTACCCGACGGCGACACCCCAGGCGGTGGCTGTCGATCGACTGTCAATGTCCGAATGGCTCGACGTGCACGTGCGGGGAGTGCTCGGCTCCGGCCTCGGCGAATGGCTCGATCAGACGATGAGCGGTTGGTATGGCCTCAACCTGGATCGCCTCTCGGCACTTAACTGGATCGACTATCTCGTCGTCCCGTCTCCGGGCGCTGACGAGCGCTGGCACGTGCGCGGCGGAAACGACCAGGTGATCCATCGGGCAGCCGCCACTCTCCCCGCGGCGAGTATCCATACGGGTACGCCGCTTCGCGCGATACGCCGCCGAGCCGGCGGCAGCTATGCGCTCGACTTCGACGGCGTTCCCGGCCCGGTCATCGCCGACCTTGTGGTCCTCACCGTGCCGTTTACGACGCTGCGCGAGGTCGACACGCAGGGCGCCGAGTTCAGCGCCCACAAACTCGCCGCGATTCACAAGCTGGCGATGGGGTCGGACGCCAAGGTGATCGTGCAATACGACACGCGACCCTGGAAGCTTGACCGCTGGAGCTCCCTAATGACCTCGTCCGACCCCGACTTCGATACCTGGGAGAGCTCAGCCCATGAACCGGGCCAAGCGGGGTTGATCACGGTCTACGCCGGCGGACGCACGGGCCAGTCATGGCGCGGATCAGCGCCCCACGCGCCGGCCACTCCCGGACTTCGAGACTCGGTGCTGGATCGAGTCGACCAAGCAGTGCCCGACAGCCGGGCACACTTCAACGGTCACGCCTGGGCTGACCTCTGGCCCCGTGACCCCTGGACGCGCGGCTCCTACGCCGCCTTCGCGCCCGGCCAATACACGCGCTTCTGGCGCGGCCTGGGCAAACCCGAAGGCAACGTCCACTTCGCCGGGGAAGCGACCTCAACCTACAGCCAGGGCTACCTCAACGGCGGGGTCGAAAGCGGCGACCGAACCGCCCTTGAGATCATGCGCAAGCTCCGCATCCCCCTACCACGACACCTCACCAAACTCCCCTACTCGCCGATCTAGCAGCGGACGATTAGCGCCTGCGTCCGGCCGCCGATCGCGCAGCGAAGGCCCCTGGCGCACGCTGCCGACAACATCCAAGCAAGATGACAGGAGGGTGCGTCATGCCCTACGCCGTGGATTTCAACGATGTCTCGACAGTCGGCCTGGAGTCCTCACCAGTCGCGGCGGCGCTCGCCGGTCTGCGGGCGCATGAGGCCCGGTACTTCAAGAACAAGTACGACTACATCTTCACGGTGGAGCCTGCGAGCAACGCCAAGAAGACCATCGACTGGGTGCACCGAATCCTCAAGGAAGAACGCGATCTCGTCATCTCCTCTCGCCCTCTCGAGGCGACGGCCTTCCAGGTCGAGAACATCCGAATGGCCTACGTCTTCTATGAGAGCGGTCTGTCGATCAACGTGATGTACACCATCGACGACCCCAAGAAGCGGGCGGTCGGGTTCAAGCTCTCCGAAGGGATGGAAGTGCCTGCGGAGCTCGCCTCGCGGTTCAAGTTCGCGAGGCAGAACTCAAAGCTGGCCGGAACCATTCGCGGTTCCTACCTCGTCATCAAAAACGAATACTGACCACCGACCCTCGCTTTGCCGCCGCCACGCGACTCGCCACGCGACTCAGCGATCCCGGGACGCGAGGCCTGGTCTCGGGCGTGGTGGAAGACGTCGCCGCCGCGCGCGGGTCGTCTCCCCGACTGCCCAGCGGCGGCCGAGCTTCGGTCATCGTCCGGGCGCGGGTGCTCAACAGCGCCGCCGGCAGTTCGGTCGCGAACCTCGCGACCGTCTCCGGCGACCAGCCAGACCCTGACCTCTCCAACAATCAGGCGACCGCGACCACGCGCGTTCCGCCTTCGGTCAATCTGCGCGTGACGAAAACCGCGTCGACCACTGACCCCAACCCGTGGGCACTGCACAACGTGAAGGTCTGTGACCGGCTGCCGCCCGGGACCATGTTTGTCGTCGGCAGCAACGGGGTCAGAGACCACGGCCGGCTCGTGTGCTGGACGATCGCCACGCTCCGGCCCCACGCCTCCAAGTCCGTCCTGGTCAAAGCCGAAACGCTGCTCGGCGTGACCGGAACCCTACGCGACGCAGCCACCGCCACCGGGACCGCCGCTGGACGCCGGCTGACCGCACACGCCCGCGCGCACGTGCTCGTCGCCCCGACCGGGCTGTGCGGCTCGGCATCGGCCGTGCCCGACCTCCGCACCCTAGCCGGGCCGCTGGCCGTCATCGCCTGCTAGGCGACTCCCTCGGGACATATGGATCGGAGTCTTCGACGTGCCTGCGTGTTCGGGTTGCCCGTAGCATCCCCGCCGCGGGCAACCGACGGGCTCTCCTCGACAGTACGCAGAGCGGAGGCCACGGTTAGACTCGGCCGGTGGCGAGCTGCCCTGCGTATGGCAAGGAGCTGCTGGGCCACGTGCCCGAGCTCCTGCGCGCCCACGCCGACCGCATCGATATGCAAAGCAAGCCGGGTGACGGGTCGCGGTTCTGCCGCGACGCTACCGAGATCGAGGAGCACACCGTGAGCCAGATCGACAGTAGGCGAGAGCACCTGATTGAGACATACCGCAAGAAGGCGAAGCACTACGACATCACTTCCCAGTTCTACCCCGCGCCCGGCTACCCTCACCGGGCCCACCGCCTCCGGGCCGTACAAGCACTCGGGCTTCGGCCCGGTGACAGCGTCGTCGAGATCGCCTGCGGCACCGGTCTGAACTTCTCGCTGATCGAGCAAGTGATCGGTCCCGACGGGCGGATCGTCGGCGTCGATCTGACCGACGCGATGCTCGCCCAGGCCCAGCATCGGATAGAGGCCAACGGCTGGAGCAATATCAGCCTCGTGCAAGCCGACGCGGCCGAGTTCGAGTTCCCAACCGAGGTCGACGCGATCCTGTCCACTTACGCCCTGTCGCAGGTGCCTGAATGCGGAGATGTCATCGCCCATGGCGCCGCGGCCCTCTCGCGCGGTGGGCGCTGGGTCGTGGTGGATCTCAAGGTTCCCGACAACGCGCCTCGGTGGCTAGCGCAGCTCGGAATCGCACTTGTGCGGCCGTTCGCCTCCATAGACGAGTGGATCGTGCGCCGTCCGTGGGAGACCATTCGTGCAGCTATGCAGGATAGGCTGGCCGATCCCTCCTGGACCGAGTTGTTCTTCGGGACCGCATTCCTCGCTGCCGGGTCCCGCGGCTCTAGGACCGTCGATGAACCAGGGCAGGGGAGCGGCCATGAGTGACGAGCGGAAGTTGAGATCGCTCGCTTGGCTCTAACCCTTCTCGGGCCGACGCCGTTGCCCGCTCATCGCCACCTTGCCGGTCTGCCCGTGCGCCTTGAGGGGATGCGCTACGGCGCCCGCTCGGCGATCTAGGAATCCGAGCCGCCCGGCGTGGCGGACTCGACCGCCGCCTTGATCGCCGCCATCTCGCGATCCATCACGCCCCGAATCCTGTCTTCGAGAACGCGGTCGGGGATCGCGCGCATGAGGCTCCTGAGGTCGACCTCAACCCACATCTTGGCCCCGGTCTGCCTATCCTCCAGCGGCTCGAGCTCCATTCCCCAGCGCGCCGCGGAAAGGCCCATCGGCCCGGCGAACGCCAAGCGGAGGGGCGCCTCGACCGCGGTCACGTACTGGGTCCGGTCGTAAGTGGACCCGAATATCCCCTTCGCCCGTTGCTCCACCCGTGAGCCGGGCTGAAGCGGAGCCCCTCCGGCAAGCCAACATTCGCGAACCGTTGGCGCCCACTCCGGCCAGCGTCCGACGTCACAGACATACGCCCACACTTCAGGGACGCTGCTGGCGATTGTTACGCGGCTCTCAGATCTGACCGCCATCGCGCGTGCTTTGTGTTGATCACTTTCCGGTTGCGTAAGGTCGTCAGCGAGGCTACATCCTGACTGAGACGCCAGCAAGTGCGCTCCGATGGCGGGAGGATCAGGCGAACCCTTGGTTCTCGTCCAGGCCTGGACGGTCCGCTCGTCGCGGCGGGCCTTGGAGCGCTCGAGTCGCCGCGACGTTGCGCTGCCGAGATAGCGGTCGATCGGCATGCCACAGTCAACAGGGTGTAGGGCGGTCAAGCACGTGCTGGTCGCTTTCGCAGCGGCGGTTGGGTCCGCGCCGGAGGCCGGGTACGACGGAACCATGCGACTACGAGGACGGCTGCACCCGGCAGGGTGGCGACGAGCAGCATGACGCCGTAGACGACGGCGGTGGCGACCCCCCGCTGCGCACCCAGGCCAGCCGCGGCGAACACCCATGCCGCCACGCCCTCGCGCGGTCCCCAGCCAGCGACGTTAGGCAGCACCATGGCCACCGTCACGAGCAACGCTATCGGAAGCATCCGCGACGCCGGCGCGGTGGTGCCAGCGGTCCGTGCGGCGATCAGGAAGGTCGCCGCGTGACCAGCGACGCCCACCAGGGACGCCAGCGCGATGCCCGGCCACGCCCTGCGGGAGAGCAGCCCGTCACGGATGTCGCCGGCCGCTCCGCCCAGAAGTCGCGCCCACGCAGACCGAGCGCCATCGGGCCGCGCCCGCGCCACGAGCACGATGCCGAGTACCGCCACGACAACCGCGATCGCCACCAGCGGCATGAACGAGCGCACGGGCGACGGCAGCGCGAGTAGAACGACTACCGTCAGGACGACCTGAACGACCTGCCCGGCGAAGCGTTCCCACGCAACGGACCGCAACCCGCGGCCGACATCGCTCACGTCGCGACCGTGGCTGACCCCGCGATGGACGTCGCCCACGATCCCGCCGGGCAATGCGACGTTGAGGAACAGCGCCCGGTAGTACGCCGCCACCGCAGCGGGCAGCGACAGATCGACGCCGAGACCACGGGCGACGATCTTCCACCGCCACGCGTAGCACACCGTGGTCAGTACTGCGATGCCTGCCGCTGCCGCCAGCGCCCCGCCGTCGACTGAGCGGAGCCCATCGAGGAACGGGCCCGTGCCCAGGCGCCAGATCAGTACCGCCAACGTCAGGACCGAGCCGACGACGCCCGCCCACGCCCGCACGGTCCGGCTCATCCTGGCGCTCCCTCTGCGCGAGGGTGCTGGCGTCCGGCGTCCTGGGGCCAGCTGCGATGTCGCAGGAACGGGAGTCTCGAAGACCGACGCGAAGACGCGCGCGAACACGGCGGTCAGCGGCAGCGCCGAGGCGAGCGCGACGAGGAAGGCCGGAACACCCTGGCGGACCCGGCCGGCGACGATGGGGCCATCGGCCACTTCGCGGTAGTCGTGTTCATCGTGCTGTTCGGTTCTCGCTGGCCTGTCGCCGGCCCGCCACCGGTGATCCCCCGGCGGCTGCTGGGTGTTTCTTCATACCTACCATGACGCTGGCGCGATGGCAAGGCTTCCCGGGCTGCCATCCTTCGGCTCTGAGGGACGGGTTGCTGGTCCGGCACCCGGCACACCGGCGCGAGCTGCCCTTGCGGCGAACCACCGACCCGTACGCGAGCCGCGTCGCGGAGGTGACGCTCGAGCAGACCCAGGTTGCACGTGTGGTACCGCGCTACGACGGCGGGCGGGGGAAGGTGAGGCCGAACAGCGTGGGCAGTTGGAAGACCTGCTCAGCGCGGATAAGGGAACCGACTTTTACAGCGCCGAAGAGACGCCACCATCTCCGGCGCACGTGATCGCCTGGTCGCCGAAGGAGTTGTCGGATGTGGGGGGCGGCAGATTGCGAAAGCAGTCGCCCGCGCGAGATGCGCTGTTTCCGGGCGCAGACGACGCACAGGTCGGTTATGCCCAGGGCTGCTTTGGGTCGAAGCCAGGTAACTGGCACCGAGTGACTTCAGACGTCGCTATGCGAAGCTCCGCCAGACTCCGATCGTTCCGTTGAATCCTCCGGCGGCGAGTGTCCGCCCGTCGGGGCTGAACGCCACGCTAAAGACGTTGCCGGTGGCGCCGTCTAGGTGTCTCGAGCTGGTTGTCGGCTGGCAGGTCCCACAGCTGGACCGTCCCGGTGCCGCTGCCGGTGGCGAGAATCCGCTTGTGGGGAGCGAACGCGACGCTGTTGACCGGGCCGCTATTGCCGGTGCGCAGCGTCCGGACCAAATGCCGGGTTTGCGCGTTCCACAGGCCGACCGTCCCGCGGTCGCCATTTCCGACGGCGATCGTTCGACCGTCGGGACCGTAGGCAACGCTGTTCACAAGATGATGGGTCTGCAGCGGCGCTCCGAGCCGGCGGCGGTGTTGCACCTCCCACAACACGACGGTTCCTTGGACGTCACCGGCGGCGAGGGTGTGCCCGTTGGGACTGAATACCAGGCTGGTGATCGCGCCAGCATGATTGTTGAGCTGTCCAAGCAGTCGGTGGCTGTTCACGTCCCACAACTGGACCGTCCCGTTGGCGCTCGCCGCCGCGAGTGTGCGTCCGCTCGGGCTGAACACGACGCTGTAGACCGAGCCGGAGTGCGCCTTGAGCGTCGCTCCGAGCTGCCTCCGGGTTGGCGCGTCCCACAGCCGAACCACGCCACCTCTGCTTGCAGCCGCAACCGTGCGTCCGTTTGGGCTGAACGCAACACTATCGACGATGCGGACGAGGCCCCTGAGCGTCCCGACCAAACTGTCGCGGCGCATGTCCCACAATTGAACCGTCCCGTTCTCGGTGGCGGCGGCGAGGGTGCGCCCGTTGGGACTGAACGCGACGCTGCTAACTGGGCCGGCGTGACCGACCAGAGTTATCCCAACCCCGAAAGGCCCCGCGCTGGCGAACGCCCGACCACTGCGATCAAGCGCAAAGCCAGCGGTAAGGGATACGACCACTGCCCCGACTATCAGCGCTCGTTTCATGTGCACAACATCGATCCTGGTTCGAAGCGCTTCCGCCTACAAACCCGATGCTAATCCGGCGCCTCCAAGTCGTCAAATCACCGCGCGACACCGGTCTCTCCAAAGCCGAGCGACGGCCATCCGCGTCGCCTATCTCACGGACCCGCAGCCCGGAGTGGTCGTGCCACCCGCCCGATGGGAACGCCGCACGATGACCTTCTAGGCGGATAGGGTCAGCCTGAACTCGGAAGGAGCAATTGACTCGGGAGCACGATGAAGGCGATCGTCCAAACGCGGTACGGCTCACCCGATGTCCTGCAGCTCACGGACGTCGATAAGCCGGTGGTCAAGGACGATGAGGTGCTGGTGCGCGTTCATTCGGCAGCTATCAATATCGGCGACTGGCATCTCCTGAGGGGCATGCCCTATGTCGTGCGATTGGTGGCGGGACTGCGGCGGCCGAGGCGCGAGATACCAGGACTCGATATCGCCGGACAGGTCGAGGCGGTTGGCGCAAACGTCCAGCAGTTTCGGCCGGGCGATGAGGTGTTCGGCTGGTGCAAGGGCGCGTTCGCGGAATATGCGTGTGCTGCTGCGAGCGATCTCCTCACCACGGCGTCGAACCTCACGTTGGAGCAATGGGCGGCAGTTGGAGACTCCGCGTTCACTGCGCTTGCTGCCGTTCGCGATCAAGGAAAGGTGGCGCCGGGGCAGAGGGTCTTGATCAACGGGGCGTCCGGCGGCGTTGGGACGTTCGCCGTGCAGGTCGCGAAGGCGTTCGGAGCAAACGTAACCGGGATCTGCAGCACAGCGAACCTCGACATGGTCCGATCAATCGGCGCCGACGAGGTCATCGACTACACAAAGGAGGACTTCGCCCAAACCGGACAGCGGTACGACGTGATGCTCGATCTGGTCGGGAGCCGTTCGTTATCCGATTGCAGGCGCGCGCTGACCCGTCGGGGCACTTATGTCGTTGTTGGCGTAAAGGATGTGGGTCGTTGGCTGGGGCTTGGGCGCCAGTTCAAGGCGCTCTTGCTATCACCGTTGGTGCGACAGCGGATGCGGGTGTTCGTCGTTAGGCATAACGGACCGGATTTGGCTGTTCTGAAGGAGCTCGTCGAAGCCGGCAAGCTGGTGCCTGTGATCGATAGGCGCTACGCCTTGAGTGATGTTCCTGAAGCTCTCCGGTACCAGGGAGAAGGACATGCCCGAGGAAAGAGCGTGATCGCGCTCTGAGGCACGAGGCGCAGCTCTGTGCCGGCCCTGCCCGGCTCCCGACCCCCGTGCGCCTTTGGCAACGAGGAGACATGTCCCGTCCCCATCGTCGGCGGCGTATAGGGGGCATCAGCCGTTTGCTGCGCGCTGCTAGCGGCTGAGCTGGAAGCGGTCGCGATATTCGGCGGGTGAGACGCTGAGGCGGCGGTGAAACGCGCGGCGTAGTACTTCGGCGCTGGCGAATCCGGAGGCTTGGGCGACGGCTTCTAGTGAGGGGGCGCCGTCTTCGAGCAGGTCCCTTGCCCGTTCGATACGCAGTGTTTCGACGTAGGCGGCGGGACTCTGGCCGACTTCGCGGTGAAATGCGCGGGTGAATGACCGTTCGCTCATCAGCGCTCGCTCAGCCAGCACGGGCACCGACAGGTTCTCTTCTAGGTGGCCGGCGATCCATGCCTGGAGCTCGCGGAGCTCGGGTCTGGTCGCCTGTTGGGCTGAGAGGGCGCTGCTGAATTGGGACTGACCGCCGGGGCGTTTGAGGAAGACCACCAGCTCTCGAGCGGCGGATAGCGCCGCCTCTGGACCCACGTCTTCCTCGACCAGCGCCAGCGCGAGGTCGATCCCCGCGGTGATGCCGGCTGAGGTCCACACCTCGCCGTCGTTGATGAAGACTGGATCCGGGTCGACCTGGACCCGCGCGTACCTGCGAGCGAGGTCATCGCAGTGGGCCCAATGGGTGGTTGCCCTGCGGTCGTCGAGCAGCCCCGCGGCCGCGAGCAGGTACGCACCCGTGCACACAGACACGGTGCGGCGTGCGCGTCGGGACGCCCGGAGAACCCAGTCGACGATCGCCTGGTCTGTGATGGCGGCGCGTGCCCCAGGTCCGCCCGCGACCAGGAGCGTGTCGTGCCGCGGCGGCGGGTCAGGCAGCGGCGCGACGCCCAGCCGTTGGCCGCTGTCCGTGCTGACCGTCCCGGCATCGCTCGGCCCCACGACACTGACCTGGTAAGCGTCCGGAACCTCGATCGATACATGATGAAAGACCTCGACAGGACCGAGCACATCGAGCGACTGGCAGCCTTCAACGGCTAAGACGAGCATCTTGCGGGGTCGCGGCATCGCCACATCATCCCGCCAACGTCGCTCGGCGCCAAGGACGGATACCCAACGAATCCCGCCAGGCCCACCGTGAGTTCCCGTCTGGCGTAAAGCGTGGGGTATCTGACCTAGGCGCCAGCCCTCAGCTAGGTCAAGATGGCCGCCACGTCACGCTAGGACGACCCGCCCGACGACCACGATGACGGCGAGTCCTCCGAACTAGCCCTGGAGGGTTCGATGCACCTTCACCATCACGACCACACCACTCACACGGGCCGCTCCGACAGCTCGAAGCACACCGGAGGCTGGCTGCTGGCCATCTTGCTGGTCGCACAGCTGATGGTCATCCTCGATATCACGGCGGTCAACATCGCCATGCCCAACATCGCTAAGGATCTGGGGATTAGCGGCACCAGCATTAGTTGGACGATCACTAGTTACTCGCTCATCTTCGGCAGCCTCCTGCTCCTCGGTGGCCGCGCCGCTGACTTGCTCGGACGCCGCCGACTGTTCCTGGCCGGTCTGGGCGTCTTCACCATCTCATCGCTCCTGTCGGCAATGGCGGGCTCGGGGGCCGAGCTATTCGCCGCCCGGGCAGGTCAAGGTCTGGGGGCATCGATGCTCTCGCCCGCAGCCCTCTCGATCATCACCACGGCGTTTCACGGTCAACAGCGCGCCAAGGCGCTGGCGGCGTGGGGCGCGATCGGCGGTGCCGGCGCCGCGATCGGCGTTCTGCTCGGCGGCGTCCTGACCCAGTTGGCCGACTGGCGGATGATCTTCTTGGTCAACCTGCCGGTCGCGATCGCGCTCGCGATCGCAGCGACCAGAATCGTTCCGCCCGACACCAAGCGGCCACAGTGGACGGGCCTCGACCTTCGCGGCGCCGCCGTGGTCACTGCGAGTCTTGGGACGATCGTCTACGCAATCACCCAGGCCGACCAAGCTGGCTGGACCTCGGCGCGGACGCTCATCATAGGAAGCGCCGGGCTGGCGGGCCTCGGACTGTTCGTCGCCTGCGAGCGTCGTACCGAGCAGCCACTGCTCAGGATCGAGCGACTCCGCGACCGCGCCGTCGCCGGAGGGATGATCCTGATGCTGCTCGGAGCGGGGCTCATCTTCGGGCTGTTCCTGCTCTGCTCGCTCTACCTGCAGTTTGTCCTCGGCAAGGGGCCTCTCTCAACCGGGCTGTCCTTTATCCCGCTGGCTCTCGCGGCGGGAGCCGGGGCACACGCCGGCGGGCGCCTGATCAACCGCCACGGCGTCCGCGGACCACTGGCGGCCGCATTCGGGATCGCGTCGGTCGGTCTCCTGCTGCTCTCAAGGCTTGGACCCCATGGCAGCTACGTCCAGGACATCCTTCCCGGCATCCTGATCGCCGGCTTCGGACTCGGCATCGCGACCGTCGCTATCTCGGTCTCGATTCTCACCGGCGCCCGCTCTGAGGAGACCGGGATGCTCTCCGGGCTGAACTCGACGGGCCATGAGATCGGCGGGACGCTCGGCATCGCGGTGTTCACCAGCATCGCCGCTGCCGTAAGCGGCGGCCTCACCGGCTCAAGCGCAGCGTCCGGCATCGCCGACGCGTTCCTCGTCGCCGCGCACGTCGCGGCCGTGGGCAGCATCGCAGCGCTGATCGCCCTACCCACCGCCCGTGTCTTCCTGCCAAAGCTGCGGCTCACTCCGCAGGCCATGGCAATCCACTGAGCACACGCTCAGGCGTGACGTCCACACCTCCGGCCCCGGTTAGCCCCGGGGCCGGAGGCTTACCCATAGCTCGGCGACAGCACCTACCTATCTGCACCCATGCATGCGCCGGTGAGTTCGCGCGGCATCCGGAACGATTCCTGACCTAGCCGCGCTCACCGACAGACCAGCCTCGGGTCGACGGGAAAGCAGGTCCGTGGCCCGTCATCGACACCCGCCCGTCGCCACCAGCGCGACTCGCGGCGTCGTGGGCGCGTCACTGGTCTTGGGCGTCGAGACCGGAGTCCTGCAACCTCACAAACCCGGGGACGCGCAAGCCGATGCCGTGGGACCCACCCGGACACCCGCTGTGTCGAGAGCAGGCCTACGCCCGTTTCGCGCTCGCACCTGCTAAGCGCGGAAAGCGCGCATTCGGGGGCGATCACGTTCGTATCGGAGACGTCCCGGAGCTCGCCATCACTTCGGCGACGCAGAAGTGGCCCGCGGCACCACCTCCGGGCGAGTGCTTGGCCACGATAGGGGTCACGCTCCGGCACGGCGCCCGGGCGATCCCTGTTGTCCGGGAGCAGTCGTCGGCCGGCGTGTCGCCACTGCCGACCTAATAGCTGCTTCGCGCAGCGAGCGGGAGAGCAATACGTGCTGGGTAGTAGCTCGTTCGAGGTGATCCGGTAGCTGGCGCGACGCCGTCGTAGCTGACCGTGAGTCGACGAACATCCGGCACGACTGGCCGCCGGTGCCAGGTCGCATCCCAGAGACCGGTTTTTTGGAAGATGCACTGCAGGCCCCATTGAAGGGCGGCGTCGTGCTACCTACGGTGAGCGTGCGAATCGACCAGCGCGGAGCGGAGTCTGCGCGCAAGGGGACCAGATGCTCACGACGGACACCGTCTCTGAGGTTGCGGAAGCGAAGTCCGAAGGCCCGACCAGGCAACGAGTCCCAACGTGAGTGCAAACGGGCATCCCACTGCCTGGTGCCTGATGCGGCGACGGACGCCGTCAACAGGGAATGGCGCGGTCAACCTGATCACGCCCGACGAGCTCACCCCTAACCCATACGAGTTCGTCCACGGCAACGGGGCGGCGCCGGACTCCATCGCCGGGTGGAAGGCATTGGCCGACAGCCTTCTGACCAATCAGTCCTGCGCATTCCACCGCAACCTCGAGATCTCCTCGCGCTACGCCTGGATCTACAAGCTCCTCCCCGCTTACTTGAAGTGGGCCGGCATGGCCGCGTTCGCGTCGCACCATGTCCGACTCGCGCTCTTTCCGCTGCGGCTGGACACCGATCGGACTGGCTACGTCGACATTCGGCACAGCCTAGCTCGCCAGAAAGTGCTGCTCATACAGGACGTCAACACGATCCGCGAGACGAACAACGCCATCTTCGACGACATCTTCTGGGTGCACCTCGCGTACGGCACCACCGAAGACGGCATCGGCCGTCTACGCGCGCTCCTGGGAGCGGAGCCCCACTACGCTCCCGTCCTCGCCGGCTTCGAGGCGATCGACCAAGGACGCCGCATCCTGGAGGCCGGGGCAGCTTCCGCGGCGAGCCGACGGACGGCCAACGATCTCATTTGGGACGGCAACGTCCAGCTCCTCGAGCACGAGCAACGCGCGCTGGTGCAACCCAACCTCGATCGCCTCTCGTGCGCGTTCGCCCGACTGTTCTCAATCGGCTCGGCTCTGACCTTCGAGGTCCGTGGAGTGCGACACGAGGTTATGTACTTCACTTCGTTTTACCTCTACTCGCTCACACTAGGGATCCCGCAAGCTGTTCATGCGCAGACGTGGCCGAGGATCACCCGCTTCGACGACCGCTGGCGTTGGATCGTCACGAGCATCGTCCCACGCTTCCAGAGATTCGACGCCGAGACACGGCTGGTCGACCTGAGTCTGCGGCGAATCTTCGACGACGCACGCGACTATGCGTCGAACCCATGCCTCCTACCACGCTCACCGCAAACAGCAAAGGCCGCGCTGAACGACGGACAACCACGACCCATGGCGACCGCTTTCGACTAGCAGCCTCTCGTCAGTTCTTGCCGAGAACCTCGCCGCGATCGGGGGCTGTCAAGAAAACTGCGGACGCTCGCGGCGTCGGACTGCAGATCGACCAGTGGGTTCGGTGCGGCGCGGACGGGGTAGCCGTCGTGGCGCAGCCGGTGGATGACCGCGTCGAACCCCGACGAGTCGGCGAACGCGCCATGCACGAGCACGACCGTCGGCTTGGCGGTCGTCGGGCGGGCGCCGGCGGTCGCCACGGAGGCGAACGAGGCGAGGGAGACAGAGGCGAGCGCGACGGTGGCGAGCGCACCTCAGATGGCGAACGGGGCGAATGGGCATGGTTCTGGTTCTCCGGTCGTCGTGATGGCGTTTGTGTTAACGGGCCGCTCGCGGCGCCGTCCGGCTGCGGTGCGCCCAGAGCAGGTAGAGCAGCGCCCCCAGCGCGATGTAGCCGCTGAGGGTGGCGAGGTGGGCGTCCTCCATTCCCGAGGACGCGACGAAGCTGATGCCGGCGATCGTCGACAGCCCGCCGCTGACGATCATCGGAAGCTGACGGCCCTCCGTGCGACGGAGGTGGACGGCGACGCCGAGCTGGATCGCGCCGGACACGGCCGCCCAGGCGCCGAACGCTGCCAGCGTGGCGCCCGCGTCGGAGCCGAAGGCCGCTGCGCCGATCGCGACGACCGCGAGTGCGCTGACCGCCGCGTTGACGCGAAGCACGCGCGCGGACGCGTCGGTGCCGAGCGCGCCGGCGATCGAGGCGACGACATCGATCGCCGGGTAGGAGGCCAGCAGGGCGGCGGCCGCGATCGGCACATCGGAGCTGGTGCTCGGCACCTCGTCGCCGACGGCGATCACGAGCGCTGCCGCCCACACGACAGCGAGCACGGCGCGCACGATCGCGATCCGCCGCGGCGACTCCCACGATCGCGAGGCGTCGCGCGCTACCGGGACAGCGGCAGGGAAAGCAGACATGGGAAGGGGTCCTTCCTGGTTGTGGGTGGAGGCGGGGATGGCGGCGCCTCGCAAGAAGAGAGAGCGCTCATTCTCCCTAGCCAAGCACAGCCCTAGGAGATTGTCAAGAGCGAGCGCTCGCTCTCTTCGGCTATAGTCAGACGACGATGCGGATCACCGACCTTCCGCCGGCAAAGAACTCAGCGCCCCGCGAGCGCCTGCTCGACGCCGCCGCGCGGATCTTCTACGCCGAGGGCATCAACAGCGTCGGCGTTGCCCGGATCGTCGAGGAGGCGGGCGTGACCCTGGCCACCTTCTACCGCCATTTTCCCAGCAAGCAGGACCTGATCCTCGCCTATCTCCAACGCGTCCACGACGACTTCGACAGCCGCGCCGCAGCCGCGCGAGCGGCCGCCACAGATCCCGGCGACATGCTCAGGTTGATCGGGAACAACATCACCGCGCAGCTCTTCGAACCCGACTTTCGCGGCTGTGCGTTCATCAACGCGGCCTCGGAGTTCGAAGATCCGGACGGCCCGATCATGCGCGCCGTCCTCGCCCACCGCACCTGGTTTCATGACCTCGTCCGCGACACGTTCGCCTCCGCCAGCCATCCACAGCCAGACCTCGCCGCCAGCCGCTACGTGATGGTCCGCGACGGAGCGACGACAGCCGGATATCTCGGCGACCCCTCCCAGGCTCGCGAGGCCTTCGACCGCAGCGTCGGCGAGCTGTTGCGCTTCATCGACCAGCCCGTCGAGACCGATAACCCCGTGACAGATCCCACGTCTTCCAAGGCCGCCCTCACGTCAACCAGGACCTCGGCCCAGTCGCAATAGCCGAACGGCATACGCGACACGACTTCTGTTACCGACGAGACTCAACTAATCACTCGGTTCACCGAGACCGATGACGCGGTGGGCATAGGCGACGACCCGCCGGGAGTAGGCGTCCTGAACCGCGGCGAGGTACAGCCAGCCCTCGAACCTGGTGGATCACGCCGCAGCGGAGGGTCCGAACCAGGTGGTCAGCGCTTCCGGGAGTCCGACTTGGGTTCGGACTCCGACCCAGGCAACGTATCCGTCGGGCCGGATCAACACGGCAGTGGGAGCGGTGACCGCGCCGAGTACCGGGAGCTCCCACTCCCCTGTGTAGCTAGCGTCGATCAGCCCGACCCGGTCAGCCCATGCAGCGATGTCGAAGCCGCCGGGCTCACCGAGGTTGAGCAGCACCGGCCGGGCGTCGTGCAGCAGCTCGAAGACTCGGTGCGGGCCATCGCCGGTCACTAGGTCCAGATCGGGCATCCGGCGTCCGAGCAGCGGATGTCCCTCGCCGAGGTCGTAATGAATGTCCAGCCCGGAGGTGATCCCGCCGAGCCATTTGCGGGGCTCGTCCATGCTCGCCAGCTCCGACACCACATCGACCAGGGCCTGGATGCGCTCGTCCCGTCGTTGGAGCGCGGCCTGAGCCATCGTATGCTGGAGCGCGCGGGCAGCGACCGGGTGGCGCTCGTCCTGATACGTGTCGAGAAGGCTCACCGGTGATGTTCCGTTGACAACCTGAGCCAGTTTCCACCCGAGGTTGACAGCGTCCTGCACGCCGATGTTCAAACCCTGCCCCCCTATTGGAGCGTGTACATGTGCGGCGTCACCCGCCAGCAACACACGCCCTCCACGATACGCCACCGCCTGACGCGTCATGTCGGTAAAGCTGGAGATCCAGTGCGGGCTGTGCACGCCGTAGTCCTTGCCGTCAACCCGGATGAGCGCGTCGCGAACGTCCTGCAGGATGGGCTCACCCGTGCGGTCCAGGTCAGGCACGACGAGGGTGACGCCCACCCGTCCAGCCTCGGCTGGGCCGATGCCACCACCGCCACGCAAGCCGAATTCCGGCACCTCCTCCATCTCGACCTCGGCAATGATCCAGCGCGTGGTTGCATCCCAGCCCGCGAAATCGATTCCGGCCGCCTTGCGCACAGCGCTCCGGCCGCCGTCGCAGCCAACCAGATACTGCGCCCGCAGCGATGTGCCCTCGGACAGCGCGACATCGACGCCGGTGCCGTCTTGCGTGAAACCGCTCACCTCGCGTTCGCGCAGGATGCGAACGCCCAGCTCGTCGAGCCAGCCGCCCAGGATGCGCTCGAAGTGGCTCTGCAGCAGCGCCATCCCATAGTTGTGGCGGGTGGGGAAGTCGCTGATGTCCAGCGGGACCCCGGCGAACGCCTGCACCTGCACCGCCTTCCCCTCGGTGAGGAAGCGATCGACGACACCGCGCTGGTCCAGCACCTCGATCGTGCGGGAGTGCAGACCTCTGGAGCGCGAGCTTTCGAGCCTGAAGCTGGCGCGTCGCTCGACGATGAGGACGTCGGTCCCCGCCAGCGTCAGCTCCGCCGCCAGCATCATCCCCGCCGGACCTCCTCCGGCAATCACCACAGCATGCTCGGTCATACGCGTTTCGCTCCTCCAATTTTCCGTAGGTTCTGACCTGCGGCGGGCGATTATGCGGCACGACCCGAGGCTTCATGAAGGCCTCGTGTGCAGTCTAAAATGAGAAGTGGAGAGGAGCACGTGACGTCCTGTCTCTTGTCGTCCGGCAGGGACGGAAGCAGCCTCGCCTCCGATTCCCACACGAGCACGATGCGAGTCGCGAACCGGCGTGTTCTGACCTCCTCGTCTCTGCTGGCCTGCGGAGAGCCAGAGCGGCAGCGGACGGCCGGGTTCCTCGGCGGCAATGAAGGACATGACCTGACCGAGCAGTTCACGTGTGGCGTCGCGGGTCAGAGGCTGGCCGGCGACGGTCGGGTTGTCGCCCGTGGTGGGGATCGTGCTCATGTGTGACTCCTTCTCTGCGCGGGCCGATCCGTCACCTCACCGGGAACGGCCAGACGACCAGGACGATCACGGCGATCCACAGCAGCGCCTTCCGGCGGGTCGAGTTGCACCCCATGAGGCGGCGGCGCGGCTGCTCGCGCTGGTGCTGTTCATGAGACCTCCATCGGTTGATTGGAATTGGCTCGAGGGTCTCGCCTCAGCACACCCGTCGCGCCCGTGAACCTCCCTGGTCGAGTCTCTGGTGGGACCCGGTGGGCACGAGCACCCCGGCCTTGCCGTCGAGCGAGTCATCACGGGGCGGACGGGGCGGGCTCGACGCGTGTGAGCGCGCGGTCTTGGGAAGTGATCACTGGCATCATCGGGCTCGGCGAGTCCCCAGGCGCGGCGACCCTGGGCTGGCTCCTTCGCAGCAGCACCAACGCCAGCGTCGGGGAGATCGCTACCGACAGCAGGCCCGCGGCGACCAGAGCCGCGGCGCTCGCCCGGCTCACCACGCCCAGGCCGAGGCCGATCTGTGTCGCCGCGACGATGAATGTCAGCGAGGTCGCCTGAAGGACGCCCGCGATGACCGACCGGAAGGGCCCGAGCAACCGCGCGTACACGAGCGCGGGCAGGCCGCGGGCGAGATAGATCGCGATTAGGAAGAGGGGCACCCGGGCCACGGTCGAAGCGTTCGCGAATAGGGCGTTCAGGTCGAACTGGACCCCGCTGGTGACGAAGAAGATCGGGATGAACACGCCGAACCCGACGGCCTCGAGCTTGACGCGGAACTCCGGATGAGTCATCCGCTCGTCGCGGTCGATCAGTGAGAGCAGCGCGCCGGCGGCAAACGCGCCGAGGATCGTTTCGAAGCCCACGCTGCCGGCCAGCGCCGTAAAACCGATCAACAGCACGAACGCCGCCCTGACCCGGATCTGTGCTGTCGTGTCCTGAAGGCGCCGCAGGACGCCGCCGAGCATCATCGAGCGCTCGAAGCCGGAGATCGCGAGGCCGACCAGCAGCACAACCACACCGAACACGCCGAGAAGAATCAGCGTCGCACTCGTGCTCGTCGAGCCCTTCCCAGAGAAGAACAGCGACAACAGGACGATCGACCCAAACTCCGCGATCGACGCCGCCGCGATCACGAGCTGGCCGAAGCTGCTCGTGAGATTGTCGGAGTCCTTGAGCACGGGGAAGATCACGCCGAGCGAGGTGGCGACGAGCACGATCGCCACGAACAGCGGCGACTTGACGAACCCAGCAGCGCTCAGCCCGAGGCCGAGGACGATCGCGATCGCGAACGAGACGCCGAAGCCGATGGCCGTGAGCTTGAGAACCCGCCCTCGGAGCCGCTCGATGTCGAACTCAAGACCCGAGAGGAACAGTAGGAAGGCGAGCCCGACCAGGGCGAGGATCGTGACCGGAAGATCAGGCTTGGCCCACCCGAGCACTGAGGGGCCGATCACGATCCCCAGCAGGATCTCGAGCACGATCGCCGGAATCCGGAGGCGCGGGAAGAACCCCAGCGCCAGCGGCGCGAGCAGCCCGGCCGCGGCGACGATCAGCAGATTTGTGAAGTGAGCAGTGGCCATACAGGCGCGTGGGACGTCGAGTCACGATGAGTCAGCGACTCAGCTTCGCGCTCTGAGCGTCGCGTCGCGCCCGGGCAACACCCTGGTCCGTTACCTGGTTGACCAACTGCGGAATCGCGCGCGCTACCGCCTTCGCATCGCGGATGAACTCGAGCGCCTTATCGGCCAGGTCGGTGGTCGGGTGGTAGCCGTCCTCGGGCGAGGCTGGCTGCTCGACGGGATGGTTGTCATAGACGAGGTCCTGCCCCTGCAGGAATAGCCACGACACGGATCCGATTCTCGCTAGCGTGATCGACCGTGCGTCAGGGCTTGATCGTCGCCTTGCTTGCGTGCGTCGCGCTTCCACTTGCTACTGCACTGGTGGTCGCGACGTGATGGTTGATCGGTCATCCCGCGGGGATGCTCCGGGTCGCTCAGTTTCTGTCAGTGCCGCCAGGGTGTGGGTGTCGCAGAAGCTCTGCCGGTGGCGATGGGTTCGCCGACTGGCATTTGCCGTGTTGGTGCTTGCCGTTCTCGCGGCCGCGCCTGGTTCGGCGGAGGGAGGGCAATCGGCGGAACAGCGGCTGGCCGAGAACTACTCGCCGGTGCTCTCGCTCGAGCCACAGCGAAGACCGTGCGGGGCGGGGGAGGCGTATCGGCCCACGAGCGTAGACATCGTGCTCGGCCGCCGGGATGTGGTGCTCCGCGATCGGAATGGAAGCGTAGCCAAGCGCGCCCTCACCGCAAGCGACCTGTGGCGCCACGCAAAGGGCGGCTACTACATCGACCTGCCCGGCGATCCGCTCAATCCGGGCTGCGGCTACGAGAAGCAGTTTCGAACCTGGAATGACGGTCGGAAGCCGAGCGTCTACGCCCACATCGCCACCGACCCCGCGTACCCCGGCAAGTTAACGGTCGAGTACTGGTTCTACTACACGTTCAACGACTTCACCGACAAGCACGAGAGCGACTGGGAGATGGCGCAGGTGGACTTCGACGCTTCGAACGCCGCGCAGGCGCTGCTCAAGGGCCCCTACGAAGTCGACCTGTCCCAGCACGCGGGCGGCGAGCGGTCGACATGGTCCGACACCAAGCTCGAGAAGCAGGGCACGCACCCGGTGATCTACGACTCCACTGGGTCGCACGCCAACTACTTCGGCAGCGCGCTCTACCTCGGCCGGGGCGCGCGCGAGGGCTTCGGCTGCGATGACACCCGCACCGCCACCACGCGCCTGCAACTCCATACGGTGCTACTGCCGGACGTCCCGTCATCACCGACCGCCCCGTATGCGTGGCTAGCGTTCCGGGGACGTTGGGGTCAGAGGGAGAGAGGCATCAACAACGGCCCCACGGGACCGGCGTCGAAGCCACAGTGGTCGGCGCCGATCCAGTGGGCGGCAGGACTGCGGAACACCAGCCTCGAACTACCCGGCGGGAAGCCCCTGGGTATAAGCGTGGGCAACTTCTTCTGCGGCGCTGTGACTGGAGGCGCGATCGCCCTGGACTGGTCGCTGATCCACCCGCTGCCGTTCATCGCGCTGCTTCTCCTGGTTCTCGGAGCGCTACTCGGCGCGATGGTGGCGACGACGTGGCGACCAGCAGTCACGCATCCACTCCGACACCAGCGGCAAGGCGGTCAGATCTTCGGAGCGACAACTCGGATCTACGCGCAGAACTTGGCGACGTTCGTCGCGGCGGGCGCGATCTTCGTTCCCGTCTACCTCGTCGCCGCGGCGATCCAGTGGGTCGTCTTTCATCTCTCGAGTGTCGCGCCGCTGGTGGCGCTCGACGGCCGGCACGGTGCGGTGACCGCCCTCCTGGCGGTGTTGATCGGCGGTGTCGGCGGCCTGTTCGCGTCGGTGATCGCGACCGCCGTAGTCGCGGTCATTCTCGACGAGATCGACGCTGGCCGGCGCATACTCGCCGGCCGGGCATACGGTCGTGTCCTGCGTCGACTGCGATCGTTGGCCAAGGGAATGGTCACCGAGCTCGGGATGGCCGTGCTGCTCACCATCACGGTGGTCGGAATCCCCGTCGCGATCCATCGCTTCATCCGCTGGTCGCTGTTCGCCGAGGCGTGCATGCTCGGTGATCTGTCGGCGACGGAATCGCTTCGCCGGAGCTCCGTGCTGGTCAGGGGGCGCTGGTGGCGGACGTTCGGCTTTACCGTGCTCGTGGATGTGCTCGCCGTTCTGTCCGGTCCACTGTTCGGCGTGGGGCTCCTGCTCTTGACAGACCACTCGCTCGAGTTCATCAATCTTGCCGCCGCGCTCGTCTATACGCTCACCGTCCCCTTCGCGGCGATCCAGCTCACGCTCTACTACTTCGACCTCGAGGCGCGAGGTGTCGCCCAACCGCGACCGGCATGAATACGCGCCGCACGAGGAAGACGCCCCCACGCGCTCTATGCGAAGTTTAGGACCAGATGCGATCCCGGCGGACTCGATCGAGCGGCGTTGAGAATCACGACGTACTCGGAGCCGCCGTGGGTGAAGTGCCCGGTGGTGAGGCTGTACGCGGCGTGCCTGCGCTTGGGCGGCGCCTTGATCGACCGCAATGAGAGATCTGTGTCGGTGAGTCGGATCACGATCTTGCGGTTGTGTGCACCACCGGCAAGGTTGATCGTTGCCCGGCATGAGCGCGCGCTGCCACGGCACCTCACGACCTGATTGCCGCGCTTGAGCGGCTTGGCGCCGAGCTGGTCCACCCCGGTTGGGATGGAGAACTTTCCGTTCGTGAGGCGGATCGTCTGCCCGGTATCCCCAGGGGTGACGGTCAGCGACGCACCCGCAGGAACATGGGCCGTTCCCGTGACGGTCGCGCCTGCGACTATCCGCCAGTCGGTCACTGTGACGTTCAGCGTCTCGGGGCCCGTAGGCAAGAGGGTCCAGGCGTTGGTAAGGAAATTTACTTCCCGCGCTGCGCCGGACTGGAAATCAACAGTGCCACCCGCGGTCTCGATCACGCCGGTGCTGTAGATGACCCCCGTGGTGAATCCCGGCGACGGCACGTTGGTCAGGGTGTAGTCAAATTCCTCGATTTGTCCCGAGGGCCCGATCTGCGCCAAGGCGCTGTCGACACCGCCGGCGACCAGGAACATTCCGGCGGCGAGCATCGCCAACGCAACCCTGCCAACAATCCGAACCCCAACTTGGGGTCGCTGCACACGCCCATTCGAGCATGTCGCACCGCACCGCCTAGCCATTTTCAGCACAGCCACCTCCACGATCGTCGGCGCCACCAACCCGAGACGACTCCCGGATTGGCATATCAAAGCCGAGATGTCATTTCGGCGCAACTGCTCACGCGTGCTCGGTCCGCCTGCGTCCGCGGTCAGGGCAACAGAAGAGCCCGCCGGGGGACTCGAACCCCCAACCGCTTGATTACAAATCAAGTGCTCTGCCAGTTGAGCTAGGCGGGCGCGCCGGCCTTCAGTGTCTCACGGCGTCGGCCGCCGGCTCGGCGGCGAGCTGCTGGCGCCACCAGTCGATCGTGTCCGACATCGTCTGGCGCAGGGGGATGCGGGGCTGCCAGCCGGTCGCGTCGGTCAGGCGGTCGTGGGAGGCGTAGAGGTCCATCACCTCGTGCGGCCGGACCCTGTCGGGGTCGATCACGTGCTCGATTTCGACTGGAGCGATCAGCTCGCGGAGCAGATCCACCTGGTCGCGGGCGGACACCGAGCTCCCCGTGCCCACGTTGTAGACGCCGGGGCGGCTCGTGCCGTGGAGCGCCAGCAGCCGGTAGGCCCTGACCACGTCGCGGACGTCGGTGAAGTCGCGGCGGGTGTCGGGATTGCCGGTGAGGATCGTCAGCTTGCTGACCTCCTCGTTGATTGCCTCCGCGGCCTGGCGTGCCAGCGAGGAGAGGATGAAGATCGGCCGCTGCCCCGGCCCGGCGTGGTTGAACGGACGCGTGCGGATCAGGTCGAGCCCGTGGGCGTCGACATACACGCCCGCGAGCAGGTCGCCGGTGGTCTTGGACACCGCGTAGGGGTTGGCGGGGGCGAGCGGGTGGTTCTCGGTCAGCGGCAACCGCTGCGGCGGGCCGTAGACCTCGCAGGAGCTGGTCCACACGACACGCGCGTCGGCCGCCCGGCAACGCACGGCCTCGAGCACGTTGACGGCGATGGCCACGTTGTCGCCGAGCGTCCTCGCCGGATCCTCCCAGGAGCGACCGACCGAGCTGAGCGCGGCCAGGTGGTAGATGACCTCGGGGGCAGCGTCGCCGATCGCGTCGGCGACGGCATCTCTGTCGAGCAGGTCCACGGCGCGGCCATCGCCGGATGCCTCGGGGATCAGGCCGGTACGCGAGATCCCGACCACGTCGTCCCCGGCCGTCGCACATTCGCGAGCCAGAAACCCTCCCGCGAACCCCGATGCCCCGGTGATCAGGACCCGCACGCTAGCCAGGCTCGGCCGACAGCGCGTGCTCGAGCGAGCCGTGGCCGTTGCTCGAGTACTCGGCCTCGGGCTCGGGCGGGATCGGCTCTGGAGTCGCGTTCAGGCGCCGCTCGAGCTCGCCCAGCACGAACCCGAACAGGAGGTGCCGCCAGGTGGCCTGGGCGAAGGCGCGGCCATTGCCGGTGAGCGTCGGGAGCTTGTCGCGGGCCGGGTGTGCGCGGTCGGTGACGCGACCCACCGGCCATAGCAACAGGTGCTCGGCCAGCCCGCATGCCGGACCCTTGAGCGGGGCAGGCAGCGGCAGCGCGGGCGCCAGGTTCGCGTAGACGGCCCCGAACAAGGCGCCGTTGCCCATGTGGAGAGCCAGTCCGACCGGGTAGAACCCGTCGCCGCTGGTCACCGCGCGACCGAGCAGCTCGACATCGTCGTAGTCGCTGGAGAACGCGAGCTTGTCCAGCGGCTGCTGCAACGCCCAGACCGCGGCGGCGACCGCACCGCAGACCGCGCCTCTGAGACTTCGGGTGCGATCGATGCTCAAGGACCGCACTGTAACGGGCGAGCCCAGGACGGGTACGCCAATGTGCGATGGATCAATCAACGCTGCACCAGCGAACGCGGGAGCGAGGCGTAAATCCGCTCGTCTACTGGCCGGTACGCGCGGTGCTGCAGATCTTCTTCCACATCTACCTGCGGTTGTCCCGGATCGGGCGGGAATACGTCCCCGACGAGGGCCCGGTGATCATCGCCTCCAACCACCGCAGCTTCCTGGACCCGTTCATGATCGGCACGATGGCGCGGCGGCCGATGTACTACGTCGCCAAGAGGGAGCTGTTCTGCCATCCGGTGGTGACCTGGCTGCTGAGCGCGCTGGGCGCATTCCCGGTGGATCGCGGCGCGGGCGACGCGGCGATGATCGAGACCGCCAAGGCGATCCTGGCCCGGGGTGGGATCGTGCTGATGTTCCCCGAGGGCACTCGGACTCGCCCCGGACCGCTCGCCACGCCCAGGCGTGGCGTGGGACGGCTGGCGCTCGAGACAGGGGCGCCCGTGGTGCCGATCGCGATCATCGGGACCGAGGACGTCCGCAAGGGTTGGCGCATCAGGCCGCGCAAGGTCCGCATTCGGGCCGGCCGGGCGCTGCGCTTCCCGCGCGTCGAGCAGGCGTCACCGTCGCTGGCCGGGGCCGTGACCGACCGGATCTGGCCGTGCGTGATGCTGCAGTGGGAGTGGCTGGGCGGGGCGCCCCCGATCCGGCGCGCCGCGATCGTCGGCGCCGGCACGGCAGGCACGAGCCTGGCGGTGGCGCTGGCCCGCGCGGGCTTCGAGGTCGATCTCGGGTGCCGCACGGCGGAGCAGGCCGCCGCGGTCGCCCACAGCCGGCGCAACGAGCGCTACCTGCCCGGCGTCGAGCTCCCGGAGCCGATCCGCGTCAAGCCCGTCACCGAGCTCGAGCTCGAGACCCACGACCTGGTGTGCCTCGCGGTTCCCGCGAGCGCGCTCCCCGACGTGCTCGAGGACCAAGGGCGGCAGATCCCCCGCACCTCGTCGGTGCTGGTGCTGTCGGAGGGGTTGGTGCCGCCGCTAGGCACGCTTCCGTCCGCCTATGCGGCCGAGCACTGTGCGGCGCGCGCGGTCGCGGTGCTGGGAAGCCCGACGCACGCGGCCGACCTGCTGGACGGCCGCGCTCCGATCGTGATCGCCTCGGTCGACCGAGCGCTGCGCCGGGAGCTCGGTCAGTCGCTGCGGGCGGCGGGGTGGAAGGTGACCGCCAGCGCCGATGTCACCGGCGTGGAGCTGGCCGCGTGCGCGAGCAACGTCGCCGCGCTGGCCGCGGCGCGGGCCGCGAGCGTCGGCCCCGGCGCCGCCGACGCGGCCGCCCACGGCGTGCTCGCCGAGGTTGACGCGCTCGCGCGCGCGAGGGGGGCCGGCCCGGATCCGTTCGCCGGACTCGAGTTGACCACCGCCGGATCGCGCTCGGACGGCCAGGCCTCAGAGGCGGTTGAGTCGGTCGCGCTGTTGGCCTCGGCAGCGCGCGATGCCGATGTCGAAACTCCCACCCTGGCGGGCCTGGCGGAGCTGGTACAGGGTCGGATCGAGCCCGACCAGTGGACGCTCGGCGTCACCGAGCAGGCGGGATCCAGGCGCTCCTCGCCTGTGCGCGCCGCATAAGCAGATGTACGCTCCCTTCCCGTGTCGGACGAGCTTCCCACGAGCAAGACGGATCTTGACGCACGCTTCACAGATCTTTACCGCGCGCATCTGCGCGATGTGTACTCCTACAGCTACTACCGGGTTGGAAACCACCATGACGCTGAGGACCTCACCGAGCAGACGTTCTTGCAGGCCTACCGCCACTTCGAGCGGGCGCTGCGGGAGTCCAACGGTCGGCCGCTGCGGCCGTGGCTCATTCGGATCGCCCACAACCTCGCGGCCAACTTCTATCGCGACCGCTCGCGCAAGCCAGAGTCGGCGATCGAGGACGCTGGGATGATCTCGACGCCGCACACGACCGAGTCGCTGGTCGAGGGCCGCGAGGAGCTCAAGTTGATCCTCGACGGCGTCCAGCAGCTTCCCGACGACCGCCGTGAGGCGCTGATCATGCGCTTCGCGCTCGGGATGGACAACCGCGAGATCGCCCGTGCGCTGGGGCGAACAGACGGGGCGACCAAGGTTCTGCTGCATAGAGCCGTGCGGCAGCTTGAGGGGATCGTCTCCGAGGCCGATACGGACAAGGAGAGCAAGTGAGCAGCGGCACCACAGACTTCGAAGAGCTCCTCCGCGAGGCGCTGACCCCGGTCGATCCGCCGGCCGATCTGGCCGTCCGGCTCGAGGTCACGCTGATCAACCTGACCGAGCTCGCCCACGACGAGCTGGAGTCGTGGGAGCTGTCCTCGATGCGCGATCCGCGCAACTGGGTGCGCCCGGCGGCGGCGGCCGTGGTCGGGGTCACTGCCGGGACGGCGCTGGTGGTGCTGCGGGTGCGAGGGCGTCACCGCTCGCGAAAGCAGCAGTCCTCCGGGCTGCTCGACCTCGCCGGACGGACGGTCCAGGACGTCCGCGAGGAAGCCCGCCGGATCCTGCCCAAGCGCTAGCGCGAAACCCTTCGCCGCAGCTGATCTGAACGTAAGCGGCCGCTGCTAGCGTCCTTGTAAATGGCAGTCTGCTATCGCCATCCCAACCGCGAGACGGGCGTCTCGTGCTCGTCTTGCGGACGCCCGATCTGCCCGGACTGCATGACTCCGACCCCGGTCGGGATGCGCTGCCCGGAGTGCGCCCGCGAGCGCACCAAGGTCAAGACCGTCCGCTCCGGCCCGAGCACGGCGGTGGTCACGCAGGCGCTGATCGCGATCAACGTGCTGGTGTTCATCGCCGAGACAGCGTCGGGCGCCTCGCTCGGCGGCGGCGGCGCGGCTGGCTCGGTCTACGAAAAGGGTGCTCTGTTCGGCCCGCTGATCGTCCACCAGCACGAGTACTGGCGGATCGTGACGTCGGGCTTCCTGCACGACGGGGTCCTGCACATCGCCTTCAACATGTTCTTCCTGTGGATCATGGGGAGCCAGCTGGAGCCCGCGATCGGGCACGTGAACTTCGCCGCGGTGTACTTCGTCTCGCTGGTGGCAGGGTCGTTCGGAGCCCTGCTGTTCGAACCCAACGTCCCCACGGTCGGGGCATCGGGAGCGTGTTTCGGGGTGCTGGGCGCGCTGATCGTGGTCGCCTACTACCGGCACATCCCGATCTGGCAGAGCGGTCTGGGCGTGATTCTGCTGATCAACATCGTGTTCTCGCTGAGCGTCAACAACATCTCGATCGGGGGACATCTCGGCGGCCTGGTCGGGGGCTTCATCACGGGCTATCTATTCGTCCAGCTCGCGGAGCGCCGGCGTCGACCCGCGCTGGCCCTGACCGGTTGCGCGGTGGTGGCCGTGGTCGCGTTCTTCGCCGCGATCGCGGTCGCCGGCAGCCATGGGCTGACGCCGAACGGCATCGGCTTCACGTAGGACCCGCGGCGGGCCGCTCCCCGTTAGAGGTCGACGGTGAGCGCCCGACCGGGCGCCTCGGGGAACAGCTCGGGGTGAAGGATGCTCGCGAGTAACTCGAGCCCGTCGATGATCCGCGGACCAGGCCGCGAGAAGTACGCGGACGCGTCGACGGCGACGACCTCCCCAGCGCCGACCGCGGCCAGCTGGTCGCGGTGCATTTCGGCCTCGCGGTGGGCGATCTCGGCGTCGTAGCCGCACGGCATCACGATCACGACGTCGGGCTGGGCCGCCTGCACCGTCTCCCAGGTGGTCTCCTGCGAATTCTCGCCCGGGAAGCCCAGCACGTCCTCGCCGCCGGCGTAGTCGATCAGCTGCGGGGTCCAGTGCCCGGCGACGAACGGCGGGTCCAACCACTCCAGCGCCGCCACCCGGGGGCGGCTCCGGGCCTTGCGCACGGCCACCACGACCCGATCGATCCGGTCTGAAGCTTCGCCGACGAGGTCGACTGCGGCGTCGTTGCTGTCGGTGGCCTTGGCCAGCGTGCGCGCGTCGCCGAGGACCTCGCCGAGCGTGTGCGGGTCCAGCGAGATCACGAGCGGCTGGGGATCGAGCTGCTGAGCGATCTCGCGGACGTCGTCGTAGGAGACCGCGCACACCGAGCACAACTCCTGGGTGACGATCAGGTCGGGACGCAGGTCCTCGAGCAGGCTCGTATCGAGCTGGTAGATCGACTCGCCGGCCAGCGTGTGCTCCTTGACGGCGGCGTCGATCTGCGCCGACGTCAGTCCCTCCGGGAGGACGTCGCGCGTGACCTTGGGGAGCTCCCGCGCCGCAGGCGGGTAGTCGCACTCGTGCGTGACGGCGATCACGTCGGGGCCGAGGCCGAGTGCAAACAGCATCTCGGTGGCGGATGGGATGAGGCTGACGATTCGCATCAGGGCTGTTTGTACCAGCGTGACACAAGGGCAACCTGATTACAGGTGGGCGGGACAACCGACAAAGGAGCAATGCGATATGGCAGACCTGTTGCGCGAGGAGGAGATCGAGTCCAAGCTGGTCGAGGTCGAGTGGGACCGAGAGGGCGACGAGCTGGTCCGCGACTGGAAGTTCGAGGACTTCGACGAGGCGATCGCATTCGTCAACCGGGTGGCGGAGGCGGCCGAAGAGGCCAACCACCACCCCGACATCCTCCTGCACGGCTGGAACAAGGTCCGCCTGTCGCTGGCAAACCACTCCGCCGGGGGGCTCACCGAGGCCGACTTTGATATGGCCAAGGTGTTCGACGCGGCTCGGATAGCCGATTCACAAGCTGATCACGTCTCGTCAACGCCGCGTTCACGCGTCCGGTGGCGTTTGCTCCTAGCTTGATCGGCGAGGCCGAACGAACCGCCAGAGCCTGATCGGGCAGGGTGGCGCCGAGGGGGCCTTCAGGGGGCGTGGTTCCCGCTGGCTGGGACGGTGCCGAGCGGCGATCGAGCCGCCGGCCCCGCCCGGTCGGCGAGGCGTGCTCGGCAGCGCTCTGACCAGGTCTCCAGATCCGCGTCGGCTGCTGCTACCGTTCCTGCCGTCGCTGCATGAACGACGACGACCCATCCCGAAGTAGTAGCTCGAGGGCAGAGGGCAAAAACGCGCCGGAGCGGCGCCGAGTAGCCCTACCCGATCGTCGGTCCACGGCTGCGGCGAGGTGTGACGCGCGCTCGCGGTGAACGCGCTGTTCCTCATCCTCGCCGGGTTTCTGGTCCTCGTGAACGCGTTCTTCGTGATCGCGGAGTATTCGCTCGTCCGCTCACGGCGGACGCGGCTGGAGGCCCTCGCCGAGGAGGGCGCCCGGGGCGCCCGGCTGGCGCTGCACCAAGTCGACAACATCGGCGACTACATCTCCGCCTGCCAGGTCGGGATCACGATGGCCTCGATCGGGATCGGCGCCGTCGGCGAGCCGGTGATCGCGCACCTCCTCGAGCCGGTGTTCGGCGAAGCGCTCGGGCACACCCTGGCCGTCGCGATCTCGGTGGTGATCGCTTATTCGCTGATCACCTTCTTGCAGACCACGATCGGCGAGATGGTCCCGAAGCTGTACGTGATCCAGCACGCCGAGGGGGCGCTGCGGCGGATCGCCCGGCCGCTGCAGATGTTCCGGGTCCTGTTTAACCCGCTGATCGTGCTGCTGACGGCCTCCTCGAACTGGATGCTCCGCCGGCTGGGCGTGGACCCCGACGCCGAGCCTGAGGCGGGGACCGCGGACGAGCTCAAGCGGCTGATCGCCCAGTCCTCCACCGGCGGCCAGATCGACGTGGGCGAGGCCAGCATGCTCACCGGGGTGTTCCATCTGCACGAGCAGGAGGCGCGGCAGGTGATGACCCCGATCCCGGCGGTGGTGACCGTCGACGTGTCCGAGACCGTCGAGGACGCGCTGCGGCGCTGCGTTTCGACGGGGCACTCGCGGCTGGTCGTGACCGAGGACGACAACCAGGACCGCGTCAAGGGGATCGTCCACGTCAACCAGTTGGTCAAGGTGCTGATGTCGCGGGGCGAGGACGCGCACTTCGACACGGTCGTGCGCCACGCGCCGATCGTGCCCGAGACCAAGCCGCTCGACGACCTGCTGGCCGACCTCCAGCGTGAGCGCACCGAGCTGGCGATCGTCGTCGACGAGTACGGCCGCACCGCCGGCCTGGTCACGATCGAGGACATCATCGAGGAGGTCGTGGGCGAGATCTCCGACGAGACCGACCCCGCCGGGGGCGCCGTCCGCCGGCTGGCCAACGGCGACTGGTTCGTGCGCGGGCACGTCGCGGTCAGCGATCTCACCGACTATGGGCTCGAGCTCCCGGTCGACACCGACGCCTACAACTCCGTCGGCGGGTTCGTGTTCGCCGAGCTCGGCCGGCTGCCCAAGCGCGGCGACACGATCTCCGCCAACGGCTACTCGATCCGCGTCGAATCCGTCCGCGAGAACCGGATCGAGGCGGTGCGGATCCGCCAGCGGCGGGTCGCAGCGTAGCCGCCGGCGGGACGCCACCCCCAGCCGCCCGCGGTGGGCGTACAGCGCTGCGCGTACTTTGGGACTCGGTTACGAAATATTTACTTTTACGCACGGCCTCGCATCATTCGTTACATTTCCGCCCAAGGCAACAGCCGGAGCGGCTCAGATCCCAGAGAGTCGTCCATACCGGCGGTTGAGAGGAGAGATGAAGCCGGCCCTTTAGGGGCCGGCTTCGCCATCTGGGCGGCCGATTTCAAGGCGCCGCGGGCGGGCGAGCTCGTGTGACCCCTTAACGAGGAAGCCGGCCCGCTGGGGACGGGCCGGCTTCGTGCTTCTGGGGAGGAGGTGCTGCTATGAGGTACGTCGCGTCATGAAGGATGCGGCTCTGACCTGAACGGGCGCTAAATAGTTCTTCGGAACCACATCAGTCCCGTCGGCGCCCCTCGGTCGCGGACCGGCACCGTCATTCGTAGACGAAAAAACCCCGCTTGCTCTTGCGCCCGAGCGCCCCTTCGTCGACCAGGTCGACGAGCTCCTGCGGGATCTCGGCGCCGATCGCCTCGCCGATCGCCATCGACACGTCGAGGCCGACGAAGTCCAGCAGTGCGAGCGGTCCCATCGGCATGCCGGCGCCGAGCACCATGCACTGATCGACGTCGGCGGCCGCCATCCCGGTGTCGGTCATCAGCTCGACAGCGCTGAACAGATACGGGAACAGCAGCCGGTTGACCACGAACCCGGGGATGTCGGGGACCTCGACCACGGTCTTACCCAGCGCATCGCACAGCGCCCGCGCCCGCTCGCGCGTGACCGGGCTCGCCGCGCCCGGGAACGCCAGCTCGATCAGCTCCATCCGCGGCACCGGGTTGAACACGTGCAGCCCGACAAATCGCTCGGGGTGCCCGCTGGCGCGAGCCAGCTCCTCGATCGACAGCGACGAGGTCGTGGTCGCGAACACCGCATCGGAACCGGCGTGAGAGGCGAGCTCGGTGAGCACTCGGGACTTGCTGCCGTGGTGCTCGACTACCGCCTCGACCAGGAACGTCGAGTCGGCGAGGGCGTCGAGACCGCTTACGATCTTCACCCGCTCGGGGTTTACGCCCTCGTCGGCCCACTTCGCGCACGTCTTCTCGACGTTGGCCCGCGCCCGCGCCGCCGACGCGTCAGAGCGCGCCCACAGCAGCACGTCGCCGCCGTTGCGAGCGGCGGTCAGCGCGAGGCCGCACGCGATCGCGCCCGAGCCTGCGATTCCGAGTCGTTCTTGCAAGTCAGCTCCTGATGCTTGGACTTGGCCTTCGTGTGTGGCCTCGAGTGCCCGACAACAGTACGTGACCCCCGGTGAGACGCGGGGCGAACTGCCCAACGGCGCGGTTTCGGGCGGCCGTGGGGCGGGAAGCGCGTCGGTATGGCAACGAGTGGGGCGACCGGAGCCGACCAGGCCAAGGCGACGTCGGCGACCCCATCGGGGACCGGCGGTTGGTTCGCGGCGCTGAAGCGCGCCGTCGCCGACTACAAGGCCGACAACGCCGGCGACCTCGCGGCCGCGCTGACCTACTACGGCGTGCTGTCGATCTTTCCCGCGCTGATCGCATTGCTGTCGATCCTCGGGCTGGTCGGCCAGTCCAGCTCGAAGACGCTCGTCGACAGCATCACCAAGATCGTCCCCGGCGAGGCGCAGACGATCTTCACCAACGCGGTCAACGGCCTGCAGAAGAGCCACGGCAGCGGGATCGTGTTCGTGATCGGGATCCTGGCGGCGCTGTGGTCGGCGTCGGGGTACGTCAGCGCGTTCATGCGGACGTCCAACGCGATCTACGACGTGGAGGAGACCCGCAAGTTCATACCGCTGTCGGCGCGGCGCCTGGTCCTCACGGTCGTGCTCGTCTCGATCCTCGTGATCAGCTCGGTGGCGGTGGTGACCACCGGCAGCGTCGCCCATTCGGTCGGCGACTCGATCGGGGTCGGCAACTCGGCCGTCCAGGTGTGGGACATCGCCAAGTGGCCGGTGCTGCTGCTGATGGTCGCGTTCATGATCACGCTGCTGTACTGGGCCTCGCCGAACCTCAAGCACCCCAGCCTGATGTCGGTCGCGCCCGGCGCGCTGTTCGCGGTGGCCGTGTGGCTGATCGCGTCGCTGCTGTTCGCGGCCTACGTGGCCGGCTTCTCGTCCTACAACAAGACGTATGGGTCGCTGGCCGGCGTGGTCGTGTTCCTGATCTGGCTGTGGATCACGAACATCGCGCTGCTGGTCGGAGCCGAGCTCAACTCAGAGCTGGTGCGGGTGCGCCATCCGGTGGCGCAGCAGGCCTCGCCTACGGCACCCAACGATCCCCAACAGGGGTAACGACCAGCTCGTAGGTCTGGGCCCGCGCGCCCTGCTGGACCAGATAGGCGACGGCCGCGGCGATCGACGGCATGTCGGCGAGCGCCTCGGGCGGCTGGTCTTGGGTGTAGCCGGCGGTCTTGGGCGACTCGATCGTCGCGTTGACGGCCAGCAGCGCCGCGTGAATCCCCTCCTCGCGCAGCTCCTGGGCGGCCGCCTGCACGAGCGCGCGGGTGGCGAACGCGCCGGCCGCCCATAGCCCGCGACCCGGGTACGCGCGGGCCGAGGAGCCGCCGGTGATCTGCACCAGCGCGCCGCCGCCGGACTGCTTGAGTGCGGTGGCGCCGGCCGACAGGAACGCGAACGCCTGCTCGGCCACCGCCACCGTCCACCCGCGGAAGTCCTCGAGGCCGGCGGCCGCGAGCTCGCCGCCGCCGAACGGCCCCGGACGCGTCGGCCGCGCAGCGCCGACGGCGTTGACGACCGCGTCGAGCGAGCCGAGCTCGCGGCGGGCCGTGTCCAGCGCGCCCGTCAGCGCGTCCGGATCCGACGCGTCGGCGGGCAGGGCCAGCGCGCCGCGCTCGGTGACCCGGTCCAGGGTGTCCTGGCTGCGGGCGACGGCCGCGGCCGACCAGCCGAGCTCGAGGAAGTGGTCGACGATCGCGCCGCCGAGGTTGCGGGCGCCCAGCACGACGATCGTCTTGGCCATCGCTCAGCCCTCCTGCTCGGTCGGTCGGATCAGGACCTCGTTGATCGCCACGCGCCAGGGGCGGGTGACGATGTAGCCGATCAGGTCCGAGATGTCGGTGGCTTGCATCCGCTCAACCGTGCCGAAGCGCTGGCTGATCTGATCGCGGATCTCGGGCCGGTTGTGGGACGAGAGCTCGGTCGCCACCGCGCCCGGCTCGACGATCGAGATCCGCACGTGCCGGCCGGTGACCTCCTGGCGCAGCGCCTCGCTGAAGGCGCCAACGCCGTGTTTGGTGAGGTTGTAGACGGCGCTGCCGCTGCGAGCGACGCGCCCGGCCACCGAGCTGATGTTGACCATGTCGGCGACGTTGCGGGGCCCGTCCTCGGCGGCGCTGAGCAGGTGGGGGAGGGCGGCGTGGGCGCAGTACAGGAGGCCGGCCAGGTTGACGTGGAGCATCGTGTCCCACTCGGCCAGCGGCGCGCCGACCGCCGGGCCCAGCAGCATCACGCCGGCGTTGTTGATCAGCGTGTCGAGCCGGCCGAGCTCGGACACGGTCCGCTGCACCGCCTCGCGGGCTTGGCGCTCGTCGCCGACGTCGGACTCGAGCACGAGCGCGGTGCCGCCGGACTCGCGAATCCGACCGGCCAGCGTCTGGAGCCGGTCCACGCGCCGCGCCGCGATCGCCACCGATGCGCCGTGCTCGGCCAGCGCCAGCGCGGTGGCCTCGCCGATCCCGCTGGAGGCGCCCGTGACCAGCGCGACGGTGCCGTCGAGGCGCTCGCCCATCAGGCCGAGTCCCAGCGAAAGCCGACGTCGCTCGGCGCCGGCGGCAGCGGGCTGGAGGGCAGCCCGGGAGCCGGATCGTTCTCATTGAAGCCGACCGGCGCG
Organism: uncultured Solirubrobacterales bacterium; assembly: GCA_963831845.1. Classification (GTDB taxonomy): domain Bacteria; phylum Actinomycetota; class Thermoleophilia; order Solirubrobacterales; family Solirubrobacteraceae; genus Palsa-465. Next base: position 256,882 of record CAWHRT010000007.1, on the reverse strand, counting down.
AGGTCGTTGGGCGTGTCGTGGTGGAACAGCGAGGCGAGGTACTGGGCCTGGCCGCGGCCCGGGCCGAGCTCGAACTGGCCGCCGCCGTACGCGCCGATGCCGTGCTGCGCGCAGTAGTCGTAGGTGGCGCAGAGCTTGGGCAGCCCGCCAATCCGTGACGGCTTGATGTTGACCATCCGCGGCGGGAACGGTAGCGACTCGATGTCGTCGATCGAGTGGATCGGCGCGTCCCACGTGATCCGGTCGTGGACGCCGGCGAGCACCTGCGCGGTCTCCGGTGTGACCACGTCGGGATCCTCGATCCAGGCGTCGGGGAACGCCTCGGTCACGCGGCGGTACAGCACGGGGTCGGGCGGCTGGTCGACGACCGTACCGCGGTACAGGCTCTTGAAATCGACCGAGTCGACCGCGCCGGTGTCGACCAGCGAGGCGATCAGCCCGGGGGTCCAGGAGCTGGTGGGATCGAGCTTGAAGCGCAGGCTCGGGTAGCGGTCCAGGCGGCGCTCAAGTGGCTCCAGCGACGGCGGCTCGCCGAGCCGCAGCGACACCACAAACGTCACCGGCTCGGCGTCGCGCTGCAGCGCGTCGTGGAGCGGGCGGTCGGCCTGCCTGAGCGCGAGGTCGAGCGCCGCGCTGTGAAACGTCCAGCGGCGGTACAGCCGCGACACGTCCAATTGCGGCTCGACGGGGAACAGGTCGAGCGAGTCGATCAACTCGCAGAACTCGCCGAGCGAGTAGCGGCCAGAGAGGTCGTGGACGGCGCCGGCGTTCTGCAGCGCCTCGTGGTCCTCGTTCTGGTAGACGACATCCTCGCCCACGCCCTCGGCGCCGCCGCCCGTCAGGTGGACCACGGTCGTCCGGCGCTCGAAGCCGCTCGACACCTCGGCGCGCAGCCCCTCCAGCCGGTAGCCGTCGACCTCGAGCGGGAGATCGGCTAGCAGGTCGAACGTGGCCACGCCTCAGAGCATATTCATCAGCTCTCGCCTGCCGCCCCCGCTCGCTGGCTCTCCAGACGCGCGACCAGCTCCTCGAGCCGCAGCTCCTCGAGCCCGTGACTGACCGCGTCGAGCTCGCCGGCGCAGTACTCGACCAGGTCGCGGCCCTCCCGGACCAGGTCGAGCGTCTCCCGCAGCCCGGCGTCACCCGAGTCAAGCCGCCGGATGATCTCCTCGATCCTCGCGACCGCCGACTCGTAGGTGCGCTCGTCACTCACCCGCGTTCCTCCTCGTCCACGCGCGCGGCCAGCGACCCGTCGTGGAAGCGCAGACGCAGGTCGCGCGCCTGGCGGGCCGCGGCCGCGGATCCGAGCGGCTCGCCGGCGGGGTCCTGCACCAGCGCGTACCCGCGCGCGAGCGTGCGCTCGGGGTCGTGCGCCGCCAGGGCCAGCGCAAGTCGCTCGAGCTCGCGGCCGCGCTTGGCCGCGTCGGCGGCCTGGGCGCGGGCGGTCGTGCGGCTCAGCACCAGCATGTGCACACCCGCCAGCGAGCGGCCTTGTTCGCAGGCGCGCCGCGCGCTGGCGCGCAGTTCGCGGGTGAGCTGATGCAGCTGTCGGCGGTGGCGATTGACGTGCTGGCGGGGTGCGCGGGAGAGGTGGCCCAGCGCGCGGGCCCGCTCGACGATCGCGCGGTTGCCGTGCCGTGAGAGCCGTCGGGCGCGGGCCAACAGTTCGGCCCGGGCGGCGTGGCAGTCGATCGGGACCGCGGCCTCGGCGGCGTGCGTCGGAGTCGACGCGCACACCGCGGCGACGTCGTCGATCAGCGTCCGGTCGGTGTGGTGGCCGACCGACGAGATCACCGGGACACGCAGCAGCGCCACCGTCCGGCACAACGCCTCGTCGCAGAAGGCGAACAGGTCGGCCAGCGAACCGCCGCCGCGGGCGACGATCACGACCTCGACCTCCTCGATCGCGGCCAGCTCGCGCAGCGCCGCGGCGATCGCGGGGGCGGCGCGACGGTCCTGTACGGGGGCGAACGCCCACACCAGCCGTCCGGCCCAGCCCCGGCGGCGCAGCCCGGCGAGCACGTCGTCGCGGGCCTTGCCCTGCTCGCCGGTGACGACGCCGATCGTGCGCGGCAGCAGGGGACGGGGCAGGCGCTTCTGCGGCTCCAGCAGCCCGTCGGCGGCCAGCCGCCGCCGCAACCGCTCGAGCGCGAGCAGCAGGTCGCCCTCCCCGGCGATCCGCAGCTCCGAGACCGCGAACGTGAACGAGGGCGAGGAGGCGCTGCTGCCGGGGTAGTAGTCACAGCCTCCGCCGACGACGATCCGCATCCCGTCGCGGAGCTCGATCGCCAGCGCCTCGAAGTCGTTGCGCCACATCGAGCAGGGCAGCGCCCCGGTCGCGTCGCGCAGCTCGAAGTACATGCGCGCCCGGGCCAGCCGGACACCCCAGACCTCGCCCTCGAGCTGGACCCGGGCGAACTCGCGCAGCCGCCGCTGCAGCTGGGCGGCGTACGCGCCCACCGGGTACGGGCCCGGGAGCTTGCTCTCTTCAACGCCGCTGTCGGCGGCGGGCCGCGGGGTACTCATCAGACCGCCGACGGTAGCGCCTCGATCAGCTGGAACTGCGGAGGCTCAGCGCGCGGCGCGCGACGTGGTCCGGTAGGCCGCGTCGTCCTCAAGGACCTTCGAATCCGAGCTATGCCACCACCGGCGGCGGAAGAACTCGGGGAAGAACGGCCACGAGGCGAACATCAGGATCACGCCGAGGATCAGGCCGCCGATCCCGACGAAGATCGGCGTCTGGATCCCGAGAATGGGCTTGGAGTAGTTGTTGCCCGCGGTGTTGTAGTAGCCGTAGGCCTTGATCGCCACGTAGGCCATCATCAGCCCGCCGACGACCGGGACCACCCCGGCGAACAAGAAGTTGCGAACGCTCTTGAGCAGGTCTCGTCGGAAGTAGACCGCGCACGCCAGCCCGGTGAACCCGTAGTAGAAGCAGACCGCGAACCCCAGGGCCGAGATCGTGTCGCCGAGGACGTCCTGGTTGGGGTTGAAGGCCAGCAGCGCGACCGTCCACAGGATCGACAGGCCGCCCATCAGCAGCGTCGAGAACGTCGGCGTCATGAACCGCGGGTGCACGCGGCCGAAGGCCTGGGGGATCGCGTCCCAGCGCGCCATCGACAGGGTCGTGCGCGCGGTCGGCAGGATCGTCGTCTGGGTCGACGCGGAGGCGGACGTGAGCACGCAGATGATCAGTAGCTTGTCCAGCCCGGAGCCCAGCACCCCAGTCCCGAGCGCGTTGAGGACGTCGTCGGAGTTGTTGGCGAGGAACGCCGTGCCGTGGTACGCCTGCGCCGCGGCGCTGACCACGACGTAGATCAGCAGCAGGATCAAGGTCGAGACGACCGCGGCCTTGCCGGGCCCGCGCGTCGGGTCGCGCGATTCCTCGTTGACCGCCACCCCTGAGTCCCACCCCCAGTAGATGAAGATCCCGAGCAGGATCCCGTCGACTAACGCGCTCCAGCTGAGGTCGAACGGGTTGAACCACGAGGCCGCCACGTGGATTGAGCCGGCGGGGTGGTTGGCGTAGACCTTGATCAGCGCGATCACCGCGAACAGCGCCAGCGTGAATATCTCCAGCCCCAGCAGAACCGTCTGGATCCGGGCCGACAGCTCGATCCCGCGATAGCAGATCCCGGTCATCACGGCGATCCACACGACCGCTCCGACCACCAGCCAGAAGTTGTTCGGCGCGCCGGCCGAGCTGAACAGCAGGAACGTGTAGCTGCTGGCGATCGCGGCCAGCGAGGCCATCACGATGATGTCGGCGAGGAAGATCGCCCAGCCGTTGATCCACCCGAGCTGGGGCCCGAACGCGCGAGTCACCCACGCAAACGTGGTTCCGGCGTCGGGATCGGCCAGGTTCAGGAACCGGTAGCCGACCGACACGAACAGGATCGGGATGAACGAGACGATCAGCACCGCCGGGGCGTGCAAGCCGACCCCGCCGACGGCCACGATGAAGCCCAGCGTCGCGGCGAGGCTGTACGCAGGCGCGGTCGAGGCGACCGCGATCACGAGGTTCGAGATGTAGCCCAGCGCGTCGGTCTTCAGCCCCTTGTTACCGGGGGCGGTCCGATCGAACGGCTCCGTCGGCTGCTGCGGCACGGTCTCCAAAGTCGCGCTAAACCTACTACGGTCCGGGGCCATGCATGCAACCAACGTGTCGGTGGCCGTGCTCGGCGCCGGCGGAACGATCGCGCCGGCGATCGTCCGCGACCTCGCCGAGTCGCCCGAAGTGGCCTCGATGGTGCTGCTCGACCTGGACGGACGCCGCGCCGAGGACGTGGCTCGGGCCCACGGCGCCAACAAGGCGTCGGCGGCGCGAGTCGACGCCCGCGGCGGCGACGAGCTGGCCGCGGCGATCGAGGGACACGACGTGCTCGTCAACACCGCGTCCTACCGCATCAACCTGGAGGCGATGGACGCGTGCCTGCGGGCGGGCGTCAATTACCTCGACCTCGGCGGGCTCTACCGGATGACCTTGCGCCAGCTCGAGCTCGCCCCCGAGTTCGAGCGCGCTGGCCTGCTGGCAGTGCTGGGGATCGGCTCGAGCCCCGGCAAGACCAACCTGATGGCCGCGCGCGGCGTGCGCGAGCTCGGAGACGGCGGGATCGAGTCGATCGAGGTGATGGCAGCGGGCCGCGACCCGGCGGCCCCCGACGACGGGCGTCTGCGGCCGCCCTACGCGGTGCAGACCCTGGTGGACGAGCTCACGCTCGCGCCGGTGGTGCTGCGCGACTCGCAGCCGGTCGAGATCGAGCCGCTGACGGCCGGCGGCCCGGTCGGCTACGGCGAGCCGATCGGCACCGCAGAGACGATCTTCACCCTGCACTCGGAGCTGGCGACGTTCGGCGAGAGCTTCGGCTGCCGGGAGTGCAGCTTCCGGCTGTCGCTGGCACCGGCGCTGCTCGAGCGTCTCAAGCAGCTGGCCGACGCGTCCGCCGACGAGATCGCCGCCGTCGCGCGCGAGGCCGCGTCACCGTCGAACGAGACCGTGTCGGTGCACCTGGTGTCGGTACGCGCAGGTGACGGCCGCCACGTGACCGTGCGGGCGATCACCCGACCCCACTTCGGGCTCGGCGGCTCGATCGTCTCGACGGCGACGCCCGCCGCGGCGACGGTCAGGTTGCTGGCCCGCGGATCGCTGCCGGCAACCGGCGTGCACCCGCCCGAGCGGTGCATCGAGCCTGACGAGATGTTTGTCGAGCTCGAGCAGCGGGGCTGCAGCTTCAGCTTGCTTTCGCCCTAGCCACGAGACGGAACACTGGTGCCGAGCTCGTGGCGCAGCAGCGCGTGATCTGAGTCGACCATCATCCGAATCAGCTGCTCGAAGCTGATCTCGGGCTCCCAGCCGAGCAGCTGCCGGGCCTTGCTGGCATCGCCGATCAGGTGCTCGACCTCGGCCGGGCGCAGCAGCGCCGGGTCGAGCTCCACGTGGTCGTCGACCGGCAGGCCGGCGTGGTCGAAGGCGATCTCCAGGCAGTCGCGGACCGAGTGCGCCGAGCCGGAGGCGATCACGTAGTCCTCGGGCTGGTCCTGCTGGAGCATCAGCCACATCGCCCGCACGTAGTCGCCGGCGAATCCCCAGTCGCGCTCGGCCTCGAGGTTCCCGAGCCGGAGCCGCACGTCGAGCCCGAGCTTGATCGCCGCGGCGTGCCAGGTGATCTTGCGGGTCACGAACTCCAGCCCGCGCCGCGGAGACTCGTGGTTGAACAGGATGCCGCTGGTGGCGTGCAGGCCGTAGGACTCGCGGTAGTTGACCGTGATGAAGTGACCGTAGGCCTTTGCCACGCCGTACGGGGAGCGCGGGTAGAACGGGGTCCGCTCGTTCTGAGGGACCTCGAGCACCTTGCCGAACATCTCGCTCGAGGACGCCTGGTAGAAGCGCGCCTCGGGGCAGACCTCCCGCATCGCCTCCAGCAGCCGGGTGACGCCGATGCCCGAGAACTCGGCGGTCAGCGTCGGCTGGACCCAGGAGACGGCCACGTAGGACATCGCGGCGAGGTTGTAGATCTCGTCGGGTTGGGCCGCCCGCAGCGTGTCGACCAGCGAGCGCTGGTCGAGCAGGTCGCCCTGGTGCAGCGTCAGCCGGTCGCGGATGTGCTCGATCCGCTCGAACTTCTCGGTGGACGAGCGGCGGACCATCCCGTGGACCTCGTAGCCCTGCTCGAGCAGGAACTCGGCCAGGTAGGAGCCGTCCTGCCCGGTGATCCCGGTGATCAGCGCGCGGCGGACGCTCATGCCGCCTCACCCGCGGCGCCGAGCATCGCGGCCGCCTCGGCCATGTAGCCGAACACCTGCGCGGTGCCCAGCGCGTTCCAGGGGTCGACCAGCAGGCAGTCGTCCGTGGCGTTGCCGACGATCTCGCGGACCGCGTCGGCGGTCTCGAACTCCGAGTGGTTGGTCGCGATGATCACCGCGTCGGCGTCGGCGACCGCGTCGGCCAACGGCTGGGTCGGGGTGCGGGCCCACGGGTCACACACCGCGACGTCGGCGAGCTCGCGCTCGAGCAGCCGGATCAGCTTCGGCGACAGCGAGTCGCGCTCGTCGTCGGTGTCGCGCTTGAACGTGAGCCCCAGGACCGCGACCTTGCGCGACGACAGGCTGCCCAGACGCCGCTTGATCCCCTCGATCAAAAACAGCGGCACGGCCTCGTGCACACGCGACACCGCCAGCAGCATCCCGGGGGCGTTCGAACGCTCCTCGGAGAACACGAAGTCCTTACGCAGGCAGGTGCCGGCCGTCAGCCCGGGCATCGCGATCCCGCCGCGCGGATAGTCGTGGTTGATCAGGTCGATCACCTCGAACACGTTCGCGTCGTAGCGCTCGCAGTCCATCATCAGCAGGTTGGGGAGCGCGAACGTGGCGTAGCGCAGGATGTTGGTCCAGATCTTGGCCAGCTCCGCCTGAACCGGCGTGGTCTTCACGATCGGCGCGCCGAACACCGAGAACGTGCTCGCCGCACGCTCGGTCGAGGCGTCGCCGACGCCGCCGACGATGCACGGCAGCGTCGAGATCTCCTCGAGGAAGCGTCCGGCGGCGATCCGCTCGGGGGCGTGGGCGACGAACACGTCCTCCCCGACCTTCAGGCTGCGGCGCTTCTCCAGGTAGCCGGCCACGAACTCCGTGGTCCCCGGCGCGATCGTCGAGCGCAGGATCAGCGCGTGGCCGGGTCGCAGCAGCGGCAGCAGGTCGTCGACGGCGGCGCGGACCTGTCGCAGATCGCTCTCGAAGTGGAAGAACGACGGCGTGCCGATCGTGATCACGATGTCGTCGGCGGCCGCTGCGTCGGCGGCGCGCTCGGCGAGCTCGAGGCGGCCGCTGGCGGTCACGCGGTCCAGCAGCTCCTGGGTCCCGGCCTCGCTCCAGGGCATCCGCCCGGCCCGGATCGACTCCAGCACCGCGCGGTCGTGGTCGACGCCGAGCACGCGTATCCCGCGGTCGGCGAACGAGAGCGCGAGCGGCAGGCCGACCCGGCCAAGGCCGATCACCGAGATGGATCGCTCGTAGGACATCTGCGGGGTTAAAACGTACTTGGGGTCAGGTCGGATCTTTTTCGGGCGCAACGCCGTGCGACCTTGGCGCGGGGCGCTCGGGTGGGGGAGGGGAGACTAGTGTCCCGACACTAGTCTGCTTCGCCGGCGGTGACGGTGTCGGCTTCGCCGACGGTGACGCTCGGCATCGGCTCAAGCCCCGGCTCGGCCGGGTGCCCGCGGACCTCGCCGTCGAACGCCAGCCGATCCAGGCGCGCGATCTCGCGCTCGCCCTCGACCCTCGCCGGGTGCCCCTCGGGAAGACCGCGGATCAGCTTGCGGATCCGCTCTCGCAGCTGCAGCGCGAAGTGCGGTGTCGACGCGCCCATCAGCTGCCGCACGTCCTCGATCGTGGCCTCGTGGTCGGGCTTCAGGCGTTCTGGGTTCTCGGCTTGGCTCATTTCTGGGGAACGGCTTCGAGAAGGTTATCCATCTGCGCCTGAACCCCCACCGACACGGCCAACGGGTCTCCCATCACCCAGCCGTGGTTGTAGACGGCCACCGTCGGTCCCTCCTGGGTGAAGCCGGGGGTCGCGTAGTCGAGGAAGAAGTTCAGCACCGAAGTCGGCAGCGCCCCCGGCTTGTCGAGCAGCAGCGCCGGCCCGTAGCTGCCGCTGGCCGACAGCGGCGCCGCGGCGGCGGCGTCGAGCGTCCGCTTGGAGTTGATCAGCACGTAGCCGTGTCCGGGGCTGCGCATCGCCCAGCCGAAGCTCCCGGGGACGTGGGCGCAGGGCTGGTTGACCGGGCACGCGGGGTCCCGGTAGGTGGCGAACGCGACCGAGTTGGCGGCGGGATCGGACGCCCCCACGCGCTTGACCGTCCCGTACTTGCCCAGCTGCTTGACCACGTCGTCGGAGATCACGCTCGAGGGTCCGAGCGCGTAGATCCGCGGCTTGGAGTGCTCCTGTAGCGCCTGCTTGGTCGCCTGGGGGATGCCGGAGGGGGACACGAACAGGATCGGGTCGCCACTCTCGGCTGCCCAGCCGGCGGCCGGCATCGCGTAGGCGGAGTCGTCGTTGCTCGCCGACGCGATCACCACGTCGCTGGAGGGCTTGCCCGCGGCGACGCTGGCGTAGTGGTCGATCGCGGCGGCGAGCTTGTAGGGATCGCTCCCGGGGATCGCCGCGGTCTTGGCGCCTTTGATCGGCGGGACGTCGCCGACCCGGATCACCTGGGTGCCGCCGATCGACCGCGCGCCGGTGGGGGCGAGCGTGGTCAGCGCGTCGTAGGTGGCCGACGGCAGCGACGAGCTGCCCGACAGCAGCACCGGTGCCTTGATCGGTGCCGCCATCAGCACCGACGAGGCGAGCGCTCCCTGCCAGTCGTTGGTCGGCGCGACCGTGACAGCGGTGGGGTGGGTGCCGGCGGCCGCCGCCGGATACACCGCCAGCGCGACGCCGGCGGCATCGGCGATCGGGTCGCCGCCCGCGATCCGGGTGGTGTTCTTCGTGGCGATCGCCGGGATGCCCAGCTGCTGGGCCGCCTTGGGGGTGCCCGCCGTGGGAACGGTGACGGTCCTGATGCCGCCGTCATCGCCGCCTCCTCCGCCACAGGCGGCCAGCGTCAGGCAGGCCCCGACCAGAGCGAGCAACGGAATCCTTCGCATTGCCGCGCTGACGTTAGCGGGCCGGGCATTCTGGGGCGCTGGGCTGAGTGCGTTTTGAGTCCAACGCACTAACTCCTGCAAACAACGGTATTCGCAGGATTCGGTGCACCACATCGCCGGAACTGTGTGTATATTGCCGCCACGCCGAATCCGCGAACGACCGTGAGTCGCGGAGCGGGGGACCCAGTTATTGGGGCGAATCCCGCGGTAATCCGCAGGAGGCGCAGGCTCCCTTAGCGCCAGCCCGTCAGCTAACCCCGTAGGCCCACGAGAGAGAAAAGGACCTTTGCGGGTTTACAAGCTGATACTTCCTGCCGTTTTCGTGCTCGCGCTTGCCGTCGCCCCCGGCGCGCTCGCCGCCAGCGGATCCTCGGTGCCGGGCGTCGCCGCGACCGGCGGAACCGGGATCGGCGCGCCTCCGGCCGCGCCGAGCACATCCAGCCAGCCCACCGTCACGGGCTCGAAGGGCAAGATCGTCAACGGCGTCGCCTACGCGCCGTCGTACGCCCCGCTGAGGATCCAGAAGGCGATCTGGGCGGGTAACAAGATCCGCCACAAGCCCTACATCTGGGGCGGCGGCCACGGCGCGTTCGCCGCGGCCGGCTACGACTGCTCCGGCTCGGTGTCCTACGTGCTCCACGCCGCGGGCCTCCTGAAGACCCCGTTTGACTCCAGCGACTTCATGGGCTGGGGACAGAGCGGGCTGGGCAAGTGGATCACGGTCTACACCAACCCCAGCCACGCGTTCGTACAGATCGCGGGCATCCGCCTTGACACCTCCGCCGAAGGCGATCCGCACCCGGCCAAGGGCTCGGGTCCGCGCTGGCGCCCGACCATGCGCTCGACCAGCGGGTTCATGGCGCGGCATCCCTCCGGCTACTGATCGCCGCCTGAGTTCCCACCCGGCCGCCGCCGCGCGGTAGGGTCCGCGGCCAATGCCGACAGTGCTTGTGACCGGGGCGGCCCGCGGGATCGGGCGGGCGACGACACTGCGTCTGGCCGCAGCAGGCTGGGACGTGATCGCCGGGGTGCGACGGGCGCAGGACGGCGACGCGTTGGCGCAGAGTGGACAGGGCCGGATCAGGCCGGTGACACTGGACGTCTCCGACTCCGAGCAGATCGCCGCGCTCGAGCCGGAGCTGACATCGGGTCTCGATGCCCTGGTCGGCAACGCGGGCGTGTTCGTCGGCGGTCCGGTGGAGACGGTGCCGCCCGAGGCGCTGCGCCGCCAATTCGACGTCAACGTCGTCGGCCAGGCCGCGGTCGCGCAGGCCGTGCTCCCTCACCTGCGAGCGTCGCGGGGTCGCCTCGTGTTCGTCTCGTCGCTCAGCGGCCGTATCTCGACGCCGATGTTCGGCGTCTACTGCGCGTCGAAGTTCGCGCTCGAGGCGATGGCCGACGCGTTGCGGATGGAGCTTGCGCCGTGGGGCATCCGGGTGTCGGTGATCGAGCCCGCGCAGACCGACACCGACCTGTGGCGCCACGCCGACGAGCAGCTCGACGAGACCGTCGCGGCGCTGTCGCCCGAGCACCGCAAGCTGTACGCCAAGCACATCGAGGGATTCCGTAAGACGATCCCTCGCTCCCAGCGAGCGGCTGCGCCCGCGGAGGGCGTCGCGGCGACGATCGAGACGGCGCTCACCGCGAGCCGCCCCAAGGCGCGCTACGTGGTCGGAACCGCGGTGCGCGTCCAGGGCGCCGTGTTCGGGGCACTGCCGACGCCCGTGCGCGACGCGGCACTTCGGGCCGCCAGTGGCGTACCGCGCCAGCCTTAGAGCCCGCGCCAGTCTTAGAGCCCGCGCCAGGCAGTCTGCATCGCTACGCTTGAAGAGCTCGTCCAGACACCCGCCAAGGAGGATGCGATGCCGGGCCTTTCCGGACGCATGTCGACCGTCATCAAAGCGAAGATCTCAAAGCTCCTCGACCGCGCCGAGGATCCCGGCGAGACGCTCGAGTACAGCTATCAGAAGCAGATCGAGCTGCTGCAGAACGTCAAGAAGGGGATCGCCGACGTCGTCACCTCGAAGAAGCGCCTGCAGCTGCAGAAGCAGAAGCTGCAGGATCAGGTGGTGAAGCTCGACACGCAGGCCCGCCAGGCGCTGGCCGCCGGCAACGAGGAGCTGGCCCGAACCGCGCTCGAGCGTAAGAACGTCGCCCAGACCGAGCTCCAGTCGCTCGACACCCAGGTGGCCCAGCTCGAGCAACAGCAAGAGCAGATGGCGGACTCCGAGAAGAAGCTGCGAGCGAAGATCGAGCAGTTCCGCTCCAAGAAGGAGGTCATCAAGGCCCAGTACTCGGCGGCCGAGGCCCAGGTGCGGATCTCCGAGGCCGCGACCGGCGTCGGCGAGGAGATGGCGGATGTCGGCCTGGCGATGCAGCGGGCGCTCGACAAGACCGAGAACATGAGAGCGCGGGCGGATGCGGTCCAGGAGCTCGAGGCGGCGGGCACGTTTGAGGACCTCACCGCGCTTGGCCCGGCCGAGGACGACATCGACCGTCAGCTCAAGGAGCTCTCCAGCACGAGCGAGGTCGACGACGAGCTGGCCAAGATGAAGGCCGAGCTCGGTAGCGGTTCCTCCAGCCCGGCGGGGCAGATCGGAGCCGGTGACGGCCCTGCCGCTGCCCAGACTGACTCGGCGACGCCGAGCCAGGGACAGCAGCCGTGATCGTCAGGATCGCGACGGAGGGCCAGTACGAGCTCTCCGACGACGACACGGCCGAGTTGAACGACCTCGATAACAAAGCGGTCGTGGCCTGCGACGGGGCAGACGACGCAAGCTTCCACGCCGCGTTCACGCAGCTGCTCGACTACGTCCGCAGCAAGGGCACCCCGGTGCCCGAGGACATGCTGGCGCCGTCCGACGTGATCATCCCGCCGCCCGACGTCTCGCTCGAAGAGGCCCGGGCCGAGTTCAGCGGCGAAGGCCTGATCCCGGGCTAGCCCGGGACTCGGGACACTAGATCGGGATTCCCCAGAGCGGGAACCAGCGATCGAGCTCCTGTTCGAGCGGGAGCTCTGAGCCGATCTGCGCCTTGAGCACGAGCTCGCGCTCGCTGTCGCGCTGCTGCTCGCCGCCCGCGGGCACGAACGGGTAGAAGGCGCCGCGCTTGTAGTTGTAGATCCAGTACACGCGGCGCTTGTTGGAATCCTCGAACGCGAACACCGCGCACAGCGTGCGCTCGCCGTAGCCACCTGCCTCGAGCGCGGTCGAGACCGCGTTGATGCCGACGACCAGGTCTTCGAACGACTGGCCCCGCAGGATCAGCCACCGGAAGCCGTAGCTGTCGTCGGAGGTTTCGACCGTGGTGCCGCTGTCGGCGGCGGTGCCGCGCACGACCTCCTCCATGTCGCGGACGATCCCCTCGAAGTCAGCCGTCGACAGCGGCTGGAACACGATCGCCGCGCTGCCCGCGGTGGTCATGTTCAGCGAGGTCTCCATCGTCACGTAGGCGGTGCTCATCGCGAACAGCCGGTCGGGGGCCGGCTGGTCCAGCTTGCGCCGGCCGAGCAGGACGTCGAGGAAGCCCATGGTCGCGATTCTGGCGGGTTCGCCCGGTGGGCGGCTAGCGGGCGGTGCCCTGCAGCTGGGCCTCGAGCCGCTGCAGCGCCGCGATCCGCTTCTCCAGCGGCGGGTGCGTGGAGAACAGGGCGGCCGCGCTGGCCTTGGCCTTAGGCGGGAAGATGTAGAACGCGGCCAGCTCGTTGTTGGCGATCCGTAGGTCTTGCTTGGGGATCTGGGCCATGCCGCCTTCGATCTTGAGCAGCGCCTGGATCAGCGCGCTGGGGCGGCCGGTGATGATCGCCGAGCCACGGTCGGCGGCGAACTCGCGGTAGCGCGACAGCGCCTGCAGCAGCAGCCACGAGACCACGTAAACGGCCGCGGACACGAGGATCACGACGATGAACGCGGGGCCGTTGTTGTTGTCGCGGCTGTCGAACGCGCCACCGAACCAGAAGCCCATCTGCACGATGAACGCCGCAATCGAGGCGAAGAAGCTCGCGATCGTCATCACCAGCACGTCGCGGTTCAGCACATGGGTGAGCTCGTGGGCGAGCACGCCGTCGAGCTCGGCGTCGTCGAGCAGGTCGAGGATGCCGGTGGTCGCGCACACGGTGGCGGACTTCGGCGAGCGCCCGATCGCGAACGCGTTGGGCATCCGCTGGTCGGCGATCGCCACCCGCGGCTTGGGCATGTTCGCCTGGATGCAGAGGCGCTCGACCGCGCCGTGCAGGCGGGGCGCGTCCTGAGGGCTGACCACGCGCGCTCCCATTGAGAGCAGCGCGATCTTGTCCGAGGTGAAGTACTGGATCAGGAAGATCCCGCCGGCAATCACCGCGATCGTGATCGCGCCGGCTCCGGAGGCGATCAGTACGGCCACCAGCACCGCGTAGATCAATCCGAGCAGGAACAGGGTCAGCACCATCCGGGCCTGCAGCCCGGAGTCACGACCGAATGATGTAGAGCGCGCCATGGAACCTATGTTGGCAGACGAGATAAGGAAAGCGTCAAGGAATCCGAGGAGATGCGATAGAGAGCCTTTAGGCTGCCTTCAACTGCTCGACCCGCGTGACTCTCCCCGGGCACGGGTAAAGTCTGCGCCAGGGAATGAGAGCAGCGAGGATGACTGTCTCGGAGGGCGCGGCGGGCCAGCTGACTGGGCGACGGCGTGGGTCGCTCGGCGGGCTGTCCGAGCATCTCGCTGCCGGAGCCCACATCTCCCGCGCGTACCTGGCGGGCCTCGGGACCGCCGGGTCGTTGCTGGCCGGCGCCGGGCTGCTGTTCCTGCTGGCGAGCGCGATTGTCTCCTTCACCGGCTGGCCGCAGGTCGGCGCTCCCTCATCCCCGGTGCCGGTGACGGTATCCGGCGACGGAGCGGGCGGCGGGGCGTCAGCGACCGGCCGGGCGCTCGCGGCCGGCGTGCTCTCAAGCGGCGCGTCGCGACGCACGGGCGGCGCGGCGGGCGCGGCGGGCGCCGGGGCGCGGGTCGCGGGCGGCCGGCCAGGCTTCGGCCGTAGCTCAGGCGGATCGTCTCGCTCGGGCGTCGGCGGGCGGCACGGCGCGGGCGGATCGGGCGGCGAGGCGACTATGACCGGGCCGATCTCACGGTTCGGCTCCCATCCAGCGGTCTCGGGACGCTCCGGCTCCGGCTCGGGCTCGGCTCGGGCTCGGGCTCCGGCCCGGCGGGCTCCGGCGCGGGCGGGGGTGGCACGGGCGGCGCCGGTGGTTCAAGTCGCGGCCCCGGCGGGACGTCGGGCAAGGTCACCGGCAGCATCGGCAAGTCTGGCAGCGGCAGCGGTGGTGGCGGCTCGGCGGCTCGGGCGGCTCCGTCGGCGCGGCTCGGGCGGCTCCGGGGGCGGTGGTGGTACGGGCGGCGGCCTCGGTGGGACCGTCGGCGAGGTCGGCAACGGACTCGGTCAGACCGTCAGTGGCGCCGGCGGCGCGGCCTCGCACACGCTCTCGAGCGTCAGTTCCGGCGTGTCGGGCGTGGTCAAGGGCGTCGGCCAGGGCAGCTCGCTCGGCGGCGTCTCTCACGCGGTCGGCGGCACGGTCGACAACGTCGGGCAGTCGGCCGCCGGGGCGGTCAACAACGTCGGCCAGTCGGCGGGCTCGACCGTCACCGGCACAACGCAGACGCTCGGCGGAACGGTCGGCGGCGTCAGCAAGGGCGCGGGCGCAACCGTGTCCGGGCTCGGCCAGGCAGTCGGCGGGCTGCTCGGCGGCAAGCACGGCTAATACCGGCACCTGCTGCAACGTCCCACTCGACGCCTCCCGGGCCTAGCGTGGGGCGTTAGTCACGTCCCACGTGGCGAACGTCCCACGGCCCGCGTGGACCGGCTCGAGTGGGACGTTGGCCACCCCCGGGACCCCGCGCGCCCGTCCCCCCGCGCGCCCCCGCCCGCCCGCCAGCCCGCCCGCCGCCCGCCCCAGGGCTAGCCGAGCGCCCGCTCGAGGAACCGCACGCTGACCGCCTGCAGCTCCTCGTCGTGCTGCACCGACCGGTGGTGCCCGCCCGGGACTGCGATCAGCCGGCTCCCCGGGTTGCGCAACCGCGAGGCCAGCTGCCGTGAGTGCTCGACCGGCACCGTCTCGTCGCCCTCGGCGTGCAGCAACAGCACCGGGACGTCCAGCGATGCGACCGCGTCGTCGACCTCGACCGAGCCCAGGAGCTCTCCGAGCGTCTCGGCGCAAGCGTCGAACCCGAGCGTTCCGGCCAGCACCCCTCGGCGCAGGCCGCCGGTGCTCGCCGGGCAGATCGCGACCACCGCCCGCGCGCCCGCCGGCCCGGCCGCGAGCAGCGAGAAGCACCCGCCCATGCTCGATCCGCGCAGCGCCACCGGCGCGCCGTCGCCGCCGATCCGCGATCGCAGCAGTGAGGCCATCGCGACCACGTCCTCGATCGCCCGGCCGTCCATCGGCCCGTCGCTGGCCCCGTGCCCGCGCTGGTCGAACGCGAGCGCCGCAAACCCCGCGGCTACGAGCACCCGCGCGTAATCGTGGTGGCTCTCCTTGCAGGACCCGGCGCCGTGCAGGATCACGACGCCGCCGCGGGGCGGCCCCCCGCCGGCGGGCAGCCACAACGAGTACGCGAGCCCGTCGCGGGCCGCGACCTCGGCCGGCAGCACCGGCGTGACCGTCCGCGAGCGGGGCATCGCGCGATCATGCCAGCCCGCGAGCCCCGAGCCCACGAGCCCGCGAGCCCGCGAGCCCGCGAGCCCGCGTGGCATGATCGCGTGCCCGATGACGCTCACCGCCTCCGGCCTCTCACACGTGTACCCCCTCGGCACCCGCGTGAACGATCGCGGCCACCTGGAGATCGGCGGTTGCGACGCGATCGAGCTCGCGCGCGAGTTCGGCACACCCGTGTTCGTGGTCGCCGAACAGGACCTCCGCGTCCGGGCGCGGGCGTTCGTGGACGCGGTTGCGGCCCGGCACCGGGACTTCGACGTCCTGTTCGCCTCCAAGGCGTTCCCCTGCACCGGGGTCTACCGCGCGCTCGCCGAGGAGGGGCTCGCCTGCGACGTCGCCTCCGGCGGAGAGCTGTATCTGGCGCTTCGCGGCGGCTTTGACCCCGCGCGGATCTACTTCCACGGCAACGCCAAGTCCGACGCCGAGCTGGTCCAGGCGCTCGACGCCGGCGTCGGCCACATCGTGCTCGACTCGCTCGACGAGCTCGACCGCCTCGAGCGGATCGCGGGCGAGCGCGGGACCCGCCAGGAGGTGCTGATCCGGATCACCCCGGACGTCTCCGGCGACACCCACCAGGCGATCTCCACCGGCCAGGCCGACTCGAAGTTCGGGATGCCGCCCGGCCCTGCGCGCGAAGCGATCGCGCGGCTCACGAGCAGCGGCCGCGAGACGCCGCTCGAGCTCGTCGGCCTGCACTTCCACATCGGCTCCCAGCTGTTCGAGCTCGAGCCGTTCCGCGCCGCCGTCCGTGCGATCGCGGAGCTCGGCGACTTCCCGGTCTACAACTTCGGCGGCGGCCTCGCGGTCGCTTACACCGCCGCCCAGCACCCCCCGTCGATCGAGGACTACGTCGAGGCGATCATCTCCACCGCGCACGAGCTGCTGGGCCCCGGCAAGCGCCTGCTGTTCGAGCCCGGCCGCACGCTCGTGGCCAACTCGACTGTCACGCTCTACACGGTCGAGTCGGTCAAGCGCAACGTGTCGACCTGGGTCGCCGTCGACGGCGGCATGTCCGACAACCTCCGGCCGATGCTCTACGGCGCCGGCTACGAAGCGCTGATCGCCCAGCGCCCGACCGCCGCCGGCACCGAGCGCTGCAAGCTCGCGGGCAAGCACTGCGAGTCCGGTGACGTGAT
Source organism: uncultured Solirubrobacterales bacterium (assembly GCA_963831845.1). Classification (GTDB taxonomy): domain Bacteria; phylum Actinomycetota; class Thermoleophilia; order Solirubrobacterales; family Solirubrobacteraceae; genus Palsa-465. The sequence goes on along the minus strand of CAWHRT010000007.1, from coordinate 239,916 downwards.
CGCCCGCGACATCCCGCTGCCCGACCCGGCACCCGGGGACGTGATCGCGACGCCGGTCACGGGCGCGTACGGGTTCTCGATGGCCAACAACTACAACGGCGTCCCCAGAGCCCCGGTGATCTTCTGCGCCGAGGGGACCGCGCGCGTCGTGGTCCGCCGCGAGACCTACGAGGACCTGGCGGCACGTGACGTCGACTGAGCGGACGTTCCGGATCGGGTTGCTCGGCCACGGGACCGTGGGCAGCGCGTTTGCCAAGGCGCTCCCCGCACATGCGGACCGGATCGCGCGGGTCACCGGCCTGCGCCCCGAGCTGTCGGGGGTGATGACCCGCAGCCGCGGCTCGTTCGACGAGCTGCTGGAGAGCTCAGACCTGATCGTCGAGCTGATCGGCGGGATCGACCCGGCCCGGGAGTACCTGCTGCGCGCGATGCGCAGCGGCCGCCACGTGGTCACGGCCAACAAGCAGTTGCTGTCCCAGTACGGCGAGGAACTGTGGGAGACCGCCCGCAGCGAGGGCGTGCAGCTGCGCTTCGAGGGCGCGGTGGCAGGCGTCGTGCCGGTGATCCGGGTGCTGCAGGAGTCGCTGTCGGGGGCCACCATCGACCGCGTCCACGGGATCGTCAACGGCACCACGAACTTCATCCTCACCGAGATGGCGCGGTCGGGCATGACCTACGAGCAGGCGCTGGCCGAGGCTCAGCGGCTCGGGTACGCCGAGGCCGACCCGTCCGAGGACGTCGACGGGCGCGATGCCGCCGCCAAGATGGCGATCATCGCGCGGCTGGCGTTCGACACCCCCGTGCACCTCGACCAGGTGCGCTACGAGGGGATCGAGCACATCCAACCCGACGACCTCGAGTACGCGCGCGACCTCGGGCTCGAGCTCAAGCTGGTCGGCACCGCCGAGCGGGTCGACGGCGGGCTGTCGGTCCGGGTGCACCCAATCTTCCTGTACCCGGGACACCCGCTCGCGTCGGTGGGCGGCCCGTTCAACGCGGTCACGGTCGAGTCCGAGGAGATCACCGAGATCACGATGTCGGGCCCCGGGGCCGGCGGCCCACAGACCGCCAGCGCGGTCCTCGGCGACGTGATCAGCGCGATGATCCCGCCCGCCTCCACGCCGCCCGCACAGACCGTGCTCGAGATCGTCGGAGACGTGGTCTCGGCGTTCTACCTGCACCTCGAGGTCGCCGACGAGCCCGGCGTGCTCGCTCAGGTCGCGCAGGTGCTCGCGCTCCAGGGCGTGTCGGTGAAGTCCGTGGTGCAGAAGGGACTCGGCGACCAGGCCCGGCTGGTGATGGTCGCCCACCCGGTGCTGGAGTCGCGGTTTGAGGCGGCGATGGACCTGATCGCGGCGCTCGATGTGATGCGCGCCCCGCCGCGCGCGATCAGGGTGCTCGAGGAGCAGTTCGGATAGGGTCGGCGCCGTGCGAGCGATGCAGATCACCGAGCTCACCGGTCCCGAGACCGCATTGGCGCTCGCAGATGTGCCCGAGCCCGAGGCGTCGCACGCGATGACCCCGGGCACCGGCGTGCTGGTCGAGGTCCGCGCGGCCGGAGTCTCGTTTCCGGAGGTCCTGCAGACCCGCGGCGAATACCAGATCAAGCCCGACCTCCCGTTCGTCCCCGGCAGCGAGGTCGGCGGGATCGTCCGCTCCGCGCCCGAGGGCGCCGGCGTCTCGCCCGGCGACCGGGTGGCGGCGTTCTGCATGCTCGGCGGGTTCGCCGAGGTCGCAGTCGCGCCCGACTACTTCTGCTTCGCGCTGCCCGACGTGCTCAGCTTCGCCCAGGGCGCCGCGCTCGTCCTCAACTACCACACCGCCTACTTCGCGCTGGTCCTGCGGGGCCGGCTGAAGCAGGGGGAGACCGTGCTCGTACACGGCGCCGCCGGCGGCGTCGGCACCGCGGTGCTACAGGTGGCCAAGGGCCTCGGCGCCAAGACGATCGGGATCGTCTCGACCGACGACAAGGAGCGGGTCGCGCGCGAGGCGGGTGCCGACGAGGTGGTCCGCGCGGACGGGCCCTGGAAGGACCAGGCCAAGGAGCTGTCGGGCGGCGGCGTCGACATCGTGCTCGACCCGGTCGGCGGGGACCGCTTCACCGACAGCCTGCGGTCGCTGCGCGAAGGCGGTCGAGCGATCGTGGTCGGCTTCACCGGAGGCTCGATCCCGGAGGTCCGCGTCAACCGGCTGCTGCTCAACAACATCGAGATCGTCGGCGCCGGCTGGGGCGCCGGCGTGATCGGCAAGCCGGCCGTGACCGACGAGATCGCCGCGGGGATCGGGAAGCTGATCGAGACCGGGGCCGTACGCCCGATCGTCGGCGCATCCTTCCCGCTCGAGCGCGCCGGCGAGGCGCTGCACTTGATCGACCGGCGCGGGGCGACCGGCAAGGTCGTGCTCGAGCTGGGGGCCCTGGGCTGAGCTGACCGCGGCCACCGGAATGCCCGGGATCATTGAGCGCTACCGCGACCGGCTCCCGTTCGCCCCCGAGGACCCGGTCGTGTCGCTCGGCGAGGGCGCGACGCCGCTGGTGCTCGCCCCGCGGCTGTCAGAGCGCGCCGGCACCGAGGTCTGGCTGAAGCTCGAGGGCGCGAACCCGACCGGCTCGTTCAAGGACCGGGGGATGACCTGCGCGGTGTCGGCGGCGGTGCGCGAGGGCGCCCAGGCGGTCGTCTGCGCGTCGACGGGCAACACCGCGGCGTCGGCGGCCGCGTACGCGGCCCGGGCCGGGTTGCGCGGCGCGGTGATCGTCCCCGAGGGCAAGATCGCCACGGGCAAGCTCGCCCAGGCGCTGATGCACGGCGCTCGCGTGATCGCCCTGCGCGGCAACTTCGACGAGGCGCTGCGGCTGGTCCGCGAGCTTGCCCGGCGCCACCCGATCGCGCTCGTGAACTCGGTCAACGAGTTCCGGATCGAGGGGCAGAAGACCGCTGCGTTCGAGCTGATGGACGCGCTCGGCGGCGAGCTCGACGCGCTCTGCATCCCGGTCGGCAACGCCGGCAACATCACCGCCTACTGGAAGGGCTTCAAGGAGGACGGCGCCCGCCCGCGGATGTTCGGCTTCCAGGCGGCCGGCGCCGCGCCGCTCGTGCACGGCGCCCCGGTGGAGCAGCCCGAGACGATCGCCAGCGCGATCCGGATCGGCAACCCGGCGCGCTGGGAGGAGGCGATGGACGCGATGACCTCCTCCGGCGGCAGGGTGGCCGCGGTCACCGACGAGGAGATCCTCGACGCCTACCGGTTCCTGGCCTCGAACGAGGGTGTGTTCTGCGAGCCGGCCTCGGCCGCCAGCGTGGCCGGGTTGCTCGTCCATGGCGCCGGTGACTCCGGCCGGGTGGTGTGCGTGCTCACCGGCCACGGCCTCAAGGACCCGCAGACCGCGCTCGAGCGCGCCGGAGCGGTGGTGCCGTGCGCCCCGGACCTCGCCGCAATCGAGCGGGCGGTCCTGGGATGACGGTCCGAGTGTCCCGAGCCGGAAATTGGATGCCATTCGAGCGGCCCCTGGCGGCGTCGCCGCGGGCTATGCGGCTCGCTCGGCATCCCGCCTCGCTGATCGGGCCGCGCCCGCGTCATCCGGCTGTCCTCGTCGCCTCGCGTAGCTCCGCTACGCCACGGCTCCTGCGTCCTTGCGCGCCATCCACCAGTGACCACTCTCGGTGTCACCGAATTTCCGCCTCGCGACACTAGGCCGCCGGCGCGTGGTTCGCGTCCCGGCGTCCTCGGCCAACCTCGGCCCCGGATTCGACGTACTCGCCGCGGCGCTCGCGCCGGCGCTCGAGGTCGAGGTCTCAGAGACCGGGTCGTTCGCCGTGCATACGTCGCTGGACGTGCCCCGCGACCGCACGAACCTGGTGGTGCGAGCGTTCGAGCAGCTGCACCCGGCCGACGCGTTCGAGTTCCGGATCGACTCGCAGATCCCGCTGTCGGGCGGGCTGGGATCGAGCGCCGCGGCGATCGTCGCGGGGCTGATGGCCGCCGACCACATGTTCGAGCTCGACGCTGACGTGCTCGCGCTGGCGATCGGGATCGAGGGCCATCCCGACAACGTGGCCGCGGCGATCGCGGGCGGGTTCGTGATCTGCGACGGCGCGCGGATCCACCGGATCGAGCCGCCGATGGGACTCGAGGCGGTGCTGGTGGTGCCCCACGAACCGGTCGCGACCTCGGAGGCGCGAGCCGCGCTCCCGTCGACGGTGCCGGTCGCCGACGCGGTCTTCAACGTGGCGCGCGCGTCGACGCTGGTGCTCGGGCTGGCCACCTCGGACTGGGACCTGATCGCCGCCGGCCTCGAGGACCGGCTGCACCAGCCCTACCGGGCGCGCCTGTACCCGCGCTCGGCCGAGTTGCTTGAGTCCGCCGCGTCGCTCGGGGCGCTGGGGGCGACGATCTCGGGCGCCGGGCCGACCGTTCTGGTGTGGTCGCGCTACGAGCAGACCGGCGGCCTAGTCGAGGCACTCGGGCGCAGAGCGGAGGGGTGGGCGCAGGTGCTGCGCGCGCCGTTTGAGACCCAGGGGGCGGACGTCCGCTCGCTGTAGCCCTAAGCGCTGGCGCGGGCCGGTCGCGCGGCTCCGGCCATTGCGGCCAGCCGGCGCCGGGCGTCCTCGAGGCCGAGGCGGCGCAACAGCTCCTCGCCGACGTCCAGGTAGTCGACCGCGAGGTCCGGGCGGTAGTCCAGGATCGACACCGCCCGCTCGGCGGACTCGGCGTAGGCGATCGACGAGCGGATCGTGGTCTGGAACAGCTGCTCGGGAAAGTGCCCGCGCAGCGACTCGAACGCCTCGCGCGAGTGGCGGGTGCGCATGTCGGCGATGTTGAGGACCACGCCGAGCCACCGGAGATCCGGGTTAAGGCTGTCGCGGGCGAGCTCGATCACCTCGAGCGCCTGCTCGACGCCCTGCAGCGCGAAGTACTGCGCCTCGGCCGACAGCAGCGCGTAGTCCGACGCAACCAGCGCGTTGGCCGTCAGCAGTCCGAGCGCCGGCGGACAGTCGATCAGGATCAGGTCGTAGTCGCCGCGGACCTCGGTCAGGGCCTTGCGCAGCGTGAGCTCGCGCCCCATCTTGCCGCCGAGCATCAGCTCGGCCTCGGCCAGGCTGATGTTCGCCGGGATGATCCCGTCGTGAATCGCCTCCCGGGCGGTGGCGCTTCCGCCGAGCACGTCGCCGATCGTCGGTGACGCCTCAGGGTCGACGTCCAGATAGTCCGAGAGGTTGGCCTGTGGGTCGAGGTCCACAGCCAGCACGCGCAGGTCCAGGCGGCGAAACACGTCGGTCAGGGTCCGCACCGCGGTGGTCTTGCCGGTGCCGCCCTTCTGGGACAGGACTGCGATCGTCGAGGGCATGCGCGCTGACTATAAGGCCCGCGGCAGGGCCACACCTATGGCCGCGCGGAGCGTCCCGCGGCCGGATGAGCGACCGCGGGAGAGCACCTACGGGCTCAGATCGCCGCGGTGCCGGATTCGCGGTCGCCGCTGTGGCTGTAGCGCATCCCCGAGATCGCGGGGATGTCCACGAAGTGCAGGTGGTGGCGGCCGATCACGACTTCGTCGCCGTCGGCCAACGTGCTCCACTCGACCCGCTCTCCGTTGACGAACACGCCGTTGAGGCTGCGGTCGTCGAGGACCCTCAGCCCGTCGGGCTGGCGCACGATCAGCGCATGCCGGCGCGAGACCGTGGGGTCGTCGAAGCGGATGTCCGCGGCGAGGCTACGGCCGATCCGGGTCCACTCCCGCTGCAGCGCAAATCCGACGACGTTGTCGTCGTTGCGGAAGCAGAGGTACTGGCCTGGCTCGCTCAGGCTCTCGCGGAGCTCATCCAGCCAGCTCTGGTCGTCGATGTCGGGGGCCATCTCGACGACGCTGGTCTGGGCAGTTGTGAATAGCGAGGCCCGAACGAATTCGGTACCGCCGCAGTTCGGGCAGGTGGGCAGTTCGTCCACGGCGTCGAGCGACACGGGGTAATCACAATCCGTGCAGCGAAACGTTCCGGTCCCCGCAACGTTGCCCGACATCCAAGCTTTCATTGGGGCACATCTCCTTGTTACGGGCTGCAAATACGCCGGGCTGGCCAACCCGGCCAAGCCATCATATCCCTTGCGTCAAAGAGCCGGTAAAGATTGTGGTAACACGAGGAGCCGTCTTTGATATGCGCCTGAGACCCCTCGCTGACCCTGATCGGCAGGAACCCTCTACCCGCCGACGAAGTCCGGAATCATGAGCACAAACGTTCGCGAGACGCAGGATCTGGAGCTGGCCCTGCTGCGGCGCGGAGTCGACGAGCGAGTCGCCGAATCCGAGCGCTGCGGGGGCTGCCACCGTACGCCGCTGGTCGGCGAGAGCATCTATTTCTACGAGCGCGGGACGATGCTCTGCGAGCTGTGTCGCCAACGTGAGCACGAGGTGCCGATCAGCTCGGGCCTCCAGCATGGGCCCGCCTTCGGGCACACGATGCGGATCACCGACCGCCGCGCCGCTTAGACCTGGCCCGCCGCCGCGGGCGCCGGGCACCCGACCGGCCGCAAGCCGCCCCGTCGGGCCCCCACATACAATCCGCGACCGTGGATCCGATCACGGTCTCGACGACAATCTCCCGCCCGCGCGAGGAGGTCTTCGAGTACCTGGCCGACATCGCCAATCACGCGGAGTTCACCGACCACTACCTGATCGACTGGCACCTCACGCGCGAGGACTCCTACGGCGAGGGGGCGGGCGCACGCTTCAAGGTCAAGGCTCCGTTGAGCCGGTTCTCCTGGGCCGACGTCACGTTCGCCGAGGTCCAGCCGCCGTATCGGATCCTGGAGCGCGGGCGAGGCGGCAAGTACAACCGGATCAGGATGGTCGGCACGTACACGCTCTCGCCCGGCGCGGGGAACAGCACCCGGCTCGAGTACACGATCGAGACCGTTCCGGTGATGCTGTCGGACAGGCTGATGGAGACGTTCGGCGGCCGATCCTGGAACAAGCGCCAGGCGTCCAAGGCGCTGCGTCGGCTGCGGCTGATCCTCGAAGAAGGACGGGCCCGCGGCCGGCGCGCCTCGGTCGCGGCCGACTAATAAACTCGCTCCCTGTGCGTTCCCGGCGCTTCTGGATCCTGATCTGCCTGGTGGCGGCGTCCCTGGGATTGTCGGCGTGCGGCAAGGAGGCGCACCCGACGGTCGCGGACGCCGACAACGACGGCGTCCTCGTGGACGCCGGAGACGTGACCTACCAGCTGCAGATCTCCCGAGAGCTCAACCAGTACAGCGTCGAGGACTCTCAGTACCTCAAGGGGCTTCCCGCCGGCACTCCGCAGCCGGCGCCCGACCAGCTCTGGTACGGCGTGTTCCTCTGGGCCAAGAACCAGACGGACTCGCCGCTTCCCGTCGCCGATCGCTTCGACATCATCGACACCCAGGGCAACGTCTATACCCCGATCGATGTGAATCCGGTGCTGAACCCGTACGCTTGGCGGCCGATGGACCTGCTTCCCTCGGGCACCGAGCCGGCGCTCAACACGACGATGAGCCAGGGGCCGACCCAGGGCGGTCTGCTCCTGTTCAAACTGAACGACGACGTCTACTCCGACCGCCCGCTCGTGCTCCGGATCCACCCACAGACCGGCGAGTCGGCCACGATCTCGCTCGATCTGTGAACGACGACGAAGAACGTTGGCGAGACAGCGACCCGCCCTTGCGTGGGCCTTCGGCACCGCCGAGCCCGCGCTTCGACCCATTCTCGACGGCACTCGGAGTGTTCGCCGCGGTGGCGATCCCGTGCGTCGTGATCGGCTACACGCGGCCGTCCGGACACGACGGGACGTTGATCGTGCTGGGGATCGTGCTGGGGCTGGCACTCGGGATCGCGGTCGGCGTATGGGTCGCTCGCCGCGACGGCCGCGTCTGGCGCGGGCCGCAGCTCTAGCGGTCTCAATCGCCGCGCTGGTGCTGCTGGCGGCGGCGCCCGCTGAGGCCGGATGGAACCGCCCGCAACGGCTCGCCGGTCCGTATTCGCTAGACGTCCAGCCGGCCCAGCTGGCGTTCTCGTCCGGCGGGCAGGCGGCGATTGCGTTCGGCGTGCAGAACGAGGACCACCCGTCGACCTCCCAGGCCTACGAGATGAGCCGCGCGCCCTCGGGCAGGACCGTCAAGGCCCGCCCGGTCGCCTCGTCCCGCGAGGTGCTCGACCTCGCTTACAACGGCAAGGATCTGTCGCTGCTGACCGGCGTCGCCTCCGGCACCCAGCTGTGCTGCAGCGCTGCCCGGCTGGTCAAGGTCGAGAAGGGCAAGCCGGGCCAGCGGGTGATCACGACCAAGCTCGTCGGCTCCGCCGCCGGGCACCTGCTCCCGCTCCCCAAGGGTCGCCTGCTGTCGGCGATCGCCACCACCGAGGGTGTGTGGGTCGAGCTCGCCTCGCCCAAGGGCATGCCGGCGCCGGCTCGCCTGCTGACCCCGAAGCCCGCGGTGCCCCAGACGCTGTCGGCGACGGCGCTGCAGGGCAACCGGACGCTCGTCGGCTGGACCGCCGCGGCGGCGCAGCCGGCGACGGCGCCCCCGCCCGGGATCGTGGTCGCCGAGGGCGCGGCCACCCGGGCCCCGCACGGGCCCCACGTCGCCCTGAGGGTCGCCGCCGGTCATCAGATCGACGAGCTCGCGCTAGGGCGCGGGCGGTCGGGGCCGACGGCAGCCTGGGTCGAGAGCTTCTACGACGCCGCCGGCCTCCTGCACTCGCAGGTCTCGGTGGCCGACCTGACCCGGTCGCCGCGCGCGAAGACGTTCGCGATCGCGGGCCAGCTGGCCTCGGGGGTGTCGCTCGCGTCAAACTCGGCCGGCGCTCAGCTGCTCGCGTGGAAGGTGTGCGACGTAAGCGGCTCCTGCAGCGTCGAGGCGGTGACCCGCAACTCGGGCAAGCGCTTCGGATCGCCCGTGCTGCTCGGTCCGGCCGACGCCTCGCAGCTGCCGATCGCCGCGATCTCCCCGCGCGGACTGGGTCTGGTCGGGTGGATCGATCGCGGCCACGTGATCGCCTCCGCGCGCGGCGTGGGCGCCCGCAGGTTCGCGTCCGCGCGGGAGGTTTCGGCGACCAACTTCGCCGCCGACCTGACACTCGGGTTCGGTCCCAGCAACACCGCGCTGGCGGTGTGGACGCAGGGCACGCTCGCGCAGAGCGTGATGGGCGCCCAGTTCAAGCCCTAGCGAGGAGTCGGCGCCCGACAGCGCCCGGCGCGGCTCAGTGCAGCGCCGCCTCGAGCACCTGCTGGACGGCCGGCGCGGCCGTCTGCGCCCCGGCGCCCTGCTCGGGGAACAGCGCGCCGACGACGATCTTCGGCTTGCCCGCCGGCGCGAAGCCGACGAACCACGAGTCCGTGTTCTGCGGGGAGTTCGCGCTCGGGTCGCTGGGGTCATCGGTGTTGCGCAGCTCGGCCGTGCCGGTCTTGCCCGCGACCTCCACGCCGGGAATCTGCGCCGGGGTCCCGGTGCCGTACTGCACGACCGCGACCATCATCTTCTCGACCTGCCTGGCGACCCGGCCGCTGGTCACACGGACGAAGTGCGGAGGCTGGTGGGCCTGGAGCGTGGGCAGCGGCCGCTTGCCGTGCATCGCGATCGTCGCGGCGACGTCAGTCATTTCCAGGGCGCTGGCCTGCACCCTGTCCTGGCCGATTCCCGACGAGCCGAGTGCGACGTCGCCCCCCATCTTGTTGGCGGCGGGGATCGAACTCTCGGCCGCGGTCGAGATCGACGGCTGCTCGTTGAACCCGAACTTCTCGGCCATGGCGACGAACTTCTTGGCGCCGAGCTTGACGGCGAGCGGCGCGAACACCGAGTTGCAGGAGACCGCAAACGCGTTGACCAGGGTCCCGCCGCAGACCTCGCCGCCGGCGTTATGGAGGGTGTAGCCGCCGACGTCGGCGGAGCCCGCGGCGGCGTAGGTGCTGGTCGGCTTGGCGACGTGGGCCTCGAGCGCCCCGGTCGTGGTGATGATCTTCATCGTCGACCCCGGCGGCTGCAGCGCCGAGAAGCCGACGCCGGCTACGCCCAGGATCGCGCCGGTGCGCGGGTCCATTGCCACGATCCCCGCGTAGCGCCCGGCCTCAGCGGCGATCGCCGCGCGCTCGATCGACGGATTGATCGTGGTGTGGACGTCGTGGCCGGCCACGGCCTTGGTCGACGCGAGCTTGCGGTGCCCGGCCAGCAATGTGCCACCCGGGGTGCCTGCGAGCTGGTCCTGGAAGATCTTCTCCATCCCGTCGAGGCCGACCTTGGCGTCGTGGGGAAAGCCCTCGTGGACGTACTTGTCGACCTCGGCGGTCGGGACTTTGCCGACCGAGCCGGCGATCTGCTGGGCGACGTCAGGGATCGGGGTCGAGCGGTCGGGACCCTCGGCGAGCGGCGTGCCGTCGCTGGCCAGCAGCGCGGCCCGGGGCGCCAGGTGCACCCGGTGCTTGAGCTTCTCTCCCGGGCGCAGGCCGGGAAACACGAGCGCGTTGGAGTACTTGACGGCGACGCTCGAGCCGCTGCCGGTTACCGGGATCGCCATCGTCTCGGAGAGGTTGCCGAACAGGCGAGTCCTGACCCGCATCTGCACCGTGTAGGCATCGCTCTGGCGGCTGCCGACCTTCACCGGCGTGATTCCGGTCAGGGTCGCCGTGTCGGCTGCCCGCTTGTAGGCGGCGACGAACTTCTTCTCGGAGATCTTTGACTTCGAGTTGTCGTCGAGCAAGTCGTACATGCGCCGGTACTCGCCGCGCTGCCACGCCTGCACGAACTGATTGACGACCTTGCGCTCGGCCCGGCCCGGCGAGGTCCCGACGAAGATTCCGGCCGCCAGCGCCCCGATCGCGAGCACCCCGATCGGGATCGCGCGCGTCGCCAATCGACGGCGGCGTCTGTAACGCCTGCCCCGCCCTGCGCCTACCGGACTTCGAGTCCCCAATGCCGCCACCGCCAACAAAGGTACTCCGGTTTGCCGGTTTGGAGAAGTGGCTGCAGCCGGGCGGTTAAGAAGCGGGCGCAGTAGCGCGGTTAAGCTTCCACGGCGTGACCTCGATCGACTGGGTGATCGTCGCCTTCATCGTGCTGCTCGCCCTATACGGGTACATGCAGGGCTTCATCGTGGGGGCGCTGTCGCTCGCGGGGTTCGCGATCGGGGCGTTCCTCGGCACCCGGCTGGCGCCGCTGGTGCTCCCGGGCGGGTCTCACTCACAGTACGCGCCGCTGTTCGGATTGCTGGGCGCGCTGCTCGCCGGCGGCGTGCTCGCCAGCGGCTTCGAGGGGCTGGCGGTGCACGCGCGCTCGCTGTTGCGATTGCCGGGGCTGCGCACCGTCGACGGGATGCTCGGCGCGGTGCTGACCGCGTGCGTCGGCCTCGGGATCGCGTGGATCATCGGCGCGATCGCGGTCCAATCGTCGGGGTCGGACAACCTGCGCCAGGACATCCAGCGCTCGGCGATCCTGCGCGGGCTCAACCAGTTGCTGCCGCCGTCGGGCCCGATCCTCAACGCGCTGTCACGGTTCGACCCGCTGCCGTCGGTGCGCGGCCCGGCCGCCGACGTGCCGCCGCCGCGACGCGGCATCCTCGCCACCCGGGGCGTGATCACCGCGCGCTCGAGCGTGGTCAGGGTCGTCGGCACGGCCTGCGGTCTGGGCATCGAGGGCAGCGGCTGGGTCGGCGCGCCCGGGCTCGTCGTCACCAACGCGCACGTGGTCGCGGGCGAGAGCGACACGGTCGTGCAGATCGGCGGCGTCTCGCCCGGTCTGCCCGCGCACGTGTTCGCGTTCGATCCTCACGACGACGTCGCTGTGCTGCGCGTGTCCGGGCTCAGGCTGCGGCCGCTGAAGATGGCCGCCGACCCGCGCCCCGGGACCGCCGCGGCCGTGCTCGGCTATCCGCTCGACGGGCCGTTCGACGCCGAGCCGGCCCGCATCGGCCAGACCCAGGTGGTCAACACCGAGGACGCTTACGGCAACGGTCCGGTGCAGCGCAGCATCACCTCGCTGCGCGGCAAGGTGCGCCCGGGTAACTCCGGCGGGCCGATGGTCGACGCCGGCGGCCGCGTGGTCGCGACCGTGTTCGCCGCGATCACCGGATCCCAGGGGACAAAGGAGCGTGGCGGCTTCGCCGTGCCCAACGCGCTGGTGCGCAGTCAGCTCGCGGCTGCCAGGGCACACGCCAACCCCGTGAGCACCCAGGGCTGCACGAACTAGTTGCGCCGCTCAGCGCGACGGCAGACGCTTTCGGGGGCAACCCCTGGGCGGGCGGTGGTCTGCACACCGCCCGCCCCCAGGTTGTTGCCCCCGGGCGTCCGTGGGCCTCAGTGCCCCCCGACGTCCTCGGCCATTTGCACCACCGTATCCCGCCCCAATGCCCCGAGGAGACGTGGGTGGTGATGTGCGAGGTGCCGCTGGGCCGCGTCGAAGAGCTCCTGCTCGGAATGGCCCGCGAGGCGCGCCCCGCACTCGCAATGGGCAATCCGGCTGAACTCTTCTGTGACTTTGGTCATGGTGCCTTCGTCGTCGCGGCCTGGGTGCACCTCGAGCGCCCCGCCGAGGGCGTCGAATGGAAGTGCCCCGGTGTCCACTGTGTGCAGGGTGCTCACGGCGCGTTGTAGATACGTTTCCATAACGTTGCCGTCGGACGCAAACGCCACTGAGGGGACGCGGATCCAGCTCTGCGGACGCCTTTCGGTCGAGATCGGAGGCGCACAGCTGGCGCAGACGCTGCGTGGCCGCCAGGTGCCGCTGCTGCTCGCCTACCTGCTCCTGAACCGCGATCGCTACGTCGGGCGCGAGGAGCTGATCGGCGCGCTGTGGCCATTTGAAGCGCCGCGCTCGCAGGACGCGGCGCTGCGCACGTTGCTGTCGCGCCTGCGGTCGGCGCTGGGCGCGTCGGCGCTGGCCGGCCGCGAGGAGCTGATCCTGACGCTGCCCGAGCCGGTGTGGATCGACGTCGAAGCCGCCGCCCAAGAGGTCCAGCGGGCCCAGCGGACACTCGATCGTGGCGACGTGCGCAGCGCCTGGGCGCTGGCGCAGGTGCCGCTCAACATCGCCGGCCGCGGCCTGCTTCCCGGCACCCAGGCCGCGTGGCTCGAGCCCCGCCGCCGCGAGCTCGAGGACGTGCGGCTGCGCGCGCTCGAGGTGATCGGCCGCGCCGGGCTGGCGATGGGCGGGACCCAGCTCGCCTCCGCCGAGCGCGCGGCGCGGAGCCTGATCGACGCCGAGCCCTACCGTGAGTCCGGCTACGCGCTGCTGATGGAGGTGCTGGCGCTGCAGGGCAACCTGGCCGAGGGCCTGCGGGTCTACGACCGCCTCCGGACGCTGCTGCGGGACGAGCTCGGGACGATGCCGTCGGCCGAGACGATCGCCGTACACGAGCGCCTGGTCCGGCCCCACGCTCCGGAGCCGGCGCCCGGGACCTCCAGGTCGTCGGGCCCCGCGTCGGTACCGCTTCCGGCCGAGCTCGCCGTCCGCGCCGACGCGCCGCTCGTCGGGCGCGAGCGCGAGCTGTCCGCGCTGGCGCGGCTGTGGGCGATCGCCCGCGGCGACCTGAAAGGAGACCGGCCGGGACGGATCGCGTTGCTTGCCGGCGACCCCGGCATCGGCAAGACCAGGCTCGCCGCCGAGCTCGCCCACAACGCCTACCAGCAGGGAGCGTGCGTACTGGCCGGCGGCGCCCCCGAGGAGACGCTGGTGCCCTACCAGCTGTTCGTCGAGGCGCTGCGGCACTACCTGCTGACCGCGCCCGCCGGCGAGCTGCAGCAGACCGCGCGCGAGTACGGCTCCGAGCTCGCGCGGTTGATCCCGGAGCTGCGCCGCCGGGCGCCGGATCTGCCGCCGGCGCCCGCGGCCGAGCCCGAGACCGACCGGTACCGGATGTTCGAGGCGGTCGTCGGCCTGCTCAGCGCAATCTCCGCCCGCACGCCGGTGCTGCTCGTGCTCGATGACCTGCAGTGGGCCGACCGTCCCACCTTGCTGCTGCTCCGCCATCTGGCGCGCGCTCCCGATCCGTCGCGGCTGCTGATCCTCGGCGCTTACCGGTCGACCGAGGCCGCCCAGGAGGGGTTCGCCCAGACGCTGGCCGACCTGCGGCGCGAACGGATGATCGCGCAGATCCACGTCGGCGGGCTGACCGAACGCGATACCTCCGACCTGGTTCGGATCCTGACCGGCGAGGCCCCGTCGCGGGCGCTGACCCGCGCCCTGCACGACGAGACCGAGGGCAACCCGCTGTTCGTCTCCGAGATCGCCCGCAACCTGGCCGAGGCGGGCATTCGGGTCAGCGAGGCGGGCTCCGGCGAGCTCCAGCGGGTCGGCCTGCCCGAAGGCGTCAAGCAGGTGATCGCGCGGCGCCTGGCGCGGCTGAGCCCGCCGGCCACCGAGTGGCTGAGGGTCGCCGCCGTGATCGGGCGCGACTTCGACGCCGGGCTGCTCGAACGCGTGCTGTCGCTCGACGAGGACGAGTTCCTCAACGCGCTCGACGAGGTGCTGGCGGCGGGCGTGGTCGTCGAGACCGTGCCCAACGCCGGCCGCTACGCGTTCGCTCACGCGCTGATCCGCGAGACGCTGTACGAGGGGATGTCGGCGCCGCGGCGCGCTCGCAGCCACCGCCGGGTCGGGGAGGCGCTCGAGGCCGGCGGGGCGAACGAGCGCAACCTGAACGCGCTCGCCCACCACTTCACGCGGGCGGCCACCGCCGAGGACGGGGAGAAGGCGATCACCTACGCGCGGCGGGCCGGCGAGCAGGCCACGGCGGTGCTCTCCCACCAGGAGGCCGCCGAGCACTACTCGCGCGCGCTGGACGTGCTCGAGCGATCCGACCCCGACGCGCTGGAGCGCCGCGGCGAGCTGCTGTTGCTGCTGGGCGAGGCCCTGGTGCGGGGCGGCGAGCGGGGCACGGCCTGGCCGACGTTCCGCGAGGCCGCCGACCTGGCCGAGCGGCTGGGCGACAGCACCGCCCTGGCGCGCGCGGCGATTGGCGCCTCGCGCCGCTACGTCCAGCAGCCCGGGGTCGTCGAGCCCGAGCTGATCGCGTTGCTCGAGCGCGCGCTGGAAGCGACCGCCGGCGAGCGCACGGTCACCCGGGTGCGGCTGCTGGCACGGCTGTGCGGGGCGATCTACTTCGCGCCCGACCGCGACCGGATGCGCCCGCTCAGCGACGAGGCGATGGCGCTCGCCCGCGAGCTCGGCGACCCTGAGGCGCTGACCTACGCCTGGGCGGCCAGGCGCCGCGCGCTGTGGGACGCCGCGCATCTGGCCGAGCGGATCGAGGCCTCGACCGAGATGCTGACCTGCGCCCGCACGGCGGGCGGCATCGAGCTCGAGCTCCAGGCCCACGCCTGGCTGGCGGTCGACCTGCTCGAGCGGGGCGACCGCGACGCCGTCGACGCGCAGATGGAGTCGTTCGCGGTCGGGGCCGAGCGGCTCCGCCAGCCGTTGTTCACCTGGAATGCGACCCTGTGGAAGGCGATGCAGGCGCTGCTCGGCCGGGGAGCTCGATCGCGCCGAGGAGCTCGCGGCCGACGCACTGGCCGCCGGCGGGCCGTCGGAGGAGAGCACGGCGCACCAGTATTTCGCCGTCCAGCTGCTGGGGATCCGACGCGAGCAGGGGAAGATGGAGGCGCTGGAGATGCCGGCCCGCCAGTTCGTGGCGCTCAATCCCGACCGGCCGGCGTGGCGCGTCGCCCTGGCGCTGCTGCTGTACGAGACCGACCGCCACGAGGAGTCCCAACAGCAGCTCGACGCGATCGCCGCGGGCGGCTTTGACGACATCGCCGACGACGGAGACTGGCTGACCGCGATCGCGCTGCTGGCGGAGGTCTCCGCCGGGCTCGGGGACGTGGAGCGCTCGGCGCGGCTGTACGACAAGCTGCGCCCGTACGGCGACCGCGCCGTGGTTGTCGGCCTGGCTGCGATCTGCCTGGGCTCGGCCGAGGCGTTCCTGGGCAAGCTCGCCGCGACGATCGGCCGTAACCGCGACGCCGCCGAGCACTTCGAGCGCGCGCTGGCCGCCAATCGGGCGCTACGGGCGCCCGTGTGCGTGGCTCGAACCCAGCTCGACTACGCCCGGACGCTGGGCCCGGGGCCGCGGGCCCGGGAGCTGGTGGAGGAGGCGTCGCGAACGGCCGCGCGGCTCGGGCTGCAAGACGTCGCCCGTGGGGCCCGCGCGATCGCCGGTGATAAGCCCGGCTTGCACCGGCCGCTACCCTCCCCGGGTCCATGAGCAAGACACTGGTCATCGCCGAGAAACCGTCGGTGGGTCAGGACCTGGTGAAGGTCCTGCCCGGCGCGTTCGACAAGGGCGAGGGATATCTCGAGGGCAACGATCACGTGGTCACGTGGGCCGTCGGGCACCTCGTCCAGCTCGCCGATCCCGACGAGTACGACGACCGCTTCAAGCGCTGGCGGATGGCGGATCTGCCGATCGTGCCCGACCGCTTCAAGCTGGTCGTCCGCGACGAGCGCTCCAAGAAGCAGATGAACGTCGTCAAGCGGCTGCTGGGCCGCGACGACATCGACGCGGTCGTCAACGCCTGCGACGCCGGCCGCGAGGGAGAGCTGATCTTCGCCTACATCTACGAGAAGTCGGGCTCGCGCAAGCCGGTCGAGCGCCTGTGGCTGCAGTCGATGACGCCGGCCGCGATCCGGGCGGCGTTCGAGCGGCTGCGCCCCGGCTCGGACCTGGCGACGCTCGAGGCCGCCGCCCGCTCGCGCTCGGAGGCCGACTGGATCGTGGGCATGAACGCCACCCGTGCGGCCACGATCCGCCTGCGCTCGTCGTTCGACGGAGCCGTATCGCTGGGCCGCGTCCAGACGCCGACGCTGGCGATCCTGGCCCGCCGCGAGGACGAGATCCGTGCGTTCAAGCCCGAGCCCTACTGGGTCGTCGATGCCTCGTTCGACACCGTCAAGGACGGCCCCCGCCGCTACGAGGGCCGCTTCCACGCCGGCGCCAACCCGAGGATCAAGACCGCCGAGGAGGCGGCCGCGATCGTCGCGGCGTGCGACGGCCAGACCGGCGAGATCACCAAGCTGGACAAGAGCGAGCGCAAGGAGCGCCCGCCGATGCTGTACGACCTGACCTCGCTCCAGCGCGACGCCAACAGCCGCTTCGGGTTCACGGCGCGCCGGACGCTGGCCGCCGCCCAGCGGCTGTACGAGGAGCACAAGGCGCTGACCTACCCGCGCACGGCCTCGCGCTACATCACCGGCGACATGGTCGCCGAGATCAAGCCGATCGCGAAGATCGTCGGCGAGCACAAGGAGTACACCCAGGCCTCGGGCTACGTGCAGGGGCTCGACGTGCTGCCGCTGGGCCGGGTGGTCAACGACGCCAAGGTCACCGACCACCACGCGATCATCCCGACCCGCGCCGAGCACCACCCCGTCGAGAAGATGAACCCCGACGACCGCCGGATCTACGACCTCGTCGCCCGCCGGTTCCTCGCGATCTTCCACCCCGACGCGGTGTTCGAGAACACGCGCGTGGAGACCACCGTCGGCACCGCCGGCGACACCGGTGGTGGCCACGTGTTCCGCACCCGCGGCAAGCTGATGCTGGTCCCGGGCTGGCGCGGCGTCTACGGCGAGGAGGCCGACACCGACGCCGCCGGGCGCGACGACGACGAGGGCCGCGAGCAGCAACTGCCCAAGCTCCAGCACGGCGAGAGCGTCCAGGTGCAGGAGGTCGGCTCCGAGGCCAAGGAGACCAAGCCGCCGCGCCGCTACACCGAGGGCTCGCTGCTGGCGGCGATGGAGACCGCGGGCAAGCTCGTCGACGAGGAGGAGCTGCGCGAGGCGATGAAGGACTCCGGGATCGGCACCCCGGCGACGCGCGCGGCGATCATCGAGCGCTTGATCCAGGTCGGATACATCGAGCGCGACGGCCGCGCGCTGGTCGTCACCGAGAAGGGCCTGAACGTGATCCGGTTGCTCGGCGAGCACGCGCTGACGTCGCCCGGCCTGACCGGCGAGTGGGAGCACCGGCTGGCCAAGATCGAGACCGGCGAGGACTCGCGCGAGGCGTTCATGGGCGACATCGTCAAGTTCACCCAGGACACCGTCGGCGAGCTCGACACCAAGCTCAAGGACGTGCGGATCCCGCGGGCCAACCTCGGGCCGTGCCCGGTCTGCGGGCGCGACATCAACGAGAACCGCAAGGGCTACTCGTGCTGGTCGCGCGAGGACCCCGGCTGCGGCTTCGTGATCTGGAAGTCCAAGGCCGGCAAGCAGCTGCCGGTGTCGGTCGCCTCGGAGCTGATCAAGACCGGCCGCACCGAGAAGGCGGTGACCGGCTTCAAGGGCCGCTCGGGCCGCAGCTTCCGCGCTCGCCTCGCCCTGCAGCAGAGCGAGGACGGCAAGTGGCGGGTCGAGTTCGACGAGCCGTGGGCCAAGGAGGGCGCCAAGCCTCCCGACTCCGAGGAGCCGCAGGAGGGTCAGCGCCCGGCCGAGGAGCAGCCCGAAGCCGCATAGTGCGGGCCGCCGCCGCGCGGCCCGGGCGTCCCGTCGGGTGCGATCGGCACCATGTCGGGAATGCCGCTCGAGCTCGTCCTGGGACCCGCCAACTCGGCCAAGGCCGGAGAGGTGCTGGGCGCCTACGCCGTCGCCGCTCACCGCGGGGCGCTGCTGGTCGTCCCGACGGCGGCCGACGCCGCGCACTACGCGCGCGAGCTGGCCGCCGAGGGGACCGTGCTCGGGTCGGTGCTCACGTTCGGCGGGCTGGCGCGCGAGATCGCCCGCCGGGCCGGCTACGCCGGACGGCGGCTGTCGGCGCTGCAGCGCGAGCGGGTGCTGCGGCGGGTCGTGGCGGCGACGCCCCTGCCCGCGCTCGCCGGCGCCGCCGAGGCCCCCGGGTTCGTCGAGGCCGCCGGCCACCTGATCGCCGAGCTCCAGCGCTCGCTGATCACCCCGCAGCGGTTCGCGGCGGCGATGCGCAGCTGGGCGGCGGAGGATCGGCGCCGGGAGCCCTACGCGCGCGACGTCGCCGCGATCTACCTGGCCTACGCCCGGGAGTGCAGCGAGCGCCAGCGGGTCGACGCCGACCTGCACGCCTGGCGCGCGCTGGACGCGTTGCGGGAGGCGCCCGGGCGGTGGGGGGAGGATCCGGTGTTCTTCTACGGGTTCGACGACCTGCACCAGCTCGAGCGCGACGCGGTCGAGACGCTGGCGCGCGTGGTCGGGGTGCCGGTCACCGTGTCGCTGACCTACGAGGCCGGCCGCAGCGCGCTGGGCGCCCGCGCCGAGGTGGTCGAGGAGCTCCGTCCGCTGGCCGATCGGGTGCGCGAGCTGCCGGCGCTCGATGCGCACTACGACGAGACCTCGCGCGCCGCGCTTCACCACCTCGAGCGCAACCTGTTCGAGCCCTCGCCCACGCGCGTGGGCGCCGGCGACGCGGTGCGGCTGCTCGAGGCCGGCGGCGAGCGCGCCGAGGCCGAGCTAGTCGCCGCGGAGGTGCTCGAGCTGATGCGGTCCGGGGTGCCGGGCGAGGAGATCGTCGTCGTCCACCGGTCGCTGGCGGCGGCAGGCGCCGCGGTCGAGCGCGTGTTCGAGCAGTACGGGATCGAGGTCGCGATCGAGCGCCGGGTGCCGTTCGGGCACACCGCGCTGGGCCGGGGGCTGCTGGCGCTCGCCCGCTGCGCGCTGCTCGGCGACCGGGCTCGGGCCGAGGACCTGCTCGACTACCTGCGCTCGCCGGGGATCCTCGACCGCCAGGAGCTGGCCGACGGGCTCGAGGCCGACGTCAGGCGCGAGGGGCTGCGCACCGCCGCGGCAGGCGCGCGAGCAGCTCGGCTGGACGCTCGGCGAGATCGACGCGGTCGCGTCGGCGGCCGACCCGGCGGGAGAGCTGGCGTTCCAGGCGCGTCGGCTGTTCGCCGCGCCGCACCGGGGTCGGGCACCGGTGGTGGGAGCGGCGGAGGAGCTCGACGCCCGGGCGCTGTCGTCGATGCTGCGGGCGCTGGCCGAGCTCGACGAGCTCGGGGAGGCGCTCGCCGGCGAGGAGCTGATCGAGCTGCTGGAGGAGCTGACGGTGGCCCACCGGGCGCCGGCCCGGCGTGGCGCGGTGCTGATCGCCGAGCCGCTGGCGATCCGGGCGCGCCGGTTTCAGGCGGTCCTGGTGTGCGGGCTGCAGGAGGGCGAGTTCCCGCTGGCCAGCCCGCCCGAGCCGTTCCTGTCCGACGAGCGCCGGCGCGAGCTGGCCGTCGCCGCCGGCCTGCGGCTGCGTCCCAGCGACGACGGGCTGGCGCGCGAGCGCTACCTGTTCTACGCCTGCGTCTCGCGGGCCACCGAGCGGTCGTGCTCAGCTACCGCAGCTCGGACGAGGAGGGCAACCTCGCGCTGCCGTCGCCGTTCATCGCCGACGTCGCCGAGCTGCTCGAGCCCGACTGGGCCGAGCGCCGCCGCCGGCGGCTGCTGGCCGACGTCGTGTGGCCGCCGGGCGAGGCCCCGACCGCGCGCGAGCTGGCCCGCACCGAGGCGGCGGCGTGCGCGCCGTTGGCCGGCGAGCTCGCAGTGCCGGTGCGGTCGCTGTCGCAGACCGCGCTGCGCCACGTCCGCCACAGCGAGATCCTGTCCGGCGGCGCGCTGGAGGCCTACGGCGACTGCCCGATGAAGTGGCTGGTCGATCGCGAGCTCCAGCCCGAGCGGATCGCGCCCGAGCCCGACCCGGTGGTGCGCGGCAGCCACATGCACGACGTGCTCGAGCAGGTGATCGAGCGCCTCGGGCGGGCGGTGACGCCCGAGTCGCTGCCCGATGCGCTCGAGTTTCTCGACGAGGTGCTTGCCGAGTCCTCGCCGCGGATCGCGGCCGGTCGGCCCGAGGGCGTCCGCGAGGCGGCGCTGCGCGCGATCGAGGCCGATCTGCGGCGCTACCTCGCAGCACGAGGCGACCGACGGCAACGAGTGGGAGCCCAAGGCGCTCGAGCTGCGGTTCGGGTTCGAGGGCGAGGAGGGGTCGCTGCCTGCGCTCGAGCTGGCCCAGCGGCCCGGGACCGTGCGGATCCGGGGCGCGATCGACCGCGTCGACGTCGACCCCGGCGAGACGAGGGCGATCGTCCGCGACTACAAGAGCGGCAGCTCCCGCCCGGACTACCAAGGCGCGCGCTGGCGCGCCGAGCGGCGCCTGCAGGTGGCGCTGTACATGATCGCGGTGCGCGACCTGATGGGGCTCGAGCCGGTGGCCGGCCTGTATCAGCCGCTGACCGGAAACGACCTGCGGGCCCGCGGCGTGTTCCTCGAGGACGCGGAGGTCGGGACCCGGCTGGTGACGACCGACGCGCGCGACGCCGACGAGCTCGACGACGCGCTCGAGGACGCCCGCTCCCGGGCGATCGCCCTGGCCGCCCGGCTGCGCGCGGGCGAGCTCACCCCGAACCCCACGACCTGCTCGCGCGACGGCTGCCGCTTCCCGGGCATCTGCCGCAGCCAATGATCGCCTGCGACGAGGATGCCGGTTCGGTGCCGGACGGCGCTCCCGTGTGGACCCCCGAGCAGCTCGACGCGATCGAGCGGCGCCAGGGCGACCTGCTGCTCGACGCCGGGGCCGGCAGCGGCAAGACCTCGGTGCTGGTCGAGCGGTTCGTCCGCACGGTGCTCGAGGACGACGTCGCGGTCGAGGCGATCCTCACGATCACGTTCACCGAGAAGGCCGCGGCGGAGATGCGCGACCGGATCCGCCGGCGCCTGCGCGAGCTCGGGGCCGATGCCGCGGCGCGCGCCACCGAGGGCGCCTTCATCTCGACGATCCACGGCTTCTGCGCCCGGGCGCTGCGCACGCACGCGCTGGCGGCGGGGATCGATCCGTTGTTCGTGGTGCTCGACGAGCCCGACGCCGAGGCGCTGGCCGACGCCGCGTTCGACGAGGCGCTCGAGGACCTGGCCCAGAACGCGCCCGGAGGCGTCGACCTGATCGCCGGCTACAGCCCGGGGATGCTGCGCTCGGGGATCATCGCCACCCACGCCGAGCTGCGCTCGCGCGGAGAGCTCGAGCCGGCGCTGCCGCCGCTGCCCCCGCTCGACGAGGACGAGCTGCCCGCCGCGCGCGACGCGCTGCTCGAGGCGGCCGCGGTCGTCGCTCGCGAGCTCGGCGCGGTCGCCGACCCCAGCATCCGGGTCGAGCAGGCGCTCGAGCGGCTCGATCGCTGCATCGACCGGCTGGACAGCTCCGACGACGCGCCCTGGCCGGGGTCGCTCGACGCCTTCTGCTTGCCCGGCGGCAACGGCGCGGCGCTGACCACCGAGGCCTGCGCCGCCTACGGCGAGGCGCTGTCGCGGATGCGCGCCGCCGCCGAGCGCGTGTGGGTGGACGGGGCGCATGCGCTGCTGGACCGCTTGCTGCGGACGTTCGGGACCGGCTACGAGCGGCGCAAGCGCCAGGAGTCGGCGCTCGATTTCGAGGACCTCGAGCTGCTGACGCGCGAGCTGCTGCGCTCCAACGCCGAGCTGCGCGAGCGCTACCGAGCACGTTTCGAGCGGATCATGGTCGACGAGCTGCAGGACACCAACTCGGTCCAGCTCGAGCTGATCGAGTTGCTCGCCCGCGACAACCTGTTCACCGTCGGCGACGCCCAGCAGTCGATCTACGCCTTCCGCCACGCCGACGTCGAGCTGTTCGAGCAGCGCGGCGCCCGCCTGGAGCAGGTGGGGGCGAGGGCCACGCTGCAGACCAACTTCCGCTCGCGCCCCGAGATCCTCGAGGTGCTCAATCCGGCGTTCGAACGGCAGCTCGGCGACCACTTCAAGCCGCTGGCGCCCGGGCGCCCGGACGGCCCGGCGGCCACCGACCCGCGGGTCGAGCTGCTCGTCGCCGACAAGGGCGCCGACTGGGCGATCGAGGGCGTGGCTTCGCCGTGGCGGATCGCCGAGGCGCGGATCCTGGCCGCCCGCGTCGGCGAGCTGATCGCCGACGGCGCCAGCGCCCGCGAGATCGTCGTGCTGACGCGCGCGACCACCGACCTGCGGGCCTACGAGCGCGCGCTCGAGGAGCGGGGGATCCCCACGTACGTGATCGGCGGGCGCGGCTACTGGTCGCACCCGCAGGTCGTCGACGTGCTGTCCTACCTGCGGGCGCTGGCCAACCCGCGCGACGAGGAGGCGCTCTACACGGTCCTGGCCTCGCCGATGGTGGCGGTGTCGGTCGACGCGCTGGTGACGCTCGCCGCGGCCGGCCGGGCGAGCGGCCGCGACCCGTGGTGGGTGCTGCGCGAGCCCGACGGTCGCCTCGACGAGCTGACCGGCGACGACGCCCGCAAGCTGGCGCAGTTCGCGCGCTGGTTCGCCGGCGAGCGCCAGGCGGCTGCGCGCTCCGGGATCGAGCAGCTGATCGACCGCGTGATGGCGCTCACCGGCTACGACCTCGCGGTGCTCGCGATGCCGGGCGGGCAGCGTCGCCTGGCCAACGTCCGCAAGCTGATGCGCCTGGCCCGCGAGCACGAGGCGGCGCGCGGCGGTGAGTTGCGCGGGTTCCTCGAGCAGATCGCCGCGCGCGCCGGGGAGTGGAGCCGCGCCGGGATGCACGAGAGCGAGGCGCCGGTGGAGGGAGAGGCGCTCGACGCGGTGCGGCTGATGACGATCCATCGCGCCAAGGGCCTCGAGTTCGAGATCGTGTGCGTCGCCGACCTGGGCCGCGGTCCGCGGTGGCGCGCGGACCTGATTCGGGTCGGACGCGACGGGCGCTTCGGCCTGCGGCTGGGCAGGCCGGGGACCGGCAAGCGCGAGCTGGCGCTGCACTACCGCGCGCTGGGCGACGAGCAGGCGCAGGCCGACGCACGCGAGGAGCGGCGGCTGTTCTACGTCGCGATGACCCGCGCCCGCGAGCGGCTGGTGCTGAGCGGCGCGGCCAAGCTCGACCAGTGGCCGGTCGACGGCGGCGGCCCGATCGGCTGGATCGGGCCGGCGGTGCTGGGCGAGGTCGAGGGGCCGATCGAGCAGGGCACCGGGGTCACCGACGGCGGTGTCCGCTTCGAGTTCGTGCGCGAGGCGGGGACGTTGGTCGATCCATTGCCGCGTGGAGCGGTAGAGGATCGACCGGTGCAGCAGTCCGCCGGTGCCACGGCGCCCGAGCCTCCGCCGCCGGCCGATCCGGCCCCTCCGGTAGCGGCGCTCAGCTACTCCTCGTTGGGCGAATACAAGCGCTGCGCTTACCGGTTCTACTCCGAACGGGTGCTCGGACTGCCGCCTGTCGGTGACCGAGAGCCGGCGAGCGAAGCCGAGCCGGCGACCGCCCCGGGACTCGCCGCTAACGATCGTGGCGTGGTCGTGCACGAGCTGCTCGAGCGGCTCGACTTCCGCCGCCCGGTGCGCCCGACCAACGCGCTGATTGAGGCGGCGCGCGAGCGGGCCGGGCTGCCCGAGCCGGTCCGCGACTCCGACGCCCAGGAGATCGCGGGCCTGGTCGAGCGCTTCGGGTCGACCGAGCTGTGCGCCCGGCTCGCCGGCGCGACCCAGGTGGCCCGGGAGGAGCGATTCGCGTTCCCGCTGGCCGAGGTGCTGATCGTCGGAGCGATGGACGTGTTCGCCCGCGAGCCAGGCGGGCGCGTGCTGGTCGTCGACTACAAGTCAGACCGGCTCGACGGCGCCGACCCGGCGCAGCGGGCCGGCGCCGCCTACGGGACCCAGCGGCTGGTGTACGCGCTGGCGGCACTGCGGGCGGGCGCGACCGAGGTGGAGGTCGCGCACCTGTTCCTCGAGCGCCCCGACGAGCCGGTGGTCGCAGTGTTCGCGGCGGCCCGGCAGCCCGAGCTCGAGGCCGAGCTGGCGGCGCTCGCCGGCGGCGTGCTGGCGCGCGAGTTCCCGGTCACCGACGAGCCTCAGCGCTCAATCTGCCAGGGGTGTCCGGCCGAGGGCGGGCTGTGCTCGTGGCCCCTGGAGATGACCCGCCGGGATGCCCCCGACCGTCTGTTCTGAGGGCGGCGCCGCGTCGAAGACGCCTGCCGGTCAGTGGAAGTGCACGTCGACGTGCTCCTGCTGGGAGCGCTCCTCGACCAGCGCCAGCGCCCGCAGCGTGGCCTCGTCGGCGGCGCCGTCGGGCGGGCCCAACAGGTTGCGCGGCCACAGCCGGCGCGCCACCACGACGTTGACCTCCGCCGCGTACACGGTGATCTGTGCCCC
Organism: uncultured Solirubrobacterales bacterium; assembly: GCA_963831845.1. GTDB lineage: Bacteria > Actinomycetota > Thermoleophilia > Solirubrobacterales > Solirubrobacteraceae > Palsa-465. The sequence goes on along the minus strand of CAWHRT010000007.1, from coordinate 214,839 downwards.
CAGATGCAGCCACACCATCAGCGCGATCACCAGCGCGAACTGCGCGTAGGTGTTGCTGGAGTGCCGATAGATGTGGCCGATGTAGTAGCCGCCGACGAGCTGCAGGACCTCCCACAAGACCGCCGCCAGCGTGACGCCGATGAGCAGCTGCCGGGTCGGGATGTGGTCGACGGTGAGGAACCGGAACGACAGGAAGAACAGTGCGAAGTTGAGCACCAGCGAGAACGCGATCGCGGCGATCTTCACCAGCGTCCCGCCGAGGCCGCCGATTACCAGGCCGGAGGCGATCGAGGCGACCAGGAACAGCCCGCCGAGCGTGAACAGGAACAGGAGCCCGCGCAGCCGCGAGCGCAGAAAGTCCCGGCGGTTCTTGAACGGGACCGCCCAGATCCGGTCGAACGCTCCCTGCATCGCCTGGGTCACGCCGAGGCCGCCCCACAGCGAGCCCAGCAGCCCCACCACCAGCGCGACCGTGTGACCGGTGAGCGCGTTGACCTTGATCTGATCGCCGATCACCGGGAACTGCCCGAGCACCGAGTTCTTGACCGATTCCTGGGCTTCGGAGTTCCCCTGCAGGACGAACCCGAGGATCGTCACCAGCATCAGCAGCAGCGGGAACAGCGAGAAGAACGCGTAGTAGGCGACGAGCGCCGCCAGCCTGCCGCCCTGGTCGTCGGCGAACTTCTTGATGACCGCGACCGGCACCGCCAGCCAGTGGTGCTTTTGCTGGGAGCGATCGAAGGCCCGAATCGGGCGCAGTGGGTCCACGCCCGAAATCTACCCGCCGTGCCCGCTCGTCACCTCAGGAATGCCTGCAAACCCCGGCGCTCGGCGGAACGCCCGGCCGGCGGCGGCGAGCTCAGGCGGCCGGGACCAGCTCCTCGGCGGGCCGCGGCGTACGGGCGACGCCGGGTGCGCGGTCGCGCAGGATCACGGTCGCGCCGCGTCCCGGGCTGAACGTGATGCTCCGTCGCGAGGTCAGCTCGGGCCGGTCCCCGGCCGCCGTCAGCTCGCAGCGCGATAGCGCCGCGCGCAGCACGATCTTCATCTCCTGCAGCGCGAAGCTCGCTCCCAGGCACCGGCGGCGCCCGCCCCCGAACGGGATCCAGGTGTACGTGCCGGGGTTGCGGTCCAGGAACCGCTCGGGGCGGAACGCGTACGGGTCGGGATAGGTGTCGGGGTCGTGGTGGACCAGGTAGGCGCTGGCCACCAGGCACACGCCGGCCGGGTAGTCAAAGCCGCCGATCGTGATCGGGCGCTTGGTCAGCCGCGGCTCGGCGTTGGGGAGCACCGGTCGATGGCGCAGGATCTCGTTGATCGTCGCGGTCATGTAGCGGTCCCCGTCGTCGGCGTCGAGCTCGGCGCTCAACCGGGCGGTGACCGCCGGCTCGCGCGCGAGGCGCTCGAATGCCCAGGCCAGCTGCGAAGCGGTCGTCTCGTGCCCGGCGACGACCGCCGTCATCAGCTCGTCGCGCAGCTCGGCATCGGACATCGGCGAGCCATCCTCGTGGCGGGCCTGCAGCAGCATCGCCAGCACGTCGTCGCCGCCCTCCTCGCCGGCCTGCTCGGCCGCGCGGCGCTCGGCGACCAGCTCGGACATCAGCTCGTGGCTGCGGCGGGTGAGCCGCGCGAAGGTCCGCATCGGGCGCGTCCATCCCGCCACCCGCTGTACCGCGGGCAGCAGCGACAGCGGGTTCTCGCTGAACGCCAGCACGCCCGTGAGCGAGTCGCGCAGCTCGTTCAGGCGCGGGCCCGGCTCGAGCCCGAACACGGCGCGGAGGATGATCTCGAGCGTCAGCGCCTGTAGCCGCGGGTGCAGCGCCACCGGCTGTTCGCGCGGCCACGAGGCCACCTCGCGCTCGGCCAGCTCGGTCATCGTCCCGGTGACTCGGCGCATCTTCTCGCCGTGGAACGCGGGCAGCATCAGCTTGCGCTGCTCCATGTGCACGTCCTCGTCGAGCAGGATCACCGAGTTGCGCCCGACCAGAGGCTCGAGCACGTTCGCGCCCTCACCGGGGTGGACCGCGTCGGGCGGCGCCATGAACAGCTCCTTGATGTCGTCGGGATCCGACAGCATCACGAACGGGGGCTGGAACGGCAGCTGTACGGTGAACCGCCGGCCGTAGCGGCGGCGCAGGCGATCGAGTGAGCCGGCCGGTCTCGTCCACGTGGCCACCATCTGAACCACGGACGGAGTGCTCGGTCCCGGCGGCAGCAAGGAATCACGTTTGCCCACGGTCGCTTCCTTTGATCGCGCTGATGAGAGAGGGATCAATGCTCTCACCCGGCCGCGGCCACTGTGTGAGATGCCTCACATATCCCGGAAGGCTTGTCGGAGCCTCGCTCGACCGCCAGCAGCGTGCGCTTGCGGTCCAGGCCGCCGGTGTAGCCGCCGAGGCCGCCCCCGGAGTGCAGCACCCGGTGGCACGGCACCACGATCGGGATCGGGTTGGAGCCCAGCGCGTTACCCGCGGCGCGGAAGCCGCGCGGGCTGCCCGCCTCGGTCGCGACCTCCTTGTAGCTCGACACCGCCCCGAATGGGATCCGAGCCGTGGCCTGCAGCACGCGGCGGCCGAAGCCGTGGGTCAGCCGCCAGTCCAGCGGCAGCTCGAACTCGTGCCGGACGCCGGCGAAATACTGATCGAGCTCGCGCCGAGGGTCGTCCAGCCGGCGCGCAGATGCCAGCACTCGCGGCGAGATCGCGGAGGCGAGCTGTTCGAGCACGGCCTCCTCGTCCTCGCCCTCGCCGCCCAGATAGGCGAGCCGCACCAGGCCGCGGTCGGTCGACGCCAGCAGCAGCGTGCCCACCGGCGAGTCCAGCGTCGCGTAGGCGACGTCGAGCAGGCCCGCCGCCGCGGCCGCCGCGCCGATGTCGGGGAGCGGTCGCTCGTCGGCGTGGCCCATGCCGCGCGCGAGCGCCCGCTCGAGGGGATCGTTGTCGCTCATCGTTCGTACTCCGTTCGCAGTCGTTTCAGCCCTTCGTGGACGTTTCGCCGGGCCGCCTCCTCGCTGGTGCCCATCACCGAGCCGATCTCGGCGTGCGCGGCGTCGAACACGTATCTGAGCGCCACCGCCGTGCGCTGCTTGGGCGGAAGTTCCCCGACCAGGCTCCAGAGCTCGTCTTCGCCGTCGGCGATCAGCGGGGCAGAGGCTGATCCGTCGGCCCGCTCGGGGACGTCCGCGACCGGCACGGCCTGCCGGTTGCGGGCCCGGACGTAGTCGATCGACTTGCGATGGGCGATCGTCAGCAGCCAGGAGCGCAGGTTGTCGGCGTTGCGCAGGCGCGGATACGCCCGCAAGGCCGCCAGCCACGTCTCCTGGTAGCAGTCGTCGGCGGCCGAGTGCCCGACGGTCGCGCTCAGGAAGCGGTGAACGTCGCGCCCGTGCTCGTCGATCAACGTCTGGAATGCGGGGAGCTGCACCGATGATGAAACGCTGCGTGATGTCATCTCGTGAGATCTTGGCTGACCGCGGGCTCGCGGCCGTCGGCGGCTGGGCGCCAGCGGCGGCAAGAGATCGTTCGCTATTTGCAACGACCTGCCCATTCGCTATACAAAGCTCATATGGCGCGCGCAATCTGGTCGGGCGCTATCAGCTTCGGGCTGGTCAACGTACCCGTGAAGCTGTTTAGCGCGACATCCCCGAAATCCGTCCGTTTCCACCAGCTTTCGAGCAAGACGGGCGCTCGGATTCGTCAGAAGCGGGTCGACCCCACGACCGACGAAGAGGTGCCCTTCGAGGACATCGTCAAGGGCTACGAGATCACGCCCGAGCACTACGTGCTGATCTCCAGCGAGGAGCTCGAGGCGCTCGATCCCAAGGCGACGCGGACGATCGACATCGAGGAGTTCGTCGATCTGGCCGAGATCGACCCGATCTACTACGACCACTCCTACTACCTGGCCCCGGCCGCCGGCGGGGCCAAGGCCTACCGGCTGCTCGTCGACGCGATGCGCGAGTCCGAGAAGGTGGCGATCGGGCGGCTGGTGATGCGGACCAAGCAGCAACTGTGCGCGCTGCGGCCCAGCGGCGGGGTGCTGACGCTGAGCACGATGCTGTTCGGGGACGAGGTACTCGAGCCCGACCGCCTCGACGAGCTCGACGGCGTCGAGGAGGCTGAGGCCACCAAGCGCGAGCTGACGATGGCCCAGCAGCTGATCGAGTCGCTGTCGGCCGAGTTCGAGCCGACCAAGTACCACGACGAGTACCGCGAGCGCGTGCTCGACCTGATCGAGCGCAAGGCCGCCGGCGAGGAGATCGCGATCCAGCCCGAGGCCGAGGAGCCCGCGGCCGCGCCGGACCTGATGGCCGCCCTCGAGGCCAGCCTCGCCGCCGTCGGCGACGAGGAGCCCGAGCGCCCCAAGCCCAAGCGCAAGAGCAAGTCCGAGGACTCAGACGGCGCTCCGAGCAAGCGCCGCGCCCGCGCCAAGGCGTAGACCGGGCCTGCCCACCCGCCCGGGCCCCCGGGCGCGTTCATAAGTGCTCGTGAAAAATTAGGGCCGCGGCACTAACGATCTGCCAACAAGCGCTGGTAGCCTTCCGGGTCCTCCTCGCTGCGCGGGTCCTCGCTTCCGGGACCCACAACCCCTCCTCCACTTATGAACACTCACTTTGGTCCGCCCGGGGCCAACGGCCTCTACGACCCCGTCAACGAGCACGACGCCTGTGGGATCGCGCTCGTCGCCAAGCTTTGGGGCGACCCGACCCACGCCGTCGTCGAAAAGGCGCTGGACGCGCTCGAGAACCTCGAGCACCGGGGCGCTGAGGGCGCTGACCCGAACACGGGCGACGGAGCGGGGATCCTGCTCCAGGTGCCTGACGCGTTCCTGCGCGGCGCCGCCGCCGGCGTCGAGCTGCCCCCGCCCGGGCGCTATGGCGTGGGGGTTTGCTACCTGCCGGCCGACGCCGAGCGCCGCCTGGCGCTCGAGCAGCTGATCGAGGAGCTGATCGAGGCCGAGGGCCAGCGGGCGATCTGGTGGCGCGACGTGCCGATCGACGAGCGCCACGTGGGCGAGACGGCCCGCCTGTGCGCCCCGGTGATCCGCCAGGTGCTGATCGCGGCCGCCGACGAGATCGAGGACCAGGACGCGTTCGAGCGCAAGCTGTACGTGATCCGCCGGGTGATCGAGAAGGCCGCCGGCCCCGACGTGTCGTTCCCGAGCTTCTCGAGCCGGACGATGGTCTACAAGGGGATGCTGACCGCCCCGCAGCTGCCGCGCTACTTCACCGACCTCCGGGACCCCCGGCTGGCCTCGCGGCTGGCGCTCGTGCACTCGCGGTTCTCGACCAACACGTTCCCGAGCTGGGAGCTCGCCCACCCGTATCGGATGATCGCCCACAACGGCGAGGTCAACACCCTGCGCGGCAACATCAACTGGATGCGGGCGCGGGAGTCCCAGCTCGCGTCGGACCTGTTCGGCGAGGACCTCGAGAAGGTGATCCCGGTGGTCCGGGCCAACGGCTCGGACTCGGCGATCTTCGACAACGTGCTCGAGCTGCTGGTGCTCAGCGGTCGCGAGATCCCACACGCGGTGATGATGATGATCCCCGAGGCGTACCGCACGCGCACCGACCTCGACCCCGACGTCAAGGGCTTCTACGACTTCCACTCGTGCCTGATGGAGCCGTGGGACGGCCCCGCGGCGGTGGTGTTCACCGACGGCCGCCTGGCCGGCGCGGTGCTGGACCGAAACGGCCTGCGCCCGGGCCGCTGGATCCAGGACACCGAGGGCTACGTGGTGCTGGCCTCCGAGGCGGGCGTGATGACGGTCGCCCCCGAGCACGTCCAGCGCAAGGGCCGCCTGTCCCCGGGCAAGCTGTTCCTGGTCGATCTCGAGCAGGGGCGGATCGTCGACGACGAGGAGGTCAAGCGCCGGATCGCCCGCCGCAAGCCCTATGCCGAGTGGTACGAGCGCTCGGTCGTGCACATCGACGACCTGCCCGAGCGCGAGCCGCGCGCGCCCCGGATCGAGCCGCTGCGCTCCAGGCAGCTGGCGTTCGGGTACTCGCAGGAGGACCTGCGGATGGTGATCGCGCCGATGGCCGCCAACGGCGAGGAGCCGGTCGCGAGCATGGGCAACGACGCCGCGCTGGCGGTGATGTCCGACCGTCAGCCGCCACTGTTCTCGTATTTCAAGCAGCTGTTCGCACAGGTCACCAACCCGCCGATCGACCCGATCCGCGAGGAGGTCGTGATGAGCCTCCAGGCCGGGGTCGGGGCGGAGGTGAACCTGCTGATCGAGTCGCCCGAGCAGGCGCACATCCTGGTGATGGACCAGCCGATCCTCCGCAACGGGGAGCTCGAGAAGCTCCGGCAGGTGTCCCACGACGTGTTCGACGCCGCCACGATCGACATCACGTGGCCGATCGAGCAGGGCACGGAGGGGATGGAGGTTCGGCTCGACGCGCTCTGCGAGGAGGCCGCGCAATACGTCGACAACGGCGCCAACATCCTGATCCTGTCTGACCGCAACCTCGGGCCCGAGCGGGTGGCGATGCCGTCGCTGCTGGCGGTCGCGGCCGTGCACCATCACCTGGTGCGACGGGGGACGCGACTGCGGACCGGGCTCGTGATCGAGTCCGGCGAGCCGCGCGACATCCACGCGATGGCGACGCTGATCGGCTACGGCGCCGCGGCGATCAACCCGTACGTGATGTTCGAGTCGCTCGACGAGCTCACCGACCGCTCGCTGCTGCCTCGGGACCTCGAGCGCGAGGAGGCCGAGAAGCGGATCGTCAAGGCGATCGGCAAGGGCCTGATGAAGACGATCTCGAAGATGGGCATCTCGACGATCCAGTCCTACGGGGGCGCCCAGGTGTTCGAGGCCGTGGGCCTCGACCAGGCCCTGATCGACAAGCACTTCACCGGCACCGCGTCCCGGATCGGCGGGGTCGGGCTCCCGCAGCTGTCGACCGAGGCGATGGAGCGCCACTTCCGGGCCTACCCGCGCACCGGGCGGGATCTGTTGCCGGTCGGCGGGGTGCTGCAGTGGCGCCGCGACGGCGAGGTCCACATCTGGAACCCGGACACGATCGCCAAGCTCCAGCACGCGGTGCGACAGCAGAACGGCGACGGCCCGACGACGTATCGCGAGTTCGCGCGCCTGGCCAACGAGGACGCCACCCGCAAGTCGGCGCTGCGCGGGCTGATGCAGTTGCGCCACGCCCCGGAGCCGGTGCCGCTGGAGGAGGTCGATCCCGTCGCCGAGATCGTCAAGCGCTTCACCACCGGCGCGATGAGCCTCGGGGCGCTCAGCCGCGAGGCGCACGAGACGCTCGCGATCGCGATGAACCGGATGGGCGCGAAGTCCAACACCGGCGAGGGCGGCGAGGACCCGACGCGCTACACGCCCGACGCCAACGGCGACCGCCGCCGGTCGGCGATCAAGCAGGTCGCCTCGGGCCGGTTCGGGGTCACGATCCACTACCTGGTCAACGCCGACCAGCTGCAGATCAAGATGGCCCAGGGCGCCAAGCCCGGCGAGGGCGGCCAGCTGCCCGGCCACAAGGTCGACGACTACATCGCCCGGATCCGCAACTCGACGCCCGGCGTCGGGCTGATCTCGCCGCCGCCGCACCACGACATCTACTCGATCGAGGACCTCAAGCAGCTGATCTACGACCTCCGCTGCGCCAACCCGACCGCCTCGGTGTCGGTCAAGCTCGTGTCCGAGGTCGGGGTCGGCACCGTGGCCGCCGGCGTGGCCAAGGCCAACGCCGACCACGTCACGATCTCCGGCCACGACGGCGGCACCGGGGCCTCGCCGCAGTCGTCGGTTCAGTCGGCCGGCGTTCCCTGGGAGATCGGGCTCGCCGAGACCCAGCAGACGCTGCTGCTCAACGACCTGCGCTCGCGGATCACGGTCGAGGTCGACGGTCAGATGAAGACCGGGCGCGACGTGGTCATCGGCGCGCTGCTCGGCGCCGACGAGTTCGGCTTCTCGACCGCCCCGCTGATCGCGATGGGCTGCATCATGATGCGCGTCTGCCACCTGAACACCTGCCCGGTGGGGATCGCCACCCAGGACCCGGTGCTGCGCCAGCGCTTCCAGGGGACCGCCGAGCACGTGGTCAACTACCTGCTGCTGGTCGCCGAGGAGGTCCGCGAGATCATGGCCTCGCTGGGGATCCGCCGCTTCGAGGACATGATCGGGCGCACCGACCTGCTCGACATGGATGCCGCGATCGACCACTGGAAGACCCAGCACGTCGACCTGTCGATGGTCCTGGAGATGCCCGACCTGCCCGCCGGGGCTCCCCGGCGCCGCGCCCGGCCGCAGGTGCCGGTGCTCGACGACGCGCTCGACTGGGAGCTGGTGCGCAACTGCGCGCCGGCGATCGAGCACGGTGAGGCGGTCAAGCTCGGGCCGGTGCCCGTCCGCAACGTCAACCGCACGGTCGGCGGCATCCTCTCGGGCGAGATCGCCCGGCGCCACGGCGCGGAGGGGCTGCCCGAGGGCACGGTCGAGATCTCGTTCTCGGGCTCGGCGGGTCAGAGCTTCGGGGCGTGGCTCGCGCCCGGCGTGACGTTCTGCCTGCGGGGCGAGACCAACGACTACACCGGTAAGGGCATGTCCGGCGGGATCGTGTCGGTGCGCCCGCCCGAGAAGGCCCGCTTCCGCGCCGAGGAGAACATGATCGTCGGCAACACCGTCCTGTACGGCGCGACCGCCGGCCGGGCGTTCTTCCGCGGCCTCGCGGGCGAGCGCTTCGCGGTGCGCAACTCCGGCGTGCACGCCGTCGTCGAGGGCCTCGGCGACCACGGCTGTGAGTACATGACCGGCGGGCGGGTGGTCGTGCTCGGCCGCACCGGGCGCAACTTCGCGGCCGGGATGAGCGGTGGGGTCGCCTACGTCTACGACGTCGACCGCCTGTTCGAGACCCGCTGCAACACCGGCCTGGTCGACCTCGAGGAGCTCACCGACGACGACGCCGAGGAGGTCAGGGCGCTGATCTCCGAGCACATCGCGCGAACCGGGTCGCTGGTCGCCCGCAACGTGCTCGCGTCCTGGGACCGCGGCGCCCGAGAGCGCTTCGTGAAAGTGATGCCGCGCGACTTCAAGCGAGCGCTGGCGCAGCAGGCCGAGGCCGAGACAGCGGTCGCGTAGTGATTCCCGGCGGGAAGCACTAGATGGGCGAGCTCGGCGCCTTTCTGAAGATCCATCGGGTCGGCTTTCAGAGGCGCGATCCCGACGAGCGGATCCACGACTACCAGCAGTACTTCCGGCTGCAGCCCGAGGAGGAGCTCAAGCGCCAGGGGGCGCGCTGCATGGATTGCGGGATCCCGTTCTGCCACGAGGGCTGCCCGCTGGGCAACCTGATCCCCGACTGGAACGATCTGGTGTACCGCGGCAAGTGGCGCGACGCGATCGACCGCCTGCACGCCACGAACAACTTCCCCGAGTTCACCGGACGGATCTGCCCGGCGCCATGCGAGTCGGCTTGCGTGCTGGCGATCAACGACGAGTCGGTCGCGATCGAGCAGATCGAGCTCGCGATCGTGGAGCGCGCGTTCGAGTCCGGGTGGATCGTGCCCGAGCCGCCCAGCCGTCGGACCGGCAAGACCGTCGCGGTGATCGGCTCGGGTCCCGCCGGAATGGCGGTCGCCGCCGAGCTCAACAACTGCGGGCACACCGTCACGGTGTACGAGCGCGACGAGGGACCGGGCGGCCTGATGCGCTTCGGGGTACCCGACGCCAAGCTCGAGAAGCACATCATCGACCGCCGCGTGGCGATCCTCGAGCAGGAGGGGATCGAGTTCGTCTACAACGTCGACGTCGGGCGCGACGTCACCGCGGTGGCGCTCGCCGAGCGCTACGACGCGGTCGTGATCGCCACCGGCTCGCGGGTATCGCGCGACATCGACGCGCCCGGCCGCGAGCTCACGGGGATCCACTTCGCGATGGACTACCTGTACCAGCGAAACCGCTGGGTGGCGGCGCAGGAGGGGCGGGCCCACCGGTTGCCCGAGCCCGGCACCGAGATCTCCGCCGCCGGCAAGCGGGTGATCGTCGTCGGCGGCGGCGACACTGGCATGGACTGCATCTCCAACTCCCACCGCGAGGGCGCGCTCAGCGTCACGATGCTCGACGTCTATGAGGACCTGGGCAGCGGCCCAGATCCCCGCGCGCCGTGGCCGCTGCCCCCGAAGCGGACTCCCAGCACGTACGCGCTGGAGGAGGGCGGCAAGCGCCGCTGGGGCACCGAGGTGACCGGGTTCGGCGGCATCGACGGCGAGATCAACCACCTGTACGCCCGCAAGGTGACCGGCACCTCGTCCCAGGACCTCACGCCCGTCCCCGGCAGCGAGTTCGTGCTCGACGCCGACCTGGTGCTGATCGCGATCGGGTTCGAGCACCCCGAGCACGTGGGTATCGTCGACGAGCTCGACCTCGAGACCGACCGCAAGGGCAACGTCCGCACGCGGATGACCTACCGCACAAGTACCGACCGCGTGTACGCCTGCGGGGACGCCCGGATCGGCCAATCGCTGATCGTCACCGCGATCGCCGAGGGCCGCAAGTGCGCCCGGATCGTCAACAAGGATCTCGGCGGCAGCCCGATGGATGCCGACCGCGAAATGCTGGCGATCGGGGCCTGGAGCGGGGAGGCGGATCGGACCCTGCGCCACGAGGCCGAAGCGGCTGGAACGGTGCGCCCTGGCGAGGAGTTCTTCAGCGGCCCCGGCACCCGCGGTCAGTAGTGCGCCCCTAGCTCCCAGAAGCCTGCAGTTTCCGGGACAAACCCGGTGCAAACCAACTGGAAGTTTGCGATCAATACGAAAGGGGGATGCTACTTTTAACCGAACACCGGGGCCTCTGATTCGCGACGAGCGCCGTGCGCGATTGAAGAATTTGAGGTTTACTGAAGGCTTGGGACGGGGAAACTCGCCCCTGTCGGTCAGGGAACTGCGCCCCCACTTCCCTGACTCTCCGGGGGGCCCAGATGGATCTGGGCCCCCCGGGCTCTTTAAGCAGTCCTTCACGGGGCACGTCACGCTGGTGTGCCAAGTTAAATCGATGGCACTCATCGCCACATCGATCGGCTCCACGATCACCAACGTCCTCAACTCGGCTGGGAACTTCTTCTCCCAGCTGTCGGACCTGGGCTGGGGGTCGCTGCTGATCGCGCTCGCGCTGTACGCCGTCTACCTGCTGCTGCGCTCGCGGGCGCTGTTCAACGCGGTGCGGGCGGCGTACCCCGGGGTCGAGGTGCGCTGGCGCGACGTGTGGGGCGCCTACATGGTCGGCTACGGGGTCAACACCGTGTTCCCGCTCGGCGGCGGCAACCTGGCACAGCTGTTCCTGACCCGGATCTCGATCCCTCCCAGCAGCTATCCGACCGTCGCCACGGCGCTGTGGACCGGCACGATCTTCGATTGGTTCATGGGGTTGCTGGTGATGTGCTTCGCGTTCACCCAGGGCGTCTTCCCCAAGCCGCCGGACTTCTCCAAGCTGCCGGCGTTCGACATCAGCTTCTTCGCCGCGCACCCGCGGTTCACGCTGTTCTTCGTGACCGTGCTGGCGATCGGCTTCGTGGTCGCGTTCGCGCTGCTGTCGGCGACCGTGCGGGCGTTCTGGGCCCGGGTCCGGCAGGGCTTCACGATCCTCCGCGACCGTCGCCGCTACCTGCGGGAGATGTGCAGCTGGCAGCTCGCCAGCTGGTTCTTCCGACTGGGCGCCTACTGGGCGCTGCTCGACGCGTTCCACATCGGCGGCTCGCTGCGCAACGCCTTGCTGGTACTTGCCGTCCAGGTGGTCGCGTCGGTATTCCCGTTCACCCCGGGGGGGCTGGGCGTGCAGCAAGCGCTGCTGCTCGCGATCTTCTCCGGCAACGCGTACGTGGCCTCGTTCTCGGTCGGTCAGCAGATCGCCACGGCGGTGCTCAGCGCCACACTCGGGTTCGCCGCCTTGATCCTGATCTTCCGCTTCAAGAGCTTCCGCGAGGTGATCCAGCGCGGCAAGGAGCACCGGGCGGGGGAGGCGGCCCGGCGCGAGCCCGACGTGGCTGTGTCGGGGTGAGGGTCGGTCGGCCGTGTGACAAATCTCAAACCTGACCGCCCCGTCATCTTTTGTACGCTGGCGCGATGACTTCGCTGCCCTCGGTATGCGTGATCGGCGCCGGTTCCTCGGGAATCGCGGCCGCCAAGGCCCTGCACGAGCGGGGGATCCCGTTTGACTGCTTCGAGAAATCCGACCAGGTGGGCGGCAACTGGGTGTTCGGCAACCGCAACGGGATGTCGTCGGCCTACCGGTCGCTGCACATCAACACCTCGCGCGAGCGGATGCAGTACTCGGACTACCCGATGCCCAAGTCGTATCCGGACTTTCCGCACCACACGCATATCGCCCGGTACTTCAACGACTACGTGGACCGCTTCGGCTTCCGCGACCGGATCGTGTTCGGGACCGGCATCGAGCACGCGACCCGCGGCGCACGACGGCGTCTGGTCGGTGACGCTCGACAACGGCGAGACCCGCGCCTACGACGCGCTGCTGGTCGCCAACGGCCACCACTGGGACCCGCGCTGGCCCGATCCCGCGTTCCCCGGAGAGTTCGACGGCGAGCAGATGCACGCCCACCACTACCTCGACAACGAGCGCTTCCGCGACAAGAACGTGCTCGTGGTCGGTATCGGCAACAGCGCGATGGACATCGCGGTCGAGTCCAGCTTCGTGGCCCGTCGGACGTTCCTGTCGTCGCGCCGGGGCGCCTACGTGCTCCCCAAGTACCTGTTCGGGCGCCCGCTGGACCAGATCGGCGTCAACGCGCTCACGCCGGTGATGCCGTGGGTGTTCCGCCGCACGATCCTCACCGCCCTGTACCGCCTCGGCGTCGGCAAGGTCGAGGACTACGGCCTGCCCAAGCCCGACCACAAGCTCGGCGAGGCGCACCCCACGATCTCGGCCGAGTTTCTCAACCGGCTCGCCCACGGCGAGATGACCTGGAAGCCGAACATCGCCCGGCTGGAAGGCGACCGCGTCGCGTTCGAGGACGACACCACCGAGCAGATCGACGTGATCGTGTACTGCACCGGCTACCGGGTCACGTTCCCGTTCTTCGACGAGGACTTCATCTCCGCGCCCGACAACGACCTGCCGCTGTTCAAGCGCGTGTTCAAGCCCGACGTCGACAACGTCGCGTTCATCGGCCTGCTGCAGCCGCTCGGCGCGATCATGCCGCTGGCCGAGGCCCAGGGCCGCTGGGTCGCCGCGTACCTGCGCGGCGAGTACCGGCTGCCCCCGCGCGCCGACGTCGAGGCGGCGATAAAAGCCGAGCGTGAGCGCATGTTCCGTCGCTACGTAGCCTCCAAGCGCCACACCATGCAGGTCGACTACGACAACTATCTCTACGACCTGGGCAAGGAGCTCAAGGCCGGGGCCGTGCGAGCCCGCGCGACGGGCTTTGCCCTGCCGGTCCCGCCGCGGGCGCAGGTCCGCGAAGCTGCGGCCGCGTGACCGGCGCGGTCAACGGCAAGCGCGAGCGCACCAAGGCCCAGAATCGCGCGACGATCATCGCGGCCTCCCGCGAGGTGTTCGCCGAGCTCGGCTACGACGCCTCCGCCGTGCGCGACGTGATGCGCCGCACCGGCCTGGCTTCAGGGACGTTCTACAACTACTTCGAGGACAAGGAGGCGGTGTTCCGCGCGGTCGTCGACGAGAGCGCGCAGGAGATCCGCCGCCGCCTGCTCGAGGTCCGCGGCCGGGCGTCCACGCTCGAGGAGTTCGTCGGGGGCGCGTATCGCGCCTGGTTTCAGTTCCTGGTCGAGGACGAGCTGATGTTCGAGCTGATGCAGCGCAACACCGGGGCGATCCGGGCGCTGTTCGGGGACCCGATCATGGGCGCGGGCGTGCAGGAGCTCTACGAGGACCTCAGGGCCGGGATCGAGCGCGGCGACCTGCCGGCGCACGACGCCGACTACATGGCCGGCGCGATGGCCGGCGCGGCGCTCGAGCTCGGGGTGCGGATGGCCGAGCGGACGCCGGCGGACACCGACGGCGCGGCGCGGTTCGCCACCGAGCTGTTCCTGGGCGGGATCGAGCGCCTGGGGCGGCCGTCAGGCTGCTAGTGCAGCGTCCCGGAAGTCGCAAGGGATTTTCGGGACGTTGCACTAGGCGAGCTGGAGCGCCCGCAGGCGCAGCAGGTCGAGCAGCTCGCAGCCGCTGTGAGACGGGTCGGCGATCGCCGGCCCCCCGTCGAGCGGAAGCGCCGCGCGCAACCGGCCGTCCACCTCCGCGACCAGCGCAGGTCCGTCCGGGCGCGCCCCGCTGTCCAGCGCGGCGAGCAGCTCGAGCCCGGGGGCGTCGGCGGCCGCCGCGTAGCGGAGCGTGACCCGCGTGACCGGGGAGTCGCCCGTGTCGGGGAGCGGCGTTGATCGAGCGCGGCGTCTCATAACTAGCTAAACGATATTGAAGGTTAGGTAACCCGTCAAGCGATTTAGCAGGTTACGTCACCTGCCAACTACGATTGGTGGTGATGAGCGAAAAGAAGCAGGCTCCGGGTGAGCTCGAGACCATCCAGGCGTTCGTGAACACGGCGGATCTCGAGCAGGGCACCGAGCAGCTGACCGGCCCGGCGGAGCTCGAGGCCTGGCTGTCGGACCACGGCCTCGCCGAGACCAGGTCGGTCCGGGCCAGGACCGCCGACGTCGAGAACGCGATCCGGCTCCGGGAGGCCTTGCGCTCGATCCTGCTGGCCCATGTCGATTCCGGGCCGGTCCCCGCCGACGCGGCGATGGAGCTCGACGTCGTGGCCTGCCGCTCCCGCCTGCGGCTTCGGTTCGACCGTGACGGCGGCGCCGCGCTCGAGCCCCAGGCGCGCGGCGTGGACGGCGCGCTCGGCCGGTTGCTGGCGATCGTCCACCGGGCGATCGAGGCCGGCAGCTGGGAGCGTCTGAAGGCCTGTCGCCAGGACGGTTGCGCGTGGGCCTTCTACGACCGCACCAAGAACCGATCGGGCGCGTGGTGCAGCATGGAGGTGTGCGGCAACCGGGCCAAGGCCCGCTCCTACCGCGAGCGCCGCGCCGGTCTACCCGCCGTCGTGCAAGGATGAGGGAGTGACCGACTAGTGCCAACCTTCTGCCGCCACAACCGACTGATCCAGACCTGCCCGATCTGCTCGCGTGAGCAGGAGATCGAGTTGCGCCCGGTCGTCTCCTCGAGCGCACCGCGCACCGGCCAGCCCCGCGCCCGCAGCTCCGGCTCCACCCGTTCGCGCGGGGCGCAGTCGGGCCCGCGCGGCGGCGTAACCGTCCGCCAGCTCGCGCGCGGCGCCGACGACGGCTACAGCTCGCCGCTCGCGCCGGGCCTGCGCTCCAGCGCCGACGCCGAGCGCCTCGCCGAGGAGCTGGCGTTCGCGGCCGGACGCCTGACGCGCCTGGAGCAGGACCCGCCCGGGCTCTACGCCGACATCGCCGACGGGCGCGAGGACATCGAGGACCGGACCTGGCTGGCGTTCCTGATCGCCTACCTCGGGCCCACCCAGAGCGATGACCCGTTCGCGGCGATCCGCCACGTGGCGACGCCCTGGACCGAGGCTCAGCCACCCGAACTCGACGGCGTCGAGCTGGGCCCGCGGACCGCGCACGACCCGGCGCGCGGCGCACGCACGATCGAGGCCTACCGCTCATGGGCCGCGCGGGCCGGCTCGCAGGCGGCCGCGTTCACCGGCGACGCCGGATGGACCCAGGAGCGCCGGTTCTCCCGGATCTTCGAGCGCCTGGCGCTGCCCGGACTGCACCGCGGCGCCCGGTTCGACCTGCTGGTCACGCTGGGCCGCCTCGGCGTGTACGACCTGCGGGCGGGAGCGCTCGAGCTCCAGGGCTCCAACAACGTCACCGTGGCCGCCAAGCGCGCGCTCGGGATCGGTGACCCGCTGCTGCTCGAGCGGCGCGCCGCCGAGCTCGCCCGCGCATGCGGGCTGCCCCTGGAGGCGCTGGATCTGGGCCTGTCCAACTGGGAGCGAGGCGAGCGCGCGACGCTTGGGCTCCCGCCGGACACCGAGCCCGATCCGGACGCGCTCACCGCCACGCGCGCCGCACTCGGGCTGTAGCGGTCCTCGCTGCGCCTTAGGCGCGGGCGATTACGTCCGCGGCACCGCCTACCTTCTGCGATGTCCCGATCTTGCAAGACGGAGCCGCGATGCCACTCTGCTTCATCGAACCTCAGAACGCCATACGAGTCATAGCCGAGTCCGTCGGCCGCGAGGCGCGTCGGCAGATCCTCGGCGAAGTCGTGCGTGCCTGGGTGGACGAGATCCCCGAGTCCGAGCTCGAGTCCCACTACGCCAAGGCCGTGGCGGACCTCGACGAGCACGACCTGTCGATGCTGGCCGCCTGGCACGCGTCGCTGGAGGTCGGACACCCGGTCGCCAACAAGGAGTTCCTCGTCAACGTGTTCCCGACGCTCGGCGAGAACCGGCGCGAGGCGCTGAAGATCGCCGCCAGCTTCCGCGGCGAGGACGCGTTCGAGGCCGGGGTCGGCGAGGAGGAGGCGTTTGACACGGTGCTCCCGTGGCTGTCGCAGGAGCGCTGCACCGAGCTCGCGCACGAGTGCCTCGAGTTGTACTGCTGGGACCGCCTCGGCGTCGCGAATTAGCTCCGCGACCGCCGGCGTCGGCTACTCGCCGCCGGCCCGGGTCAGCGCGGCTTCGATCTCCTCGATCGCCTGCTCGGTCGACCGAAACCACACGGCGCTCATCCCGATCTCGCGGGCGCCGTCGCAGTTGAGCTCGATGTCGTCGACCATCAGCGCGGCGCTGGCCGGCACGGCGAGGCGCTCGAGCGTGATCTCATAGATCTTGCGCTCGGGCTTGCGGACCCCCACGAACGCCGAGTCGACGACCACCGAGAAGATCTCGTCGACTGGGAGCATCGCCCGCCAGCGGTCGGCCCACTCGCGCACGTTGTTGGTGCAGATCGCGAGCTTGTAGCCGCGGTCGCGCAGCGCGCCCATGTACTCGATCAGCGGCTGATTGGGATGCAGATGGGCGAAGTAGCGCTCGCCGAAGCCGTGCATCTCCACGTCGCGGCCGAGCTGGTGGCTGAGCTCGTCGCCGAGCGACTGCAGGAAGCTCGCCTCGGTCATGCGGCCGGTCTCGAGCTCGAACAACGGGTGGGCGCCGTCGCGCTCCCAGATCGCGGCCATCGCTTTGCCCAACGACTCCAGCGAGATTCCCGAGGAGTCCTGGAGCGCCGCGAACGAGTTCAGCAGCGGCGACGTGAGCACGCCGCCGAAGTCGCTGACTACCGCCTCGATCCGGGTCATGCGCGCTGCGCCAACAGATACACCCCGGCGCCCGCCTGGCCCCGACTGCGCCAGCGAAACGGCTGGGCCAGGACGTCGAAGTCGCCGCACCGGGCGCTCGCGCCGAGGCCCGCTGCCTCCCCCGCCGCGCGGCGCGGGTACTGGCTGTCCTCGTCGTCGCCGGCCAGCCACAGCTCCAGCCCGGCGCGCAGCGGCTGACCCGAGCTCGTGTAGGTGGTCGACATCCGCGGGTCCTCGACCGGGGACGTGGTCGCGGGATCGAGCACCGCGACCTCGAGCAGATCGGAGTCCTGACCGCGCGCCTTGCGGGGCCGCAGCGCCACCACCGCGAGGCCGTCCGCGGGCGCGAACCACGCCGACACGTCGCGGATCGAGTCGAACTTGTCGAGCTTGACGCCGTCGCCGTGGCCGCCGCGGCGCCCGATGCAGTCGATCTCTCGCTCGGCGCCGTCGACGCCCGCGCGCCCCTGCACGCGGCACAGCTGATCGAAGCCCGACCCGATCCCGGTCGCCACCGCCGCGCTCGCGGGCGACACGGTCAGCTCGACGTCGGCGCCCTGCAGCAGCCACTCGGCGTCGTCATCGGCGGCACTCAGCCTCGCGCTCGCGGCGCCCGAGCGCTCCCCGCCGCCCACCGCCAGGAAGCCCTCCCGGTCGGGCGCCGCGCTCCAGGCAGCGCCCCACACCGACGCGTCGAGCTCGGCGAACGCGACCGTGCGAAGCGGGGTGGAGGAGCCGTCGCTCAATGGCCGAGGCGCGGCTGCTCGGTGTCGGTGGCGGTCGAGTCGACGTCGTAGGCGCGTCGGGGTGCGCGCGCCGCGCGCGCGGCGCGCCTCAGCACGCGGCCCTGCATGAGCCGCGCCAGCGGCCTGCGGACCAGGCTTCGGGTCTGCGGAACCAGCAACCAGGCGCCGATCACGTCGCCGATGAACCCGGGCAGGATCAGCAGCATCCCGCCGATCAGCACGAGCGCGCCGTCGAGCACCTCGCGGCCGGGAGCCCGGCCGATCGAGACCGCGCCGGTGAGCCGCCGCCACACGGCGCGGCCCTGCGAGCGCATCGCCCAGACGCCGACCGGCCAGCTGATGATCAGCAGCAGCACGGTATTGAGCACGCCGATCAGCTGCGCGACCTTGATCGCCACCAGCAGCTCGGCCACCGGCCAAAGGATCAGGAGTACGAGCGCGATGAACATTGCCTTCTAGGCTACTGCGGCGCGTCGCACGCCCGTCGCCGCGTCGGGCCGCTGCGGGCGGCCCACCGCGGGCGGGCGGCTACGCCAGTGCCGGCGACGGCCCCTCGAGCCGGATGCCGGGGAGCCGATGCAGCCCGACCTCCTCGATCAGCGCGACGATCTGCGGCTGGGCACCCCGCAGCAGCACCATGCGGTCGCGGAAGCGCAGCCGGCGGGCCAGCGCGGCGAGGTCGAGCATCAGCGACGGGTCCGCGAACACCAACCCGCTGAGGTCGACGATCACGTCCGACTGCGACCGCAGCGCGCGGACGAATGCTCGCCGACGGCTGCCTTGCGTCGACCTGTCCTCGTCCCCACGACAGCACAGGGTCGCCGGTTGTTCGCTGTAGTCGACGATTTCGGCAACCTACCGAAACGGGCGGCCGACCGGCAAGTGATCTTCGCGACTCGCCTACACTGATCGCCATGGCCACCGTTGAGGACGTAACCGACGCGCTCCGCGACGTCATCGATCCCGAGCTCGGCCTCGATTTCGTCGAGCTCGGACTGATCTACGACGTCGAGGTCGACGCCGGCAACGTGCACATCACCTACACACTGACGAGCCCCGGCTGTCCGATCGGACCTCAGGTGTCCGAGCAGATGGTCGAGTTCGTGTCAGAGCTCGACGGCGTTAACGACGTCCGCTCCACGATGACGTTCTCGCCGCCGTGGACGCCGGACCGGATGAGCGAAGACGCCAAGTTCGCGCTCGGCTTCTAGCCGCGCTCGGCTTCTAGGTGCGCACGACGAGCCGCGCACGACGCGCTGAGCGCTAGGGACGCTCGCCGAGCTCGCGGTTGAGGTCGATCGCGCGGATGTCGTGCTCGCCCGGCAGCTTGTCGAGCACCTGCTGCACGACGTGCGCGACGTCGGCCTCCTCGCGCCCCAGGTCGTCGCGCAGCGACTTGAGCGCCGTGTAGACGATCTTCAGCTGGGCGGCGGTGAGGTCTAGGTGGTACGCGGTCTCGCCGGGTGGGATCAGGTCATCGGCCATGGGCCGGAAAGGTATCTGAGCGGCGCTCAGACCGGAGTCCCGGCCGCGTGGCGGGGCCTATGCTTGAGTCCGTGCGCCGGTGTGCTCTGCTCGTGGGGCTTGCGTTGGCGATCGCCGCGCCGCCGGTGGCCGCGGCGCAAACCGCCGGCGGTCCGACCGGTGCACTGCTGGTGCTGTTGGATCGTTCCCGGGCCTCGGCGGCGTCCCGCACCCCGATCCGCGCCGACATTGCCCGCCTGGGGGCGACTCCCGCGGGCCGCTCGGTGCCGCAGATCGGGCTGATCACCGTGCGCCCGCCGCCCGGCGTCTCGACCGCATCCTTCGCGCGCCGGCTGCGGGCGCTGCCCGGAGTGGCGTCGGTGGCGCCCGAGCGACGCTACGTGCCGCGGTCGCTGCCCGACGATCCGGCGCTGACGACGGCCGACCCGGCCGCCGGCGTGCCCTGGCAGTGGTACCTGCTGGCCGAGGACTTCCCGAAGGCCTGGGACATCACCGACGGCGCGCAGGCGGTGGTCGGCATCGTCGACAGCGGGATCGACGCCTCGCACCCCGAGCTGGCCTCGAAGCTCGCAATCCCGCCCCGCGACCAGCAGGGCATGGACGCCACCGGGCCGGCCGACACCGATCAGCTCGGTCATGGCACCAGCGTGGCCTCGATCGCGTGCGCGGCCACCGGCAACGGGATCGGCATCGCGGGCGCCGGCGACGACTGCAAGCTGCTGATCGAGAAGACCGACTTCACCGACTCGAGCATCGACGCGGCGATCGCCGACGCGGCCGACCATCACGTCGACGCGCTCAATCTCAGCTTCGGCCCGGACCCCAGGGACGCATCGACGCCGGCGCCCGCCGCCGAGGTGCGCGCGCTCCGCTATGCCGCGGCCCGTGGGGTCGTGGTGGTCGCGGCCGCCGCCGACACCCCCACCAGCGAGCAGGGCGATCCCGCGAACGTGCTGCAGCCGGCAGGGAGCGGGCCCCGGATGTCCAAGGGGCTCGGGCTCGACGTGACCGCCGCCCAGTGGGGCGGCGCCCGCGCGGCGTTCGCCGGATACGGCGGCGAGATCTCGCTGGCCGCCTACGGCGCGTTTCAGCCGTCAGCGCCCGGACCCGGTCCGTGCCAGGGACCCACGATCGGGATCCTCGGCGCGTTCCCCTCCAATCCCACCGCGCTGGAGGCGCCCCCCGACCCGGGAGCCTGCCGCGTGACGCTCGACGGCGACGATCGTTACGCCACGGTCGCCGGGACCTCGGTGGCGGCCCCGCAGGTGACCGCGGTCGCGGCGATGATGCGCGCGCTGAACCCGTACGCGTCGGTGCACGACGTGATCGAGACGCTCAAGCGCACCGCCCAGCGGCCGCCGGAGCGCTCGTGGAACGGCGGCCTCGGGTGGGGCGTGCTCGACGCGGGCGCCGCCGTCGACGCCATCCGCCGCCTGGACCGGCTGGCGCCGGTATCGCGACTGACCGCGCCGCGCTCGACGGGGAGCGACCAGATCGTGCTCAGGTGGTCAGGGCACGACCGGCGCCGGCGGGGCCTGGCCACGTCCGGGATCGCCTACTACGACGTGTACGTCGCGACCGACGGCGACAAGCCGCGGCGGATCGCCCGCTCCCGTCGGCACGCGCTGACGTTCGACGTACGCCCGGGGCACACGTACGCCTTCTACAGCGTCGCCGTCGACCGAGCCGGAAACCGGGAGTCAAAGCCGGTGCGGACGGTCGTCCGCGCGGCCGGCTGAGCGGCCCCCCTGTATGGCGGGCGAAATCGCCTGTACAACGTCCCACTCGAGCGCTCTGGGCGGGAGTGTGGGACGTTCGCCACGTGGGGCGTGATCAACGTCCCACGCCAACCCGCGAAGGCCTCGAGTGGGGCGTTAACCACGTCGCCGTCCGAGGCCTGGGCGATCGGGGTCGGGGGCGACCGATTCGCCCGATCCCGCTGAGAGCTAAGCGTCGGTGCTGCCGGACCCGGGACGCGGGCGCCGGGAGCTGCGCTTGGCGCGCATGTCCGCCGCCGGGCCGCGCTTGCTCCGGCCGCTGGGGAGCGGCACGATCTGCATCGGGGCGCCGTTCTGGGGCCGGCCCGCCGCGTCGGCCTGCTCCTCGGCCTCCTCGGCCTCCTCGACTTCCTCGACCGCCTCCGCCGCGCCCGACGGCTCGGCTCGCTCGGCGGTCGCCGCCGCGGCCGCGTCGAGCAGCTCGCTCAGGGCGTCGTCGATCCCCTGCGCGATCACGTCGATGTCCGGCAGCGCGTCGAAGTCCCCGAGCAACCCGTAGTCGACGCCGCCGTCATAGGACATGATCGCGATCGCCAGCGCATGGTTCTCGGGCAGGAACGCGACCGGGAACAGATCCTCGAGCTTGCGTCCGAGCACGTACAGCGGCAGCTGCGGCCCCGGGATGTTCGTCACCAACAGGTTGAACAGCCGCGTCGAGAAGTTCAGACGGGAGGCCTGGGCGAGGATCGTCGGCGGCGCCAGGTTGTTGACCGCGGTGAGGGTGGCGGCGCCGACCGCCTGCTTGGATTCCTTGAGCCCGTCCATCGCCCGGCTGACGAACCGCAGCCGCGCGACCGCGTCGGTGATGTACACCGGCAGCGGGCCGCGCATCACGGTCAGCTGGTTGCCGAGCGTGCCGCGCTGATCCTCCCCGCGCACCGACACCGGGACGAGCGCGCGCATCTCGACGCCCTCGGTGCGAACGCCCCGCGACCGCAGCCACTCGGCGAGCGCTCCCGACACGACCGACAGCACGACGTCGTTGACGGTCCCGCCGAGGGCGTTCTTGACCGTCTTGTAGTCGGTCAGCTCCTGGCGAACGACCGTGAAGCGGCGGTAGGGGCCGATCTCCACGTTCAGTGGCGTCTGCGGCGCCGGGTTGAGCGCGGCCCACACGATCTCGCCGACGCCCTCGGCGCTGTCGCGCAGCGCCGACACGGTCGACAGCGGGTGCACGGCGGCGGTGGCCGCCCGGGTGGCCAGGTGCAGGCTCGTCCCGACCATCCCGCGCACGCCGGCGAACGCCAGGTCGAGCGAGGACGGCTCGGGCTTGGGCCGCCACGGCTGCAGGTCGGGGGCCGGGGGAGTGGGGGTGGGCTCGACGTCGAACAGCACCGTCGCCAGGTCGACCCCGGAGACGCCGTCGACGAGCGAGTGGTGAGTCTTGAAGATGAGCGCGAAGCGGTTGTTCTCCAGCCCCTCGACCAGCCAGTTCTCCCACAGCGGCTTGGCCCGGTCGAGCTGCTGGGAGGCGATCCGGGCGGTGAGCAGGAACAGCTGCTCCTCGCTGCCGGGCGAGGGCAGCGCGGTGTGGCGCACGTGGTACTCGAGGTTGAAGCTGGGGTCGTCGACCCACACCGGCCGCCCGGTCTCCAGCGGCGGCGTGGCCAGCCGCTGGCGGTAGCGCGGTACCAGGTGCAGGCGACCGCGGATGTGGTTGAGGTAGTCGTCGAACGCGGGCGGCGGGCCCTCGAAGATCAGCAGGCCGCCGACGTGCATGTGCGAGCTCTCGCCCTCCTGGTGCAGGAACGACGCGTCCATCGAGCTGAGGCGATCCAGGTGCTGCTGGGACATGGTGGTCAAGACTAACCCTCTTCACCGTCCCCTGGGAAGAGCTCGCCGCGGTAGTCTGCCGATGCCACTGATGCCCTGGGATTTCTCGACCGAGCCGGAGTTTCAGTCCAAGCTGGACTGGATGCGCGAGTTCGTGCGCGAGCGGATCTGGCCGCTGGAGACGCTGATCGACGAGCTCGGTGCCGACGGCCTGACGCGAGCGATCCAACCGCTGGCCGAGGAGGTCCGGGCGCAGGGCCTGTGGGCCGCGCATCTCGATCCCGAGCTCGGCGGTCAGGGCTTCGGCCAGGTCAAGCTCGGGCTGATGCACGAGATCCTCGGAAGCAGCCCGATCGCGCCGCTGGCGTTCGGCAACCAGGCGCCGGACTCGGGCAACTCCGAGATCCTCGCGCTCGCGGGAACGCCCGAGCAGAAGGAGCGGTATCTGCATCCGCTGCTCGCCGGCGACCTGCGCTCCGCGTTCAGCATGACCGAGCCCGACACCGCCGGCTCGGACCCGACGCTGCTGGCGACCCGTGCGGTCCGCGATCGCGACGAGTGGGTGCTCAACGGCCACAAGTGGTTCACCTCGAACGGGTCGATCGCCGACTTCCTGATCGTGATGGCGGTCTCGGACCCCGAGGCGCGGCCCCACCAGCGGGCCTCGATGTTCATCGTCGACGCCGACACGCCCGGGGTGCGGATCGTGCGCGACGTGGCCACGATGGAGCATCCCTGGGACAGCTTCGGCCGCTACGGCAACCACGCCGAGGTGCTCTACGAGGATGTCCGCCTGCCCGCCGGCGCGCTGCTCGGCCCGCAGGGCGCCGGCTTCCTGATCGCCCAGCAGCGCCTGTACCCGGGCCGGATCCACCACTGCATGCGGTGGCTGGGCGTGGCCCGCCGGGCGTTCGACATGCTGTGCGAGCGGTCGCTGTACCGCTACGCGCACGGCGGCCCCCTGTCCTCGCATCAGACCGTCCAGAACTGGATCGCCGACTCCGAGGCCGAGATGCAGGCGGCGCGGCTGATGACGCTGCACGCCGCGTGGGTGATGGACACCGAGGGCGTCGCCGCCGCGCGCAAGGACATCGCGCTGATCAAGTTCTACGGCGCCAAGGTCCTGCACGACGTGGTCGACCGCGCGATCCAGGCCCACGGAGCGCTCGGATACTCGACCGACCTGCCGCTCGAGGCGATGTACCGGTTCGCGCGAGCGGCCCGGATCTACGACGGCCCCGACGAGGTGCACCGGTCGTCGGTGGCGCGCCGGGTCCTGCGCGGATACGAGGCGCCCGCCGACGGCGTCCCCAGCGAGCACGTGCCCAGCCGGCGGGAGGCAGCGCGGGCCCAGTTCGCCGAGTTGCTCGAGACGATCACCGCCAACGACTGAGCCGCGTCGCGGCCGCCCTACACTACGACCAGGACATGGGCGCTCCTGTGGAAAAGCTGTTGCTCGCCGCGCCGCGCGGTTACTGCGCGGGCGTGGATCGAGCCGTTCAGACCGTCGAGCGCGCGCTCGAGCTCTACGGCGCGCCGGTGTACGTGCGCAAGGAGATCGTCCACAACAAGCACGTGGTCGCGCAACTTCGCGAGCGCGGGGCGATCTTCGTCGAGGCCGAGACCGAGATCCCCGACGGCTCGACCGTCGTGTTCTCAGCCCACGGGGTCGCTCCCAGCGTTCACGCGAACGCCGCCAAGCAGCACCTGCAGACGATCGACGCCACCTGCCCACTGGTGACCAAGGTCCACGTCGAGGCCAAGAAGTTCGCCGCCCAGGGCTACACGATCGTGCTGATCGGCCACTCGGGCCACGAGGAGGTCGAGGGCACGATGGGCGAGGCGCCCGACAGCATCGTGCTGGTCGAGTCAGAGCAGGACGTCGACGAGCTCGAGGTCGAGGATCCCAGCCGGATGGCCTACATCTCCCAGACGACGCTGTCGGTCGACGAGACCCAGTCGGTGATCCGGCGGCTGCGCGAGCGGTTCCCCGAGATCGTCGGCCCCCGCACCGACGACATCTGTTACGCCACCACGAACCGCCAGGCGGCCGTCAAGCAGCTCGCCCGCGAGTGCGACCTGGTGCTGGTGATCGGCTCGCGCAACTCGTCGAACTCCAACCGCCTGGTCGAGGTCGCGCGCGAGTACGGAGCCGACTCGTACCTGGTCGACAACGAGACCGAGGTGGACGAACGCTGGCTCGAGGGCAAGCGCGTGGTCGGGATCACCTCCGGGGCCAGCGCTCCTGACGACCTCGTGCAGCGGTTGATCGAGTTCTTCCGCGAGCGCGGCACGACCGACATCGGCGTGCTCGAGGTCGTGCGCGAGGACGTGCGGTTCATGCTCCCCAAGCAGATCCGCGAGGCCGTGGCGGCTGGTTCGGCGCAGGGCTGAGAGGCTCCGCGCTGCGCACACTGGTCGTCTCCGACCTACATCTCGGGGCCAGGGCGGAGAAGGACGTGCTGCGCCGCGAGGCCCCGCGGCGGGCGCTGCTGAGCGCGCTCGAGGGGGTCGATCGGCTGGTGCTGCTCGGCGACGTGATCGAGCTGCGCCACGGCCCGTTGCGTGAGGCGCTGGCGGCGGCCGCGCCCGTGCTCGGCGAGATCGGCGCGGCGCTGGGGCCCGGCTGCGAGGTCGTGATCGTCCCCGGCAACCACGATCACCACCTGGCCGAGGCGTGGATCGCGCGGCGCGCGCGGGACGCCGAGCCGCCGCCGCTCGAGCTCGAGTCCGCGCTCGACACCGAGCCGGGAGAGGCGCTGGCGGCGGTCGCCGCAGCGCTGTCGCCCGCGACTGTGCGCGGCTCGTATCCGGGCGTGTGGCTGCGCGACGACGTGTACGCGATGCACGGCCACTACGCCGATCGCCACACGACCGTGCCGATGTTCGAGCGCCTCGGCGCCGGGGTGATGGCCAAGGTCGTGCGCGACCCGCTGGGCCGGCCAGGTCGCGGGCGGATCGAGGACTACGAGGCGACGCTGTCGCCGCTGTACGCGTGGATGCACGCGGTGGCGCAGAGCCAGGACGGGACCGTCGGGCGCGGGACCCACGGCGCCTCGACGCGGGCCTGGCGGGCGCTGTCGGGCTCGGGGCGCAGCCGCAGCCTGCGCCGCCGTGCCCTGGTGATCGCGTTCCCGGCGATCGTGGCCGGGCTCAACCGCAGCGGCATCGGCCCGTTCCACACCGACGTCTCGGCGCCCGAGCTGCGGCGCGCGGGGCTGCGCGCGATCGGCACCGCGCTGGACCGGCTGGACGTCCGCGCCCGGTATGTGATCTTCGGCCACACGCACCGCGCCGGCCCGCTGCCCGACGACGATCGCTCCGAGTGGCGCGCGCCGACCGGCGCCGAGCTCGTCAACGGCGGTTCCTGGGTGTATGAGGCCTCGCACGTCGGCAGCGCACCGTCGACGAGTCCGTACCGCCCGGGGTTCGCCGTGTCGGTGGGCGATCAGGGTCCGCCGCGGCTGTCGAACCTGCTCGACGGCGTGGTCGCGCCCGACGAGCTCGCCGCCGCCCGGTGAGATCGGCGCCCGCCGGCCGATGAGGACACTCGAGCTACGCGAGCCCCGGCGTGAAGCAGACGCCGTGGCACGTGACCCCGGGCCCGACCTCGAGCTCGAGCTCGCCCGCGGTGCTGCGGGGATGCGAGATCAGCTCGTAGCACCCCGGGTGATCGACCTCGAAGCGCTTGCCGTTGGCGAGCACGAACCCCTCGCCGTCGAGCACCGCCCACACGCCGCCGGCCTCGTACGGGCCTGAGTAGGGCCCCTCGACGTCGTCGGTCTGGACGACGAGCTGGGCCTCGGGGACGTCCTCGGGCCGGAGCGGCTCGAGCAGCGGCTGCTCGAGCTCGAGCAGCTCCTGGATCGCGCGCTCGGTCTCGTCGTAGGCGCCCTCGCCGTAGTGGTACTCGAACAGCCGGCTGCGCTCGTCGAACAGGTATCGGGCGGGCCAGCCGAGGTTGCCGTATTCCTCCCAGATCTCGAGCTGGACGTCGACGACGACTGGATAGGGGACGTCCAGGCGGGCGACCGCGTCGCGCACCGCGTCGGGGTCGGCCGACGGCTGAAAGCCGGCCGCGTGAACGCCGATCACGCGCAGGCCGGCGTCGCGGTAGCGCTCATACCAGGCCCGCATGTACGGGATCGTCCGGACCGAGTTGACCCGGCAGAAGTCCCAGAACTCGACCAGCACCGGATGGCCGATCTGCTGGTCCATCCGCATCGTGGCGACGTTGATCCAAGGCACCCCGCGCGGAAACGAGGGAGCCGCGATGTGGTCGACAGGAGCGCGCACCCCCGGCGATGGTAGTGACGCGCCGTGCGATCAGCCCGGCCTGGCCGGCGAGTACTCCCGCAAGCCGTCCCCGGCGCCCAAACGCGACACTAGGAGTAGGAGATGAACTCCATCAGGCTGCCGTCGGGGTCGCGGAAGTACACGCTCGTGCCCTCGCCCTTGGCGCCCTTGCGCGCGACCGGACCGAGCTCGATCTCGACGTTGGAGGCCAGCAGGTGGGCGACCGCCCCGTCGATCGGCCCGTCCCACTCGAAGCACAGGTCGCTGTTGCCGGGCGCCACCGGCACCCGGGCCACCGGGTCGGGGTTCAGTCCGGGGCCGTGGACGTTGAGCTGCTCGGTGCCGAACCGGTAGGCCCAGGCCCCGTTGCGCTCGACCAGCTCGGCGCCGAGCACCGCCGTGTAGAAGCGGTTCGAGCGCTCCCACTCAGACACGTGGATCACGCAATGATCTAGCTTGACAGCGGTCATCGAGGGCGGAGATTACCCGTCCGATGCGGGTATGGAGTACACGTCCACACGGTGGCGATGCCGCCGCTATACTACCTGAAGTATTGAATCCTTACTGCCTTTGAGGAGTTTTCGATGAGCCCGTCTGGAGCCGAAGTTCTCCGCGATATCAAGAGCAGGATCGAAGAGGTCGATCCCGCCGTTGTGCGGGAGCAGGTCTCCAACGGAGCCGTCGTGATCGACGTGCGGGAGCCCGAGGAGTGGGGGGCCGGCCACGTCCCCGGCGCGGTCCACGTACCCAAGAGCTACTTCGAGTCCCGGATCGAGGGCGCCGTGCCGGACCGCTCCCAGCACGTGATCCTCTACTGCGCCTCGGGCAACCGCTCGGCGTGGGCCACGCGGACGATGCTCGAGGACCTCGGCTACGACAACGTCGAGTCGATGACCGGCGGCTTCACGCTGTGGAAGGACCGCGGCTACGAGGTCGACATGCCGCGCACGCTGACCGCCGAGCAGCGCGAGCGCTACTCGCGCCATCTGCTGCTGCCGGAGGTCGGGCCCGAGGGCCAGCAGAAGCTGCTGGACGCCAAGGTGCTGCTGCTGGGCGCCGGCGGCCTCGGCTCGCCCGCCGCGCTGTACCTGGCCGCCGCCGGCGTCGGCACGCTCGGGATCGTCGACAACGACGAGGTCGACCTGTCCAACCTCCAGCGCCAGGTGATCCACTCCAGCGCGCGGATCGGCGTGCCCAAGGTCGACTCGGCCGAGCAGACGATCAACGAGCTCAACCCCGACGTGAAGGTCGAGAAGTACGCGGTGCGCCTCGGGCCCGAGAACATCGTCGAGATCATCTCGGGCTACGACATCGTCGTCGACGGCCTCGACAACTTCCCCACGCGCTACCTGCTCAACGACGCGTCGGTGCGGCTCGGGATCCCGGTTGTGTCGGCCGCGATCCTTGGCTTCGAGGGCCAGCTGTCGGTGTTCAAGCCCTACGACGGCCCGTGCTACCGATGCCTGTTCCCGGTGCCGCCGCCCGCCGAGCTCGCGCCCTCCTGCGGCGCCAACGGCGTGCTGGGCGTGCTGCCGGGGACGATGGGCCTGCTGCAGGCGACCGAGGTGATCAAGTTGATCCTCGGCGAGGGCGACCCGCTGATCGGCCGCTTGCTGATGTACGACGCGCTGGGCGCGACGGTCTCCGAGGTCAAGGTCCGCCGTGACCCCGACTGCCCGATCTGCTCGCGCGAGCCCGACTCGATCTCCGACGAGGAGCTCGGCGTGTTCCCCGACTACGAAGCGTTCTGCGCGGGCGCGCACTAGGTTCACTAGGGTTCTGAATCCGATGGCGACGATTCGCATCCCACCCGTTCTGCGTCCCTTCGTGGGCGGCGAGAAGCAGCTCAGCGCCGAGGGGTCCTCGGTTGGCCAGATCCTCAAGTCGGTGGCCGACGAGTACCCAGACACGCAGTCGCAGCTGTTCTCGGCCGACGGCCAGCTCAACCGCTACGTAAACGTGTACCTCAACGACGAGGACGTGCGGGTGCTCGACGGCCTCGACACGAGCGTCGGCGCCAGCGACACGCTGGTGATCCTGCCCGCGATGGCGGGCGGGGCCCGTTAGTCAGGGCCCCGTGCGGCGCGCCCGGGGCGCGCACCTGCTTATCTGTCCTTTCGGGCCCTCTGGATGACCGCCCGCGGCGACGGCTGGCAGAAACACGTCGTCCGAACCGGGAAGGCTTTCGTCGCGCCGGCGTCTAGAGGGTCGAGTGTTCACCGTCGAAGGGAGCCGCATGCCTCGTCCGATCAGGCCGGTCAGCTTCATCCGGCGAGCCACCGTCGTTCGCGATGGTGCTCGCCGTCGCCGGCCTGGTGCTAGCTGCGATCGCCGGGATGGCGTTGGCCAAGTCGTTCACGCTTCAAGGTCGCCAAGAACGTGCACGGTCACCGACACGCCGACAAAGTCGCTCCGAGACGAAGACGTCGACGTTCGTATCCGTCGGTCGACCCGAACGGATGCCCCGTCTACACGCTTCCGGGCGAGCCACGCGCCACATCACCTGTAAGAAGACCACGAAGCTCGAGCACTGACTGCTCGCGTTCTGGCCGCTGGTGACGGTCCAGTCGACCAAGGGCCTTGCCCGGCCGGCCCGGCATCAAGGGCAAGCTCGGGACGCTGAACCGTGGCATGCAAGTTCCAGGTCACGCTCGGACGGCCACCCGCTCTTCACGCCCGACATCAGTCCCACGACAAGAAGATGGCGAGGCTGGCGACGAGATGAAGACGTTCGTTCGACTGGCACATGTCAAGTGTCTCGGGTCCGGCAGAAGTCCACGCCCGCGCCCCCGACCAACCCGAACCCACCGCTTCCCCCGGGCTACTAGCCGCCGGCCCCGACCTTCGGCGACACCAGCCCAATTCGAGGCCGACCACCGGCAACTACCCCCCGGTCGGTGATCGGCTACCTGGTGAGGACCGCGAGCCAATGTGGATAGGGGCTCGTGGTCCTCTCCGTTTGCCTCCGGCGCCGCGCCGGGACCCACCCGGGAGGACGCCAGAACCTCCGCGGCGGCCCAGCGGCCGTAGCTATACTTCGTGAAGCGATGGCCGAGCGCCTCCAGAACAAGCCCTGCGGGGGCCGTTATGGCGACATCGTCCAGGCGATCGGGCATACGCCCCTGATCGAGCTCAAGCGCCTCAGCCCCAAGCCGGGGGTGAGGATCTGGGCGAAGCTCGAGTCGCGCAACCCGACCGGTTCGATCAAGGACCGCGTGGCGCGGTCGATGATCGAGGATGCCGAGGACAAGGGCCTGATCGGCCCCGGTCAGACGATCCTCGAGCCGACCTCCGGGAACACCGGCATCTCGCTGGCGATGATCTGTGGCCATAAGGGCTACCGGGTCAAGGCGATCATGCCCGAGAACGTGACCCCCGAGCGGACCCAGCTGCTGCAGATGTACGGCGCCGAGATCGTCTACTCGGAGGGTGCCAAGGGCTCCAACGGCGCCGTCGAGATGGCGCTCGACATGGCCGAGCGCGACGCCTCGTACTACATGCCCTACCAGTACGGCAACCAGGCCAACCCGATGGCCCACTACAACGGGACCGCGCTCGAGATCCTCGAGGAGCTCGACGAGGTCAGCGCGTTCGTGGCCGGGCTGGGCACTGGCGGCACGCTGATGGGCAACGGCCGCCGGCTCAAGGAGGAGCTGGGCGAGCAGATCAAGATCGTCGCCGCCGAGCCGATGCAGGGGGAGCCGGTCCAGGGCCTGAGGTCGCTGGAGGACGGGTTCATCCCGCCGATCATCGACCTGTCGGTGCTCGACCGAAAGATCTTCGTCACCAACACCGATGCGATCGTGTTCACCCGCAAGCTGCTCGACGAGGAGCGCGTGTTCGCCGGGGTGTCGTCCGGGGCGATCGCACGGGTCGCGGTCCGGATCGCCAACGAGCTGGACGAGGGGAACGTCGTGTTCATCGTCGCCGACGACGGGTGGAAGTACCTGTCGTCGGGCATCTACACGCGGCCAGTAGACGAGATCGAGAATCTGGACGCCACAGTCTGGTGGTGACCCAGCCGGCGGAAGCCGACGACGGCTCACGCCGGTGGTTGCTGAGAGGCGCCGGCGTTGCGGCCGGCGGAGCGGCGGCGGTCCTGATCGCGGCGTGCGGCGGCTCCCACAAGGTGAGCGCCCAGACCGGCACGACCACGACAGCGACCACGCCCGAGTTCCACAGCCGCGACGTCGACCTGCTCAACCACCTGCTCGAGCTCGAGCACATCACGGTGGCGGCGTATACGGCCGGGATCCCGCTGCTGACACCGGCGGGACGGATGGCCGGGCAGCGGTTCCTGACCCAGGAGCTCTCGCACGCCGGCGAGCTGTCGGGGCTGGTCCAGGAGGCCGGCGGGGTCGCGATCAAGGCCCGCGAGGGCTACGACCTCGGTCATCCGCGTAACGCCGACGACGTGCTGCGGCTCCTGCACGAGCTCGAGCGCTCCCAGATCGCCGGCTACCTGCAGGCGATCCCCAAGGTTTCCATGGCATCGACGCGGGCGGCGCTCGCGGCCGTGCTCGCCAACGATGCCCAGCACATCTCGGTGCTGCGCTCACAGCTCGGCCGCCAGCCGGTTCCGACCGCGCTGGTCACCGGCCACGAGTAGGCGGCGGCACGATGCACCAGCTTCCGAGTCGTCAGCCCACGCGGCGTGAGCTCCTGGGCGGTGCGATCGCCGTAGCGGTCGCGGGTTCGATCGCGTCCGCCGCGGTGAACGCCGCCGACGCCGTGGCGGCGGCCGAGACCGACTCTGACCTGCTGCACGCGATCCTGTCGGTCGAGCTGCTGCTCGTGTTCTGTTATCAGCAGGTGCTGCAATCCGAGACGCTCGCGCCGGAGGCCGAGCCCGCGATCCGGCACATGCTCGGTCACGAGCAGACCCACGTCGACGTCATGAGTAACGAGCTCGCCAAGTTCGGCGAGCTGCCGCCCTCGGCGCCGAGCTCGATTGTCGCCGCCGACGGCGAGCTCGACGCGCTGCACACCTCCGGGAGCCTCGGCGCGCTGCACTCGCAGCAGGACTGCCTGCGGCTGCTCGAGGGGGTCGAGGAGCTCGCCCAGGGCGCCTACTACCAGTCGATCACGAAGCTGACCGATCCCCGCCTGGCGCGGGTGTGCGCGTCGATCCTGGGGGCCGAGGGGCAGCACTACACGGTGCTCGGCGACCTGCTGCACCCCGGTGAGATCGACAAGGCGGTGCCCAGCGCGTTCGTCGAGGGGCGCAGCTAGCTAGTGTCCGATCCGCGATGAGGATCTCCCGCGAGCTCTACGACCAGATGATCGCCCACGCCCGAGCGGAGGCGCCGAACGAGTGCTGCGGCATGGTCTCGTCCGACGGCGACGAGGCGGTCAAGGTGTTCCCGGCCGAGAACGCCGCGGCCAGCCCGTTGCGGTACGAGATCGACGGCGCCGAGCAGTATCGGATCCAGATGGAGATCGACGACGCCGGTCACGACCTCGGCGCGATCTACCACTCGCACACTCGCAGCGAGCCCTATCCCTCACAGACCGACATCAACCTGGCCTTCTATCCGGATGCGATCTACGTGATCGTCGGGCTCGCCGACGAGGAGCCGGACGTGCGCTCGTACTTCATCCGCGACGGTCAGGTGACGGAGGCCGAGCTGGCGGTGCAGTGATGCCCCGGGCGCCACGCCCCACGGAGACACTCGTCTGTCCCAATTGCGGCCACTCGTATCCGGCGCGGGAGCGGTTCTGTCCCAGTTGCCGGCTGCCGCTGACGTATCCGCCGGAGCAGCAGGGCGCGGAGCCCGTCTCAGAGCGCCACGCGACCGCGCGCAAGATCAAGCCGCAGCTGGCCGAGGGCGACCTGGTGCGCGTCGCCGGAGCCCGCAACCAGGCCGAGGCAGAGTTCATCCAGGGGATGCTGCTCGAGGAGGGAGTTCCCAGCATGCTGCGGCGCAGCGCCGGGTTCGACGTGCCGGACTTCCTGGCCGCAGGTCCGCGCGACATCCTCGTGCCGGCGTCCGGCGCGGGCACGGCCCGTCAGGTGCTGCTGGAGGCGGAGCTGATCTCACCCGACGCGAGCCGCCCGGCGGTTGTGTCGCCGGGGCGGCTGCTCATCGGTCTGCTGATCGCGCTCGCGATCGGAGCGGCGATCGTGTGGGTCGTCGCCGAAGTGGTCGGCTGAAGCGCGCCGAGGCGCTCAGGCCATCACGACCTGGCGGTCCGAAGCGATCGAGGCGATCTCCTCCGACGCGCGCTCGAACTCATCGTCGGAGAGCACGGGCGTGCCCTCGAACGGGAGCTCGCGGGTGAGCTCGAGCCACGACCGGCAGCCGTGGTACTCGTCGCGCACCTTCACCGTGACCGGCCGCGGGATCCGATAGGTCCGCAACAGGATCACGTGGAGCGGATGCCGGCGCTTCCACGCCAGCCGCTTCTCGGCGTAGTCGGTGGTCCACACGTAGAACGGCGCCAGCGCGTCCACGGCCCGGCGGTCGGTGACGGTGTAGTGAGCGGCGACCTCGGCCCAGGCGCGGATCCGCACGCGGTCCGGCTGGGTGATCTCGTCGGCGCGGTGCAGGGCGTGGGGCGGCGGCTCGCCGTCGCTCCATACGCCCTCTTCGAGCGCGCGGCCGAGCTCAGGCTGGTGGGATTCACGGACCAGGTCCGGGCGCTGGTGATCGAACGTCGGGTAGAGGAAAAAGCGCTCGTACTCGAGGTTGAAGTGCCTACCGGGCTCGCGGATGCCGCCCTTGCGCAGGGTGAGCAGCTGCTCACCTTCGGCTAGGGCCCGCACGGTCACGGCCCATTCTTTAAAAGCAATCGGCATATATCTCTGGGGGAAGACGGGGGTATTTACGAAATCAATCCTGCGCGCGCACACGCTGTTCTAAACCGTGTGAACCGCCGCAACAGGAGAATCCGGATTGTACGCGAGGATTTCGAAATCCCCAAATGTCGCTGCAAATCGAGGAATTTACTTAAGAAGGTAGGCTGCCGTATCCGCCCCCACCAGGGGTTTCGATGCGGAGCCGCTGGCCGGCAGCCAGCTCTCCGCGCGATTTCGGGGCAACCTCCTGGCCGTCGATCAGGTTGCGCCCCGTGGCCCCCGGCTCGCCGCCCTTGGCGCCGGGAGGGCCGTGGCGGCGGCGCTCGGTGATCAGCGAATAGCTGAGATCCGACAACGCCTCGAGCTCGCGGATCACCCCGTCGCCGCCGTGGTATTCGCCGTCGCCGCCCGATCCGCGCCGCAGCGAGTACTCGATCATCCGCATCGGGAACTCGAGCTCGAGCGCCTCGACCGGGGTGTTGAGCGTGTTGCTCATCGCAACGTGCACGCCACTGGGGCCGTCGGCGTCCGGGCACGCCCCCTGGCCGCCGCCGATCGTCTCGTAGTACACGACCTCGTCGTTGCCGAGCGTGACGTTGTTCATCGTCCCCTGGCCGACCGCGCGGCCGAACGCCCGCAGGACCACGTCGGCGACGCGCGAGGAGGTCTCGACATTGCCGGCGGCGACCGCCGCAGGGGATCGCGCGTTGAGCAGGCAGCCCTCGGGGGCGATCACCTCGATCGGCCGGTAGGCGCCGGCGCTCGGCGGGATGTCGGGGTCGGTCAGGACCCGGATCGCGAAGTAGCACGCCGACCGGGTCACCGCCACCGGGCAGTTCAGATTGCCCTCGTGCTGGTCGGCGGTGCCGGTGAAGTCAAGCCTCAGCGAATCGCCCTCGACGGTCGCCTCGAGCACGATCTCGAGGTCGCCCTCGCGCGCCTCGAGGACGTCGGTGGCGCTGCGCGGTCCGTCCTCGAGCTCCTCGATGCAGGCCCGGGTCCGGCGCTCGGCGTAGTCGAGCACCTCGGCGAACGCCTCCTGCAGCTTGTCGCCGCCGAATCGCTCGTGCAGCTCCTCCAGGCGCACCGCCGCCACCCGGCCGGCCGCAAGCTGGGCCCGGAGGTCGGCCCGGCGTTGGGCGGGCTGGCGCATCCGGGCGCTCAGCTCCGAGATCGCGTCCTCGTCGAGCACCTGCGGCTCGATCACCACGCCCTCGTCCTCGAGCGTGGTGCTGTCGGCCGGCATCGAGCCCGGCGTGGGACCGCCGACGTCGGCGTGGTGGGCGCGGTTGGCGGCGAACGCAATCAGCTCGCCGGCTGCGTACAGCGGCGTGATCACGGTGATGTCGGGGAGGTGGGTGCCGCCGCGGTAGGGGTCGTTGAGGATCCAGGCGCGGTCGGGCTCGTGCTGCTCGTCGAGCACCGCGGCCACCGCGGCCGGCATCGCCCCGAGGTGCACCGGTATGTGCTCGGCTTGCATCACCATCTCGCCGCGGGTGTCGAACAGCGCGGTCGAGGCGTCCTGGCGCTCCTTGATGTTGGCCGAGTGGGCCGAGCGGATCAGGACCGCGCCCATCTCCTCGCAGATCGCGCGCAGCGCCCCGGTCACCACCTGGAGCTCGACGGGGTCGATCATCCCTTCTCCAGGCGGATCGTGCCGGTGTCGTCGACGCTGCCCGACCAGCCGTCTGAGACCAACAGCGTCGCCTCCGGCAGCTCGACCACCGCGGGTCCTTCGATCTCGGTCCCCGGGCCCGGCTCGCCCCGGAGCACCACGACATCGATCTCGTCGCCGTCCACGATCGCGCGGCGCCGGCTCTGCTGGGCGTCGGCCCCCTGGCCGGCGTCGGCGAGCGTCACCTCGGCGCCGGGGACGGTCGCGGTCACGCGGATCGTGACCAGCTCGAGCACCTGGTCTGAGTCGCTGTAGCCATAGCGGTCCTCGTGCTCAGCCTCGAATGCCTCGCGCAGCTCCCCGGGCTGGGCCTCGGTCGAGCCCGCGATCGCGAGCTCGAACGCCTGGCCCCGGTAGCGCAACTCGTAGGTCACGCTCGAGGTCCGCGTCGGGCGCGCTGAGCGCCTCGCGGGCCTGTTCGCCGAGCTCTGAGACCGCCTCGGCGATCGCGTCAGCGGTCAGCTCGTCGCCGGCCAGCAGCAGTGTCCGCTGGACATCGCGCCGGCGGGGCGACACGACCAGCCCGAGCGCGGCGAGCACGCCGGAGGCCCGAGGGCAGACGATCGTCTCGATCCCGAGCTCCTCGGCGATCTGCGTCGCGTGCAGCGGTCCGGCGCCCCCGAACGGCAGCAACGCGTAGCGGCGCGGATCGATTCCCCGCTGGACGGTCACCACCCGCAGCGCGCGGACCATCTCGGCGCCCGCGACCCGCCGGATCCCCTCGGCGCACTCCGCGAGCCCGAGCCCGAGGTCGTCGGCGAGCGACCCGATCGCCCGCCTGGCGGCGTCGACGTCGAGCTCGACGCCGCCGGCCAGCGGCGCATCCGCCGACAGCAGCCCGAGCACGAGGTTGGCGTCGGTGACGGTCGGCTCGGTGCCGCCACGCCCGTAGCAGGCGGGTCCGGGATCGGCCCCGGCCGACTGCGGGCCGACGCGCAGCGCACCCCCGGGATCGCGCCACGCGATCGAGCCACCGCCGGCGCCGACGGTGTGGATCGCGAGCATCGGCAGCGCCAGCGGCCGCCCGGCGATCTCCCCGGCGCTGCGTTCCTGGACGGCGCCGTCGTCGATCACGCACACGTCGCAGGAGGTGCCACCCATGTCGAAGCACAGCGCGTCCCGGGAGTCGACCGCGCGGGCCACGAACGCGGCCCCGGCGGCGCCCCCAGCGGGGCCGGAGAGCACCGTCCACGCGGCGTGGCCGGCCGCGGATTCGAGGTCGATCAGGCCGCCGTTGGACTGCATGATCGAGGGCTCGGGGAGCTCGGCGTCGCGAGCGCTGTCGACCAGCTTGCGCAGGTAGCTGGCCAGCAGCGGAGACAGAGCGGCGTCGATCTCGGTCGTGGCCGCGCGCTCGTACTCACGGAACGTCCCCACCACCTGGTGTGACAGCGACACGTGCGCGTCGGGAAGCGCTCGGGCGAGGGCCCCGCCGAGCGCGCGCTCGTGGTCGGGGTGGCGGTAGGAGTGCAGCAGCACGACCGCGACCGCCTCGACGCCGGCCTCGGCGACGCGCTGGGCTGCCTCCTCGGCTTGGCCGGGCTCGAGCTCGCGGAGCGGACCGTCCGGAGTCATGCGCTCGGGCACCCCGAAGCGCAGGTCGTCTCCGACCAGCGGCGCGGGACGCGCGGCGCACAGGCGGTAGAGCTCGGCGCGGGTCTGGCGCCCGAGCGCGATCAGGTCGGTGAAGCCCTCGGTGGCGAGCAGCGCCGTGCGGGCGCCGTGGCCCTGCGAGCAGCGCGTTGGTCGCGACGGTCATCCCGTGGGAGAACGTCTCGACCTCGCTCGCCTGGCGCCCGGCCTTGGCGAGCGCGGCCTCGACGGCGGCGATCACACCCTCGGACTGGTCCTCGGGAGTGGTCGGTGCCTTGGCGGTGACGACCGTGCCGTCGAACGCCAGCACGGCATCGGTGAACGTGCCGCCGACGTCGACTCCCAGGAGCATCGGGCGACCCTACCGGTCGCCCGCAGGCTGGAGAGGTGCGCCGCGCTTAGGCGGCCAGCGGGGACTCCAGCTCCTCGGTCTCGACGAGGTGCTGGTGGGACGGGCAGTAGCCGTTGTGGGCGAGCGGCGCCCGCTGGCAGGGAGTTCCCTTGCGCGTGCTGGCGCGGCACTGGAGCGGGTTGCCGTAGGCGTCGAACCCGTTCTGGGGGAGCCGGCGCAGGAACTCGTCTGCGTAGGCCAGGTAGCGCTCGATCACGAGCAGCACCCGCAGTTGTGAGCTCATCGGGAAGTACGCCCTGATGTCGTGAAACAGCGTCCGTGCGGGCCTGGCGAAGTAGTGGCGGTCGGTGGCGAGGCGCTCGACGGCGGCCTCGCATGCGCGGAGCACTCTCGCGTGGTTGGTGTGCGCGCCGGCGCCGTGCGGATCTTCGGTTATCTCGTCAGCGAGCTCCCGGTAAATCGCTCGGCTGAACCTGTACATGCACACCACTCCTTTCGGTTCCCCTGCCAGGGCGCATCCGTGTCGGCGCGGTCGAGGTCTACCCCCGGTGTGTGAAGCGCACGACGCACGGTTTATTAAGTCGTGGTTAAGTAGGAGCCGTCCTCTGGGGCGGGTCTGGGGCCCGCCTGGGGCGGGTCTGGGGCGGGCCGGGGGGCGGGCCGCCGAGGGCCTCAGACCCAGGTCTGCAGGGCCGGCTCGCCGTCGGCGGCGACCGTCACATGCTTGCCGTCGAGGTCGTGGTCGAGCTCGGGGAAATCGCGGCGGCGGTGCGCGCCCCGGCTCTCCTCGCGAGCCAGCGCGCAGGCGGCGATCAGGCGCACCAGCGGGTGCGGGTCGGCCGCGAGCGCGGTCAGGCCGGCGCGGTCGCGCTCGATCCCGGCGTTGATCCACAGCGCCTCGCGGCTGGCGGGGGAGGGGACCGGGGAGCCGATCCGGTGGCGGCTGGCGCCGGCGGGGATCTCGTCGGCAGGGCGGCTCGGCGAGCGCCGCGCGGGCTGCGCGGGCGCCGAACACGAAGCACTCGGTGAGCGAGTTCGAGGCGATCCGGTTGGCTCCGTGCAGGCCGGTACAGGAGCACTCGCCGACGGCGTACAGGCCGGGCAGCGTGGCCCGGCCGTCGATGTCGGTGGCGATCCCGCCCATCATGTAGTGGGCGGCGGGGGCGACCGGAACGAGCTCGCGCTCGGGGTCGATCCCCGCCTGGCGCAGCGCGCTGACGACGTTGGGGAACAGCGCCGGATCGATGTCGCGCATGTCGAGGTCGACCGACTTGGCGCCGGTCAAGGCCATCTGGCGCTGTACCGCGCGGGCCACCTCGTCGCGCGGGGCCAGCTCGTCCACGAACCGCTCGCCGGCGGAATCGAGCAGCAGTGCGCCCTCACCGCGGACGGCCTCGGTGACCAGGAACCCGTCGGCGCCGTTGGGGGCCGACACCGCGGTGGGGTGAAACTGCATCAGCTCGAGGTCGGCCAGCGTGGCGCCGGCGGCGTGGGCGAGCAGCAGGCCGCCGCCGATCGCGGCGGAGGGGTTCGTGGTGCGCGACCACATCGCGGCCGCGCCGCCGGTCGCGAGCACCACCGCCCCGGCGGCGAGCACTGAGCCGTCGTCGGCCAGGATCCCGCGGCAGCGGCCCTCGTCGGTCACCAGCCCGACCACGCGCGCTCCCTCGACGATCTCGATCCGCGGGTCCTCGGCGACCAGTGCGCTGAGCTGGCGCACGATCCGACGTCCTGTGGCCGCGCCGCCCGCGTGCACGATCCGCCGCGCGCGGTGGCCGCCCTCGAGGCCGAGCGACAGGGAGCCGTGGCGGTCGGCGTCGAACCGCACCCCGAGTCGGGCCAGGTCCTCGACCGCGCCGGGCGCCTCCTCACACAGGACGCGCGCGGCGGACTCGCGGACGGCCCCGCGACCGGCGGCGATCGTGTCGGCGAGATGATCGGCGGGGCTGTCGTCGGCGGACATCGCCGCGGCGAGCCCGCCCTGCGCCCACCAGCTCGACGACTGGGCCAGCGGCGTCGCCGAGATCAGGTACGCGCGCCCGCCGTCGCGGGCTACGCACAGCGCGGTGTACAGCCCGGCGGCGCCCGCGCCGACC
Organism: uncultured Solirubrobacterales bacterium; assembly: GCA_963831845.1. Classification (GTDB taxonomy): domain Bacteria; phylum Actinomycetota; class Thermoleophilia; order Solirubrobacterales; family Solirubrobacteraceae; genus Palsa-465. The sequence continues at coordinate 174,982 of CAWHRT010000007.1, read as the reverse complement.
ACAGCGACCTGCGCTTGGGTGACTTGTGATTCGGCGGGCGGCAACGGGCAGTACGGTACTCGCGATGACGTCCGTGTTCCTGGAGCACCCGAGCTCGCTCGAGCACGACACCGGCCCGCATCCCGAGCAGCCCGCGAGGATCACGGCGATCGAAAACGAGCTGTCCGGACGTGGCTGGCTGGGGTTCGAGCGGGTGCAGTCGCCGGCGGTGGCGCGCTCGGACCTGACCGCGGTGCATCCGGAGCACTACGTCGAGGCGATCGCGCGGATCTCGTCCCAGGGCGGCGGCCATCTCGATCCCGACACGGTCACCAGCGCGGGCTCGTATCAGGCCGCTCTGCACGCCGCCGGCGGCGCGGTCGAGCTCGTCGACCTGCTGCTCGACGGACGCGCCGACACGGTCTTCAGCTGCCATCGCCCTCCCGGCCACCACGCGCTGCCGGCGCGGGCGATGGGGTTCTGCCTGTTCAACAACGTCGCGGTCGCGGCCACCCATGCGCTGCGGGTGCGCGGCCTCGAGCGGGTGCTGATCCTCGACTGGGACGTGCACCACGGCAACGGGACCAACGACATCTTCCACGGCTCCGACGAGGTCTTGTTCATCTCGATCCACGAGTCGCCGCTGTATCCCGGCACCGGCCACGCCGCCGATCTGGGGACCGGCGACGGCCGCGGCTACACGGTCAACCTGCCGGTGTCCGCCGGGGCCGACGACGAGCTGTTCCGCTCGCTGGTCGACCACGTGGCGGTCCCGCTCGCGACGGCGTACGAGCCGCAGCTCGTGCTGGTCTCGGCGGGCTACGACGCCCACCGCGACGACCCGCTGGCGACCTGTGACGTGACCGAGGACGGGTTCGCCGAGATGACCCGGTCGATGCGGCGTTGCTGCGACGGGCTCGGCGCGCCGCTGGGCGCGGTGCTCGAGGGCGGGTACGCGCTGGATGCGCTCGGGCGGTCGGTGGCGGCGACGATGGAGGCCTTACGGGAGCCGGTGCGGCCGGCCGACGAAGAGGTCGAGGTGTCCGCGCCGGCGCTCGCCGCGCGGGAGCGGCTGGCCGAGTGCTGGCCGGTGCTCGCCTGAGGCGCTTGAGGCGGCCGGCGGGCGGGGCTGCGGGCGATCGGGCGGGGCTGCCGGGCGGGCTGGCGGTCGGGCGGGCGGGCGAGCCGGGCGGACGGGCATAACACGACGTCCGGCTGCTCGACGCTCGGCAGCGCATCGGTGCGGAACGAACTTCGCCGGTGAGAGGGAACAACGGTTCCGCTCGATGGTTGAGGGCCGCCGAGCGCGGAACGAGCTTCGCCGGCTCGGCGGACGGCGGCCGCCGCTCAGCCGAGCAGTCCGCGCCAGGCCGCACGACCCGGGCGGCCATCGCGTCGGTCGAATACCGCTCGGCCCGGGCGCGGCCCTCGATCCGCGGGTCGGCGGCGGCCAGATGCGGCTCGACCGCGCGGCGCCACGCGGCCCAGTCGTACGGGCCGCAGTACGCGCCCGCGATCCCATCCAGCGCCTCGGGCGCGATCCCGACCGGCGTCGCCAGCACCGGCACGTCGCACGCGAGCGCCTCGAGCACCGCCAGCCCGAACCCCTCGCGGTCCGACGGGACCAGCACCGCGTTGGCGGCGTTGACCCACAGCGGCACCGCACGCGGCTCGATGTTCCCGAGCGTCAGCACGCGGCACGTCGCCGGCGACGTCGAGCGCGAGATCGTGGCGCTTCTCGGGTCGCCGGGGGTCGGCGGGGAACAGCAGGCAGGGTGCGGCCGGGTCGAGGCCCAGCGCCGCGCGGGCGTCGGCGCGCGGGATCGGCTCGAACCGGTGCAGGTCGACGCCGGAGGGCAACACCGCGGTGGTCGCACGCCTCGCGACCCAGGCCGGGAGCTCGTGCGGCCAGCGGCTCGGAGACCGTCGCCACGAGGTCGAGGAACGGCACCGCGCCCAGCGAGATCGCCCGCGATCGGGGGTGCGCCAGGTCGGTGCCGTGGAACGTGACCGCATGGGCGCCGGCCGGGGCGGCCAGGGCCGGCCACGCCGTCAGGCCGAAGTGGGCGTGGACCACGTCGAAGCGGTCGCCGCCGTACCGCCGGCGCAGCGCCCGCGCGGCGCGCCCGTACGCCCGGGGGCTCCCCGGCGCGAACGCGAACAGCTCCACCTCGGCCTCGGGGATCCGGCGCAGCGCCTCGACCTGGTCGCGGACGAAGCTCCCCAGCGCGGGCCGGGCCGGAGACGGGTACATGTTGGTGATGACCAAGGCGCGCACCGAGGGTCGCGAGCGTATCGGGCTACCGTCGCCTACCCGGCCGTCTCCGGGCGCCTGACGCGGTGGCGACGCCGGGGTCTGCCACCATCACGACGATGACTGCGCATCCAGAGCAGCCCGTCGCCGTGTTCGACTCCGGCGTCGGCGGGCTCACTGTCCTGCACGAGCTGCTGGTCTCGCTCCCGTCCGAGGACTACCTGTACCTCGGCGACACCGTCCACTTCCCGTACGGCGCGCGCAGCGCCGAGGAGCTGCGCCTGTTCGGGGTCGAGATCGTCGAGCACCTGGTCGACGCCGGGGCGAAGCTGATCGTCGTGGCCTGCAACTCCGCCAGCGCGGTCGCGCTCGACGCGATCGAGCGCCACATGGACGAGTCCGGGCGCGAGATCGACGTGATCGGCGTCCTGCGGCCGGCGGCCCAGCTCGCGGTCGTGGCCAGCCACACCGGCCGGATCGGCCTGCTGGCGACGCCGGCGACCGTGGCCAGCGGCGCCTACGACCGGGCCGTGGCCGCCGCCGACCCGCACGTGCACCTGGAGAGCGTGGCCTGCCCGGACCTCGCGCCGATCATCCAGGGCGGATTCCCGTTCGACGAGCGGGTCGTGGAGATCGTGCGGGGGTACTGCGCCCCGTTGCGGGAAGCTAACGTCGACACGGTGATCCTCGGCTCGACGCACTACCCGTTGTGCGCCCCGATGCTCCAGCGCATGCTCGGACGCGGCGTCTCGCTGGTCTCGGCGGGCGCGGGGATCGCCCGCAGCGTCGAGCGCGCGCTCGCCTCGCGCGATCTGCTCAACCCCCGGACCGGCGAGGGCAGCTACAGCTTCCAGTGCACCGCCGACGTCGAGTCGTTCACCGCGCTGGGCACGCGCTTCCTACAGATGCCGCTCGGCGAGGTCGTCCATGTCGACCTATCGGCACGGGTCGTCGCGTGAGCCCGCAGCGCAGCTACGGCCGTGCGCCGCACGACCTGCGCCCGGTCGAGATCCTGCCCGGCTTCGTCCGCACCGCCACCGGCTCGGCGCTGATCTCGGCCGGGGAGACCAGGGTGATCTGCACCGCCTCGGTCCAGGAGAGCGTGCCGCGCTGGCTGGTCGGTGCGGGGCGCGGCTGGGTCACGGCGGAGTACGGGATGCTTCCCGCGTCGACCGGCGATCGCAAGCAGCGCGACGTCAGCAAGGGCCGCCCCGACGGCCGCACGGTCGAGATCCAGCGCCTGATCGGCCGGTCGCTGCGCGGGGTGATCGACTTCGAGGCGCTCGGCGAGCGCACGATCTACATCGACTGTGACGTGCTCCAGGCCGACGGCGGCACGCGGTGCGCGTCGATCACCGGCGGCATGGTGGCGCTGCGCCTGGCCTGCGACAAGCTGGTGTCCGACGGATTGCTCGACCGCTCGCCGTTGAACGGCTCGGTCGCGGCGGTCTCGTGCGGCGTCGTCGACGGCGTGCCGCTGCTCGACCTCGACTACAGCGAGGACTCCACCGCGGAGGTCGACGCCAACGTGGTGATGACCGGCGACGGCGGTCTGATCGAGGTCCAGGCCACCGGCGAGCGCACGCCGTTGTCGCGCACGCATCTGGACGAGCTGCTGTTCCTGGCGTCACAGGGGATCGGGACCCTGCGCTCGTTCCAGGACGAGGCCGTCGCCGCGGCGACCGTCTGAGCCGGCCGGGGCGATGTCCGCGGCGCCCGATCGGATCGACTCGGTCGTCCTGGCGTCCCGCAACCAGCACAAGCTCAGGGAGTTCGGGCGGCTGCTCGCACCCGCCGGAATCGCCGTTGAGTCGCTCGCGGCCGACGTGACGCTGCCGCCCGAGGACGGCGACACGTTCAGCGACAACGCGCTGCCCAAGGCCCGCGCGGCGGCCGAGGCGACCGGCCGCCCGGCGATCGCCGACGACTCGGGGATCGAGTCCGAGGCGCTCGGGGGCCGGCCGGGAGTGCGCTCGGCCCGCTACGCCGGCGAGCGCGCCAGCGACGAGCAGAACCTCGACAAGCTGCTGGCCGAGGCGCCCGCCGGGAGCGGGCTGCGGTACGTCTGCGCAGTCGCGTTCGTCGATCCCCGGACGGGGGAGGAACGGGTGTTTCTGGGCGAGTGCCATGGGCGCCTCGCTGCCGCGCCACGGGGATCCGGCGGCTTCGGCTACGACCCGGCGTTCCTGCCCGACGAGTACGGGCACGAACGGACGATGGCTGAGCTCGACGACGACGAGAAGGACCGGATCAGCCATCGCGGCCGCGCGCTCGCTGCGTTCGTGAGTTGGCTGCGTCGGTAGCAGCGCCCGTCAGGTCAGGTTGATCCCGGCGGAGACCGCGACCGCCAGGGTCACCAGCGCGTAGCCGTAATAGCCCTCGACCATCAGGATCGCGATCGTGACCACACACGCGAGGACGGTCACCAGCCAGGCGATACGGGCTAGCTCCACGCCCCCATTGTCGCCGTCGCGGCCGACGTCCGGTCCGCGTTGCGCGGGCGCTGGCGAATCGGGCCGGTCCGCGGTCGGCACCTCCCGCACGGCCTCGGCGGCGGCGCGATCGGGCGCGGGGTCCGCCGCGGGCGTGGTCTCGGAGGTGTCGCTCGGGGCCATGTCGGTCTCGGAGTGGGGGTTGGGCACTGGCTTGAAGGGCTCGCCGTTCGGGCCATGGTCCCAGGAACGGCCCGGCGATCCCACCCCGGCGGGTCGCCTGACCCCGGTTTTACGCGGCCTGAGCGTGCGGCTTGATGCGGAATCATTGACGATGAAGTTCGCAAATTGCGGAAATCCGCGGTTAAGTCGCGCTAGCACCCTACCTTCAGCGGAAAGAATGGGCTCTCACCCAGGTGCCACGGGCGATTCCCGTCCGCAGCCCCTGTTAGCGTCGAAGATTCCCACCACCTCGAAGGAGGCCGCCTAATGACGAAGTCCGAGTTTGTCGACCAGGTCGCGGATCGCGCCGGGTTGAGCAAGAAGGATGCAGGGGACGCCGTGGATGCGGTCCTGGAGACGATCGAGGACGCGCTCAAGCGCGGCAGCGACGTCACGTTCTCCGGATTTGGCAAGTTCAGCGTCTCGCAACGGAGCGCGCGCGAAGGTCGCAACCCCGCCACCGGCGAGAAGATCCAGATCTCTGCCTCGAAGGTCCCGAAGTTCACCGCCGGTGCCGGGCTCAAGAAGGCAGTTAACTAGCGGTCCAGATGCGCGCCGCGTGTTCGAGCCGCTCCGAAGCGGCGGAGCCTGCGGCCGATGCGGCCACGGCGGCGTCTTCCGCAGAGCGGGTCGTGTCTGACTCGCAGACGTCGGTGGAGCGCGAGGCGCCGCCCGTCCAGAGCTTCGGAGACCGCGTCGCCGCGCAGGTTGCGGCGCGGTCCTCGCAGCTGGTGCTCGGGCTCGATCCCGATCCGGCGCAGCTGTGGCCCAAGGCGGTCGAGCTCGCCGACGCGGCCGGCGGTGCCGTCCCGCTCCCGGCGCGGGTCGGCCGCGCGGTCGCCGCGCACTGCGCGCTCGCGATCGAGGCGGCCGGCGAGCACTGCGCCGCCGTTAAGCCCCAGGTCGCCTGCTTCGAGCGACTCGGCGCGCCCGGCTGGACCGCGCTGCAGCAGACGATCGACCGCGCGCGGGACGCCGGGCTGGTGGTGATCGCCGACGGCAAGCGCGGCGACATCGACGTCAGCGCGCGGGCGTACGCCCAGGCGTTCCTCGGTGCGACGCCGACGGTGTTCGGGCCTGTCGAGGGCCTTGGCGCCGACGCGGTGACCGTTAATCCGCTGCTCGGGATCGACTCACTGGAGCCGTTCATCACCGCCGCCCGCGCGTGCGGCGGCGGCCTGTTCGTGCTCGCCCGAACCTCCAATCCCGGCGCGGCCGACGTGCAGGAGCTGGCGCTGGAGGGCGGCGGCATCGTCAGCGACGGGATCGCCGCGATGGTGGCTGAGCTGGGGCGCCACGGAATCGGGGCGTCGGGGCTGAGCGATATCGGCGCGGTCGTCGGAGCCACCGCGCCCGAGCGTCTGGAAGCCATGCGCGAGCTGATGCCGGCGTCGGTGTTCCTGCTGCCCGGAGTGGGCGCGCAGGGAGGCAGGGTGCAGGATCTTGCGGCCGCGTTCGCCCCTGGCCCCGCGGGGGGTCTGGTGTCGGCGTCGCGGGGGATCGTCGACGCCCATCGGCGCAACGGCGGTGATCCCGCCGCGGCGGCCGCGGACGAGGCGGCCAGGCTGCGCGAGCTCGCGTGGCAGCTGGCCGGCTAGGCGCACCATCGTCGAGCACTCGCAACACCGCGACCAGAGCTGGCCGTTTGCCGCTGTACTATCGGCCACCCATGGCCCGGAGGAGTCCTGGGCGCTATCTGGCGCCACTCGCGCTTGCTGCGACGGTCGCAGGGGCATATCTGATCGTCCACGCGGGCTTGACGCACAACTCGTCGACCAGCTCTTCGCACGTCTCCAGCCGGGCCACCACCACCGCCAAACGGGGCAAGACCGAGAAAGCCAAGGTCTACGTCGTGCAGCCCGGAGACACGCTGTCCAGCATCGCTCAGAAGACCGGAGTCTCGGTCGACACGCTCGAGGCGCTGAACCCCAAGCTGGTGGACCCCAACAGCCTCCAGGCTGCCCAGCGGCTGAAGCTGCGTCGTTGAGATGTCCGGGATGCGCCTGACACCCGCGTCCGGGGCGACGCGGGTGGCGGTGGCCGCCGTCGCGGCCCTCGTCGTAATCGCCGTCCTGGCGCTAGCGCCGGGACGCGCCCGGGCGATCGCGCCGCCGCAGCTGAGCTCGGGCGCGGCGATCCTCGTCGACGCCGACGGGGGCCAGAAGCTGTTCGGCCAGAACCCCAACAGCCGCCGCGCGATCGCCAGCACAACGAAGCTGATGACCGCGCTGATCACGCTCGAGCAAGTCCACCACCTGGGCCGCATGTTCACCCAGAACGACTACGTGTCGGCCGCCGAGGACTCGCAGATCGGGCTCGTCCCAGGCGAGCGGATGAGCGTGCACGACCTGATGCTCGCGATGCTGCTGCCGAGCGCCGACGACGCGGCCGAGGACCTCGCCTACAACGTCGGTCACGGCTCGGTGGCGCGGTTCGTGGGGATGATGAACGCCAAGGCGCGCGAGCTCGGGCTCAACCACACCCACTACTCGACGCCGATCGGTCTCGACACCCCCGGCAACTACTCGAGCGCCTCGGACCTGGCCAAGCTCGCGCGCTACGTCATGCAGAGCTCTCCGTTCTTCCGCCGCGCGGTGGCGCTGCCCAGCGCGGTGCTGCACACCGGCCGGCACGTTCGCGTGGTCGACAACCGCAACGACCTGGTCGGGCGCTACCACTGGATCAACGGCGTCAAGACCGGCCACACCAACGCGGCCGGGTACGTGCTCGTGGGGTCGGGGACCCGGAACGGGATGACGCTGGTCAGCGCGGTGCTCGGGACTCCCTCGGAGGACGCGCGCGACGACAGCACGCTGGCGCTGCTGGACTGGGGCTTTGACCATTTCCTGATGCGCACCCCGGTGCACGCCGGCCAGGTGCTCGCCCGCCCCACGGTCAAGGGGCGCAAGGGCATGCACGCGCGCGTGGTCGCCGACCTGACCTACAGCCACGTGTTCGCGAAGGGGGCGCACGTCCACCTCCGGGTCACCGCGCCGCAGCAGCTCGACGGGCCCCTGGAGCGCGACGCGGTCGTCGGCTCGGTCGCGGTGATGGACGGCCGCAAGCTCGTCCGGAGGATCCCGCTGGTGCTCGCCGCGGCCGTCCCGGCGCCCGCTCCGGTGACAAGTGCGCTCGACTTCATCACGCGACCGTTTACGCTTGTGGTGGTCGTTGTATTGATTGCAGCCGTAATCGGTCTGGCGATCTTTCGGCGCGCACGAGTCAGGGGAAGACGCGCCGAGCCGGCATGATCATCACCGTCACCCTCAACGCCGCGCTCGACAAGACACTTGAGGTCCCGAACTTCACGCCTGGGCGCAGGCACCGTACGGTCGATCAGACCACGATGCCGGGCGGCAAGGGCGTCAACGTGGCCCGCGCCCTCAAGCGCCTGGGCCAGCCCGTGATCGCCACCGGGCTGGCGGGCGGCGGCACCGGCAACCGGATCGTCGAGGCGCTCAACGACGAGGCGATCCTGAACGGCTTCGCCAGGATCCGCGAGGAGTCCCGGACCAACACGGCCGTGCTGGATCCGACCACCGGCCAGCACACCGAGGTCAACGAGCGCGGGCCGGCCGTGTCGCCCCAGGAGCTCGAGCTGTTCCGCGACAAGCTGCTGTACCTGGCCAAGGGCGCGAGCATGTGCGTGTTCGCCGGCAGCCTCCCGCGCGGGATCGAGTCCGACGTCTACGCCGGGCTGATCCGCGAGGTGCGACGGCTCGGCGTGACCACGATCGTCGACACCGACGGCGACCCGCTGCGGCTGGCGGTGCGCGCCGAGCCCGACGTGATCTGCCCCAACGAGCTCGAGGCCGAGGAGCTCGTCGGCCACGAGTTCAACGACATCGACGACCGCGCCCAGGCGGTCGACGAGATGCGCCGCCTCGGGGCCTCCGAGGTGCTCATGACCGTGGCCGACGGGTGCTTCGCCCAGGTCCGCGAGGACGGCTCGCCGACGCTTTACCGGGTGCGGGTCGAGGAGCAGGAGGCGCGCTCGAGCATCGGCTCCGGCGACGCGTTCCTGGCCGGCTACGTCGCCGCCCGGTACCTCGGCCGCGCGCCGGTCGAGTGCCTGCGCTACGGGGTCGCCTGCGGGGCGGAGTCGATCCAGCACTTCGGCGCCGGCTTGCTCGACCCGTTCAAGGTCGACCGGCTGCTCCCGGAGGTCGAAGCCGAGCGGATCGAGATCCGGGCCGAGATCGGCTGACGCTGCTCACGCCGGTGGGCGCGTCCCGCGGGCCATACGCCAGCGGAACCCCGCACGTAGCGACCTCACGCGCGATGGCGCGCAAACCCCCGCTGCTACGATCGAGGAGACGTTGATCTCGGCCGCCGCCACCGACTTGATCGTCCTCTCCTCACCGCCCTCCACGACCTCTCCGCTGCCGTCCGCGCCGCGGAATACGCTGCCGTAATGGAAGTAGAGATCGGACGCGGAAAGAAGGCTCGTCGGGCGTACGGCTTCGACGACATCGCGATCGTCCCGTCCCGGCGGACGCGCGATCCGGATGACGTCGACATCTCATGGACGCTCGGCCCGTACCGCTTCGAGCTCCCGCTCGTGGCCGCCGCGCTCGACGGCGTCGTGTCGCCTGAGACCGCCGGCGTGATCGGCAAGCTCGGCGGGCTCGCGGTGCTGAACCTCGAGGGCATCTTCTGCCGCTACGAGGACGCCGACTCCGAGCTCGAGCGGATCTCGACGTTCTCAAAGGACATCGCCACGCGGGAGATGCAGGACATCTACCGCGAGCCGGTCAAGCCAGAGCTGATCGCCCAGCGGATCCGCGAGATCAAGGACCAGGGCGTGGTCGCCGCTGCCTCGCTGACGCCGCAGAAGGTGCGCACCCACTACGAGGTCGCGCTCGAGGCGGGGCTCGACATCCTCGTGATCCAGGGCACGGTCGTGTCCGCGGAGCACGTCTCGCGCGACGAGTCGCGCCCGCCACTCAACTTGAAGGAGTTCATCCGCGAGCTCGCCCCGACCCCGGTGATCGTGGGCGGCTGCGCCTCCTACCACACGGGCTTGCACCTGATGCGCACCGGCGCGGCCGGCGTGCTCGTCGGCGTCGGCCCCGGCGCGATCTGTACGACCCGAGGAGTCCTCGGGATCGGCGTCCCGCAGGCCACGGCGATCGCCGATGTCGCGGCGGCCCGATCGCAGCACATGCTGGAGACCGGCGAATACGTCAAGGTGATCGCCGACGGCGGCATGCGCAACGGCGGCGACATCGCCAAGGCGGTCGCCTGCGGCGCGGACGCGGTGATGCTCGGATCCGCGCTGGCGCGGGCGTACGAGTCGCCCGGCCGCGGCTACAACTGGGGGATGGCCACGTTCCACCCGACGCTGCCGCGCGGCGCGAGGGTGGCGACCACCCGTAACGGAACGATTGAGGAAATCGTCAGGGGTCCGGCCCGCGAGAACGACGGCACCTTCAACCTGATGGGCGCGCTGCGTACGTCGATGGCGACGTGCGGATACCGCGACATTGCCGAGTTCAACCGCGCCGAGCTGCTGGTGGCGCCCGCGCTCCAGACCGAGGGCAAGCAGCTTCAGCGCGAGCAGGGCGTGGGCATGGGCGCAACCGGCGCGGCAGCGACGGTCGGTGTCGCCGACTAGCGCCGAGGCCGTCGAGACGGCGGCCGCCGCGGTCAGCCAGTCAACCCCTGCCGGTGCCTGCACTCCCGAGGTGGCTCCCGCGCCCGAGGACACGATCACGCCCGCCGCCGCCACCGAGGAGGTGGTGGTCCTCGACTACGGCGGCCAGTACTCGCAGCTGATCGCGCGGCGGGTGCGCGAGTACGGCGTGTTCTCAGAGCTGCTGCCCCACCACGTCGGCGCGGCCGAGGTCGCACGGCGCCGGCCCCGGGGCGTAATCCTGTCCGGCGGCCCGGCCTCGGTGTACGAGGACGGCGCGCCGCGGCTCGAGCGCGAGCTGCTCGACCTGGGCGTCCCGGTGCTTGGCATCTGCTACGGCATGCAGCTGCTCGCCCGCGAGCTCGGCGGGCAGGTCGAGGGCGCGGAGGTCGGCGAGTTCGGCCGCTCGCAACTGACCGTGACCGAGACCGGCCGGCTGCTGGCCGGCACGCCGCCGGAGCAGACCTGCTGGATGTCGCATCGCGACACCGTGTTCTCGCCGCCCCCCGGCTTCACCGCGTTGGCTTCCTCGACGGCGTCCCCGGTGGCCGCGTTCGAGTCCAACGAGCGGGCCGTGTACGGGATCCAGTTCCACCCCGAAGTCGTCCACACCCCGTACGGCGAGCGGGTGCTGACCAACTTCCTCGAGGACGTGTGCGGCTGCGAGCGCACCTGGAGCGCGAGCTCGGTGATCGAAGAGCAGATCGCCCGGATCCGCGAGCAGGTCGGCGACGGCCGCGCGATCTGCGGCCTGTCGGGCGGGGTCGACTCGAGCGTGGCCGCGTTGCTGGTCCACCGCGCGATCGGCGACCGGCTGACGTGCGTGTTCGTCGATCACGGCCTGATGCGTAAGAACGAGGGCCCCCAGGTGGTGGCCGCGTTCCGCGACCACTTCCACGTGCCGCTCGTCGCCGTCGACGCCTCCGAGCGCTTCCTGGCGCGCCTGCAGGGCGTCACCGACCCGGAGGAGAAGCGCAAGCGGATCGGGGCTGAGTTCATCCGCGTGTTCGAGGAGGAGGCGGCCAAGCTCGACGACGTCGGCTTCCTGGTCCAGGGCACTTTGTACTCCGACGTGATCGAGTCCGGCGGAGGCACCGGCGCGGCCACGATCAAGTCCCACCACAACGTCGGCGGCCTGCCCGACGACCTCGAGTTCGAGCTCGTCGAGCCGCTCCGCGCGCTGTTCAAGGACGAGGTCAGGGCGGTCGGCGCGGAGCTCGGCCTGCCCGAGCGGCTGGTCTGGCGTCAGCCGTTCCCTGGCCCAGGTCTGGCGATCCGGATCGTCGGCGGCGAGGCCACCCGCGAGCGCCTCGAGATCCTCCGCGAGGCCGACGCGATCCTCCAAGAGGAGATCCGCAAGGCCGGCCTGTACCGCGAGCTGTGGCAGTCGTTCTGTGTGCTCCCCGACATCCGCACGGTCGGCGTCCAGGGCGACAGCCGCACGTACGGCAACGTGATCGTGATCCGCGCGGTGACCAGCGACGACGCGATGACCGCCGACTGGGCGCGGCTTCCCTACGACCTGCTGGAGACGATCGCGTCGCGGATGACCGGCGAGATCCGCCCCGTCGGGCGGGTGGTGCTCGACATCACCAGTAAGCCGCCCGGCACGATCGAGTGGGAATAGCGACGGCGTAACCGCGCCGCGACGGGCCGCGCAGGAGCGGCGCCCCGACCGGAGAACCTCAGAGCACCGATGCCCGACGCCTGGGTCTACCTGCTGCGCTGCCGCGACGGCTCGCTCTACACCGGCTGGACGATCGATCTCGAACGCCGGCTCGCTCGGCACCAGGCCGGGGCGGCGAGCCGGTACACGGCCAGCCGGCTGCCGGTCGAGCTCGCGGTGGCGATGCCGATGGACGATCGCACGGCCGCACGGCGCGAGGAGGCCCGGATCAAGCGTCTCCCGCGGGCGGCAAAACTGGCCCTGATCGCGGGCCCGCGAGCGTAAGCTCGGCCGATGCCGCTGTCCAGATGGCGCCGGAGCCGGACCGCCAAGGAGCCCGCCGTTTCGATCGGCGATCCCCGGTTCGAGGGCTGGGAGACCGTCAGCATGCTCGAGGACGAGGACACGGCCGTGGCCTGGCGCGACCACCTGCGAGAGGCCGGGGTGGACGCCAGCTGCGTCGCCGATCACCCGCTGGACCGGTTCGGACGCGGCGACGTGTATCTGGTTGTGCCCCCCGGCCAGTGGTCGCGGGCCAACGAGATCGTCGAAAACCTCGAGTGACCCGCCACCACGGCAACTCTAACTCTCGACCATAGCCTTAGCTATGCTCGCGATGGGCCGTTCTGAACGCGGGCCGGTGCGTTCGCCGGCGCGCTCTGCTGCAGCGGCACCTCCTTGAGCAGCAGCGTGATCAGCAGCGCGATCGCGGCGATCGGGGCGGCGACCAGGAACACCGTCTGAACGCCGTCGATGATGTCCGCGCGGCCGGTTGCGCCCAGCATCGACAGCCCGCCGGCCGTGGTGCCCACACGCGCGGCGAACACGGCGCCGAGCACGGCGGCGCCGACCGCTCCACCGAGTCCGCGGAAGAAGTTGGTCGTCGCCATCGCGATCCCGAGCCGGCGCCGGTCGACGCTGTTCTGGACCGCGACGATCAGCACCTGGCCGACCATCCCGAAGCCGAGCCCGAACACCGCGAGCACGATCCCGGTGACGGCCTGCGACGGGTGCTTGACGACGCCCGCCAGCAGCCCGAGCGCGACCGTCATCAGGGCCAGCCCGATGATCGGGTAGCGCTTGTAGCGCCCGGTCCGGGCGATCTCGCGCCCGGCCAGGTTCGTCGACAGCGTGATCCCGAGCATCATCGGCACCAGCAGCAGGCCGGCCTCGGTCGGCGTCGCGCCGGTCGTGGTCTGCAGGTAGAGCGGGACGAACACCGTGATCGAGAACAGCGCCGCCGTCGTCAGGAACAGCGCCGCGCTCGACACCACGACCGGCCGCGTGCGCATCAGGTCCAGCGGCACGATCGGGTCGGCCGCCCGGCGCTCGCGCACGACCAGCGCCAGCGCCAGCGTCACCGTCGCGGCGATCAGCAACAAGATCGTGGCCGACGACCACGCGTAGCGCTCGCCGCCCCAGATGCAGGTCAGCATCAGGCCCGCGGTCGAGCCGGCCAGCAGCAGCGCGCCGGAGACGTCGAGCCGCTTGCCGCCGCGCTGCACCTCGGACGCGGGCAGCGCCGTGCGCAGTCCCGCCAGCGCGACGACGCCCAGCGGCAGGTTGACGTAGAACACCCAGCGCCAGCTCGCGTGCTGGACGAGCACGCCGCCCAGCAGCGGGCCGACGACGGTCGCGACCGCGAACGTGGCCGCGATGTAGCCCTGGTAGCGACCGCGCTCGCGCGGGCTGACGAGATCGCCGACGGCCGCCATCGCGAGCGTCATCAGGCCGCCCGCGGCGATGCCCTGCACCGTGCGGCTGACGATCAGCCAGGTGATGCTCTGGGCCACGCCGCACACGGCCGAGGCCGCGAGGAACATCAGCAGCGAGATCTCGAGCAGGCGCTTGCGGCCGTGGCGATCGCCGAGCTTGCCCCACAGCGGGGTGCTCGCGGCCGCGGCGACCACGTAGGCGGAGGTGACCCAGGAGACGTCGGCGAGTCGCCCGAGGTCGCTGGCGATCGTCGGCAGCGCCGTCGACAGGATCGTCTGGTCCAGCACCGCCGGCAGCATCGCCACCACGATCGCCGCGAACGCGATCCTCACGGACGGGTTGGTGTCGGAAGCGGTAGTCATCGGTTCCTCCCTCGGGTCAGCGTGGGGCGATACGGGCGTACGCCGGTCCCCAGCCGCGGTGCCAGGCCGCCAGCCGCCACACCAGGAACGCGCCGATGAACAGCGGCGGGATCGGGAAGCCGGCCGCGATCGAGCCGGCCACGCCCGCCACGAGCAGCACGACCGCGATTGCCAGCAGCGGCGGCCAGCGCAAGGCGGCCCGCGCCTGCGGCGGCAGCGTCAGGTCGGTCTCCAGTGCCCGGAGATCGGCGACGACGACCCACCGCGGTCCTCACTCTCTCGAGATCTCCGCGGCGCCGACAGGCATCGATGGCGTCGACGACGCGGAGTGACCGGGGAACTCAGTTGCGGCGGTTGTCATGGTCTCGCTCTCGAGATGTCAAGCGATCTGGTAAGCTGCCGTCGATGACGCCTGCGCCGACGACCATGCCGATCGGACTGCACCTCGCGCGCACCGCGCGAGTGGTCGGCCAGGCGTTCGACCGCGTGATGGCCGAGGCGGGCGGATCGGCGTCGACCTGGCAGGTGCTGCTGCTGGTGCGCTCCCAGAACTGGGGCACCCAGTCGGAGATGGCCGAGCGGATGGGGATCACCGGCCCGACGCTGACGCACCACCTCAACTCGCTCGAGGAGCGGGGACTGGTGCGGCGCTGGCGCGAGGCCAGCAACCGTCGCGTCCAGCATGTCGAGTTGACCGAGGCCGGGATCGAGCTGTTCGACAGGCTGCGGGAGGTCGCAGTGCGCCACGATCAGCGGTTGCGCTCGACGCTCGACCTCCAGGAGGCGGCGCAACTGGCGGAGCTGGCTGGACCGCCTCGAGGCCTCGGTCAGCTCGGTCGGTTGAGCCGGTCGCGCGAGCTCAGGCGCGTGAGCCGACGCCTGCGCGTCTGAGCACCGGGAGCGTCAGCCGGCCGACCCGCGCGGGCAGGTCATCGCCCGGGAACCACCGGGCCGCGGCGATCTCGCCGCGCTCGATCGTGATCTCGGGCGCGCGCAGCTCGGCCGCGAAGCAGTAGACGGTGGCGCGCGAGCGATTCAGCGTGGCGACGACCTCGCCCGCGTCGCGGAGATCGTCGATCTCGACGCCGAGCTCCTCGCGCATCTCGCGGCGCGCCGCGGTCGCCGGGCCCTCGCCGCGCTTGATCCCGCCGCCGGGGAGATCCCACTCGCGCGGCCCGTAGGTGTGGCGCACGAGCAGCACGTGGTCGCCGTCGGTCAGCACACACTTGACGCCCGAGACCTCCGGACGGACCACCACTCGATACCCCCAGAGCAGCAGATATGCACAGCGATAGCCGAGTCGCCGCAGTCGGATTGACAGCCTCACGCCAGCAGCGTAGGAGTTCTCCCGAGGCTTGCACGGTCTCACCCGGTCCGCCCCGCTAACATTGCCCGCAGCCGCGCGTCTGCCGCGCGGCTTTATGCGTGCCATGAAGACTTACGTTGCCACCCCCACCGACCGCGAGCGCAACTGGCTGCTCGTCGACGCCTCGGGCAAGACGCTCGGGCGGCTCGCGACGCAGATCGCCGACAGCCTGCGCGGCAAGCGCAAGCCGACCTACACCCCGCACATCGACACCGGCGACTTCGTGGTCGTGATCAACGCCGAGAAGATCGCGGTCACCGGCAAGAAGCTCTCCGACAAGCGGTACTACCGACACTCCGGCTATCCGGGCGGATTACGGTCCCGCAGCCTGCAGGAGATGCTCGACCGCCGGCCCGAGGAGGTCATCCGGCTCGCGGTCAAGGGGATGATGCCCCGCAACCGGCTCGCCCGTAAGCAGCTCACCAAGCTCAAGGTGTACGCCGGCCCTGAGCATCCGCACGCCGCACAGCAGCCGCAACCGATGGAGATCGCTCAGTGACCGAGACCCCCGAGGACGAGCCTCGCACCGAAGAAGAGCCCGCCGCGACGGCGCCCGAGCCCGAGGAGTCTCAGCCGGCGGCTGAGGCGCCCGCCGAGCCCGTGGCCGAGCCGCCGGCGGAGCCTGAGGCGGAGACGCCCGCGGAGCCCGCGGCCGAGCAGCCCGTGGCTGAGGCGGAGACGCCCGCGAGCCCGGGCTGAGGCGAGACGCCCACGGAGCCCGTGGCTGAGGCGGCCCGCCGAGGAGCCCGTGGCTGAGGCGCCCGCCGAGGCCGAGGCTGAGACGCCCGCGCCCGCGGAGGAGCCCGCGGCCCGAGGCGCCGGCGGCCGAGCAGCCCGCCGCCGAGCAGCCCGAGGTGCCCGCGGCCGAGCAGCCCCCGGCTGCGGCGACCGCTCCCGAGGCGCCCCCGGCCGCCGCGACCGGATCTGCCCCGCAGGCCGGCGCCCAGCCGCAGCAGGCCGGCGAGGACGAGGAGGTCGAGCTGGCCCCGCGCCAGAAGCCCGAGATCCCGGGCGCCGACCTCGAGCCCGACATCATTCCCGAGAGCATCCAGCTGCTCGACGCCGAGGCCCAGGCGGCCGCCGAAGCCGAGGCTGAGGCCGCAGCCGCCCGCGCCCTCGAGGAGTCCGAGGACGGCCGCGCGCAGCCGATCGCCGACGCGGCGATCGACCTTGCGGCAGGCGCGCGCTACACCGCGACCGGCAAGCGGAAGACCGCGGTCGCGCGGGTGATCCTCAAGCCCGGCACCGGCACGTACTCGATCAACGACAAGTCGCTCGAGGCGTTCTTCCCGCGCGAGACGCTGCAGCGGATGATCCGCCAGCCGCTCGAGGCCGTCGGCTACGAGTCACGCATGGACGTGGTCGCGCGGATGCACGGCGGCGGCGTCTCGGCCCAGGCCGGCGCGCTGCGCCATGGCGTCTCCCGGGCGCTGATCGAGGCCGACCCGAACCTGCGCGGCGAGCTCAAGCGCCGCGGCTTTTTGACGCGTGACCCGCGCGTCAAGGAGCGCAAGAAGGCGGGGCTGAAGAAGGCCCGCAAGCGGCCGCAGTTCTCCAAGCGCTGAGCGCCCCCGGGCGGGGTCAGCCGATCAGATGGCGCGGAAGCTGTTCGGCACGGACGGCGTCCGGGGCCGAGCCGGCACCTTCCTGACGGCCGACCTCGCGCTCTCGCTCGCGCGCGCCGCCGTCTCGCACTCGGGCGCGGAGCGGCCGCAGGTCCTGATCGTGCGCGACACGCGCGAGTCGGGCGAGATGCTCGAGTCGGCGTTCGCCGCGGGCGTCACCGCCGCGGGCGGCGACGCGCTGCTGGCGGGCGTGCTGCCGACGCCGGCGGCGCCGCTGCTGATCCGCCGCCACGGCCTGTCGCTGGCGGCCGTGATCTCCGCCTCGCACAATCCCTACGAGGACAACGGGATCAAGTTGTTCGCGGCCGACGGCTTCAAGCTCGACGACGACACCGAGCACGAGATCGAGGCCGAGCTCGACGCGCCGCCGCCCGAACCCGAACGGATCGGCAGCGTCCGCCGCTTCCACGGCGCGCTCGAGGACTACCTGCGGGAGCTGCACGTGCGGTTCTCCGAGCTCGATCTGAGCGGGCGCCGGATCGTGCTGGACTGTGCGAACGGCGCCACGTTCCGCGCCGCCCCCGAGATCTTCCGGCGGCTGGGCGCCGAGGTGGACGTCCTCGCCGGCGAGCCCGACGGCCGCAACATCAACGCCGGCTGCGGATCCACGCACCTCGATCTGCTCCGCGAGCATGTCGCCAGAGGCGAACACGACGTCGCGTTCGCGTTCGACGGCGACGGCGACCGGGTGCTGGCGATCGATCGCGAGGGAGCCGTGGTCGACGGCGACGAGCTGGTCGCGCTGGCCGCGCTGCACCTGCGGGCCGGCGACCGGTTGCCGGGTGACGGGGTTGCGGTGACGGTGATGACCAACTACGGGTTCCACACGGCGATGGCGGAGGCCGGGATCGAGGTCGCCACCACCGCGGTCGGCGATCGCTACGTGCTCGACGAGCTGCGCCGCCGCGGCTGGGCACTCGGCGGGGAGCAGTCGGGGCACATCATCAACCTCGCCATCGGCCCCTCGGGCGACGGGATCGCCAGCGCGCTGCTGACGCTCGAGGCGCTCGGCGACCGCGATCTCGCCTCGCGCGACGCGATGGAGAAGCTCCCCCAGCGCCTGGTCAACATCCGCGCCCCGACCGCACCCCGCTGGCGGCCGCGATGGGCGACACCGTCGTCCAGTCCGCGATCGAGCGCGAGGACGCCGCCCTGCGCGGCCGGGGACGCGTGCTGGTCCGCGCGTCGGGGACCGAGCCGCTGATCCGCGTGATGGTCGAGGCGCCGAGCAGCGAGGAGACCGAGCAGGTCTGCGCCCGGCTGACCGAAGTGGTGCGTCAAGCGGTAGGTTCCGGGTAGTACTTGACGTCACAAACGCTTAGCGTCACCCACCGTCCAGCGCGCCGGAGCCGCCCCGCAAGCTCGCGCGCGTCGCCCCCAAGGAGGTTTGATCGATGAAGCTCGGACTGACGTTTCTTCGCGTCGTGATCGGGGTGCTGTTCTTCGGGCACGGCACCCAGAAGCTGTACGGCTGGTTCGGCGGGCATGGGATCGAGGGCACCGCCGGGTTCTTCGAGTCGCTCGGGCTCAGGCCCGGACGCCGCCACGCGACCGCGGCCGGAGCCGCCGAGGCCGGCGGCGGTGTGCTGGTCGCGCTGGGCTTCCTGACCCCCGCGGCGGCGGCCACGCTGATCGGCGTGATGTCGACCGCGGTCGAGAAGGTCCACCTGAAGAACGGCCCGTGGGTCAGCAACGGCGGGTACGAGTACAACCTCGTGCTGATCGCGGTCATGGTCGCGCTGGCCGATCTCGGCCCAGGCCACTTTTCGCTCGACCACGCGCTGGGGATCGAGGTCAAGGGCCCGGGCGTCGCCGCACTGGCTCTGAGTGGCGGCATCGCCGGCTCGTACCTGATGACCCGGCCGTCCGGCAACGGCGGGGAGCCGCCCGTCGCCGAGGAGGCGCCCGCGCCTGAGCCGGCCGAGCCGGCGCAATCGCCCGCCTGAGCGAACCGCTGCAAGTCCGCCCGCCCGTTTGACGTTGAGTTGGTCGGGGCTAACATCAGAGGCTCGCTCTGCTGCGGGTAGATGCAGGGCGCGGGCCGCCGGTGCGGTTCGACCCACCGGAAGTCCGATCCACCGAACGGGAGATTTGGCGCATGTGCGGAATCGTCGGCTACGTCGGCCCTCGCGAAGTCAGGGCGCTGCTGCTCGCCGGGCTCGAGAACCTCGAGTACCGCGGCTACGACAGCGCCGGCATCTCGGTGCTCGAGGGTGACCGGATCGACGCCGTCCGCGCGGTCGGGAACCTCAGCGCGCTGCGGGGCGTGCTGGCCGAGCGCGGGGAGTCTGAGACATCCCAGGCGCCCGTGGCGCTGGCCGAGCGCCCGCAGCCCGAGACCGGGATCGGCCACACTCGGTGGGCAACGCACGGTCGCGTCACCGAGGAGAACGCGCACCCGCATTTCGACACCTCCGACCGCGTCCACATCGTCGTCAACGGGATCGTCGAGAACTACGTCGAGCTCAAGGACCGCCTGATCGCCGACGGGGCGGTATTCACCTCCGAGACCGACGCCGAGGTGATCGCCCACCTGGTCGCCGACCACAACGACGGCGACCTGGTGGCCGCGGTCCGCGCCGCCTACGCCGAGCTCCGCGGCCACTACGCGTTCGTCGCGATGAGCGCCGACGAGCCCGGGCTGCTGGTGGGCGCCCGCAACGAGTGCCCGCTGATCATCGGCCGGGGCGAGGGCGAGCAGTTCATCGCCTCGGCGATCCCGGCGTTCCTGCGCGCGACGCGCCGCGTGCAGTACATCGAGAACGACGAGCTGGTGATCGTCAGGCCCGACGGCGTCGAGTTCGAGACCGCCGCCGGACAGCCGGTCCAGCGCGAGATCGTCGAGATCGATTGGGACGCCGACACCGCCGAGAAGCAGGGCTATGAGACGTTCATGCTCAAGGAGATCAACGAGCAGGCCGACGCCGTCGCCGAGACGATCGGCGAGCGCGCGGCTCACAACGAGGGGATCGAACTCGGCGACCTCGGCACGATCGACGACGCGTTCCTGAACGGCGTGCGCCGGATCATCGTGGTCGCCTGCGGGACCTCCTACCACGCCGGCCTGATCGGCCGCTACGCGATCGAGGAGTGGTCGCGGGTGCCGGTCGAGGTCGAGATCGCGTCCGAGTACCGCTATCGCAATCCTGTCGTCGGCCCCGGCGACCTCGTCGTCGGGATCTCGCAGTCCGGGGAGACGGCGGACACGCTGGCGGCGATGCGGACCGCTCACGAACGGGGCGCCGCGGTGCTCGCGATCACGAACGTGATGGGCTCGCAGGCCACCCGCGACGCCGACGGAGTCCTGTTCACGCGAGCCGGCCTGGAGATCGGCGTGGCGGCGACGAAGACGTTCGTCAGCCAGGTGGCCGCCTGCTACCTGCTGGCGCTGCGCCTAGCCGAGCTGCGCGGGACGCTGTCGGCCGCGGAGCTGACCGACAAGGTGACCGAGCTCAAGCACCTCCCGCACCTGATCACGCTGATGCTCGAGCATGGCACCGAGGAGCTCCGGCGGGTCGCCCACGGCGTCCACAGCGCCGAGTTCTTCCTGTATCTGGGTCGCCACGTGGGCCTGCCGGTAGCGCTGGAGGGAGCGCTGAAGCTCAAGGAGATCTCCTACATCGCGACCGACGCCTACGCCGCCGGCGAGATGAAGCACGGGCCGATCGCGCTGCTTGACGAGCGCACCCCGGTGGTGGTGGTCGCGACCGATTCGCCGGTGCTCGACAAGGTGATCTCGAACATCCAGGAGGTCCGGGCGCGGGGCGCCCGCGTGATCGCGATCGCTACCGAGGGCGACGACCGGGTGGCGGCGCACGCCGACGAGGTGATCACGATCCCGGCCACGGACTGGATGCTGGCACCGCTGCTGGCGGTGATTCCGCTGCAGTTGCTGGCCTACTTCATCGCCACCGAGCGGGGTTGCAGCGTCGACCAGCCTCGCAATCTGGCCAAGACGGTGACGGTCGAGTGACAGCGCAGTCGGCGC
Source organism: uncultured Solirubrobacterales bacterium (assembly GCA_963831845.1). GTDB lineage: Bacteria > Actinomycetota > Thermoleophilia > Solirubrobacterales > Solirubrobacteraceae > Palsa-465. The sequence continues at coordinate 153,737 of CAWHRT010000007.1, read as the reverse complement.
TGCCCGCCGGCGCGCCCGGGATCGGGATCGACCTGCTCGAGATCGAGCGTCTCGAGCAGGCGCTGCAGCGCCGGCCGCGGCTCGCCGCGCGACTGTTCACCGACGCCGAGCGCGAGTACGCGGCCGCGCGGGGCCGTCCCGGTCAGCACTTGGCCGCGCGCTTCTGCGCCAAGGAGGCTGTCGCCAAGGCGCTGGGGCTCGAGGCCTGGAGCTTCCGCGAAGTCGAGGTGCTGGGGCGCGACGGGCCGCCCGAGATCCGCCTCCACGGGGCGGTGGCCGCGCGCGCCGAGGCGCTCGGCGTGCAGGTCAGGGTGTCGCTCACCCACGGACGGCGCGACGCCGCGGCCGTCGCGATCGCGCTGTGACGCTCCCCGGCTGGCTGACGCCCCTCCCCGGGGCCGAGGAGCAGCGTGCCACCGACGAGTGGGCGATCAACGAGCGCGGGATCCCCGGGCTCGAGCTGATGGAGAATGCGGGCGCCGGCCTGACCGAGCTGGTGTGCGAGCTGGCTCCCCGCGGCACGATCGCGGTCGTCTGCGGCAAGGGCAACAACGGCGGCGACGGGTTCGTGGTCGCCCGGCTGCTGCGCCAGCGCGGCTACGAGGTCGACGTCATCCTGCTCGGGTCGCCCGACGAGCTCAAGGGGGACGCCGCCAGCAACTGCGCCCGCCTGCCCGGCGCGCCACCGCGGCAGTTCGAGGCCGGGTCGCTTGACGGCGCCGCGGCGATCGTGGACGCGATCCTCGGCACCGGCTTCGCGGGTGCGCCCCGGGAGCCCGCCGCGAGCGCGATCGCGGCGATCAACGAGGCGAGCGGTCGCGGCGCGGTGGTGGTCGCCTGCGACGTGCCCAGTGGCGTCGACGCATCCACCGGCGAGGTCGCCGGCGGCGCGGCGCGCGCCCGCGCCACCGGGACGTTCCACGCGGCCAAACCGGGCCTGTGGATTGCTCCCGGCAAGGCCCACGCCGGTGAGGTGCGGGTGGTCGACATCGGCATCCCTCCGGGGGCTCCGGGCGACCCCCGGATCGGGTTGATCGAGGATCGCGTGACCGGCGAGATCCCGAGGCGCGGCACCGAGTCGACGAAGTTCGCGGCCGGCAGTGTGCTCGTCTGCGGCGGGTCGCTCGGGCTCACGGGGGCTCCGTGCATGTCCTCGGAGTCGGCGATGCGCGCCGGGGCCGGATACGTGACCGCGATGATCCCGGCGTCGCTGAACCTGATCTTCGAGACGCGGCTGCTCGAGGTGATGACGGTGCCGCTCCCGGACGACGGTGGCGCCTTGGTTGCGCCCGCCGCGGACACCGTGCTCGAGCGCGTCGAGCGCGCCGACGCCCTGGTGCTCGGTCCCGGGCTCGGCCGCCACGAGGGGTCGATCGAGTTCGCCCGCGACGGTCGCGGCGAACGCGCAGCTGCCGCTGCTGCTCGACGCCGACGGGCTCAACGCGCACGCCGGCCGGCTGTCGTCGCTGGCGGGGCGCCCGGCCGCGACCGTGATGACTCCGCACGCCGGCGAGCTGGCGCGGCTGCTGCAGTCAGACAGCGCCGCGGTCGGGGCCAGGCGGCTGGACAGCGTCCGCCGCGCGGCCGCCGAGGCTCGCGCGGTGGTCCTGCTCAAAGGCGACGACACGCTCGTGGCCGACCCGGATGGCCGCGTTGGAGTCAACCGCGGCGGCGCATCCGCGCTCGCCACCGCCGGAACCGGCGACGTGCTCTCCGGCCTGATCGGCGCCTACCTCAGCAAGGGGATGGACGCGTTCACCGCGGCCTGCGCCGGGGCGCTGGTGCACGCCCGTGCCGGTCAGCTGCTGGCGCGGGAGATCGGCCCGGAGGGGGTCATCGCCGGCGACGTGATCCAGGCGCTGCCGCGCGCGCTGCGCGACGCGAGCGCGGCGACCACTGTCGCAGGCACGTAATACGCTCACCGCCATGCCGCTACGCGCGATCGCCCGGGTCAACCTGTCGGCGATCGAGCGCAACGCCGCGCGCCTGCGAGCGGGTCTGACCGAGGGCGCCGAGCTCTGCGCGGTGGTGAAGGCCGACGGTTACGGCCACGGTGCGGTCCCGGCGGCCAGGGCGGCGCTGGCCGGAGGCGCCGGCTCGCTGGCGGTCGCCACCGCGGACGAGGCCGCGGAGCTGCGCGAGGGGGCGATCGACGCGGTGGTGCTGGTGATGGGCGCGATCAGCTCCGACGAGCTGCCGGTCGCGCTTGCGGCCGGAGCGCAACTGGTGGCGTGGGATCAGCGATTCGTCGACGAAGTCGCGCGCGCGGCGCGCGCGGATGCGCCGGTCGGCCTGCACGTCAAGCTCGACAGCGGCATGGGGCGCCTGGGCACGCGGGATGCCGACGCAGCGCTGGCGCTCGCCGAGCGCATCTCGGAGTCCGGCCCGGCGCTGCAGCTGGTGGGGGCGATGACCCACTTCGCCACCGCCGACGACGATCCCGAGTTCATGCGCGCGCAGCTGGAGACCTACGGAGAGTTCGTGGAGCGGTTGCGGCCGCGGTGGCCCGAGCTGACCGCGCACGCCGCCAACAGCGCCGCGATGCTGCGCAGCGAGCAGACCCACTTCGGGATGGTCCGAAGCGGGATCGCGATCTACGGTTGCGATCCGATGAACGACGATCCCGCCACCCATCGGCTGGAGCCGGCGCTCGAGCTCCGCTCGTATGTCGCCGCGGTCAAGCCGGCGCGGCCGGGGGACAGCGCCGGGTACGGCCGCCGGTTCGTCGCCGACCGCGAGACTTGGATCGCCACCGTGCCGATCGGATACGGCGACGGAGTGCGGCGGGCGCTGACCAACAACTGCGACGTGCTGATCGGCGGGCGCCGCTATCCGCTGGTGGGGACCGTCAGCATGGACAACGTCACGGTCGACGTCGGTCCCGAGCCCCAAGTGGCCATCGGCGACGAGGCCACGCTGATCGGCCGCGACGGCGCCGAGCGCCAGACCGCGGAGGATCTGGCTGCCCGGATCGGGACGATCAACTACGAGATCCTGACCGGCATCTCGCGGCGGGTGCCCCGGACCTACCACCGCGACGGCCGCCCGGCATGACCGACGGCCCGATCGAAGCGCTGGCGGCGGTCACCGGTGGCGGCTGGCTGGTCGGCGGCGCCGTTCGTGATCGCCTGATGCAGCGGCCCACCGGCGACTACGACGTGGTCCTCGACGGTCCCGCCGAGCCGGCCGCGCGCGCGCTGGCCAAGCACGCCCGAGCGGTCGCGTTCGAGCTGTCCGGGGGGTTCGGGGCGTGGCGGGTGACCGCGCGCGACCGCTCCTGGCAGGTCGACCTGCTGCCCCTGGGCGGCGACACGATCGAGGCCGACCTGGGGCGCCGCGACCTGACGATCAACGCGATCGCCGAGCCGCTGGCCGGTGACGGGTACGTGGACCCGTTCGGCGGGGTGCGGGATCTGCGGGCCCGGCGGCTTCGAATGGTCTCGCCCGATGCGTTCGCGTCGGACCCGCTGCGCACGCTGCGGCTGGCTCGGATCGCCTGCGAGCTCGACTTCGAGGTCGACCCCGGAACCGCAGACCGCGCACGCGCGAGCGCGCCCGCGCTGACCGGCGTCGCCGCCGAGCGGGTGTTCGCGGAGTTCAGGCGGATCATGATCGCTGACCGCGTGCTCGCCGGGCTCGAGCTGATGGACTCGCTCGGCGCGACCGCCGCCGTCCTCCCGGAGCTGGCGCGCCTGCGCGGAGTCCAGCAGAGCCAGTACCACCACCTCGACGTCTACGACCACACCCAGGCAGTGCTCGCCGCCGCGGTCGAGCTCGAGCGCGAGTCGCAGGCGTGGGCGGGGGAGCACGCCCCGGCCGTCGCCGACGTCCTCGCCGAGCCGCTGGCCAACGAGCTGACGCGGGGCCAGGCGCTGCGATTCGCCGCGCTGCTACACGACATCGCCAAGCCCCAGACCCGCGACGTCACCAGCGAGGGCCGGATCACGTTCATGGGCCACGACGCCGCCGGCGCGCAGGTCGCCGCGGGCGTGCTCGCCCGCCTGCGGGCCAGCGAGAAGCTATCCGAGCACGTGGCCGCGCTGACCCGCAACCACCTGCGGCTCGGCTTCCTGGTCCACGACGTGCCGCTCAGTCGCAGGGCCGTGTACCGGTACCTGCGCACGTGCGAACCGGTCGAGGTCGACGTCACGGTGCTCAGCGTCGCCGACCGGCTGGCCACCCGGGGCCGCGGCGCCGATCAGGCGATCGCCCGTCACCTGAGCCTGGCGCGGGAGATGGTCGGAGACGCGCTGGCCTGGCGGGCACAGCGCCCGAAACCTCCGCTGCGGGGCGACGAGCTGGCCAAGGCGGTGGGGTTGACGCCCGGGCCTGAGCTCGGCCGGCTGCTGGCCGAGCTCGAGGAGGACAGCTTCGCGGGCGAGATCTCCTCCCGCGAGCAGGCGATCGATCGTGCCCGGGAGCTGCTGGCCGGCCGCGCCGCCGCCGATCGATAGTGCCTCCCACCGAGAAGCACTAGGCTCCCGCCGGTGAGCGATCCAGACTGCATCTTCTGCAAGATCGTCGCTGGCGAGCTCCCGGCCACGATCGTCGACGACGACGAGCGCACGATCGCCTTCATGGACATCAACCCGGCCACCCGCGGTCACGCGCTGGTGATCCCGCGCGAGCACAGCCGCGACCTGCTGGAGATCTCCGAGGAGGATCTGCGGGCGACGATCCTGGGGGCGCAGCGACTCGCGCGCCGGGTCTCCGATCGCCTCGGGTCGGCCGGTGTCAACCTGCTGAACTCGTGCGGCGCGGCGGCCTGGCAGACCGTGTTCCACTTCCACATCCACGTGATCCCCCGCTACGAGGGCGACCCGCTGCAGCTTCCCTGGACCCCGGCACCGGGCGATCAGGCCGAGATCTCAGCCGCAGCGGCTGAGCTTCGCTGAGTCGACGCGGAGCGCCCCAGCGCCCGCAAAAGCGCTGTGCCTGGTACGTTTCCCGGCTGGTCGGGGCTTCGGGAGCCACATGCCCGATGTCCAAATGCAGCAAAAGGGGAGTTAATGGCAACGGGTACCGTGAAGTGGTTCAGCGACGACAAAGGCTTCGGCTTTATCACGCCAGACGATGGCGGGCGTGATCTGTTCGTTCATTTCACTGGCATCAACGGCGACGGCTACCGCTCGCTCTCGGAAGGCGCCAAGGTGTCCTACGAGGAGGAGAACGGGCCCAAGGGACCCAAGGCAGTAGACGTCGCCAAGATCTAAGGCGGAGCGCGGCAGCTCTCGGACCGAGGCCGGTTCGCCGGCGAAACGGTGGCCGGCTGCCGCCATCCGCTCCCGTCCGCGGCTGAGATTCGCGGGACCGCGGCGCAACTGCCGGGGCCAAGTCGTGTTCAATGCTGGAAATGAAACGCTTTTGCATGCTCATAGCGGCAGTCGCGACGTTCGCCGCGGTGTCAGTGCCGGCCTTCGCCGACGCAGCTGTCGTCGAGCTCGGCGCGACCAAGACGCCGCTCGTGGCGCCCACCTGCCCCCCCGGAGTGACCGCCGCGAACTGCACGATCATCCTCACCCAGGTGACGGCGCTTGAGACGATCCGCGACGGCATCGCATATCCGACCACGGTCAAGAAGGCCGGCTCGATCGTCGCCTTCACGATCGGCCTGTCGCGGCTTTCGACCGACAAGACGACGGCGCACAATGACATCCATTTCCTGGATCAGACCTACGGTGGGACCACGCGCGCCTCGATCACCGTGTTGCGCCGCAGCGGGCCCAAGAAGAACTTCAAGTGGACCGTGGTGGGCCAGAGCGCGGTCATCCACCTGCAGCCGTATCTCGGCCAGGTAGTCCAGATCCCGCTGCCGGAGAGCCTGCCGGTCAAGGCGGGCGACGTCGTCGGCCTGACGATTCCCACGTGGGCTCCGGTGCTGTCGATCCAGCTTCCGGCTTCCAAGTTCGCCTATCGGCAGAGCCGCTCGCGTAACTGCGCGGCGCCGCCGGCCAGCTCCCAGGCCCAGGCGCTCAAGAAGACCGGGGTCTACAAGTGCAACTATCCCGGCACGCGGATGGAGTACTCGGCCACCGAGGTCACCAACCCGGTCTCGATCGACCCGATCCACGCGCCGCGCCGCTGATCTGAACGCCCGCCGCGCCGCTCGCGTGCGAGCGCGCGGCGCCGTGGGAGGACCACTTAGCAGGCGCCCGGGTTCTGCTGGCAGAACGCCGACGAGAGCCCGGCGCCACCGCTGCTAGAGCCGCCGCCGGAGCTGGTGCCGCTGCCGCTGGTCCCGCCGCCGGTGCTGCCCGACCCGCCCGTCGCGTTGCCCGTCCCGGCGCCGCCGGTGGCCGGGGCGGACGGGGCGGCCGGCTGGGACGGCGTGACCGTGCCCGAGCTGGCGCTCGAGTCGCCCGACGAGGACGAGCCGCCCGACGCCGAGGTGCCGCCGGTCGAGTCCGACGACGAGGACGACGTCGGCGAACTGGTCGACGAGGTCGTCGTGTCGGTCGTCGGCGTGGTCGTCGTCGACGTCGAGGAGGTGCTGGACGTGTTGGTGCTGGCCTGGGCGCTGGCCACCACGGCGGTCGCCGTGGGGACCGTGAACGGCGGTACGTCCGCGGTGTCGGGGGAGGCCGAGCCGCCCCCGCAGGCCGCGACTCCGACCGCCAGCGCCGAGCCGGCAATCAGTGCAGCCAAGGACTTGAATGTGCGCGAACGGCTGAGAGCTTTCATGTGGCTGAGGGACCGATCAGTCGAGGGGTTCCATGCGCCTGCCGCAATGCGGGCAGTCGTTGAGGTCTCGCTGGCTGTGCTGCTCGCACCAGTTGCAGAAACGCAGGTTCTCCACCGACCAGGGGAGCTCGGACGGCGTCGGAGCGAGCGGCAGCAGTTCCCCGACCACTTCGAGCTCCTCGCCGGTGTCCCGGTCGAGGTAAACCTCACCCGGTTCAGCCTCGATAATGACCTCGCGGCCGCTGGAGGGCGCCCGCATGCGGTACTTCTGGTGGGTCCTCATCGAGGCCATGCTACCAGCGGGTCGGGACGCCCCTGGGGCCGCCGAAGCGCCACCCTTGGGTGGCGAGACATCGATGCCGCACGCTCGGATAGAGTGGCGCGCCTAACGTATGGTCAGCGCCCTTGCACGCAAGCTAAGAGCACTGAAGGGCCCTCTAGGTCTGCTGTCGGGGGCGATGATCGTCGTCCTCCTCGGCGGGTGCGGGGTCAAGCATCCGACGGCCGACGAGGTCAACGGCAAGCAGCTGTTCGTGGCCAAGTGCGGTTCCTGCCACACGCTCGCCCACGCGGGCACGCAGGGGCAGGTAGGGCCGAACCTCGACGACGCATTCCGTCAGGACCGCGCTGACGGCGTCAAGAGCACCTCGATCCAGGGCCTCGTCGACTACTGGATCCGTTATCCGAACAGCCAGGGAGTGATGCCGGCCAAGATCGTCGACGGCCAGGACGCTCAGGACGTGGCGGCGTACGTGGCCAGGGTCGCGTCGATTCCCGGCCAGGACAGCGGCCAGCTGGCGACCGCGGTCCAGACGGTCAAGCAGAAGCCCGCAGTCGAGAAGGACGGCAAGCTCCAGATCGACGCCGACCCCAACGGCCAGCTGAAGTTCCTGGCCTCGAGCGCGAGCGCGTCCGCGGGGCAGGTCACGATCAACATGAAGAACGCCTCCACGGTCCCGCACGACATCGCGATCAAGGGCAACGGAGTCAGCGAGGCCGGGAAGGTCGTGGACAACGGCGGGACCTCGACGGTGAGCACCTCGCTGAAGCCCGGGTCCTACACGTTCTACTGCACGGTCGACGGCCACGAGGCCGCCGGCATGAAGGGGACGCTGACGGTCAAGTAGGGGTGACGTTGGCGGCGCGCGAGCGCACCCGCTCCCACAGCTCAGCTCCACGCCCCGCGGCGACCGCTCGCGCGGCGCGGCGCTCGTCGAGCTCGACGCCGTTGGCGGCGGCGTAGTCGAGCAGCTCCTGGCGCTCCTCGTTCTGGCGAGCGACCTTGAGGAACAGCCAGCAGAACAAGCAGATCGTGAGGATGCTCTCCTCGACCATCATCACCCCGGCGGCGCTGATCTGATCGGCGGTGGCGCTGATGTGCCAGTGCGCGTCGCCGGAGCGGTAGATCGGGTACCAGACCGTGCCCGAGAAGATCATCGCGTTGGCGAGCACGGTCCCGGTCAGGCGCACCGCGACGATGTAGACCAGCTGGGCGCCGTTGGTGAACCAGGCCGGCTTGGGCAGCGGGCCCAGCAGCGCCATCCACATCGCCATCCCGAAGGCCAGGAAGGTGGCGTGCTCGAGCGCGTGCAGGGCGTCGTGGCGGATCGCCGCCTGGTACATGAACGGCAGGTGCCAGACGTAGAAGTTGACCGCCCACACGACGAACGCGACGACCGGGTGGGTGAACACCCGCAGGCGCCCCAGATAGCGGTTGCGCAGGATCGGGGCCAGCAGCGGTCCCGTGAAGCCCAGCACGAGCAGCAGCGCCGCGAAGTCGCCGATCAGCAGGTGCTCGGCCATGTGGGCGACCAGCAGCTGGTCGGCGAGCGTGTCCACGGGTGGGCTCAGCGCGATCGCCAGCACGATCAGCCCGCTGGCGAAGCAGGCCTGGCGCCACTGCGGGACCGCCCGGCGCTCGTTGGCGAGCTTGCGCACGCGGGCCCGGTACGGGATCCACCAGACCAGCGCGAACACCGGGAGGAACACGCCGTCCGCGGGGCCGGCTGCGGCGAGCGTGGTCAGACCGAACTGACACCCGATCAATGGTGCCACGCCCGGGCGGCGGGCGGCACTACGTGAGCGCCCTGATGGCCAGCACGATCACCACGATCGCGGCGATCACCAGCACGGCGTAGACCAGCACGCGGAACGCGTCGGCCTCGTACCGAAGGGGGTTGAACCGCCGCGAGTCGGGCATGTCGGCGCCGGAAGTGGTGCTAGAGGATGTAGACCGTCGTGTAGACGATGACCCACATGATGTCCACGAAGTGCCAGTAGATCCCCGGCACCTCCATCCCGTAGTGCGCTTCGGGCGAATAGTGCCCTCGGAACGCACGGATCGTGACCATCAGCAGCAGGCACAGCCCGATGAACACGTGGCAGCCGTGCAGGCCGGTGAGCGCGTAGAAGACCGTCGCCTGGGCGGAGTCGTGGGGGGCGAACCCGATGTGGACGTACTCGTTGATCTGGATCGTCAGGAACGTCAGGCCGAGCAGGAACGTCGTCAGCATTCCGGCCTTGAGCCCGAAGCGGTTGCCGTTCTTGATCGAGGTCAGCGCCCAGTGGATCGTCAGCGACGACGACAGCAGGATCGCGGTGTTGACGCCCGCCACCGCCTTGGGGAGCTCGGTGCCGGCCGCGGGCCAGGGGTTGTGGTTGACGATCCGGATGAAGAAGTACGCCGTGAAGAAGGCGCCGAAGATCATGATCTCCGACATGATGAAAAGCAGCATGCCCAGGGTCGGAGCGTGGACCCGCGACGAGAGATGCGCCGGGGGTGGTCCGTGATGTTCGTCGTGGGCGATCGAGGCTGCTTCCATTCTCAGTCCTCTGCTACTCGACGGCGGTGCCGGTGGGCTCTTGCTGGACGACGTGCACCACCGGCTTGCCGGTGGTGCGCCGCACGCGGTCGATCAGGTCGGCGCGCAGCCAGCCCGACTTCGTCTCGGGGAACGTCGAGATCACGATGTCGTCGACCCGGAAGGACTGCAGCGCGTTGAGGATCGCCGTGTAGGGGTCGGGGTCGCCGATCATTCCCGCGGCGTAGACGCCCGCTTTGTGGAGGCGGTCGAGGACCAGCTTCAGGCGCGTGCGGGCGCGGCGGCTGGCCTGCCCGTCGCCGCCCTCCAGGGGGACGACGACCAGCACCAGGCGGTCGGGGTGGTCCGGATCGGCGTCGGGGGGCGTCACCTTGTCCTTGAGCGCCTCGAGCAGATCGTCACCACTGGCGGTGCGGTTGGCCACGGCGAGCGTGACGTGGAAGGGGAGCCCCTCGGTGTCGGGGTCGGCGACGACGTGCTCGACCGGGATCCCCGAGGCCTCGCGGACGCGCTCGACGAGGTCGCGCCGCAGCCAGCCCGAGCGGGTCTCGGGGTAGGTCGAGATGATGATCTCGTCGGGGCGGTACTCGTGGACGGCGTCCATCGCCGCCGTGTACGGGTCCGGGTCGCCGACCTCGCCGATCGCGTCGATGTGCTCGGCCCGGACGAACTCGAGCGCGAGGTCGACCCGCGCCTGGGCGGCGTCGAACACGGCGTCGTCATAGACGACCAGGCCGTCGCGTGGCTTGTTCTGCGGGACGCACAGGACGAAGCGCACGTCGCCCTCCGACGCGCGCTGGCGCACGGCCGCGAGCAGGGCCCCGCCGCCGAGCGTCTCGTTGGCGACTACGAGGATTGTCTTCACGTATGGCTCTCTTGACTCGGCGGCGTCGTGAACTCACCGGCCGCGACCGATTGCTTGGCCTCGACGGGGGGCTTGAAGATCCCGTGCACCGCCCCGGGGACGCCGTACTCGTAGGGGCCGCCGACGACCGTCGGGACCGCGTCGAAGTTGAAGATCGGAGGCGGCGAGGACACCTGCCACTCGAGCGTCAGCGCGCGCCACGGGTTCGCCGCCGCGCGCGGGCCGCCGCGCCAGCTGACGATCATGTTGTAGAGGAAGATCAGCGTGCTGAGGCCGAGGATGAACGCCGAGATCGAGATGAACAGGTTCCAGGCGGCGAACTTGTCGGCGTACTCGGCCACCCGGCGCGGCATCCCCTGCAGGCCGATCAGGTGCATCGGCGCGAACGTCAGGTTGAAGAAGATGAACGTCATCCAGAAGTGGAGCTTGCCGAGGCGGTCGTCGAACATCCGCCCGGTCATCTTCGGGAACCAGTAGTAGACGCCGGCGAAGATCGTGAACAGCGAGCCGCCGAACAGCACGTAGTGGATGTGGGCGACGATGAAGTACGTCTGGCTGACGTGGATGTCGAACGGGATCATCGCCAGCATCACGCCGCTGATCCCGCCGAGCGTGAACATCGTCAGGAAGCCGAGCGCGAACAGCATCGGCGTGTCGAGGTGAAGCACCCCTCGCCACAGCGTCGCCAGCCACGAGAAGATCTTGATCCCGGTGGGGATCGCGATGATCGCCGTGGTGATCATCATCGGGATCCGGATCCACGGCTGCATGCCCGAGACGAACATGTGGTGCGCCCAGACCGTGAACCCGAGCACGACGATCGCCAGCAGCGAGAACGCCATCATCCGGTAGCCGAAGATCGGCTTGCGGGACTTGACGGCGATGATCTCCGAGATGATCCCGAAGCCCGGCAGCATCATGATGTAGACGGCCGGGTGCGAGTAGAACCAGAAGACGTGCTGGTACATGATCACGTTGCCGTCCTTGCCGGCGCCCACGAACGCGTCGAAGAAGTGGAAGCCCAGCGCCCGGTCCAGCAGCACGAAGAACTGGGAGGCGGCGATGAACGGGGTGGCGATCACGACCAGCAGCGAGGTCGAGAAGTTCGCCCACACCAGCAGCGGCAGCCGGAAGAAGCTCATCCCGGGCGCACGCATGGTGATGATCGTGACCAGGAAGTTCAGCGCGGTGGCGATCGACGAGGCCCCCGCGAGCTGCACCGCGATCGTGAAGAACAACTGCCCGAGCGGCATCGTCGTCGACAACGGCGCATACGCCGTCCAGCCGGACGCGAATGAGCCTCCGGGGGCCAGGAAGCTCATCAGCATCATGATCCCGGCCAGCGGCAGCATCCAGTAGGACAGCGCGTTGAGCCGCGGGAACGCCATGTCCGGCGCGCCGATCATCAGCGGCAGCACGAAGTTCGCCAGTCCCGCGAACACCGGGATCACGAACAGGAAGATCAGCAGCGTGGCGTGCACCGAGAACACCCCGTTGAACTGCTCGGGGGTCAGGAACTGCATCCCGGGCTTGGCCAGCTGGGCGCGAATCAGCATCGCCAGCAGGCCCCCGACCAGCAGGAAGAAGAACGAGGTGACGACGTACTGGACGCCGATCACCTTGTGGTCGGTGTTGACGCGGAAGTAGTCGCGCCAGCTGTGAGCGCCGTGCGAGGAGTGATCCTCGGGACGGGTGGGGCGGCCGGCGGCCCAATAGAACCAGTAGTCGAAGGCTCCAAGTCCGACCATGAAGAACAGCGGCACCGCGATCAGCGCCACGATCGTGATCGCGTCCCCGTCGATCACGGGGTGCTCGTGCATCAGCCAGCGGATCAGCACGGTCAGCCCAAAGGCGAAGCCAAAGCCGAGGCAGTCGAACAGGGCCGCTCGGTACCAGCCCGGTGCACGAAGCTTGGCTGCGACTGACATCACGACACCTCCACTGGCTGGTTCATGCACGGCTCACTTTGTCACGCTCGCGAGGAAGTTGACGAGAGCCTGGATCTGAGTCGACGTCAAGGTCTGGGAGAAGCTCTGGGGCATCACGTTGGGCTGGAAACCGGCCGCGATGAAGGCGTTGGGCTTGACGATCGACTCCATGATGAAGGGCTTGAGCGCCATCCCGGCCTGCTTGGCGCTGGGAACGATCGACGTGCCCAGGTTCGGGCCGATCGTGCCGGTCGTGCCCGCGGCGGCGAGCGTGTGGCAGCCGCCGCAACCCGCCGATCCGGTGAACACGGCCTTGCCGGCGGCGGCGCTGGTCGCCGTGCTCGATCCCGAGCTGGAGCTCGACCCGGAGCTCGAGCTGGACGCGCTGGCGCTGCCCGCGCCGGGGATCCCAGGGGCGGATGCGTTGGGCGGCGGCGTCCCCACCGGCGGCGGCGCGTTGGGCTTCGCCGAGCGCAGCCACGTCTGGAACGCCGCCGGGGTCAGGACCCGGACCTGGGCGCGCATCAGCGAGTGGCCGGCGCCGCACAGCTCGGTGCACTCCACCGGGTAGGTGCCGGTCCGGGTCGGGGTGACCCGCAGCGTCGTCGTGATCCCCGGCACGGCGTCGAGCTTCTCGGAGAAGTTGGGGACGAAGAAGCTGTGGATCACGTCCAGCGCGTGGAGCTTGAACACCACCGGCTGGTCCTTGGCCAGGTACAGCACCGGGGAGACGATCTGCTTGCCCCCGGCTCCGGCGTAGGAGAACTCGAACGCGAACTGGCGGGCGGTGACGTTGATCGTCTGCTCGTTGGACTTGGAATCCTCGTTGGAGCGCAGCACCGTGTAGGCGTAGGTGCAGAGGCCGACGACCAGGATCGCCGGCAGCGCGGTCCAGACGACCTCGAGCCGGGTGTTGCCGTGTATCGGCGGGCCGTCCTTCTCCTCCTCGCCCGGCTTCATCCGGAACTTGAAGACCGAGTACAGGACGACCGTTTCGACCAGCACGAAGATCGGCACCGACGCGATCAGCAGCACGTCGTAGAGCGTGTGGACGTTGTGGGCCTGCCGCGAGGCGTCGCTCGGGAACCACGGGATCGCGAGCGCCACCGGGATGCCGATCGCGCAGGCGATCACACCGATCACCACCATCTGGAGAATCGGTCGATTACGCACGGCGGTGGTCTCCGTGTACGTGGCCCTCGAGCATCACTCCGCCCCGCATCCTATGCCTTCTCGGCGACGAATGGCACCAGGTCGGAGGGCCGTCTTGAAGCCGGCGCGCGCTCAACCTATCATTGAGTCAATCGTTGCAAAGTCCGTGCTCCTGGGCGTAATTCGCGGCGGGGAGCACCTGGCCCTGGAGGCGCAATGCAAGTACGACAGGGCATGACCCAGGTAGTCCTGACCGTCGGCCCCGGCCACACGCTGCGGGACGTCTCGGCGGCGATGTGCCGGCGCAAGGTCGGCGCGGCCGTGGTCCTCGATCCCGACGCTATCGGCCCGGGGGTGATCACCGAGCGCGACGTGTTGCTGTCGGTGGGCGCGGGGGAGGATCCGGACACCGAGTTGGTGGCCGACCACCTCACCTCCAACCTGACGTTCGCCTCGCCCGAGTGGTCGCTCGAGCACGCGGCCGCGGCGATGGTCCGCGGTGGCTTCCGGCACCTGGTCGTGGTCGAGGGCGGGGAGCTCGCCGGGATCCTCTCGATGCGCGACATCGTGCGGTGCTGGACGGGGGAGGGGGCCAGCTGCGAGGTGCCCGCGGCGGCGTCGGGCTGAGCGTCCGCGGGATCAGCGGGGTCTGCCGGGTCCGCTCGCGAGCGGGAATAACGTTCCACGCGGCGATCGAGGTCGTCGAGTGGAACAAACTTCCCCGCTGAGCGGGAACAACGTTCCACGCGGCGTGGGACGGGCGTCGAAAGGAACGAACTTCCCGCCCCGCGGCGCGATCGAGGCGTCCAGTCCGAGCCTTGCCCGGGCCGCCGGCTAGTGCTCGTCGGGCAGCTCTGAGATGTCGCGACGGGTGTCGCGCACCCAGCGGACGAGCGTCCAGACGAAGATGATCCCGCCGAGGATCGAGACGAACCACGTGATCGTCGTCCCGACGATGATCAGCACGATCCCGATCCCCATCGCGAACGGGAGGATCGTCGGCCCGGGGAGGTGGATCTGCTCGCCGGCGGGCGGAGCCGGATCGCCGTGCTCGCTCACGCGTGGACGTAGATCGCTGCGGCCAGGAACGTCATGCCGAACATGAACACGCAGACCGCCCCGGCGATCAGGCCTGTGCGGATGTTCTTACGCGCGAGCTTGCGGTCCATACCGGCGGCTGGATCCTACAGCTTGACGTCGGCCACCATCGCCCCGAACAGCAGCGCCAGGTAGCACAGGGAGAACAGGTACAGCCGCAACGCGGTGCGCCGGTCGGCGCGGCGGTACAGCAGCACCGCGCCGCCGAGAAACGCGAGCCCGAGCACCATCGAGGCGACCAGGTACAGACCGCCGAACTCCCCGGCGCAGAACGGGAGCTGCGTGACCGCGTACAGCAGCAGCGTGTAGAGCAGGATCTGCCGGCGGGTCTCGTGCTCGCCGCGGACGACCGGCATCATCGGCACCGAGACCTTCGCGTACTCGTCCTTCATCAGCAGGCTCAGCGCCCAGAAGTGCGGTGGCGTCCAGTAGAAGACGATCGCGAACAGGTACACGGCCGTCCACGCCAGGTGGCCCTGCACCGCGGCCCAGCCGACCAGCGGCGGGATCGCGCCGGCGGCTCCGCCGATCACGATGTTCTGCGGGGTGCGCCGCTTCAGCCACAACGTGTAGACGCCGACATAGCCGACGAACCCGGTCAGCGCCAGGGACGCCGCCAGCACGTTGAGCGTCAGCGACATCAGCACGAACGACAGCGCCGCCAGCCCGAGGCCGTAGATCAGAGCCGCCCGCGGCGCGACCCGGCCCGAGGGGATCGGGCGCGACGCGGTCCGCTTCATCTGGGCGTCGATGTCGCGGTCGAAGTAGTGGTTGACGGCGCCGGCGCCGCCCGCCGACAGATAGCCGCCCAGGCAGGTCAACGCGATCTTCTCGATGCTCGGGCTGCCGGCGATCTCCATCGTCGTGACCGTCGTGAACAGCAGCAGCGTCTGGACCTTCGGCTTGGTCAGCTCGAAGTAGTCGGCGAGCGTCTGCCGCGCGCTCGAGACGACGGTGCTACGGGCAATCGCTCCGGTCGAGGCGTTCAGGACAATCGCCTCACACCCGCGTGAACTGCTCGCTGCCGCCGGTTCGCTGCTGCACGCCGGTCTGGCGTTCGATCTGGCGCCGGATGTCTCGCATCGGCTCCACGGAGCGTACACGTGGGATCACGTCGAAATTGTTGACCGGAGGCGGAGATGTCGTGAACCACTCGAGCGTGTTGCCCTTCCAGGGGTCGGGTCCCGCGAGCGGCCCGTGCTTGTAGTTGCGGGCGACGTTGGCGACCGTGACCAGGATCCCGGCGGCGAGGATGAACGAGCCGATCGTCGAGATCAGGTTGTAGGTCGACCAGCCCAGCCCCGGCTGGTAGGTGTAGATCCGCCGTGGCATGCCCGACAGGCCGAGCGCGTGCTGGACGAAGAAGGTCGCGTTGAAGCCGATGAACATCAGCCAGAACGACGTCTTGCCGAGCTTTTCGTTGAGCATCCGCCCGGTCATCTTCGGGAACCAGTAGTAGATCCCGGCGAACACCGTGAACACCGAGCCGCCCATCAGCACGTAGTGGAAGTGGGCGACTACGAAGTACGTGTCGTTGAGCTGCCAGTCGACCGGGAACACGGCCAGGAAGATCCCGGTGATCCCCCCGATCACGAAGATCGCGATGAACCCGACCGCGAAGTACAGCGCGGTCGTCATCACGATCGATCCTCGCCACAGCGTCGCGATCCAGTTGAAGATCTTGACCCCGGTGGGGACCCCGATCAGGAACGAGCTCAGCATGAAGAACCCGAGCACCACGATCGGCACCGGCGAGGCGAACATGTGGTGGGCCCACACCAACGTCGCCAGGAACGCGATCACGGCGGTCGACGCGGCGATCGCCTTGTAGCCGAAGATCGGCTTGCGCGAGAACACCGGGATGACCTCGGAGATGATCCCGAAGCCGGGCAAGATCATGATGTAGACCTCTGGGTGCCCGAAGAACCAGAACAGGTGCTGCCACAGCACCGGCGATCCGTGCGCGGTGGGATCGAAGAAGTGGGTCCCGAAGTGACGGTCGGTCAGCAACATCGTGACCGCGGCGGCCACGACCGGCAGCGCGATGATCAGCAGCACCGCGTACACGAGCAGGCCCCACACGAACAGCGGCAGCCGGCCCCAGCTCATCCCGGGGGCGCGCATGTTCACGATCGTCGCGTAGAAGTTGATCGCGCCGAGCAGCGAGGAGATGCCGGTGATGTGGATCAGGAAGATCCATGCGTCCTGGCCCCCACTCGGCGAGTACTGGATGCTCGACAGCGGCGGGTAGCTCCACCAGCCAGCCTCCGGCGGCTGCCAGAACAGCGTGATGTAGAACACGATCCCGCCGAACAGCAGCAACCAGTAGGAGAGCGCGTTCAGGCGCGGGAACGCCATGTCGCGGGCGCCGATCATCAGCGGCAGGAAGTAGTTGCCGAAGCCCGCCATCACCGGCACCACGAACAGGAAGATCATCGTCGTGCCGTGGAGCGTGAGCAGCTGGTTGTAATGCTGGCCCGACAGCAACGTGTTGTTCGGCACGCCCAGCTGCACGCGCATCAGCAGCGCTTCGACTCCGCCGAGCGCGAAGAACACGAACGTGGTGACCAGATAGAGGATCCCGATCTTCTTGTGGTCGGTGGTCGTGACCCAGTCGACCCACTTCTTGCTCGTCCGCGGCCGCGTCACTTCGTGCGTGGCGACCTGCGGAACCGGTCGGTCGACGCGCTGGCTGGTGGCGGGCTCTGTGGTGACGGCCATCCGTTTCTCCCTTAGAAGTTTCCGCCGGCCGAGAGGTTTCCGCTGGCGCTGAGGATCGCGCGCAGCTGAGCTACCTGCGCGTTGGCCTGGGTGATCAGAGCGCTCTGCCGCGTCAGCCAGGCCTTGTAGGCGACCGGGCTGAGGATGTTGACGAGCGCGGTCATCGCCGCGTGGCCGCGGCCACACAGCTGGGCGCACTGGCCGTGGAACAGGGCGCCCGCCTTGGGTGCCTTGAACCAGGTGTAGGTCGTGTAGCCCGGAACGGCGTCGACCTTGCCGCCCAGCGACGGCACCCACCAGGAGTGGATCACGTCGGTCGACTGGATCTTGAGGATCACGGTCGTGTTGGCCGGCGCGTACATCTCCTGGTAGGAGTAGGGAAGCTTGGAGGAGAACGCTCCGTTGAGGCAGTCGGAGCCGTACGTGTAGCGCCAGATGTACTGGCGCCCGGTGACGCAGATCGTCACGAACTTGCCGTTGGGCGGGGTCGGCTCGGTGACCGAGGCCGACAGGACCAGCCCGTTCGCGCTCGAGTTGGGCGGGTTGATGATGCTCGGCAGCTTGACGAACGTGACCACCGTGAGCACCACGAGGATCAGCGCGGCCGCGACCGTCCAGCCGATCTCCAGGCGCGTGTTGCCGTGGATCTGCGCCGCCACGGCGTTCTTCTTGGCCCGGAACCGGTAGATCGAGTAGAACAGCGCGCCCTCGACGATCACGAACACCACCGCCGCGATGTAGAGGACGACCTTGTACAGCGAGGCGATCTGATCGGCGTTCGGCGAGCCCCCGGACTTCGGGGTGATGAAGTTCGCCAAGGCGGAGGGCGCGACCAGCAGCGAAACGGCCGCCACGGCCGCCAGCGCCAATGTCACTCGCCTCAGCCGGGATCTGGCGCGGCGGGGCTTGGCGTCGGTAACTGCTTGGCGCACGGCGCCGCATTCTATTCAGGAGGAGGGGCGCTTGGTCGGCGCCTCGTCGGGTCCGGCAAATCCCGGCGCTGGTGCCTCGAACCTATACTGGCCCGCCTTGCGATCGTCGTGGGGTATCCGAGTGGCCGCCTGGACGGTGGTCGCAGCGGGACTCGCGGCGCCGGCCCTAAGACGCCGGCTGCACCCGGTGGTGGTGTTCGGCACCGCGGCGGCGGCGCCGGTGGCGCTGTGCATGGTGGTCCCGCGCAGCCGGGCGCGCGACATCGCTCTGTGCGGGATGAACATGTGGGGCTACCTGGCGGCCTACAAGATGCCCCACGACAAGCCCGAGCGGCTCGCGGGCCGCGTCCACGTCGACTACCCGATCGCGGTCGACCGCGTGCTCGGGCTCGGCGTCACGCCCACGGAGCGGCTGCAGCGGCGCTTCGCCCGCCCCGGCTACGTCAACCGCTTCGAGCGCCTGCTCGTGTTCTCCCACTGGATCTGGTTCGCGGTCCCGCACGTGAGCGTCGCCTACGTGCTGTGGCGCGATCCCGACCGGTTCCCGAGCGCCGCGGCGCGCATGTACGCGGTGTTCGACATCGGCGCGGTCTTCTACTGGTCGGTCCCCACCGCGCCGCCGTGGTACGCCGCGGGCGAGGGGCGTCTGGAAGATGGCCACGCGGCAGCGGTGCGCCGGATGATGATCGAGTACGGGGAGCAGTTCTGGGGCGACCGCTGGAATGACCTCTACGATGTCTTTGGAGGTAATCCGCTAGCTGCCATGCCGTCATTGCACTTCGCTACATCTCTGATGGCAGCCCACCTGCTGTCGGAGGTGGGGCCGGTGGTCGGCGCCGTGGGGTGGTGCTACGCGGGGATTCTGGGTCTTGCGCTCGTCTATCTGGGCGAGCACTACGCGGTCGATCTGATCGCCGGCGCTGCGCTGGCGGAGACCGTCAGGGCCGGAGCCCCCCGGGCTGCCCCGCTGGTCAGGCGCCTGTCATCCGTGCTGCAAGCGGTCGAGGCGAAAACGGTCAGCGCATAGGGGGCTGGGTGCCTGAGCACGCTCCCCAAGAGCGGCGCGCGACCGGCCCCGAGCCTGCCGTCGACGAGCTGCGCGGCGCCGAGGCGGAGCCCCGCGCCGACGAGCAGCAGCAGCCCCGCGAGGAGATGCCGCGGGTCGTATTCACCCGCCGGCGGCTGCTGATCTCGCTGCTGTTCGTCGTCTCCGCCGTCGCGTTCTTGTACTTCGTGCTCCCGCGGCTGCTGGGGCTCAAGGAGACGTGGAATCGCATCCAGCACGGAAACGGCTGGTGGCTGGCGTTGGCCGCGGTGCTCGAGGTGTGCTCGTTCCTCGGCTACATCGCCCTGTTCCGGGCGGTGTTCGTCCGGGGCAAGTCGAGGATCGACTGGCGGGCGAGCTACGAGATCACGATGTCCGGGCTGGCCGCGACGCGCCTGTTCGCCTCGGCCGGCGCCGGCGGGATCGCGCTGACCGCGTGGGCCCTGCGTCGGTCGGGGATGGAGCCGCGCGTCGTGGGCTGCCGGATGGTCGCCCATACGCGCTGCTCTACGGCGTGTACATGGCTTCGCTGGTGATCGTCGGGCTCGGGCTGTACCTGGGGGTGATCCCCGGCGGCGGCTCGTTCGCGCTCACCGTGGTGCCCGCGATCTTCGGCGCGATCGTGATCGCGCTGTTCCTGGCGGTCTCGCTGCTGCCCGGCGACTTCGACCGGCTCGTCAAGCGCTGGACCAGCGACAGCGGCAGGATCGGCCGCATGGCGGCGCGCGTGGCGACGGTTCCGGCCACCGCCGCCACCGGGATCCGGACCGCGATCGACCTGGTCCGCTCGAGGAACCCGTACCTGCTCGGCGCGCTCGTCTGGTGGGGCTTTGACATCGCCGTCCTGTGGGCCTGCTTTCACGCGTTCGGAGCCTCGCCGCCCAAGGGCGTGATCGTCATGGCCTACTTCATCGGGATGTTCGGCAACACGCTGCCGCTGCCGGGCGGGATCGGCGGCGTCGACGGCGGCATGATCGGCGCCTTCACCGCGTTCGGGGTCAAGGTCCAGGTGTCGGTGGTGTCGGTGCTGGCCTACCGCGCGTTCTCGTTCTGGCTGCCGACGCTGCCGGGCGCGATCGCGTACCTGCAGCTGCGCCGGACCGTCCACCGCTGGCAGCAGGAGCCGGTCCCGGAGGCGCCCGGGGGCGGCAGCGGTGTGCTCAGCGGCGCATCCGGTCGCGCGTCGTGATGGAATTCGAGGCCCAAACGTAGCTATACTTATATGAAGTGACTGACTCCCGCGTACGAGAACGTGATCATCATCGGCAGCGGGCCCGCCGGGTACACGGCGGCGCTCTACACCGCCCGCGCCAACCTCGAGCCGCTCGTGATCGAGGGCTTCGCCTGGGGCGGCCTGCTCCAGCAGACGACGGACGTCGAGAACTACCCCGGCTTCAGCGACGGGATCATGGGGCCCGAGCTGATGCAGCACTTCCGCGACCAGGCCGAGCGCTTCGGCGCGCGCCTGGAGACCGACGACGTCACCCAGGTCGAGCTGTCGCGCGACGGCGGCCTGCACAAGGTCTGGATCGGCGACGAGCTGCACCTCGCGCGGTCGGTGATCCTCGCGATGGGCGCCCAGCACCGCAAGCTCGACGTCCCCGGCGAGGAGCAGCTGTCCGGCCGCGGGGTCAGCTACTGCGCGACCTGCGACGCCGCCTTCTTCAAGGACGCCGCCGACGGTGATCGTCGGCGGCGGCGACTCGGCGATGGAGGAGGCGATGTTCCTCTCGAAGTTCGCCTCCAAGGTCGCGATCGTCCACCGCCGCGACGAGTTCCGCGCGTCGAAGATCATGCTCGAGCGCGCGCGGGAGATCCCCAACATCGAGTGGATCACCCCGTACGAGGTCGACGAGTTCCGCGCGTCCGCCAGGGCGGCGGGCTCGGCATCGCCGAGCTGCGCAACACCGTGGACGGCTCGACGAAGCGAGCTGCCGATCGCCGGCGCATTCATCGCGGTCGGGCACGAGCCCCAGTCGCAGCTGGTCCAGGGGCAGGTCGACGTCGACGAGAACGGCTACGTGATCACCCAGGGCCGCTCGACGCTCACCAACCTGCCCGGCGTGTTCGCCGCCGGCGACCTGGTCGACCACACCTACCGTCAGGCCGTCACCGCCGCCGGCTCCGGGTGCCAGGCCGCGCTTGACGCCGAGTGGTACCTGCGCGACAACCCGGCTCCTTTTGAGGCCGAGGCCGCGCCGAGGACGTCGCCGGCACGGCCGCTCCGTAGTAGTGGACGACCCCTAACCGGACCTGTCAGTACGGACAGCCGTGGGCCGGGCCCCAGTTGCGCGACGGCGCCGGCCTGCCCATCGCCAGTCCGAAGTCCTGCGTCCAGGTGGCCGGGCCGCTGGCGTACCCGGCGACCGGATGGCGGTTGATGCCGGTCCCGACGCTGCGATACGTCGGGTTGAGGATGTTCTCGCAGTGCCCAGCGCTGGCCATCCATCCGGCGACCACCTGCCGCGGCGTCGGGTAGCCGGTGGCGATGTTCTCGCCGGCGGCCGCCCACCTGAAGCCCGCGGCGGAGATCCGCCCGGCGAAGTTCGCGCCGTGCGTGAACGCGCGGCTCGAGACCATCGCGTCGCTCCACCGCTGCGCGGAGTGGTTGAGGCGGTGATCGGCGTGCAGCACCGGGAGGTGCTGGGCCGCGCGCTCGCGGTTGACCAGGCACACGACGGCGGCGCGCATCTCGCCGGTCGGCGCCGACGCCGCCGACCGGTTGGCGTGCGCGCACCCGTGGGCGGCCTGAGCGGGCGCCGCCGGGACGATGGCCGCCGCGGCGGTCGCGAGCAGGGCAGCGATCGAAGCTCTCACCCGGGCAATGATCGGAGCTGCGGGCCCGGGCCAAACATAAAGACTCGCGACACTAGGGCGTGAGCACGATCTTCAGCGCCTCGCGGCGATCGTAGACCGCGTAGGCCTCGGGCGCATCGTCGAGCGGCAGGTGGTGGGTGACCAGCGGCGTCGGGTCAAGCGACCCCGCCGCGAGCATCCCCAGCACCCGGTCGACGTGACCGATCACGTTGGCCTGGCCGGACTTCAGCGTCAGCGCCTTGATCCACACCAGCCCCATGTGGACCTGGCACGGGCTCGGCGTAGACGCCGATCGCGACCACCGTACCGGCGTTGCGGGCCAGGCGGATCGCCAGGTCGAGCGCGTCGGGATGGCCGACGGCGTCGATCGCGACGTCGACGCCGCGACCCTCCGTCGCCCCTCGGACCGCGTCGCGCGGGCTCTGCTCGGTCAGGTGCACGGGGTCGCGCCGAACGCCCGCGCCACCTCGAGCCGGTCCTCGACGGTGTCGATCGCGAACACCGGACTGGGCGCCGGCCGCGAGCGCGACCTGCACCGCGCACAGACCGACCGGACCGAGCCCGAGCACCGCGACGCTGTCGCCCGGCCGGACGCCGCCCTCGTCGACCGGCGTGATAGCCGGTGCCCATCACGTCGCCGGCGAACAGCGCCACGTCGTCGACCGACGTTGTCGGGCACCTTGCGCAGGGTCATGTTCGCCATCGGGACGAGCGCCTGCTCGGCCTGGGTGCCCTGCAGCCCGCCGAGCGCCGCCCCGTGGCCGAACAGCCGGGCCCGCTCGCACTTCTGGTACGTCGCCGCGCAGGCAGAAGAAGCAGGTCCCGCAGGCCGTGTGAAAGCAACCGAGCACACGATCGCCGGGCGCGACCCGGGTCACGTCGCCGCCGGTCTCGAGCACCGTCGCCGACGAACTCGTGCCCGATCGTGAAGCCCGGCTCGATCTTCACGCGCCCGTGGTAGATGTGCAGGTCCGAGCCGCAGATCCCGCTGGCGTTGATCGCCACGACCGCCTCGTCGGCGGATTGCAGCTCCGGGTCGGGGCGCTCCTCGACGCGGACCTCGCCGGGCGTCCTGGAAGGTCACGGCTCTCATCGGCCTCCTCGTAGACGAAGAAGCCCTCGCCGGTCTGAAGTCCGAGCCTGCCCGCCCAACCCAGGCGGCGCAGGGCCGGCGCGACCCGGTAGCGCTCCTCGCGGAGCTCGTCGGCGAGCGCGTCGAGCACCGCGAGCACGTGGTCGAGCCCGATCTGGTCGGCCCACGTCAGCGGGCCGCGCGGGTGGCTGAGCCCGTGCACCATCCCGGCGTCGATGTCGGCCGCGCTGCCGACGCCCTCGCCGAGCGCGAAGGCCGACTCGTTGATCAGCTGGCAGACGATCCGGCCGAGCACCAGGCCGGGCGCGTCCTGCACCCAGGCGGTGTGCTTGCCGAGCGTGGCGAAGAACCGCTCGGTGGCGTCCGCAGCCGACGCCGAGGTGTCGGGACCGCGGGTCAGCTCGACCAGCGTGGATTGATCCAGTGGCGGCAGCGCGTGGAAGCCGACCGCGGCGCCGCCGGGATCGAGCGCGGCCAGCGAGCCGGCCGCGCAGCAGATCGCCTGCGGGCCGCCCTGCAAGCGGCGCCTCGGGCTCGTCGCGGCCGGTCAGGTCGAGGATCAGGAACGGCGCGTCGAGCTCGTGAGCCTCCTCGGGCCCCGCCACCTCCCAGCCGGCCTGCGCCGCAGCGGCGCCAAGCTCGAGCGTGAGCTCGGTATCGCCGGCGATCACGATCAGGCCGTCGCCGCCGCCGATCTCGGGCGGCTCGGGATCGGGCGGGCGGTAGTCGCCGGCGCCGTAGTCGTAGTAGCCGCGACCCGACTTGCGGCCCAGCCGGCCCGCGGCCACGGTGCGGACGGTGATCTGGGACGGTCGCCAGCGCGGCTCGCCGAAGCTCTGCTCGTAGAACGACCGCGAGACGTCGAGGCCGACGTCGACGCCGACCAGGTCCATCAGCTCGAACGGCCCCATCCGAAAGCCGCCGCCGAGGCGGCAGATCCGGTCGATCTCCTCCAGCGGCGCGATCTGCTCCTGCAGCAGCCGAAGCGCCTCGAGGCCGAACGGCCGGTTGCAGCGGTTGACGAGGAAGCCGGGCCCGTCGACGGCGTCGATCACGTGCTTGCCCATCGCCTCGCCGGTCGCGCGGGCCACCGCGAGCGCCTCGGTGCACGACTGAGCCCCGGCGACGACCTCGAGCAGGGCCATCAGCGGCGCCGGGTTGAAGAAGTGCATCCCGACGACGCGCTCGGGCCGCTGCGCGGCGGTGGCGATCGCGGTCACCAGCAGCGAGGAGGTGTTGGTGGCCAGCACGCAGTCCTCGGAGACGATCCCGCTCGACAGCTTCGCGAACAGCTCGCGCTTGAGCTCGAGCCGCTCGGGAGCGGCCTCGATCACGAGCTCGCACGGGGCCAGGTCCTCGAGCGCCGGCGCCGGCTCGAGCCGCGGGCGGCGGCCTCCGCCTCTGCCTGGGTCCAGCGGCCGCGCGCGGCGCCCCGCTCGAGATGTCGCTTGATCTGCTCGATCCCCCGCTCGAGCGCCTCGGGCACGGGGTCGTGCAGCAGCGTCCGGGCGCCCGACAGGGAGCCGAGCTGCGCGATCCCGGCGCCCATCGTGCCGGCGCCGGCGACGCCGATCGTGTCGGGTGCTTCGGTCAACTCGCGCCGGCGCTCAGGCGGGGACCAGCGCGTTGATCCCGGTCAGCGACCGGCCGATGATCAGCTTCTGGATCTGCGAGGTCCCCTCGTACAGGGTCGTCACGCGCACGTCGCGGAAGTAGCGCTCGACCGGGTAGTCGTCGACGTAGCCCGACCCGCCGTGGACCTGGATCGCGGTGTTGGCGCAGCTGACCGCGGCCTCGGTGGCGTACAGCTTGGCGATCGATGTCTCGGTCGTGTTCGGCTTGCCCGCATCCTTCAGATAGCCGGCCCGCCAGACGAGCATCCGGGCCGCGTCGGTCTGCACCTTCATGTCGGCGAGCATCTCCTGGACCAGCTGGAAGGTCGCGATCGGCCGCCCGAACTGCTCGCGCTCCTTGGCGTAGCGGACCGACGCGTCCAGGCACCCCTGGCAGATCCCCACGCAACCGGCGGCGACGCTGTAGCGCCCGGAGTCCAGCGAGCTCATCGCGATCTTGAAGCCGTCGCCGACCTGCCCCATCATCGCCTCGTCTCCGACCTCGACGTCGTCGAGCGAGATCGCCGCGGTGTCCGAGCCGCGCAGGCCCATCTTGTGGTGGATCACCTGGGGCTGATAGCCGGGATTGTCGGTGTCGACCAGGAAGCAGGCCACGCCGCGGTGGCCCTTGTCGGGATCGGTCTGGGCGAAGATCATCGCGAGCTTGGCGTAATTGCCCAGCGAGATCCACATCTTGGCGCCGTTGATCACCCAGCCGGAGTCGGTCCGGCGCGCGCGGGTCTTCTGGTTGGCGGCATCCGAGCCGGTGTCGGGCTCGGTCAGCCCGAAGCACCCGAGCCACTCGCCCGAGCACAGCTTCGGCAGGTACTTCTGCTTCTGCTCCTCGGTGCCCCAGCGGAGGATCCCCGAGCAGACGAGCGAGGTCTGCACCGAGATCACGGTGCGCATCGCCGAGCAGCCGCGACCGACCTCCTCGACCACCAGCGCGTAGGTCAGGTAGTCGAGACCGGCGCCGCCGTACTCGCGCGGCACGATCGCGCCGAGGTAGCCCTGGTCGGCGATCTTGGCCACCAGCTCGAGGTCGAAGTGCTCGTTGCGATCGTTCTCGCGCGCGCGGTCGACGATCTCATTGTCGGTGAAGTCGCGGGCGGTCTCGCGGATCAGCTGCTGCTCGTCTGTCAGTTCGAAGTCCATGGCGCGGCACGCTAGCGCAGCGCCAGTAGGCTCACCCCGCAGAGTGCCCCCACGGACCAGATACGTGCGCAACGGCGACGTCCACATCGCCTACCAGGTCGTCGGCGACGGTCCCGTCGACCTCGTGTTCGTGCCGAGCTGGATCTCGCAGGTCGAGGCCTACTGGGAGGAGCCGTCGGTCGCCCGCTACTTCCGCCGGATGGCCTCGTTCTCGCGGCTGATCATGTTCGACCGGCGCGGCACGGGCCTGTCGGACCCGGTCCCCACCGCGCCGACGCTCGAGGAGCAGATGGACGACGTGGTCGCGGTGATGGATGCGGTTGGCTCGCGGACCGCGGCGGTGTTCGCCTGGGTCGAGGGCGGAGCGATGGCGGCGCTGTTCGCGGCGACGCATCCCGAGCGCACGCGCGCGCTCGTGCTCTACGAGGGCCTGCCGCGGATGTCGTGGGCTCCGGACTACGACTGGCCGCCCAAGCGCGAGGAGCGCGAGGCGCGGATGCGCCAGGTGCCGTGGGGCGAGGGGGCCAGGATCCTCCCGCTCGCCCAGAGCGCAGCCGCGGACCCGAGGCTGGTCGAGTGGTTCGGCCGGCTCGAGCGCCTCGCGGCCAGCCCGGGCACTGCCGCCAAGCTCGAGATGATGAACGCGGAGGTCGACGTCCGGGCGGTGCTGCCGTCGATCTCGGTGCCGACGCTGGTCCTGCACCGAGCCGAGCCGCACTTCATCGACATCCGGCACTCCCGATATCTCGCCGAGCACATCCCCGACGCGAGCTATGTCGAGCTGCCCGGGTCCGAAGTGTTCTCGTTCACGCACGCGAGCGATGAGCTGCTCGACGAGGTCGAGGAGTTCCTGACCGGTGTGCGGCACGCGCCCCGCCACGAGCGGGTGCTGGCGACCGTGATGTTCGCCGACATCGTCGATTCGACGAGGACCGCCGCGGAGCTCGGCGACAGCCGCTGGCGCGAGATCCTGAGCATGGTCGAAGAGTCGGTGCGGCGGGAGCTCTCAAGCCACCGCGGACGCGCCGTCAAGACCCTCGGCGACGGGTTCCTGGCCACGTTCGACGGGCCGGCTCGCGGGATCCGCTGTGCCACGGCGATCCGGGAGTCGATCCGTGCGCAATTCGGGCTCGAGGTCCGCAGCGGGCTTCACACCGGCGAGATCGAGCTGATCGGCTCGGACGTCGGCGGGATCGGGGTGCACATCGGGGCACGCGTCGGATCGAGCGCGGCGCCGGGGGAGGTACTGGTGTCGGGGACCGTCAAGGACCTGGTGGTCGGGTCCGGGATCGAGTTCGAGGACCGCGGCGAGCGCGAGCTGCGCGGGGTGCCCGGACAGTGGCGCCTGTGGGCGGTCGCCACGTAGGGGTCGCCACGTAGGTGGTCGCCGCCTAGGCGGGTCGGCGGCTCGCCCGGGAGCCAAGGCGGACCGTCCCGCCCCCGCCGGTGGAGCGGCGGGAGCGGGAACGATCGCAGGCCCTTCCTTGCCTAGGAGGCGGGCGGCAGTGAGGCCACGGGGGCCGGCGCCACTGCAATCGTCACGGCCGGGGAGGCGGCGCCGACGTTGTCGGGGTCGCCCGGGATCCGGGCCCGGAACGTGACGTTGCCCGAGTTACCGAACCTCCAGCCGAACTGGTAGCTCGAGTCGTGCCGGACCGAGCGCACCTCGACGGTGTGCCAGTTGCCATCCTTGCCCAAGCGCTGCAGGTAGACCACGTCACCTGCCTTGTCGGGTGTGACCACGCCGCCGAGCGTGATCTTCTGGCCGACGGCCGAGCTGGTCGAGCTCGGGGTGATCGTCAGCAGGTCACGCACGCCCTCAAACAGGGCGGCGCTGTGACGGTGTGGCGGGAGCGTGGTCCTCACCACGTAGACCGCGTTGAGGGTCGGGTTGACCGAGAACGCATAGCCACCACTCGCGTTCGTGGCGGTGGCCGCGTTACAGGTGAACGTCGTCTGCGTCGCCGTGCGGCTGCACAGCGTCACCGGCGTGTTCGGCAGCGGCGTCGTGGTGCCAGCCTTGTCGAGCGTGCCAGAGATTGTCGCCGTCTGGCCGTAACTGATGATCGGCGTCGACGTGGTGATCGTGAAAGACGGGATCTGAGCTTGCTCGATCGTAACCGTGACCGGGTCGGACACGCCGCGGTCGTTGCGGGCGTCGCCCGGGAACACGACGCGGACGTCGCGGACACCTGGGACGCGCCAGCGGTGGCTGATCGAGTAGTTCGAGGCACCGTCCGTACGGCCTGTCTTGATCGTGTTCCAGTTGTCGCTGCCGCCCTTCTGGGCCTGGAGACGAACCACCTGGCCCGGGTGGTCAGGAGTGATGTGGCCGGTGAACGTGATCGGCTGCTTGGTCGAGGCGGAGGAGGCGCTCGCAGCTAGGTCGACGAGCGCCGAGACGTGCTCGTGGACGGTCCGGCTGTGGACACCCTTCGGTCCTCTCACAAACCAGCTGCGACGGGTGAGCACCACGCCCTCCGCCCGGGTGAACTCATAGAACCCGTGCGAGTCGGTCCTGGTGACTCCGATGATCGTGAAGCGGGGCTGAGTGGCCAGTCGGTGGTACAGCACAACCGGCTGGTTGGCGATGTCAGATCCCTTCAACTGACCGTAAATCAACACCCCGTCTCCGGAGATGATCGGATTCGGTGTGGCGTTGATCGTCAGGCCACGGTTGTGCTGCGGCGCAGCACTGGCGATGGCCGGTACAGATACGACCACGAGCGCTGCCAACAGCGATGCGAGCACGACAAAGCGTGGGCGCATTGAGCCCTCCCTTCCCAGCGTGGTGAATGGAGCCTCGGACCGCCCGGCCAGCAATTCGTGAGGCTGGTTGCGCCCATCTCAACACCGCGTGGCGCGAGAAAGTTGCGGTCGCTGTCGGCGGCCTTACAAACCGCTGAGCTTCGGTCCCGCGGGGCCCCTTCGAGCGCGGCTCGAAGGGGCTAGTCGTGAGCGCCGTTCAGGCCTGCGCCGACTGGGCCGCGTGCCACTCGTTGAGCCTCAGCATCGATCCGTCGATCACCCGATCGATGAACTGCCGAGTGTCATTGACGCGGGGGAATGGCGAATCGGGCACGGGGACCTCGAGGAACTCGCACAGCGGCTCCCACCCGTCGGTGAAGCTCCACACCAGCAGCCGGTCGGCCGGCACGGTCCGCTTGACCTCCTCGTGGTGGCGATGCATGCCCTCGGCCAGTTGCCCCGGCTCCATGTGCCCGGAGGCGAACGTGCCCTCTCCCTTCCACAGCATCCCGTCGACCATGTGCAGATACGCGGCCCACGGCGGGTATACCTGACCCTGGGCACTCGAGAGGAGCCGCATCAGCGACTCGCCGTGGCGTACTCCCCAGACCGTCTCGCGCATGCTGCGCTCCCACGCCTCGGGGTCGCGCTCGCTGAGCAGCACCTTGGCGTCGGGATACACCTCGATCAGCTCCCGGTAGAAGAACCCGCCGGGCCAGTCGACGGTCGACTCGAAGCCGTCGAAGATGCGGTTCCAGTCGGTGTCGCCGTCGAGCGCCCGCAGCCACAGTTCGGCCTGCGGCAGGTCGGTGAGGACGTTGACCATGTGGTAGCACGGCCCCAGGCCGATCATCTCCAAGGCGATCTTCTGCGAGAGCGTGCCGGTCCGTGGAAGGCCTGCTCCGATCAGCTTCATCCAGCCGCCTCCTCGTCGTCAGCGCCGGCTGCCCAGCGCCCGCATGACCGCGTCGACTGCCGCGTCGACGGTCAGCCCAGGCGAGAGCTCGACGTCCGGCGAGCTCGGCGGCTCGTACGGGTCGTCGATGCCGGTGAAATGGTCGAGCTGCCCGGCGTTGGCCTGCGCGTACATCCCCTTCGGGTCGCGCTCGGCACAGACGTCGAGCGGCGTGTTGACGAACACCTCGACGAACGAGAGGCCGTCGGCGAGGTGGCACTCGCGGACCGCGCGGCGGGTCGCCTCGTAGGGCGAGACGAGCGCCACCACGGCGACCGTGCCGGAATCGGCCAGCAGTCGCGCCAGCTCACCGACACGCTTGACGTTGCGGTCGCGGTCGGCGCGGCTGAACCCGAGGTCCGAGCAGATCCCCTGGCGCAGGTTGTCGCCGTCGAGCAGGTAGGCGCTGCGGCCCTGCTCGAGCAGGCGCAGCTCCAGCGCGGAGGCGACCGTGGTCTTGCCGGCCCCGGGCAGGCCGGTGAACCACACGGTGCCTCCCCGAGCGCTCAGCAACGACCAGCGCTGCTCGCGGTTGGTGTGCCGGTGGTGAGTGGTCACGTTCCCACCGACGTCGACCGTTGCTGTGGTTTGCGGATGGAACACCTGGACTCGTGCGCCTGCTCTGCTGTCGGCGCCCACCATAATGCACGAGGTGGATCCCCGGTGACCGCGGCTCGTCGGCCGGTCGCGGTGTCGGCGACGCCGGGCGCTACAGCCGCGTCAGCGTGTCCGCCGGCGGCGGGCCGTTCGCGTGGGTGCGCCTCGACACCGGCCACCCCCGCCAATAGACTCACTGCGCCGTGGATTCCTTCGTCCTCGTGCTTCTGGGTGGCGCGGTCGCCGTGGGCCTGTGGATGTGGCTGCTTGCCAGGCATTATCCGGGCAACGGGCTCGATCAGGTCGGCCTGAAGTCCGCCCGCGAGATCACCGAGAAGCGCGAAGCGCTGGAGGCCGAGGATCTCGACCAGATGATCGCCGCCCACAACGCCCGGCGCCGCGCCAAGGGCGAGCCCGAGGTCACCGTGGCCGAGTACGAGCTGGGCGTGGCCAACGACCTCCGCGAACACCACCGCCGCCACGAGGAGTCGCTGGCCGACCGCGAGCTCGACGAGCTGCTCGAGGCCACCAACGCCCATCGCCGCAAGCGGGGGCTCCCCGAACGCACGCGGGCGCAGGCGCGCGAGGAGTTCGGTGCGCAGCGGCGGGCGGGGTCCTGACCGGGCCGTCGCGCCCTCAGTGCCCGCTTGGCACGCTGCCTGATCATTGGCTGTGGCTGCCGCGGGCTCGAGCTGGCCCGCGAGCTGATCGCCCGCGGTCACACGGTCCGGGCGACGACGCGCGACCCGGCGCGCACGAGCGAGATCGAGGCCGCGGGAGCGGAGGCGGTGGTGGCGGATCCGGACCGGATCGCGACCCTGATCCCGGCGCTGGAGCATGCGGCGGTTGTGTGCGTCCTGCTGGGCTCGGCGACCGGGACTGCCGAGTCCGTAGCGGCGCTGCACTCGAGCCGGCTCGAGATGCTGCTGCTGCGGTTGCTGGACACCACCGTTCGGGGCGTCGTGTACGAGGCCGCGGGCACCGTCGATGCTTCCGTTCTCGCCGGGGGGAGCGAGCTCGTGCGCCGGCTCTGCGACGACTCGCGCATCCCGTACGCCCTGCTCTCCGACGTGGCGCCCGGCGCCTGGCCGGGGCAGGCGGCAGATGCCATCGACCGGGTGCTGTGGCGAGGGCGCTGATGCCCAGGACTGCGGCCGGGCCGCCTCCGGGCCGCCGCTAAACTCACTTACATAAAGTAAGTAAACCCCGATCGGGTATCCGGGAGTTCCCGCGGCAGCCCGGGCCGGCTCGATCGAGCTGATTTGCACACGCGACTTTGGAGCAATAGGCATGGCCGATTACGCAAATGACGTGCTGGTCGAGCCCGAGTGGCTCGAGCGGCATCTGGACGACGACTCGATCCGGATCGTCGAGGTGGACGAGAACCCGGCTCTCTACCAAGAGCAACACATTCCCGGGGCGATCGGGTTGGATTGGCGGGCCGATCTTCAGGATCAGGTCCGACGCGACTTCCTCGGCGCCGAGGACTTCGGGCGGCTGTTGGGCAGCCACGGGGTCTCCGACGACCACCTGATCGTCCTCTACGGCGACCGCAACAACTGGTTCGCCGCCTACACGTACTGGTACCTCAAGTACTACGGGCACGACAACGTCAAGCTGCTCAACGGTCCCCGCGAGCGCTGGATCGCCGACGGCCGCCCCACGACGACCGAGGTCCCAGAGCACCGAGCCGCGACGTTCGTCGCCGAGCCCGGGGACGACGCGATTCGTGCCAGGCGCGACGAGGTCCTGCGCGCGCTCGACAACTCACACCAGCTCGTCGATGTCCGCTCGCCTCAGGAGTACTCGGGCGAGTTGGTCGCCCCGGCCGGCTACGAGTACGAGGGGGCCCAGCGGGCCGGGCACATCCCCGGCGCGCATTCGGTTCCCTGGGCGCAGGCGGTCAAGGACGACGGCACCTTCAAGTCCGCCGAGGAGCTGCGCGAGCTGTACACCGCCAAGGGCGTGCTGACCGGCGATCCGGTGATCGCCTACTGCCGGATCGGCGAGCGCTCGGCGCACACCTGGTTCGTCCTGCACGAGCTGCTGGGCGAGCGTGACGTCAAGAACTACGACGGGTCCTGGACCGAGTGGGGGAGCCTCGTCGGGGTGCCGATCGAGACCGGCCCCGAGGCCTAGGTCGCCGCGGTCGGTTCCCGCGCTCGCGGTGGGTTACCGGAAGTCCGGCGCGGTCCAGCCGGGCAGGATCTCCGGTAGCCCGTCGCTCACGCGATCGGGGAACTCGGCGGCGCGCTTCTCCAGGAACGCACCGATGCCTTCGGCCGCGTCTGCCGACTGTCCGCGGTAGAACATCCCGCGCGAGTCCGCGCGGTGCGCGAGCATCGGATGCTCGGCGCCGAGCATCGTCCACATCATCCGGCGGGCCAGCGCCACCGACACCGGCGCGGTGTTGTCGGCGATCTCGCGGGCCAGCCCGCGGGCGGCGTCGAGCAGTTCGCCGGCGGGATGGATGCTGCGGATCAGGCCGGCTTCGCAGCCCTTCCTGGGCGGGGAACACGCGGCCGGTCGCCACCCACTCCATCGCGCGGCTGATCCCCACCGCTGCGGGGCAGGAACCAGCTCGAGCACGCCTCCGGGACGATCCCCCGGCGGGCGAACACGAATCCCATCTTGGCTCCTTCGGCGGCCATCCGCACGTCCATCGCCAGCGTCATCGTCGCTCCGACCCCGACCGCCGGGCCGTTGATCGCGGCGATCACCGGCTTGGTCGAGTCGAAGATGCGCAGCGTCAGCCTGCCGCCGCCGTCGCGTGGCACCGGCCCCTCGGCGTCGCGCTCGCGGTAGTCGAACGTGGCTCCGCCGCCGGCCAGGTCGGCGCCGGCGCAGAAGCCCCGGCCGGCGCCGGTGACGATCACCGCCCGTACGGCGTCATCGGCGTCCGCCTCGTCGAACGCGGCGATCAGCTCTTCGCCCATCGTCGACGTCCAGGCGTTCAGCCGATCCGGCCGGTGCAGCGTGATCGTCAGAACACCGTCGGCGACCTCGGTGACTATCTGCTCGTATTGCATCCGGCGCTCCTCTGGGGGTGGTCGGTCGGCTGTCCGCCGTGAGCGGTGGGCGGTGTGGGTCGACGTTGGCGGTCGGCGGATCCTAGGGGCGCCGGCCGAGCAGCGACCCGATGCGGTCGAGCAGGTCCGCCAGGATCCGGGCGGTCGCACCCCAGATCAGGTGCTCGCCGACGAGATACGTGTCGGTGCGGATCGCGAGGCCGCGGCGGACGAGGCGACGGCGTCCGTAGCCGGCCCGCAGCGAGCTCAGCGGCAGCTCAATCACCTGGGCGACCTCTTGCGCGCTCGGAGTCCACTCGCGGCCCGGGTCGATCATCCCCACGAACGGGTAGACGGCGTATCCGGTGGCGATCGTGGGCGTGGGCTGAAGCGCCCCGAGCACGTCGACGGCGTCGACCGGCAGCCCGATCTCCTCCTCGGCCTCGCGCAGCGACGTGGCCAGCAGGTCACGGTCGCCGTCGTCGCGGCGCCCTCCCGGAAACGAGATCTCGCCCGGGTGGCGACGCAGGTCGTCGCGTCGCTTGGTGAACACCGCGTGCAGCTGGCCGTGCGACTCGTACAGCGGGACCAGCACCGCGGCGTCGGTACGGCCGCTGACGTCGATCGTCAGCGCGTCCTGCACCGTCAGCAACGACGGCCTGATTCGGTCGCCGGTCGTCTGGGTCGGGGTCGCCATCGCCTGACTATATTGGCGAGGAATGGAGGCTCTGATCGTCGTCGATATGCAGAACGATTTCACCTCCGGCGGCGCGCTCGCCGTCGATGAAGGCGATGCCGTGGTCGGCCCCGTCAACCGGTTGGCGGCCGAGGTCCCGTTCGTGGTTGCCACACGGGATTGGCATCCGCCCGATCACGCCTCGTTCGAGGTCAACGGGGGCATCTGGCCGGTGCACTGCGTGCAGGGCAGCAGGGGCGCGGAGCTGCACCCCGACGTGGACGCCGGCCGGATCGACGTCGTCGTCGACACCGGCTACACGCCCGAGCTCGAGGGCTACTCGGGCTTCGAGGGCACCGAGCTCGAGCAGCTGCTGCGCGACCACGACGTCGACAAGGTCCACGTGGTCGGGCTCGCGCTCGACTACTGCGTCAAGGAGACCGCGCTCGACGCCCGGCGAGCCGGGTTCGAGGTGGTCGTCCACCGCGACGGCACCCGGCCGGTCGAGGTCGAACCGGGCGACGGGGAGCGGGCGGTGCAGGAGCTTGTCGAGGCGGGCGTGCAGGTTGTCGACTGAGGGAGCTGGGCGAGCCCTAGCGCTAACGATCGTCCGAGGCGATCCGCCCGATCGGGCGCGTCGCCGACTCAGGTAGTCGCGGGCTCGACGAGCTCGATGCGCTCGCTGAAGATCACCTCGCCGTCGAGCGTGCGGTGCACGGGGCACTTAGCCGCGATCACGCTCAGGCGCTCGACCATCTCCGGCGGGCAGTCGGCCGGGAGCCGGAGGACCGTCTTGAAGTTCGTGGGGCAGCCGCGCTCGGCCGGCTGGTAGTCGCATTGCACCTCGACCTGCCCGATGTCCCAGCCCTTGTGCTTGGCGTACATCTCGATCGTCACCGCCGTGCACGACGCCAAGCTCGCTGCCAGCAGCTCCTGCGGACTAGGCCCGTCGTCGTCGCCGCCATGCTCGTTGGGCTCGTCGACGTTCAGCTGGTGCTGGCGAATGTCGATCCGGTGTGTGAACGCGTTCCGTGCGGTTCGGCGAGCTGTGGCCTTCATCCAATTTCCTTGTGTTTGCGGGTGCCTCCGTGACCCATCGTAGCGCCGGTTTTGGCGTTACTCGACGAGCGAGTTGAAAACCAGACCGGTGGGCACCTTGGGGTAGAAGTACGTCGACTTCGGGGGCATGCTCTCGCCCGTCTCGGCGACCGCCTGGACGTCCTCGATCGGGATCGGGGCCATGAAAAACGCGGCGTCATATTCGCCCCGCTGCACGAGCTCGACCGCCTGGTCGAAGTCGCGCGCGTATCCGAGCCCGTCGAGCTCGTCGATCGCCTCGTCACTCATGCCGAGCGCGCCCTTGAGGACCAGCGCCTCGAGCACCGCAGTGTCGAGCCGGCGGTAGGGCTCGGCGTGATCCGGGAGCGCGGCGTCGGCGATCGCCGCGTCCTTCAGGGTCAGCATGTACGGCCGGCGAAAGTGCGAGTCGATGTACCCGATCCGGATGCGGTCGCCGGGCTCGGGCGCGAGCCTGGCCGTGGCCGCCAGCGGCTCGATCTCGAAGTCGCGGCGCAGCGCCTCGGCCAGCGCCTCGTGTTGCTCGGACCTGAGCCCGCGGACCAGCCGGTGCGTGGGAAACACGGTCACCCCCGGGTCCTGGAGTGCCACCAGGCACATCAACACGTAGCACTGGGGCCCGTCGCCGCCGACCTCCTCGGCGTAGACCCGGGCGGTCTCGTAGCGGTGGTGGCCGTCGGCGATCAGCAGCTCCGCGCCGTCGAGCGCGCCCTTGACCGTCTCGATCGCGGCCGGGTCGGGGACGCGCCACAGGCGATTGACGGTGCCGTCGTCGTCTCTGGCTTCCCCCCACGGCTCGGTTGCGGTGTGCGGGGCGAGCGCCGCCCAGACGGCACCGTCGGGGTCAGAGAACAAGGAGAAGATCGGCGACAGGTTCGCCTGGGTCGCGCGCGTGAGCCTCAGGCGGTCCTCGCGCGGACCCGGGTGGGTGCGCTCGTGCGGGCGGATCCGGCCGGCGCCATAGTCCTCCACGCGCACGCGCGCGAGCAGGCCGCGCCGCTGGCGGTGCCGGCCGTCGGGGCCGGTGTAGTCCTGCTCGAGTGCCCAGAACGCGGGCTCCGCGTCGGTCGCGATCACGCCCTGCCTGCGCCAGTCGGCCAGCAGGCGGCCGGCCTCGGCGTAGGGGTCGTCGCCCACGGGGAGGTCGATGCGCACGACGTTGTAGGGGGAGCGAGCCTCGAGTTCGGCCCGCTGCACGGCATCGATCACGTCGTACGGCGGCGCCACCACCGGCTGGAGCCCTCCGGTCTTCTCGAGGTCGTAGTGGAGCGCCCGCAGCGGTTCGATCTCGGCCACGGCGGCCGAGCCTACTCGACGGTGGGCAGTGGCCGCGATCCGGGCCGGCGTGGACGGACCGCGTATTCGAGGACTGGTCATTAGACTGAAGCACCCCGGGGCGTAGCTCAGTCTGGTAGAGCGCTCGGTTTGGGGCCGAGAGGTTTCGCCGGTTCGAATCCGGCCGCCCCGATCCCGGAGCCTTGCTGTCGTGCGCAGCAAGCCCCGCCACGGCAGGCCAGCCGCGTCCAGCACCCGCTCCTGCCGTGCCGACGACGACCGATTTCGCGCATTTTGCGACCGTCTGGTTTGCCCGGCGATCGGCCGGGTAATCCATTTTGAGCAGGACCCTTCCAGCCCGTGGGATTTCGTCCGCCCACCTCGGGCGGTCCCCTGCGGGTATGGCTGGGCTTTTCTCAGAAGCGGCCCCGGCCAGCCGGGGTCGCTTCCTTAGTTTCGGGTCATGCAGAGAGAGCCTGCGAGCGGACCTGGTGATCTCACTACAGTTTTCCCGCGGGCCCCCGTAGCTCAGATGGATAGAGCGACGGCCTTCTAAGCCGTGGGTCGCAGGTTCGAGTCCTGCCGGGGGCGCTGGCGAGAGCCGAGAAGCGCAACTAGTTTCTTGCAACGCTCTCTCCAGGCCAGTCAAGATGCGCACACAACGTCGAAGGAGGGAGATGCTGTGGCAACTCGTATTGGCTTTGCCGGGGGCAAGGAACTAGTGGTCGACGGTGCCGTGAACGATGTGGCCGACCAGGTGATCGCAGGTGACCCGTTTTCGGTGATCGACTCAAGCGGCGGACGCGTCTACGTCTTCCAGGCCCAGGTGGCGTATATCGAGGAAGGGCCTGCTCGTGAGCGTCCCTACCAGCGACGGGGCATGTTGAGGGGAAACTGAGCGCGCCACAGAGTTGACCCGCGGCCGGGTAGGACAGCGGCCACGCCAGTTCGGGGCTCAGACGTCTCGCGCGGGCGACAGCGTCCAGGGATCGACATCGACGCTGTATCGCTCGCGGGGGAAATGCTTTGCGGCCCAGTCGAAGAAGCTCGCGCCATCAGGTAGCTCGATCTCCTCGTGGCGCGAGTTGAGAATCAGCCAGGGCTTCTGAGGGTCGTGCTCAGTGAGTTGGAATCCATATCGTCGCATCGAACGTATGTTCGCATAGGCGTCAACCCGAGCCTGCCTCGTTGAGGATGGTTGCGAGGGAGGCGGCCGATCTAAGCCGGGGTCGCAGGTTCGAAGTTCTGCCGGGGGTGCTGGGGCACCGCGACAGGCGTGCGGCGTGTTCACCTCGACTGACCGAGATGTTCACATGCGCCGGCCGGCGGTGGGCGAACCTGCGCGGCGCGGGAAGGGACGCGGCTGCCGCCCGGGCCGAACCGGCGGGGAAACGACACTGGAGGAAACGCGATGCGTGGTGCCCGGATCTGGCACGGCTCGAGGATGGTTGTGGCGCTGGCAGTCGCTGGACTGGCGGCGATCGTGGCGACGTTATTGACCGTCGGCGCGGCGTCGGCGGCGTCGGCGACGCTGGTGATCAGTGAGGTGTACGGCGGAGGAGGCAACTCGGGCGCCACGTTGACCAACGACTTCATCGAGCTGACCAACCGCAGCGACGAGGCCGTCAGCGTCGATGGCTGGTCGGTGCAGTACCACGCCTCGGGTGCGACCGGCAGCTGGCAGGTCACGACCCTGACAGGCTCGATCCCGGCGCACGGGCTGTACCTGGTGGGCGAGTCCAAGGGCGCCGGCGGGACGCAGCCGCTGCCGGAGACGCAGGCCAGCGGCTCGATCGCGATGTCGGCCACGGCCGGCACGGTGGCGCTCGTGCACGGCACCGATCCGCTGACGTGCTCGGACTCCTCGTCGTGCGAGAGCGCTTCCCAGGACCTGGTCGGGTACGGGACCGCAGCGATCAGCGAGACGTCACCCGCGGCCGGCGCCTCCAACACGGACTCCGAGCAGCGCAGCGATCAGGCCGACAGCGACAACAACTCCGCCGACTTCACCTCGGCGACCCCGACCCCCGGCGCCGCGAACGGCAGCGGCGACGGTGGTGGCGGCACCGGCACGGGCACGCCCGGTCCGCTTCGGATCCACGACATTCAGGGAACCTCGTGGGTGTCGCCGCACGACGGCGATCAGGTCACGAATGTTCCGGGCATCGTCACCGCAATCCGCGGCACCGGCAGCAGCCGGGGCTACTGGATCCAGGACCCCGACCCCGACAACGACCCGGCCACCAGCGAGGGAGTCTTCGTGTTCACGTCGTCGCCGGGCGTCGCGGTTGGCGACTCGGTGCTGGTCTCGGGCTCGGTCAAGGACTTCTATCCGCTGGCCAGCGGCGAGACGGTCTCGACCACCTCGCAGCTGTCGGTCACCGAGATCGACAGCCCGAGCGCGATCGTGCTCTCGCACGGCAACCCGCTGCCGGCGCCCGAGGTGATCGGCCCGTCGACGGTTCCCGACACCTACGCCCCCGACCTCGGCGGCGGCAACATCGAGTCCACCAAGATCACGCCCGATCGCTCGGCCCTGGACTTCTGGGAGTCGCGCGAGGGGATGCGGGTCGAGGTCGACGACGCCCGCGTGGTCGGCCCGTCGAACAGCTTCGGCGAGCAGTACGTGACGACCAAGCCGTCGCAGGACCAGACGTTCCGGGGTGGTACCGAGCTGCTGGCCGAGAACGCGACCCCGTCCGGGCGAATCGAGATCGTCCCGGCGAACGGCAGCAACCCAGAGGTCAACGTCGGCGACGTGTTCCAGGGCGCGAGCGTCGGTCCGGTCGACTACTCCGAGTTCGGCGGGTACACGATCGCAGCGACGACCGTCGGGAGCGTGCAGCACAACAACCTGCCTCCGACGGTGGCGACCACGCAGAAGAAGGGCCAGCTGTCGGTAGCGACCTATAACGTCGAGAACCTGGCCCCGAGCGACCCCGCCTCGAAGTTCCAGCGGCTCGCTCAGGATCTGGTCACGAACCTCGCGACGCCGGACATCGTCGCCGTCGAGGAGGTCCAGGACAACGACGGCGCGACCGATGACGGCGTCGTCACCGCCAACGACACGATCAGCAAGCTCACCGACGCGATCATCGCCGCCGGTGGGCCGCACTACGACGCACGCGAGATCGACCCGGTCAACGACCAGGACGGCGGCCAGCCGGGCGGCAACATCCGGGTGGCGTTCCTCTACAACCCGGCGCGGGTCACGTTCGTGGACCGCGGCGCACCGTCGGTCAACCGCTCCACCACCGCAACCTCGGTGGTGAAGACGAAGGGCAAGCCCGACCTGACGCTCTCGCCGGGCCGGATCGACCCGACCAACCCAGTGTGGACCGCGAGCCGCAAGCCACTGGTCGGCGAGTTCACGTTCAACGGCAAGCCGGTGTTCGTGATCGCCAACCACTTCGACGCCAAGCTCGGGGACCAGAACGCGGACGGACGCTTCCAGTTCCCGACGCAATCGTCCGCAGTCCAGCGCTCCGGACAGGCGCTGACCGAGCACGACTTCGTGGACACGATCCTCGGGATCGACAAGAAGGCCGACGTGGTCGTCCTCGGCGACCTCAACGACTACCAGTTCAGCCCGGCGCTCTCGGTTCTGCGCACCGGCACGGCCGACGGCAGCGGCGACTCGATCCTCACCGACCTGATCACGACGCTCCCGGCCGACCAGCGATACACGTACGACTTCGACGGCATCTCGGAGGTCCTGGACCACATCCTCGTCACGCGAGGTCTCGGCAGCCCCGAGTATCAGGTCGTGCACATCAACTCCGAATACGCCGATCAGGTCAGCGACCACGACCCCCAAGTGGTGCGTCTCAAGCCCTGATCCCGCTAACGACCTCCACCTGACGGCCCCGCCCCCGCCGCGGCGGCCATCAGCCGCGGGCTAGCCTTTGGTGGAGGTCCGATGCTGGCTATGGAGCTGATTCCCGCGATCCGCACACGTCTGTCGCAGCTCGACGGCGAGCGCGGCAACGCGCTCGCCAGCGGCCGGCGCGCGGCGCTGTGGCGTGCCCAGCAGTACGCGGCCCGGCTCAACCACTCGCTCGACGATCTGCGGCGCTACTGCCTCGAGTCGCTCAAGCCGAGGCAGTTCCTCGACGAGCAGGACGAGAACGACTACCTGCGTGGCTACCGCGAGGGATTCCAGGCCGTCCTGACCGACATTCGGCAGCTCGAGACTCGCCCGCGGCCCTAGCGCGAATCCGCCCATCGGCCCGGGGCCGGTGCTTCCGCGGCACCCGCTCCGTTGCTAGATTCACCCGTGCGCGGTGGGCGTAGCTCAGCTGGTAGAGCTCCTGGTTGTGGTCCAGGCGGTCGCGGGTTCGAATCCCGTCGCTCACCCTCGCGAAGCCCCTGGAAAACTGTGGTTTCCGAGAGGCGTCCACTTTGGCCTTCGGGCCGAGTGTCCATCAATTGTCCATCAATTTTGAAGACCCGGACGCCTCCCGGGCTTACGCGGCCGCAGGAACTGCCCGCCACGCGACGTCGCCCGGCTCGGCGCCCCGGCCGGTTGGGGGCCTCGGGCTGCCGACCTTCGAATCCGTCTCTCCAACTACGCGCTGCTGGCAATGCGGCTTTGGACAAGACGCCGATGCCAGGGCTCTCGGGCAGCTACGAGGCGCGTCTGCGCAGCGTCAGCGGCCGGTCGGCCGGGCCAAGCGTGGCGGTCGTTCCGCCGGTCTCGAGCTCGCTCACCCATGCTTCGATCGCAGATTCGCGGAAGCGGCGGTAGCGCCCGAGGCGGACGTGCGGGATCCGTCCGGCGCGGGCTTGGGCCCAGACCCAGTCGGTCCTCATGCCGAGGCGCTCGGCGATTTCTTCGGCGGTCAGCAGCCTGTCCATGGCCTACTCCACGGGTTTCCTTGGACAGAAGCCGCTGAGATTGCACCCGATCCGTTGGTGGCAAACGCGACGCCTGATGGTGCTCGTGGGCGGGTCGGGGTTAGGACGGGGGTCAAGCGAGCACTCATGCGGTCAGCACTGCCTAGGTATGAGCTCGGCGGCGGCCGATCCCGCTGCGAAGGGATGTCGGTCGGCTTAGCCGGGGCGGTCACTGTCTCACCGAGCCGGAGGATTCGGCCCCGTGCGATGACACTCGAATGGCAGTGTCGTATCTAGGTGTCGACGTGGTGCTTTGGCAAGACAACGAGCGAGGTCGGAATGGCTGGCCGCGATCGATCAGCTTTCCGCGTCGTCAGCAGTGCCGGCGGCTGGTGCGGGGCACAGCTAGCGCCGGGCTCGCCGTCGTACTCGCGGTCGTGGGCCTGGTGGTCGCGGCTGCTGGGGCGCCATCGGCCGGGGCCCTATCGGCACTCATGGCCACCACAGCAGGCCTACATGCGCGCCATTGGTTCTCGCTGGCGCGCCGAAGCCAGATCGGGGCTGAGTCCGAAGACCTTGTCCGGCGAGAACTGGCCACGTTGCAGCGGGAGGGTTGGCGGGATCGGCATTCGCTGCGGTGGCCGGGTGGGGGAGACATCGATTCCCTGGCCGTGGCCCCGACGGGAGCTGTGGTGGCGATCGAGACCAAGACCCGGGCCTATGACGCGCGGCATCTCGCTCGCGTCCGGGCGCAGGCCCGGTGGCTGGCGCGGAGTCGCGGACGGACGCGGGGCCGCGATGCCCTGGCTGTTCTGTGCGTCGTGCGGGCGCGCGAGGTCGAGCATCTGGAGCTGGGCGTGCTCGTCGTCTCGATCGATCGCCTCAGTCACGCCCTGCGGGTCACGGTCGGATGAGCGAACGTGACCACGCCGAGGTTGCTTCTGGACGGGATGGACCGAGTGGTGAGTCAGGTGCTCTAAGTGCGGCGTCGTCGTTCGGGTCATTAGCGTCGGGGCTGTGGCGACGGAACGTGTCGGTCGCGTGGGTCCAGGGGTCGAGTCGACGGTGATCATCCATCGTGATCGCGACGCGATCGCCCCGATTGAGGGCGCGCGCTACATGGCCCGGCAGATCCCCGGCGCCCAACTCGTCGAGCTGGAAGGCGAGCACTCCCCCTCACCGGAGACACCGACACGATTCTCGGATTACGTCGAGGAATTCGTTACCGGCAGACGCGGCGAGCGTCACCCCGACCGGGTGCTCGCGACCGTGATGTTCACCGACATCGTCGACTCGACCGTCCACGCCGCCGGGCTCGGAGACCGTCGCTGGAGCGAGCTGCTCGAGGGCCACCAGCAGCTCGTGCGCGAGCAGCTGCGGCGCTTCGGCGGTCAGGAGATAAAGACGATCGGCGACGGCTTGCTCGCTACCTTCGACGGCCCCGCCCGCGCGATCCGCTGCGCACTCGCGACGATCGAGGCGACACAACAGACCGGCCTCAGCCTCAGAGTCGGGCTTCACACCGGCGAATGCGAGCGCCGAGCTGGAGATATCCGCGGAATCGCCGTGCACATCGGCGCACGAGTCGCCGCGCTCGCCGCAGCCGGAGAGGTGCTCGTCTCGCGCACCGTGAAAGACCTCGTCGCCGGCTCCGGTCTTCAGTTCGAGGACCGCGGCACC
The DNA here is from genome assembly GCA_963831845.1 of uncultured Solirubrobacterales bacterium. Lineage (GTDB taxonomy): Bacteria > Actinomycetota > Thermoleophilia > Solirubrobacterales > Solirubrobacteraceae > Palsa-465. Next base: position 110,963 of record CAWHRT010000007.1, on the reverse strand, counting down.
CGCACCCTAAAGGGGGTCCCTGACCGCTGGCAGCTCTACGCGGTGATCGGATAGCAGCGACAGGTCGCGCTGTCGCATCCGCGCCAATGCTCGAAACGGCCGTGCAGCCGGCACAAGGGCTGCGGGCGGCGTCGTGTTCCAGGCGATCGGCTGTTGCGAGGCGCGTCCGTTTGATTTACCTGACTAACGAGCGTTCTGAAGCTCGGGGCTCGGCTACCGGCTTGATGAGCGAGATGCGTCTCGAGCGAAAGCAGCTCGAACCTGTTTCGCCCCTCGTAGTCCACGACGCCCGTCTTAGACGTGGATAATCCCCTCGTGGGGCGACGGTTGTTCAGTTCCCGGTTCGTCACTTGCGGTGAGATCTGTTCTGTGGTCTGTTCCGCGGTGCGGTGGGGTGCTGTCGGGGTTAGATGATGGTTGGCCGTATCTCATCGCCGCGGTTCGTGGGCCGGGTGGCCGAGCTCGAGGTGCTCGAGCAGCTGCTGGGGCGCGCGGCGTCCGGGAGTGGCGGTGCGATGCTGGTGGCCGGCGAGGCGGGGATCGGTAAGAGCCGGCTGGTGGTGGAGCTGGAGACGCGAGCCCGGGCGGCGAGACGCGCTGGTGCTGGTGGGGGAGTGCGTCGAGCTGGCCGAGGGTGAGCTCGCGTTCTCGCCGATCATCTCCGCGCTGCGTGGGGTGATGGACGGACGCGGAGGCGCTGGAGGGGTTGGGAGCGTCCGCTGCGGTCGGCGCTGGCTGCGCTGTGGCCGGTGCCGGGCGCCGCCGAGGCGCGGTGGCTGGCCGTGAGCAGTTGTTCGAGGCGGTGTACCGAGTTCTTGCTCGGCTGGCCGAGCGTCGGCCGGTGCTGCTGATCGTCGAGGATGTGCACTGGATCGATCGGTCCTCGCGCGATCTGCTTGCGTTCCTGGTTCGCAACGCGCGTGCGCGACGCGATTGTCGTTGGTGGTCACGTATCGGCCCGACGAGCTGCATCGGGGGCATCCGCTGCGGCCGTTTCTGGTCGAGCTGGAGCGGTCCGGGCGCGGCGCAGCGCTGTGGAGCTCGAGCCGCTGGCGCGGTCCGAGGTCGCCGAGCAGCTGCAGGCGATCGCGGGTCATGTGCCCGACGGCCGGGTGATCGAGCGGATCTTCAGCCGCAGCGAAGGCAACCCGTTCTTTGCCGAGGAGCTGCTGGCGACGTGCCCAGGACGGCGCGCGGGCAGCTGCCGGTGTCTCTGCGTGAGGCGCTGTTGCTGCGGGTCGAGCGGCTGTCGGCGGTGACTCGAGAGGTACTGCGGGCGGCGGCGATCGCGGGCCGGTCGGTCGATCATCGCCTGCTCGCGCACTTGGTCGGCCTCGACGAGCCGACGCTGCTGGACGCGCTGCGAGAGGCGACCGACAATCACGTGCTGGTGCCGAGCGGCCGGCGGGATGACGTATGCGTTCCGCCACGCGCTGCTACGCGAGGCGATCTATGACGACACGCTGCCGGCTGAAGGGCTGCGGCTGCACCGCGCGATCGCGGAGACGCTTGGAGCGCATCGCGAATACGCGGGGCCGTCGCGCGGCGGCTGAGCTGGCCCACCACTGGCACGCGGCCGGCGAGAGGCGCGCCGCGTTCGACGGCCTCGGTGCCGGCGGCCGACGAGGCCGAGCGGATGCACGCCTACGGTGAGGCGCTCCGGCACGTCGACCGCGCGCTCGGAGCTCTGGGATCGGGTCGACGCGCCGGAAGAGGCGTCGGGAATCGACCGGATCGACCTGCTGCTGCGAGGGTCGCAGCTCGCCGAGCTGGGCCGGCGATGCCGGTCGCGCCTCGCGCTCGCCGAGCAGGCGCGCGCGCGGGTCGACGAGAACGCCGATCCGCTGCGGGCCGCTGCTGCGGAGATCGACGATCGGGCGTGCGATGCATTACGCCGGACGTGGAGCCGACGCGATCGAGCACCTCGCCGCGGCCCGGCGGCTGGTGCCCAGGGAGCCGCCCTCGCTCGAGTACGCCGAGGCGCTGGCGGCGAGGGGCGGATCCTGATGGTCAACGCCGGACTCGTCCGAGGCCCGCGCGCCGCTGGAGGAAGCGATTCCTTTGGCCGAGCTGCTGGGCGCCCGAGCCGTTGAGGCAGAGCGCTCAGCACTCTGACGATCGTCTACGCGCGACGCTCGGCGAGTTCGAGCGAGCGATCGCCGCCGGTCGGGAGGGCTTGCGGATCGCCACAGGAGATCGGCTCGGCGCGAGGAGATCGTGCGCGGCGTACATCAACGGCAGCCAGGCGATCGACGACGCGGGACGGATCGAGGAGGCGCTCGCGCTCGGGATCGAGGGGATCGCCGCGGCCGAGCGGCTCGGGATGAGCCGCGGTCGCCGGCGATCAGCTGCGGATGCAGGCGGGCTGGCGGCTGTCGCGGATGGGTCGGCTCGCAGGACGCCGAGCGGATCGATCCAGCCGGGGCTCGACGGTGCGACGACGCCTTTCAACGTGGCCGGGTTGCAGAACATCGCCGGACATCTCGCCGCCGAGCGGGGGGAGTTCGAGGCGGCGCGAGCAGCTGCTCGACGGCGCCTGGGAGCTGATGCAACGCTCGGGCGGCTTTCAGCTGATCGGTCCCGCGAGCGCGTGGCGGGTGATGCTGCACCTGCACCGCGGTGAGCTCGAGCGCGCGCGCGAGCGCCTCGCCGACGGGTTGGCCTGGTGGCGGGATCGGACGGCGACCTGATCTACAACGCCGAGCTGTTCTGGCTCGCCGTGCCGAGTCGGCGGCCGATCTCGCCGAGCGAGCGACGCCTGCCGGGCGGTGGCGACGTGGCAGCGCAGGCCGCGGAGGTCGGCGGCGGCCGCGATCGCCGAGTTCGACCGGGTCATCGACCATCGCGCCGGCGGTGGGGCGCCGCCAGAGGCGCTCGCGTTCCGAGCGCTCGCCGCGGCCGAGCTTGCCAGGCTTCGCGGCGAGGCACGACCCGGACCCTGGCGCGTCGCGGCCGACCAATTCCGGGAACTCAGCGAGGCCCTGCGGGCCGCGTATGCCGACTTCCGCGTCGCCGAGGCCGTCGCGCTGTCCGGTGGCCGCGCGCTGGAGATCGCCGAGCCGCTCCGGGCCGCCTTCGATGTCGCCAGCAGCGTCGGGGCCAGGCCGTTCCGCGAAGAGGTCGAGGCGTTGGCGCGGCGGGCAGGGATCGCCCTTGAGCCGGCGACTGGCCCCGACGCTGGCGCCGCACGACCTCGGGCTCACCGACCGCGAGCTCGAGGTGCTCCGGCTGGTTGCCGAGGGGCGGACCAATCGCCAGATCGGCGAGCAGCTGTTCATCACCACCAAGACCGCGAGCGCCCACGTCTCTCACATCCTGATGAAGCTCGGCGTCACGAACCGCGCCGAGGCGGCGCCGTAGCTCACCGGCTCGGGCTGACCGGCGCCCCGTGACGCCGAGTAACGCTCGCCGGCATCGAACTTAAGGCGCAGGATTGGGCGATCTGCCCGATGTGCGGGGCAGGGGACTGAAACGTAGCTTGGCGGCAGGTCATCACAGACGACTGGAGGAGACCATGACCGCCGTCACGTTCACTACATCGGTCGCCCGCGAGCACATCAACGACCTGCGTCGCGAGGCCGAGCGCCACCGCCGCGCCGCCGAAGTAACGACTCCGCGTGGTTTCAGGCGCTCGATCTCTCGCTCGTTGGCGCGTCGAGTCGGCCGACCCGCGACAGCGTGACCGGCCGGCCGGCCGCTCCGACGCCTGTTCGTCCATCCAGACATGCCTCTGGCGGTTCCGGACAGGTGCAATCACCTCGATCCACGGGAGGAGCCGTGAGCACCATCGCCGTCTTCGATCTCGACCGCTTCGCGCGCGCCGCACAGCGACGCGACGCGCATCTGCAGCTGTCGATGTACGGCCCGGACGCCATCGTGACGATCGCCGACCGGATCACCCAGCCGGGCTCCCGCGCGCGTGCTCCGGATCTGCGGGAGATCACGGAGTGGATCGAGGACATGTACAGCCGTGACATGACGCACTCGGTCCAGCACAAGGTCCAGGACGAGCAGCGGCGCCGCCTTCATCCAGGCCTGTCGCTACCCGGACGGCACCGATGTGCTGTGCGCGACGGTGATCGAGCTCGAAGGCGGCGTGATCGCTCGCCAGACCATCGTTCAGGTCTGGGACGAGCGCTGGAGCGGTCGCGCCAGAGGAGATACCTGAGATGTGCACCAACACCACCGCCATCGACACCGACGCGCTCGACGCGTTCATGGGTCAGTTCGTCACTGACCTCGGCGCCACCCTGTCGGCAGCGCTCGTCGTCATCGGCGACCAGCTCGGCCTGTACCGGGCGCTCGACGAAGCCGGTCCGCTGAGCGCCGACGCGCTGGCGGCTCGGACCGGCACGGACCCGCGCTACGTGCGCGAGTGGCTGTCCAATCAGGCCGCCGGGGGCTACGTCACCTACGACGCAGCCGGCGACGCGTTCCGCTGACCCCTGAGCAGTCCGCTTGCGCTGGCCCAGGAGGGAAGCCCGGCGTTCGTGCCGGGCGCGTTCCAGCTGGCCACGGCGCTGATCCGCGATGCGCCCACGATCACCCGAGGCGTTCCGCACCGGGGCGGCGTCGGCTGGCACCAGCACGACCATGACCTGTTCGTCGGGACCGAGCGGTTCTTCCGCCCGGGCTACAGCGCGAACCTGGTCTCGTCCTGGATCCCGGCGCTCGACGGCGTCGTCGCCAAGCTGGGCGACGGCGCCCTGCGTCGCCGACGTGGGCTGCGGGCATGGCGCCTCGACGCTGATCGGCGGAGGCCTACCCCGTCGCGCTTCGTCGGCTTCGACTACCACGCCGAGTCGATCGACCACGCGCCGCCAGCCGCCGCGGAGGCCGGCCTCGCCGACCGGGTGCGCTTCGAGGTCGCTCCGGCCAAGCAGTTTCCCGGCGACCGGCTACGACCTGGTCGCGATGTTCGACTGCCTGCACGACATGGGCGACCCGGTCGGCGCCGCCGCCCACGTGCCGAGCAGCGCTCGCGCCCGACGGCACGTGGATGATCGTCGAGCCGTTCGCCGGCGACTCGCCTCGCAGGACAACCTCAACCCGGTCGGCCGCGTGTTCTACGGCGCATCGACGCTGGTCTCACCCCGCCTCTCGCGTACCAGGAAGTCGGGCTCGCGCTCGGCGCCCGGCCGGCGAGCGGCGCCTGCACGAAGTCGTCACCGCCGGTGGCTTCAACCGATTCCGGCGCGCCGCTGAGACGCCGTTCAACCTCGTGCTCGAAGCGCGACCGTAGCAGTGTCGATCGCAACGCTGCGGCACCGGAGCACAAACGGCCCGGTGCCGCAGCCGCGCGACGCACGACAGCGTCTGGGCGGGAGCTGAACCGGGCGGACACTCCATCTCGGGTCGCGCCAGCGGGACCTCGCCCGAGTCTGGCGAATGCCTGCTCTGCGCGGATTGCTGGACTGGCGCTAGTCGGAGCGCCGGCCGGGACCACGCCCTGTCGGCGTTCCCGAGCAGCTTCTGGATCGGTGCTAGACCAGCACTCTCCACCGGTAGCAGCGGGTGCGAGATCCCGGACTTTCACCCCGCTGCAGGCGTTAAGGGTACGAAGGCCGGGGCCGTCCGCCCTACTTCTTCCCGCTCCGCCCGAACCGCGACATCAGGCGGCTCAGCCTGCTCCGGATCTCCTGGCTCGTGTCGGCGGCGATCCTGCCGGCCGTGTCGTCGGTTTTGATGATCCCCAGCTCCTCGTCCGTCGGGCGCACGGGGCCCCCTCGGGCGACTGTCTCGGCGGCCTCCGCGCGGTAGCCCGCGCGGCGGGCCTTGGCGGCGTCGATCTGCGCCTGCAGGCGGGCGACGTGGTCGTCGGGATCAGGCGTGGCACGGGTTGCGTCGGCGTCGTCGGTCATGGGACGCATTCCAGCACCTATCAGGTCGTGGCGATCCGAAATGCGCACCGCTGCTCCAGGCCCGCTAATCGCGGTCGAAGCGCCCCGCGCGACGTGAACGGTGTCTGGAGCACGACCTCGGGGAGATACTCGTCGCCGAAGACGCGAGCGATGCAGATCGCCTGTCGACGAGGCCGACGCCAGCTTCTCGTAGAGCTTCTTGACGTGGTCCGCGATGCGGTCACGCCGTTCGAGCAGCTCGCCCTGCACACCGTCCCGGGCCCGCGATTGCTCGCACGGCTCCTACCTCGCCGCTCAGGTGCTGATCCGATCGCGGCGCCACTCAGCCGGTGACGACTGGCAACACTCGCCTGAGGATGGGTCGGAAAGTGTCAGTGATATGAACGATGGTTCTGTCATTGGCGCGTATGGTCACCGTGTGCCGCCTCCCGCGCGCCACCACGCGCACGTTGCTGGTGCGGCCAATCGCGGACTCGGTGACGGTGCAGCGGGCTCCGGCTGGAAGAGCGCCAAACCATCGCGAGGCCTGGCTGGCACGCGTCCGAGCGGGGATGCGGAACACGAAGTCGTACAGTGGACCGCCACAGGCCACCACGATCGTGATGCGACCGTGGCGGTGGGCAGCCGTTCCAGCGATCTTCTTGGCTACCTTGAGGAAGCCGGGCGTGCCGTTATACGCGTCGATCAAGCTCACCGGTACCACCTTGCCTGCCGGGACGGTCACCATCTGGTCATTGCCGGTCACGGTCGCGCCGACCGTGGCGGTCGCGCCGTCACTGGTCTCGGTGACGGTGCACACCGAGTCGACTGGGATGCCGTCGAAGCTGTGCGACACGCTGCCCGCCCGGGTCCGTGCCGGGATCACGAAGTCCGGCGAAATGGCGGTGCCGTTGCAGGCCACATGGATGATGACTCGCCCCTGGTGGCCGGCGCGCGGACCGGAGATCGTCTTGGTGACGAGCAGGGAGCCGGGGAACGGGCTCGGGATCGGCGCAGGGGCCGGGCCGTAGCTGTCAGTGATGTGTGCGGCCCCGGCCCCGCCGGGCGGGATCGTGCTGGTGTGTGGGCTGCCAGTGACGGCGACGGGGACGGTGCTCGTGTGCCCGTCGGTGGTCTCTGTAACCACGCAGTCGGCCGGCGTCGGGATACCCGAGTAAATGTGCGACTGGTCGCTAGCGGGCGTCCCCGCCGGGATAACGAAATCAGGCGTGAGGGCGTCGCCGTCGCAGACCGTGTGGATCACGACCTTTCCCTGTTCGCCGGCAAGTGGACCAGCAATGGTCTTCGTAACCTCCAGCTGACCTGGGCGGAGCCCGTAGGTGTCGCTGATGTCCGCCTCGACGACGCCACCGGCCGGAACGGACACCGTCTGCCCGCTTCCCTCGACAACGACCGACACAGCGGAGGTGTGCCCGTCAGCGGTCTCCGTCACCGTGCAGTCGGCTCCGGCAGAGATGTCATCGTATCGCTTGAACTGGTCACCCGCCGGAGCCCTGGAGTTGATCACAAAATCCGGGGTCAACGCCGTGCCGTTGCACTCCGCGTGGATCGTGATCTCACCCTTGCTCGCCCGCACCTGGCCCCGCGATCGTCTTGCGCACGAGCAGCGAGCCGAAGGTGAAACTGTAGGTGTCGCTGATGGTGGCGGCTCCAGCGCCGCCGCCCGGGATGGTGGCGGGCCTCGCCGGGCTACCAGTGACGTCGACCGACACGGTACTGGTGTGCCCGTCCGTAGTCTCGGTAACCACACAGTCGGCCGGCGTGGGAATCCCTTTGTAGATAAGCGACTGGACGCCCTCGCGAGTCCCTGCGGGGATGACGAAGTCAGGCGTAAGGGCGGTGCTGCCGCAGACCGTGTGGATCACGACCTGCCCCTGCGATCCGGCAGCGGGACCAGTGATGGTCTTCGTCACCGCAAGTTCGCCTGGCACGAGTCCGTACGTGTCGCTGATACCCGCGTTGACGATCTCACCAGCTCCAACGTGCACCGTCTGCTCTCTTTTGTCGACGACGACCGACACGGCACTGGTGTGCCCGTCAGCGGTCTCCGTAATCGTGCAGGTCGTCGGGGCGGGGATGTTGTCGTATGGCTTGACGTGGTCACCCGCGGGAGTCCTGGGGTCGAGCACAAAATCTGGCGTCAAGGCTGTGCCATCGCACACCGTGTGAATCCTGATCTCCCCTTGCTGGCCCGCAGCTGGGCCGGCAATCGTCTTCGTCACGATCAGTGAGCCGGGGGCGAAGTCATAGGTATTCGTGATGTGGGCCGTCTCGGTTTCGCCGGAGCGGATGGTCTTCTGCTGACCGGCCCCGGTCACCACCACCTTCGTTGACGTATTGCTGCCGTCGGATGTCTCGGTGACGGTGCAAATCGTCCCGACCGGGATGCCAGCGTAAGTCTTCGTCGTGGTGCCCGCGTGCGTACCGGCGGCGATGACGTAGTCGGGCCTGTCCTCACCATCGGTGCAGGCCACGTGGATGACGACTTCCCCCTGGAATCCGGCGGCCGGACCCGCGATCGTCTTCTGCACTTGCAGCGAGCCGGGGGGAGGAAATCGGCGGTGGCTTGAACGTTGGTCGTCAAGGTCGCATTCTCGGCCAGGATGAGCCGCTGAGCGTCGCTGACCCCGTTGTTGCCGGCGTAGATATAGACGTTGCCGCTGGGGACGGTGGCCGTCGCTCTGGCCTGAAGCACGGCGGTGGACGAACCAGGCGTGGCGCGCATCCAGATCTTCTGCCCAGACGGGACCGTGGTTCCATTGGCGATCGGCACTTTGCCTGCCGCGTCGGAGAACATGCTTCCGTCCGTAGCGGTGACGGTGGCTTCTCCCGTACCGGACGTGACCGTGAACGGTCCGACCGCGCCACCTTCGGGACCGCTCGCATTGGGCGGATCGACGGTCAGGGTGGGCGGTGGCGGCTGGATGAGCGGGTGGTCGGCTATGGCCTTGTTCACAATGCCGACCACGGTGTTATGCAGCGGGTCGGCCGTGCTCAGCACGTATTTGTCGCTGAAGAACCAGATGGCCGCCTGCACGGCAGCGGCCTTCGCGTTGTCGGAGAGGCCCATCGGTTGGCCGGGTACGTGGGGGTAGTAGTCGTTGAGCAGTCGGGCGACGTACCCCACCCTGGGGGACACGCCGCCGGCGTCCCAGCTGCCCAGCCCATACCCGATGCCGGTTGTCGTGTCAGTGTGGATGTCGATGCAGTAGAGGTTGAGGGTGGCGCCGGCGCCGGTGGTCGGCTGGCCATGGATCACGCCGGCGAAGCTCTCATTCTTGGCGGTGAAGCCGGTGCAGGTGGTCGCGCACGTGGGATAGGGGTCGGTGGCCGGGTCGAAAGAGCTGCCGGGGTCGGCGATGAAGCCCGTCACCTCCTGGCCGGGGAACCAGTCGGTAACTTTCATCTCGGTGTTGCCGCGTGCCGTCAATCGCAACCGCGGTGCCCCGTGACGCGGAACCGCGCCGGCGGACCCGACCTGCAGCAGGAAGGCGCCCACCGCGAGCCCCAGAAGAAGTGGTACGCGCCAGCGGCGGCGAAACCAAAGGCCCTTGAATCCAAGGCTCCCCATGCTGCTTGCAAGCTACACCCGGGGCGAGGGGGTGTCCAGTGGCGAATGCACAGTTTCACGTGACAGTGGTGGAACCACGAATCGCTCCACCGCGCAGTCGCACTCGGGTTCGGACGTAGGAGCATCGGATCCTGCCGAATGACCCGCGAACCCCCTTGACCAGTTCGTCCACAGAAAGCTGCGGGATGTCCGCGGCGACGGCTCCTGCGATCAGGCCTGCGGACCAGCCCCAAGTCGAACACGCCCATCACTCGCGCGCGTAAAGGGTTCTAGGAACCTGGCCGGCTGGACGCCGTAAATCAGCAAATAGCTACTGGATTCGATGACTGCCCAACTTGCCGCAACTCGCAAAAGTCGCCAGGCAGCTGACCACATTCACGCGCGCGCGTCTAACGCTGCCCAGGCCCGCCGTGACACCAGCACCGCCGGCGCGTTCAGTGCAAGCTTCGAGCACCATACGGTCAGACACCTGCCTCCACGAACCAACAGTCACGTCGGCGGCCGAGACGGCCGAGTTCTGGGTTCCGCTCTGGGCTGGCGCCCGTCGGAAGCAGCAGCGCCGACGGGGTGGCCGCAGCGGCGACAACCGAGACGTCAGCTCTAAGCGCGGCGGACTTCCGCTTCGACCCGACTGTAGCGGCGAAGCTGCTAGCACGCCGACCGACGCGTGCGCGGTTTCTTCGCCCAAAGGGAGGCCGCCGCGAGCGACGACGAGATGCTCGTCGGAGCAGCAAAGGAGGTCTCCGCCGCCGCGGCCGCTCACCGGTGCTGCCGCATCCTCGCGGCGGTCCGGCGGTCGCGGATCGGCATGGCGGCGCGTCTGGGTCTCGTCCCAAGCAGCACGTGGTGAGGACGACGAAGGCTGCGGCTCGCGCGTGGGAAGCAGGCGCGCGGTCCTGGTTGTCGCGCGCGAAGCAGACGCTCGAGTGGGCGGACTGCGTGCTCGGTCAGGTATGAATGCGGGAGGGCGCGACTTCGGGCGGTACGGAAATCATGCTCACCGAGCCGGCAGCGCCCGTGCGGTCAGCCCGGGCTGGATCCATCCAACTGTTTCAGCCGTTCGATCGCGGCCCCGACATGGGTGAGGTATCGCGTGACCGCCGCCTGCACGGAAGGCTGGGTGCTGTGGGCGGGAAGCGCGCGCAGCAGGTTGAGACGGCTCTCGGCCACCCACGCCGAGACGTCCGACTCTCTCAGCCACCGCCCCTCTGACTTCCACGTGGAGCTCATCAGCCGCGGCCAGTCCTCGATGCTGCTGGGGTAGGGGTTGGGTGCGCAAAGCCGGTTCTTATCGGTGTCGTCGTCGCGATGGGCCTCGACGAAGCCGATCAGCGCCGCGTTGAAACAGGGCGATAGGTACCGCACCTGCTGAAGCACGATCCGCTGGGGCTGGAAGATCGGCGTGGCGGGGGCATTGTTCAAGCCAAGCGCCGTACAGTCCACGTGCAGGACGTCCGTTCCGCTTTCCGTCTCCCCGCGCTCGAGCACGATTCGGTCGGCTTCGATGCGCCGCACGCGGCCGAGCCGGACGACGTCCGCGATCTGCCGCAGGGCCTCCAGCTCGCGTGTGCTGAGCATCGTGCCGCGGTACATCGTTGCCGGCCACGAGGGGTCGATGCGCACGAACCGCCCCGAGGACTCGAGCCGCTCGAAGAGCTCGTCGAGGTTCGCCGCCTGGGCGCCGGCCTCGGCATCGAGCGAAATCCCCTCCATGATCGCTCCGACCTGCTCCAGCGGCTGGAAATGGGCGCGGTCATAAAACCACGCGTCGCGCGGCCGGATCCAGCGAATCCGATCCGGCTCCACCCCGTTATCCAAAAGCCAGATGCACGCGTCCGCTGCCGTCTTGCCGGACCCCAGGACGGCATACCTCGTGGCCGACCCAGCGGTCGCCGGCAGGTCGTTGACAGGGACGACTCGGGCTCCCGCTGCCACCTCAAACGGTGCGGCATGCGTGGCCGGGATCGACGCCTCCAGATAGCGAGCGTCGACCAGCCTGCGACGTACCGCTACATCGTGAACCTCTCCGGTACTCAGCTCTCTGACCCGCTCACCGTTGCTCCCGCCACCCAGATGCTCGTGGCGCCACAACAAGCGGACGCGGCCCGTCTCGGTGATCCGCGCGGACGCCTCGGCGAAGTACGCGCTGACCTCCTCGCCGGTCGCTCGTTCGTAATAGCCGGCGTTCTCGCCGCCCTTGTCAATACGGTCCCCGCCGAGCGCCAGCGAGTTCACCCCGTAGTACGCAGAGGGGGTATGCAGACGAACGAACGGATACGCATGCAGCCAATGACCGCCCGGGCCGGGCCGGCGGTCGATCACCGTCACCTCGACATCCGCCTCGGCCACGAGCGCATCGGCGAACGCAAGTCCGCTCGCGCCCGCGCCTACAACCAGATAATCCGTATCGACGAGCACTCTCTCGCTCCCGGCCTCCGAGCCGCGCCGCCAACTCCCATGCACCTACGATAAATCAGAGGCGGAACGAGAAGGTTATGCTCCGAAGAGAGGTCGTTCGGCGACCGAAGGCAACGCCCCGGTCTTCGCCGAGCAGGGACGTGGCGGCTGCTTCCAATGCGTAAGCAGCAGCCCACGCTGTCGCTCATCTCTCGGTGCATAGGACGACCAGCACGAGCTGCCGCATCCGGTCATTGGCTGCTCCAGTTCGCCATTGCAGAAGTAGCGCAGGGCTCTCGCAGCGGCGGTGTCGCGGTCCTGAGATTCGCCAAACCCGAGCGTCGATGCTTGCACGCTTGGTGCTAGCGCCCGGGCCGATCCAGAAGTCCAGACGAAATCCGCCGCGCTTCTGGATCCACGAAGGACGGGGCACGTCATCGGCCGAGGTGGCGGAGGTTTTGACTTCTGCTCCGGGCCGGCGGCCAACAGAAGCGGCAGCGTCGACCTCGTGGCTGGTGCGGCGACTTTGCGGAAGCGATCGATCGTCATGGTGGCCGCCAAGATTCGTCTCTTGAGATCGCCTCGCCGTCGCGCCGCCCGGGCTGGCTGCCGCCCAGCGGAAAGTAGTAGTGACGCCGACCGCCCGTGAGTGCGTCCGCTTGCTCGTCGGTGGCTAGCACCGCGTCATCGCGGACCTGCGCTTGGTCGCCGATGCGATCGCGCAACGCGGGGCGCTGAATGGTGGAAAGCGATAGTGCCGACCGAGCCACGCGGCACTCGAAATTTGTGCCAGCGCGACTGCGATGACTACTTAGGTTTGGTAAAGGCCTCGGTTCCGCCGGGACTGGAGCGACTTTTCGCGCCCATCCCCGTGGTCCCGGACGCGAAGGAGTGCGACGGCTGCGGGAGCCGCAGCGATCCGCTCCCGCTCAAGCTGTACTGCTCCAGCTCGTGCCGAACGAAGGCGCGCCGTTGGCGGCAGACTGTATGCCCGCCCAACGTGCATGAGGACACCGGGCCCCGCATCTCGGTCCCGGCCAGGGGCGAGCGATGACGCGCTCGGGTTCGACAGTGTGGGCGACCGCCGAGCTGCCTGAAAGACTGGCGATGTGCCCCAGCAGAAAAGATGGAAGGGCCTTAGTTCCGATACGCGCGCTCTCCTTGCGATGAGTCCAGATGAGCATGCGTGCCTGGACTTCAAGGCGAACATCAATCCGCTGACTGACGAGTACCTCGCGATGATGGCGAACGCTGCAGCACTGGGCAGCGAGCCTTATGCCATCGTCCTCGTTGGAGTCGCGGAGGAGAGGGATGCTCAGAGCCGTACGACATCGGGTCGGGTCGTCGGCATCGCTGGTGATCTCCACCAGGCCGCTGAGAGGATCGCCCAGCGAGCGTCCATGACTAAACCGACGCCTGTCGGTATCGACATCTTTGAGGAGAACGTCGGCTCCAAGCCCATCCTTAGGGTCGAAATCAGGCCGACGATGCCGCCGCACTATGACCAACGCGGAAGGCGGGCCACTCGGCAGCACACGACGACACGACCGATGTCCGACGAGGAGATCCTCGAACTGCTATCAGCGAGGGAGCGTCATCGCTACGAGGGCGTCGCCGAGGAGACGGCAAACCTGATGATGGGCAACTTCCGGGTCGTCACCGACCAGGTGCTCGACAGCGTCGAGGAAGGGACGGGAGGCATCGACACTGTTCTCGATCGGATCGACAGTCTCGAGACAGCGCTCAGTGATCTGGGGAACGAGGACGAGCCGATGTCAATGGAACTCACGATGGCCCAGGTCATGAAAGCCAGGCAGATGGGGCTCTTATACCTGTCGATGCGCATCGACGACTTGACCGGTGCGGATATCGAGGCCATCGATCGCATCATCAATTCGACGCCGGAGCCACTCGCGTATGTCCAGAACGGACAGGAGCTCAACGCCTGGCATGAGGTCATCTCGTCTGCGGGGGAGAAGGGCTCCGACATCGCGGCGGCCATCGGGAAGCTCGTTGCTGCCCATGAATCTCGCGATCTCACCCTCGGTCCGGGCGAGCCCCGGTCCCTTCGGGAGGCAGCAGCGGTCATGAACTGCGAGAAGGCGACGCCACCGCGCGGACGTTCCAAGCGACCACGGCAGAGTTCAACTCGTGCCCGATGACTTTCGGTGGCCCGAGGTCGCGGCGATCCTGAAGCTGAACCAGCAGACGATCAGGAATTGGATCGACCAGGGCAAGCTCTCGGCGCTGCACATCGGCCGGAGGAACCGCATCCACCGCGCCGACTTCGACGCGCTCCTCGCGAGCAGCGCTACGGACGCTGATCCGAAGCCCGTCTCCGTTAGCCGGCACGCCCCAGGGCAGCTGTCGCTGTCCCGCCCGTCGGGCTAAACGCGTCAAGGCTGTGTTCGGGTCGTGGAACGAGGGGGTCGAGGCGGCGGGGTTCCCCACGAAGCGCGGCCGGAGACCGGTCGGAGCAACGGCGCGCAGCCTCCAGAGGCGTTGCAAGCGGGGCCACCCTCTGACTCCCGCGAACGCCTGGGTCAGGCCGAACGGAACGCGGGAGTGTAAGCAGTGCCACCGCGACTACCGCCGCGCCGCCGAGCGGTTCACGTGCCCGTGGTACGACGGGGCCTACCGGGGCAGCAAGAGCGAGTTCCGCAAGCACGTCCGACGCAGGCATCCCGAGTGGTTGGGCGAGGTCGAGGCGGTCTGGACGGCGGCGGTAGAACGGCGCGGAACGCTGCCTGATCTAAGGAGAGCGCCACGTCGCTGGGTCGCGACGACGTGTTCGAACTTGGTTCAACCTGCCGCGGCCAAGTTGACCAAAGGGCTGCGCGCTATCAGTACACTTCCGAATCTCACAAGCGCAGAAATGCCACTCTACCGTCAGCCGCCCGATATACGCACGAGTGCCTTCACTGCCCGAGCGTTCCGAACCGGACGGCTGCTTTGCGTAGGGACTCGGTGGACTCGCCGGCTGATGACCGAGGGCGTGGGTGCGATGACGAGGACCGGCAGTTCGGGAACACCGGCGGCCGGTGTCTAGCCGAAAGCTCGCTCGAGCGGGCCGTCGTGACTGCCGTTAGCCGCTGCTCTGGTTGCAGTTTGTGTCAACGATCCTATTGTGCTCATCCGTTCCGCTGTTGTAGGAACGGACCAGGCGTCCCTCGCGTGCGTCAAGGCGCCGTGCCGTGCTGAGGAGTCGGTTGTATTCGTCGGCGACAGCCTGCGTTGGGGCGGTATGGTCGGGGTACCGTTTGTCGAGCCGGTGCAACTGCCGGAGCTTGTCGCGAAGCTCGTGGCGCGTGGTGCCGAGGTCGAGTTGGAGCTTGCCTAGTGTTTGGTCGACAGGGTGCAACTTGTCTGCCGTGCCGGGTGGACAATCGTAGGTCTTGCCGGCGACCCGCAGGCGGACTGTTGCCGGCTTCTTCGCGGCGCTTACGCTTGTCGTCGATGGGCGGTTCACGGTCACGGTTTCGCTACCTTGGCGGTGATGTTGTGAGGCGTTGGCAAGGCTGACTGCGATGAACGCCAGCGGCCAAAGCGAGACGAGCATCGCGACTGGGAGCAGTCGGCGCTTCATGCGACGGCCTGTTCGGTTCGCTGGTCCTGCAGATAGTCGTAGGCGGACCTCATCGCTGGTGAGCGGAGCACTTCCCAAGCCTGGTTTAGCCTGATCATCTGCTCGGTCGAGTCCCGGGCTGTTCCTTGATGCAGGTCCGGGTGGCACGCCTTACTCTGCTCGCGATAGGCGCGACGGATGGTGTCGAGGTTCGCCCCGCGATCGACCCCGAATAGCTCGTAGAGATCTCGGGCTTCCAGCACCAGAGCGATCTGGGTGTCGTTGAGAGAGCCCAGGGGAGCGTCGTGGCTAAGCCATTGTTGGTTCGCTTCTCGGACCGTACGCTCGTGCGTTTCGCGCAGGCTAGCTGCAAACTCAACCCCGCTTATGGCTCCCCACTTGTGCGGCGCCCCGGGGGGCGCCCAGATCGAGCGCCAGTTGTGGTAGGTGGCGCGCCAGCCATAGAAGAAGAAGCTGGGTATCGACCACCAGCCGATGAGCGCGTTCAGCAACAGTGTTGCGGTCGTCTGATCGCGCGCGCAGCCTTTGCAGATGTAGCTCGAGGTGCGCTTTTCCCGCGTCCACCAAAGGAACCCAACGACGCGTGCCCACCCGCGAAGCACCAACGGTCTAGCGGTGGATCCGCAGCTCGGGCACGGGACGCTACCGGCTGGGAACTCAGCCAAATACCCGGCCTTCACCGCGACCATGATGTCCGAAGCGCCACAGGCCACGCAGGTCCCAGAGCTCATCGACTGTGTGCCACAGACTCCGCACAGGTAATAGTCGAATGTTGCGCTCACGTCTCCCTCCGGAGCAACCCAATAGCCAACCCGGCAACGGCGAGTCCAAGCAGAGCGCCGGCGCCTGCACCCCAGGCGATCACCTTTGCCGGGCCGTAGGCGTAAGGGTGGTCGCCCGCATAGCTCAGCTCGTGGATACCGACGCCGAGAAAGACGAGGGCGGCGACCACCGCGACCGCAGCCACAGCACCTAACACCGCCGTCCCGCTACGCAACCTGTTCACCTTTGTGAGCCAGACGGTTCCGGGTCAGGCTGCGCGAAGCCGGGGCCGCCGGCGGCTCCGGCGCTCCGGTCGTCCAACCACGAGGTGTCCGTGACAGTCCTAAAGCCATTGCCATGTGCCATTAGGATCGGCAAGGCCCCAAGACAGCTTTAGCCCAGGCGGAGCCTTCTTCGAGTCTTCTAACTTCCATCGGCCTCTTTCCTGGCCCTGCGCTCCTCATCAGCGCGGCACCTGCTTCGAGCGTGCGACGAGGATCTTGAGCGACGCCCACACGCACCGCTGTGCGCGGGAAAGCACGCCTCTCGCGGACGATCGCTTCCACCTCGTGGGTGCCGTGCCCGGCGGCGATCGCAACGGCGACAACTGGTCGCCAGGGTTACGGCCTGCGGGGCCATCGCGGCACGACCGTTTCGGCACTCCACAATCGGCCACTAGCGCTGCGTGCCTATATTGGGTCCGGCGTGGCGGACTTGGAGATCACCCGCAACAGCTCGCTGACGAGGGTTCGTCCCTTCTTCGATCAGCTCATCACGCGTGACCCCACCGGCGAGCAGTGGCTGGCCGAGGTGCTAGCAAGCGGCTCCCGTGGAGAAGTCAATAACGGGCGCGGAGGGCTAGGTCTGCTGGACCCGGAACTCCTTGCTGGAAAGCACCACAAGGACAACCGGCTGGGTGTGAAGGTCTGGTTGCGGCGGTGCTTTGAGCATCCACTGCAGCCCACCCATAGGCTTCTTGAATTCTGTCTGCGCCATCCGGATCGGCTGAAGTGGCCGATGAAGAGTGGCCGTCAAGACGAGGCGATGAGTGAAACGACTTTGAAGATGCGTAGGGCGCTCGTATTCGATGAGGCGCCCGGATGCGTGACGGCGCAAGAAGCGGGTCTTGCGCTTCTCAAGGAACTTGGGCCGCAAGGAGCCGCTCGACAGTGGTGGGCATTTGAGGGCTCCACTGAGGTGGACTGCTTGCTCCGCGCCGAGAGCTACACCCTGCTCGTCGAAGGCAAACGCACGGAGGGTCTAAGCGAGAAGACACGTTGGCTACCCGGGCGGAATCAGCTCGCCCGGAATCTCGAGGCCGCGGCCGAGATGCGCAGCGCAGGAGTGCTGCTTGCAGTGGAGGAATGGATCTCCGACCTGGACGTAAACGCGATCGTCGAACGCGGCTGCCCACATCTCGACGAGGCGCAGCGGCAGCGTCTCGTCGCCCGGTTTCTGGGACAGGTGACATGGCGTGAACTCTGCTATATGACGGGCGTCGAGTGGGCGAGCCTCCCGGACGCCATCGCCGTCACTCGAGACAAGAGGTAGCCGTCCACCGAGCCACGTCAGCTTCCGCTGCGCGCCGAAGCCACGAGCAACGCGCGCGCGGCAATCGCTTTGATCGCTCGTCCCGCGAAATTCGCGCCATCGCAATGGCGAGTACACCACGCTGGCAAGTCTGCGACGCGCGGGTGTCAGCGAGCAGCCCGACGTGCTGCTGGCCGACGCCGGCTACTGGCACACCGCCCAGATGCAAAGACTCAGAGACCGCGGGATCGAGGTGCTCGCCCCGCCGGACGGGAACATGCGCGCCGGGATCCGCCCGGGCTGGGAAGGCGGCGCCTACCAGCGGATGCGAGACACGCTGGCCACTGAACGCGGTCGCAAGCTCTACGCGCAGCGCAAAATCACGATCGAGCCCGTGTTCGGGCAGATCAAACACAACCGCCACATCGAGCGGTTCATGCGAAGAGGCAGATCCGCCGCCCGCTCCGAGTGGCGGCTGGTGACAGCGACCCACAACCTCCTCAAACTCCACAACCACTGGATAGCGAACACCGCCTGACACAAGGCGGCAAGCGCCACCCGATGGAGCAAATCGCGTCCCCCCGGAGACGCCGAACCCCCCGATTCCCTGTCTTTCCGCATTTTTCGACAGCCTCGCGACGATGCAGCAGTGTCGCTCCGGGCCTTAGTGCCCGTCCTGACGCCATCGTTTGGAGGAGAGGCGACGCTGTTCGAGTAAGCCCAGAGCGGCAGTGCGGTCCCGACGGCGTGCCCGTGAAGGAGGTGGACCGCTCACGCCCCCCAACCTCGGCTTGTTTTCGAGTACCCCATGGTCTGGGTGAACGGGCGCATACCGGGGCGGTTACGCGGATCCGGGTGAAGATCTCGTAGCCGCGCTCAATCCGGGGCTCGGAGAGACGGACTGTCGCCGGATGTGGCGTGCGCCCGTTGCGACTGCGTGCAGTTGCGCTCGGCGGATCGTGGGCGTATAGCGGCCCCGGCTGCGATTCCGGTGTCGACGCTCGGGTTTAGCGTTTCCGTGGCGTTGATCGTCGTTTTCTTTGCGGGCATGGTTCGGCTCGGAGCGCTCCGCTCGCGGGCGTGTAGATGCTGTCATGCCCGTCGTCCCAGTGGATGCGATACCGGGGCGAGGGGTCGCCGTGCAACACTTCCTCAACGGCACCGGCACGGGGTCGGCGGCTCGTTGACTCAGCCTCGGCTAGGACGCGGTTGCCGACTTGGAGGGCCATGCTCGGTTCTGATCGTTCGTGCTTATGTTGGAAGCGCGTAGCTGCGGTCGGCCTTGACGACCTCGCCGGCCTTCGCGAGCTTGGTCAGTGATGCGCTGACGGTGTTCGCCTTGATGCCCGTTTCGTTGGCGATCTCCGACGCGGTCTTCGGGCCGCCCTTTAGCGCCGTGAGGATCTTCTTCTTGTTCTCACCCCTTGGCGCCTGGTCGCTTGGCGCCGGCGAGGCGTCCGTTCCCGCTGGCGCCGTCGCGGGCTGCGTGACGGGCCGCTGGCGACGGCGGCGGCCGTCGACGCGAGCGCGCACCCCGCCTTCCAGCCCACTCAGCGCACCCCTTAGACGCTCGAGCTCGTCGCTTAACGCCGTGTGGTCTTTGAGCTGCGCTTCAACCTCCCGGATGCGCTCCTTGATGCTGCGAGCGATATCCGACACCTCGAGTTTGGCCATCTCGTTCTCCTGATAAAGGGTCGGCGCGGGATCGTAGTGATGATCACGACACCCTGACCGACGCGGCTCGGTGCGCCACATCGCCGCGGTCGAGCCTGGCGCTTGCCGGGGCCGCGTAACGCTTGAAGCTCAGACCGTGGCGTAGAGCTTGTCTGGCGGCGACGCCTCTCTTCCCCTTCCGACACGACCGATCGCCTCGAGCTTCGTGGCGCCGGACATCAGGGCTTCCCCTTCAGCCCGGCGGATAGCCAGAGCGACAGCGCCGCGACCAGACCCGTGTCGGCGACAAACCGGAAGCGAGCAGAATCGGGGGCGCGGCCGGATCGTGGGGGGTTTGCGCGGCACGGAACCCTGGCGTCGGCGCTGCGACGTGCTTGCAAGGTTGCATGAGTTCGGTGCTCTGGTAACCGATTACACGCAGGCAGTTAGCCGGGCGGCGCCGCTCCGCACGACGCGGAGCCTGCCGGCGCGTTCCTTGAATCCTTCGTGCCGGAGGATCGCAAGCTCATTTCGAGCGGTTGGGCAATTGGCGACGAGGGGGCCTTCCGGCGCGAGGGTCGCGGGTCCTGCTTTCGGCCCAGCGAGGGTTCGTGCGAGGCGCCGATGACGGAGCAGTTGAGGCGTAGTCAGTGTGCATCAAACTCAGGCGCCTTATTGGCTCGACGCGTGTGGGGGTGGGCACGTCCGAGCGCCGGGTAGAGAGGGTTGTGTCTCGTGCAAGGCGGAGGCGCTGCGTGTGCGTTCGACCAGTTGAGAAGCGGCTAGTTTCCGAGGAACGCGAGCACGGCCAGCACTCGGCGGTGATCCTCGGCGGCCGGTGGCAGGTTGAGCTTCGCGAAGATGCTCGTCACATGCTTCTCGACGGCGCGCTCCGAGATCACTAGCGTGTCGGCGATCGCCTGGTTGCTGCGGCCCTCCGCCATCAGTCCGAGCACCTTGCGCTCGCGGGACGTCAGCTCCGCGAGTGGGTCCTTGATCCGGCGCCGCCCGAGCATCTGCGAGACGACTTCTGGGTCGAGCGCGGAGCCGCCTTCCGCCACTCTTTGGACCGCGTCGGCAAACCGCTTCGGGTCCAGGACCCGATCCTTGAGCAGGTAGCCGACGCCGGCGGCATCGTCGCCCAGCAGCTCCACCGCGTACTCCTCCTCGATGTACTCCGACAGCACCAGCACGCCGGTGCCCGGCATCTCTTCGCGGATCGCGAGCGCTGCCTGCAGGCCTTCGTCGGTGTGTGTCGGGGGCATGCGAATGTCGATGATCGCGATGTCGGGCTTGTGCGCTCTGGTCTTGCGCATCAGTGCGTCCCCGTCGGCGGCCTGCCCGACCACCTCGAACCCGGCCTCCTCGAGCAGCCGCACGACGCCTTCGCGTACCAGCATCGAGTCATCGGCGACGATCACCCGCACGGGATCCGCGCCCTCAGGGTCGTTCCGTTGCTGGCCGCGCTCGCGAGGTCGAGTTGGCCGTCGAGGGCCGCGACCCGATCGTGGAGGCCGCGCAGGCCCGAACCTTGCTCCGGGTCGGCGCCGCCGACGCCATCGTCGGTCACGTCGATCTCGACCTGACTGTTGCGGCGGACCACGCTCACGGTGACGCTTCGCGCGGTCGCATAGCGGGCGGCATTGGTCAGCGCCTCGGCGACGACGAAGTACGCCGCCGATTCGATCGAGGGTGGCAGGCGATCACACGGCGTCTCGAGAACCTCTACGGGCACCGGCGAGCGTCTGGCGAGCGCGTTGAGGGCGTCCGCGAGGCCGCGGTCGGTAAGTACCGCCGGGTGGATCCCGCGCGCCAGTTCGCGCAGCTCGGCGGTGGCTTCGCTCAGCTCCTGAAGCGAGGCGTCGAGCAGCTCGACCGCGTCGTGCGGGTCGTGCTCGATCCGATCTCGAAGCAGGCGCAGGTTGATGCCCAGCGCCATCAGCCGCTGCTGAGCACCGTCGTGCAGATCGCGCTCGATCCGGCGCCGCTGCTCGTCGCCGGCGTGCACGATGCGCGCGCGCGAAGCTCGCAGCTCAGCGACGGTTGCTCGCAGTTCGGCGTCCAGCCGCTCGTTTTCCAGGGTGAGCGCGGCCGCGGCGCCGACTGTCTGCACAAGTTCCCGCTCCTCGGCAAGGCCGGCGACGTGGACGATCGCAGCGATCCGCCGGCCCTCGTGCTCGATTGTTGTGGCGCCCTGTCCCTGCGGTGGGGGATCGACCTGCATCGGCCGACCTTCGGCGTCTACGTAAGTGCCCTGGTCGGGCACCCAGTAGGCGAGCTCCAGGGTCTCGTCTCCCACCGCCGCTGCGAGCGCGTTTCGCAAGGCGCCGCGACCTCCGCCGCCGGCAAGCTGGCCGACCAGCGAGTTGATCGCCTCGGCTTGGTTGAACCGGGATCGCAGCAGGCCGATCAGGAACGCAAACGGAAGGCAGGCGATGGAACCGAACAGGGCCAGGGTCAGCGCGTCGGCGAGCTTGCTCGACAGGTTGGACTGTTCGACAATCAGCGACGTCATCAAGAGCACGAAGGTGAGGCTGCCGACAGCGAGGACTGGGCCCAACGCCCGCGCCTGACCCGGGGTGCTGCCACGCCAGTGTCGGTAGAGGACCGCCACCACCGCGCCGAGCAATGCGACAGCGATGTCGACCTGCGCCGTGCTGATCGCTGTGGCAGCCTCGGGATGACTGATCGGCAGCGGATTGGCGGGACAGTGGGGGCAGCCCGCCTGGGCGGGATCCCAAAACACGAACGCGGCCAGCTGAACCACCGTCGTGTTGAAGTAGGTGATGGCGACCAGGAGACGGTCCAGGCGGCTCTCCAAGCGCCCGGACGGAAACGACAGCAGCAGGTGGACGAGGAAGGCGTAGATCAGCACCTCGCCGAGCGAGGCGATCGTGAAGATGGCGCTGTTGTTGGAGAAGGCCAGCGCCTTCAAGAAGCCGCTGAAACCGACTGCCGCCATCAGCGGACCGATGTTGTCCGGGACGCCGTCTCCAGACATACAACCCGGTACCTATGAATCCCCAGCCGATCGCCAGCGTCAGCGCCGCATAGGCGCCTCGGTGAATGTTGTGCCGGCCGTTGACGACGACGGAGAAGGTGCCGATCCCGGTCACGAATGCCAGGACGGCAACTGCGATCAGGCGGCGGCGCGTGCTGGTCATCTGATCAACAGACTGATCGCCTCCGCGCTCAGCTCGGCTTTGGGAATGAACCCGCGCGCGCCGCTGGCAATGATCGCCTCGCCGAAATCCGCGGAGTCGTGGCTCGAGATGAGCACGATCTGCGGGATGCGCCCGTTCGCGTCGAGCAGGCGCCTCGCGACCTCGAACCCATCGACGTCGGGTAGCCGCACGTCGAGCAGCACGAGCTCGGGACGCAGCCGGTGAAAGGACGCTAGGGCGGCGGCACCATCTTCGGCCTCCTCCACGACCTCGAAGCCGTCGGCCTCGAGCATGCGCCGGGCGCTGGCGCGGAAGCTCGGGTGGTCATCGACGATCAGAACGGTCTTGCCCATGGCGGTGATTCTCGGCCATGGGCCCTTCCAGATCCATACGGCTAGCCGAACCCCGTGGGCGGTGATCCGAACCCCGGCCGGTGGCGGGCCGACCCTCCTAGACGCCTGCCATCCCCATGGTTAGGCAGACCCGCCGCTGGGAGGCTGGCGCCATGTTCGGAATCCAAGCCAGAGGAGGATCGACATGAGCGCCAACGGAACCGCTAATCCTGGACTAGCCGCCCGCGCCGGACGCTGGAGCGCCCAGCATCGCAAGAAGGCCATCTGGGGGTGGCTGGCGTTCGCGCTCATCGCGTTCATGATCGGCAGCGCGGTCGGGACCGAGACCCAGACCAACGCCCAAAGCGGAGTCGGCGAGTCGGGACGCGCCGCGCGCACCGTCGACAACGCCTTCCCGAAGCATCAAGTCGAGCAGGTGCTGGTCCAGAGCAACAGCGCCACCGCAAGCGACCCATCCTTCCGAGCCGCTGTCGGCGACGTCCATCGCCACCTCG
Organism: uncultured Solirubrobacterales bacterium; assembly: GCA_963831845.1. Taxonomy (GTDB): domain Bacteria; phylum Actinomycetota; class Thermoleophilia; order Solirubrobacterales; family Solirubrobacteraceae; genus Palsa-465. Next base: position 87,592 of record CAWHRT010000007.1, on the reverse strand, counting down.
CTGCGGTTCCCTATACGAAGGCATTCGAGAGCCCCTACACGCCTGGCAACGCCGGACAGATCTCGGCTGACGGGCATTCTGCGCTGGTCCGATTCGAGATCTCCGGTAACGAGAACCAGGCCGCGAACCGGGTCGGTGCGACGTTGAAGGCCACCGCCGCCGCACAGGCCGCCCATGGCGATTTCACGATCGAGCAGGTCGGCGATGCAAGCATCAACAAGCAGGTGAACGACTCGATCGGCAAGGATTTCAACCGGGCGTTCGTAACCTCGCTGCCGATCACGCTCGTGATCCTGTTGATCGCATTCGGCGCCCTGGTGGCGGCCAGCGTTCCGATTCTCCTCGCTTTGACCGCCGTCCTCGCGACGATCGGCCTGGTCGCTGTGACCAGCCACTTCTCGCCCGTTGACAGCTCGATCAACGAGGTGATCCTGTTGATCGGCTTGGCGGTCGGCGTCGACTACTCGATGTTCTACCTGCGCCGCGAACGCGAGGAGCGCGAATCGGGGCGCAGCGAAGAGGCGGCGCTGGCGGCCGCGGCGGCGACCTCGGGGCGGGCCGTGCTCGTCTCGGGCCTGACGGTGATGGTCGCCATGGCAGGCATGTACCTCGGGGGCGCATCAACGTTCACGTCGTTCGCGACCGGGACGATCATCGTGGTCGCGGTGGCTGTGGTCGGCTCGTTGACCGTCCTGCCCGCGCTGCTCGCCTGGCTGGGAGACCGGGTCGAGAAGGGTGGCGTCCCGATCATCAAGAACATGCGGTGGAACGCCGGCGAGAGCGGCATCTGGGCGCGGATCCTGACTCCCGCGCTACGACACCCCCTCGTCTCGGCAATCGCCGCGGCGGGCCTGCTGATTGCGCTGGCAATTCCCGCGTTCAGCATTCATACCGCGACCCCGGGCACCGACTCGTTGCCGCAAAACCTGAGCGTGGTCAAGACCTACAACAAGGTCCAGAAGGTCTTCCCGGGTGGACCCATCCCCGCGGTCGTCGCGGTGAGCGCGGCCAACGTGACCTCAACCCAAGTCCGCGGCGCCATCGCCGATCTTCGCAAGCAGGCCGCCGCAAACCCGCTGTTCAAGCAGCCGGTCACGACGAACGTCAATGCCGACCGGACAGTCGAGGAGGTCGACATCCCCCTGGCCGGGAACGGCAGCGACTCGAAATCGAGCGCCGCGCTGGCCCAGCTCCGCGACCATCTGGTTCCGGCCACGATCGGGCGGGTCCCAAGCGCCACGGCGGACGTGGGTGGCTTCACCGCCGGCTCGAAGGACTTCAACGACACGATGAAGTCGCACCTGCCGCTGGTCTTCGCCTTCGTCCTGACGGCGGCCTTCCTGCTGCTCCTCGTCACCTTCCGCTCGATCGTGATCCCGATCAAGGCGATCGTGCTCAACCTGCTCTCCGTAGGGGCCGCCTACGGAGTCCTGGTGTGGATCTTCCAGGACGGGCATCTGCAGTCGCTCCTGGGCTTCCACTCCAACGGCGCGATCGTCCCGTGGATGCCGCTATTCCTGTTCGTGGTCCTGTTCGGACTCTCGATGGACTACCACGTGTTCATCCTCACCCGGATCCGCGAGGCGTTCGACCGCGGACGGCCAACCGAGGACGCGGTCACACACGGGATCAAGACCACCGCCGGCGTCGTGACCAGCGCCGCCGCCGTGATGATCTCGGTCTTCGCGATCTTCGCCACCCTGTCGTTGCTGATCTTCAAGCAACTGGGCGTGGGGCTGGCGGTTGCGGTTCTCATCGACGCGACGATCATCCGCGGCGTGCTGCTGCCGGCGACGATGAAGCTCCTCGGCGACTGGAACTGGTACCTGCCGAAGTGGCTCGAGTGGCTCCCGCGAGTGTCGCCGGAGACTCCCGCTCCCACGCCGGCGGGCCGGCCCCAACGCGAGCCCGTCGCTACCTAGCGTTTCAGAACGCACCGCAGGAGGGCGCCTGCGGGCGCCCTCCAGCAGCCCGACTTTGCTGACCCGACTCGACACGAGGAACTATATGTCCCACTCCACCCTCCACACTCCCAAGGCGGGCACCGCGGGTCCCGCAGTCGAGCTTCGCGATGTCCGCAAGGTCCATGGCCAGGGCGACGCCTCGGTCGTCGCACTTGACGGGATCAGTGTCGGGCTCTCCCGTGGGTCGTTTACCGCGATCATGGGGCCGTCGGGGTCGGGCAAGAGCACGTTCCTTCACATTGCGGCGGGGCTCGATCGGCCTACCTCGGGCACCGTCGCGCTCGGGGACACCGAGCTGGCGAAGCTCAGCGAGCGGCGCCTAACGATCCTGCGGCGCGAGCGGATCGGGTTCGTGTTTCAGGCTTTCAACCTGATGCCCTCGCTCACGGTCACCCAGAACATCGGCCTGCCGCTGCGCTTGGACGGTCGCCGGGCGAAGCGCTCGCAGGTGCGCGCAGTCGCCGCGCGGGTCGGCCTGGACAAGCGCCTCGGCCACCGTCCCTCCAGCTTTCTGGCGGGCAGCAGCAGCGGGTCGCGCTCGACGCCGTCGATCAGCTTGGTCTGATCGCGCCCGCCGATCTTCTGGAATGCGATCGTCGCGCCGCCGGCGTGTTTTCGCGTGGCCGTGCCGCTGAGTCTGGGCGATACCAACGGCGCGGGGCGTGCCGCGCGAGGCCGCTGCTTCTGGGCGAACGCGATCGCCAGGTAGCCGTCAATCACGACCGACCCGGGCGCGCGCTTCGACGCCAACTCAATCGTGAGCTCGGCGACGTCGGGCTAAGCAAGGCACGGTCGTCCGTGGCGGCGCTGACGGATGGCTGCTGTTGGGCGGCGCTGGGTGACGTCCTGGTGGTGACGGCCTCTACGAAATCTTGACGTCGACGGCCGGATTCTTAGCGCCGTCTTGACATGCGCTGGGTGACCATAGGGGCGTAGGTGTGTCTTCAGTGCTGAGCAAGGGCGACAGGGCTCGATTTGAGGCGCCGGCGGCGGGCGGCGCGTCGGTTGCCAGCCCGGAGCGCGTGGCCTACCCGCCAGACCGGCTCGGTGTGTGCGGGGGCCGGCTCGAGGGCGTGCGTGTCGCGCTCATCGCCTGTTGGTGCGTCACTCGGCTTGACCGCGAGCTTGCCGCGGGCGTGCGTCCCGGCGCCGGCACGCTCCTTGCTGTCCACGGGCGACGGATCACCAGCCGCCGTGGCCGCGCGCGCGTGGCCGACGGGCTGGCGAGAGCTGTCCGCGACGCCCTGGCCAGCCCTGGGTTGAGCGCCGCGGTGCCGCCAGACCGGCGGGAGGTTCTCGCCGCGCGTACGGTGCTGGCCGTCCTCGACCGCCGTCTGCGTGCTCCCGAGCCGGTCACGGAGCAGGGCGTGGCCGTGCTGCGGCAGCTGCTCATCGATGGAGCCGGTCCGCTTTACCGGTGCAGTGAACCCGGGGCGCTGGGAAGCCGTCTTCGCGCGGCGGCGGCAGCCCTCGAACCGCGAGGCGGCGTATGACTCGTGCGCGGCGGCGCAGGCTGCACGGGTCGGCGCATGGGGCCGACCCGCTCGCCCCCGACGAGGCCGGCGGCTCGCCGGGTAACGGCGGGCCGCGACGGAGCTTCAACGAAGCGGCCCACAAGCTCGGCTACGTGGCTCCACCGGCAGACAGTGCTCACGCACAGGAATCGGAGGCCACGCGGAAGCGGTTCGAGGCCCTGGCCGATTCGAACCGAGACGTGATCGCTCAGGCGGGCCGGGCCGTCCTGGTGCCGGGGGCGCTCGGCGTTGTGTATGGGGACATTGGCACCAGCCCGCTGTACACCGAACAGGCGATTTTCACGTCGTATAAGGCCACGTCACACATCACCGCTGCCAACGTGTACGGGGTCGCATCGTTGATCTTCTGGGCGCTGATGGTCGTCGTATCGATCAAGTACGCAGGCTTCATCATGCGCGCGCACAATCGCGGTGACGGCGGGATCATGGCGCTGACTGCCCTTCTGCAGCGCAACAGAGTTGTCCATGGAGCGCTGCTGGTGACGCTCGGGATCTTCGGCGCCGCGCTGTTCTTCGGCGACGGCATGATCACCCCTGCAATCTCGGTGCTCGGCGCGATCCAGGGAGTCCAGGTCGCCACGCCGGCGCTTGCTCACCTGGTCGTGCCGCTGTCGGTCGCGATCCTGCTCGGGCTGTTCGTCCTGCAGCGGTTCGGGTCGGGAACGATCGGATGGTTGTTCGGGCCGATCCTCCTCGTCTGGTTTTCGGTAATCGGGGCGATCGGCCTCAGCTGGGTGGTCAAGGACCCAGCGGTGTTCCAGGGGCTTTCTCCGACGTGGGCCGTGCGGTTCTTCGTCGATCACGGTGCCGCCGGATACCTCGTGCTCGGCGGCGTGGTGCTGGCAGTGACGGGCGCTGAGGCGCTGTACGCCGACCGCGGCCACTTCGGCGCGAGCCCGATCCGCATCGGCTGGTTCGCCCTCGCGCTGCCGGCGCTGGTGCTCAATTACCTAGGCCAGGCAGTTTTCATCCTCCACCACCCGGACGCTGGCGAAGGACACGAGCACGTTCAATCCCTTCTACCAGATGACCCCCCACTGGGCCTTGTGGCCAATGGTCGTCCTCGCCGCCGTCGCGACCGTGATCGCCTCCCAGGCAGTGATCTCGGGCTCCTTTTCCGTGGCAAAGCAAGCAATGCAGCTTGGCTTTCTCCCGCGGCTGCGAGTCCTGCACACGTCGAACGTCGAGGGCCAGATCTATGTCCCGATCATCAACTGGCTTCTGTGCGTCGGCGTGCTCACCCTGACACTCGTGTTTCGCTCCTCCACGAAGCTGGGCGACATCTATGGCGTCGCGGTGACGGGAACGTTCATCCTCAACACCGTGCTGTTCTTGGCCGTCGCGCGCTTGCTCTGGGGCACGACCAAACGCAAGCTGGCGCCGATCGCGGTGTTGTTCCTGACCGTGGAAGTCGCCTTCTTCAGCGCCAACATCGCGAAGGTCGAGCACGGCGCGTGGCTGCCACTGGTGATCGGTCTCGTGATGTCGATCGTGATGATCAACTGGCGCCGGGGCCAGGTGATAGTCACCAACAATCGAGTCGCCCAGGAGGGGCCGCTCGATGAGTTCCTGAGCGGTCTCGCCTCCCAGAAGCCACCACTGATCCGAACGCCCGGCGTCGCCGTTTTCCTCTGTCGCGACAAGGACACGACTCCGCTGGCGCTGCGCTCCGACGTCGAGCACACACACACCCTCCCCGAGAAGGTCGTGATCGTCTCGGTCGACACGGTCAGCATCCCGCACGTCGAGACCTTCGACAGGTGCGCGGTGGAAGTTCTCGGCCACGGCCTCTTCAAAGTTGTCCACCTGACCGCCCGGTTTGGCTACCACGACAACCTCAGTATTCCCGGCGCACTCTCGCAAGCGCGAAAGCAGGGCCTACTCGAGCGCAACCTCGAACTGGAGCACGCCTCCTACTTCGTCTCGCGGATCACGATCACCCCTACAGACGCTCCAGGCATGCAGCGCTGGCGCAAGAGCCTGTTCATCGCCATGGCCCGCAACGCAGCCAGCGCCATCGACCACTTCGGACTGCCCAGCGATCGCACGGTGATCATGGGCTCGCAGGTCGCGCTCTGACCCATCGCGCTCAGCCGTCCACGCCGGCCTTCACCGCCGTCTCCACGAGCGCCATCGCGCCCGGCACGCCGGCAGCGTCGCCGAGACCCGGCGCGACCAGGAACCAGCATATGTCGTCCAGCCAGCAGCGGCGGCGGAAGGTAGCCAGCGACAAGCAGGCGAAGCCTGGCACCAACCATCTCACGCAGTCCGCGTCCGTTCATCACCCCGCCACCGAGCACGATCCTCTCCAGCAAGAACAAGCACACGACGCTGAAAATCCCGCATCCGCGCGGACTGCCGCCTGCGCCCAGTCTGGAGCGTCCGACCCGTTGCAGCCGCATGATCGCTTTGGCCCGGGCGCCGGCGCCGGGCGCGGGGACTGTCCGACCAACTGTGTAGGGAAGGCGTAGCGATCCACGATGGCCCCGAGCCGTGCGTTGTCGTCCGTGAGGGCGGCGGCGAAGCGTCGGTAGGGGTACGTGCAGGCCGGGCTATTGAGCCTCGAAATCTCCTTGTCTGGGGTGCCGACGCCGTCCTACAAGGCGGAAGGCAACATCGTCGGCGGCGTTTTCGCGAGCCGTCGGCGGACCCCGCGGGGTCGGAGAACCTGTGCATGCGCGGAATCTCCGGACGCGAGAACCGGGAGGTCCCATGATCACCCGCTCGTCGTGATGGTGGGGCGGGTCGTGCGGGGAAGGCCAAGGCCGTAATCCCGTGATGCACGATCGTGGGAAGTCCGACGATCCCGTAGTACCTGCGAAGCCGCCGAACAACGCCCAGGGCGGGGCGGCGGAGGTGGTGGAGGGAAGGGGATCGCCCGAGGGAAACGCGGCCAGCGAGACACGTTCCGGACTCAGTGCCGGGCAGAGCGTGCCAAGTGGGCTGGACCGCGTGCGCCGGGTGGCGCGGAAGGACAAGGATGTGCGGTTCACCGCGCTCCTGCATCACGTTGACGTCGATCGCCTCCGGGCGGCGTACTGGGCGATTCGCCCGAAGGCCGCGCCGGGGGTCGATGGCGTGACGTGGCACGAGTACGGGCAGGATCTCGAGGTGAACCTTCGGGATCTGCACGCTCGGGTGCATCGCGGGAGCTACCGGGCGAAGCCGTCGTTGAGGGCGTTCATACCGAAGCCCGACGGGCGGCTGCGGCCGCTCGGGATCGCTGCGCTGGAGGACAAGATCCTGCAGCGGGCGGTGGTCGAGGTGCTGAACGCGATCTACGAGCAGGACTTCGTCGGTTTCTCGTATGGGTTCCGGCCGGGGCGCTCACCGCATGACGCGTTGGATGCGCTCGCGACCGGGATCAAGCGAAAGCGGGTGAACTGGGTGCTCGACGCGGATTTCCGCGACTACTTCTCCAGCCTTGACCATCGCTGGCTGGAGCGGTTTGTTGAGCACCGGATCGCGGATCGACGGGTCCTGCGGCTGATCAGGAAGTGGCTGGCCGCAGGGGTCATCGAGGACGGGTCGTGGACGGCGTGCGAGGAGGCGTTCCGCAAGGAGCTTCGGCTTCACCGCTGCTGGCGAACGTCTACCTGCACTACGTCTTCGACCTGTGGGCTCACCAGTGGAGAAGCCGGCATGCGCGCGGTGACGTTGTCATCGTGCGTTTCGCTGACGACTTCGTGGTGGGGTTCGAGCATCGCGATGATGCCGAGCGGTTCTGGGCGGACCTTCGCGACAGGCTCGCGAAGTTCGGCTTGGAGCTGAACGCCGAGAAGACGCGGCTGATCCGGTTCGGGCGGTTCGCCGCCCAGCAACGGGCAGAGCGGGGTCTCGGCAAGCCTGAGACGTTCCGGTTCCTGGGCTTCACGCACATCTGCGCGAAGACGCAGGAACGGGGCGTTTCAGCTCAAGCGGATCACCGACTCGAAACGGTCGCGGGCGAAGCTGCACGCCCTCAGGGGCGAGCTGCTGCGACGCCGCGATCAGCCCATCCCTGAGCAGGGACGCTGGCTCGCCAGCGTCCTTCGCGGGCACGCCAACTACTACGGCGTGCCCGGTAATCAGCGGGCGCTGTACGCCTTTCGCTCCGAGGCCGTGCGGCACTGGTTCATGGCGCTTCGGCGTCGCAGCCAGCGCACACGACTGACCTGGGCAGCGGATGCGGCGCCTGCGAGATCGATGGCTTCCGTTTCTCCAAATCACGCATCCCTGGCCCGACGCCCGCTTCGACGCTCGTACCCAAGGGAGGAGCCCAGTGCGGTAGTTCCGCTCGCTGGGATCTGCGCGGGGGGCGTCGGGCAACCGGCGTCCCTACCGCGAGCATGAACGAAAGAGACGCTCATGCCTACGACGACGAGAAGCAGGACCGAGAAGAGCAGGACCGAGCTGGAGCACGCCCCGGGGTTTGAGGCCTCCGACTCGCGCTGGTCAAGAACCGGATGTGGGATAAGCAGGGACACGACCCGGCCCCATAGCGCTCCTTTGCTCACTTCGAGAGTGTGGACGTGCCGAGGCCTCGAGTGCCGCATGGGGGCGAAACCAGCCACCTATGCGAGAGTGCCGGAATGGCGATAAACCAGAAGCGGTCGATGTCCCCACACGCCTGTGAGTCTTGCGCCAATCGTGGCTTCGTTGCGGGCGGCGATCGGGACGTGTCCTCTTGGACGAAACCAATCGTGGGCGGCGGCGCCGTACCTTTGCGGCGCGCCGTCGCCGATGGACCCGCCCGTTTGGGAAAAAGCGAATCGGAAGAGCACTCGTCCGGTGAGATGCGCGGTTTGTGGGCAAACGGCGGCGTCGGCCAAAGCGGCCGCGTGACGGGTGATCGGACGAACTAGCTGGCCACAGTTCGCGCGCTGCGACTCTGCCCTAACCCCCAGCTGACGATCCGCTCGGGGTAGATCTGGATCAGCGGCGTCGGCATCGTGATCGCCTCGGCGCGCCCGCGCACCTCGATCCCCCGCGGACGCCACGGATCGGTGCTCTCGAGGTCATCGATCACGATCGCGACCCGCCCCGTGCGCGCGACGTCGCGAAACTTCTTCGACCGCTCCAGCTCGCGGCCTCCGACGTCGATCGTGTCCCGCGCGGCGTTGTAGATCCACCCGACCGGCACCACGTGCGGCGTGCCGTCAGCGCCCACGGTCGCGATCCGGCCGAGCTGGCGCCCGCCGGTCAGGTACTGCAGCTCGGCCTCGGTAAAGACGCTCATCGCAACACTCCCATCGGCGCTCCAGTCACGGTACCGGAGCAGCGATCGATCCCGGACCCGCGTCCCACCCCTAAGACAACCCGGTCTCGAGCAAGGCCGAGTTCCCGCGCGTCCGCAACGACGCTCCGTCACCGCGTCTTCGCCAAGGCGATCGTCAGGATCCAGCCAGACCCGACGACTGCCTTCGTCGCGAACCAACAGCCCGACGCCCTGCGAAAGATGTGATGTCCCGTTGGCGTGTGACACAGGTGTGAAGGTGGCCGGTCCTCGTGTGAACACGAAACGCAACAAGGAGGCTCGATGTAGAAGGTCGGACTGTTTGATGCGGTGCTGCATCGGAGATGGAGGGGCCGGCCCGTTGGGTTGGTGGTCCTCCGTGGTCGCCCTGCAGGGGGAGGTCGCAAACCACCGCAAGCTGCTGCGGTCAAGAGTCGTGGTGGTGAGCGTTGCGGACAAGGCGCGCCGTTGAGCGCGTCAGGTGTGGGTCAAGAAGGCGAGCGTGAGCGATCTGCTGATGACGTGTCGAAACCACTTAGACGAGATCGAAACCGGGTCTGGAGGACCGGCCCGGGATGAGCCTGGCGGGTGCCTGCTGATTGGCCAGGTGGTCTCCGGCATGGAGGTGGCGCGAGCTTGGCCTGGGCTCTGGTGCGGAACGTGTGAACCTGTCGTCCCGCGCTCGCGGGCGGCCAGTGGCGCAGTACGGGCCCGCGGTCGTTTCGTGGAAGCGAGAACCTCAAGCAGCGGAAACTGCGAGGGGGAGAGTAGTGAGCGGGGCACAGGGGCGGACCATCCCGTGGTAGCTGTGACGCCCGGTAATGCGGGTCGAGCGACGGGGATGGGTGATCCTGGCTTGTTCGGTGGTCAACCGCGGTGACGTGGGAGGAGCCGGTGAGCGAGTCGAAGCCGGACGGCAAGCCGTTCGTGATTTCCAAGCGGCTGGTCTGGGAGGCATGGCGAAGGGTCAAGGCCAACCGGGGGGCTGCGGGTGTTGACGAGGAATCGATCCTGGCGTTTGAGGCGAACCTGAAGGCGAACCTCTACAAGGTCTGGAATCGGATGTCCTCGGGGAGCTATATGCCGCCGCCGGTAAGGGCGGTTGAGATACCGAAGAAGTCGGGCGGGTCGAGGATGCTCGGTGTGCCCACGGTCGCGGATAGGGTCGCTCAAACGGTCGTATACCTGTTGCTGGAGCCTGAGGTGGAGCCGGTGTTCCACCAGGATTCCTACGGGTATCGGCCGGGCCGGTCGACTCATGATGCGCTGCGGACGTGCCGGGCTCGGTGTTGGAAGCACGACTGGGTTCTCGATTTGGACCTGAAGTCGTTTTTCGACACGCTCGATCACTCGCTCGTTCTGAAAACGGTCGCTCACCACACGAACCTGCGGTGGGTCCTGCTCTACGTCGAGCGGTGGCTCAAAGCGCCGCTGCAACTACAGGACGGCACCCTCAAGCAACGGGATCGCGGCAGCCCGCAGGGCTCTGCGATCTCGCCCGTCCTGGCGAACATCTTTCCTGCACTACGCGCTCGACGTGTGGCTTGGCCGGGAGTTCCCGGCGGTCCCGTTCGAGCGCTACGCCGACGATGGTGTGCCGAGAACGCTGAAGGAGGATCGATGTAGAAGGCGATACCGACGGATGCGGTGCTGCATGAGAGATGAAGGAGCCGGGCCTGGGTGGTCTGGTGGCCCTTCGCGGCCGCCCTGCAGGGGGAGGCCGCAAACCACCGCGAGGTGCGCCGGTCAAGAGCCGGGGTGCTGAGCGTCGCGGAGACGGCGCGCTATCAGCGCGTCAGGTGTGGATCACGAAGGCGAGCGGAAGCGAACCACCGATGAAGTGTCGAAAGCGTATCGGCGACATTCGAAACCGGGGTCGAGTCATTGCCCCGGGAGCAGCCTGGCGGGAGCCTGCTGACTGGCCAGGTGGGTGTCCGGCATGGATGGTGGCGCGAGCGTGATCTGGGCTCTTGTGCGGAACGCGGGAACCTGTCGCCCCGCGGTCGCAGGCAGCCAGTGGCGCTGGGCGGGCCTGCGGCTGTGCGCGCCAGCGAGAACCCCAAGCAGCTGATCTGCGAGGGGGAGAGTAGTGATGCGGGGCACAGGGGCGGACCGTCTCGTAGTAGCGGTGAAGGCCCGGTAATCGGGCTGGAGCGAAGGGGACGGGTCGTCCGGGCTGGCTGTCAGGTCAACCGCGGTGACGTGGGAGGAGTCGGGTGAGCGAGCCGAAGCCGAAGTCGTTTGAGATCTCCAAGTGGGCCGTTTGGGAGGCCTATCGGAGGGTCAAGGCGAACAAGGGCGCCGCCGGCGTTGACGAGCAGTCGATCGAGGAGTTCGAACAGGACCTTTCGGGGAACCTGTACAAGCTCTGGAATCGGCTGTCGTCGGGAAGCTACTTCCCGCCGCCGGTGCGCGCGGTGGAGATACCGAAGAAGGACGGCGGCCTCGAGAGTGCTCGGGGTGCCGACTGTCGCGGACCGGATCGCCCAGATGGTCGTGCGCTCATATCTGGAGCCCGACGGTGGAGCCGGTGTTCCACGAGGACTCCTATGGGTATCGGCCGGGGCGGTCCGCGCATGACGCGCTCGGGGTCTGCCGGGAGCGGTGCTGGAGGAGCGACTGGGTGCTCGATATGGACATCCGGAAGTTCTTCGACACCGTTCCGTGGGACCTCGTGCTGAAGGCGGTCGCTCACCACACCGACCAGCGCTGGATCCTGCTCTACGTGGAGCGGTGGCTCAAAGCGCCGCTGCAACGGGAGGACGGCAGCGCTGGTCGAGCGGGATCGCGGAACCCCTCAAGGGTCTGCGATCTCGCCCCTGCTCGCCAACATGTTCATGCACTACGCGTTTGATGCGTGGATGGCCCGGGAGTTCCCGGCCGTCCCGTTCGAGCGCTACTGCGACGACATCATCGTCCACGCTCGAAGCGAGCGGCAGGCCCTGCAGCTGCGGGCCATGATCGCCTCGCGGCTGGCGGAGTGCGGGCTTGAGCTCAACGAGCAGAAGACCCGCATCGTGTACTGCAAGGACGACGACCGGCGCGGCTCCTATGAGCACACGTCGTTCGATTTCCTGGGGTACACGTTCCGTCCGCGGCTGTCGAAGAACCGGTTCGGGAAGCACTTCCTGAACTTCTCTCCGGCGGTCTCGAGCGACGCGAAGACCGCGATGCGGCGCGAGATGCGCCGCTGGCGGCTGCATCTTCGCTCGGACAAGACCCTCACGGACCTGGCGCGCATGTTCAACATCGTGCTCCAGGGCTGGATCAACTACTACGGACGCTTCTACAAGTCCATGTTGTATCCGGTCTTCCGCCACCTCAACGACACGCTCGTGAGGTGGGCCATGCGGAAATACAAACGATTGCGCCGCCGACCGACCAGGGCGCGCAGGTTCATCGCTGACGTCGCCAGACGCCAGCCGGGCCTGTTCGCGCACTGGCGGTTCGGCGTGCGCCCTGACGGCTGGACGATGGGAGCCCGGTGAGCTGAGAGGTTCACGCCGGGTTCTGCGAGCGCCGGGGGGTGAGACTCCCCCCGGCGACTCACCTCCTGCTCGGGTTCACCGGACCAAAGGCCGAAGCCGAGGAGATCAAACGTCGCCTCGCTCAGTTCCTGCAAGAGAAGCTCAAGCTGGAGCTGTCCGAGACAAAGACGCTGATCACCCACGCCCGCACCAGCGCGGCGCGGTTCCTCGGCTACGAGATCACCGTCGGCCACGACAACCAAAGACTGACCGCTGGCCGCAGATCGGCCAACGGCCGTGTCCGGTTGCACGTGCCCGCCGATGTGATCAAGGCCAAATGCGCCCGGCACATGCGAAGGGGCAAACCCGAGCGACGGCCCGGGCTGATGAACGAGCAGGACCACGCGATCATCAGCCGCTACGGTGCCGAGTACCGGGGCATCGTCCAGTACTACCTGCTGGCCGGCGACGTCTGGCGACTGAACCGGCTGCACTGGGTGATGCTGACCTCGCTGCTCAAGACGCTGGCCGGCAAGCACGACTCGTCGGTGTCGAAGATGGCCCGCAAGTACGCGGCCACGATCGAAACACCGCACGGGCCACGCAAGTGCATGCAGGTCCGCGTCGAGCGCGACGAGGGTCGCAAACCGCTGGTCGCAACGTTCGGTGGTATCCCGCTCAGGCGGCAGAAGAACGCGGTCCTGATCGACCGCCAACCAGTCCGGGAACCCGCCCGCGGCAGCGAGCTGATCCGTCGGCTCCAAGCGGGACGGTGCGAGCTCTGCGAACAAACGGCGAAGGTGCAAGTGCACCAGATCCGCAACCTCGCGGTGCTCAACAGGCCCGGCCAGCCGCAGCCCGAATGGATGCAAGCGATGGCAACAGCGGCGGCGCAAGACCCTGTGGTCTGCGCCACCTGCCACGCCAAGATCCACCACGAGCAGCCAACCACGATCACGACATAGTCACTGGAGAGCCCGGTGATCGGAAACGGTCACGCCGGGTTCGGGAGGGCGGCGTCGGAAAAGGACCCGCAAGGGCACCTCGCCGGCGTCGTACCTCAGCGGCCTGCCATCCCGGCGCGATCGAGCGGCGCTGGACGCGCGAGCTGGTTCTCGAGGCGATGCGCGACTGGCGGTTACGTCACGGGAGATTGCCCTCGTCCTATGACTGGTCGCGCGGGCACGCGCGAAGGCGTGGGGGGGAGGCGTTCGAGCGGTTGGCTGACGGCAAGTGGCCCTCGGCGAGCGTCGTCAGCGACATGTTCGGAGGCTGGGCCGCCGCTCGCGATGCGGCCGCCGGCGAGCATTCCGCCGTCGTGCCCGATCGCTCCGACCGCCCGGTGCGCGGTTGATGACAAGCGTCGAAGGGAGTCCCTGGAGCCGAGCTGGATCGCGGCACGTCCGCATGTGATGATCTGGTCGATGCCTTCCAAACGCAGCTACGGCACCGGCGAGCTCTATGACAAGCACGGCGCCTACTACGGTCGGTGGCGCACCTCGGATGACCGCAAGCTCAACCGAAAGGTCGGCTCGGTCCGGACGCCCGGGTCCTCGGACGGGCTGACGTGTGCCCAGGCCGAGCGGGCGTTCCGCAAGATGCAGGAGGCGGAGGAGCGGCGCCCGTCGCGCCCGCGTGATCTCGAGCCGGTGACCGTCGGGGCGGCCGCGACGTCGCTGCGGCAGGCCAAGGCGCTGGAGGGCGCGCGGAAGTCCTACCTCAAGGGGCTCGAGTCGATGCAGCGCGTACACCTCGAGCCGAACATCGCCGCGGTGGCGCTCGAGAAGGTCTCGACGGCACACGTCGAGGCGCTGGCCACCGCCATGCTCGACGGCGGGCTCGCGCCGAAGACCGTGCGAAACGTGTTGACGTTCACGCATTCGGTGTTCGAGCACGCGATCGCCAAGGGTTGGTGCCACACGAACCCGGTGCGATACGCCGCGCGTCCCAAGCGCCGGCGCGCCCGCGACGCACGCCCGGACCTGGAGTTCCTCACGGTGCCCGAGCTCGACGCGGTCCTGCGCGCGATTCCCGACGAGGTCGTACATCGCCAGCCCGCGCCGATGCGTCACGGACGAGACGGGCCTGCTCCACCGCCGCCGCCCGACGTGCTCGGGACGGTGCTCCGGGTCGTGATCCTCGCCGCGGCGATGACCGGCCTGCGCCAATCCGAGCTGCTCGGGCTTCGCTGGCGGGACATCGACTGGACTGCGCAGCGGATCCGGGTTCGCAACGCCTTCGTTCGCGGCGAGCACTCCGCCGAGGGCAAGTCCGACCTCTCGACGCGGAGGTCGGTGCCACTCGCCGATCGGCTCGCCGGCGAGCTCGCCCGCTGGTCTACGCGCACGCCCTACAACTCCGACGAGAACCTTGTGTTTGCGCACCCGCAGACCGGCAACCCGCTCGACCGCAGCAAGGTGACGAAGCGCTTTCAGGGCGCGTGCCGGAGCGCGGGCGTGCACGTGATCACCTTTCACGATCTTCGTCACACGTTCGGCACGCGCTTGGCGGCCAACGGCGAGCCGCTTCGCACGATCCAGGAGTTCCTCGGTCACGCCGACGCCAAGACGACCCAGATCTACACCCACTACGCGCCTTCGGCGCACGAGGTCGAGCGGATCAACGCGGCCTTCGCCACCGATCCGGACGCTGCCAGAACACAGGTTCGGGGTCCAATTTGAGCGAAACCCAGGGCAACTCAAAAGTGGTAAAGCCAGTAAATACGGGGGTTCGACAGTAGCCCGCAGTCGATCCCTCGGGCTGGGGGCCGGGCGGTCGCAGGTTCAAATCCTGTCTCCCCGACTGACTGAACCCTCCACGGTGCAAGCAGGTGCGCCGTGGGGTGTGGTGGGGTACCGGATTACCGCCGGTAGCAGGGCATTTGGCAGCTCGGCGGCGCTGAATGCCGCGCAGGTGCTGGGGCTCGCGGAAGGGGCCAAATCGGGGCTCTGTGCCACGAATCTGTGCCACGCGCACGCCGTGGCACAGCACCGCCCAGGCGCGCCGCATGCACAGCGAGCAGGGGCACAAGGCGGCGGTGGCGCGGCTGCTATTCCGCGTCGCCACGCGCCCGACCGTCGTCAGCGGTGCGGGCGCACTACTTCCCGCTGAGCGACCGCGAACATCGGGCCGCTGAGAATGCGGCCGGCGAGCCGATCGCGTCGGCGATCGTCGGACGGCAGAGCGACGGACGCGGACGGGACTTCACCGGCCGGACTTCGCGCTGATCGCGCAGGGTGGTCAGCACGTCACAGCGGTGAGGTGGAGCTGACGCTAAAGACCCGGACCCGGCTCGAGCGAATCCTGCGCGGCTACCTGCGAAACCAGAACGTCTCGGTCGTGCGCTACCACGCGGTCGAGCCGATCGGCGACGCAGTGCGGCGCGCCGCGCAAGCCGTCGGCGCCGAGGCAATCGTCGAGCTCGCGCCGCTCCCGTCGGTGCGCACGTCGACGATTCGGAGCCGATCATGAGCGACGCGATCGTCCCGCTCGACCACCAGCTGCTGACCGCCGATGAGGTCGCCGAGCTGCTGCGCTTGCCGGTGTCCACGATCTACGACCTGGCACGTACCGGACGCCTTCCCCATCTCAAGATCGGGCGGGCCCTGCGATTCAGCCGGAGCGATCTCGAAGCCCACCTGGCCGAGCGCTGTCGCGCTCATGTCGAGGCTCGGATCTGAGGCGGCGAGGTAGCCTCCGTGGCCCGGCCGTCAAGGGCGCCGCTTCGCGGCTCGCCTCGCTCGGCCCTGACGGGCCGCCCTTGACTGCCGATCCGCTCCGGCTATCTGGCAATGATCGGTCCGCCGGGGGCGGACCGTCGAATTCTTGTTCGCCCGGGGCTGCTAACGCTACGGATCGTGCATCGGCCGCGCCGGCGCTGGACCGCAGCACTTCTTGTACTTCCGCCCTGAGCCGCACCAGCACGGCTCGTTGCGTCCGGGCGGCCACGGGATCGCCTCGCCGTCGCGCATGCGGTGCGCTGCGTAGGCGGCTCGCGCTTCCTCGGGGTCCTCATCGTGCTCGGCGCACCAAGCCGCGTAGTCCTCGACGACGATCGGCGCGATTGCGCGGATCGGGACGCCCTGGCTCCGCATCCACTTGATGTTGCCGTCGAGGCGACGAGCAGTAGTCGGCGTGCGGGCACGTCGGCCCAATCCTCGGCGAGGCTCGGCCAGCGCTTGATCGCCTCTTCGTACTCGCCGGACGGGAACCAGGCGATGCGACACGGCGACTTCCTCGCGGTCGCGCTCGTCCACGCGCGGCGTGTCTCGAATCACCGGGATGGAGTTCGCGGCGTCGATCAGCCGCGCCATCCGCCGGCTCCGGGTCCGCGCCTCAGAGCTCCAGTCCTCCATGAACGGACCGACCCGCTCCTCGAGCTCGTCGAGGTCCCGCCCGAGGGCGTCGAGACTCTGTGCGGCGGACAGTCCGATAGCTGGTTGATGATCCCCTCGGGATCGTCGATGCGCATCGCGAGCTCGATGCCCTCACCCAGCCAGGCGACGGCGAGCTCGTGCTCTCCGATCTCGTTGTAGGAGAGGCCAGCCGCGTTGTACAGCCACACGTCGTCCGGATCCGAGACCTTCAACTCGGCCCAGATCGCAGCGGCCTCTTCGTGTCGCCCGGCCCGGAGGTGGAACTCGGCGATGTCGGATCGCGGGTGCGGCTTCCCGCCCCAACCGAGCTCGATCGCGCGCTCAAGCAACGCGATGGCGTCGTCGTGGCGACCCTGCCGGTCGTACTCGCGGGCGAGGTCGGCGTAGCACTCGGGCATCCAGAGCCCGCCGGTGTCGGGGAGATCGACCAGCTCGTCGAGGATCGCCCGTGCCACGTCGAGGTCGCCGTCCTTCAGAGCCTGCTCGAAGGTCATGCCGACTGAAATACCGCACGCGAGCGGCGGAACGTCGACGCGTTCTCGCAATTTGCGCGCGCGGATACGCCGCGCCGCCGATCGCTGTGCGACTCTGGCCGCGATGACCGTCATCGACGTCGGCGAACAGCGCACCGGAGCCCCGGAGGAGCTGGCGGCCGCCGCCACGGCTCCCGCCCGCTGGCTGCTGGAGATGGCGAGCGCCGACGGTGTCCCGCTGACCCAGACCAACGCGCTCGCAAGAGTCGATCGTGCGCGAGATCGCCGAGCGCTGGCCCGACTGGTGGAACGCCGAGCTGTTCGGGCCGCCGCACCGGGAGTGGGACATGCCCCTGGTCGGAGCGCTTCACGAAGGGCTCAAGCGCCGCCGGCTCGTTCGCCGGCGCACGCGCAAGCTCCTCATCACTGCCCGAGGGCGGAAGCTCGCGGCTGACCCGATCGCGCTGCTCTACGACCTCGGGTTGGACCTTGGTGGCGGTGATGCTTTCACGGCGATGGTCGCCAACGTGGTCGTCGAGGAGCTCGAAGAGAACGCACCGTGCACCCGTGAGCAGCTCGTCAGGCCGGCGCACGAGGCGGCGCAGTGGGGCTGGCGTGGACCCGACGGGGGCCCACCGAGCGAGCAGGGAGTCTCCTGGGTCGTCGGCGACGTCCTCTGCCGAGGCGAGGCGTACGGGCTGGTCGACCACCAGCCCGATCCTGCCGAGCCGAAGAGCTGGCGTACGTTGATCTCGCTCAGTCCAGCCGCCAGGATTGGTGCTCGGGCGAACCCGAACCGAGGTGACCGGCCGCGCCGTGTTCGTGTTCGACGCGGAGCTGCTCAACGTCGGCGGCGTCAGCGCCAGGGTCGCGGTCGCCGAGCACGAACACCTCACCGCGCTACACGACGCGATCCAGCAGGCGTTCAACTGGGAGAACGATCACCTCTACTCGTTCTGGCTCGACGGCCAGTTCTGGGGCGACGCGGCCGCCGAGCGCGTGATCCCGGGCGCCCCGGACACCGACAGCAAGACCGCGGACGTGCCGATCGACGAACTCCGTCTCAAGGTCGGCGCAAGGATCGCGTACGTCTTCGACTACGGCGACGACTGGCGCGTGATGCTCACCCTTGCGCGAACGAATCGATGGCGGCGACGCGATCCCGCGAGTGAGCGAGCGACGCGGAACCGCGCCGCCGCAGTACCCGCCGCTGGACGACGAGTAGACGGCTAGCTCTCTGGCGCTAGGGCCGCGGGCAGTCTCGATTGGACATATGACTGTGCTGGAACGGACACATGCCTGTCTATAATGGACTCATGACGGACCTGGCCCTCTTGGCTCGTGAGGTAGGTGTGCATGAACGCACGCTTCGCCGCGCGGTCGCGGAAGGCAGCCTTCGTGCGGCTCGGCCATCCCCGCGGACGCTGGACATCTCGTTGTCCGAGCGGGAGTACGTGCGGCGCTCGTGGAAGCTGCTCTCGGCTCTGAGGGCAGCGCTACGCACCGAGCACAACGTCCGGTTCGCCCTGCTGTTCGGCTCGGTGGCCAGAGGCACCTCGGCTCCCGGCAGCGACGTCGACGTGCTCGTGGCTCTTCGTGATCCACGACCTGGAGCGGGTCGTCGAGCTGAGCACCAAGCTCACCGCCGCCACAGGACGGCGCGTGGATGTGGTCCGGCTCGCAGGACGCAGAGAGCGAACCGTCGTTCCTCGCCGACGTGATCGCCGACGGGCGGGTGCTGGTCGACCGCGAAGGGCTGTGGCCACGACTTCGCAGCCGGGAGGCCGAGCCTGCGACGAGCGGGTCGCCGGAGACAGTCGGAGCGCACGGACGCCGCTCTGGCCGGCATTGACCGTCTGCTGGCGCGGTGACGATGCCCGATCCCGGCGTCAGGCCGGTGGAAACGAAGCGCTGGCGTCTGACGCGATCGACCGTCACCTCGAGGATCTCCCGCGTCAGTACGCAGCGCTCGAGCACGCGATGGCGAGCTTCGGCGGGAACTTCGACCTCCAGCAGTTCAAGGCGGCATACGACACCTCAGAAGACATGGACGCGTACAACCGCGTGCAGGCGGTCGAGCGAGCCCTCGGGCGCGTCCAGAACTACGTGGGCGAACTCGCCGAGACCGGCGTCAAGCTCGCGGCGCTGCCAAAACCGGCAGAGAGGCACGCTTCGCAGACCCAGACGGCATTCGAGGCGATGCGCGACTCCAAGATCATCACTGCGACCCTCTGCCGCCGCCTCTTACGAGCCCAGGATGCCCGCACACGAATCGAGCACAGCTACGTACGAACGCCCGCCGGGGACGTGCATGGCGCGGCGATCCTCGTACGGGACACGGCTCGCGACTTCATCGGTTCCTACCGGGACTGGATCGAGCCGTTCCTCGCAGAACCAGAGTCCTGACGGGATCCGGGGAGCGCGGCGTCACGCGAACGCCAGATCCACCGCGCGGCAAGGGGGCAATGGGATACGAAGCTAAAGACGCTGCCGCTCGGAGCCGCCACCGTCTCAAACGATCTCGTCTTCACGACGCTTGTCAACGGCAGCCTGCTCGCTTTCAACCGCCACACCGGCAAGATCGCCTATAAGCGCAAGCTGCTCACGTCGACGAGTGCGCCGATCGCGATCGCGGGTCACACACTGATCGTTGCGGCAAGCGGCCTTCCCGATAAGCGGGGCGGCAGGAGCCTAAATCCGCAGGTGGTCGCGTACACGGTGCATTGAGCCGTCGGGCGTACTTTCGCAGGGCAAGAAATAGCCGGATTTGCGCGGGGGCTGTGGCTGGTACGCCGCGTACATGGACGCGCGCGAGCGCGCGAGCATCAGGCCAGCGCCAGCGCTACAGCGGCGGCACCCGGTTGTTGACCTGAGGCCCGTGGTATAGGTGGTCGTGATCCCTGCAGGCGGCCGGGAAGAAGAACTGGACGCTGCCGCTGCGAACGCCGTTGTAGCTGGCGAACAGGGTCACGTCGCCCAGCGTCCCGACTTTGCAACGTGGATCGGTGCTGCTCTTGACGCGGACGACGATCTTCATGATGTTCCCCGGTACACCCCACATCACCGCGTGGTGAGAGTGGTGCACCAGACGCTTGGCCGTCATGATGATCAGGCGGTCGGGGTGGTGGCGGACCCGGTCGACCTGGCACAGGATCCCGGAGACGGTGTTGGCGGACAGGTTGATGTCGCCGTGGCCGCGGGCGTAGCTGCCGGTCGCTCCGTTAATCGGCTGACTGGTGTGGAAGCCCCAAGGCGGGAATCCGCCGACGATCGGAACCTGCGCGCAATACTGGACCGGGTAGGCCGTTGCGGGGCCGGCCATGCCGCCCAGCGCCAGCAGCGGCGTCAGCACCAGGAGCGCGGGCCAAAGGCGCCGCATGAGCTGGTTGTTACTCACCCCGGAACCGAATATATCCGCTCAAAGCAGACCCGGAGGTCATGCGTTACTTCCCGGCGCCCCTGACCCGCGTGCAAAGCCGCAGCAGAAGCAATGAGTGGCTCCTTTGGCGACGCCCCTCACCTCGCGGATTGCGACCTCACGGCCGACGACGTAATGGCGCTGCTGTCGGAGGCTTCGAACAAGAGGCGGCTCAAGCTGGAGCTCGCGCACGCGCTAATGGCGATGACGGCTAACTTCGACGCGAAGGGAAAACGTCAGCTGATCCCGCAGGAAGTAAAGCTCATCGTCTGGCAACGGGATGGTGAGTACGAGCTGCGCAACGGCCGCACGGTCCACGTGATCTGGCTGTCCATCAACCAGACCCGGTGCAACATCGTGGCCTGGGGGGTCGGGGCCAACCCGGCTCCGATGAAGACAGTCGACAACGTTAACCGGCTACAAGCCTCGGGTCTGTCCGATCAGCTGCTGGACGAATTCGAGAACCTGCCCTGAAAATGTCCGGCGGGCGACCGGCCGCGACTGCTCCATTGCAAGAGCCACTTCGGCTACATCAACGACCCAGCGCTCGCGGTCTACGACGAGCCTGAAGCCGCCAGCCGGGACGAGGAGGCGCTGCTGACAGCGCGGTCACACCACACGGGGCACCAAGCGCAGGTGCAGGAGTGGACAGAGCGCGGGACGGAGATCGAGCGACGGCTGGCATGGTTGCTTCAGACAGAGTTTCGCGAGGACGTCGATCGCCAGCACCCCCGCTTGACGCCGAGGATCCGGAAGTCGCGTGCGACAGCCGCGGCGTTCCTGAGCTTCGTCGCCGCGACCGCCTCATTGCGATGCCGCGGGGGACGGCGCGAAAGCTCTCTGCCGCGAGCGTCTCGTGTCCCTCGAACTGCCGGTAGAGCGGGCTTTTTGTTCCGCTTTCAGGCCAACGCGATCGTGAGATCGGCCGCCGGGGCGGCGGGTCGGCGCGACTCCTGGTCGCCCATATGGATCCGTGTGGTGCACACGGGCGCGAGCGCAAGAGCGCGATCGTGGCCAGAGTCTGCCGGAGCGTTCAGATCGGGCGTGCGAACGGGCCAGTGCGCTCGTCGCCGACCTGGCTCACCATCCGTTGCGGTGCACGACCTCGTCGAACGGCCGGCGCTTCAAGCGGGTGCCGGTCCGCAGCGGCCGGTCCGCCGGATAGCCGAGATCGATCACGAACGCAACGAGTTTGTCCTCGGGAACATGAAGCACCGACCTCGCCAGGTCGTGATCGCCGACGGCCGAATGACCGCTGCCGATCCCCCGATCGGCAGCGGCGATCATCATCTGCATCGTCGCTTGGCCGATGTCGAAGCGATTGCGCTCGCGGGCGCGGGGCTCCTCCTCGTCGGGGATCACCACTGCGATCGCGGCAGCCGCGTTTGCGATATGCCCGCCACCCCGCCACACCGTGGAGAGCTCACGCAACGTCTCCCGGTCGGTCACGACGACGAAGTCCCACGGCTGGTGGTTCTGCGATGACGGCGCGATCCGCCCCGCCTCGAGCACGTGGTCGAGGTCGGCGTCAGAGATCACACGGTCGGCGAACTCGCGGACGTTGCGCCGAGCCGTGATGGCATCCCAGGTCTCCATCTACAGCCTCCTCACCGGTAGCCAGCGATTGTATGCGGTCATTACAGCTCCTTCAGCCTACGGATCTTGTCCGCCGAAAACGCCCAGCCGCACGGCGATCACGTCCCCAGGTGCGAGAGCTTCGTCGCACGATCGGTGCAGTCACCTCCGGCGCGGTCAATGGCAATCGCGCGGTCAACCGGCGCCGCAGCGAGCCAAGCGATCGTCCGCTTTGCTTACCGCGTCGAGCGGAAAGGAGCCGTTCGCGGTGGACGAGGGCGGCTGTTGGATTACGCCTAAAGGAGCGACGGGGCGGCGACGGGTGACGTGACTGCTCCGTCATGGATGGGGCAGTGTGTCGAGCTGGCCGGCGGCGCGTGGCAACTCGTCCCGGGCGAGAGGCTCGATCGCGACGTTCGGGTCACGCTTGATCATCGGTCAGGACGGACGTGTTCAGAAGGTTTGTTGAGCATTCATAAGGCTTATGGACAGCGTGCGGCTATGAGCGGGCGTCTGGCGCTGAGGCTCCGCTTGACTTCACCCTGGTCCGGGTCTATATGTGTGTCTCCCGGGGCAAGGTTGGCGGTATCGAGGGAGACCAGCGCACGGCGCTTGGCGCGGTTTGAGGGGTGAGCGAAATGGCTGTCGCGTGGATCGGGTTTGCGGGTGCATTAGTCGCCGCGCTGATCAGTGGGGCCGTTGCTTGGCGTCAGGCGGCTTTGTCGCAGCGGCAGGCGGAAATGGCCGACAGGCTGGCGCGATCCCAGGCCGAAACGCAGCAGGAGCTCGCGCGACTCCAGAGCGGCCTGCAGATCGAGCAGCACAACCGCGAGGCGTTGTTTGACCGAGGCTTGGATGCCGAGGATGTGCTCGCGACGTATCGCGAGCCGCTGGCGGCGGCGGCGTATGACCTTCAGAGTCGTATTTACAACATTTTGCGCTTGGACTTCTTTGATAAGTGGGCCAATGGTAAGGCGCGCACCGATGCTGCGATCGAGTCGACGCTGTTTCGCTTGGCGCAGTACTTCGGCTGGAGTGAGATCCTTCGCCGCAAGATCCAGTTTTTGAGTTTTCCCGAAGATGAGGAGACGCGGAAGGTCGCGCGGCTGCAGGCGGATATCTGTCGCTGCTTTCTGACCGACAACTACGGGGTGGGTCTGATGCTCTGGAGCGACGAGCAGCGGGCGCTTGGCGAGCAGATGATCGTCGAGGAGAACGGAGATGTGCTGTGTATGGGGTACGCGCGCTTCCGGAAGCAGTGCGAGGACACCTTTAGCGTGCACCGCGAGTGGCTTTCCAGGGAGATCGCCGAGGCAGGAGTCAACGACCGGCTAGAAGATGCCCAGCATCTTTTGTGCGAGCTCGTTGAGACGCTGGACAGTCGGCGAGTCCGTTACACCCAGAACCTCGAGCGGGCGTGAGCTAGCTGCGTGAGCGCGACCGAGACCAGCCGGAACATCTCGCCGGCCGAGCCGGAGGACCGCGGGGCAGTTCCCATCGCAGCGAATCATCGAGAGCATCGGGGACGGCGCGCTTCCGCCCTTCCTTGGGCGCAGGGGTAAGCGATCCGCGGCTGGCGGAAGAGATGGTCAAGGCCACGCATTACCCGTTCAAGGTCGAGCGATCTGATCGGAGCTGCTCGTGCTGGTCGGGGGTCCACGAATTGCGTCCGGAAGTAGCTGGCGAGACGCGCGGTGCGAGCGATCTCAGCGTCGCCGCCGGTCGGAGACGGCAGGGTGGAACTCGCGGCTGAAAAGGCGATCGAGCGGATCGCGCGTGCGATCGTCGAGCAGCGGTGCGTGCTGTTTGTTGGCGCGGGGATTCACGCCCCGCCGCCCACCGATTCGCTGTTTGAGTACCCCGACGAGCAGCGGCCGCCGAGTGGCGGGGCGCTATCGAGGATGCTGGCGGATGAGTGCGGTTGGCGCGGCCGTTTCCCTGACGAGGATCCGTCGAACCTGCAGCGCGTTTCGTTGTTCTTTGAGCGGTCGCAGGGCCGCGACAACCTGGTTCGGGCTGTGCGCGAGGCCGTGCATGTCGGTAAGCGGCCATCGCCGCTGCCTAGTGCGCGAGATCCGCAACTGAACGAGCGCTTGGGAGTCGCGTAGCGTCCGCTTTGCGACCTCGTCGAGACGCTGGACAGCCGGCGTATGCGTTACACGCAGAACCTTGAGAGGTCCTGATAAATCGCTGGTCACTGATGAGACATGCCTACGCGTCGGCCATGATCATGAATCACGGCCGTAGACCTGACATCAGACCGTGAGATGGTCATCCAATTATCGCGGGTAGACCACAACCGGCGAACCTGTTTCTGCTGGGTTCGGCTCAGCCTCCCACCGACCCTGCTGTCACCGGCACAGGGCTGAGACCCTAGATGCTGGGATACGCGAGTTCTGCGGTCGGCACCGGCTGCTGGTACTAATGTATCCGGAGGGTCCTCCGATATGGAGGACGACCAACGTACCTATGTCCCGCTGTACCCCGAGAATCCGGATTTGGCTTCCGGTCGGCAGGACTCTCCCGATCAGAGTGTTTACTAGAAGTGCACTGGCTGCAACCGTCCCGCGGAATGGTGTGCAAAGTGCATGCCTACACGACGCGGTCACAAGGGTGCCCGACGGAGCGTTGACTTTCAGGGACGTTACGCGTACGCGACCGTCGTGGAACCGGTCGAACGATACGTTCCAGCGCAGGAGGAACGCCGCGAGCTCACCTGACAGCGCCGCATTACGTCGTGCGACGATCGCTAGCGCACTGGCCCGGGCTGCCTGCGTGCCTGCGGCGATCTGGGCAAGGCGTGCTCTGGCCGCCTGACTTCGGGCCGCCGCAGCAAACTCGCGAGACAGCGCCGCCTCGCGCACGGCTACCACTGCGAGCACGCCCTCCCGAGTTGCCTGGTGCCGGTTCTGAGCTGCGAGCGTTTGCGCCCGATGCGCCGCGTGCCCGGCCGCCCGGGCTAAGCCGTTGGCGCGGTTCCGCTGGGTTTCAGCCACGTTGGCAAGTCGGACGTCCATCGCGGCGAGGGAAGCGGAGCGCTGCGCCGAACGCTTCGCCGCGTTCCGCTGCGAGCTCGCCTCCACGGCCAGCCATACGATCACTGCAAACGCGACCAGACCGAGCGCGCCTCCCAGCCAGAACAGCCGCCGTCGCAGCGCGGCCCGAGCGGCGTGGCGCTGTTCCTCGGCGCGCCGGGCCGCGGTCTGGCGGGTGCGCCAGTCGAGCACCGAGGGGGCGAGGACGTCGTGGAAGATCTCGTAGCGCGGTGGGCGGTCGTCGCCGGGTGGCGGGGCGACCGCGCGGACGATCCGGGTGTCGGGGGCGGCCAATTTCTCGAGCAGCGCCGCGACCTCGGCCTCGGGCCGGCGGACGTACTCGGCGAGGTCGCCGGCCGCGTGGGCGATCTTCGTGCCCGACGGTGTGACGAGGTGGTGGAAGAGGTCGGCGACGACATCGCGCTCGGCACGGCGTGAAGTTGCTCAGCGACGCGTCGAGGTGCGTGCGGACGATCTCCTGGGCGCCGCCGAGGGCATCGAGCGTCGCGACGCGCAGTTGCCAGGAGCCCTGGCGGCGCTCCTGGTCCCATAGCCGCGCCATACACGAGCTGCAGGTATGGCGTCTCGATGCGGTCGTCGGCCCAGGCGACCGGCCCGGCGGGCTGGACGCTGCCTTGGCCGGCGTCCTCGAGCACGACCTGACCGGTGCGGACCTGGTTGAGGACGGCGTCGATCAGGACGGGGTCGATCCACACCTGGCGGTCCTCGGGTGCGCGGCGGTTGTACTCCTCGACCGGTCCGACGATCGCCGCGTGGGCGGCGAGCGGCGTCGAGGTGGTCGATGCGCAGGAAGGTGTCAAACAGCTTGGGGATCTCGCCCTTGAAGCGGTCGAGCTTGGCTAGCGCGTCCTCGCGGATAGCGACCAGAAAGCCGGCCTGAAGACCGCGGCCGATTGATCGCGCGCGGAAACTGCTCGGCGAACGGGTCGGACTGCTCGTCGTCGGGGTGGTAGAGGAAGTACTCCTCGAATTGGTCGAGGATGATCAGCAGGTAGGCGTCGGCGGCTAGCGCGGCGGTCCGGATCGCCTCCTCGAGCCCGAGCGACGCCGACAGGCCGGCCGGCGCGGCCGGTGACGCGCTCGAGGGCCGCCGTCGATGGCGTCGATCAACCCGGCCACCGGGTCGTCGCGCCACGTGCTGTACGACCACGGGGAGGTATCTCGGGCGTGCCGAGCTCCTGCATGGTCTCGTGGGCCAGGGCGAGCAGGTCGGCGACGACGCCCGCCCGCAGCAGCGAGCTCTTGCCCACGCCGCTCTCGCCGTAGAGCAGCGTCAGCCGCCGCGGCCTTGAGGTTGGCGATGATGATCTCGCGCTCGCGGTCGCGGCCGAAGAAGAACGCCGCGTCCTGCTCGGTGTAATTGGCCAGGCCCTTGTACGGGCCGGTGGCCGGGAGCTGCTCGGGTAGCGAGATCGTGGCGTCGGTCATCGCGGTGGCGCCAGCGTCTGCGCGAAGCTTTCGCTCAGCGCGAGCAGATAATCGGCGAGCGGAATGTCGAAGATGTCGACCCCGCGTCGCCGCCACGAGTTGCGCTCCAGCGTGGTCGGGTTGCGCTGGATCGCCCACCAGTCACGGTCGCGGCGGCGGTCGGTCCACAACTTGTACAGCAGCGCGCGGAGGTTCCAGTCCGCCAGGCTGTAGCCGAGGAACAGAAAATGGCAGTTGCGCATCCGCTCGAGCACCTTGACCGGAATCAGGTTGTCGAGGTCGAGCCGGGCGAGGTACTCGATGTAGTGATCCTCGGTGATGACGTAGCTGTCGTCGTTGTCGTCATCGTCGGCGGTGTCCCGATCGACGAACCCGTGGAGCTTGAGCAGCACCGGCCGGCGGTCGGGATCGATCTCACATTCGTTTTTGGGTCGGCGACCGGCTCCAGGCGGCCGCTCGGCGCGCGCGTGCAGAACTTCCCCGACGACGGCCCTTCGGCCGCGTAGACGATCAGGTCAAACTCCTCTGCGCGGGAACGGTAGGCCGACTCCATGAGATCGTCATAGTTAGTAGTGAGCACGAACGGCGGTTTGCGCGGCGGGTCCATCCCGCGTAGCGCGCCGGGCACCAGGCCGAGGAACTCGTGCACCGCGGCGACCGCGAAGTCGCTGTCGAACACGTCGTGGAGCACGTCGTAAAGCGGACCCGACCCGCCCCGCACGGCGTAGATGTACTGCGACACGGTCAGCAGGTCCGGCGAACGGGTGGGCGGATACTTGAACTGATCGGCCAGGTACTGCGCGAGCTCGCGGCCGCTCGGCGGCGAAAGGCCCAACCACTCCTCCACGCGCCGGGGCTCATCGGCGGTGACGTTCACACCGGCCCCCAGCACCGGCGTGACGCGCCCCCGCAACAAGCCCGCGATCACGCTGTCGAGATGCGCGCTGAGCTCACCGGGGTCAACCGGCGCGGCCGACCGGCCCTCGGGAACCGTCACCTCGTCCCCCTCACAGAAACGCCGACTGCCACTACGAGCGTTGCCACCACCGAGCGTGCTCGCGCTTGCCCACCGCGAACACCGCCGTGAGCTGTACACCCCCCAAAATTAGTCATTCGTGACCTCCTCGAGGGGACCATACGACCTCGTGCAGGACGGCGCAAATGGTGCCGTGACGTTTTGCAAACATTGCTGAGACTTATACAAAGATGTCGTCTAAAGAGTGGTGCCTACCGACGATCGGCGAGAGCACGGCGACGAGCATCGTCTCCGAGTGCCCTCTGTCTGGCGAACCGAGAGCTCCGCGGGATCGCGAGCATGTCCGTCGCCGGCGCGAAGCTGCATCCGCGCAGCGTGACATCGTCGTTTGCTCGATCGGCCATGACGAGCTAACTAAACGGCCCTGCTCCGGCACGAACGCGAGCGCCACGATCAGCCGAGGCTGAGTTCCGAAGACCCCCGAATCTCAGTAGCGGTGAGCGACCCGTCTTATCCGACCTGTACACAGGCAAGTGCCGTGACCACAGCGACGATCGCGACGGCGCCGCATCTCACGCTCCCTACGCCGCGGATCCGGGCGCACGCGCGACTGCTGCGACGCTGACCGCTCGCTCCCGGTTTCGCGAGGTGCGCCGGGACTGCTCTGGCGATATGAGGAAATGGAGGTCCGCATGACGTAGGAGCGATCAGTTCACGATGGCGTGCCCGTACAGCACGAAGCTGTCTCGCTCGAGGCCGAGGGCGCGTCTGACCTGTTCGACCTCGTCGACGAAGCGGTCGAGCTCCCACAACGAGTCGTCATGGGGCTGGTCGCTGTATGCGGATCCGAGCTGGTCGAAGTAGTAGTACTCAACGCCGTCCGCCGGGAGATAGCTGCCGCAAGCTTCGAGGTACTCGTGGGTCGCGCCAGGGCCGCCGTGGAGGAGAAGGACTCGCAACGTCGGGTTGTTGCCGATCCGCTTGGTCCAGACCCTGAAAGCACCGGCCGGCGTTTCGATGGGCACCATGTGCACTCCGCCGGCCAGCGCATCGTCTCGTCCTGAATAGTCGAGGTAATCGCAGATTGGCTTCATCGGGACAGACCGGATCGGTTCGCGCGCGGTGACCACCGCCGCGCACCGGATGTAAGCCTGACCCTCGGTGCATCGTGCCAGGGCGGCCGACTGAGTGCCTGCAGCCGCGGTCCGTACCGCGCAAACGAGGGGTGCGCCCTTGGGGTTGCGGAGGCTAGCCGCGGCGCGATAGCAGGTGTGCCAGAGCAGTCGCGATGCCGCCGCGTCGGCGAGTTAGTGCCCTGCGTGGCGACTCTCGGGGTGGCGCGGCAGTCCGTCGTCCGGGATCGGCTCCCACGGCGCGGCGTAGGCAACGAACTGGCGCACGCTCGGGCGAATCCCAGGATCGCCGTCGAACGCCCCCATACGAACGCCAATCGAATCGGCGTGAGAGCGATTGCGGCCAAATAGCGACGAGCCACAGTCGCCACAGAACCATTTCTCGCCACCGCCCTCTGGCTTCCACACACGGAGCCGGTCCTCGCCGTCGACAATCCGAAAGGCGTCGGGCGCGGGGTGGGCACTAGCTGACGCCGCGGCTCCGCTCCGACGCTGGCAGCGCGTACAGTGGCAGTAACTCGCGAGCGCGAGCGGCGCTGTCACCTCGAACCGGACGGCCCCGCAGTTACAGCCGCCCGTGAGCGGGAGATCGGTCATCGTCAGCGGTACCTCCTGAGTCGGGGCGGGAGCGAGAACAGTACGGCCAATCGTCGGCGACCGGACGGGTAGGCCGCGACCGCACGCTCGCCTCGACGCCCGACGACCCGCAATGCTTCCCTGCCGCACGATGCGAGACTCGGGGCCGAGCCGCGCGAAGTTGCGCGGCGCTCGGAAAGAGGTCTAGCCACGGCAGGCGCAGCAGCTGTGCGAGCCCGGTCACCGCACCGATGATCATCATCCAGGAGCGGTCTTGCGAGAGTGCCGTCCCATTTCGACGCAGAGCGGTGATCGATTCCGCCCGTTGGGTTCTCCGCGCCTTTCCAGGCTGGCGGCTCGCTGACCATCAGCGCGAGCCCGATCGGCAGTACCCGCTCCTGCTCCACTACGGCCAGACCTACAACGTCGTGGCGACGCTCACCCAGACCGGAGCCGCCCCCACCGTGCTCTCGAGCATCACCACGCCGGTCACCATGCCGCCGGGCCCGGTCAGCTAACGCCGGCCCGCCCGGAGGGTGTCTGACTAACCGTTTAGGCGCGTTTTGGGGTTCAGTCGGCTAGGCGGTCTCCGAAGTCGATTTTGAACGCCAGCAGCGCTGTCGTCCAGTTTCGGCTTCGGGTCGACGGTCTCCGAGCTCGATGAGTGATTCCATGTCGAGAAGCTCTGACCGGCTCCGCTCACCAGGTGAAGGGCCACGACAGGCGCGGCCCACGACACCAGGAGACCACCATGCCCAAGTACCTGCTGCTCAAGCACTACCGCGGCGGCCCCGAACCGCACCACCCCTTTCCCCCGATGGACCAGTGGGCCCCCGAGGACGTGGAGGCGCACATGGCGTTCCTCAGGCACGTCAGCGAGCTGCTCGAGGAGAACGGCGAGTACGTCGACGGTCAGGCGCTTACGCCGGCGCGCACCTGGGTGCGCTACGGCGGCCCGGACGCCGCGCCAGTCACCACCGACGGCCCGCTGCCCGAGACCAGCGATCTCGTGGCGGGCTGGTACATGATCGATGTCGAGTCGCACGAGCGCGCGGTCGAGCTCGCGGCCTACATCTCCTCCGAGCCCGGCCCGGGCGGGGAGCCGCTGTATGAGTGGATCGACGTCCGGGAGGTCATGTCCGAGGCCCCCTCGGACGACTGACCCGGCGTGATCGACGAGCCGACGCGACGGGTAGACGAGGGCGCGCTGCGCGTCCTCGTCCCTCGGGTGCTCGCGGGCCTGGTCCGGCGGGGCGAGGACTTCGATGCCGCCGAGGACGCGCTGCAGGAGGCGCTGCTGGAGGCGTTGCGAGTGTGGCCCGAGCACCCGCCGCGCGACCCGCGCGCGTGGCTGATGACGGTCGCGACCCGGCGACTCGTCGACGCCCGCCGCAGCGAGGCGGCCCGTCAGCGCCGCGAGGAGGCGACGTACGCCGAGCCGCGGCCAGCCGCGACCGAAGACGGTGACGACACCCTCTTCCTGCTCTTCTGCTGCTGCCACCCCGACCTTGCGCCCGCCTCGCAGGTGGCGCTGACCCTGCGCGCCGTCGGCGGCCTCACCACTCGGGAGATCGCCGACGCCTTCTACGTACCGGAGGCGACGATGGCGCAGCGCATCAGCCGAGCCAAGCGCGCCCTGCAGGGGCGCCGTTTGGACCAGCCCGGCGATCTCGCCGTCGTGCTGCGGGTGCTCTACCTCGTCTACACGGCCGGCCATGCCGGCCGGGTGGACCTGGCCGGCGAGGCGATCCGGCTCGCCCGACAGCTCACACTCGCCACCGAGGAGCCGGAGGCGCGCGGGCTGCTCGCGTTGATGCTCCTCAACCACGGTCGCCTCGCGGCGCGGCTCGACTCAGAGGGTCGCATCGTCACGCTCGACCGACAGGACCGCGACCTGTGGGACACCCGCGAGATCGCCGAGGGGGTGCGCGTTCTGCAGTCGGCGCTGGCCGTTCAGCGCCCCGGCCGCTACCAGATCGAGGCCGCTATCGCCGCCCTGCACGCCGACGCGGCAAGCGCCGAGGAGACCGACTGGTCGCAGATCCTCGCCTGGTACGACGACCTCGTCGCCCTCACCGACGACCCGGTGCGCCAGGACCCGGCCGCGGTGCTCGGGCGCGCGGTTGCGGTCGGCCACGTCCTCGGCGCCGCCGCCGGGCTGCGCGAGACCGACCGGCTGCGTGAGGTGCTCGGCGAACGGCACCGGTGGCACGCGGTCCGCGGGCACCTGCACGAGCTCAGCGGTGACCTCCCCGCCGCCGCCACGGCGTACGCGGATGCCGCCCGGCGGGCCACGGACGTCGCCGAGCGCGACCACCTGGTCCGTCAAGCCGCCCGTGCGCGGGCCGCCAAGGTACCTGAGAACAGGCCGACCGTCCCCGGCCGAGGCGGCTGAAGCCCGCCCGCCCCGCTCGCTTCAGCTCACCAACCCGACGACGCCCTTGACGATCAGTAGGACGCCGAGCGTCGCGAATCCGCGGACAGCAAAGACGTGGAGGTGCCCGCTGACCCAGACCCTGGCTCGTTCGACCGCGCGAGGCGTCCAATCAGGGGCGACCAGGAAGCATGCGAGCGGCACCTCGAGCAGCCAGAGCATGACCAGGTTGAAGCCGACTACCGACAGCACGGTCGCAGTGGTCGAGTAGTGCAGCTTGTGGATTCGGCTAAGGCCGGCCAGGTAGGAGGCGCCAGGGAGGGTGAGCAGCGCTCCGACCACGAACGTGATCCGTGGGGAACCTTTGCTCATCTCCCGCTGCCACCGTGGCGGACCCTTGTCGGGTTTGGCCTCCTTGCGTGCTCGTCGGCTCTCTGCGACACGCGCGGTACGACCCGACCGGACGACCCAAGAGACGAGCAGTGCGAGTCCCCCGAGCGCGATGTCAACTGCCGGGCTCAGAGTCCTCTGGGTGGTGTTGGCGGTGCTCGAGTCAGAGAATGAGAAGACGATCACAAGGCCGAGCGTGATGCTCGTCATCAGCGCGCCAGCCAAATAGCCCGCCATCAACTTGGCGGGGCTTGGAAGCAACAGCATCACGGTGGTCGCCCCGACGAGCGTCGGGTTCAGCGAGGCGGTCAGCGACAAGAGGATTACTTCACCCAAGGTGGCTCCAGCCTCCCGGATGCTCCTCGCGTCGGCATCGGCCAAACAGGGTGAGACGCCAACGCAATGCGGGTTCGCCGGTCTGCCCCGGCCCTAGACGACCCCGGTCGGGACCGTGACCGTGATGTTGCGCCGCTTCGCGGCGGCGGTCTTGCCGACGCGGTCGGCCCAGGCGTTGGGTGAGCGCATCCACTCGGGCAGGCCGGCGGGGACGTCTAACTCGGGGATCTCGATTCGCTCGCTGGCCTTGAAGCTAGTGCCGTAGGGGACGAGCGGGCCGGCGACGTCGGGGTGGCTGATCTGCGGATGCAGTTGCTCGAGCGCCTGGTTCCAGTTGGCGAGCATCGCGGTGATCGCGGCTTTGAGCGCCGGCGCGTTGCCGCCCGAGCTGCTCTCGGGCTGCGTCGGGTGCGTTACGTGCTGGAACGGCGGCGAGTGCGACTGGCCGGTCGCGGTCTGCCTCCACTTCTGCCACGCGTCGGATGCAAGCGACCCGAGCGCGAGCACGGCCTCGATCTGATTGGAGGCGAAGATCGCGTCGAGCCACTGGTTGCGGTAGCCGACGATCCCGGCGTCGTTCTGATGCTGGGTCCCGCCGGTCTGCCCGTAGACCGAGTACAGGAACGTGTTGATCAGCAGGTAGCTGCGGGTGAAGCCGAGCTTTGCCATCAGTCCCTGGGTGCGATGCCCGGCCTCGCCGACGAGGATCCGGCGGACGATCGCCTCCGATTGCGCCGGGTCTTGTCCGATCACGAGCAGCTTCGCGCTTCCGTCGAGCCGGCCGCGGTGGAAGATCGGCCCCCACTCGACGCGGAACGAACTCGAGGGGTAGACGTCAGCGCCGGGGTACTCGCGGGCCAGCGTGGCGAACGGATCGGTGACCGGCCCGGGGTCGAAGTCGTGTGCAACCGCCACGGTTTCGCGACCCTAACAGCGGGGCGTCGTCCAGACGTAGAAACCTATGTTGCAGGGTGTCGTCGTGTCAGCCACGGACGGCCGGGTAGACGTAGCGAAGCTGATGCGTGCGTTGGAGCTTCACCGGCTGCGCGACCCGCTGATGTGGGCGAACGCGTCGCAGCTGGCGAAAACCGTGATTGCGGCAGTGGTCGCCTGGGTCGTGGCCGTGCACGTGTTTCACCTGGCGCAGGCGTTCATGGCGCCTTGGGCCGCCGTGCTCACCGTTCAGGCGACCGTGTTCGGGTCACTTCGGGGCGGCGCTCAGCAGGCCGCGGCAAGCGTCGTCGGCGTGCTGATCGCGTTCGCCGCCGGACAGCTGTTCGGACTCGACGCACTGTCGCTCGGTCTTGCGGTGCTCGTCGGGCTCGCGATCGGCGCGGTGCCTGGGCTGCGTGCTCAGGCGACGACGGCGGCGACGACCGCGATTGTCGTGCTGACGACGGGCTACAGCGCCAACGACCACATGCTGGCCGCTCGACTGGCGGACACCGGCATCGGCATCGCTGTCGGCCTGCTGATCAATCTCGCGGTCTGGCCGCCGCTGCGAGACCGGGGCGCCGCGCGCCAGATCGATGTGATCGACGATCGGGTCGGCGATCTGTTCAAGGAGATCGCGGAGCACATCCGCCACGGCTTCACGCGACGGCGACGTCGACGGCTGGATCGCCCGGCCGACGAGCTCGACGACGATGTCGATCGCGCATGGAGTGTCCTCGGCGAGGCTCGCGAGAGCGCGCGGCTGAACCCGCGGCGCTCCGTCCCCGAACGAATGCGCGCGACGGAGACCTTCGCCGCGATCCTCACCAGGCTCGCGCAGGCCCTCGCCGAAACGCGCAGCATGGCTCACACGATCCGGATCGCGCGAGTCGCGCCCGACCAATGGGACCCCGAGTTCCGCGCCCCGTGGCTGGATCTGCTTCGCAGAATCGGCGAAGCCGTGGCTGACGCCGACACCGACGCGCTGGCCGCGGCGCGGGGCGATCTGACGGCGCTCGGCAATCGGCTTGCTACCGGCGAACTGCACGGCGATCTGTGGCCGATCTACGGCGCCCTCCTGGTCAACCTTCGCAATGTCGCCGACGCGCTGGATCCGGTCACTGGCGCGCAACCGGTGCGAGTTCCGGCGACCGTCCTCTCGAGCTAGGCCGGTGTCACGGGCGCGGGTGCCCTCAAACCCCGGCGCGGTGCGACCGTGGCTTGGTACGGTCGACGTCGTGGAGTCGGGATTTCGCTCGCAGCACGAGAAGACGCGCGTGGACCGCATCTCACAGGCCTTCGCGAGGACGCGGCTCGGCGGCTGGCTGTTCGTCAACGTCTTCCCGGTGATCGATCGGCGGCTGATCCCGCTGACCGGCGGCCGCCTGATGGTGGCCATCGGCCAGCCGATCCTGCTGCTGCACACGCGCGGCGCCAAGAGCGGGCAGCCGCGAGTCACGCCGCTGCTCTACACGCCGCACAACGGCGGCTTCGTCGTCGTTGCCTCCAAGGCGGGCGCCACCCGCAATCCGGCCTGGTACCACAACGTCGTCGCACATCCAGAAGCCGTCGAGGTCGAGATCCGCGGCCGCCGGTTCGCGGTCGCCGCGCGGGAGGCCGAGGGCGCCGAGCGGGACGAGTTGTGGCGCACCGTCAACGATCACTACAACGGCTACGAGGTCTACCAGCAGCGAGCCACGGGACGAACGATCCCGGTTATCGTGCTCGCGCCCTCCTGATTACGGCCGCAGGTGCCTCACGTGCACCCCGTGGCGCTCCTGGAGCCAGGCGGCGACGATCGAGCGGTGGCACGCCTCGGGATCGCGCTCGACGCAGAACAGCGCGCCGGCACCCCGAGCGGGTAGCTCCCCGAACAGCTCGTCGACGCCGACCGGCGCGAGGATCTCCTTGGTGTAGCGGCGGCTGTACTCCGGTGCGAGCACGATCCGCGATCGCTTGCCGACGCCCTGGCGCGCGTCCTCGGCGTACTGCACGTGGCGCAGCTCCGTCGTCGGCGCGAGCTCGAGGTGGTGGCGGTAGGTCACGCGCTCCTCGGCGAGCGCGTGCTGAAGCCGCTGCGAGTTGGCCCATGCGTACCGCGGCCCGCGCACGCCGCGACGCTGGCGCACGTCGAACAGCACCCGCACGTCGGCGCCGCGCAGCGCCGCGAGGAAGCTCTCGAGGTCCCAGTCGTAGACGCCGATTGTGACGACGCGCCGCTCGGGCACGGGATCAGTTTGCGCTAACGACGCGGCCGTCGGTGCCGAGCGCGAACCCCGCCAGGCCGAACTGCGAGTCGAGCAGCACCGGGATCTGGTCGCGCTCGATCGGCCGCACGGCGGTGTCGGTCGGTGTCTGCTCGATCAGCGACAGCTCGCCGCGGTCGCTCATCGAGAGCCGCGTGCCGTCCGGACGGTGCGCGGAGATGATCAGCCCGGTGACGAACGGGGACCGCGGGAAGGTCGACGTGAACCAGTTGCTGGTCTCGACGTCGATCAACGGGACCGGGTCGGGCACGAACCCGTAGAGGTCGGTCCATTCGGCTCCGTCGAGCGTCTGGAGCACCAGTTCGTCTTCGTCCTCGACGACACGCACCCGCCATCCCGACTGGTCGTGGACGTCGCCGGCGCCGAACGGGATCGGCTCGAGCAGCGTGCCCGAGCCGAAGCCGACGTCCGCGTGCCACACGGCGCCGTCGGCATGCACGCGGAGCACGAGGTGCGTGCGCGGTCGCATCGCTCCGGGCGCGGAGCCGACGCGGACGCGCGCGAGCATCAGGTCGACGTCCGCGCCGAGGTGCTCGAACGCCGCCTTCAGCAGCAGGTTGTGCTCGAAGCAGTAGCCGCCCCGGCGGTCGGAGACGAGCTTGCGCTGGAGCGCATCCATCTCCAGCGACACGGGCACGCCGCGGTGCGGATCGAGGTTCTCGAACGGGATCGAGACGGCGTGCGCGCGGTGAACCTCGGCCAAGGCTCGGGCGTCCGCGCAGCCCGATGCGTTCGGCGTACGCGGCGAAGTCGAACACGGCGCCGCACTCTATCCAGACGGCGCCGCGGCTCTGCCGACAAACACGCGCCGGCAGAGCCGCATTCGCCGACCTGCATCGCGAGCCAACGATGTACTTCAGGCTGGTGCATCCTTGAGCACCTTGCTGGCTCCAAACGGCGTGTCGAGCGCGCCGCTGAGGGAGATGCCCTTCTCGGTGCCGGCCTTGATCGGCCCGACCACCGAGGCGTGACGCGCCTCGATCGTGACGATCGAGAAAGCGGCGGCCAGGACCTTCGGGTCCTTGATGTTGAACGCCTGGCCGGAGTACGCGTGCACTCCATCGTTCTCAAACGTGAACGCCGCGGTCAGGAACTTGGCCTGGCCGGCATTGTCGCCGTGGAAGTTGAACTTCGGCTTCTTTACGGCGTGCTTGCCGAGCACCTTCTTCAGCACCGCCACGTGCTTGTTCTCGTCGTCGGTGACCGTCTTCAGGAGGATCCGCGCCTGCGGGCTCCTCAGGAATGCGGTGCGCCGCTGGGCGGCGGTCGCGCCGTTGTAGAACGACGCTTCGAGGTACTCGAGCGTCAGCGCGTAGTTCAGGATCCCGAAGTCGCCCTTGCCGAACTTCGCCGGTGGACGATCTCCGTCGCTGAACGCCATCGCGCTCGGCGCAAGCGCGCCGAGCAGCGCGCCGCCACCCATCACGGCGCCGCCGGCGATCCCCGCGCGACGCAGGAACTGCGAGCGGGTGTCGGCGTTGAGCGACTCCATCGCCTCCGACGCGGTCTCGCGGATCGCGCCGTCAGCGTCGATTGCATCAAGGTTGAGTGCGTTACTCATCTAACTCCTTCCGGGTGCTGCGATTTGCAGCAGCCCCTGGCGCAAGCTCGAGCCATCCCGTCGCCTTATACGAATTGCTTCGCTCGGCGGCGGCGATCGGATCAGTCGGCGTCAGCCCGACCGACTGCATCGGCTCTGACGAGCCACGAGGCGCGTCGCTGCGTCGATCGGCGATCGAGGCGATCAGCACGCTGAGCTCGAACAGCAGGTACAGCGGCACGGTCTCGAGCAGCATCGTGATCGCATCGCCCGGCAGCACCGCCGCGACCAGCGCGCACGCGCCGATCGCGTAGCGACGGTTGCGGCGCAGCTGGCGCGGGGTGATGATCCCGGCGCGTGTGACCGCGAGGATCGCCACCGGAACCTGGAACAGCAGGCCCATCGCGAGCATCGTCGTGGCGGCGAACTTGTAGTACTGGCTCGCCTGCACGAGCACGTTGAACTGCGCGCTGTTGAAGTTCTGGAAGAAGCGCACCGCGGCCGGCAGCACGAGGAAGTAACCGAACGCGACGCCGGCGATGAACAGCAGCGGCACCGCGAACGTGACGGACCGCATCTGGCGTCGCTGCTCGGGGTCGAGCGCGGGCATCAGGAACGCATAGACCTGGGTCAGCAGTATCGGCAACGACAGGATCAGCGCGAAGATGAAGCGTGACGGTCACCGTCGTCGTGAACGGCTCGCCGATTCCGAGCGTCACGGGGCGGTCGCCCTGAGGTGGCGCCGACAGCGCCGCGACGTCGCGGTCGAGGCTGCTCTGCACGTGGCGGAGCGAGCTCGTGACGGCCGGCTGATTGGTGCTCGGCTCCGAGCACGCCGACGACCGTCCGCAGCTGGCCAGCGACGTCTCTTGCGCTCAGCTGCACCTTGTAGGTCGGCGCCGAGCGGACCGTGGCCGTCGCGTACCTGCTTCTGGGTCTGGTGCGCCAGCGGCGCATTGATCAGATGCAGGATCCGGTGGTTCTGCCAGAAGCAGAAGCCGAACGCGACCGTGACGACGAGCAGCGACATGATCAGCCGCGTGCGCAGCTCATCGAGATGGCCGACGGTGGTCAGCTCCTCGTCGTGGTCGATCGATCGCGGCAGACGCGGGATCCGCATGATCGCCTCCGGTAGTCCTCGCCGTGCGCGATTTACGCCGCCGTCCGCGTCTCGACGCGCTCGCCGGCGGGGGTCGGCTCGGTGGCGACAGCGTCGTCTGGGCGCGGTCGCTCGGTCGACGTCGCCTGAGTCAGGTGCTCGGCGTGCTCAGGTCCGTGCTCGCCGTTGATCGACTCCTTGAAGCCGCGGAGACCAGTGCCGAGCGAGCGGCCCATCTCGGGTAGGCGCTTGGCGCCGAAGACGAGCAACAGGATCACGAGCAGAAACGCGATGTGAATCGGATTGTCAAGACCCATGTGAATGCTCCATTCGTTCGAGGTCCTCTAGTACGTCTACGTCGTGAGACGCCGGTCGGATCACTTCCGAGTGCGTATGTGCGTCAGGTCAGCCGGGCGACGATCAGCGCCGGATGCGTCGGCGCGCGGGCTCCCTCCCGCGGGCTCCTGGGTGACCAGCACCTGGCTGACGCCGCGCAGATCGCCAGGTACGTGACGTTTGCGGCGCCGGTCGCGGTCACGTCGAAGCGCGTGCGCGGGTATCGGCGGGCGGCCGGGCGTGTCAGCCAGACCTCATAGACCGTCCCCGATGACGGTGGCCTGAGATCGCGGACGACTAGCTCGGCGTGTGAGCCGGACACGCGTAGTGCGGCCCTGCCGGGCGACCCGACCACGCTGGCCTGGACCACGCGGGCGCTCTGCGGGCCGCCGGACAGCGCGCCGAAGCCCGCGATCGCGGCGACGGCGATCACCGCAGCGCACGCGGCCGCGGCGAATGCCAGCTTCGGCACTCCCGACGCTCGCGGGCGCGCCCGCGGCGCACGCGCGCCGATTTGACGTGGGCGTTCGCGCGCGGCGTCGAGCACGCGCTCCCGCAAGTCGCTTGGAGCCCGGTACTGCGAAGGCCGACACCGCCAGCGCGTTGACGACCCGCGACAGCGCCGCAACCTCATCGCGACAGACGACGCAGTCGCGCAGGTGCAGGACATAGGGGCCGAGCTCGTCGGGGTCCAACGCCCCGAGCACGTACGCGGCAGCGTCGCCGCCACATTCGCGAGTGTCTGGTGTCGGATGCCGACCGTTCATGGGAAAGCCTCGATCGATCCGCCAAGCGCCAGCCGCAGCTTCGTCAGGCCGAGCCGCATTTGTCCCTTGACGGTCCCCGGCGGCAGGCCCTCGATACGGGCGATCTCGCTGTGTGTGTAGCCGCCGAAGTACGCAAGCTCGATCACGCGACGCTGATCGGCTGGGAGGTCCGTGAGCGCCCGCCGCACGCAGGTCGCCCCCTCGCGGCGCCTCGCGAGGGGTCGTAGCGGCCACCGCTTCGCCACAGCGACAGGAACGCGTCCTGCACGACCTCCTCGGCGAGCGCGCGGCGCCCGCACATCCGGTACGCGAGCGAGAATGCCGCGCCGGCATGGCGATCGAAGATCACGTCGTAGGCCCGCGCCTCGCCGTCTTGGGCGAGCGCCATCAGGTCCTCGTCGGCGAGCGCGCTGATCCGGCGCGCGCGGATTGAACGATGTCTGAACATCTCCCCTGTCGGTCGTCCGGGTGCGTACGCCCGGGGTACGTAGCTAACGTGCGCGGACGCCGGTCGGATCATCCGAATCCGGGATGCAGCAGCGCGCGAGAGGTGCGAGAGGCGACGGTGCCGTCCTCGAAGAACACGGTGACGGTCACGTACGCGTGCACCTCGGGCGTCCCCGACCACCGGGTCGCACCGGGGGCGATCCCGACGGCGAGCGGTCCATACCGCAGCGCCGCCTGGTAGAGGTAGCCGTGCCAGAGGTCATCGGGAAAATCCATCGGCGGGTCGAGCGTCACGAGCCTGCCGTCGACCTCGGCCATCACGAGCACCGCGGGCACCCTGAAGCCGACGGCGACGCCGACGCGGTCGCACGCGATCGAGTTCGCCACGTGGCACGTGAGCCCGAGGTACGGAACGATCTCGGGCGCCACCGACTCCGGGGCAGCTCTCGTCGGACAGCCCCACAGCGAGTTGCCGACCGGGATCAGGAGCAGCTTGGCTGCCTCGCCCGCGACCGAGACGTGGAAGCGCGCGCAGCCTTCGCCGGCGAAGTCGATGCCACCGCCGAAGCGATGCGGGCGATCTGCGCACGCGGGAAACCGCATGGAATCGCCTGGCTGCACCGGCCGACCGCCGAAGCGCATCGTCACGTCGACCGGCGCCGCCCGATCGACGCTCAACACCACGGGGCGCCTGCCGGTGACGATGGCGATCGCGTCGGTGCCAAAGCCGTGGCGGATCTTCCCGTCCGGAAGTTGGGCCAGGTCCTGGCCGGCGACAAGCAACAGCGGGCCCGCGCGGTAGATGCCGGTCTCCTGTGGCAGCGCGCTCGGACGAGCCCGCGCGGCTGCTTGCAGCTTGCCGTCGCGACCATGCAGACCTTGCCGGGCGCGGCCACATCGCCAGCTGCCCCCGCCCCAGCGACCCCGAGACCAAAGTCCCGCAAACGATCAGACACCGAACACGTCCCGATCACGTCCCGGGCCAGGGGAGGTCCCGCGCCCAGCGGCGGACCTCTTGCCCCGGGCGATACGTAAGAGGGACGATGTCCTGCGCGGATGTTCTCGCGAGCCGACCTGGTGACCAGTAGCGCCGACAGCCTCGCGGCGAGCGGTCCGCTGCCACGCGAGCGCCGACCGCGGGCCCGCAGCGAGCGGGCCCTGATCCGCGGAGCGCTCGCCGGCTCCGAGGCCGACCTCGAGGCGCTGTTCCGAGCGCACTGGCCGCGGGCGTACCGCGCGGCGTTCCTGATCGTCCACGATCACGCCGCGGCCGAGGACATCGCGCAGGAGGCGTTCGTACAGGCGATCCGGCGACTCGACCGGTTCGACCGCCAGCGCCGGTTCGCGCCGTGGCTGGCGCGATCGTCGCCAACCGCGCGATCGACTGGACCAGGGCGAGGAGCGCCCGGCGCGAGAGCGGGCATGAGCCGCCCGAACCGGTTGCCGCGCCCGAGCCGCCGGTCGGGCGCTACTCCGAGGAGCTGCTCGCGGCGCTCGCCGAGCTGATCGCCCGAGCACCGCGCGGTCGTCGTGCTGCGCTACGTGCTCGAGTACACGCCCGGCGAGATCGCGCGCGTGCTCGAGCTGCCGCGCGGAACGGTGAACTCCCGGCTGCGGCGCGGGCTCGACGCGCTCGAGACCCGGCTGCGAGACGCGGAGCTGCGATGAACGCGCGCCGCGCACTCAAGGAGTTCCGCGCGCCCGACGAGCCGGCCGCGCAGGAGCGCGCGCTGACCGTCGTGCAGGGCCGCGTACGCCGAGCGCGCGCCGGTCCCGAGGCGGCACTCGCGCGCGAAACTGGTGGTCGTGCCGGTGGTGATCCTGCTGCGTCGGAGCGGCAACGCTGTCGCCTGCCGGCGCAACCGTCACGCGCTGGATCAAGCACGCGCTCGGCGTTCCGCACGCGTCGCCGGCACTGTTCCGGCTGCCCGCCGCGGGCAGCCTGCTCGTGTCGGGACCGGGCGGGACGTGGACCGTTGCTGCCGACGGCTCGAGCCGCCGCCTCGGTGCGTGGCGAGCGGCGAGCTGGTCGCCGCGCGGGCTGTACGTGGCCGTCACGCGTCCCGACGAGCTGGCGGCCGTCGATCCGCACGGCACGCTGCACTGGGCGCTGGCGCGACCCGCGGTGAGCGACCCGCGCTGGTATCCGCCGACGGGGTACCGCGTCGCGTACCTGTCCGGACACACGCTACGGGTCGTCGCCGGTGACGGAACCGGCGATCGCCTGCTCGCCAAGGACGTCGCCGCAGTCGCACCGTCGTGGCAGCCCGGGCACGCCTACCGGCTCGCATACGTCACGCCGAGCGGGTCCGTGGTCGTGCGCGACGCCGACACGCACCGCGTGCTGTGGTCGGCGCGGCTCGAGGATCGCCCACACGAGCTCGCCTGGTCACCCGACGGCACCGAGCTGCTCATCACCGGCGCGTCGAGCGCGCAGACCTACGACCAGCAAGGCCGGCCGATCGCGTCGGTGTCCGAGCCGCCGGACTCGCCCATCCTCGACGCAGCGCTGTCGCCCGACGGGCGCGAGGTCGCACTAGTCCGCGGAGACACGGCCGATGACGTCGTGATCGCGGCGCTCGCCGGCCATCCTGCGGCCAGGCAACGCCGAGTGTTGTCGGGCACGGGCCTGCGCCAGCTCGCGTGGTCGCCGGACGGGCGATGGCTACTCGTCAGCTGGCCGGCCGCCGACCAATTGGTGTTCGTGCGGGTCACCGGCAGGCCCCGGATCGCAGCGGCATCGCGGATCGCCAGGCAATTCGCCACGCCCGCGAGTGCGCGAGCATTCCCCAGCCTCGAGGGCTGGTGCTGCACCGCCACCGGCTCCGCCGGCTGAAAAAGTCCTGTCGACGACTTTCGCTTCGGTTACGGTTTGTGTCACCGGTCGGCGCGCCACCGCGACGGGCACATCGCGGCACGGCGGTGAAGGGAGTCAAAGAACGTGGGAATCGTTGATCTGACCCACCCGTTCGACGTCGAGAACCGCCATGCGTGAGACATCTGGCGAGCTCAAGCACGGGGTTCTCGGACTGGGCGACGCGTTCGCGCAGTCGTTCGCGCTCCTGTCGCTCGCGCTCGCGAGCTCGCTCGCGACCAGCGTCGTCGCCGCCGACGCCGGCGTCGCCGCGCCGTGGGCCTACATCGTCGCCGGCGCCGGGAGCCTCTGCCTCGCCTCGGTGATCATCCGCTTCACCCGCCGGATGGCGAGCGCAGGTGGCGTCTACACCTACGTGTCGCGCGGCCTCGGGGCCGGCGGCGGCTTTATTGCCGGCTGGCTGTACGCGGGTGGCTTCGCGGCCGGCATCTCGTTCGTGATGATCATCTCGGGGTTCTTCATGAACCAGGTGATGGCGCGTCACGTCGGCATCCACCTCGGCGGCGACGGATGGTTCTGGTGGCTTCTGATCCTGATGGCGGCGCTGACGGCGATCGCGCTGCTCGATGTGCGCATATCGACCCGGACGCAGCTTGTGATCGGCGTCGCGAGCGTCCTGGCGATCGTGCTGCTGCTGATCATCGTGCTCGCCAAGGGAGGCGATGACGGCATTACCTTCAAGCCGTTCGACCCGTCGCAGATACCGAGCTCGCACGCGTTGTTCCTCGCTGTGGTCCTCGCCTTCACCGGCGTTCATCGGGTTCGAGGCGGCGGCTTCGCTCGGCGAGGAGGTTGCCGACCCGCTGCACGTGATCCCGCGCGCGATCCTGATCGCGATCGGCGTCGGGGCCGTCTACTACGTGTTCCTGTCGTGGGCGATGTCGATCGGCTTTGGGGTCGCGCACATCGACAAGTGGGCGAGCGATCCCGCTGGCGCTGGACACGCTTGCAGGTCGGTACGCCGGCACCTGGCTCGCCGTGATCGTCGACCTGGCCGTGTCGGTGGGCGCTTTCGTCGCCGCGCTCGCGGGCGTGAACCTGACGGCCGCGGACGGTGTTCGCGATGGCGCGCGAGGGCGGGATGCCGCGCATGCTTTGCGTGGACGCATCGGCGGTTCGGCACGCCGTGGGCGGCGATCGGCGCGGCGCTTGCGCTGACCCTGACGCTGGTGGTCGTGCTGGCCCGGATCGTGTGGAACGACCCCTTCAAGTACTTCGGGTTCATGGCCACGACCGCGACCTTCCCGATCCTCGGGGCGTACATCCTGATCGCTTTCGCGGGGCTTCTGTACTTCTGGCGC
The DNA here is from genome assembly GCA_963831845.1 of uncultured Solirubrobacterales bacterium. Classification (GTDB taxonomy): domain Bacteria; phylum Actinomycetota; class Thermoleophilia; order Solirubrobacterales; family Solirubrobacteraceae; genus Palsa-465. The sequence continues at coordinate 43,735 of CAWHRT010000007.1, read as the reverse complement.
AGCCGCGCCGAGGGCACGGCATTCCACGTCGTGTTCGACGGGTTGCTCCCGCTCGGCGCGATCGCGATCTGCGGCTACACCATCTATGAGTCCTTCAAGTCGCCGGGCCCCGCGCCGAACACGGCCTCGCCGTGGATCGCGCTGGCGTGGCTCGGGGTCGGCCTAGTAGTCCTCGCATGGCTGATCGCGACGCACCCCGAGCGGGTCCGCAAATTCGGATCGATCCTCGGCGCCAGCGAGGCAAGCGAGCCGCAGTCGGCAGAGTCCGCGGTTGCGGGGACCCCCGAGGCCCGGGCTCCCTGATCGCGGAGCTCGGATGAACTCGCGGCTGAGCACCCGGGCGCCACCGACCGTGTCAGCGTTGCTCGAACGCAGCGACGAGTTGGTCCGGGTCGAGGAGGTGCTCGACCGCGGCTGCCTGGGCACCGGCGGCCTGATGGTGATCGAGGGACCCGCCGGGATCGGAAAGACGGCGATGTTGAGCGCGGCGTGCGCCGGCGCACAAGCCAAGGGGATGCGTGTCCTGCGCGCGCGAGGCGCGCAGCTCGAGCATGAGTTTGCGTTCGGCGTCGTGCGTCAACTGCTCGAGCCGCCGCTAGCCGAGGCGGACGATGCGCAACGCGCCGACTATCTCGAGGGCGCGGCGGGCGTTGCCGCTGCGCTGCTCGAGCTCCCAGGCTCAGGTGGCGGCGGCAGCGGGATGGCCGCCGGTCCGGACCCGCCGTTCGCGGTCCTGCACGGTCTCTACTGGCTGTGCGCCAACGTCAGCTCGTCGGAGCCGGTGTGCGTTGCCGTCGACGACGCGCACTGGGCGGATTCCCCCTCGCTCCGATTCCTCTCGTTCCTGCTCACGCGGCTGGAGGGACTGTCGATGGCCGTGATCGTTGCCACGCGGCCGCGCGAAGCCGGCGCCGACGCCGGGCTGCTGGCCGGGCTGGCGACCGATCCCTCCGCCGAGGTGCTGCATCTACCGCCGCTCACGCGGGAAGCTGTGGCGCAGTTCGTCACAGACGGGTTGGGGGCGGCGCCCGATCCGGGGTTCGTCGACGCGTGCCTGCAAGCCACCGGGGGAACGCCATTTCTGATGCGCGAGCTGGTCGGCGCGGTTCGGGCAGACGGGATCGTCCCGACTGATCGGTTTGCCGCGCACGTCGAGCGGATCGGCGCGCGAACCGTGGGCCGATCGATCCTGCTCAGGCTCGATCGGCTTCCGCCGTCCGCGGGGCGATTGGCCCGAGCGGTGGCGATCCTGGAGCGCGGCGACCTGCGTCAGGCCGCGAAACTGGCCGAGCTCGACGAGGACGAGGCAGCTGCAGCGGCGGACGTCCTGGCCGCAGCGGAGATTTTCGAACCGGGACGACCGCTGGCGTTCTCTCACCCGATCGTGCGCGCCGGCATCTACGCAGAGCTCGCCAGCGGAGATCGCGCCCGTGGGCACCGGGCGGCGGCGCGACTGCTGGCGCCCGGTGCCGGGTCCAACGAACGCGTCGCGGAGCATCTGCTGCTCAGCGACCCTGCGGCCGACGAGTGGGTCGTCGAGCGACTGGTCCAAGCCGCTCGCTCCGCCGCGCGCAGTGGCGCGCCGGAGTCCGCCGCCGTGTACCTGCGGCGCGTGCTGGAGGAGCCGCCGGCGCCGGACACCGTCCCAAGCCTGTTGCTCGAGCTGGGCATGGCAGAGGCCAGCGCCGGGCTTCCGGCGTGGCCGGCGCATCTTGAGGCCGCGCTCGACGGCGCCACGGACGACTCGGGTCGAGTCGCCGCCGCGATGGTGCTCGCGCTCGCGCTGGGCCGCGCTCACGAGTCGGCGGCCGCGGTCGACGTACTCGACCGCGCGGCATCACCGCTCGACAGCGCCGACTCTGACGGTCTCGCTGCACGGCTGGAGGCCGCCACGGTGGGGGTCGGGATCATCGACGTGGCGACGGCGTCGGCGATGGCCAGACGCCGCGATGCGCTGCTCGCCCGTGCGGCAGACGATTCCTCGGCACCTCCCGAGGTGCTCGCCGTGGCGGCATTCGGCTCCGTGATCACCAACCGCCCGGCGGACGCCGCGGCGGGGCTCGCTCAACGGGCGCTGGCGGCAGGGCGGGATGCGCTGAGCGGCACGACCGACCGCCCCTGGTACGCGCACGCCACGTGGTTCTCCCAGACCACGGTGTCGCTCCTATGGGCCGAGCGCTACGAGCAGGTGATGCCCCTGCTCGACGCGTCGATCGCCCAGGCCCGCGCGACCGGGGACAGCGGGCGCTTCACCGTCGGCCTAGCGCATCGCGCATGGGTGGCGCTGCGACGCGGCGAGCTGATCGAAGCCGAGGCGGACTCCCGCACCGCGCTGGCGGCGGCCGAGCTGCCTGCGCCTGCGTTCTATCGAGTGCTCAACGGTGGCGTCCTGATCGACGCGCTGGTCGAGCAAGGCGCGCTCGAGGCCGCCGAGGAGGCGCTCGCGCCAATGGACGCCGAAGCCGAGGCGGGCTCGCTGACGGCGGCGGTGCTGCGGTTCGCACGCGGCCGGCTACGTCTGGCGCAAGGCGCCGTCAACGAAGGGTTGGGAGACCTGCTGGCGGTCGGCCAGCTCACCAACCGGGCCCTGGTGATCTGTCCGAGCTTTCTCCCGTGGCGCTCGGAGGCGGCGATCGCCAAGCTTGCGCTCGCCGAGGTCGAGGCGGCCCGGCGCCTCGCCGGCGAGGAGCTCGAGCTCGCCCGCCGGTTCGCCGCGCCTCGAGCGCTCGGCGTGGCCTTGCGGGCGGCGGGAGTTGTGCGGGGTGGCCGCTCCGGAGAGGCGCTGATCCGCGAGGCGCTCGACACGCTCGGGCAGGCCGACGCCAAGCTCGAGCGGGCTCGGGCGCTGATCGATCTGGGAGCGTTGGTGCGGCGTGGAAACCGCAGGCGCGAGGCCCGCGAGCTCCTGCGGGAGGGGCTCGACATCGCCCATAGGGCGGGCGCGGGCCCGCTTGCGGCGCGCGCCGAGACCGAGCTGCGCGCGACCGGGGCGCGGCCGCGTCGCGTCGTCCTCGCCGGCGTCGACTCACTGACGGCCAGCGAGCGGCGGGTCGCGGAACTCGCGGCCGACGGTCGCACCAACCGCGAGATCGCGCAGTCGCTGTTCGTCACCGCACGCACAGTCGAGGGACACCTGACCAACGTGTTCCGCAAGCTCGACCTAGAGTCGCGCGATCAGCTTCCGGGCGTGATCGCGCGAGCGTGATCGTGCGAGCGTGATCGCGCGAGCCAGCGCCGCGCCCGCGTAGCACGCCCGGCTCGGAAAAGTCAGGGGGACCAGTCAGGGGGGTTCCACGGTGCGAACCCGCGTCCGGGGCCCGGACGATGCCCGCATCTCGACTTGACCATTGACAGCCAGGAGCCCGCGATGCAATCAACACTTGTGACGAAGACCCGACCCGGCGTGAGCTCGGCGGCCCGAATCTCCTACGAGAGCGGCCCGACCGACGTGCCGCTGCTCGAGCAGACGATCGGCGAGACGCTGCGTGGACGTGACCGAGCGCCTCCCCGACCGGGAAGCGCTCGTCGTGCCCACCAGGGCTACCGGGCGACGTATCGCGAGCTGTGGGAGCAGGTCGAGCTCGCAGCGCGTGCGCTGATCGCCCACGGCGTGCAGCAAGGGCGACCGCGTCGGCATCTGGGCGCCGAACCGCTACGAGTGGGTCGTCACCCAGTTCGCGACCGCCCGCATCGGCGCGATCCTCGTCACGATCAACCCCGCGTACAAGACCGCTGAAGCTCGAGTACGCGCTGCGCAAGGCCGGCGTGAGCCTGCTCGTGATGGCGCGCGGCTTTCGCAACGCCGACTACGTCGCGATGCTCGACGAGGTGCACGGCGGCTGTCCCGACCTGCGCGACAGTCGTCGTGCTCGACGCCGAGTGGTGCACGTTCCTGACCGAGGGCGCAGCTGGTCAGCGAGCGAGAGCTGGTCGAGCGCGAGGCGTCGCTTGATTCCGACGACCCGATCAACATCCAGTACACGTCGGGGACCACCGGCTTCCCCAAGGGCGCGACGCTCTCGCACCACAACATCCTCAACAACGCGTACTTCACGGCGCGCGCGCTGCGCTACACCGAGCGCGACCGGATCTGCGTGCCGGTGCCGTTCTATCACTGCTTCGGGATGGTGCTCGGCAACCTCGCCGCGCTCAGCCACGGCGCGTGCATTGTCGTGCCCGGCGAAGTCGTTCTGACCCCGGCGAGCGTGCTCGACGACGATCGAGGACGAGCGCTGCACGTCGCTGTACGGCGTGCCGACGATGTTCATCGCCGAGCTCGACGCAGCCCGAGTTCGAGCAGCTTCGATCTCACGCTGCCTGCGGACCGGGCATCATGGCCGGCGCCCCGTGCCCGGTCGAAGTGATGAAGCAGGTCCGCTCGCGGATGCACATGCAGCGAGGTCACGATCGTCTGCGGCATGACCGAGACCTCGCCGCTCTCGACCCAGACCGCCGTCGACGACACCGATCGAGAAGCGCGTCGAACACCGTCGGCCGCGTCCACCCGCACGTCGAGATCAAGGTCATCGACCCCGCCACCGGCGACGGCGTGCCGCGCGGGACCGCTGGTGAGCAGTGCACCCGCGGCTACGGCGTGATGCTCGGCTACTGGGACGACCCGACGCGACCGCGCGACGCGATCGACGCCGACGGCTGGATGCACACCGGCGACCTCGCGATGATGGACGACGGACGGCTACTGCGCATCGTCGGCCGGATCAAGGACATGATCATCCGCGGCGGCGAGAACATCTACCCGCGCGAGATCGAGGAGTTCCTCTACAGCCTGCCCGAGATCGCCGAAGTCGAGGTGATCGGCGTGCCCAGCGAACGCTACGGCGAGGAGATCGATGGCCTGGGTCAGGCTGCGCGACGGCGCGACCGCCACCGACGAGGAGCTCGCGGCGGCGTGCCGCGGACGGATCGCCACCTACAAGATCCCCCGCTACTGGAAGATCGTCGACACCTTCCCGAGAACGGTCACCGGCAAGACCCAGAAGTTCCGGATGCGCGAGCTCGCGATCGAGGAGCTTGACCTTCACCTGATCGCCCGCTGACACTCGCCTGCGGGCGAGCGTCGCACACCACACCAACGCAGGTAACGAACCCAGGAGGTTCCGATGACGCACGCTCCCATCACCATCCGTGCCGCGACCGCCGCGGACGCCGCAGCGCTGACCCGCCTCGCTGATGCAAGCCAAGCGCGGCGCCTGCACGGCCGCGTGCTCGTCGCGGAATGCGAGCAGGTGCTGATCGCCGCGATCGAGGTCGCCCGCGGTGCAGTGATCGCCGATCAGCCGTCCATTTCCGCCGTGGCCGTCGAGGCGGTGACGCTGCTTCGGCGTCACCGGTACCTGGTATTGCGCCAGGCCGGCGGCGGCGCCCAGACGCGGTCGCTGTTTCGCCGCGAAGCAGCCCGGCTGGCCGCGTGACCGCGATGGATCGCTCCAACACGCAAAAGCCAGAGCACGACCAGAAGCTGCGGATGTTGCAAGTGGTCGCCGACGGCTCGATCGCGGGCTTGGCGACCTACAACCTGCTGAAGATGCAGCTGCTCAGCATCCGGAGCTTGCCCGAGCGAAGCGACGCTGATCGGCATCCGTCGGCTCGTTGAGCGAGCACAGCGGCGGCCGCTCCTGCACCGTTACGTGAGCGATGGCATCGTCGCGCCACGGGCGCAGGTAGCGGTCGCCGACGGAGCTCGGGCGGTCGTCTAGCCGCCGTTCGACCGCCGCAAGCACCGCGTACGCCATCTCGCCGAGCGCGCGGAGTGGCTGATGGCGGTTGTGGCGGGTGCCGAGATCGCACTGGGCGAGTGCCGCCAGCCCGTCGGCCCGCAGCGCGTCGATCAGGATCCCGATCTCGACTCCGTAGCCGGCGGCGAACGGGATCCGCTCGAGCAGCTCACGGCGCGCGGCGAACTCGCCCGCCAGTGGCTGCGAGAAGCCCGCGAGTCGCGGCTCATGCAGGTTCAGCAGCGGCCGCGCCATCAGCTCGGTGACGCGACCGCCTTCGTGGGGCATGTCGCGGTCACCGACGCGCAGCGGGCGATCGAACGCCCCCTTGACGAGCGACAAGGACGGATGGGTCAGCAGCGGGCCTAGCAGCCCCTGCAGATGCAGCGGATTGGGGTCGGCCGTGTCGCCGTCGAGAAAGCACAGCACGTCGCCGCTCGTCGCGTGGACCCCGCGCCACATCGCATCGCCCTTTCCCAGCGCCGGTCCGTGGCCAGCGAGCACATCGTCCTCCTGCAGGACTCGTGCCCCTGATGCCCGCGCGATCTCGGCGGTCCCGTCGGCCGACCCGGCGTCGACAACGACGAGATCGTCGACGAGCCCGGCATCGGCCAGCGGTCCCACCGTGTCGCTGAGCACCCCCGCGATCGTCGCGGAGCACTCCTTGGCCGGGATGATCACGCTCACCGACACGCGCTTGGCCTCGAGCAGGCGCTGTATCGGAAACTGCTCGGCGCGATAGCGGCGGCGCTCGCACCAGTTCGAAACAGCGATGTCGACTGCCAGGCCACGCTGCGCACGGCCCTCGAGCCGGGCCGATGTGCGCACCCGCACGTCGCCGGCTCGCAGGACGCGGATTCCACGCGCGCGCAGGCGAGCCTCGAACGCCGCGTCCTCGAGCGCGGGGACTGGTTCGAGCCCGCCGACCTCTCGGTACACGGCGGCCGTGACCCCGAGCGAGGCGCCCGCGAAGTGATGGTGGGCCGCATCGGGGTCGAGCGCCCGGACCCGCGCCAGACGCGCGGCGGCATCGCGCTCGCGTCGGCGAAGCACGGCGGTCGGCAGCGCGGCGGCCGAGGCGTCGAGTTCGATCAAACCGGCGATCACACGCTCGCCGCCGCGCAAATGGTCGAGCTGTCGCGCGAGCCAGTCCGGAGCGGGCTCGGAGTCCGCATCGGTGCATGCGATCAGCCCGTCCTCGCGCCCGACCTCGAGCAGCCGCTGGGCCGCGGCATCCATCCCCATCATGCGGGCGGCGCCGGCGCCGGTCCCAGGGCCGGTCAGCAGCCGCAGCCGCAGTCCGAGGCGGTCGGCTGCCTCGATCGCGACACGCTCAGTCTGGTCGACGCACCCGTCGAGCACGACGATCGTCTCGAACGAGCCGGCCGGCACGGTCTGGGCCGACAGCGCGTCCAGGCACGCCGCGATCGTTCCCTGCTCGTCGCGGGCCGGGATCACAACGACGGTTCTCAGCTCCACGGCGCCCCTTCGGCGATCAGCTCGCTCCCTCGCTCGTAGTCCTCGTCCGCCTCGTGGGTAAGGACGCCGGCAATCGCGCCGGCGCGGCCGTACCAGGCCGTGAAGCCACCGTTGGAATGTCGTTCAAAGCGTGTCTGGTCGTGTCCGTCGCCCCACGCCGCGTACTTGAGCGTGCGCGCACCGATCGTCGACCAGAAGCCCGGCACGTCCTCCCACGCGATGTCCTCGCCTGCGGCGGCGCGGCCCGCGATCTCGCCTTGACGCAGCGCGTCGCCCCAGTGCTCGACACGCAGCGGACGACCGGCCTCGAGGTTGTGAGCCCGGCACACGTCACCGGCGGCGAGCACCTCGGTCTGGACCGAACGCATCGCGGCGCTGACCGGAATTGCGCCGTCTTTGAGCTTGATTCCGGCGCTCGTCGCGAGCTCGGTGCGGGGGGCGACGCCGGACGCCATAACCACGACGTCGCCGGTCGCGCGCACTTCGCCGGCAACCACGGTGAGGGTTCGGTCCGCCCGCTCGATTCGATCCACGGGCGCGTCGAAGTGCACCGAGACGCCTTGCTCCTGCAGCCACCGAGCAAGCTCCGCGGCCGCCTGTTCGCCGAGCCGTGCGACGTTCGGGGCGCTCTCGTCGCTGACCAGGTCGACCCGCTGCCCCCTCGTCCGCAGCGACGCCGCGATCTCGCAGCCGATAAAGCCCGAGCCGATCACGACCACCGGGGCTCCCGCGCGCAGCCTGGCCTGCAGCTCGCGGAGGTGATCGAGCGTACGCAGCACGCGGACGCCGGGATCATCCGCGCCGGGAACCGGCAGCCGGATCGGCTCGGCACCGGTCGCGAGCACGCACTGCCGATACTCGAGCTCGCGGCCGCCCGAAAGCACGACCTTGTGGCTGTCTGGATCGAGCGCGACCGCGCGTCCGCCGATCAATACAACGCGACGTTCCTGGAGCCACTCCTCTGATTCGAGTGGCAGTTCTTCCTCGGTGCATTCGCCGCGCAGCAGGTCCTTGGTCAGGGGAGGCCGCCGATAGGGCATCCGTTGCTCGTCGGCGACAATCCCGACGGGCCCCCGGCCGTGGGCGTCGCGATAGGAGCGGGCCGCCGAGAGCCCGGCCGGGCCACCACCGACCACCAGCAGCTCGAAGCGCTCGGTCATCGTCGAAACACCTCCAGCAGGTAGTCGGCGGTTCCACCGCGGTTCGCCGGAGTCAGCCACGGCGCCGCGCGAAGCTCGGCATGAGTCCGCTCCGCGTCGCGTGGGCGCTCAGGCCCCGGTGGTCGCCAGTGCACGGCGACAAGCAGCGCTCCGCCGGTTATGTTGCGTTCGAGCAGCGAGAGCGTCCTCGCGAGCTCATCGTCGGTCAGGTAGTAGAGGATCTCCGACGCGACCACGAGGTCGAAGCGCTCGTCCGGAACGGCGTCGGGGATCGGGCCGACGATCGCCTGGACCTGCGGATGTGCGGCGAGTCGCGAGATCGCCAGCGACACGGCGGTCGGCGAGGCATCAACGGTGATCAGCCGTTCGCAGCGCGGCGCCAGCAGGGCGCTGAACACCCCGATCGACCCACCGAGCTCGAGCGCGCAGGAGAACGGACCGGGTCCGCACGCGGCGAGAGTCGCGGCATACTTGCGCTGTTCATAGGAGCTGGCGACATAGCCCCACGGATCGGGATCAGCGCGATACAGAGCCTCGAAGTCTGTCGCCGACATGAAGCTCATGGTTTGCGATCGTCGAGAGCGGTGGTTCCGGCCCTAGCGATCATCGGGTCGAGCCGGTGCTGGAGCAGGAACACCTCGAGGTCGCGCCGGCAGCGGTCAAGCGTGGACGCCCGCGCGAACGGCCAGGACCCGCACGCTCGCGCGGCCTCGTCGAGCAACATGTCGCATTGCTGTGCGATCGCCGCCCGGGCGTGCAGCGCGGTCGCCGCGAGGTCCTCATCGGTATCCATCGCGTGCGCGCCGGCGTCGATCCACAGCGAGATCGTTCGCTGCGCGGTCAGCGCGCGGCCGGCGGCAAGTCCATCGAGCTCCCCGCGGCCGGGTCTCCCCGCGAGCTCGGCCAGCATCGATTCCACCGCCGCGTCGGCCATCCCTGCCCACGTGCTCGCCGTCCGCAGCGCGTCTCGCGCGAACCACGGCTGCTCGGACAGCGCCCCGGGGCCTCCGAATCGCGCGAGCAGCGGTGCGTCATGGAACACGACCCGGTGTGAGACCGACGAGCGCAGGCCGTACCCGCGATACCAGTCGCGGTCGACCTCGACGCGCCCGCGATCGCTCAGATCGACCCATGCGGCGATCGGCGGCCCACCGTCTGGGTTGCGGGCAAGCACGAGCGCGCGGTCCAGGCCTCCCGCTCCCGAGCAGAACGTCTTCACGCCGCGCAGCGCCTCGCCGGAGGGCAGCCCGATGACGGCGGCCGGTGGCCCTTCCCCGGGTCGGGGGTCGCCGCCCCAAACCCCAGCTCGGAGGCGTCCCGCGCCGATCAGAGCCAGCTCGCGGTCGCGTACGTCCGCCGGCGCCTGGACCACCAGTCGCTCGACTGCGTTGAGGTGGCCATCGAAGATCCGTCCGACCGATCCATCCGCGCGGGCGACGCTCCGCACGAGCTCGAGCTCGGCACCGGCCGGTGGCCTGGCGTTTGGAGTCCCGACGTTGAAGGCAAGGGCGCCCGCCTGCTCTAGTGCCGCGATCCCGCGCTCAGGGAACTCAGCGACCGGGACCTGATCGCGTGCCGACGCCGAAGCGGCGATCAGCTCGAGCGCTTCGCGCAGCCGCTCGGGTGAAGCGGGTGCCGATCGGTGGCCGACGCTCATTGCAGTGCCACCAGTCGGAGCCCACGCCGCCGGGCGTGAGCGACGGCGAACTCGACGAATCCGAGCGTCTGCTCGGAATCGGTCCGGCGTGCACCAGGCCCGATCCCGTCGTGCGCAAGCACGATCGCTCCGTGCGTCAGCCGGTCGCGGGTGTCGGCGGACATCTCCTCGGTGCTGTCCCCGCGCCAATCGTGCGTATCGACCGTCCAGTGGACGAGTCGAAGGTTCTGCTCGCTCGCGACCTGCTGTGACCACCAGGCGAGGTCCCCCCACGGCGTCCGCCACAACCCCGGGCTCGCGCCGAGCTCGCGCAGACGCGTGGTCGCCCGCGCGGCGTCCTCCCGCCCCCAGGCGATCTCGCGCGAAGAGTGGCGCACGTGCTGCTCGCAGTGCATGCCGACGGAGTGGCCCTCGTCGAGCATCCGCGCGATCAGCTCGGGATGGGCCGCGGCTGGCGGCCCGATCACGAAGAACGTCGCGGGCACGCCAAGCTCGCGGAGCAGGTCCAGTAGGCGAGGGGTCCACACGGGATCCGGGCCGTCGTCGAACGTCAGTGCCAGCACCAACAACGCCTACCCCGTATCGACCCGGCGAATCGAACTGTGACCGCACCGCAAATCCGCGCGTCACGGCCGCCGCTCCGGGTAGGGCATCAGCAACCCCGAACCAAAGATTGGAGCGACATGACAGACGATCTGAAGGGAAAGAAGGTCGCGATCATCGCGACCGACGGCGTCGAGCAGGTCGAGCTGGAGAAGCCCCGCGACGCGGTGGAGAGTGCGGGCGCCGAGACCGAGCTGCTGTCGCTCGAAAGCGGCGAGATCCAGGCGATGAACAGCGACATCACCCCGGCCGACAAGTTCGAGGTCGACAAGCCGATCTCCAAGGCGTCGGCCGACGACTACGACGGTCTGATCCTGCCGGGAGGCACGGTCAACGCCGACCGGCTGCGGATGGACGACGACGTGATCGAGTTCCTGCGCTCCTACTTCAAGGGCGGCAAGCCCGTCGGCGTCATCTGCCACGGCCCGTGGACGCTGGTGGAGGCAGATCTCGTCAAGGACCGGACGCTGACCTCGTTCCCGAGCCTGCGCACCGACATCCGCAATGCGGGCGGCAACGTCGTCGACGAGGAGGTCGTCGTCGACCAGGGCCTGGTCTCCTCGCGCAACCCGGCCGACCTGCCCGCGTTCTGCGCGAAGATCGTCGAGGAGTTCGCCGAGGGCAAGCACGAGGTCGCGTCGGCCGGAGCCACCGCGTAGTGCGCGATTTGGCTACACGATGATGACCGAGCAGTCCCGGCCCGATCGGCTCGTGCGCGACGTCGCACGAGCCGAGGAGGCCGGCTTTGACTTCTCGGTCTGCACCGCTTCCGGCTCGGGCTCGGGTCGGGCGAGAACCTCAACGAGCACGTCGTCGGCAAGCGGTGACGCAGTTCGTCACGCCCGAGGACGTCGCGGAATCGATTTCCTGCGGCCCCGACGTCGAGGCCACGTCGAGGCGATCAAGCCGTTTCTGGACGCCGGCTTCGACGAGGTCGCGCTCGTGCAGATCCGCGCCGACCAGCAGGACGAGTTCATCGGATGGGCGCAGCGCGAGCTGCTGCCCGCGCTGCGCTCGCTGAACTAGCTCCGGCCTGACGCTGCGGCCTTGCCGCCCTTGCGGCCGGCTGCCTGCTTCTGAGCGCGGTTGCCGCCACTGCCGGGGCCGCTGCTCTTGCGGCTCTGGCTGCTGCTCTTGCCACTCGCGCTCCGTTTGCCGCCCTTGCTCGACGCGTCGGGCGTGTTGGCGATCGCCGCCGCTCGCGACTTGCTCATGCCCTTCTTCCGAAGGCCTTCGTACTGCTTGTCGTCCTTGATCGTCGGACCATGATCCTTGGCCATCGGGGACCTCCTGCTCGATAGCGGGGTGTTCACCAACGCCCTACCCGGGCCCAAGCGACGGAAACGCTGACCCGCCGCGGGTAACCTGCCTGCCGGCTGGGCGCACTATCTGAGTGGTGATGGGTTCTCGTCGAAGCGATCGTGAGCTGGTCCACCTTGCGCGGCAAGGGGAGCGCACCGCGTTCGCGACGCTGATCGAACGCCACTACCCGTCGCTGCGAACCACGTGCAGTCGGGCGCTGCGCGATTCCGAGCTGGCCGGCGACGCTGCCCAGCAGACGACGCTGACCGCGCTGCTGTGTCTCGGCCGGCTTCGCGACGGCGCTCGCTTCGGGCCGTGGTTGATCGGGATCGGGCTCAACGTGTGCCGGTCGATGCTGCGCGATCGCGCCCGGCTCGCGCGACCGCTCGATTGGCTGTCCGAGGATCGCCCGGCGGCGGGGCCCGATCCGGCGCTCGCAGCCGAGAGCGCCGAGATCGAGGACCGCGTGCGCGCCGCGATCGATTCGCTGCCCAAGGGCCAGCAGGAGGCGGTGACGCTGTTCTACCTCGCGGGCCTGACCCAGGCCGAGATCGCGCAACAGCTCGGCACTGCGTCGGGGGCGATCAAGACCCGCTTGCACAAGGCACGCCGTGCGCTGCGTGCATCACTCAATGAGCTCTGGAAGGAGCAATACGCGATGGCCACACCAGACATGGCGTTCGTGCCGATGCACGTCGCCGACCTGCGCCAGACGGTCGCCGGCGACCCGGACTCGGCGCGCAACATCGTCTTTCTCGAGGACGCCGACGGCACCCGGCGACTGCCGATCTGGATCGGGCAGCCCGAGGCCACCGCGCTGGCGGTCAGCCTCGAGAACGTCGAGCTGCCTCGCCCGTGGACGCACCAGTTCGCCGCGTCGCTCCTGCGCGCGGCCGGCGGCGAGGTGCGCGAGGTCCGGATCGTCGCGCTGACGAACTTCACGTTCTACGCGCAGGTCGTGCTCGGCGACGGCACGGCCGTCGACTCGCGCCCGAGCGATGCGCTGACGCTCGCGGTGCATCTCGGCGCGCCGATCCTCGTCGCGCGGGCCGTCCTCGAGCAAGCCGATGAGCGCTCGGTGCATGAGGACGACCGCCTGGACCTCGAGGCGGCGCACGAGCGTGGCCGCGACGCCAAGGAGATCGTGCAGGACGCCACGAGCCGGCTGCGGCGAGAGGCCGAGCGCTACGCCACCCGCACCGATCGGCCTACCTGATTCGAAGCCGACGCCGTACAGTCCCTCGCAGCGGATGGCACGGCGACGGTCGGTGATGAAGTGGGTCGGGTTGACGGCGGCGGCGCTGCTCGTCGTGGTGCTCGGGACACTCGGGATCGTCGATCGCAAGTCGCCCTCCTCGAGCCGCCAGGCAAGCGCGCTGGCAACCAACCCGAACCTCGACACGGGCACGCAGCTCACCGGACCAGCGCCCGATTTTACGCTCACCAACCAGTTCGGGCGGGCGGTGTCGATGCGCTCGTTCCGCGGCAAGGTCGTGCTGCTCGCGTTCAACGACTCCGAGTGCACGACGATCTGCCCGCTGACGACGACCGCGATGGTCAACGCCAAGGGCATGCTGGGCGCTGCCGGCAAAAACGTCGCGCTGCTCGGCGTCGACGCCAACCCCGACGCGATCTCGATCTCCAACGTGCGCGCCTACTCGCGAGCGCACGGAATGCTCCACCAATGGGACTTCGTGACCGGCTCGCTGGCTGCCCTCCGGCGCGTCTGGAAGGACTACAAGATCGCCGTGCAGATCGAGCAGGGCCAGATCGACCACACGCCGGCGCTGTTTGCGATCGACCCGCACGGCCACCTGGCGAAGCTCTACATCACGCAGATGTCCTACGCGAGCGTCGACCAGCTCGCACAGGTGCTGGCGCAGGAGGCGTCCGAGCTGCTGCCCGACCACCCCACGCTCGCCTCGCTGAAGTCCTACGAGCAGATCCCGCCGCTCGGGCCGAGCACGACGACGACGCTGCCGGCCGCCAACGGCGGCTCGGTGACGCTTGGTCCCGGCAGGTCGCCGCGTTTGTATGTGTTCTTCGCGAGCTGGGCGTCGGAGACGCTGGACCTCAAAAAGGGGCTCGACGCGCTCAACCACTACGGGTCGATGGCGGCGACACACGGGTTGCCAGGCCTCACGGCGATCGACGAGGGTAGCGTCGAGCCGTCCGCGCGGGCGTTACCGGCGTTCTTGAAACAGCTGCCACATTCGCTCTCGTACCCGGTCGCGATCGACCGCAGCGGTCGCATCGCCGACGGCTACGAGGTCCAGGACCAGCCATGGATGGTGCTGACGTCGGCGTCGGGACGGATCCTCTGGTACTACGACGTCTCGACCCAGGGCTGGCTGTCGACATCGGCGCTCGCCAAGCGAGTCCACGCCGCGCTGACGGCGGCCCCGAAGGTCAAGCCGCCCACGCCGGCCGAGGTGCCGCAGGTGCTGGCCGGCTCGCCGGCGCCGCTGGCCTCGCTGCACCAGCAGGCCGGCAAGGTGCTCGGCTCCGAGAACGCGCTCGCGCAGCGCCTGCAGTCGCTGCGCGGCTACTCCGTGGTCATCAACGCCTGGGCGTCGTGGTGCGGTCCGTGCCGGACGGAGTTCCCGCTGTTCGCGTCGGCCTCGGTCCGCTACGGCAAGAAGGTCGCGTTCCTGGGCTTTGACACCAACGACTCGCCCGTCGACGCGAGATCGTTCCTCGCCGGTCACCCGGTCAGCTATCCGAGTTACCAGGGGACCACGGGTCAGGTGCACGGGCTGCTCCCGCAGGGCCTGATCGGGCTGCCGACGACGATCTTCGTCAACCCGTCGGGCAAGATCGCCTACGTGCACTCCGGCCAGTACGACTCGGAGGGGACGCTCGACCAGGACGTCGGGCAGTACGCCTTGGGCGGCTGAGCCGCTCGCGACTCGGGACACTCGTGACTCGGGACACTACGACGGCCAGTCGGGCACGCCCAGCCTGAGCTCCTGTAGATCGATCGCGGCCTGCACGACGGCTGCTCGTCTCCGCGCGGCGCCACCAGCGAGACGCCGATCTCCCACGAGACCGGCAGCGATACGACCGGCATCCCGGTCATGTCCCACAGCGCGGTGAGCGCGATCATCGGGTCGCCGGGGCCGCCGGCGTGGCCCGTGTCGTAGCCGGGGCCGCGCTCGTAGGGCACGATCGGCAGCGTCGGCTCGAGCACGAGGTCGACGCCGTTGTCTGCGAACCATTGCTCCCAGGCGGCGGCGCCGCGGGCGCGGCGCTGCTGGGCGGCTAGATACGGAGGGGCGCTCGTGAAGTTGTGTGCCGCCTGCACGAACTCGGCGATCGCCGGGCGGTAGCGATCGTGGCGTTCGTGGTGATCGCGGTGATAGGCCCATACCTCGGTCAGCAGGATGATGCTGAGGTCGTCCCATTCGAACGCCCAGGGCGCCGACAGCTCGATCACGCGCGCGCCGAGCCGCTCGCAGGCGCGGACCGCCTCCTCGAAGCCGATCGCGACGCGCGACTCGAGCGGGGTCTGATCCGGGCGCTCGGTCAGCGCGATCGTCAGTCCCTGAAACGGCCGCGGGCCGGGCCGTGGTGCGAGTGCGAGCTCGGCATCGGCGCCGGCGGAGGCATCGTCGGCATCGCCTCGGAGGGCCCGGTGGCCATCGCATTGAGCAGCGCCGCGCAATCGGCGACGGTTCGCGCCATCGGCCCCGGGTGGTCGAGCGACGGGGCCAGCGGGATCACGCCGTCGAGCGGGATCCGGCCGTGCGTCGGCTTGATCGCGCTCGTTCCGCAGCACGCCGATGGGATTCGCAGCGAGCCGCACGTGTCGCTGCCCAGCGCGGCCGGCGTCATCCCGGCGGCGAGCGCCGCGGCGCTGCCGCCGCTCGAGCCGCCGACGACGCGATCGAGCGCCCACGGGTTGCCGACCTGGTCGGTCGTGCCGCCGGCCGCGAACTCGTGCGTGTGCGTGTGGCCGAGCAGCACCATCCCCTGGTCGCGTAGGCGCGTCCAGGCGACCGCGTCCTCGCCCGCGACGTTGTCCTCGAGCACGCGGCTCGAGGCGGTCAGCGGGAGGCCGGCGACCCCGTAGAGATCCTTCAGCGCGAGCGGGATCCCGCACAGCAGCGGTACGTCGGCGCCCTCGCGCGCGCGCCGCTCGTCGGCTGCTTGGGCCTGTTCGCGCGCCAGCTCCGGGTAGACCCTCGCCCACGCGTTGATCGAGTCGGCCGAGCCCGCATACGACGGCGGACCGCCGTTTCGCTGCTCGATCCGCTCCAGGCACGCATCGACCAGCTCGAGTCGACGCCAGCTGTCCGTCGCGCAGCCGCGCGGCCGCCTCGAGCACGCCGAGGTCGGCCGTCAGCATCAGGACCGCGGCTCGCCGACCAGCTCGCGCCGGTCGTCCCCGTGCCCGATGGTCGATATCGCCGCTGGGGGCTCGGGATCGTCTCCGCCGCGTGGCAAGCGCCACGGCTTGGCCAGCCACATCCACGTAGCCGCCCCAACCAGGAGCACGGCGCACAGCGTCCATCCGAGCGCCGTCGTGTCGAGCCCGACGTACTTGAGGCCCGAGGCGAAGATCACGAACGTGATCACGGGCCGCACGTAGCGGTCGGGGACCGTCGAGGACAGCATCGAGCCGACAAACACAGCCGGAACGCTTCCGAGGATCAGGGATAGGGTGACGCCGAACTCGACGTGGCCGAAGATCAGTGCCCCGAGCGCCGCTGCGACCGTCAGCGGCACCGCCTGGCTGAGGTCGGTGCCGACCAGCTGATTGGCGCCGAGCCTCGGATAGATGAACAAAAGCCCCACGATCATCAGCGAGCCCGAGCCGACCGAGGTCAGGCCGACGATGACCCCGCCGACGATCCCCAGCGCGATCAGCGGCAGCGGCCGCGGGACAACCTGCGTGACGATCGCGTCGCGCCGCGCAGGGTGTCGGCGGTCGAGCACGAACCGCAGCACCATCGCGCTGGAGCCGATCAGCAGCGCTATTCCGAGCGCGACCTCGATGTTGTGCTGCGCGGACTTCGAATCGCCGAGCTGCCGCAACAGATAGGCGCCGAGGAACGCGGCCGGTACCGAGCCGAGCACCAGCCAGCGCACGAGCTTCAGGTTCACCGTGCCGGCGCGCAGGTGGACGCCAGCGCCGATCGGCCTCATCACCACGGCCGCGACGAGGTCGCTCGAGATCGCGGCCGACGGCGTCACGCCGAACAGCAGGATCAGCATCGGCGTCATCAGCGCCCCGCCGCCGGCACCGGTCATGCCGACGAGCAGGCCGACGATCGCGCTCCCGAGGACGATGTAAGGGTCGATGTGCAATTGCTCAGGACTCGGCGACAGCGCTGGCGGCTCGCGCGACGAGCTTTGAAAGCGCCCGGCTGATCGCCGCGGGGCGCTCGAGCGGTCCCATGTGCCCGGTGTCGGGCAGCACGATCAGGCGGTCGAGCTCGGGGAGCATGTCGGCGATCTTGCGGGCGTGGGTGGGGGGCGTCAGCCGGTCGTCCTCGCCGGCGATCACCACCGTCGGGATCGTAAGGCGCTCGAGCGCCTGATGCAGTTCGAGCTCGGACATCGCGATCCCGATCTTCGCGCGGGCATCGGGTGGGGTGGCGACGAGCATGCGCTCGTAGAACGCGACCTGCGCGGGGGTCGCCTCCGGCCCGAACGCGATGTAGCGGATCGCCGCGTGGCTGGCCGGCGTCGACACGCGCGGCAGTGGCGTGCGGGTGCCGAGGAAGCCGCGGACGGCGATCGTCCTGTTGATCGCGTGCGCGAACGCCGGCACGGGGAACAGCAGCGACTGGGCGACCAGGTCACCGACGCCGGTGTTGATCAGCGCGGCGGCGGAGGCCCGTCCGCGCGACCTCGTGGTGCTCGGCCCAGGCCGCGATCGACATCGCCCCGAGCGAGTGGCCGACGACGACCGCTCGCCGGCCGTCGGGCAGCGCCGCCTCGAGCACCGCCTCGAGGTCCTCGCCGAACCGCTCGAGCGCGTAGTCGCCGTCGACGGCTGGCTCGCTGTCGCCGTGGCCGCGCAGGTCGTAGGCGACGATCCGCTTGCCCTCGCGGGTCAGGTCTGAGATCACGTACGTCCAGAAGTCCAGCGTCTCGGTCCAGCCGTGGGCCAGCACGAGCGTCGGGCCGTTGTCGGGGCCGAACACCTCGGCGTGCAGGGCGGTGCCGTCGGCCGATCGCACCTCCAGCGGCCGGCCGGCCGGCGGATCGCGCAGCACCTCGTTCTCCGGATCGGCCTCGATCCGCTGCATGTGGCGGCGCTCGAGGGCCGCGCCGCCGACGCCGACCGCGGCGAGTGCCGCCGCACCGGCTCCGGTCCAGATCCAGCGGTTACGGGACCTGCCTCATCCGGGGCTGAAGGCTACAACCGCGTAGCAGTTTTGAACCGGCCGCTGTGCTAAGGATTCAGCCAGGATGCGGATCGGCATGCTGACAGGCGGCGGTGATTGCCCTGGGCTGAACGCGGTGATCCGCGCGGTCGTCCGCAAGGCCGCCGACCACTACCAGGACGACGTGATCGGCTTTCGCGACGGTTGGCGGGGCGTGCTCGAGGACTCCTACATGGAGCTGACGATCGAATCCACCCGCGGGATCCTGCCGCGCGGCGGGACGATCCTCGGCAGCTCGCGGACCAACGTGTATCGGGCGCGAAGACGGCCCGGAGATCGCTCGCCAGACGTTCGCCCGCCATCAGCTAGACGGGCTGATCGCGATCGGCGGCGAGGACACGCTGGGGGTCGCCAAGCGCCTCAACGACGATGGCCTGCACGTGATCGGCGTGCCGAAGACGATCGACAACGACCTCGGCGCAACCGACGTGACGTTCGGGTTCGACACGGCGCTGCACGTCGCCAGCGAGGCGATCGACCGTCTACACACGACCGCCGAGAGCCACAACCGGATCCTCGTCGTCGAGGTCATGGGCCGCCACGCCGGATGGATCGCGCTGCACTCCGGGATCGCCGGCGGCGCGGACGTGATCCTGATCCCGGAGATCCCGTTCGACATCGACGAGGTCTGCCGGCTGATCCGCCGTCGCCACAGCCGCGGTCGCTACTTCTCGATCGTGGTCGCCGCCGAGGGAGCGATCCCGAAGCAGGGGACGATGTCACTGACGACCGGCCAGCTCGACGAGTTCGGCCACCCGCGGCTGGGCGGGATCGGCCAGCGACTCGAGGAGGAGATCGAGCAGCGGACCGGCTTCGAGACCCGCGCGACGGTGCTCGGGCACGTCCAGCGCGGCGGCACGCCGACGCCGTTTGACCGGGTGCTCGCGACGAGGTTTGGGCTCGCAGCGATCGACGCCGCGCACGACGGCGGCTGGGGGATGATGACCGCGCTGCGATCTACGCAGATCGAGCTTGTCCCGCTCGCGGAGGCCGTGTCGCAGCTGCGCACCGTGCCCGTCGAGGAATACCAACGCTACGGGGTGCTCTTTGGATAACCGTCCGATTAACGCTGGTTTCGGCCACGTCAATATGACTATGCTGCGCTCAACGCGATGACCGCCACCGACACAGCCACCACATTGGACGAGTTGTGCGTGGACACGATCCGCACGCTGTCGATGGACGCCGTGCAGAAGGCCAACTCCGGCCATCCGGGCACGCCGATGGCGCTCGCGCCGCTGGCCTACGTGCTCTACACGCGCGTGATGCGCCACAACCCGCGCGACCCGCAGTGGCCCGACCGCGACCGCTTCGTCCTGTCGGCGGGGCACGCCTCGATGCTGCTGTACTCGACGCTGTACCTGAGCGGCTACGAGGTCAGCCTCGAGCGACATCGAGCACTTCCGCCAGCTCGGCTCGCCGGCCGCCGGCCATCCCGAGTACGGGCACCTGCCCGGGGATCGAGGTCACGACCGGTCCGCTCGGCCAGGGGATCTCGCCATGCCGTCGGGATGGCGCTCGCCGAGCGGATGCTCGCCGCCCGCTTCAACCGCGACGGGCCACGAGGTCGTCGACCACCACACGTTCGTGATCGCCTCCGACGGCGACATGCGAGGAGGGCATCTCCGGCGAGGCATCGTCGCTCGCCGGCCACCTCGGCCTCGGGCGCCTGATCGCCTTCTACGACGACAACCACATCTCGATCGAGGGCGACACCGCGCTCGCGTTCACCGAGGACGTCGGCGAGCGCTACGAGGCCTACGGCTGGCACGTCCAGAACCTCGACGAGGACATCGGCGCTCGACCGCCTCGAGCAGGCGCTCGCAGGACGCGCGATGGCGGTGCAGGACAAGCCGTCGCTGATCATCGTCCGCACCCACATCGCCTCGGGCGCCCGAACAAGCAGGACACCGCGGGCGCCCACGGCTCGCCGCTCGGCGAGGAGGAGATCCGGCTCACCAAGGAGGCGCTACGGCTGGCCCGCACAGGAGCCGTTCTACGTGCCCGACGGAGGCGCTCGAGCACTTCCGCGCGCACCGTCGAGCGCGGCGAGCGAGCAGCAGGCCGAGTGGGAGCAGCGCTTCGACGCCTACCGGGAGGCCCACCCCGAGCTCGCCGCCGAGTTCGAGCGGCTCGTGCGCGGAGAGCTGCCGCCGGGCTGGGACGACGACACTCCGCGCTTCGACGCGTCGGGGACGATGACCGCGACCCGCAAGGCCTCGCGAGACGTGATCCAGTGGGCCGCGGCGCAGGTTCCCGAGCTCGTCGGGCGGCTCGGCCGACCTGGCGCCGTCGACGCTCACGCTGATCGACGGACGCCGGCGACGTCGAGCGACGGGTCCTACGGGGGACGCAACCTGCACTTCGGCATCCGCGAGCACGCGATGGGCGCGATCGTCAACGGGCTCACGCTGCACTACCTGCGGGCTTCGGCGCGACGTTCCTGATCTTCTGCGACTACATGAAGCGGCTCGGTCCGGCTCGCCGCGCTGATGGGGCTGCCGTCGATCTTCGTCTACACGCACGACTCGATCGGGCTCGGCGAGGACGGCCCGACGCACCAGCCGATCGAGCAGCTCGCGGCGCTGCGCGCGATGCCCGGCCTATCGGTCGTCCGCCCGGCGGACGCCAACGAGACCGCGCTGGCGTGGCGCTACGCGATCGCCGCGACCGACGAGCCCGACGGTGCTGGCGCTCTCGCGCCAGGGCGTCCCGACGTGGAACCCGGCGGCGGTCCCCGACGACGCGATCGAGCGCGGCGCCTACGTGCTGCGCGACTCGTCAAGGAGCCCGACGCCCGACCTGATCCTGATCGCGACCGGCTCCGAGGTCCGCTCTGCCGCGCGGCGGCCGACGTGCTCGAGGCTGAGGGGATCGCGACGCGTGTCGTCAGCATGCCGTGCATGGAGCACTTCGCGGCCAGGACCGCCGCATACCGCGACGAGGTGCTGCCGCCGGCGTGCCGAGCTCGGGTCGCGGTCGAGGCGGCGCAGCCGTTCGGCTGGCACCGCTGGATCGGCGACCGCGGCGAGGTGATCGGGATGGAGACGTTCGGTGCCTCGGGCCCCGCCGGCGCGTGTACGAGCACTTCGGCATCACGGCCGAGCGCGTCGCCGAGACGGTCGCGCCGTCGTGAAGCGAGCCAAAACGTAAACGGAGGCCAAGATGAGCACCGCGACCGAGGTCAACCCGCGACTGGCGCGCTCACCGAGGCCGGCGTCAGCGTCTGGCTCGACCAGATCCGCCGCTCGCTGATCGAGAGCGGCGAGCTCGCGCGGATGGTCGCCGAGGACTCGCTGCGCGGCGTGACCTCCAACCCGTCGATCTTCGAGAAGGCGATCCTCGGCTCGAAGGACTACGACGACGAGCTGCTCGAGTACGCGCGCGAGCAGCTGGGCGCGGTCGAGATCTACGACCGGATCGCGGTCGCGACGTCCAGGTCGCGGCCGACGTGCTGCGCCGCGTGCACCGCGAGTCCAACGGCGAGACGGCTTCGTGTCGCTCGAGGTCGCGCCCGATCTCGCGCACGACACCGAGGCGCACGCTCGAGGCGGCGCGCACTACTGGAAGCGCGCTGACCGCCCGAACGTGATGATCAAGATCCCCGGCACCCACGAGGGCGTGCCGCGCGATCGAGCAGGCGATCTACGAGGGCATCAACATCAACGTCACGCTGCTGTTCGCGGTCGAGGCCTACGAGGCGGTCGCGGAGGCCTACATCCGCGGGCTCGAGCGCCGCCAGGCCGAGGGCCTGTCGCTCGACGTCCACTCGGTCGCGTCGTTCTTCGTCTCGCGCGTCGACACGCAACGTCGACAGCAAGCTCGAGGAGCTCGGGCGCAGCGACCTCGCCGGCACCGCGGCGCTCGCCAACGCGCGCGCCGCCTACCGCCGCTTCGAGGAGATCTTCTCGGGCGCGCGCTGGGAGGCCCTGCGCGACGGCGGGCGCGGCGGTGCAGCGGCCGCTGTGGGCGTCGACCGGCACCAAGAACCCGGCCTACCCGGACACGATGTACGTCGACGAGCTGGTCGGCCCCGCACACCGTCAACACGATGCCGATGGCGACGCTGCTGGCGGTCGCCGACCACGGCGAGGTGACGGGGCCGACCGCCGAGCACGACCCGACCGAGGCGCTGGCCGCGCTCGCCGACGCGGGCATCGACATGAAGCAGGTCACCGACGAGCTGCTGATCGACGGGGTCAAGCAGTTCGAGGACGCGATGACCGAGCTGCTCGCCGGGATCGAGAGCGGCGCGCGGCGGTCGTCACCGGCCGTCCGCCGACGATCGACGCGAGCCTGCCCGGCCGACCTCGAGGAGCCGGTCGCCGAGCGCGTCGAGACGGCGGTCGGCGACACGGTCGCCCAGCGCGTCTGGCAGCGCGACCCGTCGCTGTGGGGCGGCCCCGGCGTCCCCGAGATCGAGGACCGGCTCGGCTGGCTGACCGTCTCCGAGACGATGCTCGAGCAGGCGCCGGAGCTCGACGAGTTCGCCGCGGAGGTGCGCGACGAGGGCTTCACCGACGCGGTGCTGCTCGGGATGGGCGGGCTCCTCGCTCGGTCCGGAGGTGATCCGGCGGTCGTTCGGCGAGCTCCCGGACGGGCTGCGCCTGCAGGTGCTCGACTCGACCCACCCCGACGCGATCCTCGCCGTCCAGGAGTCGATCGACCTCGAGAAGACGCTGTTCATCGTCTCGTCGAAGTCGGGCGGCACGATCGAGACGCTCTCGCACTACCACTACTTCAAGGCGCTCGCGCAGCCCGAGCCAGTTCGTCGTCGTCACCGACCCGGGCAGCCCGCTCGAGGCGCTCGCCGAACAAGACGGGCTGCGACGCGTGTTCGCCGAACCCGCCCGACATCGGCGGCCGCTACTCGGTGCTGTCGTAGTTCGGGCTCGTGCCGGCGGCGCTGATGGGCGTGCACGTCGAGGCGCTGCTGCACGCTGCCAGGTCGCCGAGCAGACCTGCGCGCACTACGACTCGAGCGAGTCCAACTCCGGCCTGTGGCTCGGGCGCCGCGCTCGGCGAGCTCGCGCCGCCAGGGCCGCGACAAGCTGACGTTCGTCGTCTCGCCGCCGATCGAGAGCTTCGGCCTGTGGGTCGAGCAGCTCGTCGCCGAGTCGACCGGCAAGCAAGGGCGCGGGATCCTGCCGGTCGCCGACGAGCCGCTGGCGACTCGCCCGAGGTCTACGGCGACGACCGCGTGTTCGTCTACCTGCGCAACGCCGATCAGCCCGACGAGCGTGCGGACGCCGCGATCGAGCGGCTCGCCGCGGCAGGGCATCCGACGATCACGCTGCCGGCCCACGGCGCCGCCGACCTCGGCCGGATCTTCTTCCTCGCCGAGTTCGCGGTCGCGGTCGCCGGCTGGGCGCTCGAGATCAACCCGTTCGACCAGCCCAACGTCCAGGAGGCCAAGGACAACACCAAGCGCGTGCTCGAGTCGGGCTCGATCCCCGAGCTCGAGGTCGCCGGCGACGACCAGCTGCGCGCGCTGCTCGCTGATGCGAACGCCGCCGCACTACGTCGCGATCATGGGCTACGTGCCGCCGTCGGACGAGTTCGACGCGGCGATCGCCGAGCTGCGCGACGCGATCCGCGCGGCGACCGGGCGCCGCGACGACGTTCGGCTACGGGCCGCGGTTCCTGCACTCGACCGGCCAGCTGCACAAGGGTGGCCCGCCGACCGGGCGCTTCCTGCAGCTCGTCAACGATCCGCAGCGTGACGCCGAGATCCCGGGTGCGGGCTACTCGTTCGGGACGCTGATCGCCGCGCAGGCCGCGGGCGACCTGCAGACGCTGCGCGCCCACGGGCTGCCGGCCGAGAGGGTCAAGCTCGAGGGTGACCCCGCGGCGGCGGTGCGAGAGCTCACGCAGCGAATCACCGGGCTACTACAAGGGGGTTAGCTGATGAAGATCGGCGCGACAGGGGGGAGTCGATGAGCACCGCCGTCGAACAGCACGCCGGCGAGGAGAACCCGCTGGTCGAGGGACTCGAGCGCCTGCCGGTCCACCCGACGGCGCTGGTGATCTTCGGCGCGACCGGCGACCTCGCGCATCGCAAGCTGCTGCCGGCGCTCTACAACCTCGCCCACGAGGGCGCGCTGCCCGAGCGCTTCGAGCTGATCGGCGTCTCGCGGCGCGACGCGCCGGACGAGGACTTCCGCGCGATCGCGCGCGAGTCGATCGAGCGCTTCTCGCGCCGCAAGCCCGATCCCGACGTGCTCGACGGCCTGCTCGCCAACGTGCGCTACGTGCCGGGACGTTCGACGACGCCGAGGTCTACGAGGAGCTCGGGCGCACGCTGGACGAGTTCGACGAGCAGGCCGGCAGCCGGCTCGAACCGCGTCTTCTACCTCTCGACCGCGCCGGAGTTCTTCCCGGTGATCGCCGGGCAGCTCGGCGAGGCCGGGCCTGCACGAATGCGAGAAGGGCGACGTCCGGATCGTGATCGAGAAGCCGTTCGGGTACGACCTGGCCTCGGCGCGCAAGCTCAACGACCAGGTGCTGGACGTGTTCGACGAGACGCAGGTCTTCCGGATCGACCACTACCTCGGCAAGGAGACGGTCCAGAACCTGATGGCGCTGCGGTTCGCCAACGCGCTGTTCGAGCCGGTCTGGAACCGCAACTTCATCGACAACGTCCAGATCACCGCCGCCGAGGACATCGGGATCGGCGGCCGCGCCGGCTACTACGAGGGCGCGGGCGCGCTGCGCGACCTCGTCCAGAACCACATGATGCAGCTGCTCGCGCTGCTGGCGATGGAGCCGCCGGCCTCGTTCGAGGCCAACCGCCTGCGCGACGAGAAGGTCAAGGTGCTCGAGGCGATCGTGCCGCCGACGGTCGAGCGAGGTGCGCGAGATGGCGGTGCGCGCGCAGTACGGCCCCGGCGACGTCGGCCGGCACACGCGTGCCGGGCTACCGCGAGGAGCCGGGCGTCGCCGCCGGACTCGCGGACCGAGACCTACGCGGCGCTGCGGCTCGACGTCTCCAACTGGCGCTGGGCCGGCGTGCCGTTCTACCTGCGGACCGGCAAGCGGCTGGCGCGCAAGGTGACCGAGATCGCGGTGCACGCTCAAGCCCGTCCCGCACCTCGCGTTCCAGAGCAGCGGGTCGGTCGGCGTGCAGGCCAACCAGATCGTCCTCACGGTCCAGCCCGACGAGGGCGTGTCGGTCTCGCTCGGGGCGAAGATCCCGGGCGCGCGGATGCGGATCCGCCCGGTCAACATGGAGTTCCGCTACGGGACCTCGTTCGTGTCCGAGTCGCCCGAGGCCTACGAGCGGCTGATCCTCGACGCGATGCGCGGCGACGCGACGCTGTTCACCCGCAACGACGAGATCGAGGCGCTGTGGGGGATCATCGACCCGATCCTGACCGCGTGGCACGAGGACACCGCCTCGCCGATCCCGCAGTACGCGGCCGGCTCGGCCGGGCCCGGAGGAGGCCGACCGGCTGCTCGATGCCGGGCGCAGCAGCTGGCGGCGGTTGTGAGCGGCGTGACCGAGGACGTCTGGTCAGAGCAGGACACGACGCCCGACGCGATCGAGGCGGCGCTGCGCGAGCTGCTGCGCGAGCGCCACGCCGCCAACCAGGCGCTCGCGCCGGCGCGGGTGCTGAACCTGGTCGTGATCGTCGACCGGGCGTGGAAGGGCGAGATCGCCAACCGGCTCGAGCGCGTCGGCCGCTACCACGCGTCGCGCACGATCCTGTGCGCCGTCGAGGAGGGGCGCGACACGCTCGACGCGGTCGCGGTGATGAGCTACGACGAGCCGCCAGGCGGCGGCATCGGGGTGATGCGCGAGACGGTCGAGATCGACCTTGGCCCGGAGCATCTGGCGCGCATCGACACGATCGTCGACCCGGTCCTCGTCTCCGAGCTGCCGACGATGCTGTGGTGCCCGCACGGGCACGACGAGGCGGTCGAGGCGCTGCTCGGGATGATCGACGTGATCCTGCTCGACTCCGACGACCTCGCAGATCCGTCGACGGGCGCTCGCGCGCGCCGCCGAGCTCCTGCGCTCGGCCTACGTCGTCGACCTCGCGTGGCTGCGCACGACGCCGTGGCGCGAGCGGCTGGCCGCGAGCTTCGACCTGCCCGAGCAGCGCGAGCTGCTCTGCGACCTGGACTCGCTGTCGATCCGCCATCAGCCGTCGTCGGGCGCGAGCGCGACGCTGCTCGCGGGCTGGCTCGCCTCGCGGCTGCGCTGGGACGTCGAGCCGCTTCGCTCAGACGACGGGACGCCGCCCGCTCGACCGCGCGCGGGCCGCGCGGCGTCGGTCGAGATCGAGCTCGACCCGCTCGAGCAGGAAGCGCCCGGGCTGGCCGGCGTGACGGCGTCGGCGGGCTCGCGGTACTCGCTGTCGCTCGACCGCGGTCGCGGTGGCCTGCGCGCGCGAGAGCGCATCGGCGGCGACGAGCGCGAGTGGCAGGTGCTCGGTGCCTCCCGCGGCGAGGGCGGGATCCTCGGCGAGGGCGTCCGGCAGGCGCTGCTGCGCGACCCGACGTACGGCCCGGCGCTCGGGGCGGCGCGGGAGCTGTCTCCGTGACGGTCGAGATCGAGGTCGTCGACGATCCGGCGCGGGCCTGCGCGGCGATGCTCGTCGGGGCGGCGCTCGGCGCCGGCCACGTCGTCCTGACCGGCGGCTCGACCCCGAAGGCGGCGTACGCCGAGCTCGTCACGGCGGTCCGCGACGTCGGTCTGGACCTGAGCGAGACGACGTTCTGGTTCGGCGACGAGCGCTGCGTGGCCCCCGACGACGAGCGCTCGAACTCGAAGATGATCCAGGAGTCGCTGCTCGACCCGCTGGCCGACGTCGACCGTGCCGACGTTCAAGCGGATCAAGGGCGAGCTCGGCCCCGACGAGGGCGCCGACGACTACGAGCGCGAGCTCGACGAGGCGGGACCGCCGGTGTTCGACCTGCTGCTGCTCGGGGTCGGGCCCGACGGTCACACGGCGTCGCTGTTCCCCGACCAGCCGGCGCGTGCTCGAGCGCTCGCGGCTCGTCGTCGGGGTCGAGAGTCGGGGCTCGAGCCGTTCGTGCCGCGGGTCACCTTGACGTTCCCGGCGCTCGCGAAGGCGCGACGCGTGGTCGTGCTCGTCTCCGGCGCGTCCAAGGCCGACGCGGTTGCGGCCGCGTTCGGGCCCGACGCGCCGCCCGATCCGCACGTCCCCGTCCTCGTTCCTCGCCAAGGAGGTCACGGAGCTGCTCGTGCTCCTCGATCCGCCGCGGCGGCGCGCCTGTGAGCCAGTCAGCGTGGGGGAACAACGACGCCGCGCGTAAGCGCAGCCAATCGTTCTCCGGGACCCGAAGTGATCGGCGTCGATCTCGGCGGCACCAAGGTCGCGGTCGCGCCGCTGCGCGGGATCACGCTCGGCGAGTCGCTGCTGCGCCCGACCGACCGCTCCGGCACCGACGCGCTGATCGACCAGCTCGTCGAGATGATCCAGACCGCTGGCCAGGGCGGAATCGACGCGGTCGGCCTCGGCGTCCCGTCGATCGTCGAGTTCGAGACCGGGCGGGTCGTGTCGTCGGTCAACATCCCGCTCGCCGACGTGCCGCTGCGCCAGGTGCTCGGGGAGCGGCTCGGCGTGCCGGTGTTCGTCGACAACGACGCGACCGTCGCCGCGCTCGCCGAGGCTCACGACGAGCAGATGCTGCTGGTCGCGCGCAACCTCGTGATGCTGACGATCGGCACCGGCGTCGGCGGCGGGATCGTGCTCGGCGGCCGGATCTACCGCGGCGCGACCGGCGGTGCGGCGAGCTCGGGCACACGATCGTCGGGCTCGACATGGCCCGGTCGGTGCCGAACGCGGGGCGGTTCCCGCAGCCCGGCTCGCTCGAGTCCGTCGCCTCAGGGCTGGCGCTCGACCGGCTCGCCGCCGCGGCCGCCGACGAGCACCCGGATTCCGCGCTCGGCCGGCTGCACGCGGCCGGCAAGCCGATCCTCGGCGCCGAGACCGTGCAGGCCGCGCGCGACGGCGATGCAACCGCCGCCGCGATCGTCGAGCTGTGGGGTGAGCGGATCGGGATCGGGATCGCGAACGCGATCAACACCTTCGACCCCGACGAGGTCGTGATCGGCGGCGGCGGCGCGCAGGCAGGCGAGCTGCTGCTCGAGCCGGCGCGGCGGGTCGCGCTGGCTCACGTCGTCCCGGGGCTCGGCGGCGGACCAAGATCAGGCTCGCCTCCCACGGCGTGCGTGCCGGCGTGCTCGGGGCGGCGCTGCTCGCGGTGCACGAGCTCGAGCCCGCTGGCATCCCGTCGACCGCGGAGGTACAGTCGTGATCGGGGGTGCCGGTTACGGCGTGCAAGCGCCGAGTCGAACCGGAGGCGAGAAAGGAGCGGGTCATGAGCATGCGAGTACTCGAATGCAACATCTGCGGGGAGCCGCTGTCGGGAGCCACCGACGACGAGCTGCTGCGGCGGGTGCGCGGTCACATGGAGAGTGAGCACGCTTCCGAGCCGGTCGACGAAGACGCGATCCGCGCCACGATCGCCAGAGAGGCATACGACGCCAGCGACAGCTGACGGCAGACAAGGGGGTAAGAGATGGCGGGACCGACGAAGCGGCAGATCCTGCTCGTGCGCCACGGCGAGACCGAGTGGAGCCTGTCGGGACAGCACACGAGCCTGACCGATCTGCCGCTGACCGAGAACGGGCGCAAGCGCGCCGTCCCGCTGCGCAAGGCGCTTTCGCAGCGGACGTTCGCGCTCGTGCTGACGAGCCCGCTGCGGCGCGCGCGGGAGACGTGCGAGCTTGCGGGGTTCGGCGAGGTCGCGGAGGTCTGCGACGACCTGGTTGAGTGGAACTACGGCGAGTACGAGGGGCTGACGACGCCCCAGATCCGCGAGCGGGTGCCCGACTGGAATCTGTGGACAGACGGCTGCCCCGGGGGCGAGTCGCCCGATCAGGTGGCGGCGCGCGCCGACCGCGTGATCGAGCGGCTGCAAGCGCGCCGGCGGCGACGCGATCGCATTCGCGCACGGCCACATCTTCCGGGTGCTCGCGGCTCGGTGGATCGAGATGGAGGTCAGCGCCGGGGCCCGGCTCGTGCTCTCGCCGGGCACGATCTGCACGCTCGGCTTCGAGCGCGAGACCCAGGCGATCCTCAGCTGGAACGTGACGCCGGGCGGATAGCCGGGCAGTTCCGCGACGCCTGCGGATAGCCCGCTGTTCCGCGACGCTGCGGAACAGTGACATCTGTCATGGCTGATTTCGGCCGCTCGCCACTTACGCGGGCGGCGCTCGAGACCTACGGTTTCGAGCATGAAATCAACCCACACACAGACACACGAACTCGCCATCGAAGTACGTGATCTGCGCAAGTCCTACGGCGACGTGGAGGCGGTGCGCGGGATCAGCTTCGAGGTCGGCAGAGGCGAGGTCTTCTGCCTGCTGGGCCCGAACGGCGCCGGCAAGACCACGACCGTCGAGATCCTGGAGGGCTACCGCCTGTGCAGCGGCGGCGAGGTCCGAGTGCTCGGACGCGACCCGGCGGCGGGTGAGCGCGAGCTGCGCGACCGCGTCGGGATCGTGCTCCAGCAGTGCGGCGTGCAGCGCGACCTGACGGTCGCCGAGCTGGTCGAGATGTACGGGCGCTACCACGCCGCGCGCCGGCCGGTCGACGAGGTGATCGACCTGGTCGAGCTGGGGGAGAAGCGCGACGTACGCGCCAAGGACCTGTCCGGCGGCCAGCGCCGCCGGCTCGATCTGGCGCTCGCGCTGGTCGGCGACCCCGACCTGATCTTCCTCGACGAGCCGACGACCGGGTTTGACCCGGCGGCGCGGCGCCAGGCGTGGTCGACGATCCGCTCGCTGTGCGAGCTCGGCAAGACGATCTTCCTGACGACCCACTTCATGGACGAGGCGCAGGCGCTCGCCGACCGCGTCGCGGTGATGCGCGCCGGCGAGATCATCGCGCTCGGCACGCCCGAGGAGCTCGGCGGCCGCGACCTGCGCCCGGCCGAGATCCGCTTCGTGCTGCCGGCCGAGTGGTCGCTCGGCGACGTGCCCGACGTACCGTCGGTCGGCCGCGAGATCCAGGCCGGCCGCGTGACGCTGCTCACGCGCGAGCCCGTGATCGCAGCGCATGAGCTGACGACCTGGGCGCTGGACCACGAGATCGACCTCGAGCACTTCTCGGTCACGCAGCCGACGCTCGAGGACATCTACCTGGAGCTGACCGGCTCCGGCGACGGCAATCACGCAATCGAGACGGAGGTGGTCCGATGAGCGCGCTGCTGACTCCGGCGCTGCGGCGCGACCTCGGCCTGGTCGGCTGGCAGATCCGCTACGAACAGCGTGCGTACTGGCGCAACCGCGGCCGCGGGATCTTCACGTTCGTGTTCCCGCTGATGTTCCTGGTGATCTTCGCCAGCCTCGACAAGGGCAGGACGATCTCCTCGCGCGGCGGGATCCCCTACGACGACTTCTTCGTTCCCGGGATCCTCGCCTATGGCGTGATCGCGACGACGTTCGTGAACATGGCGATCGGCACGGCGATCCTGCGCGACGAGGGGATCCTCAAGCGGATGCAGGGCACGCCGCTGCCGCGCTGGGCGTACGTCGCCGCGCGGATCGGGTCGACGCTGCTGATCGTCGCAGCGATCACGACCGTGACGCTCGCGCTGGGCGCGCTCGCCTACGGCGTCGACATCCGCGCCTCGACGATCCCCGGGCTGATCGCGACGCTCGCGCTCGGCACGGCCGCGTTCACGACGCTCGGGATCGGGGTGACGCGGTTCATCCCGAACGCCGAGGCTGCACCGGTGATCGTCAACCTGATCGTGCTGCCGTTGACGTTCATCTCGAGCATCTGGTTCCCGACCGACAACATGCCCAGTGCTCTGGTTCGACGTCGCCAAGCTGTTCCCGATCCGGGCGCTCGCCGATGGGCTGCAGTACGTGTTCGACCCCCGGACCGTGGGCACGGGGCTGAACGCGAGCAGACCTGAAGACGCTTGCGATCTGGACGATCGTCGGCACGGTGCTGATGTTGAGGTTCCTACGGCGCCCGCTGGGCGAGGACGCGTGAACCAACCGAACCGACCCGCTGACGCGCGCCCACCCGAGGCGCGCGTCGGCCTTGGCAGGCCTCGTGGCCCGGATGCGGAGACTGATCTGGCTCGTGTTCATCGCGATCCCGCTCATCGACGCGATCTCCGGCACGCGACAGCGGCGCGGCGAAGGCGGCGACGATCGCCGGTGCGATCGCGTTCGTCGTGATCTTCGTGGCGGCCACCAGGGTCGAGCGCAAACCGCTCCCGGACGCGCATGCGTTCGCCACGGTCGCGGCGCTGCTCGCGATCGCGGTGGCGATGACGATCCTCGACCGCGAGGGCTGGGCGACGCTGTTCATCTTCACCGTCGCCTCGATCGCGATGAGCGTCCGCCAGCCGTACGCGTTCCCGATGGTGTTGCTGTGCAGCGCTCGTGTGTGCCGGCTCGCTGCTCGCCCGAGGCTCGGCGCCCGGCACGGCGATCAGCTTCGCGACCCCGACGCTCGGCATCGGGATGCTGATGCTCGTGATGGCGGATCTGCGCAACCGCAATCGCGAGCTCTACGAGGCGCGGTCCGAGATCGCGCGGCTCGCGGTCGCGCAGGAGCGCGTGCGGTTCGCGCGCGACCTGCACGACCTGCTCGGCCACAGCCTGTCGGTGATCGCGCTCAAGGCCGAGCTCGCCGGGCGGCTGCTCCCGCGTCAGGCGCCCGAGGCGGCCGCGCACGTCGCCGAGATCGAGCAGGTCGCGCGCGGTGCGCTGACCGAGGTCCGCGAGGCCGTCAGCGGCTACCGCCAGCCGACGCTCGACGACGAGCTCGCCGGCGCGCAGATGGCGCTGTCGGCGGCCGGCATCACGGCACACGTCGAGCGCCCCGTGGTCAAGCTCGATCCGGCGGTCGAGGCCGTGCTCGCGTGGACGGTTCGCGAAGGTGCGACGAACGTGATCCGCCACAGCGGCGCCGATCACTGCTCGGTGACGGTCAGCGCCGGACTCGGCGAGGCCGGCGTCGAGGTCGTCGACGACGGACGCGGGCGCGATGGCGAGCGGGGCGCGGTCAACGGCCACGAGGGCCACGGGCTGGAGGGGCTGACCGAGCGCGTCGAGGCGCTGCACGGCCAGGTCGAGGCGGGCAGCCGGCCCGAGGGCGGGTTCCGGCTGGCGGTGCAGGTGCCGGTCGCAGCGTCGTGATCCGCGTTCTGCTCGCAGAGGACCAGGGGATGGTGCGCGGCGCGCTCGCGAGCCTGCTCGGGCTCGAGCACGACATCGAGGTGGTCGCGCAGGTCGGCCGCGGCGACGAGGTCGTCGCTGCTGCGCGCAGCGCCGATCCCGGACGTCGCGCTGCTCGACATCGAGATGCCGGGCGCGACCGGCCTCGAGGCGCTGGGCGAGCTTCGCCGAGAGCTGCCGGGCTGCCGCGTCCTGATCCTGACGACGTTCGGCCGGCCCGGGTACCTGCGCCGCGCGATGGAGAGCGGCGCCTCGGGCTTCCTGCTCAAGGACGCGCCCGCGCAGGAGCTTGCGTCCGCGATCCGGCGCGCGGTCGCGGGTGAGCGGATCGTCGATCCGGGGCTGGCGGCGGCGGCGCTGAGCGAGGGGGAGAGCCCGCTGACCGCGCGCGAGCACGAGGTGCTGCTGGCCGCGCGCGAGCATCCGACCGTGGCGCTGATCGCCGCGGCGCTGTTCCTGTCACCGGGCACCGTGCGCAACCACCTCTCGTCGGTGATGCAGAAGCTCAACGCGCACAACCGCGCGGAGGCGTTGAAGGTCGCCGAGGAGAAGGGCTGGCTCTAATTTCCCGAGTTGTAAGTTCGCGCGCATTCGAGGCACCCCTGGCGGCGCCGGCTTCGTCCTCGTCGTCTCGCGCAGCGCTGCTGCCTCGGGCTCGCGGCCCGCTCGGCATCCTGCCTCGCCTTTTCGGGCCGCGCCCGAGTCGTCCGGCTGGCTCCTGCGTCCTCGCCCGCCATCCACCAGTGGCACCTCGGGGTGCCCTGCCCACGAACTTGCGACTCGCGACACTAGGTCAGTCAGCCGGCGCGAGCTCCGCCGGCGCTCTGGCGCGCCGACAGCTCGATCACGATGTCGATCCAGCGGCCGAGCTGGTTGCGCACCGTGGGGCCCGAGGGAAGATCGGCACGTCCGGTTGAGATCAGCACGTAGGACTGAAAGCGAGGCGGGTTGCCGAGCTGGTCGGAGACGCGCTCGAGCGCTCGCCAGCATGAGTCCTTGTCCCAGGTACGCCGCGACCCGCGGCCGCGACCGTGCGGCAGCGGCGTCAGGCCTGCGGCGACGACCGCCGCATGCCAGCCGCCGAAGCGCTTGGCGAGCGTGAGGATGCTCGCGAGCTCGAGCTCCTGCGCGAGCGCTCGATACTCCTCCTGGGTCGGCGTGCGCCCGATCCGCTCCGCGACCTTGCGCACGCCGCCTCTCAGCTCCTCCTCTGAGTAGCGCGGCGTGCGCGTGCGCATCACGATCGAGCGGTTGCGGTGCGCGCGATCGATCGGCGACAGGACGCCGTCGATCGACTTGTGAACGCGCGCGGCCGGGAGGTCAAGCTTCTCGGCGATCGCCGAGATCGACAGGCCGGCGCGCCACCACTGGCGGATCTCCAGCGCCCGCTGTTCGATGATCTCGGCCTCGCGCGCGCGCCGCGCGGCGATCACCTCCGGAAGCTCCGGACCGCCACGGTCGCGGACGATCTCGTCGACCCGCTGGCGCGAGATCCCGTAGCGCTCGCCGATCTCGCGCAGCGTCCAGCCCGACGCTCGCAGCGCGAACATCTCGCGGTCGCGCTCAGACAGCGCCCGTTCGTTGGCGCCGCCGTTGTGGATGTTGCCCGAGTCCGCACGATGTCCGTTTGTGCGCGGACTCGAGCCGTTCGGTGGCTCTGAACCCATGTGTCCGTCCGTGTCTGCCGAGGTAGAAGCGCCGAGCCACGCTATTCACACCTCTTCGTCGTGTCAAGTAGGAAATACGAGCTATTGAGAGCTTTCAAGCGCTCCAACGCAGGGCTCGTACGGGGTGCGATGCGGCTGAGAGGACTCGAACCTCCACGCCCCTAAGGGCACAGGCACCTGAAGCCTGCGCGTCTACCAATTCCGCCACAGCCGCGGCTCGCAGGACCCTATCAAGGGCAGGCGGCGAAGATCCGGAGACCAACCACGCTGATCGGTTTCCGGATTGGGCGCGCGGCGATGCTCTGGATGCCCGTCCAAAACGAACCGTCGCGAGAGCCATCTCGCTCGGTCGCGACTGAATCCGGCAGGCGCCGTTCGGGCGCCGAGAAGTTGCCAGGGCCACACACGGCGTGGATCCTGACCCGTACCCAAACCAGGAGGTAGACGAGGAGCAAGCGTCAGCGTCGGCGTCTTCAGGAGCGACGCACTCCGACACAGCCGCCGGTGGATACCACGCCGACGCCGTCGCCGGTCGACACGACTCCGCCACCCGTGGACACCGCGCCGCCCCCGGTTGACACAACGAGCCCGGTCGACTCGGCCAGCCCGACCGACCTTCGTCGCTCGACTCGTCGTCGACGGACTCCGGCTCGTCCCTCGATTCCGCTTCGTCGCTCGACAGCGGGTCGGTCGACTCCGGCAGTCTTCATGGCGGCGGTGATGGTGGCGGAGCGGCGGCGACCGACCGCCACCTCGTCACGCAACACGCCTGACATCGAGCGGGCTCAGGTCACTACGGCCGGAGCCCGCAGTCGTTTCGCACATCGCCTCGTGGCAACGTTCAGTACAGCCGCTACCCTTGCTGATCGAGCACGAGCCCAGGGCCGCGCTCGCCTTTGACGGACCTCCTCGCCGCTATCGTCTAGGGGACTAGGACGCCGCCCTCTCACGGCGGAAACCCGGGTTCGAATCCCGGTAGCGGTACTTCAGAACCCCCGTGGTGGCGGGGGTTTCGTCGTTCTTGGGGTCGCGCGCCACAGTGTGCGCCACAGTCGGGCCCGTCGTTGGCGGGCGCAGGTAGGTGTCAAGCCGCTCGACCGCTTGTTGTTCGCCTCCCGGCACAAGGTGGCCGTAGCGATTCCACGTCTGTCGGACATCGCCGTGGCCGGCCCAGGTGGAGATCTGCTTCCAGTCGAGACCGGCCACGATGAAGTAGGAGATCGCGCAGTGGCGCGCCTCGTGCGGGGTGAGTGGCACAAGCCCAGCTTGCTTCCAAGCATTGTTCGCGCGTGCTCTGATCGTCGACGCGAAGAACGCTTCGGTCGCGGTGCGGCCGAACACGAGGTCGGGACCGTCACGTCCTGTCCGCGCCTTATGCGCCATGAGTTCGCGTCTAACGACGAACGCCATCGGGACTGCGCGTCGGCCGGCGCCGGTCTTGACGTCGACTGGTCCCTTGACGGGATCCCACGAGCGCTCGACACGGATGATGCCGGCCTCGAAGTCGACGTTGATCCACTGGAGGCCGCGCAGCTCGCCGCGGCGCAGTCCGCAGAACAGTGCGACCGCCCAGAACGCTCGCTCGGAGTCGGGCAGTGCGGCGAGGTACTGATGCGCGACCTCAGGCGGCTCGATCCGGTCGCGCCGGCCGCGGATCGCCGGGAGGTCGAGGTTGTGGGTCGGATCGATCGAGATCTCGTCGCGGCGGATGGCCCGCCGGAAGATGACGCGCAGCGGATCGAGGATGTTCGCGATGGTCGAGGCGGACAGGCCCTGCTTGCGCAGGTCGTCGACGAAGTCCTGCACATCGCGCCGCTGAACCTGCGACAACTTCCAGCCACCAAGGGCCGGGACGACGTATGACCGGAGCAGCTGCTCGTAACCGCGAGCGGTAGACGGCTTGTACGGCTTGCCGCCGCGATCGAGGATCGTGCCGTCGTGGGCGCCTGCAATCAGGATCTCGGCGGCGTCGGCGATCGTCTTCGCCGTCGGTGGGCGCATCGTTCCGCGGCGCAGCGCGACTTGCGCGTCCTGCCGCCATAGCTTCGCGGCGCTCCGCGTGGGGAAGGTGCGCCAGACCTGGCGACCTGTCCGGGCGTCGTACGCCTGCGCCTGATAGCTGGGGGTGCAGTTGCACCCTTCGCCGTCGCGTGACTTGCAACTGCGGGCGTGGCGAGTGCGGATCCCTGTAGCCATGGGGGGCGACCGATGCTAAGCCCCGCGCGGGCGCCGGAACACTGACTCGGCGTTCTCGTTCGCCCACCGCTCGAGCTCAGCGACGGGAACGAGCCGGAGCTTGCCCCGCCGGATCAGCCGTAGCTCGGGCTGAACGTGACGCTCGAACGAGTCCAGAGACATGCCGAGCGAGATCGCCGCCTCCTGACGACTAAGCGCAACACGCGGGACATTGCTGGACGCTGTACTCACGGCAACCTCTACCTAAGATACTCTAATTGCGATACGGACGGAAGCATCGAGCGAAAGAGGAAATCTTTGACCGAGGAAGAGCGCGACGCGTCAGATCCGTGGCTGACGCTGGCCGAGATCGCAGACGAGCTGCGCGTCAACCCGGCCACGGTCCGCCAGTGGGTGACCAAGGGACAGCTGAAGGCATCCCGCGCCGGGGTACGCAAGTGGATCGTGCGGCGCTCGGAGCTCGAGCGCATGCTCGCTGCCACGAGGCCCGCAGCGGATGCCAGCTCCCGCGTCGAACGGCATCCGGACGAACCCCGTTCGCCGCGACCCAAGGCAGTGACCACGGATGCGAATTCCGCGATCGCGCTCTACCAGATCGCTGGCGAGTCCTTCGAGGCGGCGTGGGCCGCTAGCGCGTCCGCCCCGCCGAGTCCCGGCTATCTGGACCGGGTGCGGCGCTTCGCTGACGCGTGCGAGCACCTGGCGTCGACGATGAACAACGCGTCGAACGTGGCGGGTGTGCAATGGCTCGGCCGCTCGGGCTTCCGCCCCGACTCGTTCCCGTATGAGTTGCGGCCGGGAGGCAACCGGCCACGATCCGACGAGCTCTGGCAGGACTTCGACGCGGCGCTGGAGCGTCTCGCGATGGCGGCTTCTGGGACCGAGGTCGCTGCCGTCGCCCACGCGTTCCACGACGTCGGGGAGGCGATGCTCAACGTCGCCGACGAGCTAGAGCGCGACGACAGCTGGCAGGCCGGATCGAGGGCTGGATGACGGCTTTGAGGTCCTGCGCTAGGTCCAGCCTTAAGTGTTTCGTCGAGTGGAACACGCGACGCGCCTCCGCCCCTGCAGCCACGGGGCTCTGGGCTCGCTGGAGCGCATGACTACCCGCCCTCCACATAGTTGGAGGAGAGGAAGAGTGCGGGTAGTCATGCGCCCTTCGAGTAGTGGATGGCAACAGGGGCGGAGGCGGGCAGTTTGCGGGCACGAGCTGGGTCTCAGTCACGGGCGATGACTCGGGTGCTACGGCCTGGTTGGGCGACGATGGCAGGGTTGAGCTGGCTGGCGAGGGTGGGACCAGCACCGCTGGATGCGTGGCGGTGTGCGATGGGCTGGAGCGAGGTGGCGGCGAGGAGCCATGCGAGGCGACTGGAGCGGGAGGGCTGGCTGGCGCGGTATCCGATGCGTCGCGGGGACGGCTGCCTTTTCGTTCCGACGCGGGTTGGCGTGGCGGTCGCAGGCGTCCCGGTACGCGCGCCGGGCGAGCCCGCTCCGACCTGGTGGGCGCACCACTGCGGAGTCGCGTGGATGGCCGCGTGGCTGACTGTCCGTCCCCGCGAGTTCAAGGGCAGCCGCGAGCTGCTCGCGTTCGACACGTGGTCGGACACGATCTCGTGGTGGGACCACAAGGGGCACCACGAGTCCCGCCATCGCCCCGATCTCGTCGGATTCCGCCTCGATGGCAGACCGATCGCGGTCGAGGTTGAGCTGGCAACGAAGTCGATCGAGCGCCTCAGGGCAATCCTCTACCGACACGTCGTGTGGCGCCATGCCGGCAAGAGCAACGGCGTCCACTACATATGCGGCGACGGGATGGGCTCAAGCGGATCGAGAAGGCCGCCAAGACGGGGCGAACCTTCAGGTACGACGACGTTGGGCTCACATTGGTGTTGCTCGACACGATCAAGCAGCAGGCGATCGAGATGCGCGAGGCGGATCCCTACGCCGTGGATTCCGCCGCCCCGCCGCCTGAAACGGCTCGCAGTCGACGGATAAGTGGCGCCGACGGCTCAGGCGAGCCGCTCGATCAGCTGTCGAGGCGTCAGGACCTCGACGCCGGCGCGCTCGGGCTCGACAGCGAGCAAATCGTCATCTCCACTTACGAGCACGTCGGCGCTGGCCGTCAGCGTCAGCGCAACCAGGTAGTCGTCGTCGGGATCGCGGCAGACGCTCGGAGGGTTGGCCGGGTCGGCGAACATCACAGCCTGAGCCACGACGTCTCCGCGGAACAGCTGAGCATCTTCGGCCGATATCTGCTTGCGGATCCGAGGCCGCGCCAGCACGTCGGCGATCTCCGCCAGCAGAGCCGGTGACATCACGAGTTCGACACGCCCATCGAGCGCCGCGTTGATGATCCGGACCGACGGCGCCTGAGGCGAGCGACCCAACGCCGCCGACACGAACACGTTCGCGTCGGCAACGATGCGCATCAACCGACGACGCGACGGGCGTGCGGGCGGCCTTCAGCTCCTCGCGTGCGAGCGCCATCGCCTGATCTTCGTCGAGGTCGCTCTTTGTC
The DNA here is from genome assembly GCA_963831845.1 of uncultured Solirubrobacterales bacterium. Taxonomy (GTDB): domain Bacteria; phylum Actinomycetota; class Thermoleophilia; order Solirubrobacterales; family Solirubrobacteraceae; genus Palsa-465. Next base: position 4,790 of record CAWHRT010000007.1, on the reverse strand, counting down.
TGGAGGCGGGCGAGCAGTGCTCGGAGGTCATATGCGCGAACCGCACGGTCGAGGATCTCGCCCTCGCTGACGTGCGCCTCCGCGGCATGCTTGCGCAGGATCGCTGCCACCTCGGCATCGAGGTCGACGCTGACTCTTTCGCGCGTTGCCATGCGCAGAGGGTACCGGCCGCTGCCAATGTCACGAAGCCAGCGCAGGCCAACAATGTTGTCGGCTCGGTTCGGATCGACGAGGCAGAACTCGTCGTCCTCGCTCGTTGGGAATCGCCCTTCTAATCCACACGTTCTTGCCGCAGCGCTGCCCTCGACGCCGGCGCGACCGTTTGGTGCTTGCGGCTCCGGAGCTTCCAGCTAACGCGAAAGAGGTAATCGGGCGACGCCGTCGATGAGCACCAGCATGGGTATCGCGTCGGTGTAGTTCATCCTTTTTGGCCGATGTGGGGTGGGGGTTTGAGGGCGTAGGGTCGTGTTCCTGGCGGCCACGGCCTCATTGTCAGGCAAGGCGCGAACCTGGATGAGTCGCTTCCTGCTGTGATGGCTGTCGTTGTCGAAATGACCGGAAGGGAGCAGGACGATGGGCAAAGACAACCCCGTGTTTGTGTATGGCGCGGTGTACGCGGACCGTGATGACGCCGATACCGACTATGACACGTTGCTTGACTTACATTCGGCTGACTTGGTCGGCACCTATGACGTCGCGTTGGTGTACAAGGACGACGAGGGCAAGGTGCATGTGACCAAGCACGAGAAGCCAACGCAGCACGGTGCTTGGACGGGTGCCGCTGTCGGCGCGTTGGTCGGGATCGTGTTCCCGCCGGCAATTCTGGGCTCGGCGCTCGTCGGCGCCGCGGCGGGCGGGGGGATTGGACATGCCATGGGTGGCATGTCGCGCAGCGATGCTAAGGAGCTTGGCGATTACCTGAACGACGGCGAGGCCGCGCTAGTGGTGATCGGCGAGTCGCGCCTTCAGGAGCAGCTCGATAAGGCGCTCACGCATGCGGAGAAGACCCAAGAGAAGGAAATCAACGCCGACGGCAAGGAGCTCGCGAAGGAACTCGACGCGCTCCCCGCCTAGCAGCGGCTCGTCCTGACGAGCGCGCTCTCGTAACGCCCCGTGGCCGCACGAGAGCGCGCCACGGCACATTCGACAACGGACGGGGAACTAGTGAGTCAGCGTCGTTTCTCCCATTGGATATCGGCGGTCGCCGGTGCAAGTCTTGGTAGGCAAGAGACATCAAACGAACCCGGGGATCAGCGATGGTCCTGGGGCTTATCTCGAAGGCGGTGAGACAGATGACCTTCCTCTGGATTCTGTTGGGAATTATCTATGTCGCGTGCTGGATCTATTTCGGACTGTCAACGTTCCGCAAGGGGCACTACTGGATGTTCTGGATCGGATTCTTCTTCCCGTTCCTCTGGATCGTTGGCGCATTGATCGGCCCGACTCCACGCGCCGCCGGCGCGGCATAGGCGCGACCGTATTCGCCGCACCACTCACGGGCGCGCTCGTAGGGTCCGCAAAGAAGACATAGAAAGGTTCAGATGACCGACAGGCAGATGACCGACCAACAAATGGTCGAACAGCTCGAGGCCGAGCAGTCGATGTTCGTGCAGACCGCGCGCGCCATCAAGAGCGACGGCACGACCCTGACGTTGACGGACGTAACCCCATCGACGCTGTACTTCTCCGATCGCCCGAAGCGGATCGTGGGACACATGACCACCGCGGACTTCGTCGACCTCTGGGCCGAAGGAGACAACAACTTCGAGGAAGACCCGCCCAACGCGGTGCTCGCGTTCTTGGAGCCCGGCGATGAAGCACCCGAAGACGCGGTCGTTGTGCTTCAGCAGCCGCGTCTCGAGGACGGCGAGCTCTCCTACTCCATCGAGACCCTCGAGGGCACGGTTCCCACGCAGACTGGGCCCGTGACGCTGTTCATCGACCCGTTCGGACGGCCGCTCTCGCCCGTATCCATCTGTGGGGTGAGACGGCGCGAACGGCGACGCGACCGCCGACGGTAGTCTCCACGCGCCCACTCGCGACGACGGCGCAACCACAACCATGACAAACGCGACGCCGACCGTGGCAAAACGCGACGCCGACCGTGGCAAAACGCGACGCCGACCGTGGCAAAACGGACGCGAAGCAGGCCTCAAACCCGCGCAATCTGAGCCCGAGGGGCCGTCGGATTGTTGCCGCTTCTCGAGAAGATCAACGAGCGCGGCTGTTCCCGGCAACTCCGCATTCGGCCGACTGCGTTGGTCCATCCGCGAAAGCGAGACGGGCAGCTCGGGACACGGGATGGGCGACGGGACGAGGGCCGGATGCGCACATTCGGACGTCGCCGGTCGGGCGCTTCTCCAGCGCAGTCTCAGCAGCAACCCGGATAGAGGAACAAGATGACTCGGCTAGAGAAAGTGTTCGAAGTTAAGTGGCAGGGGTTGAACCTGCGCAGAGGTGCCGTGTTTGCGGTTGTGCTGGGGCTGCTGATCGTCGTGGGCGTGCTCCCGCACGACCGGAGGTACTTCCTCAGTGCGATCTTCGGAGCGCTGCTCGTGGGGCTGAGCGACCCCGGCGGAAAATACGGCCCACGGGTGCTCGCGATGGCTACGATGGCCGGAGCCGGTGCGCTGCTGACAGCGCTGGGGTTCGGCATCGGCGGCGGTCCTTGGGGGTTCGTGGTACTGGCCGCTTTCGTGGCCACGGCGTTGGCCGGTCTCGCGGTGAAATACGGCCTGCATCGATTCGTCGCGGCCTACCTTCTCAACATCTGGTTCATCATTGTCCTCGGCCTGCCGACGCTCCTCTCGTTCGGCCTTCCGCGCGCCTTCCATTCCGGCCTGATCCATACCGAACCGTGGAAGCAGGCGCTGGCCTGGCTGACCGGATCAGCGCTTTGGGTCGCTTACACCTTCATCATGTGGCTGGCGCGCGGACGGGTCTCGGCGCCCCAGCCTGCCGCCGAGATCCCCGGGGATATCTCCGCCGAGGCCGCTGACCCGGCCAATGATCCTCTTCGCGGTGATCCGGGCCGTCGCCGTGTCGATCGCCGTCGCGATCGCCTTCGGGCTGCAGCTACCCAACGCCTACTGGATGCCGATCGCCGTCATCATCGCGATGAAGCCCGACCTGCAGCAATCCACCTTCGCCGCCGTACAGCGCGTCGCCGGCACGGCACTAGGCGCCGCGGTGGCTGCGCTCGTCCTGCTGGCCGTCCACAACAAAACCGCCCTCGAAGTGATCATCGTCCTGCTGTTCGCGCTGGCGGCGGCGATCCGCTTCGTCAACTTCGCCTGGTACACGGCAGCCCTCGCCGGAGGGCTCCTGATCGCGATGGACGTGCCCCACCCGTCCAACTTTGCGAGCGAGGGACGCAGGATCCTGTTCACGCTCGCCGGCGTGGGAATCGCCGTCATCGTCATGTTCCTGGCGGACTGGCTGCAAAAGCACGCCGGCAAAGCAGCCCCACAAGCCGCAAAGGCCCGACAAACCAGCACGGCCTGACGCCGGCGGGGACGCGCGCGGATGAGCGCCAACGCGCGGGCTGAGTGTTCACCGGTAAGCGGCCCAAAGGGAGGCCCAATCAGAGGCCGTGCAGGAGACCGAGCGATGCGCTGGCACGCCACGAGTGCATCCCGCGCGGGCTCACCCCTGCGGCCAGCGCGCGTTGCATCTGACACACAAGCAGACGCGTTTCTGACCCGGCTCCTGATTGCACGCGGCGAATCCGTCTGTGGGGAGATTGATTCCGCTGATCTTCCCGGCAATCATCATCGACACCGTGATCTCAACCTTTTTGGCCGATGCACTGCCTCGCCGTGCGGCATAGCCTGATGCCACACCAAATTGCATGTCGGTAGCTGTGAAGGGTTGCTGGCTGATGCGATAACGATTTCGGGAAGGAACGGCAATGGCAACCACAACCCCAAGACGCACGACCGCTCCCGGACGCGGGACAGCCGCGCCGCGCAAGAAGTCGGGGACCGCCGGCGTTCAGCATTTGTCGGTGGCTGAGCGGGTTGCGCGGGGTAAGGCGGCGCGGAGTGAGGTGCCGCGCGCGGATCATGCGAAGTTCGAGCCGCCGCCGGGTCGCGCTGATCCGGTCGGGTTGTTGGAGCGTCAGGCGAAGACGCGGGTGCCGGAGCTCGTGCCGATCCGCTACGGGCGGATGCTGGTGTCGCCGTTTACGTTTTATCGCGGGGCGGCGCTGCTCATGGCCAATGATCTAGCTGCGACGCCGCGGTCGGGCTTGACGGTGCAGTGCTGCGGGGATGCGCACCTGTCGAACTTCGGGGTGTTCGCCTCGCCGGAGCGGCGCTTGGTGTTCGATGTCAACGATTTTGATGAGACGCTGCCGGGTCCGTGGGAGTGGGATGTCAAGCGGTTGGCGGTGAGCATGCTGATCGCGGCGCGCGACAACGGCTTTCGCGCGAAGGAGCAGGACCGGATCGTGCTTGACACGGTCGGCCAGTACCGCACCGCGATGGCCAACTTCGCCGGGATGAAGAACCTCGAAGTGTGGTACTCGCACTTGGACGTCGAGAGCGCGATCCAGGAGTTCGGCTCGCAGTTCAAGCCGAAGATGGTCAAGCGAGCCGGGAAGACAGTCGCGAAGGCGCGCACGAAGGACAGCATGACGGCGTTCGCGCAGTTGACTCAAGTCGTTGACGGGAAGGCGCGCATTGTGGATCAGTCGCCGCTGATCGTGCCGATCGAGCAGCTCGCGCAAGGTAGAGAGCGCGATGAGATGTTCGAGGCGCTTCGCCAGTTGTTGCGGGGCTACCGGGAGT
>CAWHRT010000006.1:0-18373 GCA_963831845.1 uncultured Solirubrobacterales bacterium | reverse complement strand
GAACTGCTCGATCACCACGGCCTCCCAGCGCATCGCCGGCCGGAGCGCCAGCCCGCTCGAAGAACCCGGCCCGGTCGGCGTCAGCGGCTCCCCCTGGAACACGAACACGACGTCCTGCTCGTGGCGAGAGCGCTCGCTTCGGCCGGCCGTCGCCCTGCTCCAGACGCGGCCACTGGAGCGTCGGGCGGCGCCCCACGGCGAGCACCCGAAGGTTGACCAGCTCGACCGCTCCGTCGAAGCGACGCGAGTACTGACGTTCGTGCTCGGCGCCGAACGCCTCGGCGACGGCCGCCGCCCAGTCCTCAGCCCCGAGCTCGAGCTCGGCCGCCGGGACCATCAGCTCGTAGCCCTGGTGGGCGTAGCGGCAGTCGGCGTAGTGGCGCAGCTCGACCGCCGTCTGCGGTACGCCGTCGCGCGCGAGCTGTTCGCGCCCCCGCTCGTCCAGCCGCTGGAAGTGACCCTGCACCCGGTCCCAGTCGAGCGCGTCCAGTGGTCCCATCTCGGTGGTCGAGTACTCATAGACGGTGTCGGTCGCCAGCAGCCCGAGCGCGGACGTGATCCCGGGGTGCGGTGGCACGAGCACTCGGGGAATGCCCATCTCGGCGGCGATGTCGCAGGCGAACAGGCCGCCGGCTCCCCCCAGCGCGACCAGCGTGAAGTCCCGGGGTTCGTATCCCTGCTGTACCGAGTTGAGCTCGATCGCCTGGACCATCGAGTGGGTGATCACCCCGACGACGCTCGACGCCGCCTCGTCGAGACCGATTCCCAGCGGCTCGCAGATGTGCTGCTCCAGCGCCGCGACCGCGAGCGCGGGATCGACCTCCATCGCGCCCCCGAGGAACGACTCGGGGCGCAGCGTCCCGAGCGCGACCAGCGCATCGGTCACGGTCGGCTGGGTGCCGCCGCGTTGGTAACAGGCGGGCCCCGGGACGGCGCCCGCCGAACGCGGCCCCACGTGGAGCATCCCGGTCTCGTCGACGAATGCCAGCGACCCGCCTCCGGCGCCGATCGTGTCGAGCTCGGCCATCGGAATCATCGCGTGATAACCGGCGACGCTCGTGTCGAGCAGGTGCTTGAGACGCAGCTGCCCGTCCGGGGCCACGCCGATATCGGCCGAGGTGCCGCCGACGTCGAGCGTGATCACGTCCCGCACCCCAGCCAGCCGGCCCGCCCACAGACCGCCCATGAGGCCGGCCACCGGTCCCGACATCAGCAGGTTGGCCGGCTGCCGGGTGGCGCCCTCCACGGTCGCCACACCGCCGGCTGAGGTCATCACGCGCAGCTCGGCCGGGCAGCCGAGCTCGGCCACTCCGGCGGCGAGTCGCCTCAGATAGCGGTTCGTCCGCGGTCCCACATACGCGCACAGCGCGGTCGTCGAGAACGCCTCGTACTCGCGGTACCGGGGCGCGACGTCGCTGCGCAGGAACACGTCGGCGTCGGGCATCGCCGCGAGCACGATCTCGCGGACCCGCCGCTCGTGCGCCGGATTCAAAAACGAGAACAGAAAGCAGACCGCGACCGCCTCCACTCCGGCGCGAGCCAGTCGCTGGGCGGCCTCGCGGACCGCCTCCTCGTCGAGCTCGAGCTCGACCTCGCCGGTGGGCGGCACCACCCGCTCGCGCACGGCCAGCCGGTGCTCGCGGCGGATCAGCGGATGCTCCTGCCACGGGATCAGCTGGGCGATCGAGAACGTGAGCGGTCGCCGGTGACGCGCCGTGTGGAGGATGTCCCGAAAGCCCTCGGTGGTGATCATGCCGGTGCGGGCGCCGTCGTGTTCCAGCAGCCCGTTGGTGGCGATCGTGGTGCCGTGGAGGAAGTCCTCGATCTCGGACGGCTGCAGGCCGGCGGCGCCGATCACCCGGCGGGCCCCCGACAGCACGCCGGTGGCGGGATCGCCGACCGTCGTGGGGACCTTCTCGACCGCCACCTCGCCGCGCTCCTCGTCCACCACCAGCAGGTCGGTGAACGTGCCGCCGACGTCGACGCCGAGGCGCTTCATCGCGCCGGCGACCCGCCCCGGGAATCGTGCCGGCTACCCACCCCAGATCCCGCTGGTGAGACCGCCGTCGATCACCAGCGCCGTGCCGGTGACCCAACGCGCCTCGTCGGAAGCCAGGTAGACGAACCCGTCGGCGATGTCCAGCGGGAGTCCGAGCCGGCCCAGCGGGTGGATCGAGGTCGCGAACTCCCGAGCCTGTGCCGGGTCGGGCTGATCGTCGAAGTAGCCCTTGATCATCGGCGTGTCGATGAACCCCGGACACACGCAGTTGGCGCGGATCCCGGCCTTGGCGCCGTCGAGCGCGAGGCATTTGGTGAGCATCATCACCCCCGCCTTGGATGCGCAGTAGGCCGCGTCGGCGGGAATCGCCCACAGCGCCGCGATCGATGCGGTGCTGACGATCGCTCCGCCACCGCGGGCCTCGAGGTGAGGCCACGCCGCGCGGCACACCAGGTAGACCGACTTGAGGTTCACGCTGAGCTCCCGGTCCCAGTCGTCCTCGGAGATCTCGTGGGCCGCTCCGACGATCGTCACCCCGGCGTTGTTGACGACGACGTCGATCCCGCCCCGGGAATCCACGACCTGCTGCACGCCGGCCCCGACGCTGGCCGAGTCGGTGACGTCCATCCGCATCGCGAACGCCTCGCCCCCGTCGCGCTCGATCGCGGCCGCCGTCTCCTGCGCCGTCGCCGCCACGAGATCGGCGACGGCCACGAGCGCGCCCTCCTGAGCAAATCTCTCGGCCGTCTGGCGCCCGATCCCCGAGCCGCCGCCGGTGACCAGCGCAACCTTGCCGTCAAGTCGACCCATCTGTCAATCGTCTCCTTTCCGTTGCCGTCCAGCCACAGCGGTTCGCTACGGCGCCGTCATCCCGCCGTCGACGTTCAGGATCGCGCCGGTCAGGTAATCGGGCGCGTCGCCGAGCACCCAGGCCGCGAACCCGCCGATCTCCTCGGGCTCGCCGTAGCGTCCCGCCGGGATCCGGTCGACGAACCCGCTGGGATCGCCTCCGGCATCGCGAATCGTCTGCTCGATGTCGCGCATCATGCGGGTCGCCGTCGGTCCGGGGCACAGGCAGTTGACGCGGATCTCCGGCGCGCATTCGATCGCGGCCGCCTGCGAGAGGCCGACGACGGCGTGCTTGGAGGCGACGTATGCCGCCAGGTTCGGGACTCCGCGCACACCGGCCTGGGACGCCGTGTTGAGGATCGCGCCGCCTCCGCGCCCACGCATCGCCGGGATCACGCTGCGCAGCCCGAGAAACACCCCGCGCAGGTTGATCGCGATCGTGCGATCGAAGGCGTCGATCGGGTACTCGGGGATCGCCGCGATCGCGCCCTCGGTGGCGGCATTGTTGAAGAACACGCTCGGCGGGCCGAACGTATTCAGACAGGCCTCGACGTAGCCCGCCACCTGATCGGCGTCGCTGACGTCGGCCGCGTGGGCGGCCGCCGTGCCCCCGGCGTGCTCGATCTCTCGCACGGTCTGGGCCGCACGTTCGACGTCGACATCGACGACGAACACGCGCACGCCCCGTGCGGCCAGGTGCCTCGCGGCCGAGCCGCCGATCGCACCGCCGCCACCGGTGACGATCGCCGTGGCATCCTCCATCGGCGCCACCTAGTGTCGCGATTCATTGATTCGGTGCCACCCTAGGCATGCGCGGGGCCGCGCTGCGACGCCCGCGTGAGGTTCGGGTCGAGCTGGTCGGCCATCAGCTCGGGCAGCAGCCGCCGCTCTTGGAAGCGCCCGTCGGTCCGCGAGCCGACGTAGTTGCCCTCGCGGACCAGCACCTGGCCCCGGCGGATCGTGTCGCGCACCTTGCCGGTCAGCTCCCAGCCGTCCCAGCAGGAGTACGGCTCGCTCATGTGCAGGTCCTGCCAGCGGACCGTCCATTTGCGGTGATGGTCGAACACGACGACGTCGGCGTCGGCGCCCGGAGCCAACTCGCCCTTGGCGGGCCACAACCCCAACAGGCGGGCCGGGTTGTACGACACCAGCTCGACCCACCGCGAGGCGCTGAAGCGGCCGGTGGCCACGCCGTGCGAGTACACCAGCGGCACCCGCAGCTCGACCGACGCCTGGCCGGCCTGCATCGCGTCGACGGTCGTGCCCATGACCTCGTAACGGTCCTTGAGCTTGACCAGGCAGTGGTCGGTTCCGACCGCCTGGAGCCGGTCGTCGGTGATCGCCTCCCAGCACGTGTCGCGGTCGGGCCCGAACTTCGGCGTGGGGTAGTTGTTGTAGAGCGCGCCGCGCGCGTACTCCTTGCCGTTCACCTCGATCGGGGTCTCGTCCCACAGGTCGTCCTGGGTGAAGCTCAGGTACGCGGCCAGCGTCTCGCCGTACATCGGCAATCCCCGCGCGCGGAACTCGGCCAGCGCCTCGATCGCCGATCCTGCGGCCATGTGGAGGATGTACAGCGGTGAGCCGGCGCGCTCGGCGAGGAACAACGCCCGTCGTGTGGCCGCCTCCTCGACCAGCGGGCCGCGGACCTCGCAGATGTAAGCGCCGTGGGTCTTGCCCTCGCGCACGTACTTGGCCGTCAGCCAGTTCGCGATCGCGTCGTCCTCGGCGTGCACGACGCTCATCCCGCCGTGCTCGGCGGTCTCGGCCATCACGCCGTAGCGGCGGCCGTCGTCGCACATCCAGCCGTAGGTCATCATCGTCTTGATCGTCGGGATCCCGTTGCGGATCACGTCGCCGATCTCCTCGATGTTCTCGAACGAGAACTCGCCGGTGAGGATCGCGTGCAGTCCCCAGTCGACGGCGATGTTGCCCTGGTGGCGCTCCTTCTTGAGCTTGATCGTGTCGTGCAGGGACCGGGGCGGCTCCATGATCGCGAAGTCGACCACCGTGGTGTCGCCGCCGAACACCGCCGCCGCTGAGTTCTCGGGCCCCTCGGTCTCGAGTAGCCCCTGGAAGTCCATCGCGTAGTGCACGTGCGGATCGACGCCGCCGGGGATCACCAGATGGCCCGTGGCGTCGATCGTCTCCGCCGCTCGGACGTCGGTGCCCGGCTCGTACAGCGCCGCGATCTTCTCGCCGTCGATCGCGACGTCGAGCTCCCGTTCGCCCTCGTGGCTGACCACGGTCCCTCCTCGGATCAGGAGATCGTGCTCGCGTGGGGCGCCGTTGGCTTCAGTCATGTCATGGCCCTCTCAAAGCGCGCCGGTCGAAAGCGTTCCAGCGCGTCCGATTGTCGTTCGTCCAGGATCTCGCCGGCCACCAGCTCGCCCAGCGCCGGCGCAACCGTCATACCGCTGTGGGTGGCCACCACGTACAGGCCGTCGCGCGCCGGTCCGACGATCGGCAGCCGATCCTCGGGGAGCGACCGGATCCCGATCGCGGCGCTCTCGACGCGGGCCAGCTCGGCTCCCCGCAACCGTGCACGGGCCAGCCCGACCAGCCCCTCGGCGATCGCCGGCGGCGGCAGCACCGGAGTCGTCGGCCCTGACTTCCGCGTCCTGCTCGTCCCCGTGCAGCAGCAGCCGTCCGGCGCCGTCTGGGCGCATCATCAGTCCGTCGGCGAACACCACCCTGCGCAGCCGGGCGACCGTCGGCGTCGTCAGCACCAGGAGCCCGACGGCGGCGGACGGCGCGGGCTCCGGGCCGGTGAACGGAAGTTCCACCCCGACGGTCGCGAGCAGCTCCGGGGTCCACCGCCCAACGCAGGTGACGACCGTGTCGGCCTCGACGCGTCCGCCCGACTTCAGCTCGACCCCGCCGATCCGTCCTCGGTCACCGTCCAGGAAGCCGGCGACGGCGTCGCCGGTGCGCAGCTTCAGTCCGAACCGGCGTCCGAGATCGAGCAGCTCGGCGATCGCGGGTCGGGGGAACAGATACCCCTCGGCCGGGTAGGTGACGACCGACTCCACCCCCGGATCGATCGATCAGGTCGGGCTCCAGCTCGCCGACCTGCCGGCGACTGAGCTCGTGGGCGGGATAGCCGAGCGCGCGCAGTCTGGCGAGGTCGCCGTGGAGCGCAGCGGCCGCGTCCGGGCTGGTCTCCCAGGTCAGGGTTCCCGTCAGCGACAGCCACTGCGGATCGCCCAGCGCGTCGCCGAGCCGACGCCAGGCATCGAGCCCCGCGATATTAAGTTCGACATATCCAGCCAGGGACGGATGGCTGGCGTCGAGCCACGCGAAGCTGGTGCCGCTGGTGCCCGCGCCCGGAGCCTGCGCTTCGACGATCGTCACGTCGGCGCCGGATTGGGCGAGTCGCAAGCCGATACAGGCGCCGATGACCCCTGAGCCGACGACGATCACGCGCGGTGCCATGGTCCGGACCCTATCCCGGTCAAGTCGGTGGCGCAAGCCGATCGCACCGTTGTCGGACAAATGACGCTCGAGGTTCTAGAAGACGGTTTCGGGAAGGCGCAGGCCGTCAAGGCGATCGAGCTGGAGCGGCGGCGGACCGGCCTCGCCCCGCTGCGCCAGGGAGGTCGTCAGCTGCCGATAGTGAAACGCGGCGTGGAATCGCTGAGCGTCGAGCAGCGCGTCGAACGACAACCGCTCCGCGCCGGCCTGCACCTCCGCCCGGCGCCGCCCCAACTCGTCGCCGAGGTCGGTCAGGAACATGATCCACTCGGCGGTCTTCGCCTCGGCGTATGAGCGCACCGCATGTTCGTCCTCCAGCCGGTCGGCGCGGCCCTCGTCCCGGTCGGTGTCCCAGGTGAAGGTGCCGTGCTCCCAGGCCACGGTCATCTCGTGGACGGGCTCGTGGACGTTGACCGTCAGATTCCGAATCGTCCGCCCGCGAGATGGTGTGGGGGCGATCATCGTCTCAAAGTCGATCGCCGCCAGCTGATCCGACCAGGCCTCGAGCACGGCCGCGAGGTCCCACGCCAGGCGCACCGACTCGGCGCTCGACGCCGGCGTCATGCCGAGCAGCGAGGCAACCTGGCTGACGTGGTAGATCGCGGTCGTGTGCCCGTCGACGACGAGGCTGGGGATCCGGGGCCGGCCCAGCTGCTCCCACCGGGCCTGTCCGTCGACCTCCACCGGGTTGACCGACTCGAACTCGACGCCGTTGCTCGTCAGGAACTCCTTGGCGGCGCGGCAGGACGCACAGCCTGGCCTCCACACGAGCGTCGGGGCGGCGCTCATGCCGCTCCGGATCGGGCGCGACCCACCCTTGGCAGCACCTCGGCGGCGACCAGTTCGGCGAACTCCGATGCCCGTTCCGGAGGCGCCGGAAACAGCTCGACGGTGTCGGATCCCGCCTCCAGCAGCCCCTCGATCTTGGCCGCGCAGGTCGCCGGGTCGCCGGCGATCGCCAGCTCCTGCACCCACTGCGCAGGCATCCGATCGGCCAGCGCGTCGACGCCGTCGGCCGAGAGCTCGAGCAGCTCGTCGCTGATCCCGAGCGCCCGGACCAGCGTGCTGTGCTTGACGGCGTCGAGGAAGAACGCGAGCACCGGACGGATCTCGGCGCGGGCGCGCTCGGCGTCCTCGTCCACCGCGCACAGAGCGAACGTGGCGACGCGGTGCTGGCCGGGGTCCCGGTCGGCCGCGGCCGCGCCGGCGGAGATCTGCGCGCGTGCCCAGCGAACGTAGTCGGCGCTGGCCAGCACCGACAGCACCGTGCCGTCGGCGATCTCGCCCGACAGCGCGAGCATCCGCGGTCCCATCACCCCCATGTGCAGGCCCAGCGTCACCGGGAAGCTCAACTTGACGGCGTCGAAGTGGAAGTACCCATCGCCGGACACCTCCTCGCCGCCGAGCAGGTCCCGCACCGACCGCACGCATTCTCCGAGCGCGGTCACGGGCGACCGGGGGTATACCCCGAGCTGGCGCAACCAGTCCGGCAGGCCCAGCCCGATCGCCGGCACGAGCCGGTCCGGATACATCCGCCCGAGCGTCGAGAGTTCCATCGCGAGCAGCGCAGGATGGCGGACCATCGCGTTGATGATCCCCAGGCCGACCGGGATCTCCGAGGTGGCTCCGAGCACCGCCGCGGCGCCGGAGATGCCGCCCGAGGTGAAGCAGTCCTCGGCCATCCACAGCTGTCCGAAGCCCAGCCGCTCCGCGTCTGCGGCAGCCTGCCTGAGCTGCTCCGGAGCGACGATGCTTCCGAGCACGAGTCCGACGGGAGGGGCGTCGCGTGAGGTCACCGTGGCGTTGCCGTAGGTCGCGATGTTGAGGGGGTTTCGCGCGGCTCTGACCAGCTCACCGCGACGACGGTATACAACTAAATACAATACGCGAATGCGAATCGAGCACGTCGCCCTTTCGGTCGCTGACCCGGCGGCGAGCGCGGCCTGGTACGTCGATCACATCGGCTGCGAGCTGGTGCGGGCGGCCACCGAGGAACCGTTCGCCCACTTCGTCCGGGCCCCCGGAGGGGACGTGATGCTCGAGCTGTTCCGCGCCCCGAACGCTCCGGTGCCGGACTGGAACAGCGTCCACCCGTTCCAGGGTCACCTGGCTTTCCACGTCGATGACATCGAGGCCGTCCGCTCACGACTGCAGGCCGCCGGCGCCGCGGCCGACGACCCCGTCGCCGTCTCTCCCGACGGCGACCGGTACGCGATGCTGCGCGACCCTTGGGGGGTCCCGCTTCAGCTCGTGTCCCGGGTCGATCCGATGTTGTGAGCGCGCTCGCGAAGCCATCCATCCTGCGCCTGGGCTTCGAACAGCACCGCGCAGTCCTCGGCCCCGGCGCCGCCCGCGGCGGCGTTGTCGTAGGCCGCCAGCGTCGTGCGCAGGACCGGCAGCTCGAGCGAATGCTCGTCGGCCAGCCGGGCCGCCATCCGCAGGTCCTTGAGCACCGTGTTCACGCGCCCGCCGGGCGGATATTCGCGCCGCTGCATGCGGCTGCCCTGGACCCGCACCTGGGGGTTGTCGGCCGATCCGCCGGCCACCGCCCGCTGGACCATTTTGAGGTCGAATCCGAGCGCGGCGGCCAGCGCCATCGCCTCCGCCACGGTTTCGATGCAGAGGCCGACGATCACCTGGTTGACGACCTTCATCGCGTGGCCGGCACCGGGCCCGCCCGCGTGCGTCACGTTGCCGCCGAGCGCCTCCAGCACGGACGCGACCCGCTCGAAGTCGCCCGGGCTCGCGCCCGCCATGATCGCCAGCGAGCCGTTCTGCGCCGCGGGCGGACCTCCGGACACGGGCGCGTCGACCCAGCCGACGCCGATCCGCGCGAGCGCCGCCGCTCGCTGCGCCGAGTCGCCCGGCTCCGAGCTGCCCATGTCGACGACGACCGTCCCGGGACGCAGATATTCGGTCGCTTGTCCCAGCAGCACGCCGGTGGCCGCGGAGTCGGAGACGACGATCACCACCACGTCGGCGTGAGCTGCGGTTTCCAGATCCTCGGCGAGGTCGATGCCCGTGACCTGGTCGGCCGCGAGCGCAGTGCGGTTCCAGCCGCGGACGGGGAATCCGGCCGCGCTCAGGGTGCGGGCGATTGGACGGCCCATCAACCCCAGGCCCAGCACGCTGACCGATTGCTGGCGAGGAGCGCTCGACCGGGGCGAGGTCACGGCGCCAATCTACACGCGCGCCTGTCCGTTCGCGCGGCACCGGCGGGCCGGCGATGAAGTTCGTGGGCGTCGACATCGGCGGGACCTTCACCGACCTCGCGCTGTTCGATTCCGACACCGGTCAGCTCGTGATCCACAAGGTGCACTCGACGCCGCAGGATCCCGGCGGCGCGATGGTGTCGGGGATCGTCGAGCTGTGCGACCGGGCGGGCGTGTCACCCAACGAGCTCGACGGCCTGCTCCACGGCACCACCGTGGCCACCAACGCGGTGCTCGAGCACCGTGGCGCGCTGACCGGAATGGTCACCACCGAGGGCATGCGTGACGTGGTCCACATCGGACGCCATCAGCGGCCGCAGCCGTACTCGGTGATGCAGGACATCCCCTGGCAGGCGACGCCGTTCGTCCGCCGCCGCCACCGCCTGCCCGTGCCCGAGCGGATCGCGCCGCCCCACGGCGAGACCGTGATCCCGCTGGACGAGGACGCGGTCCGCGCGGTGGCCCGCGAGCTGGCCGAGTTCGGGGTGGAGTCGATCGCGGTGTGCTTTCTGTTCTCGTATCTGAACCCCGCCCACGAAGAGCGCGCGGCGGAGATCCTGCGCGAGCAGCTGCCGGATTGCTTCGTCACCACCAGCGCTTCGGTGGCGCCGCAGTTCCGCGAGTTCGAACGCTTCACGACCGCCTGCATGAACGCCTTCGTCGGCCCGATGACCGGTCGCTACCTGGAGCGCCTGGCCGACGCCCTGGATCGCGAGGGGGCGCACGCCGATCTGCTGGTGATGCGCAGCAACGGCGGTCTGGCCAGCCCCGCCGAGGCGGCGCAACGACCGGTGACGCTGATGCTCTCCGGTCCCGCGGCCGGTCTGCTGGGCGCGCAGTGGACCGGATCGCTCGTCGACCGCTCCCGGCTGATCACGTTCGACATGGGCGGCACCAGCGCCGACATCGGCCTGGTCACCGAGGACGGCGTCAACGTCGCCTCGGCCCGCGACACCCACATCGCCGACTACCCGATCCTGGTTCCGATGTTCGACATCGAGACGATCGGCGCCGGCGGCGGTTCGATCGCCTACGTCGACGATGCCGGCGCGTTCAAGGTCGGTCCCCGCAGCGCCGGTGCGGTACCCGGACCCGCGTGCTACGGCCTCGGTGGCGAGGAGGCAACGATCACCGATGCTCACCTCGCGCTCGGGCGGCTCGATCCCGCGCGTTTCCTCGGCGGCGAGATGCAGCTCGATCCCGCGGCGGCGAACGCCGCTCTGGAGCGGCTCGCCGGCCGGCTCGGCATGTCGTTGATCGACACCGCCGCGGGAGTTCTCACCGTCGCCAACGCCAACATGGCGCAGACGATCCGCTCCCTGACGGTCGAGCGCGGACGCGATCCGCGCGACTTCTCGCTGGTCGCGTTCGGCGGCGCGGGGCCGCTGCACGCCGCCGAGCTGGCGGACATGCTCGGCGTGACCGAGGTGATCGTGCCTTCACATCCCGGCATCACCTCGGCCACGGGTTTGCTGACCGGTGACCTGCGCTACGACACGATGCAGACCGTGTTCGCGGTGGAGGGCGAGATCGATGCGCCGGCGCTGAACGGCAACTTCGGCGAGCTGGCGGCGGAGCTCTCAGACCGGCTGCGCCGTGATGGCGCCGCCGAGGACGAGATCACGATCGAGCGGCTGCTCGACTGCCGCTACGCGGGTCAGGGCTACGAGCTTCGGATCCCGGTCGGCCCCGAGGGGTTCGGCGAGCAGACGCTGCGGTCGTTCCACCGCGCCCACGAGGCCGAGTACGGCCATCGCTTCAGCGATCCGATCGAGATCGTCAACCTCCACGTCACCGCCTGGGGACCACGACCCCGGCTGCGCCATGTGCAGGTGCCATCGGGAAGCCTCGATCAGGCGATGATCGACGTCACCGCATCGGTGTGGCAGGTCGACGACGCGTTGACGGAGCTGCCGACGCGCCGGCTCAGCCGCGAGGACCTGCCCCTGGATGAGACCATTCCCGGTCCGGCCGTGATCTACCAGCAGGACACGACGATCGCCGTGCCGCCGGGATGGGGAGCAACCGCAACCGCCGCCGGCCCGATGATCCTGTCGGCCAATCGAGGAGGGACGGCTTGACCAGCACCGACATCACCGCTTCCAGCTCGGCCCCGCCGAGCGCCGGCATCGACCCGATCACCGCCGCCGTGATCGGCGGGGGGCTGCGATCGATCGCGGTCGAGATGGGCTATCGGCTAGCCCGCATGGCGTACTCCTCGATCATCCGCGAATCCGAGGACTTCGGCTGCGCGATCTGCGATCACGAGGGACGCCAGCTGTGCGAGGCCACCCAGTCGACGCCGCTGCAGTCGGGACCGATCGGCGGCTACCTGGCCGGGATCAAACGGCGCTTCGCCGAGGTCGGGGACGAGTGGCACCCAGGTGACGTGGTCGTGCACAACCACCCCTACTACGGAGCGTCTCACCAGCCCGATGTGGCGTTCGCGGTCCCCGTGTTCGTGGACGGCGAGCTCGCCGGGTTCTCGGTGACTACCGCCCATCACCTCGACCTGGGGGCGCTCACCCCCGGCACCTGCGGGATCGTCGACGCGGCGGACACGTTCGCCGAGGGCCTGTTGCTCAACGCGATCAAGGTCGAGGAACGGGGACGGCGGGTGGACAGCGCGTGGCGGATGATCGCCGACAACACCCGGATCCCGCAGATGGTGATCGGCGACATGGAGGCTCAGGTGGCCGCCGCCAAGCTCGGGGGCGCCCGTTACGTGGAGCTGATCGAGCAGTACGGGCTCGACACCGTCCGCGCGGCCTCCGAGCATCAGATGGATCACTCCGAGCGGATGCTGCGCCAGCAGATCGAGGCGCTCCCCGATGGAACGTATGAGGCCGAGGGCACGCTTGACGGCTTCCTCGACCACCCCGATCCGGCCTACCGGAACCTGATCGTGCACGTGGCGGCGACGGTCGATGGCTCCGACATCCGGATCGACCTGACGGGCACCTCGCCGCAGGTCGACCTCCCGGTCAACATGCCGCTCGTCGGGACCGTCGACATCGCGGTCCACGTGACCCTGCGCTCGCTGCTGCTCGACACCGCCGTGCACGACGCCGTATCCACGAACGCCGGCCTGTTCCGGCCCGTGACGATCACCGCCCCGGAGGGGACGCTGGCCAATCCCCGGTTCCCCGCGCCCACGATCGCCCGCTTCTGCACCGGCAACATCGTCGCCGACACGCTGATGCGAGCGCTCGCGCCGGTGCTTCCGGACTCGGTCGCCGCCGGCGTGGGGAATCTCAAGGTGACCGCGTTCTCGGGGGCCGTCGGCGATGCCGCCTGGGTGTACATGGACATCATGGAGGGGAGCTACGGCGGGCGCCACGGCCGCGACGGCATGGACGCGGTCGACACGCTCTACGCCAACACGCGCAACAACCCGATCGAGGACATCGAGTCCCACTATCCGCTGCGCGTCCGCCGCTACGAGCTCGTGACGTCCGGCGCGGGCCGCGGGAGGTGGCGCGGCGGCCTCGGCTCGATCCGCGAGTTCGAGTTCCTGGCCGACGGTGGCTTCTCGCTCGAGGGCGACGGCAGCAGCGTGCCCCCGCCCGGGCTGTTCGGCGGCGGCGACGGCGCGCCCGGATCGGTGGTGATGAATCCCGGCACGCCCCGGGAGCAGGAGCTGCCGTCGAAGATCCCCTACCGCAAGGTGTCCGCCGGCGAGCTGCTGCGCCTGGTCGGGCCGTGCGGCGGCGGTTACGGAGCTCCCGCCGACCGCGATCCGCAAGCCTCCCGGCGCGACGCCGAGGACGGCCTGCACGTGGAATGAGCCGCTCGGCAGCGCAGGCCCCCGGTCACGGCGTCGCCGCGGCGCTCGCCGCCGCCGCCGAGATCGGCGCCGACCCCGAGGGCGGCGTCTCGCGGTTTGCCTGGACGCCCGAGCTCGCCCAGGTCACCGAACGGGTCGCGGGAGAGCTCCGGGAGCTCGCTCTCGACGTCGAGATCGACGCCGCCGGGAACCTGATCGCCAAGTGGGATGGGCCCGCGACCGGAGCGGTGATGGCTGCCTCGCACCTCGACACGGTCCCGCGCGGTGGCCGGTTCGACGGCGCGCTCGGGGTGCTGGCCGCGGTGGAGGCGGTCCGTCAGCTGCGGGCGGCGGACTTTCATCCCTCGCGCCCGATCTGGATCGGGTCGTTCATGGACGAGGAGGGCACCCGGTTCGGCGCCTCATTGTTCGGGAGCCGCGCGTTCTGCGGCGAGGACCTGTCCGCCGCGCTGGACGCTCGCGACCCGGACGGGATCACGCTCGGCGACGCGATGACCGCGCAGGGCCGCCCGCCGGAGGGGATCGCCCGGGCCAGCCAGGTCGATCAGGTCGACCGCTATCTCGAGCTGCATATCGAGCAAGGGCCGGTGCTGTGGTCCAGCGGAGCCCGCGTGGCGGTCGTCGAGGCGATCTGCGGTGTCGTCGGGATCAAGGTCGAGCTCCGGGGCGAGTCCAACCACGCCGGCACGACGCCGATGGACATGCGCCGGGACGCGCTCGTGGCGGCGGCCGAGATCGTGCTGGCCCTCCGCGCTCAGGCGGCCGATGGCGACGAGCTGCGGGCGACGGTGGGTCGCGTCGCGGTACAGCCCGGAGGTCGCAACGTGATCCCGGGCAGGTGCGAGTTCACGGTCGATCTCCGGCCGCGTGACCAGCGCGCGTTCGACGGACTCGATGCCTGGCTGCGGAAGCTGGTCGACGACGTGATCGCCGGCTCGGGGGTGGAGGCGTCGATCGAGACCGAGTACGCGCTCGCTCCGACGGCGATGGATCCGGATACGGTCGCCGTGGTCGAGCAGGCGGCGGCCGATGAAGGAGTCAAGCCGGTGCGGATGGCGAGCGGGGCCGGCCACGACGCGATGGTCGTCGGCCGTCACACCCGGGCGGCGATGCTGTTCGTGCCCTCCCGGGATGGCATCAGCCACTCGCCCGAGGAGTGGACCGACGACGAGGACTGCGAGCTCGGCGCCCGGGTGCTGGCGGGCGCGCTGCGTCGACTTTCATCTGCTTAGTGCGTCGGCCCAGGCCGCCGACTCGATCCTGAAGGCGTCGCCGAGCCCGTGGGACTTCGGCAACAGCGACGTGCACTTCGGCGGCGGTGCGAATCAGAACTTCACGATCTTCAACGACACCGGTCCCGACGTCACGGTCGTGACCGTCGGCCTGACCGGGGCCGACGCCGATCAGTTCCAGGTGACCTCCGACGGGTGTACGAACGTGTTCCTGTCGCAGGGCAACTCCTGCGTGGTCTCGATCGCGTTCCGGCCCTCCAGTCCCGGAGCCAAGGCGGCGACGCTGGAGCTCCGGGACAGCGACGACGGGGTGCTCGACGTCCCGCTCACCGGCACCGGGATGACCGGCACGTTGACGGCCAATCCAAATCCCCTGATCTTCAGCACCCAGCCGTACTTCTTCGGCGGCCAGACCCAGAACGTCAACCTCCAGAACTCCAACGATTTCTCCACGCAGACTTCCTCGGCATCGATCGTCGGTCCCGACGCGGCCGAGTTCTCGATCGCCTTCGGCCAGAACTGCGAGCAGCAGGTGTTCGGCAACAACAACAGCTGCGGCATCGGCATCGGCTTCAACCCGTCCGGGCCCGGGACCTTCCACGCCGAGCTCGAGGTCACCAGCGACAGCGCCAGCAGCCCGCTGCGCGTGCCGCTGCAGGCGACGGCCCTGAACGGACCGCTCGAAGTGGTCACTCCGACGCAGACCGACTTCGGCGCCGTGGCGATCGGCAGCAGCGTCGCGCAGCCGGTGACGATCTCCAACCACGGAGACTTCCCGCTGCAGATCCAGCAGGCGTTCCTCGTGTCGGGCACTCCCGGGACGTTCCCGGTCACCGGCGATCGGTGTACCGGACAGACCGTGGCGCCCGGATCGTCGTGCCAGTTCACGGTGAACTTCCAGCCGACGATCGAGGGCTTCAGGGACGGCTCGGTGATCGTGATCTCGAACACCCCGGCGCCGGTGTCGCCGATCGGCTTCACCGGAACCGGCGTCGCCAGTCCGCACGGGGGCGCCGTCATCACCGGGACGCCGGCGGCCGGGAGCGCACTCACGTGCGACCCGGTTGGCTATGGACCGGGTACGACGTTCTCCTACCAGTGGCTGCACGACGGGCTGCCGATCGCCGGCGCTAACCGCGCGACGATTGCGCTCGGCGATCGCGATGTGGGCGCGCGACTGGCCTGCCGGGTCACGGCCGTCAACTCCGTCGGGTACGCAGACGGTCACCAGCCCTGCGACCGGCGCGACTGCGGCGGCGGACCTCAGCCGGCTCCCCGGCTCGTTCGTCGACCACGGCGCCTGTCGGGCCGTCAGCGTCGCGCACCAGCTGACGGTCGCAGGCACGCGGGTCGCGGTCCGCTACCCCAGCCCGACCGTTCTGTGGTCGCCGCTCACGCTGTCAGCCAAGCGTGGACTACGCGTCTCGATCGACGGCCGAGCCGTCGGCCGCGGCAAGCGGGTCGCGATCAGCCCCCGAGCCCTGTCTGCCTACGCCAACGGGGGCCACACGCTCGCCGTGAGCTCCGGAAGCGCCTCGGCCGGCTCACCGTTGCTGCTCGCCGACTGTCTGCTGGCGATCCACGCCCAGGGCGGGTCCAACCAGGAGCTCCGCGATCTCCGTCTCCGCGCACGCGGCTCTGGGTACGACCACGATCACCCTGCCGCGCGGGTTGACACTGCACGCCCACCGCAGGCTGCTGGGACAGTTCGGCTACACCCAGGCGGGCCACCCCCCGCTGACATTCCCGATCGTCGGCCGACACACCAACGCAAACGACGTCAGCGTCACCGTCAACCGGCACCGCATCCGGGTCACGAACCTCCCGGCGCGCACGGGCGTGATCCGCCTCAGCCTCCGGCGCGGAGTGCTCACCGGCGACGGCGGAGCGATCCGCGCCGCCGCCACCGTCGCCGGCGCGGGCGGCACCCAGACCACAACCGTCCCGGCCACCTGGTTTCGCCGAGGCGGTTAAGGACCCCGGAGTCGGCACAAATGGGTGGTGTAACCCATTGCGTGCCTGAGACGTCCAAGCAATGATCGGTTGCGCTGGCGGCATGCCGGGCGAATCGACCGTGGAGAGCAATGCCCAACATAGGACCAGTCGAACTGCTCATCGTCCTCGTCATCGCGCTTGTGTTGCTTGGACCCAAACGGCTGCCGGCCGCCGCCCAATCCTTGGGTCGCAGCCTCAACGAGTTCCGCCGGGGTCTTGCAGACCACCAGGACGACCGCTCCTCCGACCCCAAGGCCCTGGACGCACAGACGACGGATCCCGTCACGAAGACGTCCGTCGATGAGTCCCGCTGAGCTCTACGTCCTGTCGGGTTAGCCGCCATAGGCGATGGCCTTGCTCCTCGCACAGGAGCAGGTTTCCGGCCCTGTCGAGGGCCATGCCGGTGGGGCCGCCCGCGAGGTTGACGGATGTGGCGGGGAGCCCGTCCGCCGGGGGCTCTGAGCCGCCGCCGGCGATCGTGGTGATGATTCCGTCGCGGTCGACGCTCCGCACGCGGTCGTTGCCGCTGTCGGCGATCAACAGGCTCTGGGTGCCGTCGAGCCGGACTTCGGTCGGGGAGTCAGCCACGCGTCGATCGCAGGTCCTCCGTCGCCGCCGAACGCCGCGAGGCCGTTGCCCGCGACGGTGCTGATCTTCCCGTGGGGGCCGACGCGGCGGATCCGGTGGTTGTCGCGGTCGGCGATCACGAATTCGCCGTTGCGGCCGAGCGCGACCCGAGTGGGGTGGGCGAGCCGGGCTTCCGTGGCGGGGCCTCCGTCGCCCGCGAACCCACGCACCTGTGGCACGCCCGCGACGGTCGTGATCGTCCCGGTCAGATCGACGCGCCGAACGATCTCGTTTGCGGTGTCGACGATGAACACGTTGCCGGCGTCGTCGACCGCGACCCCCTCCGGGTTGTTCAGGGTCACCTCGGTCGCCGGTACGCCGTCGCCGCTAAACGGATCGCGGAAGCCGCCGCCCGCGATCGTCGTAATCGTCCCATCGACGTTGACGCGACGGACCCGGTGGTTGAGCTGGTCGGCAATCACGATGCCGCCAGACGGGTCGGCGGCGACCGCGATCGGAAGCATCAGCTGCGCGTCAATCGCGAGACCGCCGTCGCCGCCGAACCCGGCGCGCCGGAACCGGCGACCGTCGTGATCGTCCCCGAACGCGATGTACCGCACCCGGTTGGTCGCATCGCCGAGGACGATCCGGCCGGCACGGTCGACGGCCACGCCGTCGGGCGCGTCCAGTTGCGCGAGGATCGCCGGGCCGCCGTCACCGATCCCCCCGGCAATGCCGCGGCCGGCGACAAGGCTGATCGTCGCCCGCAAACGTCTGTGCCGTCGCTGCGCTACGCGAGCTGTGCTCGTGCTCACCCATCAGCCAACCCCCTTGCGTTCGCTGGCCCACGCCGAGGTTGTCGATCAACCGTCCGGTCGAGCCGCTTTGGTGTTCGCTAGTGCTACGCATCGCGGCCCGCGTTCGGTTCGCGGGCCGGAGCGGCCGATGGCGGGCGAAACCGCGTGTACAACGTCCCACTCGAGCGCCCTGGCCGCCACCGTGGGACGTTCGCCACCTGGGACGTGATCAAGATCCCCAGCTATCCCGCGAACGCAACCAGTGGGACGTTAACGAGTACCGGTCGCCGCCCTCGTCGGTCCGGGTCAGGAACTGCAGCGGCCGGACCGCGACTCGGCAGGGACCGCCGGACCGCGACTAGGCCGGGACCGCGTCGTGAATCCGGCCGCGCGCCTCGATCAGGCGCCCACCGGCCCGCCCATGCTTGAGCGCGACGATCTCGGCCATGATCGACAGGGCGGTC
>CAWHRT010000005.1:0-127142 GCA_963831845.1 uncultured Solirubrobacterales bacterium | reverse complement strand
GGAGATCGCGCTCGATCCGGCGGCGCTCGGCGTATCCCGGCGACGACGATCCGCGCCCGCGACGCCTCGACCTCGGCGAGCTGGCGGCGCAACTGCACCCGCAGGCGCGCGATCTCGATCGCCAGCCCGCCCGCCTCGACCAGCGTCACCAGCGGATCGGGGCGCTGCGGGCCGGTGGCGCGATGCAGCACCACCGCGACCGGCAGGCCGGCCCGCTCGATCGGGGTGCGGACGCGAGCATCCCCGGGCAGATCGACGGTCGGCGCCCCGGCGGCGGTGACGTACGTCTCGCTGTCGGGCACGAAGAAGCGCAGTTCCAGGCTCGGATCGCAGAGCAGCTCGCGCAGCAGCGGCTCGATCGACTCGGGGTCGGCGCGGCCCGCGCGCAGCTCCTCGAGGAAGCCGTCGACGCGGCGAAGCGCCTCGTAGCGGGCGCGGCTGAACCTGCGATCGACGAGATCCTGGAGGAACCGGCGCAACGGGCGGAAGGCGACCGCGACCACCAGCGTCGCACCGGCCGTCGCCCACGTCGAGCCGCTCCCGAGCGCCGTCGCCAGCACCAGCGTCGTGAGCGCGTAGCCGGCGGCCAGCAGCAGCGTCAGCGATCCGTAGACGAGCGTTCGCTCGATCGCGACGTCGACCTCGTAGAGCCGGTAGCGCAACACCGCGAACCCGGCCGCCACCGCGAACGCCGAGAACGCCACCCCGATCACGGCCATCCGCACCTGCAGGTCGCCGTGTCGCCACAGGTACCAGGTGAACATGTCGATTGCACTGATCGCCGCCACCAGGCCGCCCACGGTCAGCACCAGCTTGAGCTGCTGGCGCTCGTCCCCACGGGCCCGCCGCAGCCGAACGATCGCCGCGGAGGCCCCGAGCCCCAGCCCGGCGACCGCCAGGATCCACCCTGCCCCGTCGGCGGCGACCATCAGACCGTGCAGCTGATCGATTCCTACGGGGTTCGCCAGCGCAGTGAACGGAGCGTCTAGCTGTGCCGGCAGGAACGCGCCACTGACCGACAGCAGGAGGATTGCCAACCAGCAGACCGCTCCCGCCGGCTTCCAGCGCGCGGACGGGAGATGTCCGTCGGGGAAGATCAGCAGCGAGAGACCGAGCAGACCCGCGACCGGCTGGGTCAGCGGGGTCGAGATCCAAGCCGCGGCCTGCAGCCCGGGCACACCCGCCGGGCGCGACAGACCATAGGCCGCGTACTCGTAGGCGAGCGTGCCCAGGCCGGTGAGCAACCCGACGCCGAGGAACGTCCGGCCGACGGCGTTGCCGGGAACGCGGGCGGCGATGATCGCCCCCACGGTCGCAAACGCGAGCGACATCAGCACGAACGCGAGCCCGCCCACGCGGCCGAACAGGTCGTCGGGCAGCACCCGGTCCCAGCTCAGCACCGTCAGCACCACGCTCGGAATCGCCGCCAGCGCGGTCAGCGCCCAAACCAACGCCGCCCCGGACGACGCGCGAAAGCCCACCATCTCAGGGTCATTCTCTCCGAGTCCACACCCCGGGGCAAGCGCGCCAGCGCGCACCGCGACTACGTGCTGGCACGCACTGCGGTGACGCGCTGCTGCCGAGTCCAGAGCCGCGTCAGCCCCGATGACGGGGCCGGACGACGGCCCATAGCTTGCGGCCATGACCAATTCACACACCTCATATCTCAGGCGCGGGGGAATCGCGCTGCTCGCCGGCGCGGCGATCACCGTGGCCGGCTGCATCACGATCGCGGTCGCGCGGTCGTCGAGCGGCATCGCTCACAACGTGTTCAGCTATCCGCTGTCACACCACTCGTTCGTCGAGTTCTCGCTGGTACGCTGCGCTGAGCCACGCGCTGATCGTCGCTGGCGTGCTCTGGCTGCGGCGCACCGGGGTCACGGCCCAGAGCCGGCCCGGTCGGGTCGGGCTGACGTGCGTGATCGCGGGTACCGCGCTGTTGTTCGTCTGCGAGTTGGCGTCGCTGCCGCTCGCCGGCCAGCACAACAGCGACACGTGGCCGACGATCGTCGACGGCGGGTTCGGCGTGGCGTCGGTGATGTTGACCGCCGGGATGCTCGCCGTCGGGATCGCCACCGTCCGCGAGCGCAGCTGGCCGTCCTGGCGGCGCTATGCGCCCCTGATCTGCGGGCTGCTGTCGCTGGTCACGATCCCGCTGCAGTTCACCTCGGCGATCGAGCTCGGGATCGCGATCTACGGCCTCGGCTACGCCGTCCTGGGCGTCGCGATGGTGACCGACCCGGCTACCCGGGAGAGCAGCGCCGCCCTGCAGCTCGCCTGAGCGGGTACGGGGCTTCGGTGCGGGGCATCAACCGATCGGTTGATGCCCCCAGCCGGTTGGCGGAGCCGCAAGATCCTCCGCCGGAGACGGTCAGGTCGAGACCTTCAGCCGATGCGCGCGAAGGCGATTCGCGCGATCCTGAAGGCCATGAACAACAACGGACACAACACCAACAGCGACGGAAGGGCGCCGGATGTTGTGACGGTCGAGCATCTGGGGATGCGCTACGGCGATTTGGTCGCGGTCGATGACGTGTCGTTCTCGGTGCGCCGCGGCGAGATCTTCGGGATCCTCGGACCCAACGGCGCCGGCAAGACGACGACCGTCGAATGCATCGGCGGCCTGCGCGAACCCGACAGCGGCCAGATCAGCGTGCTCGGCATCCGCCCGGGCCGCGACAGCGATCGACTGCGCGAGGTCGTCGGCATTCAGCTGCAGGCCTCAGAGCTTCCCGACAAATTGAAGGTGGGAGAGGCGCTCGAGCTGTTCGCCTCCTTCTACTCCGAGCCGGCGGACGTGGACTCGCTGCTTGGGCTGCTCGGCCTGACCGACAAGCGCAACGACCGCTTCGCCCAGCTCTCGGGGGGACAGCGCCAGCGGCTCTCGATCGCCCTGGCGCTGGTCGGCCGCCCGCAGGTGGCGATTCTCGACGAGCTCACCACCGGGCTTGACCCCCGGGCCCGACGCGACACCTGGGAGCTGATCGAGAGCGTTCGCGACCAGGGCGTCACGATTCTGCTCGTCACTCACTTCATGGAGGAGGCCCAGCGGCTGTGCGACCGCGTGGCTCTGTTCAACCGCGGCCGCCTGGTCACCGTCGACACTCCGGCCGGCCTGGCCGCGCAGTCCGGCACCGACCAGCGGGTCGGCTTCATCCCGTCCGAGCCCTTGCGGGACGAGTGGCTGCTCGCGCTTCCCGAGGTCCGCGACGTCATCCACCACGGTGAGCGCGTCGAGATCGCGGGCACGGGCAACCTCGTCGGCGAGGTGGCCAGGGTGCTGATCGCCCACGGGATCGCGCCCGACGACCTGCGCGTGGAGCAGACCAGCCTCGAGGACGCGTTCGTCGCGCTCACCGCCGAGGACTCCTCGGCGGCCCCTGAACTCGAGCACCAGGAGGTTCGATGATGTCGGCAGTCACACATGCGACGGCGCTTCCCGCCGGCCAGCGCAGGTCGCGCCCGTTCGGGCGGCTGATGCTGACCGAGCTCAAGCTGCTGCTGCGCGAGCCGCTGGCCGTGTTCTGGGGCACCGTGTTTCCGCTGGTCCTGCTGATCGTGATCGGCCTGGCCACGCACAAGCACCACCAGAGCTCGCTCGGCGGGCTGACGTTCATCGACGTGTACGTGCCCGTGCTGTGCACGTTCGTTCTGGCGATCCTGGCGCTGAACGCGGTGCCGGCGACGCTGGCCAGCTACCGCGACAAGGGGTACCTGCGGCGGCTGTCGACGACCCCGATGGGCGCCCGCCGGCTGCTGGCCGCCCAGCTGCTGATCAACCTCGGCATCGCCGCCTGCGCGGTCGCGGTGATCCTCATCGTGGGCGCCGCGGCGTTCGGCGTGTCGCTTCCGACCGAGGTCGGCGGCTTCCTGATCGCGCTGGTGCTCGGCGCGATCGCGATGCTGGCGCTGGGGACACTGGTCGGCGCGTTAGCCCCCAACCAGCGGGCTGCCAACCTGATCGGGTCGCTGTTGTTCTTCCCGATGATGTTCTTCGCGGGCCTGTGGGTCCCGCGGGCGCAGATGGGCCCCGTGCTGCGCCACATCAGCGACTACACGCCGCTCGGGGCGACCGTCGCCGGAGTCCAGCGGGCCACCGCTGGGAACTGGCCGCACCCCGTGCAGTTGCTGGTGCTGGTGGTGTGGGCCGTGATCCTGTGCGTGGCGGCGGGTAAGTTCTTCCGTTGGGATCGATGACCGAAGCAGTTCAGTCAGCACCTGGCGATCGGCTCCAGTTCTGGGAGGAGCGCGAGCGTCGGTCCCTGCACGTGCTGCCGTACGTGCTGCTGATCGTGGCGGTCGCCCTGGACATCGCGAGCCGGGGCGGCCTCACCGGCCCGGCGCTGGTCGACGTGGCGATCGCCGCCGCCAGCCTCGTGTGGATGGTGGCGATCGAGCTCGTCCAGCGCCGCGGCGGCGGCCCGGCGCTACAGGCCGCGATGTTCGCGGTCCTGATCGGCCTCTCGGCGGCGCTGGTGATCCGCCAGCCGGTCTACGGGTTCTACTCGTTCACCGGCTACATCTGGGCGTTCCGGACGCTGTCGTCCACCCCCCGGCTGCGGCTGATCGGGCTGGCGCTGGTGGCGATGCTGTCGGCGATCGCCCAGACCGGATCCGGGCCCTACGACAGCGCCGGCTCGATCGCGATGCTCGCCGGCGTGTTCCTGATCAACGCCGGCGTCGCGGGGTTCTTCACCTGGTTCGCGTGGGTCGGCCAGCAGCAGAAGGACCGACGCATGCGCCTGATCACCGAGCTGACCGAGGCCAACGAGCGGCTCGCCGAGAGCCTCAAGCGCAACGCGGAGCTGCAGGAGCAGCTCGTCGCCAGCGCGCGCGAGGCGGGCGTCGGCGACGAGCGCCGGCGGATGGCGCGGGAGATCCACGACACGCTGGCCCAGGGGCTGGCCGGGATCATCACCCAGCTGCAGGCCGCCGAGCGCGCCGGCTCCGGCGGCGGCCCGGGGGCCAAGCACCTGCAGGCCGCGGTCGACCTCGCGCGCGAGAGCCTGTCGGAGGCCAGGCGCTCGGTCGAGGCGATGCGCCCCGAGCCGCTCGACGGCGCCCGGCTGCCCGACGCGATGCAGGAGGTGGCGTCGCGCTGGTCCAAGCTGCATGGCGTCCCGGTCGCGGTCACGACCACCGGGACGCCGCGGGTGATGCGCC
Organism: uncultured Solirubrobacterales bacterium; assembly: GCA_963831845.1. Taxonomy (GTDB): domain Bacteria; phylum Actinomycetota; class Thermoleophilia; order Solirubrobacterales; family Solirubrobacteraceae; genus Palsa-465. The sequence goes on along the minus strand of CAWHRT010000005.1, from coordinate 121,979 downwards.
CCGAGATCGAGGTTGCGCTGCTGCGCACCGCTCAGGAGGCGCTCGCCAACGTCGCCAAGCACGCCGAGGCCAGCCGCGTCGGGCTCACGCTCTCCTACATGGAGGACCTGGTCACGCTCGACGTCCGCGACGACGGCGTCGGCTTCGACATCCGCCCGAGGTATCAGCCGCGCAACGGCTCGTCCAACGGGCAGTCCGGAGGCTTCGGGCTGGCCGCGATGCAACAGCGCGTCGAGGGAGTGGCCGGAACCTTGCAGGTCGAGTCAGAGCCGCGGGCGGGCACCGCGATCTCGGCCAGCGTCCCGGCGATCCCGGCGGGAGCGACCGCATGAGCGAGCCGGTCAAGCTTCTGATCGTCGACGACCACCCGGTCGTCCGCAACGGCCTCAGCGGCATGTTCGCCGCCAGCGAGGAGTTCGAGGTCGTCGGCGAGGCGGGAACCGGCGCCGAGGCCGTGGCCCAAGCGGAGTTGCTGGACCCCGACGTGATCCTGATGGACCTGCGGATGCCCGAGATGGACGGCGTCAGCGCGATCACGCGGCTGACCAGTTCGGGCTCGCGCGCACGGGTGCTCGTGCTCACCACCTACGACACCGACAGCGACGTGCTGTCGGCGATCGAGGCGGGGGCGACCGGCTACCTGCTCAAGGACTCGCCGCCCACCGAGCTGTTCCGGGCCGTGCGCGCGGCGGCGCGCGGCGAGGCCGTGCTGTCCCCCTCGGTGGCCACCCGCGTGGTGGGGCAGGTGCGGGCGCCGACGCCGGAGCCGATCAGCCAGCGCGAGCTCGAGGTGCTCGAGATGATCGCCCGCGGCGCCAGCAACCGCGAGGCCGCGGCGCGGCTGTTCATCAGCGAGGCGACGGTCAAGACGCATCTGATGCACATCTACGCCAAGCTCGGTGTCAACGACCGCGCGGCCGCCGTGGGGGAGGCGTTCGACCGCGGGCTGCTCGTGCCCCGCCGGCAGGGCTGAGTTCCGAGCGCCCGACCGATCGATGAGGTGTGACCCAGATGCTGAACGTACTAGCGCCTGATCACTCCACCCGTTCGAGGTGGCGCCGCAGCGAGCGCGCCGCCGAGCGCATCGCCAGCGTCGTCGAGAAGGCCAGGCCGGCGAAGCCGAGGATCCACAGCGCGGACCTGACCTCGTGATCGCTGGTCATCCCGGCGGCCAGCAACAACAACGCCGAGGCCACGACCGAGAAGCCGGCGACGAGCGCGATCACGAACCGGTCGACCCAGAAGTCGACGGCCTTGTAGTCCTCGCCGGAGAAGTGCTCGGTGCGGCACCGTCATCCGGCCCGAGCGCAGCTGGTTGGCGAGCGTCTCGGCGTGCTCGGGCAGCGTGCGCAGCGAGGGGAGCGAGCGGATCACCTCGCGCTTGATCAGCTCCTCCGGCGTGCCGAACGCGTCGCGATGATCGGTGCTGACGATCTGCCGGCTCTGTGACACGAAGCTGAAGCCGGGGTCGATCGATCTGAGCGTGCCCTCGAGCGTGAACATCGACCGCGCCAGCAGCGTGATCGAGGGCGGAGGAATCATCTTGTGGCGGCGCATCACCGACAGCACCCCGGCGAGGATCTGCGGGTCCAGGCCGCCGGCCGCCCCGAGCGCCGACAGCTGCGTACCCAGTTCACCCTGCAGCGCGCGCAGGTCGGCGTTCTGGTTGCCGGACATGTCGCGCGCCGCCCGGGCCAGCAGGCTGACGTCGCTGGTGGCGACGCCGAGCGCCATCCCCCGCAGCCCGTCGAGCGCTCTCGCGTCCAGCCGCCCCACTGACCGCCGAAGTCGAGCATCCAGATCGTCCCCGCCTCGTCGATCAGCAGGTTGCCGGGGTGAGGGTCCGCGTGGAACAGCCCGTCCTCGAGCACCTGCCCGAGGAACGACGACAGCAGCCGCGAGGCCAGCTCGTGGGCCGGCACCGGTGAGGCCTCGATCGCGGCGGGGTCGGCGATCGAGCGCCCGATCACCTCCTCCATCACCAGCACCCGATCGGTCGACAGCGTCGAGTGGACCGACGGGATCGAGATCCCGTCGTCGCCGGCACGGTTCTCGCGCAGCGCCGTGCCCACCGACGCCTCGTGCTGGTAGTCGAGCTCCTGCTCGAGCCCGGAGATCAGCTCCTCGCTGAAGCCGCTGAGGCCGACTTCGCGCGCGATCTCGACGTGGCGCTCGAGCCGCGCCGAGGCGAGGCGCAGCACGGAAGCGTCGCGTGCGACCACCTCGTCGATCCCGGGACGCTGGACCTTGACGACCACGCGGGTGCCGTCGCTGAGCACTGCCCGGTGGGTCTGGCCGATCGACGCGGCGGCGAGCGGCTGCTGCTCGAACGAGCCGAACGCCTGCTCGATCGGCTCGCCGAGCGAGTGCTCGACCACCTCCCGGATTTCTGACTCCGGCACCGGTCTGACGTCCGCGCGAAGGTTTGAGAGCTCGTCGGTGAGCACGTCGGGGAGCACGTCGGTCCGGGTCGATGCGATCTGCCCGAGCTTGACGAACATGCCGCCGGACTCCTCGAGCACCCCGCGGACGCGCCGCGCGAAGTCGGGGGAGTCCAGCGCCGAACGGGACGCGTAGCGAAGGTGCAGCAGGTTGGCGCGCCGGGCGTTAGCGACCAGCTCGCTCAGCCGGCCGTAGGGGGCCAGCGACATGCGGGCGGCGCGGATCGGATGGAGCAGGTTGCGCCGCCGGTGCCGCGGCGGACGAACGCGGCCGCTGCGGGTGATCAGGTCGATCCCGATCGCGACCGGCATCGCCGCCAGCACCCCGAACACGATCACGACCGCCGCCGCCTGCAGCCAGTGACCGACCGAATCCGCCTGGATCGTCCGGCCGCCGTCGGCGGTCTTCTCGCCGATCGTGTACGCCGCCGCCAGCAGTCCGCCGACCCAGCCGACCGCCCCCACCAGCGCTCCCCGCCAGTGGCCCAGCCGGATCCCGAGCAGCCGCCCGGTGAGCTTTCCGACCGTCACCACGAACAGCACGAACAGCGGTATCGCCAGAGCGACGCTCACGTGCTGGCGCCTCGCGGTTCAGCGATTGTCCACATCACGCGCGCCTCCGTTGACCCGTGGGATCGCCCCTCCCTGCGTCGATGATTTCCCGATCGTGTGCCGAGTCGGCGGGGGCGATCGTACACGCGCCGCCGATCCGCGCGACCCAGGAGTACCGGCCTCGCTGTCAGGATCCCCGTGTGCTCGGGATCGTCGTGCTGCTGCTGGTCGTGCTCCTGTGGGCGCTGGTGGCCCGGCGGCTGGCGAGGTTCAGCATCACGATGGCGATCGCCGTGACGATCGTGGGAGTCGTGCTCACCGCGGGCAAGCATCCCGTGATCATCATCGATCTCGACACCAAGATCATCGAGCGCGGTGTCGAGCTGGTGCTCGCGATCCTGCTGTTCATCGACGCCACCGAGGTGCCGGGCGGCATCCTCAGGCGTGAGCGAACCGTGCTCACGCGGCTGCTCGTGATCGCGCTCCCGCTCAGCCTGATCCTGGCCTGGCTTGCCGGGCTCGCGCTGTTATCTGAGAACGACGCCTGGCTGCTTGCGGTGCTGGCGATCATCGTCGTGCCAGTCGACCTGGCGCCGGCGGTAGCTGTCCTGCGCGATCGCCGCGTGCCCGTGCGTCTGCGGGAGATCATGAACGTCGAGGCCGGTCTCAACGACGGTGTGGCGGCGCCGGTGTTCCTGTTCTGCCTCGCCGGCGCGACGGCCAAGCACACTCCCGGGGCCGAGGCGCTGGAGAACGCCGTGCCGCAGATCCTGATCGCGATCGGCGTCGGCGGGGCGATCGGGTTGCTTGGAGCGCTCGTGCTGGGCTGGTCGTGGAAGCACAAGTGGACCGACCCGTCGGCGCTGAGGCTTGGCGTGCTGGTGCTGCCGGTGATGACCTACGTAGTGGCGATCACCGTCGACGGAAACGGCTTCGTCGCCGCGTTTGTCGCCGGGATCGTGTTCGCGCTGCGCGACTACGGACTGCCGTCGGAGTCGCTGCAGTTGGCCGAGGACGTGGGAACGCTGTTGTCGCTCTGCGTCTGGTTCGTGTTCGGCGAAGCGGTCAACCAGGTGTTCGACGCGGGCGTGCGCGTGCAGGTCGTGGCCTACGCGGTGCTGGCGCTCACCGTGGTCCGGATCGTGCCGGTGGTGATCGCCCTGCATGGAACGACGATCAGCCGCATCGAGGCGGTGTTCATCGGCTGGATGGGGCCCCGCGGGCTGGCATCGCTGGTGTTCGGGCTGTTGGCGGTGATCGCCCTCAAGGGCGACGCGAGCTCGCTCGCCGCCCAGGTGATGGTGATCACCGTGCTGCTGAGCGTGATCGTGCACGGCCTGAGCGCGGGCCCGATCGCCGCCGCGTTCGGGCGCCGTGGTCGGGCAGCGACTGTCCAGGCGCCGACCCCCGACGTCAGCGAGACCCACGCATGAGGACGGAGCGGATCAGGTCAACTCGCCAAGAACGGCAGGAACGCGTCGAGGAACTGTGTCGGCTGCTCGATGTGCGGGATGTGCCCGCAGTCAGATACGACGACGCGTTTGGCGTCGGGGATGTCGCGGCGGCCGCTTCGGACAGCGCGATGAAGTCGCCGAGTCTGGCGGCTTCGTCCGGTTGCGCGTAGTTGCCGAGCGGGACGACGTGATCCTCTGCTCCCACGATCAGTAGCGTCGGGGGCGCGATTCGGTGGTATTCGTAGCGGACGGGCTGCTGGTAGATCATTTGGAATGTGAGTGCGGATGCGCGGGCCCATCGTGGGTAGTCGGCGCTGAGGGTGACGCGGATTAGTACGTCAGCGAGTGGCTTGTAGACCTTGGGGTCGGGGTGCACGAAGTACGCCGCGACGTAGCTGCGGATGACGGTCGGGTCTGTCCAGTGGAGTTCGTGGTCGTAGAGCGTCTCCTCCGATTGGGGCGGGATCCCGATCCGGTAGTCGGTCAAGCCGAGCGGATCCTCCAGCACGAGGTGCGTGACGCGGTCGGGGTTCATCAGCGTGAAGCGGGTCGCCGTCATGCCGCCGGTCGAGTGGCCGAGGACGGCGACCTTCCCGACGCCGAGGTGATCGAGCAGGGTCGCGGTGTTGGCGGCCAAGAGCTGGAAGCTGTAGTGAATATCCGGCTTCGACGACTTACCCCAGCCGATCTGGTCCGGCACGACCACCCGGTACCCGGATGAGGTCAGTGCCTCGATCACCTGCTCGAAGTAGTAGCCGCCGAACGCCTTGCCATGCATCAGGACGACCGTCCTGCCGTTCGACTTCGATTCCGGCGGCACGTCCATATACGCCATGGCCAGCGTCTGCAGGTCGTTCTGGACGGACAGGGCTCTGACCGGGTAGGGATATGCATACTCCTCAAAGCAGATTCCGAGGGCCGGGAGTTCGTTCTCGCTCCGGCCCGTCGTACCGTCGGGCATCAGTACTCCTCCTCGGTTGGCCAGCGGGTGACGTGGCCGGTCGGGGGACGACCAGCCTTCGTGACGCTACGGCCGAGGCGAGATGAGCCCTAGCGCTTTGGTGCGAGCACGCTAGAACCCCGGGATATGGCGAGCCCGCCTGGCGCTTCCCTGCGCTTCGTCCAGGCGTCCGCCGACGACGATCGTGGACTCGTCCGGCGGCCGCGCCTGGGCCGCGCCGTCAGCGAAATATTGTTCAAATCCGGCCGGGGTCACGAACATCAGCACCAGAACGTCCTCATCGGTCCGGTTGGCGAAGGTGTGCGGCTCGCCACGACGCGCGAGCGCGACCTCTCCGGCTCTGACGATCGCGACCTCGTCGCCAACGCGGAACACCAGCTCGCCGGCCAGCACGTAGAAGCCTTCGTCAAACGCTGGGTGCAGATGGAGTCGCGGTCCTTCGTGACCAGCGGGCACGATGTCGCGGATGAGGCCGAGGTGGCCGCCCGTGCTGTCGCCATCAACCAGGATCATGGGTCATCGGGCACTCGCCTACAGCCTCCGGTCGATCTCAGGTCCGGCTGGTCAGGCCGCGCGGAGCAACGAGGGGTCGGTCGGCCTGGCTCCCACCGCCGGTCGCTGCGCCGAAGTCGGGCTTGCGTCGTCTTCGAGTAGATAGCCGACGCCAGGGTAAGTGCGGATCGGGCCGCTTGAACTCGGGGCGGCGAGCTTGCGACGGAGGTTCGCCATGTGGGCGCGGAGCGTCTGCCGATCCTCGGTGTGCGCCGCGCCCCAGGCCTGGCGGAGCAGCGCGTCGTGGGTGAGCAAGCGGCCGCGGCTACGCACGAGTGTGCTCAGCAGCTTGTACTCGGTCGGCGTCAGGCGGATCTCTCGGCCCTCGCGATGAACAGCATGAGCGGCCAAGTCGATGCGCATCCCACCGCACACGATCACGGGTCCGCTACGCGTCGTCGCCCGCCTCAAGTGCGCCTGTAGGCGGGCGACGAGCTCGCGGGGCATGAACGGCTTGGTGATGTAGTCGTCTGCCCCTGCCGAGAAGGCATCGACGATTCGGTCTTCTTCTGCGACGTGGGACACGATGATCAGCGGCATCGAGCTCCACTCTCGCAGTCGCCGACAGACCTCCGTGCCGCTGGAGTCGACAAGGTCCATCTCGATGATCGCGAGGTCGGGTACGTGCAACGCAGCTCGCGTCAGGACTTCGGATGCGGTCTGCGTCGTGGTCACGGCGAAACCGGCGGCGCGGAGGACCACTTTCAGCGCGCGGATGCCCTGCAGTTCGCTATCGCACAGCAGCACCGACGGATGGTGCCTTCTGTCCACCAAGGTACCGCGCCCGCCTTGCGGCGGGCGCGGTCCAGCGTTGCTGGGAGCAATCTCCGACATTCACCGGTGGGCGTGGCCGGCGTGCCGATGGCGCCGGCGCCGGAGGAACTTCAGCGTGAGCAAACCCATGACTGCGCGCTTCATTTCGTCACCTCTGTGTTGGATTGACGGGTTGAGCCGAAGCTACGGGCAAGCGCCCATCGGCCTGAGACGTGACGCGCGTGCTGGAGATACAAGCGGCTTCTAGGAGAGCTGCTGATGCAGCGAAAGCCCGGAAGGGGTCAGAATGGGTGTATGGAAGCGATTGAAGCGCCGCCGGGCCATACTCCTGAAGGGGGTGTGCTCGTCGGCAGTCAAGGCGCGCGCCGCCGACTGGTGGTCTTCGAGGATCTGCAGTGTCCCTACTGTCGTGAGTTTGAGGCGGTGTCTGGGGATCTGTTGCGTCGCGAGGTCGCGGCCGGCGCGGTTGCCGTGGAGTATCGAATCCGGTCGTTTCTCGGAGACGAATCGGTCCGGGCGGCAAATGCTCTGGCGGTCGCGGCGGGGGACGGCCGATTCGATGAGTTGCGTCGCGAGATGTTCGCCAATCAGCCGCCGGAACATAGCGGCGGCTACTCGACTCAGGACCTGTTGGAGCTCGGGAGCCGGGTGGGTCTCGCCAGCGCCGACTATGTCGAGGGCGTCCAGGAGGGCCGTTACGAGGTCTGGGTCCGTGAGATCGACGAGGTCTTCGAGGAGCAAGACCCCCGGGGCACGCCCTTCGCGGTGCTTGACGGCCGGCCGGTTGGCTTCGACACCCTGTCTGACCCAGAGAGTCTCGGGGCATTGATCCGCTCCTGATCCGCTCGCCGGGCGCGCGGGTTCAGAAGCTAGCGGGTGCTGGATCGAGCGGGTTGCGGATTCAGGTAGCGAGCGGCCGCATCGGCGCTCGGGTTCGCAAGCGTCTTCGCGGCCGCGACGAGCGTGAGGTGCGTGAAGGCCTGCGGAAAGTTTCCGACCAGCCGCTCGTGGGCGACGTCGTACTCCTCCGAGAACAGCCCGAGGTCGTTGCCGAGCGACAGCAGGCGCTCGAACAGTTTCCGCCCGTCGTCGGCGCGTCCGTTCATCGCAAGCGCCGTCACGAGCCAGAACGAGCAAGCCAGGAACTGGGCTTCGCTGCCGGGTAGTCCGTCGTCGGTCGCGGTGGTCGAGTAGCGCGAGATGAACCCGTCATGGCCGAGCTCGCTCCGCACCGCGTCGATGGTGCCGGTGACCCGCTCGTCTGTGCCGGGCAGGAACCCGACGATGGGGATCATCAACACGGCCGCGTCGAGCTCCTGGGATCCGTAGTACTGGGTGAACGTCTTTCGTTTCGAGTCGTATCCCTTCTCGGTCACCTGCTTGTGAATTCGCGCGCGGATTTGCTTCCAGCGCGCCACGGGCGCGTCGAGCTCGAACCGCTCCGCCAGGCGCACCGCGGAGTCGAAGGCCAGCCACGCCATGACCTTTGACTGCACGAAGTGCCGGCGCGGCCCGCGGACCTCCCAGATGCCGTCGTCCGGCTTCTCCCAGGCCGTTTCGAGGTACTCGACGAGCCCGCGCACGCGCGGCCAGCTGTTAGCGTCGACGCTGCCGGTAACCATGCTGGTCGCGTACGCGACCCCGGCAACCTCGCCGTAGACATCGAGCTGGAACTGCTTGGCGGCCGCGTTGCCGACCCTGACCGGGCGTGAGCCCTCATACCCGGGGAGCCAGTCGAGTTCGATCTCTTCGAGCTGGCGCTGGCCCTCTGTGCCGTACATGATCTGCAGCTTCGAGACGTCCCCGGCGCCCGCTCGAAGCGCCCAGCGCCCGAACGCGAGCGCCTCGTCGACGTAGCCACCCTCGAGCAGGGCGTCGAGTGTCAGCACCGAGTCACGCAGCCAGCAGTAGCGGTAGTCCCAGTTGCGCGCGCCGCCGAGGTCTTCCGGCAGCGACGTAGTCGGAGCGGCCACGATCGCGCCCGTCGCCTGGTCGGTGAGCGCTTTCAGGGTGATCAGCGAGCGCAGCACCGCGTCGCGCCACTCGCCGCTGTAGGTGCATCGCGACGACCAATCCCGCCAGTACGCCTCGGTTCTGGCGAGGGCAGAATCGGGGTCCTCGACCGCCGGAGACTGACTGTATGACGGGAACCACATGAGCGAGAAGCGCTCGCGCACCCCTTCGCGGACAGTGAAGTCGGCCACCGTGGTCAGGTCGTCCCCGTGAATCTGTGCGGTCGTGGACAGGTGCAGGGCGTTCGCACCTCCCAGCGCGAGGATCCCGTCGGCCGTCCGCTCCACCCATGGAATCAGCGAGCCGTAGTCAAGTCGCGCGATGAACTGCATGCGCATCGCCACCTCTCCGTGCAGACCCTCGACGATGCGGACGAGCTGTGGTGCGCCACCGTCGCGCAGCGGCATGAAGTCGATCACTCTGGCCGTACCAGTGTCGGTCTCGAAGTCGGTCTCCAGGATCAGCGTGCCTTCGCGGTAGCGCCGGGAGACCCGCCGCACCGGCCCGGACGGGCACAGCAGCCAGCGGCCGTTCTCCTCGTTACCCAGCAGCGCGGCGAAGCATGCAGCCGAGTCCACGCGCGGAAGGCACAGCCAGTCGATCGATCCGTTCCTGCCCACGAGCGCGCTGGTGCGGAGGTCACCAATCAACGCGTAATCTTCAATCTTCACTGGCTCCTCCTTCGGTTGCTGGCGATGTCGTGGCCGGTCGGGGAGACCCCAGCGATCGTCACATCACGCCCGAGGCGACGCGCCGGCGGCCACAGGCTCTGGCTCGACGAGGTTCAGCGTACGGTCGATCCCCTGGCGCCAGGCGGCGACGCCGCGCGCCCGCTCGTCGCCGCCGATCGCGGGCTCCCAGCGGTGCGTGATCGTGTAGTTCGCGCGCAGCTCGTCGAGGCCCGCCCAGAACCCGGTCGCGAGGCCGGCCGCATACGCGGCGCCGGTTGCGGTGATCTCGGCCACCTCGGGCGCCACCACGGGCGAGCCGAGGACGTCGGCCTGGAACTGCATCAGGAGATCGTTCTTCGTCATGCCGCCGTCAGCCCGCAGCTCGCCGAGCTTGTCCAGGCCGGTGTCCGCGAGCATCGCCTCGACCAGGTCGTAGGTCTGATACGCCGCGGCCTCGAGCGCTGCCCTCGCGATGTGGCCTTTGTTCGCGAACCGTGTCAGGCCGACGATCACGCCGCGCGCGTCGTCGCGCCAGTACGGCGCGAACAGCCCCGAGAACGCCGGGACGAAGACGACGCCACCCGAGTCCGGTACCGACCGCGCCAGTTCCTCGACCTGGGGCGCTTCGTCGATCAGGCCGAGGTTGTCGCGCAACCACTGGATGAGCGCGCCGGCCATCGCGACCGAGCCTTCGAGCGCGTAGACCGCGTCCGCCTCGCCGAGCTTCCAGGCGACGGTTGTGATCAGGCCGTGCTCGGAGATCACCGGCTCGGTACCGAGGGTGAACAGGAGGAAGGCCCCGGTGCCATAGGTGTTCTTGATGTCGCCGTGGTCGAAGCAAGTGTGTCCGAACAGCGACGCGGGCTGGTCGCCGACGATCCCCGCGACTCCAACGCCGGACAGATCGCCGACGGCCGGACCGTAAACCTCGCTCGACGACCGGATCTCCGGCAGCAGCGCACGCGGGATCGCCATCGCCTCGAGCAGGTCGTCGTCCCATTCGAGCGTGTGCAGGTTCATCAGCAGGGTGCGGCTGGCGTTCGTCGGGTCCGTCGCGTGCACGCCGCCGTCGGGGCCCCCGGTCAGGTTCCACAGCAGCCATGTGTCGGGCGTCCCGAACAGTAGGTCGCCCCGCTCCGCTGCCGCGCGCCGCGACGGTTCCGCATCGAGCAGCCAGGCGAGCTTGAGCGCCGACGAGTACGTCGAGATCGGCAGGCCGGTGGTGCTCTGGAAGCGGTCGATGCCGCCGTCTGCCGCCAGCGCGTCAGCGGCCGCCGCCGTCCGTGTGTCCTGCCACGTGATCGAGTGCGCGACCGGCTGCCCGGTCCGCCGGTCCCACAGGACGACGGACTCGCGCTCGTTTGCGATTCCGATCGCGGCGACATCACCGGCGGCCGCGCCCGCCGTGTGCAGCGCGTCATGGATGCATTCCTGGGTGCGCTGCCAGACCTCGCCCATGTCGAGCTCGACCCAGCCCGGCTGGGGGTAGAACATCGACTGCTCGCGCTGGGCGATGGCCGCGGGCCGGCCGTCGCGCGTGAAGAGGATGCAGCGCGTGCTGGTCGTGCCGTGGTCGATCGCGGCGACGTACTTGGCGGCCATCACGCTGCGACCTCGAACGGGTCGGGAGCCGCGCCGTGGGGTGCCTCGGCCTCGAGCTCGCGCTTGGCGTCCTGTAGATCCCGGATGGCGGCGTCGTCGAGCTTGGGGTACTGGGGATCGATCTCGATCAACGCGTTCGCGATCACCGCCGCGGCCGCGACGCGCGCGAACCACTTGCGGTCGGCCGGGATCACGTGCCACGGCGCCCACTCGGTGCTCGTGTGGGTGAACATCTCCGAGAATGCCTTCTGGTAGGCGTCCCAGTGCCGCCGCTCCTGCACGTCGTGGGACGAGAACTTCCAGTTGTGCTCGGGAAGGTCGATGCGCCGCAGGAAGCGCCGCCGCTGCTCCTCCTTGGAGAGGTTGAGGAAGAGCTTCACGACCCGGAAGCCGTTGTCGGTCAGGTACCGCTCCCACTCGTTGATCGCGTGGTAGCGGTGCTTCCAGACGTGATCGTCCTCGGGCAGCCTCTCGCCGCTGAGGATCTCCGGGTGCACGCGCACGACGAGCACCTCTTCGTAGTGGGATCGGTTGAAGATCCCGATCTCGCCGCGCGCGGGCAGCCGCTTCTGGTAGCGGCGAAGGTAGTCCTGGGCGCGCTCGCGGTCCGAGGGGACCTTGAAGCTCTCGACCCGCACGCCCTGCGGGTTCACGCCGCTCATCACGTGGCGGATGGTCCCGTCCTTGCCCGCGGCGTCGAGCGCTTGGAGCACAACGACCACGCCGTGCGCCGATTCCGCAGCCAGGCGCTGCTGATACTCGGACAGCATCTCGATGCCGTCGTTCAGCAGGCCGACGCCGTCCTTCTTCTTCTCGATGCCCGCCTTGAACGCGGGGTCGAAGTCCTTCGCGAGCCTCACCCTCGAGCCCGGGGTTACACGAAACGGCTCGATGAAGTTCGCAATCCGCTTGGTGATGTCGTCGGGCATCGTGTCCTCCTTCGATCAGTGTTGGCCCTAGCCTGGGCGGCGCGATTCCGATCCGCCAGACGAGCGACGCTAGTGCGCCAAACAGATCGCGTATAGGCCGCCCGCCTAGCCGCGCGCCGAGACGCGGTCTGCACGCGAGCTCGACTTCCCACGATTCCACGAACCAGGAGACGATGGCATGACCACGACGATCGATCAGCCCTACGCCACCGGCCTAGCCCGCGCCAATATCGAACGGGCCTTGGCTGCGGCCGGTAATCAGACCGATGCGCTTCGAGCATCCGACCTGGCGATGCTCGAGGACTTCCACAGCCTCGGCCGGCTCGCCACCGTCGCCCTAATCGACCTGGCGCACATCAGCTCAGGCGACCGTGTCCTCGACGCCGGCGCCGGAATCGGCGGGACCGCCCGGCTGATCGCCGCCGAGCGAGGCGCCCGTGTCACCGCCGTCGACCTCACACCCGAGTACTGCGAAGTCGCCAAGTGGCTCAACGACGCGGTCGGGCTCGGCGACATGATCGAGGTCCGCACCGCCGACGTCACAGAGCTTCCATTCGAGGCCGCTTCGTTTGACGTCGTGCTTAGCCAGCATGTCCAGATGAACATCGCCGACAAACAGCGGCTCTACGCTGAGGCGCGTCGCGTCCTTGTGCCGGGCGGTCGCCTCGCGCTCTGGGACGTGACCGCCGGCCCCGTTGGACCGCTGCGCCTACCGGTCCCGTGGGCTACATCGCCCGAGCAGAGCCATCTCGTTACCCCCGAACGGCTCGCCGAGTTACTCCGCGAGGCCGGCTTTGAGACCGCTCACTTCAACGACCTCACCGAGCCAGCCGAGAAAGGCATGCGGGAGTTCCTCGCCGGCGCACAACCGCCGCTCGGACTCCACGTATTCGTCCCAGACTTCCCGGCTAAGGCAGCAAACCTCGTACGCAACCTTGCCGAAGATCGGGCCCGACTGATCCAGGCGGTCCTGACCGCGGCTGCGCAGCGGGCGGTCTCGTTAGTCGCTTTCGCCGTGGGGCTCGCTGGGTGCTGGGTCGACGAGTTCGAGGGCGCCGAATCCCGCGAGTGGCCCGTCCATCAGGAAGATCTCGATCGTGAGGTCGGGTTCGACGTGCGCTTGGCTGAGAAATGCGAGCACTGTGCGGCCGGTGAGCTCTTGGATCATGGCGGTGTAGCGCTCTTTCATCATTCGTTGGAAGTCGCGCCGCATCTCGAGGACTCGGTCGGGCTCGCCGCCTTCCATCATCGTGCGCTCGATCGCGGTGAACCCGTCTGTCAGCACGCACACGATCAGGTTGTCGAGCACGTAGGTCTTGGCTTTGATCGGCCCCCGCCCGTAGTGCTCGCGCATGAACGCGACGATCCGGTTGGTGATCTCGGCGAGCAGCCTGCCCCCGACGAGCGGCCGCACGCGCGGGAGCGCCGGTCCCGATGTCGCTCATCGGGGACCTCGTGGTGCTGTGGTGACCATGCTGCTGACTGTTTGCAAGTAGTCCACCGCTTGCTCTTCTGCGCCTGGTGCCGGCGCAACGCTGAACGTCAACGCCCTCCCAGCGTACCCGTATGGAGTCTCTCCGACGCCTTGTATTCGGTTGGGATCGGAGTAGTGTCGGCCCGGTTGAGGTTTGGCTGCGCCGCCCACGGGCGGGGCAGCCAGGCATCAGCACAGAGCACAAGAGCGCGCTCGCGGCGGCCTATGGCGGCACGTGGGGGTGGTTGCACCAGCAGCGTCTGACTCCCGACCGGAGTTCTGTGCCCCCCGCATCGTGCCCAATCTCCTCGAAGCGTCTTGCAGCCCCTGCGGGCATCGGCTTGGCGGCGCTTGGCAGCGGCCGCAAGCGTCACCCGCTGATCAGCCACTTTTCTCGGTTCATCAACTTCGAGGTCGTGGGGCCATACGGGACGGGGGCAACGGGGCAGCCACCGCGGCGATCTGCTCGTGGGACCTGGGGCACCCACGGGCAGATCCCGCGATCGCCTGCTCAGAGTTGATGCGCTCGCCACGGTGAGCGCGGGACCAGTTACGAAGGCAGGTCCGTCCCGGCCTGCTCGGCCACCATGTAGGCGGAGTACCAGGCGAGCCAGTTCTCGTCTTGGTCGGACCGGTGGAACAGGTGCGACCGTCCAGTGCGCTTCTCGTGCTCGCGGTGGGCGGCCTCGGCACGCGCAAGCGCGCTCTGCAGGTCCGCCGCGGATGTGTAGCCCGTCTCGGTGGCGTCGATCCGGCCGGGGAGTCGGGTGGTGACCTCCTGGACCAGCCATGTATTGCTGTCGGGATCGGTGAAGTAACAGAACGATCCGTAGCTGGCGCGCTCGGGGTCGGGTCCGGGTTGCCGTGCCTCGACGGGGAACGCCGGGCCGTGCCAGATATCGCTCACGTCGATCCCGCGCCGGGCGAGTTCGTCGTGTGCCGCTTCGATGTCCGAGACGACCAGCCCTGCCTCGGCCGAGCCGGGCGCGGCGGTCGTGAGTCCCAGGCCGAACGTGATCGACGTACCCGAGCCTGGGGGTGTGAACTGGACGATGCGAAGGCCCTCCATCGGGGCGACGTCGTCGTCGAGCCTCCAACCCAAGCGCTCATAGAACTCCTTGGATCGGTCAACGTCGGACACGGGGATGACCTGGATCTCGAGCTTCATGTCGACCCGCCCGACGCTCGCGTCGTGGTTTGTGGTGCCTGCTTCGGTGGCGCTCATAGCTACCTCCTGGTGCGTAGGAAGATCTCAACCGGTCTTCGTAGTGGTGGTGCGGTACAGCGTGCTCCGCGCGGCTGTTAGTCGCGCCTGGTGGGCACCCGGGTTGACACCCCGGGGGTGCCCGGGTCGTGGTCACGGGCCGTCGACGCCGGGGTTGCCAACGCAGGGAGCCGCCCCTACGCTGGCGTGGCGATGTCAACTACCGTTTCTGCGCGGCGGATGCTTGGCCGGCACAGCGAGTGCGCGGCGCTGGATGAGCTGGTGGCGAGTGTGCGCGTGGGTCTGAGCGGGGCGCTGGTGTTGCGCGGGGATGCCGGGGTTGGTAAGAGTGCGTTGTTGGAGTATCTGGCGCGGCACTCGTCGGGGTGCGGGATTGCCCGGGCGGCGGGAGTCGAGTCCGAGATGGAGCTCGCGTACGCGGGGTTGCAGCAGCTGTGTGCGCCGTTTCTGGATCGCGTCGAGCGCCTTGCAGGCCCGCAGCGCGACGCGCTTGGCACCGCGTTCGGTTTGCGCGACGGGGATGCGCCGGATCGGTTCCTCGTCGGCCTGGCAGTTTTGAGTCTGCTGTCTGACGTCGCGGAAGACCGACCTCTGATCTGCATTGTGGACGACGCGCAGTGGCTCGACGCGGCCTCGGCGCAGGCGCTGGCGTTCGTCGCGCGGCGCTTGGTGGCGGAGTCGGTCGGGCTGGTTTTCGCCGTGCGCGAGCAGAGCGGCGAGCGGCACTTCGAGGGGCTACCGGAGCTCGCCGTCGGCGGGCTGGATCACCGTGATGCGCATGCGTTACTCGCGACCGTGGTCACCGGTCCACTTGACGAGCGCGTGCGTGAGCGGATCGTGGCCGAGACGCGCGGCAACCCGCTGGCGCTGCTCGAGCTCCCACGTGGCTGCACGCCTGCCGAGCTCGCGGGCGGGTTCGGGCTGTCCGATGGCCCGGCGTTGTCGGGCCGGATCGAGCAGCGCTTCAGGGAGCGGCTGGCGCCGCTGCCGCCCTCGACCCGGCTTTTGCTTCTCGTCGCCGCGGCCGAGCCGGTGGGGGATCCGGTGTTGGTGTGGCGGGCGGCCGCGGAGCTCGGCATTGGGCCGGACGCGGCTGCGCCGGCCGCCGCCGCGGGGTTAGTCGATTTCGGCGCGCAGGTGCGGTTCGGTCATCCGCTCGTGCGTTCGGCGATGAAGGGCGCGGCACCGCCGGAGGAGCGCCAGCGCGTTCACCGGGCGCTGGCCGCAGCCACCGATGCCGACATCGACCCCGATCGCCGCGCCTGGCACCTTGCGCACGCGACGGCCGGGCTCGACGAGGACGTCGCCGCCGAGCTGGAGCGCTCGGCCGGCCGAGCACGGGCACGCGGTGGCCTGGCGGCGGGCGCGGCATTTCACGCGCGCGCCGTCGAACTGACGCCCGATCCGAAACGCCGGGCACAGCGTGCGCTGCTCGCCGCACAGGGCAAGCACCAGGCCGGCGCGAACGACGCGGCGCTGCAGCTGCTGGCGGTCGCCAAGGCAGGACCCCTGGACGAGCTCGAGCAAGCCCGCGTCCAGCTGTTGCACGCGCAGATCACCTTCGCGATGACGCGGGGCCGCGACGCTCCCCCGCTGCTGCTCGAGGCGGCCAAGCGACTCGAGCCGCTGGATCCGAGGCTCGCGCGCGAGGCATACCTCGAGGCATTCGCGGCTGCGCTGTCCGCCGACCGCCTGGTGCGCGGAGGCGATCCGCGCGAGGTCGCCGCCGCCGTTCTGGCCGCTGACTGGGAGCCCTCTACCCGTGCCTGCGACCTGCTGCTGGACGGGCTCGCCCTCCTTACCCGCGAGGGCTACGTCGCGGGGGCGCCGGCGTTGAAGGTCGCGCTGCGCGCGTTCCGTGACGAGCCGCTGTCCGAGGAGGACGAGCTGCGCTGGCTGTGGCTGGCCTGCCGCATCGCTCGGGCGCTGGCCGATGATGGGGCGTGGGACGAGCTCACCGCGCGCCATCTCGAGCTCGCGCGCCGCGCCGGCGCGTTCTCCGCGCTGCCCGTCGCGCTCACCGACCGCGTGCTCGTCGAGCTGTTCTCCGGGAGGATCGGGGTGGCTATGTCGCTGGCCGCCGAGTCGGACGCCGTCGTCGAGGCTACCGGCAGTCACGTGACGCAGCGCACTTCGATCGTGCTGGCGAACTGGCGGGGACGGGACGCCGAGGCAGTGGCACTCATCGAGGCGCGCCGGCAGGACGTGCTGCGACGCGGCGAGGGGCTCTTCCTCGCCGCCAGTGACTGGGGCGGCGCGATTCGCGCTAACGGACTGGGCCGCTACGAGGATGCCCTGGCCGCGGCCGAGCAGGCGGCCGAGGCCGCGGGCGGCCTGGGGCCGGCGATCTTGCTGCTGGCGGAGCTGATCGAGGCTGCCGCGCGCAGCGACCAGGCGGAGCGCGCGACCGGCCCGCTCGCCCAACTCGCTGAGATTGCGCACGCCGCCGGCACGGACTGGGCCCTCGGGACCCATGCGCGCGCGGCGGCGCTGCTTGCCGAGGGAGAAGCCGCCGAGCGCCTCTACCGGGAGGCGATCGAACGGCTGTCGCACGTCAATACCCGCGCGACGCTGGCCCGCGCGCACCTCCTGTACGGCGAATGGCTGCGGCGCGAGCACCGTCGCGTCGACGCGCGCGAGCAGCTGCGAGTCGCGTACACGATGCTCTCGGACATGGGCATGGAGGCATTCGCCGAGCGCGCCCGCCGCGAGCTGCTGGCCACGGGCGAGACGGTGCGCAAGCGCACGGTCGAGACGCTCGACGAGCTGACCCCGCAGGAGGTGCAGGTCGCGCGCCTAGCCGCCGACGGGCAGACGAACCCCGAGATCGGCGCCCAGCTGTTCCTGAGCTCGCGCACGGTTGAGTGGCACCTGACCAAGGTGTTCGGCAAGCTCGGGATCAGCTCCCGCAAGCAGCTTCGCTCGGCACTTACCGACGTCGGGCAGCCGTCGCCGGCCTCTAGCAGCCACCACGGCCCGGGGGTCGAGTCGACGGGGACCGGCGCGACTGAGAGCCGTCTGGCGCCATCCCGTTAGACGTCGCGTCGGTAATGTTGCCGACGCACCCCCCGAGTGAGAGGCTTGCCGTTGTCGTGATCCGGATGGAGACGACTGGACGGAGGCGATGAGCCCGTCGGGGTCTCGTCCGCGCTCTTTTGAGTCGTTGCGGCGGCTGCCGCTGGTCGGTCGCGCGATGGACTGGGGCCTAGGTCCGAGCGCGGCCTCGGAGCGGACGCGGCGGGCGGAGGCGAGGATCGCCGGGTTGAAGGTGACTGAGTCGGTGTGTCCGTTCTGCGCGGTGGGGTGCGGCCAGCTGGTGTACACGCGGGACGGCGAGCTCGTCGACATCGAGGGCAATCCCCGCTCGCCGATCAACCAGGGGACGATGTGCCCGAAGGGCGCGTCATCGCGCCAGCTGGTGCAGCAGCCGGGGCGGCTGACGAAGGTCAGGTACCGCCGACCGGGCGGCACCGAGTGGGAGGAACTGGAGCTGGAGCGGGCGATGGACATGATCGCCGATCGGGTGATCGCTGCGCGCGAGAGCGGCTGGCAGGAGACCGACCGCCACGGCTGGCGGGTGGACCGCACGCTGGGCTTCGCTCACCTGGGCGGGGCGACGCTGGACAACGAGGAGAACTATCTGATCAAGAAGCTGTTCACCGCGATGGGGGCGATCCAGATCGAGAATCAGGCGCGGATATGACACAGCTCCACGGTCCCCGGTCTGGGGAACTCGTTCGGGCGCGGCGGCGCCACCAACTTCCAGCAGGACCTCCAGAACTCCGACTGCATCGTGATCGAGGGCGGGAACATGGCCGAGGCGCACCCGGTCGGGTTCCGGTGGGTGATGAAGGCCAAGGAGCGGGGCGCGCGGGTCATTCACGTCGATCCGCGCTATGGCCGCACGAGCCAGATGGCCGACCTGCACGTCCCGATCCGGGCGGGGACCGATGTCGCGTTCCTCGGCGGGATCATCCGCCACGTGATCGAGACCGAGTCCTACTTCAAGGAGTACGTCGTCAACTACACGAACGCGTGCGCGATCGTCGACGAGAGCTTTCGCGATACCGAGGACCTGGACGGGCGTGTTCTCGGGCTACGACCCCGAGACCGGAACCTACGACCCGATCTCGTGGATGTACGGGGGCTGCCAGGTCAACTTCTCGGCCGGGCCGCATGAGCACGCGACGCAGGCGTTCAGCGAGCACACCGGCGCGGGGATGTTGGTCGACGGTCTCGAGCACGACGAGACGCTCGAGCACCCGCGGTGCGTCTTTCAGATCCTGCGCCGGCACTTCGCCCGCTACACGCCGGAGATGGTGCAGCGCATCTGCGGGATCTCGCGCGAGGAGTTCATGGCGGTGGCCGATGCGCTGATCGCCAACTCGGGGCGCGAGCGCACGAGCATGTTCTGCTACGCGAACGGGTGGACGCAGCATTCCGAGGCCGTGCAGATGATCCGCAGTGCGGCGATTCTCCAGTTGCTGCTGGGCAATGTCGGCCGGCCCGGCGGCGGCATCATGGCGATGCGCGGGCACGCGTCGATCCAGGGGTCGACCGACATCCCGACCTTGTATGACCTGCTGCCTGGCTATCTGCACATGCCGAGGACTCGCGAGGGTCACCTGACGCTCGAGGAGTACATCGGCGCCGGCAAGGCGGATCGCGGCTGGTGGTCTCACTTTGACGCCTACATCGTCTCGCTGCTCAAGGCGTGGTTCGGCGAGGTCGCGACCGAGGAGAACGATTACGGCTTCGGCTGGCTGCCGAAGCTGACCGGCAACCACTCCCACTTCTCGACGATGCTCCGCGCTCTGGACGGCGGGGTGGAGGGCCTGTTCGTGATGGGGCAGAACCCGGCGGTCGGCTCTCAGCACTCGGGGCTTCAGCGGCGCGCGCTGGCCAGGCTGAAGTGGCTGGTCGTGCGCGATCTGGCCGAGATCGAGACCGCCACCTTCTGGCGCGACTCGCCGGAGGTGCAGTCGGGCGAGCTCCGTCCCGAGGCGATCCAGACCGAGGTGTTCCTGATGCCCGCCGCCTCGCACGTCGAGAAGGAGGGGACGTTCACAAACACCCAGCGCCTGGTGCAGTTCCGCGACAAGGCGCTGCATCCGCCGGGTGACGCGCGCTCGGAGCTGTGGTTCATGCACCATCTGGCCAAGCGGGTCAAAGCGCGCTACGCCGGGTCCGAGCGCGAGCGGGATTGGCCGATCGTGAACCTGAAGTGGGACTACCCGGAGTGCGGGGAGGTGCGCGAGCCCGACGTGGAGGCCGTGATCAAGGAGATCAACGGCTACGACGTCGCGACGGGTAGGCCTGTCAGCTCGTTCGACGAGCTGCGCAGCGACGGCTCGACCGCCTGCGGCTGCTGGATCTACTCCGGTATTTACAAAGATGGGGTCAATCAGGCGCGCCGGCGTCGTCCCGGTGACATCAGCGCAGACGGGCGGGATCGTCTCGCCGGAGTGGGCGTGGGCGTGGCCCGCGAACCGGCGGATCCTCTACAACCGCGCCAGCGCCGATCCGCAGGGCAGGCCGTGGTCTGAGCGCAAGCGCTACGTGTGGTGGGACGAGGGGCAGGGTCGCTGGGCGGGATACGACGTCCCGGACTTTCCCGCCGACAAGCACCCGGACTATCGCCCGGCGCCGGACGCTCGCGGCATGGATGCGATCGCCGGCACGGACCCGTTCATCATGATGGGCGACGGCCGCGGCTGGCTGTACTCGCCCAGCGGTCTGCTCGACGGGCCCCTGCCCACCTTCTACGAGCCGGTCGAGTCGCCGATGCCCAACCTCCTCTACCCGAAGCTGGATGGCAACCCGGCCGCGATCCGCTGGCACCGACCCGAGAACCCGTACCACGCGGCCGGCGACCCGCGCTACCCGCTGGTGGCGACGACCTTCCGGCTGACCGAGCATCACACGGCGGGCGGGATGAGCCGCACGGTCCCGTGGTTGGTGGAGCTGCAGCCCGAGATGTTTGCCGAGATCGATCCGCAGCTCGCCGCCGACCGGGGAATCGAGGACGGCGGCTGGATGACGATCGTCACCGAGCGGGCGGAGATCGAGGCGCGGGCCAAGGTCACCGACCGCATCCGGCCGCTGCGGGTGGACGGGCGGGTGATTCACCAGATAGCGCTGCCGTGGCACTGGGGCTACAGCGGACTCTCACGCGGTGACACGGCCAACGAGCTTGTCTCCCTGTCCGGCGATCCGAACGTCTCGATCCAGGACGACAAGGCGTTCACCTGCGACGTGCGGGCCGGCCGCAGGCAGGGCGCGAGCACCGCGCGGCTGGCCGGCGTCGCGCTCGGGGGGCATCACATCCGGCCGAACGAGGACGACCCGGTGGCCGAGGATCCGCAGGAGGCGAGCCGGTGAGCACCAGCGTCCCGGACACCGAGATCGCCATCCATCGGGCCGGCGCGCAGCGGATGGGCTTCTTCACCGACACCACGGTGTGCATCGGCTGCAAGGCCTGCGAGGTCGCCTGCAAGCAGTGGAACGACCTGCCCGCGGACGGCTCGCAGTCCGGCAAGGGCGTCTCCTACGACCACACGGGGGATCTCTCCGCTTCGACGTGGCGCCACGTCCGGTTCGTCGAGCTGTTCGAGCCCTCGCCGCAGCTCAAGCAAGAGGCGCAGCGTGCGCTCGACGCCGGGGCCGGGGGCAAGCTGCCGGCGATCCCGGCCGCCGGCGCAATCGACCTCGTGGATGCTGCGCAGCCCGCGTCGGGCGTCGTGGACGTCGCCGAGGCGGTGCGCAAGATGGGCGATTGGGTGTTCATGTCCGACGTCTGCAAGCACTGCACCAACGCGGGCTGTCTCGACGCCTGCCCCACCGGCGCGCTGATCCGCACCGAGCATCAGACGGTGGTGCTGCAGCCCGACGTGTGTAACGGCTGCGGCTACTGCGTGCCGGCGTGTCCGTTCGGCGTGGTCGATCGCGACCCCGAGGACGGGCGCGCCGGCAAGTGCACGCTCTGTTACGACCGCCTCGAGGACGGACTGGAGCCCGCGTGCGCGAAGTCCTGCCCGACCGACTCGATCCAGTTCGGCCCCCACGAGGAGCTGGTGGAGATCGCCTCTCGCCGGGTCGCCGAGCTGCATTCGCGCGGCATCGAGGGCGCCTACCTGTACGGAGCCGGCGACGAGCCCGGAGAGCAGCTCGCCGGCGGTCTCGGCGCGTTCTTCCTGTTGACCGAGCCGCCCGAGCGCTACGGGCTGCCCGCACACGCGGACTCGCCGGTGCAGGAGAACGTGGTCCCGGCCACGCTGGCCGCGGTCGCCGCCGGTCTGCTCGCGAGCGCGGGCGCGGTCGTCGCGTTCGTCACGGCCGCGCGCCGCGGGCGCAGGACACCTGGAGGGGGGACCTGGTGAGCCGCGAGCACCGCTGGGAGGGAAGGCTCGAGCACGGCGGCGAGGCGGCGGAGCTGGCTTCACAGCACGAGCCTCCGGACACCACCCGCGAACGCGAGACCGACTGGGTGGCTGACCACGACACCGAAACCCGCGACATCCACCCGGCGCTGGGCGCGCGCGGCGGACCGGGCTCGTGGACCGCGGCCGAGCCGGGGGCGCCGGTCGCGCTCGCGCGCCCTGACTTTGGCGACGCTCAGTGGTCGTTTCTGTACAAGCGGCGCGACACCGACTACGCCGCCGTTCGACGCCGGCTCCGGCGGAGGTCGCGGAGGCGAACCGGAGGATGCGCGGCGCGCCGGTCTCGGAGATCCACGGGCCGTTCATCCACGCACCCGTGTGGAGCTGGGAAGTGGCGACCTACTTCTGGTTCGGCGGGATGGCATCCGGCGCGGCGTTCGTCGCGCTCGCCTGCGACGCCGCCGGCGACCACCGCTCCGCCGCGATCGCCCGCAAGGTCGCGCTCGGCGCCGTCGCGCCCGCGCCCGTCCTGCTGATCGCCGATCTCGGCCGCCCCGAGCGATTCCTGAACATGATGAGGATCTTCAAGCCACGCTCGCCGATGAACACGGGCGCCTGGTGCCTGGTCGCGTTCAGCGGCTCGGGTGCGCTCGCGGTGGCGGCGCGACCTGGTCGGGCGGCCGAAGGCCGCCCGCGCGCTGGGGGCGCTGACGCTCGCTGTTCGGCAGCTACCTCGGCTCCTACACCGGCGTGCTGCTCGCCTGCACCGCGGTCCCGGTGTGGGCGCGCAGCCGCACGATCCTCGGACCGGCATTCGTCGCCACCGCGACCGCCACCGGGGCGGCCGCCACCCGCCTCGTGCTCGTCGCAAGCGGCCTACCGCACGGCCACCCGACCCGCAGGGCGCTCGGCACGATCGAGACCGCCTCGATGCTGACCGAGCTCTCGATCTCGGCGCTCGGCGAGCGGCGGCTGGGAGACGCCGCCGAGGCGCTGCGCCGCGGGCGCGCCGGCCTCTACTTCCGTACCGCCAAGAGCCTCGTCGCGCTCGGTCTCTCGCTCCGGTTGGTCGCGCGCCGCACTGGCCCGCGTGAGCACGAACTCGCGAGCTTCATGTACCTCGCGGCCGGTCTGGCTGTTCCGCCTCGCCTGGGTCTACGCAGGAAAAGCCTCCGCGACCGACGACGCGGTCGTGGCCGCGATGGCCCGCGACCGACGCGCGCCGCACGACGACCACCAGCAGGCATGGCAAGAGCGCGCCCTGTCGGCTCGGCGCTCCCCGCTGCCGCTGCCAGAGACCGCGAGAAGAGCCTACGGCGAAGCCGTCAGGCGCACCAGCCTCGCAATCGAGCGGCGGCTACGGCGCTGACGAGGTCGGGCTTCTAGCTCGCGGATCCGGTCGAGTAGTTCGCAGACGAGCACCGCGCCGGCGTAGTTGAGCCCGAGGTCGCGGCGCAACCGCTCCGCCCGCGCGACCCGTGCGGCGCTGCGCGGGTCGTAGCGCGGTGCCTCGCCCGGCTCGGGGTGCGGCTCGAACAGGCCGAACTCCAGATAACGGCGGACGAGCGCGATCCGGACCCCCGCCCGCCGCGCGACGACGGCCAGTTCCACCGGCTCTTCGCTGTTCATGCGGTCGTCTCCCGGGGTGAGCTCTCCGCCAGCTGCTCGTAGAGCTCGCGTTCACGGTCGGACAGCTGCTTGGGAACGGTGATCTTGACGATCGCGTGGAGATCGCCGCTGCCGCCCCCGGACTTCGGCAGCCCCCGCCCACGGAGCCGGAGGCGCCGCCCGCTGGAGGAGCCGGCAGGCACCCGGACCTGGGCGGTGCCGCTTGGCGTCTGGACCGGGACGGTCGCACCGAGCGCCGCCTGCCACGGAGCCACCGGAAGGTCGACGTCGAGGTCGTCGTCGCCGCGCCGGCGGAAGTGCGGGTGGGGCTTCAGCGCGATCCGGAGGTAGAGGTCGCCGGGCGGACCGCCGTCGCGACCCGGTCCGCCCTGTCCGGCCAGGCGAATCAACTGGCCGTCGCGCACTCCGGCGGGGAAGTTGACGTCGATCTCACGGTCATCGAGCGTCAGCCGGCGGCGTCCTCCCTCCAGCGCGTCCTCCAGCGACAGCTCGAGCAGCGCCTCGCGGTCGTGGCCTCGCAGCGGCCCGCGGGTCCGCCCGCCCGGGCCGCCACCGGCACGACCTCCGAACAGCCGCTCGAACAGGTCGTCGCTGAACTGCACCCGGGTGTCGTCACTGCCGAACCCCTGGCGGGCGAAGAACTCCTCGAAGTTCGCGTCCGGCGCCTCCTGCTCCTGCTGGCGCCAGTTGGCGCCGAGGCGGTCGTAGCGCTCGCGCTTGTCAGGATCGGACAGCACCTCGTACGCCTCGCCGAGCTCCTTGAAACGGTCCTCCGCGTCGCTGTCGGAGTTGAGGTCGGGGTGGTACTGTGCGGGCCAGCTTGCGGTAGGCGCGGCGGATCGCGTCCTGATCCGCGTCACGCGGCACGCCGAGCACCTCGTAGTAGTCCGTGTAGGCCAGCGCCATCAGCGATTAATCCTGGCGGAAGCGAGCGCCGCATGACCCGATGGGCCGACAGCGGCTCGCGTCAGGGCTGGGCTTTGGCTGCGGTGGCGGCTTTAGTGGCGGCTTTCGCGGCGGCCTTCTGTTGATCGCGGAGGTCACCCAGGTACTTGACGATCTGCTCGGAGATGTGCTGGCCG
The DNA here is from genome assembly GCA_963831845.1 of uncultured Solirubrobacterales bacterium. Classification (GTDB taxonomy): domain Bacteria; phylum Actinomycetota; class Thermoleophilia; order Solirubrobacterales; family Solirubrobacteraceae; genus Palsa-465. Next base: position 97,241 of record CAWHRT010000005.1, on the reverse strand, counting down.
ATGTCGCCGTCGGTGCGCATGTCGAAATGCATCATGTCGCCGTACCAGGCACCCCAGTTCATCTTCATCCCGCGGACGACCTCCTCGCGGAGCTGCAGGTACCCGTGCTTGCGCAGCATCTCGAGATCACTCTTGCGCTGCGTGTGGTAGCCGAGCGAGGCGAGGTCCTTCTCGATCTGTTCCCGGGCCTCCTTTACGTCACGCTTCTTCCACGGCCCGGAAGCCTGCGCGAGCTTGTCCTTGAGGGCTTGCTCCTTGGCGGGGTCAGCGAGCGCGAAGTAGTCGATCACCATCTGGTTGTGCGCCTGCAGCCGCGCGTACTTGGCCGCGGCCGCCTCCTCCGAAGCTCCCAGGTGGATCTTGTCGTCCTTGCCCTGCATCAGCTGAGAGATCGAGAGGAACACGTCCTGGGGAATCCCGCCCGCGGCCTGCAGGTATGGATTGCGGTAGTGGTTGACGTCGATCGCCAGGCCGAACATGTGCATCGAGATCGCGGCGGTGCCGCTCGCCTGGCGGGCGCCGGCATGGGCCTCGTCGCCCAGGCCGAGCGTGTCGCCCGCGACCTTCGGGTCCTTGCCCGGCCCGCCGAACTGCTCGGCGAGCTCGTGCTCCACACCGCGCAGGTGCTCCGCCAGGTGCTCGTGGATCGGCGCGTTGATCGGCCGCCCCAGGAAGCTCACATCGCCGACGAACTTCTTGAAGAAGGCGTCCGGATCCGGCACCTTGGCGCGGCGCAGGATCTCGACCATGAACTCCGACGGGATGCCGGTGATGTCGGGCTTGAACCCGGGCTTTGGAAGCGCCTTGTGCTTGGCCTCGGCCTTGGCCTTGGCCGCCGTGTATTTCGTGCTGTGCTCGTCGTCTCCGGGGATCAGCACGATCGGCTTTTCGAGCAGCGGGTAGGGGACGAACTGAAACGGCTCCTGTAGCGAGCGCGACTTGGCCTTGGCCGGCTTGGCGTGCTTGGCAGCCGCCGGCTTGGCGCGTTGCGTAGGCTCGCGGGTGGCGGGCGGCGGGTGCTCACCCTTGTGCTCCTCGTGAGCCTGCTGCTTGTGGTCGGCGTGCGCGGGGCCGTGAGGCGCGGGATGCGTGTCCGCGGGCTTGTGTCTGCGCTGTGGGGCCGGGGTGGCCGCCGGGTGGGGCGAAGGTTGGCCGGCGCCGCCGTGCGACGACCCCGCCGGCGCCCCCGCCACCAGCGACTCGAGCGCGGTCTCGAAGTGGCTGTCCTGCGACAGCGCGGCCATGTGCCTGTCCTGCCCCGGCGCGAGCGGCCGGTCGCCCGTGGCCGTCGCTTGGTAGTTGCGGGAGAGCAGGTCGAGGACCGCCGGGTTTCCGCCAGCCGCCGCTTCCAGCGCCGGATGGTTGTCGGTCAACCACTTGACGATCACCGCGTGCAGCGTGCCGGCGCGGCTGCCGTAGCCGCCGAAGCCGCCGAATGCGGCGAAGCGGAAGCCCTTGTCGCGCAAATAGGCGAGTTGCTTCTCGCCGGCCTGGTCGGGCGGCGCCTGCTTGCGGAGATTCGTGAGCTGAGCGAGATCCTCGCCCAGGTGTCGCTCTACGAGCTTGGTCCAGGTGCCGATGTCGGACGTGTGGAAGCTCTCGAACGCGAACACGCCACCGAAGCGGTACTTCTGAAACGGCTCGTGCGCGAGCGCCGAGATCGTGAAGCCGCCGCCGCTGTGGGCCGACATGTAGACGCTGCCGGGTGGATCGCCCGTCGCTGCGATCCCCAGCTTCGCGAGGGATTCATCGACGAACTTGTCCCAGTTGTCGACGCCGAAGTCGACCGTGAAGCCGCCGCCGGCCTTGACCGTCGCGCCGAGCGGCATCAGCACGACGACTCGCGCTTCCGGGTGCCGCTTGGAGAACGCCCCTAGCTGTTGCGGGATCTGGAAGTACTGGACGTCCTCCGGACGGTCGCCCTGCTCGCGCATCCCGGAGCTGCCCGCGTATTTGCCGATATCGATCCCGTGCAGGTGTACGACGATCGAGATCGGGCCGCCCTGGCGCTTCATCGAGTGCGGGACGAGCGCCACCGCCCGCCCGCGGTGCCCGGCCTTGCCGGGCCCGGTAGCGGCAGCGTGCCCCTTACGAGCTTTCGCGCCCTCGCCCCAGGACTTGCCGCCCTGGTGGCCGCTCAGCCCGTCGAGCAGGATCCGGTCCACGCCGCCGACGCGACCGGAGAGCGTCTTCGTTCCGTCCTCCTCGGTCCAGCCGGCACCGAGGCTCGCGTCGGTCTCGATCCGCGCATCGTCCGCACCGCCCACCAGCCGGGCGACCGCGCGGTTGCCGGCCATGTGCTGCAGCGACAGGACTGCGGCCGACGCGCCGCGACGGGCGCTCGAGCCAGGCGGCGGGCGCCCCATGCGGCCTTGCCGGCCGGCGAGGTCGCGGCCCCTGATCCTCACGACGCCAGGCTAATCGATCCTGGCCAAGCGGTCCACCTCCGGCGACTGTGAAAGAGTGGGTTGGTGTTCTTCAAAGAGCGTCTGAGCAGAGGTGATCTGTTGCGAGGCGTGGCCAACGTGATCCCGTCTGCCGTGGTGACTCAGGCCGTCGCGGCGGCAGGAGCCGATTTCGTCATGATCGATCGCGAACACGGACCGATTGGTCGCGAGAACCTGCATGCCATGGTGGCTTCCACGGGCGGCACCGACTGTGCGGCGCTCGTACGTGTGCCGGCGATTGACGAGGGCGAGGTCAAGGTTGCGTTGGATGCCGGTGCCGAGGGCATCGTGTTTCCGCTGGTACGGACGAGGCACGATGCCGAGCGGTGCGTCTCGCTCGTGAATTACCCGCCGAGCGGGCTCCGGGGTGGGGGCCGTTCGTCGCCCATTCGCATTCAAGACCGCGCTGTTTGACTATCTGGGGGAGGTCGGCCCTCAGGTGACCTGCTGCCTACTCATCGAGACGGCCGAAGCCGTCGAGCACATCGATGCGATCCTCGACGTGCCCGGGGTCGATCTGGCTGTGGTGGCGCAGTTTGACTTGAGCACCGCGCTTGGCGTCCACGGCCGATTCGATTCGCCCGTCTTCGTCGACGCCATCGTCGCCATCGAACAAGCGGCCGCCGCGAACGGGATACCGCTCGGTGGGGTCGCGCTGAGCGCCGAGCAGAGCGCGTCGCTCATCGCCAAGGGATACCGCGTGCTCATCCACGGCTTCGATGTGCTGATGCTCAAGAGTCAGGTCGCCAGCTTCATGACATGGACATGAGCGGGAGTGCTGCGGGCTGGTCCAGACGAGTGACGCGCGCGGGTCGCCGAGTTCTCGTCGCCTTGATGCTGGCGCTGATTGCCTCGGCAGCCGGCCTGGCGGCGAGCGGCTCGGGCGCTTCGCTGCGGCCCGAGGTGCTCCCGCCCCCACCGCCCGCGTGCCCCTCGATCACGTTCATCGGCGCGAGAGGCTCGGGCGAGTCGTTCGCGGGCTTTGACGGGATCGGCGCGGCGGTCGACCGGATGGCGGTCGACCTGCACGCGTGGATCGCCAAGGGTGGCGGCAGCATGCAGACCGCCGCCGACCCCTACCCGGCCGACTCGGTCAGCGATCTGGAGCCCTCGCACCTGGAGGACCTGTTGCTGCTCGCCGATCCACCGGACGGGCTGGCGCATTATCTGAGCCACAATCTCGCCAAGTACCTCAACAGCATCGACGTCGGAATCGACGACGCGGTCACGTTGGCCGACCAGACCGTGGCCGGGTGTCCGGCCACCAGGCTCGTGATGGCCGGCTACTCGCAGGGCGCGATGGTCGTCCATCAGGCGGAGTTACGACTTGCGGCGTCCCACCCCAAGACGTTCCACCGAATCGTGGGCACGCTCCTGCTCGGTGACGGCGACCGGGTCCCCGACACCCGAGCCCACGAGGTCGGGTCCTCGGCCGCGCGAGCCGAAGGGATCCGTACGTACCTGCACGGGAACAGCCGGCGCGACGTGCCGCTGCCGGCGCGCACGGCGAACATCTGCAACGCGGGTGACCTGGTGTGCGATTTCAATCTCGACCGCGTGCTGCACTTCTCGCGCGCGGCCAAGGTCCACACCAGCTACGCGGTCAAGACCAAGCGCGGCATGCGGTACTCGCCAGTCCTGGCGCGAGCTGCCAACTGGCTCGGCCGGAAGCTGTTGCCCTGAGGCCGACGGTGATCATCAGCCGCACGCGGCGTGACCGCTTCCGTCACAGGAAGTCCACCAGCACCGGAGCCGTGACGTCCGGATCGATGTCGTGCGTCTGGCCTGCCAGCACGACGCTGCGGCCGTCGGCGAGCGCGTTCGCCAGCGCGCGGGCGGCGCTTCGCAGCAGCGGCGGGCTCTGCTCGCCGGCGATCACCAGCGTCGGGGTCTTCACCGCCGCGCCCAGCTCCGGCGGGAGCCTGAGGTCCCCGACGATCTTCGCGTCGTACACGAGCGTATGGGCGATCGCCTCCAGCCCGGGGCGGAACGGGGCGTTGCGCAGCTGGGCCACGATCGGCTCGGGGATCCCGACCGCGGTCGTCTGATACAGCTCGACCGCGTCGCCGCGCCGGCCGCCGGCCACGAGCTCGGCGAGCTGCTCGGGGAAGTCCGCCGGCAGCGGTGGGCGGCTGTCGTCGACCAGGAACGGCGGCTCGTACAACACCAGCTTGCTGATCGGCGCGCCGTTGGCGGCGGCCTGCAGCGTCAGGTTGGCGCCCGACGAGTAGCCGAATACGGCGGCCGATCCGCCGGCCGCGTCGATCAGCGCCTCGATGTCCTCGATCTCGCGCGCCACCGAGTAGGGCGGCGTGTCGCCGCTGTCGCCGCGGCCCCGCCGGTCTGGGTTGAGGACCGTGAAGTCGTCCTGCAGGGCGGCCGCCAGCGGGGCGGTCGCCGACCGCGTGTTGAACGCGCCCGCGACCAGGACCACGGGCGGCCCCGATCCGAGGCGGTCGAATGCGATCGTGGTTCCGTCAGCCGAGGTCACCGTGCTCATCGTTATCTCCTGTGTTTGAACGCCTGCCAGCTGAGACTCGCGCCGGCGCCCGGGATCATCGGTCCGGGCACCGGGACTTGGACCGCGGGGCGCTCAGAGGTCGAGGACGAGCTCGCTGGACGGCTTGCAGCAGCAGATCAGGACGTCGCCCGGGTCGGGCGGCTCGAGCGGCTCGGGGTCGTACTGAACCTCGCCCGAGACCAGCCCGGTGGCACAGGTGTGGCACACCCCGGTGCGGCAGGACCAGCGCACCGGCACGTCGCACGCCTCGGCGAACTCGAGCACCGAGCGGAACTCCGGGTCCCAGGGCACCGCCAGGTTGCTGCGCGCGAACGACACCGCCGCTCCCGTGCCGGGGTCGCCGGCCGGCGGATGCGGCGGTGGCTTGGGCGCGCCCGTCACCACTCCCGGGGTGATCGCTGCCTCGGCGCCGAAGATCTCGCTGTGCACGCGGCCGGGAGCCGCCCCGCGAGCGGCGAGCGCTGCGCCGATGTCGTGCATGAACCGCTCGGGCCCGCACATGTAGAAGTCGGCGTCGACCGGCACCCCGCGCTCGTCCATCACCGCGCCGGTCAGGTGTCCGGCGACGTCGTAGGCGTCGCCCACCCGGTCGTCGGGCATCGGCCGCGAATAGCAGATCACCCGGTGCGGATCGGGCAGCGTCGCCAGCAGCCCGGCGACCTCGGCTGCAAACGGGTGGCGGCTGGAGTCACGGGCGGCGTGCAGCCACCACACCGGCCGCTGGGCGGACTCGGAGGCGAGCTCGTGCAGCATCGCCAGCACCGGGGTCGCCCCGACGCCGGCGCTGACCAGCACGGCCGGCCGCGTGCCCCGCTCGAGCACGAACGTGCCTCGCGGTGCTCCTGCCTCGAGTGCGTCGCCGACTCGTAGGCCGGTGCACAGGTAGCCGCTGGCGACGCCGTGCGGCTCGCGCTTGACGCTGATGCGATAGTCGCTCGCGCTCGGCGGTCCCGACAGCGAATACGTACGCAGCAGCGGCGCCGCCGCCGAGTCGGGCCGCACGCGCAGAGTCAGGAACTGGCCCGGCTGGGGCGCCGCTGCCGCGTGGAAGCCCTCGGCGCACATGCGGATCGAGACGATGTCTGCGCTCTCCGGCGTGATCGATTCCACGCGCAGCGTCTTCAGGCCCGTCCAGGCGAGCGCCGGTGCGCCACCGGGGCCGCGGTCGCCGGCCGCCGGCTGCTCGAGCAGCTCACGGAAGGATCCCTGCCAGCCCTCGCTCAGCGCCGGGATCCGCAACGCGCGCGCGAGCGCCTTGCGCGACCGGTGTGGCAGGTACAGCAGGCCGTCGATCTCGGCGATCGTCATCGCTTCGACCCCGGTGTCGAGCTTTTCGATCTCGTCGCCGGCCTGCACCCGGCCCTCCTCGATCGTCCGCAGATAGAAGCCCGGACGGTGGTGGGCGACCACCAACGAGGGCATCCGCGGCTCGTCCATCCGCAGGCCCAGCCGGTAGCACGTGACCCTCGGCTGGCTCACCTCGAACACGGCCTCGCCGATCCGGTAGCGATCGCCGATGCAGACCTCGTCGTCGGCCATCCCCGCGACCGTGAAGTTCTCGCCGAACTGCCCGTAGACGAAGTCGTCGCGCTCCAGCTGCTCCTGCCAGTAGCGGTAGGACTCGATCTGGTAGACGAACACCGCGCGGTTGACGCCGCCGTGTCCGTTCAGATCGCCCTGGCCGTCGCCCTCGACGTTCAGCCGGGTCACCATCCGCCGGCCTTCGCACCGGCTCCTTCCAGATACCCGTATGGACGATCTCACCCTGCCACTCCACGTCCCGGGGCATCCCCACGTTGAGGGACAACAGGCGCGGCCGAGTCGTCACCGGATCGCTCATCGTCGTTCAGAGCCTAATGGTTTGTCGACGTGGATACCGTTAGTGGGCGATCCGCCGGGGCCGAGTCGGATCAGTGCGGGCCGTGAACCTTCCGGTAGTGCCGAGCCACCCGGACCCGGTCGCCGCAGGTCGTCGAGCACCACCGCCGGCGGGCGTGCTCCTGGATGAACAGGCGGATGCAGCCGTGGGCCTCGCACGCCCGCAGCCGGGCGCCGGTCTCGCCGAGCAAGGTCGCGATCGCGTCCTGGCCGATCGCCGCGAGCGCGATGTCGAGCTTCGCTGCGCCGGCGGGCCACACGGTCCGGCCGGCGGGGCCGTCGCCGTTCCAGCTCAGACGGCTGCCGCGGGGAACAAGTGCGGCCGCGGAGTTGATCCGCCGCAGTGCGCCAGCGCTGGGCCGCTCCCCCTCGGTGCAAGCCGTGAATGCCTGGCGGATCGCGGTGCGCAGCTCACGCACCCGCTGCAGATCCGACGAACCGATCGCGGCGGCGCGGTCGGTCGGCAGCCCGTGGCGGCGCAGCCACCGGGCCAGGGCGCGACCATCGGCGAGCAGGTCGACGCGATCGCCTCGGCTGACGATCTCAGTGTTGACGAGCGCCAGCGCAACCGAGCGGTCCTCACCGGGCGCTGGCGGCGAAGTCGGCAGGCTGGGCATCCTGGAGTGAATGCTACGGCCCGCCGCCCCCGCCGCCAGGGCACAGCGGTCAGCCGGTGACGATCCCGAACGGAGCCGAGCCGGCCGGCAACGGCGTCGGGGACGACGCCAGCTCGGTCAGGCTGCCGCCGTGGACGCTGAAAGTGCTGACCTGGTGGGTGCCGCTGTCGACGACCGACAGCGTCGAGCCGTCCGGGCTCAGCCGCGCGTCGACCGGTGCCAGGCCGGTCGGGTTCCTAAACGGGGTGCTGCCGAGCAGCGTCAGCGACCCGTCGTGGTTGATCGCGTAGGAGGAGACGCTCGGCTGCGCGGTGTTGACCGTGAACAGGTAGCGGCCGTCACGCGAGATCTCGACCCAGCAGGGCGCGGTCTGGTGGTCAGCGAACGGGGACGCGCCGATCGAGATCAGCCTCCCGTCCGAGCCGTCGTGAAACGCCGACACGGTGCCGTTGCCGGTGCCGCCGTGGGCGTTTGACACGTACAGCTCACTGGGGTCGGTGGGTCGGAACTCGCTGCCGAACGGCCCCGGGCCCTGGGCGGCGAACGGCGAGCCCGGCGCCGCGTGCAGCCGGCCGTCACGACCGACGACGAAGCTGTCGATCAGCGAGGTACCGACTCGCGTCCCGGCGAGCCGGGTGCCGGTGCCGTTGAACAGCACATCGCCCGGCTGCGCATCGTCGGGCAGCGCAACCGTCGACCCGGGCAGCTGGCGGAGCCGGCCATCAAAGCCGAGCACGAAGCCCGTGTAGTTGCTCCCGCCGGCGGCGGCGTTGGCCACGTACACCAGGTTGCCGTGAACGGCGATGCTCACGGGCTGAGTGCCGCCGGAGCTGACGGTCCCTCCGCGGACCGGGCGCAGTGAGCCGTCGCCGCGGACCGCGAGCACCGACACCTGGTTGGAGCCCGCATCGACCGCGAGCAGGTAGCGACCGCCGAAGGCAGGCTGCAGGGAGCCCTGCGAGCCGATCGCGGTTCCGGTCCCGGCGCCGCCGGTCGCGAACGGGGAGCCGGGCAGCGGCGTCAGCGATCCGTCGTGGTGACGACGGAAGCCGGCCACGGCGTTGCTGGCGGCGCTGTTGTCGTTGACGTACACGTAGCCGCTGCTGCGTGGCGGATGTGACGGATGTGACGGGTGTGCGGAGGCCACGGCCGGGGCGAGTGTCAGCCCCGCGCCGATGGCAAGTGCCACCGCTGCTCGTGAAAGCACGCGCATGTGGTCTGTTCCTTTCTGGACGGTGAGAGATGTCACACTTGCTCGTGGGGTGTCAGTCCTCGCCGAGAGCCGTTTGTTACGCGCTGGCGGCCGGGGGCCGCGCGTCTACCCGCGCAGGTCCCGGAACGCGGCCAGCAGTGTCGCGTGCGTCGCGGGATCCGCGGGAGGCTGCGGCAGCGTGTGCAGGGAGTCCAGCATCCGCCTCATGTCGTCCAGGTAGCCGTCGCAACCGTCGCATTCGGCGAGGTGAGCCTCGAACCGGGCACGGTCACCGTCACTGAGCCTTCCCTCGAGGTAGTCGGTGACGAGCTCGACGAACTCGCGGCACACGAGCGGGTCGTGGCGATGGCGGCGGCGTCGCAGGAGCCGCATCAGCCCTCCGCCTCCACCAGCGGCGCGAGCGCCGTCCGGACCCTGGCCCGAGCCCGGTGCAGAAGCACCCGCTGGTTACCGTCGCTGATCTCGAGCAGCGAGCACACGTCGTCGGCCTCCAGCCCGACGAGATCGCGCAGCGTGATTACGACCCGTTGGGCCGGCGCGAGCCGCTCGACGGCCTTGAGCAGGTGAGCCCGGAGTTCGTCGCTGAGGAGGCTCGCCTCGGGGTCGGTGTCTAGCCTCGCCGGCGCGCTGCGCCAGCGGCCGTCGGTGCCGAACGCGTCGGGATCGACGGCGGGGCCGTCGTCGCTCTCCAGGGCCGAGAACGGCACGCTGCGGGCCTCGCGCGCCGCGCGCGTCCGCGCTCGGTTGATCAGGATGCGGAAGATCCACGTGCTCAGCGAGGAGCGTTGCTCGAACCCGTCCAGCCCGCGGATCACCGCCAGCCAGGTCTCCTGGACAACGTCGTCTGCGGCGGCGGGCGTGCGCACGAAGTTCCCGGCGACACGGCGCATCGACGAGTCGTAGCGGTTGACGAGCGTCTCGAACGCCGACTCCTCCCCGGTCCTCAGGCGTGCAAGCAAAGTCGGGTCATCCTGCACCGGGGTCAACGTATCGCGCGGGCGAGGGGCGGCGGGCTTTTGCCGTGCCGCCCGCACCGCCGCTAGTGGGCCGCCCCGTCGGCCATCCGGCTCACCGCGTTCTCGTCGGTCTGCATGGCTGCCTCCTTTGGGCGCGCCTCGAGGGCTGATGATGTGCGGACTCCGTCTGGGTCACGAGGGGTCAGTCCCGGGACCCGTCCCGGTGTTACACGGCTAGTGGCTAGGCTCAGCCGTCGTGGAGCGCTCAACCCGCGACGCCGACCGCGGTCCTGTGCGGCGGTGGCAACGCTTGCCGCGTGGACGGCGCTGGTATAGGGTTTTTCGTTCACAAACGTCCACATCGTGTTCGGGCGGGGGGATGCGGGTGGACAAAGGTCAGGCCGCCGTGGGAGGCGCTTGAAGTGTCGATGTCCGGGTCGTTGGGTCGATGGAGCTGAGCGAGCTCGAATCGGTTCGCTGTCCGCGTTGCGGCGTCGAGCCCGGCGAGCCCTGCCTGGACCTGCGCTCGTTGTCGGCGGGCCGGCGTATCGCCAACTTCAAGCCCCACGCCGAGCGGATCGCCGCCGCTCGCCGGGCAGCTCGCCCCGGCGACCGGCCGGGCGCTACCGGCCGGCCGCGGAGCTCGAAGGTCTCCTGACGCCGGCTAGGACAACGCGAGGCAGACGGCGTCGCCGTAGATCCGACGCAGCTGCGCGAACGCGGCCCGCTTGGGCTGCGGCGAGCCGTTCGTGATCTGAGCGCTGGCGGATACCGTGACCGATCGCCGCCCGTCGCGCGTCGCCGCCATGAACTGCGTGTACCCGCCGATGTTCCCGGTGTGCCCGTAGACCGTCCCGCAACGCGTCCGGTAGCGGAAGATCCCAAGCCCGGCGCTGTTGACTCCGGGTCCGATCGGCTCCGAGTTGCCGGCCACGAAGCGCATCTGCTGGGCCTGCACGGCGCGCCCGAACAGCCTGCCACCGGCGTAGCCGCGGATGAACTTGTTCAGCTCGGACGGGGTCGACACCAGCCCGCCCGACGCCCACGCATAGGCCGCGCTCAGCTGCGTCGAGGCGTCCTCGGTAGGGGGCGGGAACGTGTCGTAGCCGTGAATGAACGGCCGGGGCAGAGCGGGGCCGCGCGGGAGGCTCGTCTGCGTCAGGCCGAGCGGCTTGTAGACCAGCGATGACAGCAGTTGGTTGTAGGAGCGGTGCGTCGCGGCCTGGGCCATCATCGCCACCACGAAGTTGTCGGTGTTCGAGTAGTGGTAGCGCGAGCCGGGCCGGAAATCGAGCGGCTTCTTGGCGACGAACGACAGGACGAAGCTCGGCGACGGCGTCCCGTGCGGGTGCGCGCGTGCGTAGTCGATGAAGCCCGGCCCCGTGATCAGCTCAGGGAGCCCGCTGGTGTGCCGGAGCGCCTGCGCCAGCGTGACGTTTCTCCATGCGCGCGGAAGCTTGCGCAGCAGCTTCCCGATCGTGTCGGTCAGTCGCAGCTTGCCGGCACGGACGAGCGACAGGGCGACGGCGCCGCTGAACGCCTTCGCGGTGCTGGCCAGGCGCATGTGATCGGTCGGCCGGATCCGTGCGCCGGTCTGAAGGTTGCCGACACCGGCGGTGTACACCGAGCGCTGGCCGAGCCGCTGGACCAACGCGATCACGCCGGGGGGACCGCCGGGCATGCTCACCAGCGTGCCCATCTGCTTCTGGATGCCCGCCCCGGTCACCCGCGAGTTCGCCGCCTGGGCGCCGGCGGCACCCGCTGCCACCAGCGCCGCCATGACCACTCCCGCCAGCACTAGACGCTTCATGTCACCACCGCCGTCCTCCCCGATCGCCCTCGATGGAGAGGCAGACCATACCGTCGACGGCGGCTCGCAAGCCTGCGCTCCCAGATAGGCTCGCGGCATGGCACACCGCGAGGCCCGGCTGTACGGGATCCCGATGTCGCATCCGGTGATCGCCGTGCGGGGCATGCTCGACCGCAAAGGGATGCCGTACCGCTACGTGGAGCTGCTCGCCGGAGCGCACCCGCCGAGCCTGTGGGCGCTCGGCTTCCGGCGCTCCACGGTGCCGGCGCTGAGGCTGCCCGACGGCCGCCGGGTGCAGGGCTCACTGGCGATCGCCCAGGCGCTCGAGCGAGCGGCGCCCGAGCCCTCGCTGTACCCGCTCGACCCCGAGGCCCGAGGCGACGCCCAGCGAGCCGAGCGGTGGGGTGAGGCGGTGCTCCAGCCCATCCCGCGCCGGCTGATCCGGTGGGGCCTGCGCAACGTTCAGAGTCAGCGCCGATGGTTCGCCGACGTGGCCAGCCCGCTGCCGGCACCAGCGGTGGCGGGCACGCTGCTGACGCCGCTCGCTGCGGTGTTCGCGCGGCAGGTGGGGGCCGATGACGAGCAGATCAAGCGTGACCTTGCCGAGCTCCCGGCAGTGCTGGACGAGGTCGACCGGCTGCTCGCGGCCGGGGTGATCGGCGGCGACCAGCCCGGCGCCGCCGACTTCCAGATCGCGGCGTCGGTGCGGATGCTGCTGGCGATGCAGGACGTCGGGCGGCTCGTCGCCGGGCGGCCGTCGGAGGCGTTCGCCCTGGCCCTGATGCCCCAGTATCCGCCGATCCCGGCGGCGCTTCCGCCGCACTGGATCCCGCTGGTCGCGGCGTCTGGCTCCGGCTAACCGGACGCGGACGTGAAGTGCGCGGCGGTCGCGGCGTCGCCGGGGATGAACGCCTCGAGCGTCAGCTCGGAGATCGTCACGTCGACCGTGGTGGCGAAGTGCGTGAGCGTCGTCAGCAGCTCGAGCGCTCCGTCCGGCGAGCTCAGCCGCAGCGGCACCGCAAACCCGAGGTGGCGCGGGGAGGGCTCTCGGGGACGCCGCGGGACCAGCGGCTCGAGCTCCTCCAGCAGCGCGTCCAGGTCGGCGCCGGGGTTGCGCTGCTGCTTGCGGCGCATCGCGTCGAGCACATGGCGGCCCCACTCGTCCAGGTTGAGAATGCGCGTCGCCAGTCCGTCGGGGTGCAGCAGCAGCCGCGCCAGGTTTGCCGGGGGCTCGAGCAGCCCCGGCGCGACGCCGCCGACCAGGGCCTCGAACGCGAGGTTGGCCGACACCAGATCGCCGACGATGTCGGTGATCACCGCGGGGTAGGGGAGGTGTCCCTCGAGGATCCGCTCGAGCGCCGCGCGTACCGGGTCAAGCTCCGGGTCGTCGAGCTCGCGCTGGGGGTATGCGGGGGCGTAGCCGGCCGCGAGCAGCAGCGTGTTGCGCTCGCGCAGGGGCACGTCGAGCGCCTCGGCCAGGCGCACGACCATCCCGCGACCCGGCAGCGAGCGCCCGCGCTCGATGAAGCTCACGTATCGCTGCGTGGTCCCGGCCCGCAACGCGAGCTCGAGCTGGCTGACCCGCTGTCGCTCGCGCCAGTCGCGGAGTGCCTCGGCGATCCCGGTCGCCTGCGGATACGCGCTCACCTCGGCAATTGGTAGCGCACGGGGTGCGAGCGCGCGATTCCCTGGGGGGAATTGCGGGGGCGTCCGTCGAGTCCGATCCTGTCGGCTCCGAGTTACACGCTCACCGACCGAGAGGAACCGAAGATGCTCGAGCCCGACGAACTGATCAACCGCTACGTGGCGCTGTGGAACGAGCCCGACCCGGACGTGCGCCGCGAGGCGATCCGCGAGCTGTGGGCCGAGGACGGCGCGCAGCTGCTGGCGCCCCCGCAGGAGATCTCGCAACGCGCGATCGCGATCGGGTTTGAGCGGACTACGCTCGAAGCCCGCGGCCATCACGCGCTGGAGGCGCGCGTCGCCCGTGCCCACGCCGAGTTCGTGGCCCCCGGCGAATACCGCTTCCGCCGCGCCGGCGACCCGGCGCAGGTCGGGGACGCCGTCAAGTTCACCTGGGAGATGGTCGGCGTCGCCGACGAGGCTCCCGCGGCGACCGGGCTCGAGTTCCTCGTGCTCGACGTACGCGGCCGGATCCGGCTCGACTACCAGTTCATCGAGTCATGAGCGCGCTCACGTTCGGCTACCTGCTGCCAACCCAGGAGGCATCCGGTGGGGCCGGGCGCGAGCTCGCCTCGCTGCTCGAGCTCGGCGCGCGGGCGGAGGCGCTCGGATTCGACGCGGTGTGGGTCCCCGACAGCCCATTCCAGTACGGGGTGCCGGACCCGCTGGTGGTCCTATCCGCGCTGGCCGCGCGCACCGAGCGCGTCACGCTCGCCACCGGCGTGCTGCTCGCTGGGCTGCGCCAGCCGGCCCTGCTGGCCCAGCAACTGGCGAGTCTCGACGCGTTGTCGGGCGGCCGGCTGCGCGTCGGTCTCGGCTCGGGGTTCCGCTCGCCCGACTCCGAGCGACAGTTCACCGCGGCCGGCGCGGACTTCGCCGGCCGGGTCGAGCGGCTGGAGGAGATGGTCGTGCTGATGCGGGAGCTGTGGTCGGCTCCCGGCCGGCCCGTGAGCTACGCGGGGTCCCACGTCCACGTCGACGAGCTGACGCTGTCACCGGCGCCGGCCCGGCCAGGCGGTCCGGAGCTGTGGATGGCGGGCGCGGGCCCGCGCGCCGAGCGGCGGGTCGGGCGCCTGGCCGACGGCTGGCTGCCGTATCTGAACACAGCGAGCGCGTACGCGGACGGGCTGCGGCGGGTGCGGGACGCCGCCGAGTCCGCCGGGAGGACGCGGTCGCCGGTCCCCGGCCTGTACCTGACGGTCGCACTCGACGGCTCCGAGGACGTCGCCCGGCGGCGGCTGCGGACGACGCTCGAGAGCTGGTACCGGCGTCCGTTCGAGGTGATTGCCTCGCTGCAGGCGACGTACGCCGGCACGCCGGAGGGGCTGGCCGAGCACCTGGACGGCTACGTGGGCGCTGGGCTCGAGCACGTGGTGCTGCGCATCGCCGACGAGCCTGGGCGCGGGCTCGAGGCCGCGGCCAAGGCGGTGCAGGGCATGGTGGTGGCCGCATAGGTCACGCGGTCACCGGCAAACGTCCCGCCCGGGCTTGTCCCGGGGGACCGTGGGGCGTTCGTCACGTCAGCGGTGGTCAACGTCCCACGATTCTCCGCCGGCGGCGCGAGTGGGACGTTGTGCACGCGGTCCAGGCGATCTCCGGTCATGCTGTGCGCCCCGCGTGATCCCGAGTCCGCTCGCTCCACTTCCCCCCGACCGCCGCACCCGCCGGTTCGCCCAGCTCGCCGCCGGCCTGATCCTCTATGGGGTCACGGCGTCGATGTTGGTGCTCGCGCGGCTGGGGCTCGACCCCTGGGACGTGCTGCATCAGGGGCTCGCGCACACGTTCGGCCTGGGGATCGGGACGTGGGCGATCATCGTCAGCGTGCTGGTGCTGCTCGCCTGGTGGCCGCTGCGCCAGCGGCCCGGGGTCGGCACCGTAGCCAACGCCCTCACCGTCGGGCTGGTGATCGACGTGGTGCTCGCGCTGGCCCATTCCCCGCACGCGACCTGGGCGCGGGTGGCGCTGCTGATCGGAGGAGTCGCCGGCAACGGCGTCGCCACCGGCCTGTACATCGGCGCCGGGCTGGGGCCCGGTCCGCGCGACGGCGTCAGCACGGCGATCGCCGGGCGTGGCTACTCGATGCGGGTGGTGCGCACGAGCATCGAGGCGATGGTGCTGCTCGTGGGCTTCCTACTGGGCGGCACCGTGGGGATCGGCACCGTCGTGTACGCCGCGTCGATCGGGCTGATCACCCACCACACGATTCCCTGGCTGATGATCGGCCGTCGATCCTCCTACCAATGGAGCTAGCCGGGCTCGAACCGGCGACCTCCTGAATGCCATTCAGGCGCTCTCCCAGCTGAGCTATAGCCCCGTGCACTTCAAGGTCTCGAGCAAGGGTAATACATGAACGCCCGGGCATCGGATCCAGCGGCTGTCGCCGCCTTCGCCCGGACGCGGATAACCTCGTAAGAGCATGGCGGACAGGCGTTACGAACCGAGCCGGATCGAGCCCAAGTGGCAGGAGCTGTGGGCTCGCGAGCGCACGTGGGAGGTCGATAATGACGTCGCCGCCGGCGAGCTCGACAAGTCCTACGTGCTCGAGATGCTTCCGTATCCGAGCGGGGAGCCCCACATCGGGCACCTGAAGAACTACGCGCTGGGCGACGCGATCGCCCACTTCCGCCGCCGGACGGGTCAGCGGGTGCTGCATCCGATGGGCTACGACGCGTTCGGCCTGCCGGCCGAGAACCACGCGATCAACACCGGGGAGCACCCGCGCGATTCGACCCACGCCTCGATCGAGGCTTTCCGCAGCGCGTTTCACCGATGGGGGATCTCGATCGACTGGTCGCGCGAGCTGGAAACGGACGACCCGGATTACTACCGCTGGACGCAGTGGATCTTCCTGAAGCTGTTCGAGCGCGGCCTTGCCTACCGTAAGGACGCGGCCGTCAACTGGTGCCCGCACGACGCCACTGTGCTGGCCAACGAGCAGGTGATCGACGGCCGCTGCGAGCGCTGCGGTCACCTGGTCGAGATCCGCCAGCTCGAGCAGTGGTTCTTCCGGATCACCGACTACGCCGACCGGCTGCTCGACGACCTGGAGACGATCAGCTGGCCCGATCACGTGGTGGCGATGCAGCGCAACTGGATCGGGCGCAGCGTCGGCGCCGAGGTGACGTTCCGCTGCCAGGAGCTGGGCGTCGACTATCCGGTGTTCACCACCCGCCCCGACACGCTGTTCGGAGCGACGTTCTTCGTGATGGCGCCCGAGCACCCCGATGTCGAGCGGTTGGCCGCCGGCACCGAGTACGAGCAGCAGGTCCAGGACTACGTCAACCGCGCGCTGACCGAGTCGGCCGAGGTGCGCGGCGACACCGATAAGCCCAAGACCGGCGTGCCGCTGGGTCGCACGGTCACCAACCCGGTGACCGGCGAGGAGATCCCGATGTTCGTCTCCGATTACGTGCTGATGGAGTACGGGACCGGCGCGATCATGGCCGTGCCGGCGCACGACCAGCGCGACTACGACTTCGCGGTGACGTTCGGCCTCCCGATCCGTCAGGTGGTCGCCCCCGCCGACGGCGAGGCGCCCGAAGGCCAGGCGTTCGTGGCCCACTCGGCCAACGAGCGGCTGGTCAACTCCGGCCAGTTCTCGGGAATGGACGCGGTCGGCGGCCAGCGCGCGATCGTCGAGTGGCTGGACCGCGAGGGCATCGGCCAGCCGTCGGTCAACTACCGGCTGCGCGACTGGCTGGTGTCGCGCCAGCGCTATTGGGGCTGCCCGATCCCGATCCTGTACTGCGACGAGTGCGGGATGGTCCCGGTGCCCGAGGACCAGCTGCCGGTCCGGCTGCCCGACATCGCCGACTACAAGCCGCGCGGCCGCTCGCCGCTGGCCGCCGCCGAGGACTGGGTCAACGTCAAGTGCCCCAGATGCGGCGGAGCGGCGCGCCGGGAGACCGACACGATGGACACGTTCGTGGACTCCAGCTGGTACTACATGCGCTACTGCGACGCCGACAACGACCAGGCGGCGTGGGACCGGCGGGTGCTGGACTCGTGGATGCCGGTCGACCAGTACATCGGCGGCGTCGAGCACGCGATCTTGCACCTGATGTACTCGCGGTTCTTCGTCAAGGCACTCGCCGACATGGACCTGCTCGGCTTCCAGGAGCCGTTCCAGCGGCTGTTCACGCAGGGGATGATCCTGGGCCCCGACGGCCACAAGATGTCGAAGTCCCAGGGCAACGTGATCAGCCCGATGCCGATCGTCGACACCTACGGGGCCGACGCGGCGCGCTGCTACATCCTGTTCATCGGGCCGCCCGACCAGGACGCCGCCTGGTCGGAGAACTCGCTGGCGGGCGTGCACCGGTTCCTGGCCCGGTTGTGGCGGCTGGGCGACACGCTGTCGGGCTCGCCCGGCCCCGCCGATGCGCCCGTGGACCCGACCGGCGACGAGCTGACGCTGGTCCGCAAGGTCAACTGGGCGATCGACAAGGTCACCAACGACATGACCGGTCGCTTCACGTTCAACACCGCGATCGCGGCGGTGATGGAGCTGGTCAACACGATCTACCAGCACTCCGGCGCTTCTCGGGAGGCGAGGCGGTACGCGACCGCCAGCGCCGCGTCGCTGCTGTTCCCGTTCGCGCCGCACCTGGGCTCGGAGGTCTACGAGCTGATCACCGGCCGGCGGGTGTGGGAGCAGCCGTGGCCCGACGTCGACCCGGCGATGCTCCAGTCCGACACGTTCGAGCTGGTCTGCCAGATCAACGGCAAGGTCCGCGACCGGGTGTCGGCCGCCACCGGGTCTCCCAAGGAGGAGCTCGAGCGGCTATGCCTGGAGTCCCGCGGCGTCCAGGCGCACATCGACGGGCACGAGATCGCGAAGGTGATCGTGGTGCCCGACAAGCTGGTCAACCTCGTCGTCCGTTAGACGACGGTGCCGCACGCGCCGTACGTCGCGGTGGTCGGCCCCGGCGAGGCGTCCGAGCGTGAGCTCGAGGACGCCGAGGCCGTGGGTCGCGAGCTCGCCGCCGCCGGCGCGGTCGTCGTCTGCGGCGGCCTGGGCGGCGTGATGGCGGCGGCCTGCCGGGGTGCCGCGTCGGCCGGCGGGCTCACCCTCGGGATCCTGCCCGGGGCCGATCGCGCGGCCGCGAACGAGTGGGTCCAGGTGGCGATCCCGACCGGGCTGGGGGAGATGCGCAACGCGCTTGTGGTCCGGGCGGCGGACGCCGTCGTGGCTGTGGGCGGGGCCTACGGAACGCTGTCGGAGATCGCGCTCGCGCTGAAGACCGGCGTGGCGGTGGTCGGTCTGGGCAGCTGGGAGATCGACGGAGCCGCCCAGACCCCTGCGGAGGCGGTCGGGATCGCGCTGGGACGCCCGTGCGCGAGCGCGGTCCCCGGCGGCGGCTCGTCTCGGACCTCGAGCTCCGCTACGTCTTCTCCGCGTCCTAGACTGCTGCCGCCTCTGGTGCGCCCGTATCCGGGACGACCAGGCCGCAACCTTCAAGCCCGCGTATCTGATCCACGGCGACGACCACGGCCGGATCGCCGAGCGCCGCGCGCGGCTGCGTGCGCTGGCCGAGGCCGAGAGCGGGGCCGAGGGCGTGGAGCTGTTCGAGGGGGACGCGTCGACGCCCGACGCGGTCGCCGCCGCGCTCAACGCGATGACGTTCGCAATCGGCCGCCGGTTCGTGATCGTCGACGGCGTCGAGCGCTGGAAGGAGCGCGAGCTCCCGCCGCTCGAGGCCGCGCTGGGCGGGATCGCGCCCGACACCACGGTGGCGTTCTTCGCGCGCGAGGAGAACCGCTCCAAGGCCCCCGGCCGCCTGCACGACGCGGTCAACAAGGCGGGCGGCGACGTCAGCGCGGTCGAGAACGTCAAGCCCTGGGAGCTGCCCAAGTGGGTGATCGCGCGGGGCGCCGAGCTCGACCTCCAACTGGCGCCTGACGCCGCCAAGGAGCTGATCGCGCACGTGGGCGATCGCCAGCAGCGGCTGCTGCGCGAGCTCGAGAAGATGGCACTCGGATCAGGGCCCGGGGCGATCATCGAGGTCTCAGACGTCGAGCGGCTCGCGGCCCCGTCGGCCGAGCGCCGGGCGTGGACGCTGGCCGACGCGCTCGTCGCCGGCGATGCCCAGGCGGCCACCCGGATATACCTGGCGCTGCGGGCTCAGGGCGAGCGGGTGCCGGGGCTCCTGTACTGGATGACCCAGCGCGTGCGGACCGCCCACGAGATCGCCGAGGCGCTCGAGCGCGGCGTCCCGGTGGCGCAGATCAAGCGTGGGCTGCGGATGCCCTCGCGGGCGGCCGACCGGCTGATCGCGGATGCCCGCCGCGCCGGGGCCGAGCAGCTGGAGACCGCGATCGAGCACCTGGCGGACCTCGAGCTCACGTCTCGCGGCGGTGGCACCGGTGCCACCAGCGAGGACACGGCCGCGCTGCGGGCGATTCAGGAGATCGCCACCGAGTAGTCGGTGTGGGCGAGGCGCCTCCCGCGGCGCCTCTACCCGTCCTCCCTCGACCCCTGACGTTCCCGGTCGCGCGCAGCGGCGCTGCGCCTCGGCCGGGAATTTGCACGGACCCCTCGTCCGGTCAGCCGGGCTGTCGAAAGCTGTAGGGAGAGTTACCCGGATCGGGTGATTGCTATGCGGCGCCGCGGCGCACGCGGGCGGCGCGGGACTTCTTGCGAGCGCCGGTGTTGCGGTGCAGGGCGCCGCGCTTGACCGCCTTGTCGATCGTTCGCACCAGTGCGCGGTGCTCGGTCTCGACGGTTGCGTCGTCGCCGTCGGCCACGGCCGTCTCGAGCCGGTGGAAGTACGTCTTGATCCGCGACGTGTAGCGGCGGTTCTCGAGCCGCTCGCGTGCGGCGCGCTCGATCCGCTTCTTCTGTGAGTGGATGTTGGCCATAGGGCTGGTACAGACAGACGCCGCGGACGTTCTGCCGCGGCGCGTCCGTACTATAGCGCCCTTGCTTTCCCCCGCCGTGAGCTCGCCCCGGTCGAGCTGCTCTCCCTCGCCTAGCCGTTCGCGTTAAGTGTCAGACGAGACCACGGCACTGATGGCCGAGCCGCCCCGCCGGCGGCTGAGCGTCAACACCGCGATCTTCGCGTTCGCGACCGCGATCTCGCGGATCGCCGGTCTCGCGCGCGAGATCGTCGCGGCGAGCTTCTTCGGCACCACCGTCAACGCCTCGGCGTTCACGATCGCGTCGCAGATCCCGAACCTGATGTCGAACCTGTTCGCGCAGGCGGCGCTCTCGGCGGCGTTCGTGCCGGTGTTCACCGACCTGTTGCAGCAGGGGCGAAAGCGCGAGGCGTTCAAGCTCGCCTCGACCCTGTTCTGGATCATCCTGATCGTCCTCGGCGGGCTGACCGCGCTGGGGATCCTGTTCGCGGGGACGATCATGCCGCTGTTCACCGGCAGCACGTTCAGCAGCGCCGCCAACCACGTCACCGCGGTGCTGGCGCAGATCCTGTTCCCGGTCGTGCTGCTGCTCGGGCTGACCGGGCTGATGGTCGGGATCCTGCAGTCCTACGACCACTTCACGATCCCAGCGATCGCCCCGGCGGTGTGGAACCTGGTGATCCTGGTCCTGCTGATCGCGTTCCGCGATCACTTCCACCCGTCGATCTACGCGTACGCATTCGCATGGCTGATCGCGACGGTCGTGCAGATGCTGCTGGTCGCCTGGGCCCTGCGGCAGATCGACTTCCGCCTGGCGTTCACGGTCGACTGGCGTGACCCCCGTGTCCGCCAGGTGTTCCTGCTGATGCTGCCGGTGACGATCGGCCTCGGGATCGTCAACCTCGACCAGCTGCTGAACTCGGTGTTCGGCAGCCTGGTGTCCGACCAGGCGCCGCGGGCGATCGACCAGGCGTTTCGGATCTACATGCTGCCGCAGGGCATCTTCAGCGTGGCGATCGCGACCGTCCTGTTCCCGACGCTCAGCCGCCAGGCGGCCCGCCGCGCCGTCGGGGAGATGCGCCACTCGGTGGGGGTCGGGATGCGCCAGATCAACCTCACGCTGATCCCGTCGGCGGCGCTTCTGATCGTGCTCGCGACCCCGATCACGCGGCTCGTCTACCAGCGCGGCGAGTTCAACGCGCACTCCACGCACCTGGTCTCTGTGGCGCTGTTCTGGTTCGCGTTCAGCTTGCCGTTCGGCGGTCTGAACCTGTTGCTGACGCGGACGTTCTTCGCGCTCCAGCGACCCTGGATCCCGACGAAGTACGCCGCGATCAACATGGTGGTGGACATCATCGTCAGCCTCGCCCTGTACAAGCCGTTGGGCCTCGCCGGCCTGGTGATCGGGACCGCGGTCGCCAACATCGTGATGACCGCGTTGCAGTGGCGTCGGCTGCACGCGGGCTTCAACGGCCGGCTGGAGGGACCGCAGACGGTGATGGTCACCGCTCGGATCCTGGTCGCCTCGGCGCTGACGGCGGCGGTGTCGTGGGTGATCTGGAGCCTGCTCGAGTCGCTGCTCGGCCGGTCGCTGCCCGCGCAGATCGTCTCGGTGGGGGTCTCGATCAGCGCCGGCATCGTGTTATACGCCAAGGCGGTGCTGGCGATGCGGATCCCCGAGGCGCGTCAGATCGAGGAGCTGGTGCTCAGCCGGCTGCGCGCACGGTAGTCGCCCACCCCACCAGCGAAATACCCTTGAAGTAGGACATGTCCGACCAGGCTCACATTCGCAACTTCTCGATCATCGCCCACATCGACCACGGCAAGTCGACGCTGGCCGATCGCATCCTCGAGCTGACCCACACGGTCGATCGTCGCTCGATGCGCGCGCAGCTGCTGGACTCGATGGATCTCGAGCGCGAGCGCGGGATCACGATCAAGGCGCAGGCCGTGCGCGTGTTCTACGAGTCCGCCCGCGACGGAGAGACCTACCAGCTGCACCTGATCGACACGCCCGGCCACGTCGATTTCACCTACGAGGTGTCGCGCTCGCTGGCCGCGTGCGAGGGCGCGCTGCTGGTCGTCGACGCCGCTCAGGGGGTCGAGGCACAGACGGTCGCCAACACCTACCTGGCGATCGACGCCGGGCTCGAGCTGATCCCCTGCCTGAACAAGGTCGACCTCCCCGGCGCCGACCCCGAGCGCGTCGGCGAGGAGATCGCCGAGCTGCTGGGCGAGCCCGGCGAGCAGGTGCTGCGGATCAGCGCCAAGACCGGCGAGGGCGTGACCGACGTGCTCGACGAGCTGATCGCCCGGGTGCCGCCGCCCCACGGCGACCCCGAGGCGCCGCCGCGAGCGCTGATCTTCGACTCCGAGTTCGACCAGTACCGCGGCGTGATCGCCTATATCCGGGTGGTCGACGGCACGTTCCGCAAGGGCGAGGCGATCGCGGCGATGCAGGCCGGGATCGAGGCCGAGATCGACGACATCGGCTTCTTCACCCCGCAGATGACGTCCGCTGCCGCCCTCGGGCCCGGCGAGGTCGGGTTCCTGATCACCGGGATCAAGGACGTGACCAAGCTGCGCGTCGGCGACACCCTGACCGCGAAGGCCAATCCGGCGGCCGAGCCGCTCCCCGGCTATCGCGAGGTCAAGCCGATGGTCTTCTGCGGGTTGTTCCCGATCGACTCCGACGCCTATCCGGACCTGCGCGACGCGCTCGAGAAGCTGTCGCTCAACGATGCCGCGCTGAGCTGGGAGCCCGAGACCTCCGACGCGCTCGGGTTCGGCTTCCGCTGCGGGTTCCTCGGCCTGCTGCACATGGACATCGTGCGCGAGCGCCTCGAGCGCGAGTACGACCTCGAGCTGCTGGCGACGATGCCAAGCGTCGAGTACGAGGTCACGCTGACCGACGGCACCGTGATGCCCGTGCACAGCCCGGCCGACATGCCCGACGCGACCGTCGTGGCCGAGGTCCGCGAGCCGTACATCCGCGCCTCGATCCTGACCCCGAAGGACTACGTGGGCCAGATCATGGAGCTCTGCCAGGAGCGCCGCGGAGAGCACGCCGGGATGCACTACCTGTCCTCCGAGCGGCTGCAGCTCACCTACGACCTGCCGCTCGCCGAGATCGTGCTCGACTTCTTCGACCAGCTGAAGTCGCGGACCCGCGGGTACGCGTCGCTGGATTACGAGCTGATCGGGATGCGCGAGTCCGACCTGGTCAAGCTCGACATCCTGCTGGCCGGCGATCCGGTCGACGCGTTGTCGATGCTGGTGCATAGGAGCAAGGCCTACGACGCCGGGCGCACGCTCGCCGAGAAGCTGCGCAAGACGATCCCCCGCCAGCAGTACGACGTCCCGATTCAGGCTGCGATCGGCTCGAGAATCGTGGCCCGCGAGACGATCAAGGCCTACCGCAAGGACGTGATCGCCAAGTGCTACGGCGGCGACATCACCCGCAAGCGCAAGCTGCTCGAGCAACAGAAGCGGGGCAAGCAACGGATGAAGCAGGTGGGGCGGATCGAGGTGCCCCAGGAGGCGTTCCTCGCCGTGCTCGAGCTCGGTGAGAAGGGCTAGAAGCGGGTCCAGTCGACCCGGCGCACGTGCACCCGGCGGCGCGACGGGTACGAGCGGCGGCGGTGGCCGAAGAACCACCAGCCGGCCACCAGCCACACCAGCCACACCGTGAACGCGCCGGTGAGCAGGAACACGGCCGCAGCGACCACGACCGCGATCACGATCGGGAGCACGATCGCGATCAGCACCGCGGGGACGAGCCAGTGGCTGAACGCCGGCTGGCGCCGGCGCTCGGGCGGCTTCGGCGGCAGGTCGGCGGTGAGCGTGTCGAGCTCGCCGTAGGTGCGGGCCGCGAACAGCGACTCGAGCCGGTCCTCGAGCTCCTCGGCGAGCAACCGGCCCTCCGCGGTGGCGTTACGGAGGCGCTCGGCGACCGCGTCGCGGTCCGCGTCTGAAGCCCTCAGGGTCGCTCTCCGTGCCACGCAATGGAGGCTAGCGCGACCGGCACTCACCCACAAGCGTCAGCCGGCGATCACCGCGGCCGGCCGCTCGCGGGTGTTGATGGCGCCCGCGGCCGCCACGGCCAGCCGGCTCGCCTCGATCGCGCTGCCCCAGGCGATCTCCGACAGGCAGCCCGGCGCGGCGACCATGTCGCCGGCCAGGAGCACGCCGTCGCCCCGATCGAGTGCGGGACGGTCGCGCCAGGTCTTGCCGGGCAGGTCAAGCGCGCCGGTGCGCCCGTCCATCAACTGGCGCCGGCGCCAGGTGACGCGGTCGCGCCACTGCGCGAACGAGGCGTCCAGCAGGTGCTCGAGGCGCTCCGACGCGGAGTCCGCCGACTCCCCGGGCCGCACCGGCATCTGCGCCTGAATCAGCTCCTCGCCGGATGGGGCGAGCGAATTGTCGGAGGCGGTGTAGCGCTCGACCCAGCCGGTCTCCTGCAGGTCGACGACCACGAACGGATCGCCGCGGCGATGCTCGAGCGCGAGGTCGAGGCACACCGCCTTGCCGCTGAGCCAGGTCAGCGACTCGTCGCCCAGCAGCGCCCGGGCGTCTGCCAGCTCGGTGGCGATGATCACCGGCCGTTGTGGCAGCGAGCTCACCCGCGCGCCGGTCTCGATCCGAACGCCCAGCGAGAGCGCCCGGCCGCGGAGCTGATCGATGATCCGAGACCACCCGCCGATCGGGAACCGGGCGGTCGGCGGCACCGACAGCAGACCGCGGACCACCGCGTCCCACACGAACGCGGCTGACAGCTCCCCGGGATCGTGGTGGTAGGTGAGGATCCCGGCGCTGCGCGACAGCGCCTCGGCCGCCTCGTCGCCGACGCTGTCGGCGGCCCACGACTGGAAGTCCTGGTCGACCGGGGCGGCGCGGCCCCGGAGCCGCAGCGCCGCGACCGTGGAGCCGACGGCCGGTACCCGCCGGATGTCGTCCTTGAACCGGAAGCGGACGCCCGACAGCGGTGGACGCGCGTAGGGCGGGATCAGCCCACGCTCGCCCAGCCACGACCAAAGCGGGCTCGAGGCCAGCAGCGCGTGGGGCCCGAGATTGGCCTTGTAGGGCCCGTCGGTGCTGCGGGCGCGACCGCCGAGCTCGTCGTGGGCCTCGAGCAGTCGCACCGGGGCGCCCTGTTCGGCACATGAGATGGCGGCCGTGAGGCCCGACAGGCCGCCGCCGACGATCGTGATCTCCTGCACTTGGTTCTCCAGTCAGGTCCGCTTGGTGGCTTGATGCGGAACCGTACGCGGCAACTGGCTCGCCGTTAAGGTCCAGTTGTGGACAACTGGAGCGAGCCAGTTGCCGGACCGGGGCTGCTGCTGGCGCTCGACCGCGAGTCCGGCCCGCCGCTTCACGCCCAGCTCGAGCTGCGGCTGCGCGAGCACGTCCGCAGCGGCCGGCTGGCACCCGGGTCGCGGCTGCCCTCGTCCCGCGCGCTGGCCGCGGAGCTGGGCGTCTCGCGCGGGGTCGTACTCGAGGCTTACGCTCAGCTCACCGCCGAGGGTTACCTGACCGCCAGCCAGGGGGCCCCGACGCGCGTGGCGGCTACCGCCGGCGGCGAGCGCCCGCCGCTGCCGGCGGGCTCGCTCACCCAGCGACACGCGCTGGACTTCTCGCCGGTGACGCCGGATCTGGGGGCGTTTCCCGTCGACGGCTGGATCCGCTCGCTGCGGTCGGTCGCGCGTGAGGTCCCGTTCGGCGAGCTCGGGCACGGCGATCCGCGGGGCGCGCCGGAGTTGCGCAACGAGCTGATGAGCTACCTGGCGCGCGTGCGCGCGGCGGCGCCGGAGCCGGAGCACACGCTGATCTGCGCGGGCTTCACGCAGGGCTTTGCGATCGTCTGCCGGGCGCTGCGCGATCGCGGTGTCGAGCGGATCGCGGTCGAGGACCCGGGGTGGCAGCGCCACCGACTGATCGCGGAGCGCGCCGGGTTGGAGCCGGTGCCGGTCGCGGTCGACGAGCTCGGGGTCGACGTCGACCGCTTGTCTGACAGCGAGTGCGAGGCGGTGGTGCTGACGCCGGCTCACCAGTACCCGACCGGAGTGGTGCTCGCGTCCGAGCGACGGGCGGCGCTGCTGGACTGGTCCGAGGAGCGCGACGGGCTGGTCGTCGAGGACGACTATGACTCCGAGCTGCGGTTCGACCGGGTCGCGGTCGGGGCGCTGCAGGGCCTCGCGCCCGAGCGCGTGTGCCACATCGGGTCCGTCTCCAAGCGGCTCGCGCCGGGGCTGAGCCTCGGCTGGATGCTGGCGCCGTCGTGGCTGAGCGGCGCGCTCACCTACGAGAAGGGGCTGGCCGACGGTGGCACGCCGGTGCTCGAGCAGCTCGCGCTGGCGGACTTCCTGGCGCGCGGCGAGCTCGATCGTCACCTGCGGCGGATGCGGTTGCGGTTGCGCGAGCGCCGCTCCGCGCTGCTGGTCGCGGTCGCAAACGCGGTCCCCGGCACGCGGGTCGGCGGCGTCCCGGCGGGGCTGTTCGTGTTGATATCGCTTCCGGACAGCGTCGATGAGGAGTCGCTGGTGAGCGCCGCGGCGGCCGAGGGAGTGGGCGTCGAGGCGTTGTCGTGGCATCGCGCCGCCGCCGGCAGCGGGGGCCGGCCCGGGCTGGTCCTCGGATACGGGAACCTCTCGTTGCAGGCGATCGAGCGCGGCATCGGTCTCCTCGGCCGTGCGCTCGCGCGTACCCTGCCCGCATGGACCTAGGGCTGTCCGAGCGCGTGTGCGCGGTGACCGGCGCCTCCAGCGGCATCGGCCGGGCCACCGCGCTGGGGCTCGCCGGCGAGGGGGCCACGGTGCTGCTGCTGGGCCGGCGCGAGGCGCCGCTGCTCGAAGCGGCCCGGGCCTGCGCCGAGGCGGGTGCCCGCGCCGAGGCGGGTGCGCGCGCCGAGGCGGGTGCGCGCGCCGAGGCGATGACGCTTGACATCACCGACGCCGACGCGGGCGAGCGGCTGGTGGCCGGCTGCCTGGAGCGCTTCGGGCGGATCGACGCGCTCGTCAACAACGCCGGGACCAGCGCGATCCGCACGCTGGACCAGCTCACCGACGAGGACTGGCAGACCCAGTGGGAGCTCAACGTGCTCGGGCCGATGCGGCTGATGCGCGCCGCCGCGCCCGAGATGGCCCAGCGCGGCTGGGGGCGGATCGTCAACGTCTGCTCCTCGTCGGGCAAGCGGCCGTCGAAGACCAACATGGCCTACTCGGTCACCAAGGCCGGGGAGCTGTCGCTGTCGCGCGCGTTCGCGGACACGTACGCCCCGCAGGGGGTGCTGGTCAACGCGGTCGCCCCGGGGGTTGTGGCCAGCGAGCTGTGGACCACCCCCGGCGGGATGGCCGACCAGGTCGCCGAGGCGCAGGGGATCAGCCACGACGAGGCGCTGGCCACGACCGCCCAGCGCAACCTCCTGGGGCGCCTCCCGAGCCCCGGAGAGATCGCCGCCGTGATCGTGTTCCTGTGCTCGGAGGCGGCGTCCAACGTGGCCGGTGCCGCGTGGTCAGTCGACGGCGGGACCGTGCCCGTGATCATCGTGCTCCCCCGGAAGCACCGGTATCGTGGCCGCCGTGGCGATCGACACCAGCGCGATCGGAAAGAGCTACCCGGCGGTGAGCTATGTCGTCGGCCGCGAGAAGGTCCGCGAGTTCGCCTACGCGGTGGGCGAGACCAACCCGGTGTACTTCGACGTCGAGGCGGCCCGCGCCGCCGGTTACGACGACGTCGTGGCGCCGCCGATGTTCGCGGTCATCTACAGCGGCAGGGCGGTGTGGCCAGCCGTGCATGACCCCGAGGTCGGGCTCGACTTCTCGATGCTGGTGCACGGCTCCCAGGAGTTCGAATGGGGGCCGGTGGTCGTCGCCGGCGACGAGATCTCGACCGCGGCCACGATCAAGGACATCTCCGAGCGCGGTGGGATGGGCTTCTACGTCTTCGAGTCGGTGGCTCGCAACGAGCGCGACGAGATCGTCTGCACTGGGACCTGGACGAACATCATCAGGGGGTCGGAATGAGTCTGTCCAAGGGCGACCCGATCGAGCTCAAGGTCACGCCCGACAAGTACGTGACCGTCCGCTACGCGGGCGCGTCGGGCGACTTCAACCCGATCCACATCGACGAGGAGTTCGCCCAGAGCGTCGGGCTCCCGGGCAAGATCCTCCACGGTCTGTGGACGATGGCGCAGGTCGCGCGCGCCCACACCGACGCGGCCGGCGGGCCCGAGAGCCTGAAGTCGCTAAGCGTGCAGTTCCGCGGGATGGGCCGGATGGAGGAGGAGATCACGGTCAAGGGCACCGTGCGCGAGTCAGACGGCGGCACGGCGGTCGTCGACTCCGAGGCCGAGCAGGGCGGCCAGCGGATCATCCGGCGCGGCGTGGCCCGGCTCAGCGGCTGAGCCATTTCCGGGCCGCGGACGGCCTACCTACAATCATCGTCGTGCTTACCGAGCGTCAGGAACTCGTGCTGCGGATGGTCGTCCAGGGGTACCTGGACGCCGGGTCGCCTGTGGGCTCAAAGGCGCTGTCGGCCGGGGTCCAGTGGGGCCCGTCGACGATCCGCCACGAGCTCGCCTCCCTGGAGGAGCTCGGGCTGCTGGCCCATCCGCACACGTCGGCCGGGCGCATCCCAACCGAGGCGGGGTATCGCTACTTCGTCGACCGGCTGCTGCCCACCGAGGACACCGGCCCGCCGCTCTCGCTGTCGCTGGTGCGCCGCGAGCTCGACGAGGCGATGCGGGTGACGACCGAGACGCTGTCGCAGGTCACCAACCTGCTGGCGATCGTGACTGCGCCTCCGATCGAGACCTCGACGATCCGCCACATCGAGGTCCTGCTGCTGCAGCCGCAGGTGCTGATGGTCGTGGTGATCACCTCGACCGGCGGCGTCGGCAAGCGGCTGTTCACGTTCTCCCGGGCGATCGACGCCGGACTCGCCGACTGGGCCGCGAGCTACCTGAACGAGCGGCTCGTGGGGCTGGGGCTGGGCGCGCGGATGCTGCACGGGCGTCTCCACGACCCGTCGCTGCCGCCTGCCGAGCTCGAGTTCCTGGACGCGCTCGCGCCGGTGTTCACCGAGCTCGAGGAGACCGCCCAGGACGGCCTGTACGTCGACGGCACCTCGCGGCTGCTGCGCGGCGAGCGGTTCACCGACGTGTCTGACCTCAACTCGCTGATGGACATGCTCGAGCGGCGCTTTGCGCTGCTCGGCGTGCTCAGCTTCGCGCTGGCCGAGCGCGACGTGCTGGTCAGGATCGGCACCGAGAACGACACCCCGGCGCTTCGGTCGCTGGCGCTGGTGGCGGCTGGGTACGGCCTGCCGCAGCGCCACCTCGGCGCGGTCTCGGTGATCGGGCCGCTGCGGATGGACTACGCGCGTGCGATCAGGTCGGTCCGTGAGGCCGCCAGCCAGCTGTCCAGCTTCGTCGTCGACGTCTACGACCAGCGATGAGCGCGACCCGCGACTACTACGAGGTGCTGGGCGTCTCGCGCGACGCCGACGACGCCACGATCAAGAAGGCGTTCCGCCGGCTCGCGCGCGAGTTGCACCCCGACGTCAACACCGACGATCCCAAGGCCGAGGAGAAGTTCAAGGAGTGCGCCGAGGCCTACGAGGTGCTGTCTGACCCGGATCGCCGCGCCACCTACGACCGCTACGGCCACGAGGGCCTGCGCAGCGGCGGCTGGTCGCCCAACTCCGACGCGTTCGGGTCGGTGTCGGACATCTTCGAGGCGTTCTTCGGCGGTGGCGGTGGCGCGTTCGGCGACATCTTCGGCGGGGGCGGCGGTCGTCCCGGCGGAGCGGTCCAGGGTGGCGACGTCGCGGTGTCCGTTCAGATCTCGCTGGCCGAGGCCCAGCAGGGGACGACGGTCGAGGTCGGCTACGAGGCCGTGACCACGTGCGAGCACTGCCGCGGAAACGGGGCCGAGCCGGGCACGCCGATCGAGACCTGCCCGACCTGCCAGGGAACCGGCCAGCTGCGGACGGTCGCGCGGACTCCGTTCGGCCAGGTGATGCGCACCGCCGTGTGCGACACCTGCAACGGCGACGGCCGCGTGGCCCGCGAGCCCTGCAAGGTGTGCCGCGGCCGCGGCCGCAAGGTCGATCCGACCAAGGTCTCGATCGACATCCCCGCCGGGATCGACGACGGCCAGCGCGTCCGGATCACCGGGCGCGGGCACGCGGGCGAGCGCGGCGGACCGGCCGGCGACCTGTACGTGCTGGTCAACGTGCGCGAGGACTCGCGGTTCGTGCGCGACGGCGACGACCTGGTGACCGTCGTCGACGTGGCCGCGCCGCTGGCCGCGCTCGGCACCACGCTCGCGGTCCCGACGGTCGAGGGCGAGACCGAGCTCGAGATCCCCGCCGGGACCCAGCCCCACGAGACGCTGCTGATCCGCGGTGCCGGGATGCCGGCGCTGCGCGGGCGCCGGACCGGCGACCTGCGGGTGGTCGTCAACGTGGTGATCCCGCGTCATTTGAGCCGCGACCAGCGCGAGCTGCTCGAGCAGCTGTCGGAGTCGCTGACCGACCACAACCTCCGCACCGAGGACGGCGTGTTCGGCAAGCTCAAGCGCGCCTTCGGCGGCGGTCGCTGACGCCTTGATCCGCCTCGCGGTCCGGGTCCGCCGCGAGCAGGCCGAGCTGGTGCTGGCCGAGTTGCTGTCGCTTGCTCCGTCCGGGGTTGAGGAGGTTGACGCCGACCCGGACGTGGTCGAGTACGCGGTGTACGGCGCCCCGGGCGAGCTGCCCGCGTTGCCTGCGGTCCGGGCTTGCGCCGGAGGGGCGCTGGTCGAGGTCGTGACGAGCGAGGTCGCCGACGACTGGTCTGAGCGCTGGCGCGAGTTTCACCGGCCCGTGGTCGTGGGCGGCGGGCGGATCGCGGTGCGGCCGCCGTGGGAGCCCGCGGTCGGGGCCGAGATCGACCTGGTGATCGATCCGGGCCAGGCGTTCGGGACCGGAGCGCACGCGACCACGCGGCTCTGTCTGGAGTTGATGCTCGGCCTGTCGCCGGGCGGGGGATTCGTCGACCTGGGGTGCGGGTCGGGCGTGCTGGCGATCGCCGCCGCGCGGCTCGGCTATTCGCCGGTGGTGGCGCTCGACTTCGATCCGGCCAGCGTGGTGGCCACGGGCGAGAACGCGCTCGCCAACCGGGTGGAGGTGAGCGTGCGCCGGTTCGATCTGCGGGGTGATGCGGAGGTCCCGGGCGCGCGGACGGTGGCCGCGAACCTGCTGGGGCCGCTGCTGCGGGAGTGGGCCGCCCGCCTGGCCGGGGCCGGCGGGTCGGCCGCGGTGCCCGAGCGGCTGATCGCCAGCGGGCTGCTGGTGGGCGAGGCAGACGGGATCGCCGCAGCGTTCGGGGCGGCCGGGCTACGCGAGGCGCGGCGGCTCGAGTCCGGGGAGTGGGCCGCGCTGCTGCTCGTTCGCTGAGGGGTCGCTGGCGGAGTCGCCCGATGTGCGCCCGCCCGCCGCCCGGGAAGTTCGTTCCTCTCGGCGCGCTCCGGTTCTCGCGCGGAACGAACTTCCCGCTGAGCGGGAACTGTGTTCCTCCGGGCGGTGGGGCAACGGCGAGAGGAACGAACTTCCCGCCGGGCCCGAGCCGCATGTAACGAAACTCACTCCCCGGGGCGCGTGGACAACCCGCGGCCTCCGAATCTTGTCCAGACGGCCCAAGCGAGAACGGCGCCCGGGACCGATCCTGTACGAGACCTTGCGAACGGGCCTGGAAAGGAGGTGCGAATGCTCAACCCACTCGCGATCGGCGTGACCATCGGTGGCCTGCTCCTCGATGTCCTAGCGCCGCGACCCAAGCCTCGGGCTGGACTTGCGTATGGCGAACCTCTCTCCTCTCACCGCGCGCCGTCCCGAGGACACGAGTCGGGGTAGACGGCCGGGAAGCACGACGGTCAGACCGTTCGCGAGTCAAACTCCACACACGTATGCCGAAGGCCCGTGGGTTCTGGGGACCCACGGGCCTTCTCGGCGTTGAGGGGCCCTCCGGTACCGTCACGGGCCGTGACCACGTTCGCCGTCAAGTTCCTCGGCTGCAAGGTCTCCCAGGCCGACGCGATGCTCGCCCGTGCGGCGCTGATCCGCGCCGGCCACACCGAGGCCCCCGAGTCAGAGGCCGAGTTGCATGTGATCAACACGTGCTGCATCACCAGCGAGGCCGAGGCCAAGTCCCGCCAGTCGGTTCGTCGTTCGCTTCGAGAGACCGCCGACCGCCGCGTGTTCGTGTCCGGCTGCGCGGTCAACCTCCGCGCCGGCCAGTTCGCCGAGATCGATGACCGGGTCAGCCCGTTCGTGGGCACCGCCGAGGACGTCGCCGAATCGATGTCCGCCGACCTCGGGGCCTGCGCCGACCTCGAGCACGACCTGCTCGCGCGCGACCCGATCACCCCTGCCGCCCGCACCCGCGGGTTCGTCAAGGTCCAGGACGGCTGCGACTGTCACTGCGCCTACTGCATCATCCCCACGGTCCGCGGTCCCGCCCGCTCGCGCCCGGCGTCCGCGATCCTCACCGAGGTCGCACGCCGCGTCGACGAGGGACAGCCCGAGATGGTGATGACCGGGATCAGCGTCGGCGACTACCGCGACCCCGAGCGCGGGCTCGAGCTCGGCGAGCTGATGGTCGAGGTGGCCCAGGTCCCGGGCGTCGAGCGCGTCCGCCTGCTCGAGCGTCGAGGTGATCCACGTCAAGGACTCGCTGATCGAGGCGCTCGCCACCGAGCGCAAGGTCTGCCCCCACCTGCACGTCCCGATGCAGTCCGGCGACGACCGGGTGCTCGCGGACATGGGCCGCCACTACGACGCCGCCGAATACCAGCGCCACATCCAGCTGCTGCGCTCCGCCGCGCCCCACGTGAACCTCACCACCGACGTGATCGTCGGGTTCCCGACCGAGGATGACGCGGCCTTCCAGCGGACCCTGGACGCGGTCGACGCCGCGGGGATCACCCGCGTGCACACGTTCTCCTACTCACCGCGGCCCGGGACCAAGGCGCAGGCGCTGGGCGATCGCGTCGCCCCCGAGGAGAAGAAGCGCCGCTCCCGCGAGCTCCGCGGTCACTCCGAGGTGCGCTCGCGCCATCACCGCGCGACCAAGCTCGGCACACGCGAGCGCGTGTTGATCGACAAGGTGGCGCCGACCCAGTGCTCCGGCTACACGGCCGACTACACCCGCTGCTATCTCCCGGCGGGAGCGGGAGAGCGCGGCGAGAGCGTCGATGTCGAGTGCATCGAGCTGCACGCCGACGGGATCGCCTGCGCCCCGTAGGAAATCTGCGGGCTTGTCCCGCCCCGCGGCGCTGGATCGCCACCCACTCGCTCGTCGTGCCTCGCACGCCTTCACTCGCGCGCGGCGCCCAGCATCCACGGGTCGACCGTCCAAACACCACCCTAATTTCCTACAGACCCTGAACCCACCGGTTTCGCCCCCGGCGAAGCTATCCTGAACGTAGTGACGGTCGCAGAGCAGGTACGTGTTGACATGACCAGCGCGATGAAGGCTGGTGAAAAACAGCGCGTCGGTGCGCTGCGGCTGGTCCTGTCGGAGCTCCAGAAGGCCGCCAAGGAGGGTGATGGCGACGAGCTTGCGGTGCTTCGGCGCGAGCGCAAGCGTCGGCTCGAGGCCGCCAGCCAGTTCCGCGACGGCGGCCGCCCCGAGCTCGCCGAGCAGGAGGAGGCCGAGGCGTCGCTGATCGAGCACTACATGCCCGCCCAGCTCGACGACGCCGAGCTCGACGAGATCGTCGCCGCGGCGATCGCCGAGACGGGCGCCAGCAGCCCGCGCGACATGGGCGCCGTGATGAAAGCGGTGATGGCCAGGTCCCAGGGACGAGCCGACGGCAAGCAGCGCGTCCGCCCGGGTGCGAGAGGCGCTGAGCTAAGTGGCTCCCCGCGAGACGTCCCACCAGGAATGGCGGCCCCGGATGACCGCCATGCTGCGTCCTCGGACCCTCGCGCAGCGCTGCTGCGCCGCGGGTCCTGCGTCCTTGCCTAGCGGCCCCCGGACCTCGCCCTTCCCGGCGGGACGCCTCGAGGAGACCCACTAACCCTTGGCCCGCAAGCAGCTGGAGCTAGACAACGCCGTCGCCGCCGAGCTCGCCGGTAGCGAGGACGCGGTCCTGCGGGCGCTCGAAGGCCATCTGGACTGCGACGTGTTCCTGCGCGGCAACGTGCTCACGCTCGAGGGCGACGCCGACGCGGTCGAGGCCGGGACCGCCGTGGTCCGGGAGCTGTCGGAGCTGATCGGCCAGGGCCACGAGATCGCGGCCGGGACGATCGAGGCGGTCACCCGGGCGCTCGACCAGCACGAGTCGGCATCGAAGATCCTCGAGGACGTGGTCTGGCGCCACCGCGCCACCAAGGTCGCGCCCAAGACCGTCAACCAGAAGCGCTACGTCGACTCGATCCGCCAGAACACGATCACGTTCGGGATCGGGCCGGCCGGGACGGGCAAGACGTTCCTGGCAGTGGCGCTGGCCGCCGCGGCGCTCAGCCGCCGCGAGGTCAACCGGATCATCCTCACCCGACCGGCGGTCGAGGCCGGCGAGCGCCTGGGGTTCCTGCCGGGCGACCTGATGGCGAAGGTCGACCCGTACCTGCGGCCGCTGTTCGACGCGCTGCACGACATGCTCGAGCCCGAGCGGGTCAGCCAGCACCTCGAGCGCGGGGTGATCGAAGTCGCGCCGCTGGCGTTCATGCGCGGCCGCACGCTCAACGACAGCTTCATCATCCTCGACGAGGCCCAGAACACCACGCCCGAACAGATGAAGATGTTCCTGACCCGGCTGGGCTTCAACTCCAAGATGGTGGTCACCGGCGACATCACCCAGATCGACCTGCCCCGCGAGCACGAGTCCGGGCTGGTGGTCATCTCCGACGTGCTCGACGGCGTCGAGGGGATCGAGTTCGTCCGCTTCGGCGGCGAGGACGTCGTCCGGCACAAGCTCGTGCAGCGGATCGTCGCCGCCTATAACGAGCACTCCCAGCGGCAGGCGCCCGATCTCCGGGCGCGCAAACGAGCCTGAGTCCGACTGATGCTCGAAGTCGACGTCATCGGGATCGAGTCGATCGCTCCCGCAGATCCGACCGTCGCCGAGATGGAGGAGCTGTGCTCGCTCGCACTGTCGTCGGCCGGGATCGGCGAGGGGCACGTTGCGATCGAGTTCGTCGACGAGGAGCGCATCCGCGAGCTCAACCGCGACTACCGCCGGATCGACGAGCCCACCGACGTGCTCTCGTTCGGCGTCGACGAGGACGGCGACTCGGCGGGGCCGCGGGAGCTCGGCGACATCGTGATCTGCCCGGCCCAGACGGACGATCTGCGCGAGGCGATCGTGCACGGCGCGCTGCACCTCAGCGGAATGGATCACGAGACCGACGAGGGAGAGATGCTCGCGCTCCAGGCCGAGCTGATGCGCTGGGTCAATTGACCCCCGGGACGGGCACCGAGCAGCCCACGCGGTCGGGATTCATCGCCTTGGCCGGACGGCCCAACGTGGGCAAGTCGACGCTCGCCAACGCGATCGTGGGCGCCAAGGTCGCGATCGTCTCCGACAAGCCCCAGACGACGCGGCGCGCGATCCGCGGCGTGGCCACCGGCCCCGACTGGCAGCTGGTGCTGGTCGACCTGCCGGGGATCCAGCGCCCCCGTGACGCGCTCACCGAGCGGATGCAGCGGCGCGTCGAGCAGGAGCTCTCCGACGCCGACGGCTGCCTGCTCGTCCTCAACGCCGAGCAGGGGGTCGGCCCCGGCGACCGGTTCATCGCCGGGTTGCTGCAGTCGGCGCCGGTCCCGGTGGTGATCGCGGTCAACAAGATCGACCGCACCGACCGCGCGAGGACCGTCGCGGTGCTCCAGGCCGCCTCGGAGCTCGGGGTCGGCGACGAGATCTTCCCGCTGTCGGCGCGCACCGGCGCCGGCGTCGGGCCGCTGACCGACCACCTGGTGTCGCTGCTGGCACCGGGGCCGTTCTACTTCGAGCCGATGCAGCACTCAGACCAGGCCGAGTCGGTGGTGCTGGCCGAGCTGGTGCGCGAGCAGGTGCTCGCCCGCACACGCGAGGAGGTCCCTCACGCGGTCGAGGTGGAGATCGAGGACGTCGACCGCCGCCGCCACGACCTGGTGCGGATCGAGGCCGTGATCCTGGTCGAAACCGAGTCCCAGAAGGGCATCCTGATCGGGACCGGCGGGCGCATGGTCAAGGGGATCGGGGTCGCGGCGCGGCGCGTGATCGAGCGCGAGCTCGGCGAACGGGTCCACCTCGAGCTGTCGGTCCGGGTGCGCCGACACTGGCGCGCGGACGAGCGGCTGCTCGACCGCCTGGGGATCGAGTAGCCCTCGACCGCGAGCGAGCCGGAGCGGCCCGGCTCGCCGGACGAGACCTAGAATCAGCCAGGCGGTGGACGACTCCCAGATCGCATTCGACGAGCGCGGGCTGGTCCCGTGCATCGTCCAGGACTGGCGCACGGGCGAGGTGCTGACGCTCGCCTACATGAACGCCGACGCGCTGCGGCTGACCCGCGAGACCGGCGAGATCCACTTCTTCAGCCGCTCGCGCCAGGAGTTGTGGCACAAGGGGGCGACCTCGGGTAATACCCAACAGGTGAAGGCGATCCGCTACGACTGCGACGGCGACGCGCTGCTCGCGCTGGTCGAGCCCGCCGGGCCGGCCTGCCACACCGGCGAGCGAACCTGCTTTCACCGCGGCGAGCTCGAGCCCGCCGCCCCGCACGAGGCGCTGCCGATGCTCGAGCGCACGATCGCCCAGCGGGCCGCGACCCGGCCGCACAACTCCTATACCGCGACCTTGCTCGCCCACCCGCAGCTGGCCGGCGCCAAGATCCAGGAGGAGGCCGAGGAGGTCGCGCGGGCGGCTCGCGAGGAGTCAGACGAGCGCGTCGCCGAGGAGGCCGCCGACGTGATCTACCACCTGGCGGTGCTGCTGCGCAAGCGGGGCCTGTCGCTGGAGGACGCCGAACGGGTTCTGGATGGCCGTCGCCAGCCCTGACACCGGGCACGCCGGGGTCACCCCGTCGCTGCAGGAGACGCGCGCGCTGGCGCGTGCCCACAACCTGATTCCGGTCCGCGAGACGTTCATCGACGACTGCCAGACCCCCGTCGCGGCGTTCTTGAAGCTACGGGAACGCGGTCCGGCGTTCCTGCTCGAATCGGCCGAGCAGGGACGCCTCGGGCGCTACTCGTTCATCGGCTATCGCCCCCGAAAGGTGCTCCGGTGGTCGCTCGGCGACGCCGGCGATCCTTACGAGCTCGTGGCCGCGGAGCTGGGCCGCTTCCGGCCCGCGCCGCTGCCGGACCTCCCGCCGTTCGCCGGCGGGGCGGTCGGCGTGTTCGCTTACGACCTGGTGCGTACGGTCGAGCCGCTCGGCGAGCCGAATCCGGATCCGATCGGCACGCCCGACCTCGCGCTGATGCTGACCGACGGACTCGTCGTGTTCGACCACATGAAGCACACCGTCACCGTGCTCGCCAACGTGTACACCGACGACGATCTCGAGGCCTCGTACGCGCGGGCGCTGGAGACAATCGCGGAGGTTCGCTGGCGGCTGGGCGGCCCGCTCCCGCGTCCGCCCCGGCCGCCATGGCGCAGTCAGGAGATGCCCACCTTCGAGGCGAACATGCCACGCGAGCGGTTCGAGTCCAACGTGGCGAGGATCATCGAGTACATCCGCGCCGGCGACGCCTACCAGGTCGTCCCCTCCCAGCGCTGGTCGGCGGCGACTCCGGTCGAGGCTTTCTCGATCTACCGCGGTCTGCGCGCGGTCAACCCAAGCCCCTATATGTACTTCCTGGACTTCGGCGACTTCGAGATCGCCGGCGCCAGCCCGGAGCCGTTGATCACGGTCAGCGGCAGG
Organism: uncultured Solirubrobacterales bacterium; assembly: GCA_963831845.1. Classification (GTDB taxonomy): domain Bacteria; phylum Actinomycetota; class Thermoleophilia; order Solirubrobacterales; family Solirubrobacteraceae; genus Palsa-465. The sequence goes on along the minus strand of CAWHRT010000005.1, from coordinate 59,375 downwards.
ACCGTCTCCACCCGCCCGATCGCCGGCACGCGCCCGCGCGGTCCGCGCCCCGAGGATGACCTCCGGATCGCCGATGAGCTGCTGGCCGACCCCAAGGAGCGCTCCGAGCACGTGATGCTCGTGGACCTCGGCCGCAACGACCTCGGGCGGGTGTGCGAGTACGGCAGCGTCAAGGTCGAAGACTTCATGATCGTGGAGAACTACAGCCACGTGATGCACATCGTCTCGAGCGTCGTCGGCACGCTGCGCGAGGGAATCGGATCGCTGGCCGCGCTGCGCTCGGTGCTGCCCGCGGGCACGTTGTCGGGCGCCCCCAAGGTCCGCGCGATGCAGATCATCGACGAGCTCGAGCCGGTCAAGCGGGGCGGCTACGGCGGCGCGATCGGCTATGTCAGCTACGCCGGCGACCTCGACACCTGCATCCACATCCGCACGGTCGTAGTCAAGGACGGGGTGGCTCACATCCAGGCGGGCGGCGGCACCGTCGCCGACGCCAAGCCCGACTACGAGTTCCGCGAGTCCGAGGCCAAGGCGCGTGGCGTGCTCAAGGCGATCGAGCTGGCCGTCGGCCAGGTGGAGTGGCCGTGAGGGTTCTGGTCGTCGACAACTACGACAGCTTCACCTACAACCTGGTCCAGTACCTGGGGGAGCTCGGCTCCGAGATCGAGGTGGTCCGCAACGACCACGCGACCGTCGACGAGCTGCTGATCCGCGGGTATGACCGCGTGATCGTCTCGCCGGGGCCGTGCACGCCCGACGAGTCCGGGATCTCGCTCGAGACCGTGCGCCGCTTCCCGCTGGCGGGAATTCCGACGCTCGGCGTGTGCCTCGGCCACCAGGCGCTGGTCCAGGCGTGGGGCGGCAAGGTGATCCAGCACCAGCCGGTGCACGGGCGCACGACCAGGATCGAGCACGACGGCAAGACGATCTTCCGCGGACTGCGGGCGCCGCTCGAGGTCGGGCGCTACCACTCGCTGGTGGCCGCGCCGGCGCTCCCGTCCGTGCTCGAGCGCAGCGCGTTCGCCAACGACGTGGTGATGGCGGTCCGTCACCGCGAGCTCCCCGCCGAGGGCATCCAGTTCCATCCCGAGTCGGTCCTCACCGAGCAGGGCCGCGAGCTGCTCGCGCAACTTCCTCGACCGCACCCGATGACGCCCGCCGGCGACCTGCTGACGCGGTCGATCGACACCGTCGCCTCGGGTAGGAACCTGACGTTCGAGGACGCCGCCGCGGTGCTGTCGGAGATCATGAGCGGCAACGCGTCAGCCGTGCAGATCGCCGCGTTCCTGATCGCGCTGCGGACCAAGGGCGAGACCGTCGATGAGCTCGCGGGGCTGGCCAAGACGATGCGCGCCCACGCCGTGCAGGTGCGGGTGGACCGCGACGACCTGCTCGACACCGCGGGCACCGGCGGCGGCCGGCAGACGTTCAACGTCTCCACGACCGCGGCCGCTGATCGCCGCGGGCGCGGGCTGCACGGTGGCCAAGCACGGCAATCGCTCCGCCACCGGGCTGTCGGGTTCCGCCGACGTGCTCGAGGCGCTCGGGGCCAGGATCGACCTGACGCCCGCCTCGGTCGCCCAATGCATCCACGAAGCCGGCTTCGGGTTCATGTTCGCGCCCGCCCACCACCAGGCCACTCGGTATGTGATCCCCGTGCGGGCGGAACTTGCGGTGCGCACGGTCTTCAACTTCCTGGGTCCGCTCACCAACCCGGCCGGCGCCACCCGCCAGCTGGTGGGGGTGTCGGACCCGTCCTACGTCGAGACGATGGCAGGGGCGCTCGCCCGCCTGGCCACCAAGCACGCGCTGCTGGTCAGCGGCGAGGACGGCGTCGACGAGCTCAGCATCTCAGCGCCGACGCTGGTGGTGGAGGTCCTCGACGGCAAGCTGTCCACGTACACGGTCACGCCCGAGGAGGTGGGGCTGAGGCGGGCGGCGGCCGATGAGGTACCGGGCGGCGATCCCCAGCAGAACGCCGACATCGCGCGGCGGATCTTCGCCGCGGAGCCCGGCGTGGCGAGGGATCTGGCGGTGCTCAACGCCGGCGCCGCGATCTATGCCGGCGGCCGCGCCGACTCACTCGAGCAGGGCGTTCGCAATGCGGAGCGCGCAATCGACGACGGGGCGGCGACCGCGGCGCTCGAGCGCTTCGTGAACAGCACGCATCGCCTGGCCCCGAAGTGAACGCACTCGAGCGGATCGTCGCGCGCACCCGTGAACAGCTGGTGAGCCGCAAGGCCGCCGTGCCCGAGGCCGAGCTCGTGCAAGCGGGCGAGCGGCGCGGCGGCGAGCTGCGGCCGTTCGCCGAGGCACTCGCCCGCCCCGGACTGTCGGTGATCGCGGAGCACAAGCGCAGTTCCCCGTCAGCCGGAATGATCCGCGCCGATCTCGCGCTCGAGGATGTCGTGGGGGCCTACGAGCGTGGCGGCGCGAGCGCGCTGTCGGTGCTGACCGAGGGCCCCAGCTTCGGCGGCTCGCTCGACGACCTGCGGGCCGCGCGCGCGGCCTCCGGGCTGCCGATCCTGCGTAAGGACTTCATCGTCGACCGCTACCAGGTGCACGAGGCGCTGGCGGCCGGCGCAGACGCGATCCTGCTGATCGTGGCCGCGCTCGAGCCCGCCGCAGCTGGCCGAGCTGCACGAGCTCGCCGGCGCGCTCGGGCTGGCGGCGCTGGTCGAGGTCCACGACCAGCGCGAGCTCGACGCCGCGGCGGCCTCCGGCGCGCGGATCATCGGCATCAACAACCGCGACCTGACCACGCTCCGGGTCGACGTCCAGCGGACCTACGAGCTGCTGCCCGGGGTCCCCGACGGGGCCACCGTGGTCGCCGAGTCGGGCCTGCGCACGCGGTCCGACCTCGACGCGTTGGCGGACGCGGGAATCGACGCGGTGCTGATCGGCGAAGCGCTGATGCGCGCGCGCGACATCGAGTCGGCGTGTAGAGAGCTGGTGCAACGGGGATGAACACAGATAGCCAAAGCTGCCTTTAGCTGTACTTCACCGTTCCCCACAGACTAGGTCTGGATGAAGCCTCCGATCCGGTCGCATTTCGCCGCTTCGGTGCTCGGCGGAGTGGTCGTCGCCGGCGCGTTTCTCGCGCTCGGCATAACCGGGCACCGCACCACGCAGACGATCATTGAGGAGTCACCAGTCGCGGTCCAGCCCGCGTCGAGCGGCGAGGCCGGGCTGACTCCGCACGACATCTACGAGCGCGACGCGCCCGGCGTCGTGTACGTGCGTGCGCAGATCATCGAGCAGGTCCAGGATCCGTTCGACCTGTTCCCCGAGCAGGAGCGCAGCACCTCGACCGGGTCGGGCTTCCTGATCGACGACGCCGGCGACATCGTCACGAACTACCACGTGATCGAGGGCGCCAACCGCTCCAAGGGCGTGAGCGTCCAGTTCGAGGACAACGTCACCCGCACCGCGGCCGTGGTCGCCCAGGACCCCAACAACGACCTGGCGCTGCTGAAGGTCAACATGGCCGGCGTCCCGCAGGTGCGCCCGCTGGAGCTCGGCGACTCGACGACCGTCCGGGTCGGTGACCCGACGCTGGCGATCGGCAACCCGTTCGGGCTCGACCGGACGCTGACCAGCGGGATCGTGTCGGCGTTGCAGCGCCAGATCCAGGCGCCCAGCGGCTTCAGCATCGACAACGTGATCCAGACCGATGCGCCGATCAACCCCGGTAACTCCGGCGGCCCGTTGCTCGACGCCGCCGGACGTGTGATCGGGATCAACTCCCAGATCGAGACCGGAGGAGGCTCTGGACAGGGGAGCATCGGGATCGCGTTCGCGATCCCGGTCAACACCGCCAAGGAGTTCATGCCGAGCCTCAAGGACGGCCGCAAGGTCGAGCTCGCCTACCTCGGCGCCGACGGCATCTCCGCGCCCGGCTCCTCGCACGGGGTGATCGTCCGCAGCGTCGAGCGGGGCAGCCCGGCAGCCTCGGCCGGTCTCGCCATCGGCGACAAGATCGTCGCGGTGTCGGGCCGCCGCGTGGCCACGATCAGCGACGTCGATCAGCTCGTCGACGCCCACCTGCCCGGTCAGACGGTGACGATCCGCACCCAGCGCGGGAGCCGCATGCAGACTTTCGCCGTGAAGCTGGGCAGCAGGTCACAGACGGCACCGCAGTAGCCGGACAGGATGTCCCGCTGTGGTGACCGCCGGGGTGGTGACCGCCGGGGCGCGCGGAGCGGTCTGCTGGATTCTTGGAGCTGAGCGTTGACCGGCCCGGAGCCGGACGCGGTTACGTGGCGTCAGGCCCCTAGGATTGAGTGGGTGCCCCACACCCCGAAGATCAAGTACTGCGGGATCACGAACCTCGCGGACGCCGAGCGCGCGATCAGCGCCGGGGCCTGGGCGGTCGGGATGATCTTCTGGCCGGGGTCGCCGCGACGCTGCGACCCTGGCGACGCGGCGGAGATCGCGGCCGCACTCAAGCGACGCGCGGAGATCGCCGGCGTGTTCGTCAACCCGACGCTCGACGAGATCGCCCGAACCGCGGAACAGGTTGGGCTGACGATGCTGCAGCTGCACGGCGACGAGGGCCCGGCGTTCTGCGCCGAGGCCGGACGGCGCACCGGCTGCAAGGTGATCAAGGCCGCCCGCGTGCGCGGCCGTGCCGACATCCAGGCGCTGGCACCGTTCCACACCGACTTCCACCTGCTCGACAGCTATGCGCGCGGGGTTCCCGGCGGCACCGGCGAGACATTCGCCTGGGAGACCGCGCGCGGGCACCGCGGGCCGATCCCGGTGATCCTCAGCGGCGGGCTGAACCCCGACAACGTCGCCGAGGCGATCTCGGTGGTGCGCCCGTTCGCCGTCGACGTCGCCAGCGGCGTCGAGCGCAGTCCCGGCCGCAAGGACCCCGACAAGCTACGGGCATTCGGCGCGGCGGTCGCCGCCACCGCACAGGCGCCGCTGGCGGCGCGATGAGCGCGGTCGAGCACCGGTTCGGGCCGTACGGCGGACAGTACGTCCCGGAGACGCTGATGCCGGCGTTGTCCGAGCTCGAGGACGCGTGGGTGGCCGCGCGGGATGACCCCGGCTTCCGTGCCGAGCTCGACGTGTTGCTGCGCGACTACGTCGGCCGTCCGTCGCCGCTGTATCTGGCCTCGCGGCTGAGCGAGGCGGCGGGCCACGCGATCTACCTCAAGCGCGAGGACCTCAATCACACCGGCGCGCACAAGATCAACAACGCTCTCGGCCAGGCGCTGCTGGCCAAGCGGATGGGCAAGGACCGGGTCATCGCCGAGACCGGGGCCGGCCAGCACGGCGTCGCCTCGGCGACCGCGTGTGCGCTGCTCGATCTCGAGTGCGTGGTCTACATGGGGACCGAGGACATGCGACGCCAGAAGCCCAACGTCGACCGCATGCAACTGCTGGGCGCGCGGGTGGAGCCGGTGGAGGCGGGCGCGCGGACGCTGAAGGAGGCCGTCTCAGCAGCGATCCGCGACTGGGTCGCCAACGTCGGCGGCACCCACTACATCATCGGCTCGTGCGTCGGCCCGGCGCCCTACCCGGCGCTGGTCCGCGACCTGCAGCGAGTGATCGGCGATGAGGCCCGGGCGCAGATGCTGCAGCGCGAGGGCCGTCTCCCGCAGCGGGTGATCGCCTGCGTCGGCGGCGGTTCGAACTCGATCGGCATGTTCATCCCGTTCACCGAGGACGCCGAGGTCGAGCTGGTCGGTGTCGAGGCGGCGGGCGAGGGGATCGAGACCGGGCGCCACGGGGCTCCGCTGACCGCCGCGGGACTGCCCGGTGTGCTGCACGGCGCCTACTCGGCGATCATGCAGGACGAGGACGGCCAGATCCTCGAGGCGCATTCGATCTCGGCCGGGCTCGACTACCCCGGCAGCGGCCCCGAGCACGCCTGGCTGCGCGACTCCGGCCGGGCCCGGTACGTGGCGATCTCCGACCAGCAGGCGCTCGCGGCGTTCGCGGCGACCACCCGCCTGGAGGGGATCATCCCGGCGCTGGAGAGCTCCCACGCGCTCGCCTGGGTGATGTCGCACCCCGACAGCGAGCTCGACGTGGTGTGCCTGTCGGGCCGCGGCGACAAGGACCTGGCGGAGGCGATGGCGCACATGGCCGGGGGGCCCAACCTTGGCGGCCACGTGGCCGCCACCCTCACCCCTAACGACCGCGCCGGCGGCCGATGACTGGGCTGGGCAGCCCGGCCGTCACCGGCGGGGCCGAGCGGATCGCCGAGGCGTTTGCATCGGCGCGCGCCAACGGCCGGCGCGCGGCGCTGATGCCCTACCTGATGGGCGGGTTTCCCGATCTCGACACGTCTCGGCGGATCGGCCTGGCCTACGCCGACGGCGGCGCCGACCTGGTCGAGCTCGGGGTCCCGTTCTCCGACCCGCTCGCCGACGGCCCGGTGATCCATGCGGCCGGGACCGAGGCGCTCGGCGCCGGGGCGACGCTGCCCGGCGTGCTCGAGGTCGGGCGCGAGCTGGCCAGACGCGTCCCGGTGGTGGTGATGTGTTACGCGAACCTGATCTACGCGCGGGGCGCCGAGCGGTTCGCCGATGCGCTGGTGGAGAGCTCGGCCAGCGGCCTGATCGTGCCCGACCTGCCGCTCGAGGAGGCGTCGGCGATGTTGGGCCTGTGCGACGCGCGCGGGATCGCGTTGGTGCCGCTCGTGGCCCCCACCACGCCGGACGAGCGGCTGGCCCGGATCGGCCGCCAGGCTCGCGGCTTCGTGTACGCGGTGTCGGTCACCGGCACCACCGGCGAGCGATCGCGGCTCGGCGAGGGCCTGTCGGACGTCGTCGCCCGCGCAGCGGCCCACACCGGGGTCCCGGTCGCGATCGGATTCGGGATCGCCACTCCCGACCACGCCGCCGCCGCGGCCGCGGCGGGCGCCGATGGGGTGATCATCGGCAGCCGGTTGGTCCGCGCCGCCTCCGAGGCGGAGGACCCGGCGCCGGCGATCGAGGCCCTGGTCCGCGAGTTCTCAGCGGCGCTCGCGTAGGCGAATTGTTTGCGCAGGATTTCGGTTTGGGTGCCCGTCCCGGCGCGCCCGCCTCGCTTCCGGACTCTCGGTTAGGATGCTCGATGTGGGCCTGATTATCACCGGCACCGCCGGCCTCTGTCTGTGGATCGTGCTGTGGGCGCTCGGCCTCTCCGGCTTCGACGCGATCTTGATCGCCGTCGTGATGGTGCTGACCGCGATCGGGATCCGGACCCTGCTCCCGTACCTGCCTGGTCGGCAGGAATAGCCCCGGACGCAATGCGTAGCGAGGCGCGGGTTCGGCGCGTGGCGCTGACCGTTGGCGCCCTCGTCGCGGCGGCGGCGCTGGTCGCCGGATGCACCGCGCCGGCCTCGAACAAGTCGGCCTCGGGCACCACGCTGACGCTGTACGCGGCGGAGCCATCGGGCGGGGCGGGCGGACAGCAGGCCAAGGACGTGCTCGCCGCCGAGCGGCTGGCCTTCGACCAGTCCGGCGCCAAGATCGGCAACTTCAAGCTCAGGTTCGTCCCGCTCAGCGCCGCTAAGGCGTCCGACAACGCCCGCACCGTGATCCAGGACGACAACGCGATCGCGTACCTCGGCGAGGTGATCCCCGGCCTGTCGGCGGACTCGCTCGGGATCACCAACGCCGAGGACATCCTGCAGGTGACGCCCACCGACACTGCGGCGGCGCTCACCCAGGTCAGCTCGGCGGTGCCCCGGTCGCCAGACCGCTACTACGAGTCGCTGAGCTCCAACCACCGCACGTTCGCCCGGGTCGTCCCGACGACCGTGCGCGGAGGCCAAGGCGCAGGTCCAGCAGATGCAGGCGATGAACGTCTCGAAGCTGTACGTCGTCACCGACGGAACCCAGTACGGGGCGGCGCTGGCTCAGTCGGTCCGGTCCGACGCGTCGTCGGCATCGATCACCGTCCAGCCAAGCGCGTCCGGAGCCGACGCGGTGTTCTACGCCGGCGACACGGTCGCGGCGGCGGTGCGGCTGTTTGACTCGACCGCGTCCAGCAGCCCGAGCACGAAGCTGTTCGCGCCCTCGGCGTTGGCCAGCAGCGCGTTCGCCGCCCAGCTCTCGCCGTCGGTGCGCAACGTGTACGTGTCGTCGCCCGGCTTCATGCCCAGCGACATGCCCGCGACCGCCAAGACCCAGTTTGTGCAGCCATTCGTGAGCGCATATCACCGTACGCCCGCCCCCCAGGCGATCTTCGGCTACGAGGCGATGTCGGCGTTGCTCGCGGTGCTGCGCCAGGCCGGGACCTCGGCGGACGATCGCGGGACCGTGGTCAAGGACTTCTTCGCGCTGAAGAACCGCAGCTCGGTGGTCGGCACCTACTCGATCAACGCCAACGGCGACACCAGCATCGCGCCGTTTGTGTTCAGCCGCGTGGTCGCCGGCAAGCTCGTGCCGTTCAAATCCGTCCAAGCGCAGGGGTGAGGCGCAGCCGGGCGGTACGGGGGGCGGGGACGCGGGGGGCGCTTCTGGCGATCATGCTCGTGTCGCTGTGGGCGCTCAGCGGCTGTGGATCCAAGCACACGGTCGCCAACCGGATCTCGGGCAAGACGCTGACGATCTACTCGAGCATGCCACTGCACGGCGCGTCGAACATCAGCTCGCAGGCGATCATCGGCGGCGCCGAGATGGCCCTGGCGCGGATCCACGGCCGGGTCGGGAAGTACCGGATCGTGCTGCGGTCGCTCGACGACTCGACCGCCAAGCGCGGCACCTGGGATCCGGTGCAGACCACGGCCAACGCGCACACGGCCGCCGACGACAACTCCGCGATCGGCTACATCGGCGAGCTCAACTCAGGCGCGAGCGCGATCTCGATTCCCGTCCTCAACCGCGCCGGGATCCCCCAGATCAGCCCGACCAGCACCGCGGTGGGCCTGACCTCGGGGGCGGTCGGAGCCGCCCCCGGCGAGCCGGCCAAGTACTACCCCACGCGGATCCGCACGTTCGCTCGGGTGATCCCCAACGACGCCGTCGAGGCGGCCGCGCAGGTGCGTCTGCAGAAGAGTGCGGGATGCACCAAGACCTTCGTGCTCGACGACGACGAGTTCGACGGGGAGGACGCCGCCGCCAGCTTCCAGTTCGCAGCCAGGGCCGGGCATCTGAAGCTCGCCGGCGTGCAGGCGTTCGACCCGCGGGTCAAGGACTACCGCTCGCTGGCCGCGGCGGTGGCCAAGACCGGGGCCAACTGCGTGCTGATCAGCGCGATCACCGAGGACAACGCGGTGCTGTTGACCAAGCAGGTCGCCGCCGCGATGCCGGCGGCGATGTTGTTCGGGACCGCGGGGCTGGCCGAGAGCACGTTCGCCAACCCGAAGCTCGGGGGGATCCCCCGCTCGATTGACCCGCGGATGACGCTGACGATGGCCGCGCTCGGCCCGAGCGCCTCGCCGCCCGCCGGAAAGGCGTTCTGGAGCGGCTATCAGGCTCGTTATGGGGACCCGGAGCCCTATGCGATCTTCGGCTACGAGGCGATGGGCCTGATGCTCAGCGCGATCACGCGGGCCACGGACAACGGGACGCTGCCGGCGGTGCGATCCACCGTCCGCAAGGCGATTTTCGCCACCCGCGACCGCCATGGCGCGGTCGGAACCTACGACATCCTCCGCGACGGCGACACGACGCTTCGGCGCTACGGGGTCTACCGGATCGTGAACGGCCGGTTGCGTTTCTGGCGGGCGATCGTCGTCTGAGCTACGGGCCGTTGCCGTTACGTTAGGCGATGGTGGTGACCGCGGGATGAACCTTGTTGCGGTCCGGTGCCGGCACTAGGCTGAGCAAAAGTGGGCCGCTGGGAGCCCCGGGAGAAGAACAACCAGAGGAGGAGTATGCGAAACCTCGGCAAGGCTGTGACAGGCTGTTTGCTCGCGGGTGCCGTGTTCGGAATCGTTGCGTGCGGAAGCAGCAGCAACTCGAGCAGCAGCGCCGGTGGTGGCGGCAGCAGTGGCACCAGCAGCAGCGGCAAGACCGTCGACATCTACTCGAGCCTGCCGCTACAGGGATCGTCGTCGGCTCAGACGCAGCCGATGGTCAACGGAATCAAGCTGGCGCTCTCGGAGGCGGGCAACAAGGCGGGACAGTGGACGGTGAAGTACACCTCCCTGGACGACTCCACGGCGGCCGCGGCCAAGTGGGACCCCGGACAAACCGCCGCCAACGCCCGTAAGGCTGCCTCGGATTCGAAGGCCGTCTATTACATCGGCGAGTTCAACTCGGGCGCGAGCGAGGTCTCGATCCCGATCCTCAACGAGGCCGGGATGCCACAGGTGAGCCCCGCGAACACGTACGTCGGGCTGACCACCGACGAGCCCGGCAGCGTCAAGGGCGAGCCGCAGAAGTACTACCCGACCGGGAACCGCACGTTCCTGCGGATCGTCCCGCGGGACTCGATTCAGGCGGCATCCGACCTGATGGCGATGAAGCAGGCCGGGTGCACGAAGGTCGCGGTGGCCAACGACAAGGAGGCCTACGGCACCGGACTCGCCGCGCTGATCGAGCTCGAGAAGGGCAACTACGGCGTCAACGTCGTCAGCAACACGGGCATCGACCCCACGGCCCCGAACTTCCGCTCCTACGCGGCGACGCTCAAGGGCCAGGGAGCCGACTGCTTCTTCTTCGCCGGGATCGTCTCCAACGGCGCCACCCAGATCACCAAGGACGTCAACGCTGCACTGCCCAAGGCGAAGATCTTCGGCGGCGACGGCGTGTGCACCTCGTCCTACACGCAGGCGAAGGGGGGCGGTGTCCCCGCGTCGATCGACCCGCTCATCCAGTGCACGGTCGCGACGCTCAAGCTCGACGCCTACCCGGGCGGCAAGCAGTTCCTCGCCGCCTACAAGGCCAAGTACGGGACGGCCGACCCGGACCCCTACGCGATCTACGGATATGAGGCGATGAAGCTCGGCCTGGACACGATCTCGAGTCTGGGCGCTCAGGGCAACAGCAAGTCCGCCGTGCTCAAGGCGCTGTTCGCGCTGACCGCGCGCAAGTCCGTGCTGGGGACCTACGGGTTCGACAAGAACGGCGACACGACGCTGAAGTCCTACGGGCTCTACAAGGTCGGGTCCGACGGGGTTCCGGTGTTCTTCAAGACGCTGACCCCGACCAAGGTCCTCTGATCGCCGCTCGATAGGAGGCTCTGTGGAGGGGGCGCCCATCCGGCGCCCCCTCCATACTTCTTTCGCAATCCGTGGAAGCGAGTTCGCTAACGCCCAGGATGCCGGCAGCCGCGGCCGCGCCGCTGGCTGCCGTGCGCCGCTACATCGGCCGCTGGGGCCTGATCATCGCGCTGCTGGCGCTCCCGGTCTACTACGGGATCAAAGACCTCACCCAGGGGTACTCGGCCGGGTTCGTCAACGGCCACGCGGTCATCCACCACGACCTCAGCCAGCTCGGGTTCAACATCGTCGCCGGGCTGTCCAACGGTTCGATCTGGGCGCTGATCGCGATGGGCTACACGCTCGTCTACGGGATCATCGAGCTGATCAACTTCGCCCACGGCGACGTGTTCATGATCGGCTCGTTCGTGTCCGTGGGCCTGTACGGGACGTTCGGGCTGAGCACCACCACCGGCGCGATCGGCCTGATCGGCGGGTTGCTGCTGATCCTGTGCATCGCCGCGCTGGTGTGCGGGTCGCTGAACGTGCTGATCGAGCGAGTGGCCTACCGTCCGTTACGCGGGGCGCCGAAGCTGGCGCCGCTGATCACCGCGGTTGGGTTCTCGTTCATCTTGCAGAACGTCGGCCTGCTCTGGCGCGGCGGCTCGCCGACCGGCGTCCCGGACCTGATCAATCAGGGCAAGACCGTGTTCCACATCTCCGGCGTGATCGTGCACCGCGCCGACGTGCTGGCGATCGCGGTGATGGTCCCGCTCGTGTTCGCGCTCACCTGGTTCATCGGGAACACAAGGGCCGGGCGAGCGATGCGCGCCACCGCGCAGGACCCCGAGGCGGCACGGCTGATGGGGATCAACGTCAACAACACGATCTCGCTGACGTTCCTGATCGGTGGCATGCTTGCCGGTGCCGCGGGGATCGTGTACGCGCTGTATCAGACCAATGTCTGGTACTTCCAGGGATTTGAGGCTGGCCTGATCGCCTTTACCGCGGCCGTGATGGGCGGGATCGGCAACATCCGAGGCGCGGTCCTCGGAGGGCTGATCATCGGCTGCATCCAGCAGCTGTCAGACGGTCGCCTGGGACCCCAATGGACGCCAGCTGTGGTATTCGGGTATCTGATCCTGGTAATGGTCCTGCGGCCGCGAGGGCTGTTGGGCGAGGAGACGCGGGAGGCCGGATGACCGACGACCGCAACGACGACGTCCGCAGCGAGGTCTACGTCCAGAAGGGCGAGGCGCAGGGCACCGGCAAGTCGGGCGCGGAGGGCCGCCGGCAGCCTCCGCCCGACGGTCGCGGCGAGCTGACCGCGCAGATCCGCGAGTGGCAGCGCGGGATCCAGCGGCGGCTGCCGCCGTGGTGGAGCCGCGCCGTGGCGGCGCTGCTGATCGTAATCGCGATCATCCTGCCGTTCTTCTTCAGCCAGACCAGCGGCTTCCTCAACGCGACGATCATCTCGTTCGCGTACGTGGTGATGGCCCTGGGCCTGAACATCGTGGTCGGATTCGCCGGTCTGCTCGACCTCGGGTACGTGGCCTTCTACGCGCTCGGTGCGTACAGCGTCGGCTGGTTCGGCTCAGGCTTCTTCGCCAACGCCAATGTGCACGTCGGCGTCTCGCATCTGCAGTCGACGCTGCCCGGGATCCACTTCAACTTCGTCCTGATCATCATCTCGGCGGTCCTGATCGCGGCGGTGGCCGGAATCATCATCGGCCTGCCGACGCTGCGGCTGCGCAGCGACTACATCGCGATCGTGACGCTCGGGTTCGGCGAGATCGTCCGGGTGTTTGCGGTCAACGGGCAGAGCATCCACCTGGGGAGCGGCGCGACGCTGACGGCGGGCAACCTCGGGATCCCCGCGGTCGACCTGCCGTACTTCCCGATCGTCGGTTCGTTCAACCTGCTCAAGCTCAGACCGTGGTACTGGCTGATCCTCGTGCTGATGCTGATCGTGCTGTTCATCAACCTGCGCCTGCGCGACTCGCGCCTGGGCCGCGCCTGGGTGGCGCTGCGCGAGGACGAGATCGCGGCCGTGTCGATGGGGATCCCGCTGGTGCGGACGAAGCTGCTGGCGTACGGGATCGGCGCCACGTTCGGCGGGATCGCGGGGGCGTTCCTCGGCGCGTACTTCACGACCGTCAACGCCGGGCAGTTCGCGTTCGCGTTCTCGATCTTCGTGCTCGCGATGATCATCGTCGGTGGGCTGGGATCGATCTGGGGAGCCGTGCTCGGCGCGCTGATGCTGTCCTACATCAACTACTACCTGATCCCCGATGTGCTCAACTCGCTTCCGCGGACCTTCGGGCTGAGCTTCGACCTGACGCAGCTGTCGTTCGGGATCTTCGGCTTCCTGCTGGTGCTGGTGATGGTGCTGCGCCCGCAAGGCTTGTTCCCAGAGCGAAGGCGAAAGCTCGAGCTCACCGCCCAGATCACGGCCGAGGACGCGCAGCTCGTGGAGAGCCAGGGAGCACCGCCGTGACCGTCGCCGCGGAGGCTCCGAGCGTGCCGGCCGTCATGCTGGCCGACCGCGTAAGCAAGGAGTTCGGCGGCCTGGTCGCCGTCGACGACGTCACGCTGGACATTCCCGAGCACGCGATCGTGTCGCTGATCGGCCCCAACGGCGCCGGCAAGACCACTCTGTTCAACATGCTCACCGGTCTCTACAGACCCACCTCCGGCCGGATCTTGCTCGGCACCCGCGACATCACGCGCTCGCGACCGGACAAGATCACCGCACTCGGTGTGGCGCGCACGTTTCAGAACATCCGGCTGTTCGGGGCGATGACCGCGGTCGAGAACGTGATGATCGGCCGTCACGCGCGGATGAAAGCCAGCCTGTTCGGCTCGATCCTGCGCCCGCCCTGGGTGCGGCGTGAGGAGCGCCAGGTGCGCGACCGCGCTCGCGACCTGCTGCGGTACGTGGGGCTCCGCGAGCAGGTGTTCGACCAGGTCGGCTCGCACCTCTCCTACGGCGATCAGCGCCGGGTCGAGATCGCCCGCGCGCTGGCTTCAGAGCCCAAGCTGCTGTTGCTCGACGAACCGACCGCGGGCATGAACCCCCAGGAGTCCGGAGGGCTGACGGATTTCATGCGCCAGATGCGCGACGAGCTGGGGATCACGATCCTGCTGATCGAGCACGACATGAAGGTCGTGATGGGCGTCTCGGAGCGGGTGACGGTGCTCGACCACGGCACCAAGATCGCCGAGGGCGCGCCCGCGGAGGTCCGCACGGACCCCCGGGTGATCGAGGCGTACCTAGGAAAACAAGCTAGTGGCCGCCCACGTAAGCACGCTTGCATTCGAGTCGCCCCCGGCGGCCTCGGGCGCTGGCCCGCTCGGCATCCCGCCTCGCCACGACCGGGCCGCGCCCGAGTCGTCCAGCTGCGCGTCCTCGGACCTCGACGTAGCTCCGCTACGCCTTCGGTCCTGCGTCCTTGCGATCCATCCACCGGTGGCGCCTCTCGGTGCAACCGTACCTACGTGGACGGCCACTGATGGCGCTGCTCGAGGTCTCAGACATCCACGCCCACTACGGCTCGATCGAGGCGCTCAAGGGCGTCTCGCTGACCGTCGACGAGGGCGAGGTGGTGACGCTGATCGGATCCAACGGCGCCGGCAAGTCGACCACCCTGCGCTCGATCTCCGGGCTGACCCCGGCGAGCGGCGGGTCGGTCGTGTTCGACGGCGAGGAGATCACGCGGGTGCCCGCGCACGAGATCGTCGTCCGCGGGATCGCCCTGTCGCCCGAGGGGCGGCACTGCTTCGCGCGCATGAGCGTGCGCGAGAACCTGGAGCTGGGGGCGCACCGCCGACCGCGCAGCGCCCAGGTCGCCGAGGACATGGACCGCGTGTTCACGCTGTTCCCGCGCCTGCAGGAGCGCGAGCGCCAGAAGGCCGGGACGATGTCCGGCGGCGAGCAGCAGATGCTCGCGATCGGCCGCGCGCTGATGGCCCGACCGCGGCTGCTGATGCTCGACGAGCCGTCGATGGGGATCGCGCCGATCCTGGTCGCGCGGATCTACGAGACGATCGGCGAGATCAACAAGTCCGGCGTCGCGATCCTGCTGGTCGAGCAGAACGCGAACTACGCGCTCGACATCTCCCGCCGCGGCTACGTGCTGGAGACCGGCCGCGTGGTCCTGCGCGGCCAGTCCGCCGAGCTGCGCGACGACCCCGAGGTGCAGAGGGCCTACCTGGGGACATGACCGTCTTCGCGCTGATCGGGGCCAAGGGCCTGTATCTGCTGTTCATCTGGCTGCTGTCGGCGGCCGGCGCCGCGTGGGTTGCCGACCGCAAGGGCTACGGCGAGCGCGTCGGGCTCGCGTTCGGCCTGTTGCTGTCGGCGATCGGGCTCGTGATCGTGTTGCTGCTGCCGAGTCGCCCCGGGTCCAGGTGGAAGCTCGACGGCCCGATCCCGCGACGTAACAAACGCACCCGGCCGCAGGTTTGAGCGCTACCGGGGCTCGGCTCGCGCCCCGCGCTCGTCCTCGCCCAGCTGCCGCGTGATCATGATCCCGGCGACGATCAGCCCGCCGCCGATCCACCACGGGGAGTCGCCGACCGCCAGCACGACGATTCCCGCCGGCACCAGGTAGGCGGCCAGCGGGCGAAACAGCGAGTCGACCGATGGCGGCGGCTCGGCGCGCTCGCCCGCGGCGATCTCGGCCTTGGCCGCGGCCCACCCCGGATACCACTCGGTGAACGTCAGCGCCAGGATCAGCGTCGCGACCTGCACGATCCAGTTGGTCCACAGGTTGTCGGGCTGATCGAGCGGGCCGTCGCCGATCAAGCCGACGATCGCGATGATGACGAATGCGGCGCTCCACACCCACGCGAGCACGTAGCTGACGCGGGTGAACACGGGGGAGTCCCAATCCTCGGGGTCGGCCTTCTCGCGGGCGTAGGGCAGCGTGAACGGGCGCCGCAGCGCGATCGTGAGCAGGGCCACCAGCGCCACCGCGATGTTCGACAGCTCGCCCGACCACCGCTCGAGCCAGTGCAGCCCGTCCTGGTCGACGACCAGGCCCGCCACGATCAGCCCGCCGAAGAAGACGATCCCGACCACGTCGAGCAGCATCAGCCGGATGCCCACGAGCAGGCCGACGATGCCCATCCCCAGCGCCGTCGCGAACGCCAGCGCCGCGGCGAGCTCGAACCGCTGCGGGCCCTCGACCACCGACATCACGATCCACGGCGCGAACTGGGTGAACGGGTTCGACAGGACCCGGTTCACCCGGGCCGCGAGCGCCTGCGCCGGGGTCGGGTCGGTCACGCCAGGTAGCCGTCCAGCCAGTCGTAGATCCGGGTCTCGCGCAGCGTCGGCGCCATCGGCTCGCAGTGGCCGTTGGCGCCCTCCTGCGCCGTGAACCTCACGAGCTCGCGGGGGCCGGTGAGCATCTCGTAGAGCTGCTCGGACTGCCCGGGCCAGAACTGCTCGTCCTCGGGGTCGGTGATCAGCAGCGGCGTCGTGATGTCCTTGACCTCGTCGCCGAGCCTGTACTTGAGGACCTCCTGGTAGAGGTCATAGCGGGAGTCGGTGTGCAGCCCGTAGGGCTCGCCGCGGAAGTGCAGCGTGGCGCGGGTCGACTTCGAGAACCGCTCCGTCCAGCCCATCTCCTTGTCGAACGACTCCTTCTTACTGGGGTCGTCCAGCTGGGCGCGCATGAACCCGGGCAGCTGCTCGGTCCACGAGCTCGAGACGTCGATCACCCCGGGGTCGGCGACCGCCGCCGCGAACCGGTGCTCGAACGCCAGCGCGCGCGGCACCCAATAGCCGGCCTGGCTGATGCCGATCAGCCCGATGCGCTCGGCGTCCACGTCGGGCCGCTTGGTCATCTCGTCCACCACCGGGGTGAGCACCGCCTCCCAGTCGTGGCGGAACGGGATGCCCTGCGCAAACAGCGCGGACTGCTGGCCGGGGCCGTCGAACGCCAGCCAGTGATAGCCGCGGTCGCTGGCGCCAAAGCCACCGGAGATCCCCAGGTGCGAGGTGGCGCCGTCGCTGCCGTTGTTCATCACCACCAGCGGCCGGCGCTCGCCTGCGTGGGCGTCCGGGGCGCGGAAGAAATACCCCGGCAGCGTCGTGTCCTCATACGGGATCTGCACGCGCTCGGCCGGGACCGGCAGCAGGTCGACGGCCCGGTCCCACGCCGCGCGGGACCTGGTCCAGATCTCGCCGTGGCGCTCGGGCGTGCTCGAGTGGGTGATCAGGTACAGCCCGGTGGCGTAGTAGTTGGTCGCGCGCAGGTAGTAGCGCCGGGCGCTGAGGCGATGGCCGGCTTCTTGTGCGGTCTGCGCCGCCGCGTCGTTGACCTCGGCCGCGGCTGTCCACTCGCGCACCCAGGCGTCGGCGTCGCCGTCTTTGATCCGGTCGGCGATCGCCAGCACCTCGCCGGCGTCGGCGTACTCGCGCGCGACGCTGCCCAGCGCGATCCGGTAACCGAACTCGAAGTCGTCGTGCTTGAACATCGGTTTCATCCGACCCCCTGTCTACGTGGGCAGTGACGTTCCGGCGAGACCCGTAGGTTGACGGTTGGCGCGGCCGGGCGCGCTGTCGGCGGGCCCGGACGTCAAGCAACTCGGGCGACCGGTCGCACCCGACCTCGGTCGCCCCGGGGCCTCTGCAAGCGACGCTAGGTGACCGGTTCGACGTTCTGGCGGATCGGCGGCTCGAGCACCTTGCCGACCACCGGCACGTCGAGGAAGCCCTCGACGCTCGCGTACAGCAGCGCGATCCGCGGCAGGTCCGAGACGTCGTCGATCACGACCGAGCGCGGCACCCAGTCGGGCCCGAACTTGGCGTTGAAGTCGCGCAGCGACTGGATCTGGAAGAACGGGTTCAGGCCCTTGGCCATCAGCCGCTGCACCCGGCCGGACAGGCCCGCGTCCTCGGCGCTGTCGAGCAACCTGCCCCAGGCGGCGAAGTTCAGCGAGAGCCGGTAGAAGCCGTGCGCGCCCAGCGCCAGCGCGGCCCGTGCGATCAGGTACTCGGTGATCCCGTTGGCCGAGTCGGGGCGGCGGCGCATCAGATCGAGCGAGTAGCCCGGCCGGTCGCCGTACACGGGCACGAACCGCAGGAACCCGCCGACGCGCCCGTTGCGCTCGCGGGCCAGCGCGATCACGAAGTCCGGCTCGGTGCCCTCGACGTCCTGGCCGAGCTCCATCGTGAACCCGCGCTCGGGCGCGCCCTTGCGCCACTCGGCGCTGATCTCGTTGAGCTCGGCGATCAGTTCGGGCTTGGCGTCGGTCTCGGAGATCAGCTCGAAGTCGTGGTCGCGGTCGATCCGGCGGACCGCCGACCTGACCGCCTTCATCTCGGCGCCTTCGAGGTGGAACTCGCGGCAGCGCACGATCGCCTCGTCGCCCAGGTAGATCGCGTGCATCCCGCGGGCGCGGTAGATCGCGGCGTCGGACTCGCGCACGGCGAAGAACGCCACCCGCCAGCCGCGCCGGGCGCAGAACGTGAGGAACTCGTCGAGCGTCTTGGCCGTGTCCTCGGGCGGGCCGATCGGGTCGCCGGCCACCATCGCGGTGCCACGGACGTACACGTAGGCCACCAGCGAGCGGCCGTCGTCTGAGAAGTAGTAGTTCTTGTCGCGGCGCAGGGCGAAGTAGTCGAGCGTGTCGTCGCCCCAGGCGCGCACGATCTGCCGCGCCCGCTCCCGGCGCTCCGGGGTCGGCGGCTGGGACTGCACGAACGTGCGCAGCACCAGGTACATGAGGATGATCACGCCGACGATCCCGAGCACGATCAGCGACGCGTTGATGAAGTCGCGGAACCCCTCGTGGTGGTAGATGTAGGGACCGGGATTGCCGAGGCCGATCATGCCGCCGTAGGCGGTCTTGAACACGCCCCAGAAGGTCAGGTCGGGATCGATGTGGTTGCGCTCGGCGAACAGCGTGATCCACGTGAACAGGAACACGCCGACCAGGTACAGGGGCACGAACGCCAGCGCCTGCGGGAGCGAGCCCCGGTCCGACTGGGCCCGGAAGTCGTCGCGGAACCAGATCAGCGCCACCAGCATTCCCACCGACAGCAGCGCCGCGAGCGGATCCGGGCCGCGGAGCACGTTGACGATCGCGGCGGCGGCGAACCCGGCGATCGCGATCGCCCACGCGCGGCGCTTGCCCCGGCTGAGCCCGCGGGCGACGCCGATCAGCACCAGACCGATCACGACCGAGGCGGTGGCGCCGCCGGCGCGCGTGGTCGTCGAGACGAAGCTGAAGCTGTCCAGCGACAAGCGCAGCGAGGTCGCGGTCGGCAGCACCGAGAAGATCGCCACGATCACGCTGGCCCAGGCCAGCGGGCGCAGCGACCGCGGGCGGCGGGTGGGGGAGACCCTGACCGGGGAGGTCGCCTCGGCGCCGGCGCCGTCCCCAACGGGAGCGGGCGGCGGGGCGCCGAAGTCGGCGGCGGTCGGCGCGCCCTCGGCGGACACCGCGGCCGACCCGTCCGCGCCCTCGTGCCCCTCCGGGCGCAGCGTCGGGAACAGGATCACGTCGCGGATCGCCTCCTGGCCGGCGATCAGCATCACCAGGCGATCCATCCCGATCCCGAGACCGCCGGTCGGCGGCAGCCCGTACTCGAGCGCCTCGACGTAGTCCAGGTCGACGGGCTCGGCCTCGTCGTCGCCGCCGGCCTTGGCGCGCGCCTCATCCTGGAAGCGCGCGGCCTGGTCGACGGGGTCGTTGAGCTCGCTGTAGGCGTTGGCGAGCTCGCGCCCGGCCACGACCAGCTCGAAGCGCTCGGTCAGCGTCGCGTCGTCGCGGTGGGCGCGGGCCAGCGGCGACACCTCGCGCGGGTGGTCGATCACGAACGTGGGCTCGATCAGCGTGTGCTCCGAGCTCTCGTCGTAGACCTCGCTCATGATCTTGCCCGAGCCCCAAGCCTTCAGCCACTGCACCCCGAGCTCGTCGGCGATCTTGCGGGCCTCCTCGACGGGCATCGTCGGGTGCATGTCGACGCCGACGTTCTCGCGGATCAGCTCGGCCATCGTCACCCGGCGGTAGGGCGGCTTGAGGTCGACCTCGCGGTCGCCGAGCTTGACCACGGTGGTCCCGATCGCCTCGTCGAGCGAGGCGGCGATGATCGCCTCGGTCAGGTCCATCATGTCGTGGTAGTCGCCGAACGCCTGGTAGGCCTCGAGCAGCGTGAACTCGGGGTTGTGCCGCGTGTCGAGGCCCTCGTTGCGGAACACCCGGCCGATCTCGAACACGCGGTCCATGCCGCCGACGATCAGCCGCTTGAGCGGCAGCTCGAGCGCGATCCGCAGCGTCATGTCGATGTCAAGCGAGTTGTGGTGGGTGATGAACGGCCGCGCGGCGGCGCCGCCCGCCTGACCCAGCAGCACCGGCGTCTCGACCTCGCGAAAGCCGCGCTCGGTCAGCACCCGGCGCGTCGCCGCGATCACCGCCGAGCGGATCGCGAACGTCCGCCGGGTCGTCTCGCTCAGCGTCAGGTCCAGGTAGCGGCGGCGGTAGCGGGCCTCGGGGTCGGCGAGGCCGTGGCGGACGCTGGGCATCGCCCGCAGGCTCTTGGACAGCAGCTCGAACGCCTTGACGCGGACCGACAGCTCCCCGTGCTCCGAGGCCACGACCGTCCCCTCGACGCCGATCCAGTCGCCGAGGTCGAGGTCGGAGAAGTCCCGCAACTCCTGCTCGCCGACCTCGTCGCGCGTCACCAGCAGCTGGATCGCGCCGGTCTCGTCGCGCAGGTCGGCGAAGTCCAGGCCTCCGTGGCGGCGGGCGCCGAGCAGCCGGCCGGCCAGGCGCACCTCGCGGCCGGTGTCGGTCCCGGCGGCCAGCCCGGCGTATTGCCGCTGCAGCTGGGCCGCGGTGGCGTCCCGGTCGAACCGGACCGGGTAGGGCTCGACGCCGCGTCGACGCAGCCCGTCGAGCTTGTCCAGGCGTCGCTGCCGGATCCCCGCCTGGAACCCCGATTCCGCCTCGTCCCCGTTTGCCGAAGCACCCGCGCGCCGCTCGAGCCCGCGTTCCTCGCCTGTGCTCATCCCACCGGCATGCTACGGGCTCGGCAGGCGGCCCGATCCTCCGGGCGAGCGGACCGCAAACCCCGGCGGAACGTGTCGGCGAGACCGACTAAATTCAGTGATGGATGCCTGACGAGCTCTTCCTGATCGACGGCAACAGCCTCGCCTACCGGGCGTTCTTCGCGCTGCCCGAGTCGATCGCGACCTCCACCGGCGTGCCCACGAACGCGATCTTCGGGTTCGCCTCGATGCTGGTCAAGATCCTCACCGACTACGGCCCCAAGGCCACCGTCGTCGTGTGGGACAGGGGCTACACCGGGCGCAAGGAGGTCTATCCCGAGTACAAGGCCCAGCGCAGCACGCGGCCGGACCTGCTCAAGGAGCAGTGGCCGGCGTTCGAGCCGCTGGTCGCCGCCTTCGGCTATCAGAACTTCGCGGTCGAGGGCTACGAGGCCGACGACGTGATCGCGTCGATCGTCGCCCGCGCGCGGGGGTCCGAGCCGGCGATTCCGGTGATGGTCGTGACCGGCGACCGCGACGCCTACCAGCTGGTCGGCGACGGCGTGCGGATCATGACCACCTCGCGCGGGATCACCGACACCAAGGTCTACGACCGCGACGGCGTGGTCGACCGCTACGGGATCCCGCCGGAGCTGGTCCCGGACTTCATCGGGCTGAAGGGCGACACCAGCGACAACATCCCGGGCGTCCCGGGAATCGGCGACAAGACCGCCGCCGACCTGCTGCAGCGGTTCGGGTCGCTGGAAGGCGTGCTCGACCACATCGACGACATCAGCGGCGCCAAGCGCAAGCAGAACCTCACCGAGCACGCCGACGATGCGCGGATCTCCAAGCAGCTGGCCACGGTCAAGCGCGACATCCCGATCGAGCTCGACCTCGAGTCGTTCGTGGCGGTCGCACCCGACCGCTCGGCGCTGCGCGACACGTTCCGCGAGTACGAGCTGCGCGAGCCGCTGCGCCGACTCGAGGAGGAACTCGGCTCGGCCGACGCGGCGGCGCCCGCACCGGCCGCCGAGGAGTTGCTGACCGCGCGCGTGCGCAACGGCCAGGTCGGCGACCTCGCGCAGCTGCCCGAGACCGAGGTCGCGGTGGCGGTGCGCCCGCCCGACGTCCCCGACGACGCGCTGTTCTCGGCCGATGCGACCTGGACGTTCGGGGTCTACGCCGACGGCGGTTCGCAGATCCTGACCGGCCCGTGCGAGACGCCCGCCGACGTCGTCGCCCAGCTCGGCAAGCGGCCGGTGATCGCCCACGATGCCAAGGCGTTGGGCGAGGTGCCCGAGGTGCTCGCCCACGACACCGAGGTCGCCGCCTACCTGCTCGAGCCCGCGCGCCGCGCATATCCGTTCCGCGAGCTGTGCGAGGAGCGCGGCCTGGCCGCCGCCGTCGAGGGCGAGACCGCCGCCGACGCGCTGCTGGCCCACGCGCTGGCCGAGTGGCAGCGCGAGCAGATCCGCGGCCGCGGCCTGACCGACCTGCTGCTCGACGTCGAATTGCCGCTCGTCAGAGTGCTGCGCGACATGGAGAAGTCCGGGCTCAGGCTCGACACCCAGCGTCTGCGCGAGATCTCAGACCGCGTCAAGGATGAGGCCTACCAGCTCGAGCGCGAGATCTTCGACCTGTGCGGCACGGAGTTCATGCTCGGCTCGCCGCGGCAGCTCGAGGAGGTCCTGTTCGGCCGCCTCGGCCTGTCGCGCAAGCGCCGCGGGAAGACCGGCTACTCGACCGACGCCCGCGTGCTGCAGGCGATCCGTGGAGAGCACGAGGTGATCCCCAAGATCGAGCGCTGGCGCGAGCTGACCAAGCTCGCCCAGACCTACCTCGACGCGCTGCCCCAGCTGCTCGGCGCCGACGGTCGCCTCCACACCACGTTCAACCAGACCGCCGCCACCACCGGCCGCCTGTCCTCGAACAACCCGAACCTCCAGAACATCCCGATCCGCACCGAGCTCGGCCGCGAGATCCGATCCTGCTTCGTCTCGGAGCCGGGCAATCTGCTCGTGTCGGCCGACTACTCCCAGGTCGAGCTCCGGCTGCTGGCGCACATCGCCGGCGAGGACGTGCTCAAGGAGATCTTCCGCAAGGGCGAGGACGTCCACACCGCGACCGCCGTCCGGGTATTCGGCGTCACTCCCGACCAGATCGACCCCGGGATGCGCTCGAAGTCGAAGATGATCAACTACGGGATCGTGTACGGGCTGTCGGCGTGGGGGATGGCGGACCGCCTCGACATCCCCCAGGACGAAGCCGAGGAGTTCATTCAGCGCTACCTGGCCGGGTTCCCGGCGGTCGCGAAGTTCATCGAGGACACGATCACCCAGGGCACCGAGCACGGATACGTGTCGACGCTGTTCGGGCGTCGCCGCCAGGTGCCCGAGCTGCGCGCGCGGCGCTGGGAGCTGCGGCGCCAGGGCGAGCGGTTCGCGGTCAACATGGTGATCCAGGGCACCGCCGCGGACATCATCAAGGTCGCGATGGTGCGCTGCGAGCAGGCGCTCGAGCGGGCCGGGCTGAAGTCGCGGATGATCCTCCAGATCCACGACGAGCTGTTGTTCGAGGGTCCCGAGGACGAGGCCGAGCAGGTCAAGCAGATCGCGATCGAGCAGATGAGCGGCGCGTTCGAGATGGACCCGCCGCTGGCCGTCGAGGCCGGGATCGGCACCGACTGGCTGAACGCGAAGTAGCCCTGGGGCGCAGTCGCCCCTTCGGGGCGTCGCAGTAGCCCTGGGGGCGTCGCGGTAGCCCTGGGGGCGCGCTACACGGGAGCGAGCGCGCGCGCGGGGGCGCTCCCGCCGACGAACCGCGGGTGGGCCACGTCGAGGTAGTGCCCGAACGACCAGTCGATCAAGCGCTGGTTGCCGATCGCGCGCAGCGACGGCGCGAGTACGCGCGGTGCAACTCTCGGGATCAGCCGCTGCACGCGCAGCATCCACCGAAACGGCGTGGCGTGCCCGGCCGAGAACGCGTGGTAGCGCGTGAGCGCCTGTTGCTTGGTCTGCGTCCCCTGGATCACCGCGCGCAGCTCGCGCCCGCAGGCGAGCCCGAAGTACAGCGCCGTGCGGATCCCCTCGGCGGTCAGCGGCAGGCAGTGGCCGGCGGAGTCGCCGACGAAGAACACGCCGTCCTCGGTGGCGTCGCGCAGCGCGTGGGGGATCCAGTTGCCCTGGTAACGGACCGTGTCGGCGTGCAGGTCGGTGGCCAGTCGCACGGTCGGCTCGCGCACGTGAAACCGCGGGTCGAACGAGCCGACGCCGATCCTGATCTCGCTTTCGGCGGGGAAGCTCCACCCGTAGCCGGCGGGCACGTAGGAGCGGTCGATCCACACCTCCATGTCCTGACCGGAGCCGGGCGGATGGACCTCGAGCCCCCGCGACAGCAGCGCGTCCGGAGGCTGCACGTTGTCGCCGACGCCGAGCACCCGCCGCCAGCCGAGCCCATCGACGATCAGTCCCGCGCGGATGTCGCCGCGGTCGGTGTGGACGACGTCGCCCGTGCGCCCGTCGACCTTGGCGGTCTCGAACTCGAACGATCCCTGGGCGGCCAGCACGGCGCACAGCGTCCGGTAGTCGAACGTCGAGAACGTCCACGGCAGCTCGTAGCGGACGGTCGTATGGGGGGTGTGGATCACCAGCTCCCCGAACGTCTGCTGGAGCGACTCGGTCAGCTCCAGCGCCTCCAGCCACCCGGTGGGGATCCCGCACGCGGAGGTCTGGCGCTCGCCGATCTCGTAGCGGTCGATCACCAGCACGTCGGCGCCGCTGCCGGCGAGCTCGCGCGCCACCGCCAGTCCGGCGAAGCTGGCCCCGCAGATCAGCACGTCACAATCGTGCCGCAGCGGGGTGCGCTCCTCACCGCGCTTGGTCGCTCGCCGGGGCATAGGGTCCGCCCGAGAATAACCGACGGCCAGTGTCCGTCCACGCAATCACGTTCGCATTCGAGTCGCCCCCGGCGGCGTCTCGCTACGTCCTCGGACCTCGACGTAGCTCCGCTACGCCTTCGGCCTGCGTCCTTGCGATCCATCCACCGGTGGCACCTCTCGGTACGCCGTGATTGCGTGGACGGCCACGTCGGCGACGGCCCCTTTAGGAAATCGTGATGTGGAGCCGCTCCACACGCCTCGTGCGGCTATCCTCCGGAGACGCATGTCCACAACTACACCTTTGATGCCGGCCACCGATCAGCCTAACGCGCGAGTCGTCGAGGGCTCCGACGGCCTCCTGCTGGAGATCGATGGCCAGATAGTCCCCAATTACGACGCCACCCTGCATCCGTTCCAGGAGGGGGATGTCGTCACCGGCCACGTCGTCCGAATCGACAACGACGAGGTGCTGGTCGACATCGGCTACAAGTCCGAAGGCGTCATCCCGTCCAGCGAGCTGTCGATCCGCAAGTCGGTCGACCCCTCAGACGAGGTCTCGCTCGGCGAGGAGGTCGACGCGCTCGTCCTCACCAAGGAGGACCAGGACGGACGGCTGATCCTGTCCAAGAAGCGCGCCCGATTTGAGAAGGCCTGGCGCAAGATCGAGGCCGCCGCGGAGTCCGGCGAGCCCGTCTCAGGCTCCGTGATCGAGGTCGTCAAGGGCGGTCTGATCATCGACCTCGGCGTCCGCGGGTTCCTGCCCGCGTCGCTGGTCGACATCCGCCGCGTCCCGAACCTCGACGAGTACATGGGCCAGTCGATCGAGTGCAAGGTGATCGAGCTCAACCGGTCCCGGAACAACGTCGTGCTGTCCCGCCGCGCGGTGCTCGAGGAGCAGCGCAAGGAGGACCGCGAGCGGATCCTGGATCGCCTCCAGCCCGGCCAGGTCGTGGAGGGCACGATCTCGAACATCGTCGACTTCGGCGCGTTCGTCGACCTCGACGGGATCGACGGCCTGATCCACATCTCCGAGCTTTCCTGGTCGCACGTCAACCACCCGAGCGAGATCCTCTCGATCGGCGACACCGTCAGCGTCAAGGTGCTCGACATCGACCGCGACCGCCAGCGGATCTCGCTGGGCCTCAAGCAGACCCAGGAGGACCCCTGGCAGCGGGTCGTCGACACCTACAACATCGGCGACGAGCTCGAGGGCACGGTCACCAAGGTGGTCACCTTCGGCGCGTTCGTCGAGATCCTCGACGGCGTCGAGGGGTTGGTGCACATCTCAGAGCTCGCCCAGCACCACGTCGAGAACCCGCGCGAGATCATCCAGCCCGGCGACCCGGTCCGGGTGAAGATCCTCGAGATCGACTCCGAGCGCCGGCGCCTGTCGCTGTCGATCAAGCGAGTCGAGGGCCAGGTCCTCCCGGTGCGGCCGATCGTGCCGCCCTCCGGCGCCGACGCGGCCGGCGACTTGGACAACGTGCCCGAACTCGGTCTCTCCGAGGACGTGTTCGCCGGCTCCGACGAGTCCGTTCCGGTACAGGCCGAACCCGAGGCCGAGGCTCTGGCCGACCCCGAGGCGGTGGCCGACCCCGAGGCGGTGGTCGAACCTGAGGTCGTCGCCGAATCCGAGGCGGTGGTCGAACCTGAGGTCGTCGCCGAATCCGAGGCGGTGGTCGAACCTGAGGTCGTGGCCGAACCCGAGGCCGTGGCCGAACCTGAGGTCCCCCGAGCCGTGGCCGAACCTGAGGTCGCAGCCGACCCCGAGGCCGTGGCCGAACCTGAGGCCGTGGCTGAACCCGAGGCCGTGGCCGAACCCGAGGCCGCCGACGAGCAGGCTCCCGCGGTAGCCGAGCCAGAGCCTGAGGCATCACCGGACGCCTGAGCGGCGGCCGGTGATCGCCTTCATCGGGCTGACGGGCGGCATCGGCGCCGGCAAATCGACGGCCCTGGACGCGCTCGAGCGGCTCGGCGCCGCGGTGATCTCGACCGACCGCGTGGTCCACGACCTCTACGAGGACGAGCTGGTGAAGGCGGCGGTCAGCGACCGGTTCGGCGACTCGGTCGTTACCGGCGGCGTGGTCGACCGCGGCGCCCTGGCCGGCAGGGCGTTTGCTACCGATGAGGATCGCGCCTGGCTCGAGGGGCTCCTGTGGCCGCTGGTGCGCGAGCGCGTGGGCGCCTGGCGCCAGGGCCTCGAAGACGTCTCTCCGCCCCCGCGCGCGGCCGTGGTGGAGGTTCCGCTCCTGTTCGAATCGGGCATGGAGCGCGCCTACGACGCCACGATCGCGGTGGTCGCCGACGAGGACGTCCGGTCGCAGCGGGCCGGTTCACGCGGCCATCAGGCGCTCGCGGAGCGCTCCGCGCGGCAGTTGTCGCAGAAGGAAAAGGCACAACGTGCGACATATGTAGTTGTTAATGATGGGACGTTTGACGATCTGCAGTCGAAGTTGTCGGCCGTTCTTGACAAGCTGAACGACTGAGAGTGAGGAGTGCTGAGCCGTGAGGAGGCTGATGTGGCGCAGCCCGTTGTGACCCGTGGCGCCACGCGACGCGAGATCCGCAGGGCGCAAGCCCGGCGCAAGACGGTCGCCCGCCGGCGGGTGACGCTGCTGGTCGCGCTCGCGCTAGTCGCCCTGGGGGTGTTCCTGGCGCTGCCCCTGTTCAAGAAGGCCGTCACCGAGCTCACGCTCCCGCTCAATCACGCCGACATCATCCGCCAGCAGGCCGCCGAGAAGCACCTCCAGCCGGCCCTGATCGCAGCGGTGATCTACGCCGAGACCAAGTTCGACTCGCGCACGTCGCCGGCCGGTGCCCAGGGCCTGATGCAGATCATGCCCGAGACGGCCAAGTTCCTGGCCAAGCGCTCCGGGGCCAAGACATTCCAGGTGTCCGACCTGTCGACGCCGCAGGTCAACATCGCCTACGGCAGCTATCTGCTGCGATATCTGCTCGACCACTACCACGGCAACCTGGTATTCGCGCTGGCGGCCTACAACGGCGGCGAGACCAACGCCGACCGGTGGGTGGCGGAAGCCCGGAAATCCGGCCACAAGCTGACGATCGCCCGGATCCCGTTCCCGGAGACGCGCGCGTACGTGCAGAAGGTGCTGCGCGCCGAGGGCGACTACCGCCACAAGTACGCCAGCCAGCTCGGCTATCAGTAGGCGCGCCGGGGGCGGGCGGCATGCTCCGCCGCGGCGATCACCTCGGCGACCGTGGGTGCCTCGTGCTCCTGCAGCGTCGCGGTGGTGACACGGATCCCCGGCGCCGCCCGGAACCGGAAGCGCTCGCCGGACATCACCAGCCAGCCGGCGTCCAGCAGCCCGCGCACGACTGGTGCCTCCTCGGTCACCGGGACCCACACGTTCAGGCCCGAGCCGCCGTGGGCGGCGACGCCGCGCTCCTGCAGCGCGGCGATCAGCGCGCCGCGGCGGGCGGCGTAGGCGGCCCGGGCGCGGGCGCAGACGGCGTCGAACTCGGGGTCCTGGAGCAGTTGCGCGGTGGTCGCCTGGAGGATGTGGCTGACCCAGCGGGGTCCCAGCGCCTGGCGGCCCTCGACGCGCGCGACCGTCGTCTCGTCACCGGCGATGATCGCCAGGCGCAGGTCCGGGTGCAGGATCTTCGACATCGCCCTGATCACCGCCCAGCGCGGCCACCCGGGCGCGATCATGCTCGCGTACGGCGCGCCGGCGACCACGCTGGCGTGGTCGTCCTCGACCAGCAGTACTCCCGGGTGGCGCTCCAGCAGCGAGCGCAGCTCGTGGCCGCGGGCCGGGTCGACGGCGGCGCCGAGCGGGTTCTGAGCCCGGGGCACGGCCACCACCGCCTCCACGCCCCTGCCCAGGCCGGCGTCCAACGCCTCTGGGATCAGTCCGCGATCGTCGACGGCGACCGGTACCGCGACCAGCCCCAGGGCCAGCAGGATGTCGCGGATCGGCGGGTAGCACGGGTCCTCGACCACGACGTGGTCGCCCGGGCGCAGGTGCGCCTGGAGGACGCGTTCGATCCCGTCAAGCGCGCCGGACACGACCGTGACCGCGTCGGTCGCGATCCCGTCGGACGCGAACGAGCGGGTCGCGGCCTCGAGCATCCGCGCGTCGACGGCCTCGGAGCCGCTTCCCCGCAGCCGGGCGTCGAAGTCGATCCGGGCGATCGCGGGGCCGATCGCCGGCAGCAGCGCCGAGTCCGCGAGCCCGGCGGCGAGGTCGCGGCGCTCCGGCTGGCCCGGAGCGGGCGGCTGCGGGTGGCTCTGGCGGCGCGCTGCGGTGGGGGCGCGGAGCGCCGGGCGGGGGGCGACCCGGGTGCCGCGGCGCCCGTCGGCGGTGGCCAGACCGCGTTGCCGGAGGATCCGGTAGGCCGAGTTGACCGTCGCGGGGCTCTTGCCGAGGCGCTTGGCCAGCGCCCGCACCGTGGGGAGCGTGTCACCGGCGTCGAGTGCCCCTTCGCGGATCGCGGTCTCGGCACTCGCGGCGATCTCGCGCGCGGTGGCGCCGGTGATTTCGGGCTCGCCCCTGTGGTATTGTTCTGCCTCAAGCATGCGAACGTACTATAACAAAACCGAGAGAACGAAGGTGCGCCGCCGAGCCGGGCGCGGCAGCTACCGGCGCACGACGATCCACGAGATCCTGGACGAGGGCCTGATCGCCCACGTCGGCGTGGCCTCCGACGACGGGCAGCCGTTCGTGATTCCCGTGCTGTACGCGCGCGACGGCGAGCGCGTCTACCTGCACGGCTCGCCGCTGAGCCGGCTGCTGAGCAGGCTCGGCGAGGGCGTGCCGATGTGCCTGACCGTGACGCTGCTCGACGGGCTCGTGCTGGCGCGCTCGGCGTTCCATCACTCGATGAACTACCGCTCGGTCGTGATCCTCGGCCAGGCCCGGGAGATCACCGACCCCGAGCGCAAGGACCGGGCTCTGCGCAAGATCGTCGAGCACATCGTCCCCGGGCGCTCCGACGAGGCGCGCGGGCCCAGCCCGAAGGAGCTCAAGGCGACCGAGGTGATCGAGCTGGCGATCGACGAGGCTTCGGCGAAGATCCGCACCGGCCCGCCCGGCGACGCCGCCGCGGACATGGATCTGCCGGTGTGGGCGGGGGAGATCCCGTTGGCGCTGACGGTGGGGGAGCCGGTGACCGACGAGCAGTGCTCGCTGGCGGTCCCCGAGTACGTGTCGGCCTACTCGCGCGAGGCGGTCGGCGACGGCTCCTAGTGGAGCCCGCTAGGGCGTGGGAGCGTCCGATGCAGACGCTACGCTGGTAGGTCCGCCCGATGCCGCAGTTTGAACTAGACGCCGCCTACCATCCGACCGCCGATCAGCCTCAGGCGATCGCGTCGTTGGCCGAGGGCATCAACGCCGGCGAGCCGTTCGAGACGCTGCTGGGAGCGACGGGGACCGGCAAGACGATGACGATGGCGGCGACGATCGAGGCCGTGCAGAAGCCGGCGCTCGTGATCGCCCACAACAAGACGCTCGCCGCCCAGCTGTGCAACGAGTTCCGGACGTACTTCCCGCGTAACTCGGTCGAGTACTTCGTCTCCTACTACGACTACTACCAGCCCGAGGCCTACGTCCCCAGCAAGGACCTCTACATCGAGAAGGACTCGGCGATCAACCAGGAGATCGACCGGCTGCGCCACTCCGCGACCGCGGCGCTGTTCGCGCGGCGCGACGTCGTGATCGTCGCCAGCGTGTCTTGCATCTTCGGCCTGGGGTCGCCCGAGGTCTATGACGAGAACCTGCAGACGTTGCGGCTGGGGGAGTACATCGACCGCGACGCGCTGCTGCGAAAGCTCGTCTCGATCCAGTACACGCGTAACGACACCGCGCTGGGTCGGGGGACGTTCCGGGTCCGCGGCGAGACGCTCGAGATCTTCCCCGCCTACGCCGAGACCGCCTTCCGGATCGTGCTGTTCGGCGACGAGGTCGAGCACCTGCAGCACTTCGACCCGGTGACCGGCGAGATCCTCGAGGACAACCTCGAGCACGTCGGGATCTGGCCGGCCTCGCACTACAACGTCCGCGAGGGGATGATCGAGGACGCGGTCGCCGAGATCGGCCGCGAGCTCAACGAGCGTTGCGCCGAGCTCGACGCCCAGGGCAAGCTGCTGGAGAGCCACCGGCTGCGTCAGCGCACCCAGTACGACATGGAGATGCTGCGCGAGCTCGGCTTCTGCTCGGGGATCGAGAACTACTCGCGGATCCTCGACGGCCGCAACGCGGGGGACCGGCCCTACTGCCTGCTCGACTACTTCCCGGACGACTTCGTGTGCTTCATCGACGAATCCCATCAGACGGTGCCGCAGATCGGCGGCATGTACGAGGGCGACCGCTCGCGGAAGCAGACGCTGGTCGACTACGGGTTCAGGCTCCCCAGTGCGCTTGACAACCGGCCCCAGACGTTCCAGGAGTTCCTCTCGATCACCCCGCAGATGGTGTTCGTGTCGGCGACGCCGGGCGACTACGAACGCCGGCACGCGCAGCGGATCGTCGAGCAGATCGTCCGCCCGACGGGGATCATCGACCCGGACGTCGAGGTCCGCGAGACCCGCAACCAGATCGACGATCTGATGAACGAGATCCGCGGCCGGGTCGACCGCAACGAGCGGACGCTGGTGACCACGCTGACCAAGAAGATGGCCGAGGACCTCACCGACTACCTGCTCGAGATGGGCTTCCGGGTGCGCTACCTGCATTCCGAGATCGACACGCTCGAGCGGATCCAGATCATCCGCGAGCTGCGCCTGGGCGAGTTCGACGTGCTCGTCGGGGTCAACCTCTTGCGCGAGGGCCTCGACCTGCCCGAGGTCTCGCTGGTGGCGATCCTCGACGCCGACAAGGAGGGCTTCCTCCGGGGCGAGACGTCGCTGATCCAGACGATCGGGCGGGCCGCGCGCAACATCGAGGGCAAGGTCGTGATGTACGCAGATAAGGAGACCGCCGCGATGCGGGCCGCGCTCGACGAGACCGACCGCCGGCGAGAAATCCAGCGGGCCTACAACAAGGAGCACGGGATCACGCCTGAGACGATCGTCAAGGGCATTTCCGACATCGCCGAGTTCCTCCAGAGCGAGTCCAAGGTGCCGCGATCGCGCCGGCGCCGCCGCCAGGTCGATGCGATGCCCCCCGCCGAGATCGAGAAGACGATCGTCGAGCTGGAGGAGGAGATGCTCGCCGCGGCCGAGGAGTTGCGGTTCGAGTACGCGGCCAAGCTTCGCGACGAGATCCGGGATCTGAAGCGCCAGCTCGATCTCGCCGTCGCCGAGGGCGGGCTGGCGCCGGGCTGAGAGTTCGCGCCCGATAGGCTGCCCCCGCGGATTTCCCTTTCCCGACGCGGAGGTAGCGCAGGTGGCGCTTGACCGAGACAGCATCCAGAAGCAGGACTTCCCCGTCGGGGACGGGGGCTACGACCGTGACGCGGTCGACGCCCATCTGCGAGCGCTGGCCGATCAAGTGCAGGAGCTCCAGCGCAGCTCGACCGCACGCAGCCAGTCGCTGGCCGACACCGCCAGCGACCGGATCCGCGCGATCGTCGAGGGCGCCGAGACCAGCGCGGCCGAGATCCAGCGCCACGCCGTCGAGGACGCCGACCGGATCCGCGCCGACGCCGGCAACGACGCCGCCGCGATCCGCCAGCAGGCCAAGGAACAGGCCCACGCCGACGTCGGCAAGGTCAACGAGTCGACCGCCGGGATGATGTCGCGGCTGGACGCGATGAAGGGCGAGCTGAACGCGTTGTTCGAGTCGCTGCGGACCGGCTCGGAGCGGCTGAAGTCAGAGCTCGACCAGCTCGAGGGGCACATGGGCCAGGTCCGCGAGACCACCGGCGCGCCGGAGCACGCCGTCGACCACGCGAGTCAGGCTCACGCGAGCGAGCAGGCCGCTCCGATCGCTCCCGAGGAGCACTCGGAGCTCGTCGAGGAGGGGGCGCTGCACGCGGCGGCCCCGGCGCCGCCCGAGAAGCCAGCGGAGCCCGAGACGCCCGCGGAGCCAGAGAAGCCCGCGGAGCCCGAGATCCCAACGGGGCCCGACGACACCGAGGGCGCCCGCCTGATCGCGCTCAACATGGCGCTCAACGGCACCCCGCGCGAGGAGACCGACCGCTACCTCGCCGAGCACTACAAGCTCAACGACCGCGGCGGGTTGCTCGACGAGGTCTACGCCTCGGTCGAGGGCTGACGCCGCCAAACGACATCGCGACAGATCGCCCGGGGCCCGGGGGCGAGGACGTGCTTAACGTCCCAACGTAGGCGTTGGCGGGTTGGCTTGGGACGTTGGTCACGTCCCAGTGACTAACGTCCCACAGTGGCGCCCAGAGCGCTCGAGTGGGACGTTGTGCAAGTGGTTTCGCTCGGCTCCGCGGACTCGCGCCCACCGTTCCACACCCAACCAAGCAGAGCGGTTCATCCGCACCCTCCCTGGCCTCCACGAGCTGAACAACCTCCTCGGGTTTTACAGCTAGCGGACGCGCCGCCGCGGAGGCGGGGATCCGAAATCGCGCGGACTATGCGGCGTTCGGCCCCGACCGCGGATGGGAACGTCTGTTCGGTTCTCTAAACTGCGTTATGTGGACAAGCTCATTGTCTCGGGAGCACGAGAGCACAATCTGAAGGACATAACGGTCGAGATCCCGCGGGGGGCTATGACCGTGATCACCGGCCTGTCGGGGTCCGGCAAGTCGTCGCTGGCGTTCGACACGATCTACGCCGAGGGCCAGCGGCGGTACGTCGAGTCGCTGTCGGCGTACGCGCGCCAGTTCCTGGGGCAGATGGACAAGCCCGACGTCGACTCGATCGAGGGCCTGTCGCCGGCGATCTCGATCGATCAGAAGACCACCTCGCGTAACCCGCGGTCGACGGTCGGGACCGTCACCGAGATCTACGACTACCTGCGGCTGCTGTGGGCGAGGGTCGGCCATCCCCACTGTCACGTGTGTGGGCGTCCGATCAGCGGGCAGTCGGCGGAGCAGATCATCGATCAGGTGATGGAGCTGCCCGAGGGGACACGGTTCATGGTGCTGGCGCCGATCGTCCGCGGGCGTAAGGGCGAGTACGGCAAGCAGCTCGAGGAGCTCCGTAACGAGGGCTTCGGGCGGGCCAAGATCGACGGCGAGCTGCGGCGCCTGGACGAGGACATCTCGCTGGACAAGAAGTTCAAGCACGACATCGCGATCGTGGTCGACCGGCTGGTGATGAAGGGCGAGCTGCGCAAGCGGCTGGCCGACTCGATCGAGACCGCGGTGGCGCTGGCCGACGGGCTGGTCGAGATCGAGCTGGTGGATCAGCAGGACCCTGCCTCGCCCACCGGCGCAAACCAGATCCAGACCTACTCCGAGAGGTTCGCGTGCCCGGTGCACGGCCCCAGCCTGGTCGAGCT
Organism: uncultured Solirubrobacterales bacterium; assembly: GCA_963831845.1. Lineage (GTDB taxonomy): Bacteria > Actinomycetota > Thermoleophilia > Solirubrobacterales > Solirubrobacteraceae > Palsa-465. Next base: position 25,025 of record CAWHRT010000005.1, on the reverse strand, counting down.
CGAGCCCCGGATCTTCAGCTTCAACTCGCCGCACGGAGCCTGCCCGCGCTGCACGGGGCTGGGCTCGCAGATGGAGATCGACCCCGACCTGGTCGTGCCCGACCCGAGCCTGTCGATCGGCGAGGGCGCGCTGGCGCCGTGGACGGCGAGCGCGTCTGACTACTACGACCAGCTCACCCAGGCGATCGCCGAGCGCTACAACGTCGACCTCGAGATCCCGTGGCAGGAGCTCCCGGCGGACTGCCAGGACTTCTTCCTGTACGGGACCAACGGGCAGCGGCTGCAGGTCTCATACCGGAACCGGTTCGGGCGGCGGCGGTCCTACGCGACCACGTTCGAAGGGATCGTCCCGAACCTGGAGCGGCGCTACCGGGAGACCGAGTCCGACTACTCGCGCGAGAAGATCGAGGAGTACATGACGCTGCGGCCGTGCCCGGAGTGCAAGGGAGCGCGGTTGCGGCCCGAGTCCCGGGCGGTGCTGATCGGCGACACGCCGATCCACGAGTTCACGGGGCTGTCGGCGCGGCGGGCGCTGGAGTGGGTCCGCGACCTGGACCTGTCCGAGCACGACCGGCGGATCGCGCGGCTGGTGCTGCGGGAGATCGAGGAGCGCCTCCAGTTCCTGGAGAACGTCGGAGTCGGGTATCTCTCGATGGAGCGGGCGGCGGCGACGCTGTCGGGCGGCGAGGCGCAGCGGATCCGGCTGGCCACGCAGATCGGATCGTCGCTGGTCGGCGTGCTGTACATCCTCGACGAGCCGTCGATCGGGCTGCACCAGCGCGACAACGAGAAGCTGATCGTGACGCTCGAGCGGTTGCGCGACCTGGGCAACACGGTGCTGGTGGTCGAGCACGACGAGGGCACGATGCGGGCGGCCGACCATCTGGTCGACATGGGGCCGGCGGCGGGCGAGCACGGCGGCTACGTGGTCGCGCAGGGGACGGCAGCCGAGGTCGAGCGGGTGCCCGATTCGCTGACCGGGCAGTTCCTGGCCGGCACGCGGGTGATCGAGACGCCGGCCAAGCGGCGCAAGCCCAGCGGGTACATCGGGATCGAGGGTGCCTCGCAGCACAACCTGCAGCGGATCGACGTGAAGATCCCGCTGGGCGTGTTCTGCTGCGTCACCGGCGTGTCGGGCTCCGGCAAGTCGACGCTGGTCAACGAGGTCCTCTACAAGGCGGTGGCCAACCGGCTGCACCGGACGCGCCAGCGGGCCGGGGTGCACCGGCGGATCAACGGCCTGGATCAGCTGGACAAGATCATCTCGGTCGACCAGTCGCCGATCGGCCGCACGCCGCGGTCAAACCCGGCCACGTACATCGGGTTGTTCGACCAGATCCGGGAGCTGTTCTCGAAGACCCAGGAGGCCAGGGCCCGCGGCTACAAGCCGGGCCGGTTCTCGTTCAACGTCAAGGGCGGGCGCTGCGAGGTGTGTCGCGGCGACGGTCAGATCAAGATCGAGATGCACTTCCTGCCCGACGTGTACGTGCCGTGCGATCAGTGCCACGGCAAGCGCTATAACCGCGAGACGCTCGAGGTCCGCTTCAAGGGCAAGACGATCGCCGACGTGCTCGAGATGCCGATCGAGGAGGCGCTGCAGTTCTTCGAGCACATCCCGAAGATCCGGCGCAGGGTGGAGACGCTCAACGACGTCGGGCTGGGATACATGCGGCTGGGCCAGCCGGCCACGACGCTGTCGGGCGGTGAGGCGCAGCGGGTGAAGCTGGCGGCGGAGCTGTCGAAGGTGGCGACCGGACGGACGCTGTACATCCTCGACGAGCCGACCACCGGACTGCACTTCGCCGACATCGAACGCCTGCTCGAGATCCTGGCGCGGCTGGTCGACGCGGGCAACTCGGTGGTGGTGATCGAGCACAACCTGGACGTGATCAAGGTCGCCGACCGGATCATCGACCTGGGGCCCGAGGGCGGGGAGGAGGGCGGACGCGTGATCGCGACGGGAACGCCCGAGCAGGTCGCCGCCGTGGCCGACTCGTACACCGGCCGGTTCCTGGCTGAGAGGCTGCCGGCGCAGCCGGCGGCCAAGCCGCCCAAGGCTCCCGCGCGCCGGCGGGCGCCCCGGCGCAAGGCCGCCGCCACGACCGGCTGAGCCGGGTCCGCGACGGGTCCGGGACGCCCGCGCCGGACCGGGACGCCCGGAACCGATTAGCTTTCAGCCATGCTGGACGCTTCCGGGATCCCGCCCGCCGGCCTAGTGTCGCAGCTGAGGCTGTGGGCCCAGAAGTGGCACTGGTATGAGCGCAACTCGCTGCCCTGGAACCGCGCGCGGATCCACTGGGAATTCATGCGGCGCGATGCGTTCGTGCGCTGGCCGGTGCACGGCAACGTGCTCGAGGCGCTGCTGGAGGGGCGGCTCGAGGTCGGTGCCCAGGCGCTGCTCGAGCCGGGCGTGTGGCTGACCGCGCCCGGGTCGGCGCGGATCCGGATCGGCGAAGGGACGTTTCTGAACCTGGGCGTGATGATCGCCTCGATGGAGCTGGTCGAGATCGGCGATCACTGCATGTTCGCCAACGGCTGCTTTATCACCGACGCCTCACACCGGTTCGACGATCGCGACAAGCCGATCACCTGGCAGGGATTCACCACCAAGGGCCCCACACGCGTCGGCGACAACGTGTGGTGCGGCGCCAACGTGGTGATCACCACCGGGGTGACGGTCGGAGAGCGCTCCGTGATCGGCGCCAACTCGGTCGTGACCACCGACATCCCGGCGTTCTCGATCGCCGCGGGCGTCCCTGCCCGCGTGCTGCGCACGATCGAGTACGGCCACCAGTGACCCCGTCCGTAAGTCCTGCGCCATTCGAGCGCCCGCCGGCGGCCTCGGGCGCTGGCCCGCTCGGCATCCGGCCTCGCCCACTTCCGGGCCGCGCCCAGTCTTCCGGCCGCTGCGTCCTCGGACCTCGACTAGCTCCGCTGCGCCTTCGGTCATGCGTCCTTGCGATCGCATCCGCCACCGGGCACTCTCGGTGCCGCACGACTCACGGACGGGACCACTAGCATCTGCGAGGACCAGTGACCGCAAGCAGATCGACAGCGATCGACGCCCAGGCGATCCGCGACGCCGAACTACTCGCGCTCGACTCGAGGCACGTATGGCATCCCTACGACACGATGCCGCCCGCCCATCCGCGGTACCTGGTCGAGTCCGCCGAAGGTGTCCGGCTCCGGCTTTCCGACGGGCGCGAGCTGATCGACGGAATGGCTTCCTGGTGGTGCGCCGTGCACGGCTACCGGAACCCGGCTATCGACGCAGCGGTGCACGCCCAGTTGGATCGGATGGCGCACGTGATGTTCGGCGGACTCACGCACGAGCCCGCGATTGCACTTGTGGAGAGGCTGATCGAGCTTGCCCCCGGCGAGCTCGAGCACGTATTCCTGGCCGATTCGGGTTCGATTGCGGTGGAGGTGGCGATCAAGATGTGCCTCCAGGCGCACCCGGGGCGCCGGCATCTGCTGACGGTCCGCGGCGGCTATCACGGCGACACGCTCGGCGCCATGGCGGTGTGCGACCCGGTGGACGGCATGCACAGCTTGTTCAAGCCGGCGTTGGCCAAGCACGTTTTCGCCGACCGCCCTCCTCGTGTCCTGGACGCGGGCTACACCCACCATCTCGAGGAGCTCTTCGCCCGCCATTGCGAGCAACTGGCAGGGGTCATCGTCGAGCCAGTCGTGCAGGGCGCGGGCGGCATGTGGTTCTACGATCCCGCCGTCGTGCGGCTGCTGCGCGAGTTATGTGACCGCTATCGGCTGCCGCTGGTTCTGGACGAGATAGCCACCGGGTTCGGACGAACGGGACAGATGTTCGCCTGTGAGCACGCCGGCGTGGCTCCCGACATCATGTGCGTCGGCAAGGCGCTCACCGGCGGATATCTCACGCTCGCCGCCACGTTGTGCACCTCAGCGGCGGCGCAAGCGGTCACCCGCAACGGCGATCTCGCGCTCATGCATGGGCCGACCTACATGGCCAACCCGCTCGCGTGCGCGGCTGCCGGCGCCGCTATCGGTCTGCTCGCCGATGGCAGCTGGCGCCGGCACGTGGCGCGGATCGAGCACGGGCTCAGCCGGGGCCTGGCTGCGGCGAAAGGGCTCCCCGGCGTGGCGGACGTGCGGGTGCTCGGCGCGATCGGCGTGGTCCAGCTTACCGGCCCGGTCGACATCGCCGCCACCACCGCTGCGGTCGAGCAGGGCGTGTGGCTGCGTCCGTTCCGCGACCTGGTCTACACGATGCCGTCGTATGTCACCTCGGACGAGGATCTACGGCAAATTGCCCGCGCGGTCGTGGCGGTCGCAGCGGCCGGAGCGGGCACGTCGAGCGTGTTGGTCGTGACGGGGACCGACACGGAGGTCGGCAAGACCGTCGTGACCGCGGCCCTAGCGGCCCTCGCCCGCGCACGTGGCGAAAGCGTGGCGGTCGTGAAACCAGTGCAGACGGGCGTGGCGCCGGGCGAACCCGGCGACCTCGACGAGGTTCGCCGGCTGTCCGGCGTCGAGGACCTGCACGAGCTGGCTCGCTTTCCGGAACCGCTCGCCCCGGCGACCGCGGCACGCCTGGAAGCCGGTCAGCTCCCGACGGTGAACGAGACAGCGGCGGCGGTCCGGGGGCTGCTCGACCGCGACCTGGTCCTGGTCGAGGGAGCCGGCGGCCTGCTCGTGCGAATGGATGCCGCCGGGGGTACGCTCGCCGACCTGGCGTGCGCACTCGATGCCCCTGTGCTCGTCGTGGTCCGGGCCAGTCTCGGCACGCTCAACCACACCGCCCTCACCTGCGAGGCGCTGCGGTCCCGAGGGGTGCACTGCAGAGGGGTCGTGATCGGCGCCTGGCCGCGAGACCCCGACCTCGCCGCGACCCGCAACCTCGATGACCTACCCGCGTATGCCGGCATGCCGCTCGTGGGCCGGTTGCCACAGGACGCCGGCGCGCTCGACCGCGAGGCGTTCCTGGCCGCCGCCCGAGAAGGCCTGCGCCCCGAAGCGGTGGTCGGTGCGGGGCGCGCGGTGACGCGCCCCGCCCTCCGGTGACCGATGGACCCGGTCGCCGAGATCCTCGACGAACTGCGCCGGGCCGGCCTGTACCGCGAGCTCCGGGTAATCGAGAGCGCCCAGGGCGCCCGGGTGATGCTCGAAGGCCGCGAGGTGATCCTGCTGTGCTCCAACGACTATCTCGGGCTCGCGGGCGATCCAGCGATCCGCCGAGCCGCTGCCGAGGCGGCGGAGCGATGGGGCGCCGGCGCGGGCGCATCTCGGCTGGTGTCCGGGAACATGCTGGTGCACCGCGAGCTGGAGGAGGAGCTGGCCACGTTCAAGGGGTATCCGCGGTGTCTGCTGTTCGGCTCGGGCTTCCTCGCCAACGTCGGGGTGATCGCGACGCTGGCTGGACCCGGCGACGTGATCCTCTCCGACCGGCTGAACCACGCCTCGATTGTCGAGGGTTGTCGCCTTTCACGCGCGGAGACGGTGATCTATGACCACGCCGACCTCGACTCACTCTCGGGCGGCCTCCGCAGCGCCGGCGGACGCCGTGCCCTGATCGTGACCGATGGCGTGTTCTCGATGGACGGAGACTTGGCACCGCTCGAGGGAATCGTCGAGTTGGCGCGACGCCATGGAGCGCGAATCATGGTCGACGAGGCACACGCCACCGGCGTCGTCGGCCCCGGTGGGCGCGGCCTGGTCGCCGCGCTCGGACTGCAACGCGAGGTCGACATCGTGATCGGAACGCTCAGCAAGGCGCTGGGGAGCTACGGCGCGTTCGCGTGTTGCGAGCCGCGGCTGGCGGAGCTTCTCATCAACCGGTCGCGGACGCTGATCTACTCGACGGCGCTCCCGCCGCCGTCGGTGGCGGCAGCGTTGGCGGCCCTGAGACTGATGCACGACCGGCCGGGGATCGTCGAGCGACTGTGGGCGAATGCGCGGACGCTGCGAACCGAGCTCGGCCGCCACGGCTGGCCCATCGACGTGGCGGACATGCCGATCGTCCCAGTCGTGCTCGGCGATCCCCGGGCCGCCACCGACGTGTGCGAACAGGTCCTGGGTGAGGGGGTGTTTGCGCAGGCGATCCGGCCTCCAACGGTACCGCCGGGAACGTCGCGCCTGCGGCTTGTCGCCACCGCCGGACACAGCAGTCAGGACCTGACTCACGCCGCGCGCACGGTCGCCGCGGCCGCGCGCGATCTCGTCCTGAGCTATGACCGAACCCAGGTCTGAGGACGACCGCCGCCGACCCGCCGACCTACGAGTTCTTGATGACGATCCCCTCGAGGATGTTCGCCACGCGCTCGGTCGAGTCGATCGCCGCCTCCAGACGCTCGAACACGTCCTTCCAGCGGATCACCACCATCGGGTCGATCCCGCCGTCGAACAGCGAGGCCACCGCCTCGCGGGTGATCCGATCGCCCTCGTTCTCGAGCCGGTTGATCTCGACCGTCTGCAGCGAGATGTCGCGGAAGCCGCGCAGCCGTGGGATCGCCTCGGCGACCTGGTATGCGGCCGCCTTGAGCACGCCGGCGAGCTTGATCGCCTGGTCCATCGGGGCCTCGATCTTGTAGAGACCGAGGTAGTCCGCGACCTCCTCGGTGTAGTCGACGACGTCGTCGAGCGCCGAGGCCAGCGCGAGGATGTCCTCGCGGTCGATCGGGGTCACGAACGTGTGGTTGAGGCGGTCGATGATGTCGTGGGTGATCCGGTCACCCTTGTGCTCGCAATCGAGGATCTCGCGCGCCAGGGCGCGATCGTCGGGATAGGTGGCGAGCAGCCGGTCGAGCAGGTCGGCCGCCAGGAACACGTTCTGGCCGGCCTCCTCGAACAGCTCGAAGTAGACCCTGTCCCGGGGGGCGAACACTTGCGCGAGACGGGGCATCTGGCCATGGTAGTGGCCGGGGGTCCGGCGCGAAAGCGACCGGACCCCGGCCCTAACCAGTGAGTTACACCTCGGGCGTCGCGAGCGCCACCCTGAGCTCGGTCAGCTCCTGCTCGTCGATCGAGTAACAGTGCTCGGGCCCCGGGAACAAGCCACCGCGGACCTCGGCCGCGTACTCGGCGACGCCCGCGACCATCAGTGCCTTGAGCTCGCCGTAGCGCTTGGCGAAGCGCGGAGCGTGGCCGTCGTAGATCCCCAGCAGATCGTGGAACACGAGCACCTGGCCGTCGGTGGCCGGCCCGGCGCCGATCCCGATCACCGGGATCTCGATCTGCTCCATCACCAGCTCCGAGACGGCCGCCGGGATCGCCTCGAACACGATCGAGAAGCACCCGGCCTCCTCCAGCGCCAGCGCGTCGCGCGCCACCGACAGGGCGCGATTGGCGGTCCGGCCCTGGGCGCGGTAGCCGCCCAGCGCGGTCGCCGTCTGGGGCGTCAGGCCGACGTGGCCCATCACCGGGATCCCGGCCTCGACGATCGCCCGGGCGCGCTGCACGCTGCTGCCGCCGCGCTCGAGCTTGACCGCGTCGCAGCCGGCCTCCTTGATGAACCGCTGGGCGGTCGCCACGGCCTGCTCGTCGGACGCCTCGTAGGAGCCGAACGGGAGGTCGCCGACCAGCAGCGGGGTCTTCAGCCCGCGGCGCACCGCGGACGCCAGCATCAGCATCTCGTCGGTCGATACGGGCACGGTGCTCGGGTAGCCGAGCACGGTCATCGCGCCGGAGTCGCCGACCAGCGCGATGTCGACGCCGGCCTGCTCGGCGACCTGGGCCGACGGGAAGTCGTACGCGGTCACCATCACGATCGGCTCGCCCAGGCGCTTCTTCTCGGCCAGCCGGGGAAGCGTCATCGGCATTGGCTCGTCCAGATGCTGGGGGACGGGCACTCGGGGGGTTGCAGACATCTACACAGACCTCCTTACGCGGTGGTTGGCGCCGCTTTCGGGGTCGCCACCCCGCGATTGATGTTGATGGTCTCGTTGTCGATCAGCCTGGTGGCGCCGACGCGGGCGGCGACGACGGCCAGCACGTCGCCGTCGAGCCGCTGCAGCGGAGCCAGCGTGTCGGGGGATACGAGCTCGAGGTAGTCGACCTCGATTTCGGGTGAAGTCAGCTCGAGCCAGCGCCAGCGCGCGGGCCGCGACCGGGTCGCGCTCGCCGGTCGCGACGGCCTGCTGGATCGCGCGCAGCGCTCGGTGAAGCGCCGCCGCGCTGGGAGCGCTCGGCCGCAGACAGGAGCACGTTGCGGCTCGACATCGCCAGCCCGTCGGCCTCGCGCCTGGTCGGGCACGTCTCGATCCGCACGGGGATGTTGAGGTCGCGGGCCAGACGCCGGATCATCAGCGCCTGCTGGGCGTCCTTCTGGCCGAAGTAGGCGACGTCGGGGCCGACGATGTTCAGCAGCTTGGCGACGACGGTGGCGACGCCGTCGAAGTGGCCGTGGCCGCGGTGAGCGCCCTCGAGCTGCTCGGTCACGCGGGACACCGAGACGGTCGTGGCGAAGCCGTCCGGGTATATCTCCTCGGGCGGCGGGGCGAACAGGTAGTCGACGCCGGCCTCGGCGGCGAGCGCGGCGTCGCGCTGCTCGTCGCGCGGATACGACGCCAGGTCACTGGACTCGTTGAACTGGGTCGGGTTGACGAACAGCGACACCACGACCACGTCGCTCTGCTCGCGGGCGCGCCGGATCAGCGACAGGTGGCCGTCGTGGAACGCACCCATCGTCGGGACCAGCCCGATCGTGCGACCGGCGCGCCGGTCGGGCGCCAGCGCGGCGCGCAGCTCGCCGATCGTGCGGACCGTTCTCATGCGGGCTGCGCCTGCCGCCGGGTCGTCCTGGCGCTCGCGCGAACCGGCCGCGAGCTCGCGGGTGGCCTCGACCAGCGCGTCGAACAGCTCCACCAGCTCGGGCGTGCGCTCCGAGACCGCGTCGCGCTGGGCGGCGACGGTGGCCTCGTCGCCGCGCGCCACCGGCCCCGTCAGCGCCCGCTGCGGTCCCAGCGTCGCCCAGTTGTCGACGGCCGCGCGGACCAGCGGCACGAGCAGCTCGCGGTCGACCCCGGCGGTCCCGGCGACCCGTTCGGCGGCGCCCTCGAGCGTCACCAGGAAGTTCGAGGCGATCGAGGCGGCGGCGTGGTACGCGGCCCGGTCCGCGATCGGCGACCTGTACCGGCCGCAGGCCGAGCGCCTCCGCGACCGCCGCGGCGGCCTCCAGCGCCCGCGGCGAGCTGCCGGCGATCGCCGCGCCCGCCCCCCTGAACGACGCCCCGGACGCGGTCACGGTCATCAGCGGGTGCATCGAGAACGCCTCGTGCGGGGCAAGCGGCCCCAGCCCGGTGGCGCCCGAGCAGTGCCCGACCAGCGGCCCGGGGGCGATCGCAGCCGCGGCGGCGGCGATCTCGCCGTCGGGGACGCACAGCAGCACCACATCCGCGCCCTCGCCGTCGTAGCCACGGCCGAACGGACCCAGCGCGGCGTCAGGCCCTTCGAGTGCCGCCGCCAGCGCGTTCCCCAGTCGGCCCCGGCCGACGATGGCCAGGCGTGCCAGGACAGGGGTGTTAGCGGACGAGTTCCGTTCCAGTTCCCGCATTGAGATACCGGTCGGGGTGTATCGGGAGTTTGTGCGCCGGTCCGCCCCAGAAGGTGACGGCCGCGCCAACGGATGATACTCCTCGCCGCCGGCAAATCTCGTCGCTGATAGCGGGATCAGGGTGGCCCTGAGCCCCCGGACCGTCGTCTCCCGGGATTACCATCGGAAACCGTGAGGAGCGCCGCCGAGCGACGCGAACTGCTCAAGACCGTGTACGAGGAGGCACGGGACTGCGTTCGCTGCCCGCTGCACCAGACGCGCACCAACGTCGTGTTCGGCGCCGGCAATGCCGACGCCGACCTGATGTTCATCGGCGAGGCCCCCGGCGCCAACGAGGACCGCGTGGGGCTCCCGTTCGTCGGCCAGGCCGGCAAGCTGCTCGACAAGCTGCTCGCCGAGATCGGGCTCGAGCGTAAGAGCGTGTGGATCTGCAACGTGCTCAAGTGCCGGCCGCCCGACAACCGTGACCCCCATCCGAACGAGATCGAGTCCTGTCAGGACTATCTGGCCAGCCAGGTCGAGCTGATCGAGCCCGTCGTGATCTGCACGCTGGGCAACTTCTCGACCAAGCTGCTGCGCGGAGACAGCACCGGGATCTCCCGCCTGCACGGGCGGGAGGAGATGCGGATCATCGGGCCGCGCGCGGTGCGGCTTTACCCGCTGTTCCACCCGGCGGCGGCGCTGTACACGCCGTCGATGCTCGAGACGCTGCGGGCGGACTTCCAGCGCCTGCCCGACCTGCTCGCGCTCGGGCCGCCGGCGCAGCCCCAGGCGGTGCAGGCGATGCCCGAGCCCGAACCCGAGCTCGAGGAGCCGGAGGTGCTGCCCGAGCCCGAGGAGCCGCCGGCGGCGCCGGAGCGGGAGCCGGCGGCCCAGCTCGGTCTGTTCTGAGGGCCCGTCAGCGGCGCCGCATTCCCGGCTGGACGCGCTGGAATCCGACGCGGGCCCGTGCGCCGCTAACGCCGACGAGCTCGATGATCTTGACTACCGCCATCCCACCTCCCTCGGTTTGGGGGTTGTGGGACGACCCGATCCGGTCGGCCCGCCGGGTGGGAAAGCGCTATCGCCCGCTCGGGGGCGACGGCGACACCGCTCGCCGCATGATCCCCACGCCCGGCCCGCGTGGGGGTTAGGCGGTCTCGATCGGCTCGAGATACGTCTCGGGCTTCTCCTCGGCCTTGCCGTGCACCCGGGCCTTGGGCGACTCGCCCGCGGCTGGCGCTGCCCTGTCCTTGCGCAACGCCATCGCGAACGCCAGCAGCGCCCCGACCACCTGGATCGCCAGCACCACCACGGCGAACCCGGTCGGCTTGCGCGAAGCCTGGAGCAGCAGCACCGGCTCGGCGATCGCGACCACGCCGACCGCGATCAGGAACCACGTCCGCTTCAGCGCGAGCATGTACTGGATCGCGAGGTACGTGCCCGCGAGCGCGGTGAACGCGACCCCCAGGATCAGCAACGAGTCGCTGGCCAGCAGGCGGTCGGACCCGAACGCGGCGCGCAGCAGCGGCTTGGCCCCGAACCCGAAGATCAGCAGCACCGGGATCGCACACACGAGGATGATTCCCACCGCGGTCCACAGGACCGGGCGGGTGTCCTCGCCCTCAGCGCGGCGCCGCGAGACCTCCGGGACCAGGTAGAAGCCGCCGCCGATCGCGACCCAGATCAGCACCTTCGCGGCGACCGCGGTGGCAGCGTAGGAGCTGGCCAGGTTGGGGGTCCCGTTGAAGCGGTGCTTGGCGGCGATGATGTCGATGTTCTGCAACACCGCGATCACCGCCAGCCCGGCGATCGGCGCCCACGCGCGCTTGACATGCGCCCACAGGCCAAACGCGGCCTGGGGCCGCCGGCCGGGGGCGCTCTCGACGCTCGCGGCGTAGCGCCGCAGCGCGATCGTGCAGTAGGCCCCCATCGCGATGAACGAGATCGGCGTGCCCAGGTAGGCGCCGGTGACGCCGAGCCCGATCGCCGCCAGCGCGGCGCCCGCGACCAGCCGCACGGCCTGCTCGCCGACGAGGCTGAGGCCGACGCTCTTGTAGTCGCCGACGCCCTGCAGGGCGCCGCGGAGGATCGACAGGCCCAGCCACATGCAGCCCGCCGGCAGCCCGATCGCGGCCGCCCACTGGTCGTCGTGCTTGACCCCCACGGCGGAGGCGATCGGTGCCCGGGCCAGCACCGAGACGATCGTCATCACCACCGTGAACACCAGCAGCGCGACCATCCACCTCTTCAGCGTGGCGATCAGATCGGCGCCCACGCCGAGATGCCCGAGCACGCCCTCGCGGGCGGTGCCCACCTGCAGCGCCTGGCCGGCCACCGACAGGATCAGGAAGTAGCTGATCAGCGCCGCCAGCGAGCCGTAGTCCGACAGCAACCGCGCGAACACGACCGTCGAGCCCAACGCGATCACGTTGTTGGCGATCATCGCCAGCGCGAGGCCGGCGGCCTTGGCGGTGTCGGAATCGCGGAGCTTCGCGACCTGGGGCTCGTATCTCGCTTTCAAGCGGCCGAGACGCCCCGCCGGCTGCCTCGTGGGAGCGGTCATCTGGCGTGACGGTACCGAACGCAGCGGAGGATCGGCGCCTTAACCCCCCGCGTGCAACGCGTGTCCCCGGGCACCCGACACTACAGTGTGGCGCCACCAATGGCGCGCCGGTTGAGCACAAGCAGTCCGGCCGAGACCGAGGCGCTCGGCGCGGAGCTGGCCGCCGGGCTGGAGCCGGGCGACGTGGTGCTGATCGAGGGCGACCTGGGGGCGGGCAAGACCACGCTCGTGCGCGGGGCCGGCCGGGCGCTGGGTGTTCGCGACGCGGTCACCAGCCCGACGTTCACGATCGGGCAGCGTTACCGCGGACGCGTGCCGGTGTCACACATCGATCTGTACCGGGTGGCGGACCTGTCCGACGAGGACCCGGATCTGCTCGGTGACTACATCGGCCCTGACACGATCGCGTTCGTGGAGTGGCCCGCGGCCGGCGAGCGCGAGATCGCGCAGCTGGCGCGGATCGCCCGGCGCGTCCGGATCGAGCACGGCGGCGGAGACCGCCGGGACGTGTCGATCGAGTGCTGATCCTCGGCCTCGACACGGCCACCAGGGCGACCGCGGCGGCGCTCGTGCGCGACGGCGACGGCGACGACGACCGCGACCGCGACGGCGGGGCGCTCGAGCTCGAGGCCCGCGACGACCCCGCCCCGGGATCGCGTCCGCGGCACGCGACGCGCCTGCTCGGGCTCGTGGCCGAGGTGCTCGAGCGCGGCGGCGTGCGCTGGGAGGCGGTCGACCGGATCGCCGTCGGGGTCGGTCCGGGGACGTTCACCGGGCTGCGGATCGGGATCGCCAGCGCCCGCGCGCTGTCCCGCGCCCGCGGGATCGAGCTGGTAGGTGTGTCGACGCTTCAGTCCGTCGCCTCCAACGCGGCCGCGACCGCCTCGCGGGAGCACGCGGAGGCGGTGCTGGCGGTGCTCGACGCGCGCCGCGGCGAGGCGTTCGTGGCGGGCTGGCCGGCGGACGGGATCGCCGGCGGCGACACCGAGCTCGTGTCCCCGCGCGCGTGCGACCCCGAGGCGCTCGCGGCGGTGGTCTGCGAACTGGGTCGCGCGACGCTGGCGGTGGGGGAGGGGGCGGTAGAATTCAGGGGTGTCCTCGAGCGTGCGGGGGCGTTGGTTCCGGGCGATGAGTCTGAGCTTCACCGGGTGAGCGCGATCGCTCACTGTCGGCTCGCCCTCGGCATGCGTGCGAGCTCCCCAGATCAGGTTCACCCCGCCTACCTCCGCCTCCCCGACGCCGAGATCAACCGCCGCGCCGCCGCCGACCGATGAGCACCGACTCCCTCACCATCCGCCCGCTCGGATATGCGGACCTCCCGCAGGTGATCGCGATCGAGCGCCGCGCGTTCCCGACCGCATGGTCGCTGGGGATGTTCGTGCTCGAGCTGTCCAAGCCCTCGGGCATCTGCCTGGCCGCGATCCGCGACGGCAAGCTGGTCGGGTACCTGATCTGTGCTCGCTACGCCGACGTGTGGCACCTGATGAACATCGCGGTCGACCCCGCCGTTCGCGGCCAAGGGGTCGGCACCGCGCTGCTGGAGCAGATGGTGGCCCGGGCCGGCGAGGACGCTGCCTACACGCTCGAGGTGCGTCCGTCCAACGCGACCGCGATCGCGCTGTACGAGCGCTTCGGCTTTCGCTCGGCCGGCACCCGCCGCCGCTACTACCACGACACCGGCGAGGACGCGGTGATCATGTGGCGCACCTCGGACACCGCGTCGACCTCGAGCGCGCCCGGTTGATCCTCGCGCTGGAGACGAGCTGCGACGACACCTGCGCGGCGGTCGTCACGACCTCGGGCGAGATCCTCTCCAACGTGATCTCCTCGCAGGGAGTCCACGCCCGCTACGGCGGCGTCGTCCCCGAGATCGCCTCGCGCCACCATCTCGACCTGGTCGGCCCGGTCGTCGACGACGCGCTGGCCACCGCCGGGCACTCGCTCGACGACGTCGAGCTTGTCGCGGTCACCTGCGGGCCCGGGCTGGTCGGCGCGCTGCTGATCGGCGTGGCCACCGCGAAGGCGCTGGCGGCCGCCCGAGAGTTGCCGCTGGCCCCGGTCGACCACCTCCACGGCCACGTCGCGGCCGCGTTCCTGGGCCCGGCGCCGCTCGAGCCGCCGTTCCTCAGCCTGATCGCCAGCGGCGGGCACACGCTGCTGGCGCGGGTCGACGATCACGGCCCCGGGTTCGCGCAGCTCGGGACGACGCTCGACGACGCCGCCGGCGAGGCATTCGACAAGGGCGCCCGCCTGCTCGGGCTCGGTTACCCGGGGGGCCCGGCGCTCGAGCGGCTGGCGCGCGAGGGCGATCCGCACGCGTACTCGTTCCCGACCGCGCGCAAGGTGCAGGGGCTGGACTTCTCGTTCGCGGGGCTGAAGACCGCGCTGCTGTACCGGGTCCGCGAGCTGGGCGACGCGGAGGTGCAGCGCCGGCGCGCCGACCTGGCCGCCAGCTACCAGCGGGCGATCGTCGAGTCGCTGGCGCTGAAGGTCGAGCGGGCGCTGGCGCAGACCGGGCTCGAGCAGCTCGCGATCGGGGGCGGCGTCGCCGCCAACGGACCGCTGCGCGAGCGGCTGTCGGGCCTGGAGGTCACGGTCGACGTGCCGCCGCGGGAGCTGTGCACCGACAACGCGGCGATGATCGCAAGTGCCGCGAGGTTCGTCGACGTGCTGCCGTACCCGGACTACCTCGGCGTCGACGTGTACGCCACCGGCGAGCGGATGCCGGTGCTGCGATGACCACGGTGGTCCTGTACGGCCGCGAGGGCTGCTGCCTGTGCGACGACGCCCGGGAGATGCTGCTGCGGATCCGCGAGCGGCATCGGTTCGAGCTCTCAGAACGCGACATCGAGTCCGACGACGCGTTGCTGCGGACCTTCCTCGAACGCATTCCCGTGATCGAGATCGACGGCGTGGAGGAGTTCGAGCTGCTGATCGACGAGACCGAGCTCGAGCGCAGGCTCGATAAGGTGGAGAGCCGGATGAGCTACATCGTCGGCCGCGATGACCGGTCATTTGCTCAGCCAGGCGTGGACAAGCCGGGGGAGAAGCTGTCGCTCGGCGTCGCCGCACGGCTGTCCCGCTATCTGCAGGTGCTCACACAGGCCCGCAAGATGGGCAAGACCACGATCTCCTCGCAGGAGCTCGCCGACTACACGCACGTGAACTCGACGCAGATCCGCCGCGACCTGTCGGGGTTCGGGAAGTTCGGCAAGCGCGGGGTGGGCTACAACATCGAGTCGCTGGTCACCCAGATCCGGAAGATCCTGCGGACCTCCGGACAGCACAACATCGCGCTGTTCGGCGCCGGCCACCTAGGGACCGCGATCGCAACGTCGGACATCTTCGCCGACCACGGCTTCCGGGTGGTGGCGGTGTTCGATATCGACAAGGACAAGGTCGGAACGGAGATCGGGAACCTCACGGTCCGGTCCAAGTCCGAGATGCGCCGGGTGATCGAGGACGAGGACATCGTCGTCGCGGTGCTAGCGGTCCCGTCGGCGGCCGCCCAGGAGTTGGCCGACGAGCTCGCCGAAGCCGGGATGAAGATCATGTTCAACTACTCGGACGCGCTGCTGCATGTCCCGCCGGAGGTGACGGTGCACACTTCCAGCCCCGCCGTCGATCTGCTCTACGCGCTGTACTTCTACCTGACCTGACCCGATCTCCGGCGCAGACGTGGATCTGAATATCGACACCGCGCGGGCGGCCTTCGACGCATCGACGGACTTCACCGTCGGGCTGGAGGAGGAGTTCGCGCTGCTGGACGCAGGCGATCTCGGGCTGACCGCCCGCTTCGACGAGCTGCGGGACGCGGCCGCCGCCGATCCGGTGCTGGCCACCTCGGTCGCGGGCGAGCTGATCGCATCCGAGATCGAGATCCGCTCCGGCCGTGGCGATGACCTGGCGGCGGCGATCGCGGCGCAGCGGGACCGCCGGCGTCGGTTGTTTGCGCTCGCCGAGGAGCGCGGGATCGCGCTCGGCGCGACCGGGACGCACCCCTGGTCTGACTACCGCGACCAGCACATCATCCAGACCGACCACTACCGCCGCGTCGAGGACGGCCTCAAGTACGTGGCCTGGCGCAACAACACGTTCTCGCTGCACGTCCACGTGGGGATCCGGGGTGCCGATCGCGCAGTGCTGGTGTGCGACCGGCTGCGGCCTGTGCTGCCGATGCTGCTGGCGATCTCGGCGAACTCGCCGTTCCTGGACGGCCGCGACTCCGGGCTGCACAGCGCGCGCACCCAGACGTTCACGAAGAGCTTTCCGCGCTGCGGAGTGCCCGACGCGTTCGGCAACTGGGCGGCGTTCGGCGAGTACATCGACTTCCTCGTGGACACGCGCTCGATCGTCGAGTACACCCAGGTCTGGTGGTCGGTGCGGCCGCACTTCGCGTTCGGCACCGTCGAGGTCCGGATCTGCGACGCGCAGTCGACCGCGGCCGAGTCCGAGGGCCTGGCCGCGCTGATCGTCGCCTGCGTCGCGCAGGCAGCCCGCGACGTCGACGCCGGGGTTCCGTTCCAGAACCTCCCGGGGCGGCTGATCGAGGAGAACGTCTGGCGCGCGGTCCGCTACGGGCTCGACGGCGAGATGCTCGACCTCGAGCGCGGACAGCCGTACCCGGCCGGCGAGACGCTCGACCGGCTGCTGGCCTGGTGCGCGCCGGCCTGCTCGGAGCTGGGGATCGACGTGGCGCTGCCCGAGCGCAACGGCGCCCAGCGCCAGCGCGCGATGGTCGCGTCGGGCACCGGGCTGCCGGAGATCTACGCTACGACGGTGGCACAGACCCGCGACACGTACGCGGGTGAGCTGGGAAGTCCTGCGGAGGTGACCAGATGAGCACAGGCGAAGGCGATCCATCGGGCCCGGGCCAGGGCCCGCCGACGGAGGAGGAGCTGCGAGCCGCCTACGAGGCGGAGATCCGGAAGGTGCGCGTCGAGCACGTCCTGCTCGAGCACGTGGTGACGATGGTCAACCTCGGGATGCGCCGTACCGGGCTGGCGCCGGGAACCGAGTCCGAGCGCGACCCCGCCCAGGTGCGGGTGGCGATCGAGTCGATCCGGGCGCTGTTGCCGCTGCTCGAGCAGAGCGCCCCGGAGCAGATCGAACCGATCCGCGAGGCGCTGTCGCAGCTGCAGCTGGCATACGTCCGGATCGGGGGACAGGCCCCGGCCGGCGGCACGCCGCAGGAGGGCCCGGGCGGGCCTGGATCCGAGGGCGGACCCAGCTCCGAGAGCGAACCCGGCTCCGAGAGCGAACCCGGCTCCGAGGGCGGCCCGGGATCGGAGGGATCGCCCGGCGGAGAGGGAGGATCGGGGCCTCCGTCCGGAGGCGAGCCCGAGCCGCCACCGCCGCCGCCCCAGGAGGGGCCGCCGCCCCCGCCCGGCGAGCCCGGACCGGCACAGCGCAGCGGCCGCCTGTGGGTGCCGGGCCAGTAGCCCCAGGCGCCGGGGCAGTAGCTTCAGGTACGCGCGCGGACAGCCGCCGGACGTCGCGCCGCCGCGCGCTGTAGACTCACGCCGTCTTACGGGCCTCCGCCGAAGTACGGTGGCGGGGCCTTTTTTCCGTTTTTGTGGCCGCGCCCGCGCGCGCCCCCTGATCAAAGAGCTCTCCGGAGGACCTTCTTGTCAAGCTTTCTGACGCACCACGGCGTCCTGGTGGCGCTCGTGTGCGCTCTGGCCGCCATCGTCTATGGCGCCGTCACCGCGCGATCGCTCCTGGCTCTGTCGCCCGGCAACGAGCGCATGCGCTCGATCTCGGCGGCGGTACAGGAGGGAGCGAGTGCATACCTGAATCGCCAGTACACGACGATCGCCGGCGTCGGCGTGATCCTGTTCATCGTTCTGATCCCGGTCCAGAACATCCGCGTCGCGATCGGGTTCGCGATCGGCGGGCTGCTATCGGCGGCCACCGGCTACATCGGTATGAACGTGTCGGTACGGGCCAACGCCCGCGTGGCCGAGTCAGCGCGCGGCGGCGTCTCGCCGGCGCTCGAAGTGGCCTTCCGCGGCGGCGCCGTCACCGGGCTGCTGGTCGTCGGCCTGGCGCTGATGGGCGTCGCCGGCTACTACGGGATCCTCACCTGGGGCCTCGGCGAGAGCCAGCGGTCAGCGG
The DNA here is from genome assembly GCA_963831845.1 of uncultured Solirubrobacterales bacterium. Classification (GTDB taxonomy): domain Bacteria; phylum Actinomycetota; class Thermoleophilia; order Solirubrobacterales; family Solirubrobacteraceae; genus Palsa-465. The sequence goes on along the minus strand of CAWHRT010000005.1, from coordinate 6,837 downwards.
TCGACGCGCTGATCGGTCTGGGCTTCGGCGGATCGCTGATCTCGGTGTTCGCCCGGCTCGGCGGCGGGATCTTCACCAAGGCGGCCGACGTCGGCGCCGACCTGGTGGGCAAGATCGAGGCCGGGATCCCCGAGGATGACCCCCGGAACCCCGCGGTGATCGCCGACAACGTCGGTGACAACGTCGGCGACTGCGCCGGAATGGCCGCGGACCTGTTCGAGACCTACGCGGTCACCGCGGTCGCGGTGATGCTGCTCGGGGTGCTGCTGTTCGATCAGCAGTCGACGGTTGCCGTGTACCCGCTGGTGCTCGGGGGGCTGTCGATCATCGCGTCGATCATCGGCACGTTCGCGGTCCGCTCGAAGGCCGGCAACGTCGAGCGGGCGCTGTACCAGGGGCTGATCCTCTCGGGAGCGCTGGCGGCGCTCGCGTTCCTGCCGGTGACCTACTGGATGATGAACAAGGTGACGCTGTCGGCCGGCGTCACACCGGCAGTGGTGGAAGTTCTACCTTTGCGCGCTGATCGGGATCGGCGTGACCGCATGCCTGTTCGTGATCACCGACTACTTCACGTCCACGCGGTTCGCGCCCGTCCGCAGCACCGCGCGGGCGTCGCAGACCGGGCACGCCACCAACATCATCCAGGGCCTGGCGCAGGGCTACCAGTCGACGGCGCCGCCGGCGATCGTGCTGGCGCTCGGGATTCTCGGCGCCTGGAAGCTCGGGGGCGGCGGCAGCCAGGGCATCTACGGGATCGGCGTCGCGGTGATGGCGCAGCTGTCGCTGACCGGCCTGATCGTCGCGCTCGACGCATTCGGCCCGATCACCGACAACGCCGGCGGAATCGCCGAGATGGCCGACCTGCCCGAGGAGGTCCGCAACGTGACCGATCCGCTCGACGCGGTCGGGAACACCACCAAGGCCGTGACCAAGGGTTATGCGATCGGCTCTGCGGCGCTCGCGGCGCTGGTGCTGTTCAACGCGTTCGAGCGCGAGCTCGCCGACCGGCACACGGTCGCGAACTTCCAGGTCGGCAATCCGGCTGTCCTGATCGGGCTGCTGATCGGTGGGTTGATGGTGTACCTGTTCGTCTCGCTCGCGATGGAGGCGGTCGGACGAGCCGGTGGCGCTGTCGTGGAGGAGGTGCGCCGTCAGTTCCGAGAAAAGCCCGGGATCATGGACGGCACCGAAACGCCCGAGTATGGGACGGCGGTCGCGCTGGTCACCCGCGCCGCGCAGCGCGAGATGATCCTTCCGTCGCTGATCCCGATCGTGATCCCGTTCATCGTCGGGCTGATCAGCGTCGAGGCGCTGGGCGGCCTGTTGATCGGGGTGATCGTGGTCGGCTTGTTCGTGGCGATCTCAATGACCTCCGGCGGAGGCGCCTGGGATAACGCGAAGAAGCTGATCGAGGACGGCGCCTTCGGCGGCAAGGGCTCCGAGGCCCACGCCGCGGCGGTCACCGGCGACACCGTCGGCGACCCCTACAAGGACACCGCCGGCCCGGCGATCAACCCGATGATCAAGGTCGCGAACATCGTCGCGCTGCTGATCATCCCGCTGATCACCTGAGCCTGCCCGACTGAGATCCGGGGACCGCGCCTCGCTTGCCGCCCGAAGCGAGGCGCGCCCGGCGGTCGGGGTGCGACGCGCACCCCATTTGGGAATCAACCATCTAGAGTGCCGAGCATGTTCATCCTGATCGTGGGTTCAGGTCGCGTCGGGTCCGCTGTTGCCAAGCGAACGCTTGACGCGGGGCACGAGGTGTCTGTGCTCGACAGCGATCCGCTCTCGCACGAGCGGCTCGACAAGGATCAGGCGACGACGTGGGAGGACGCCGGCGGCAGGTTCACGGTCGGCACCGCGCTCGAGGTCGACGCGCTGATCGAGGCGGGGATCGAGGACGCCGACGTGTTCCTGGCTGCGACCAGCGGCGACAACACCAACCTCGTGATCGCCCAGATCGCCCAGCGGCGCTTCAACGTGCCGAGGGTGGTCGTCCGGGTCGCCGACCCCGGCCGCGCGAACTGGTATGCGGAACAGGGCCTGCTGACGATCTGCCCGACGCAGATCGCGATCGACCAGACCGAGGCCCTGGTGCTCGAGTCATGAGGAGGTCTGCACCGGCATGTACGTGATCATCGCGGGCGCGGGGAAGGTGGGCTGGAACCTCGCGAGGGAGCTGATCGCAAAGGATCGAGAAGTGACGCTGATCGAGTCCGACCACAACCGCTACCGGGTGGTCGAGGAGGAGCTCGAGCACGCCGTCCAGTATGGGGACGCCACCGAGCTGTGGGTGCTCGAGCGGGCCGGAATCCAGCGCGCCGACCTGGTGATCGCCGTCACCGGCGACGACGAGGACAACATCCTGATCTGCCAGGTGGCCAAGGAGAAGTACGGGGTCCAGCGGATCGTCGCCCGCGTCAACAACCCACGCAACCTCCAGCACTTCAGGCTGCTAGGCATCCAGCCGGCGGTCTCGGCGACCGACCTGATCCTGCGTCTGATCGAGCACGAGGTCCCGGAGTACGGCCTGATCCAGCTGCTCGCGCTCGAGGAGGAGCATCTGGAGATCATCGAGGTCGAAGTGGGCGCCGGGTCGGCCGCGGCCGGCCGCAAGGTCCAGGAGGTGCCGCTTCCGGACGGCTCGCTGATCATCTCGGTGCTGCGCGGCGGGACCGGCTTCGTGCCCAAGAACGACTCGGTGATCGAGGCCGGCGACCAGGTGCTGCTGATCCTCGACCCGGGGCTCGAATCCGAGATCACCCCGCAGTTCGCGCAGGCCGGCGCGACCGCTGGGAATGTCTGACCGCCACGTCGATTACGCGCTGATCGGCGGGGGTCTTGCGGGGGCCAACTGCGCCCGCTGGCTGCGCGAGTCCGGCGCCGACGGGTCGATCCTGCTGATCGGCCGCGAGCTCGACCTCCCGTACAACCGGCCGCCGTGCTCCAAGGGGTACCTGCAGGGCAAGGAGAGCCGCGAGGAGGTCCTGTTCCGGCCGCCCGAGTGGTATGAGGAGCAGCGGATCGAGGCGCTCACCCGCGTGTCGGCGATGAAGCTCGACCCCGCCGAGCGGGTGGTGACGCTGTCCACGCGCGAGTCGGTCAGCTTCGACCACGGCCTGCTCGCCACCGGCGCCAACGTGCGCCGGCTGAACGTGCCCGGATCGGAGTTCGAGGGGATCCACTACCTGCGCGCGCTCGGCAACAGCGACGCGATCCGCGAGGACGCGGCCGGCAAGCCCGTGGTCCTGATCGGCGGCTCCTACATGGCCAGCGAGGTCGCCGCGTCGCTGACCGAGCTCGGCAGCACCTGCACGATGGTGATGCTCGAGCCGGTGGTGCTCGGCCGCGGGTTCGGCGAGCGGGCCGGACGGTTCTTCCAGGACCGCCTCGAGGAGCACGGGATCACCGTGTTCGGCAACGACGAGCTCGACAGCTTCGAGGGCGCCGACGGCCGCATCACCCACGTGGTCACCAAGCGAGGCCGCCGGATCGAGGCCGATGCGGTGATTATGGGCACCGGCGCGATGCCCGACGTGATGCTGGCCCGCGCCGCCGGGCTCGAGCTCGGCCGCCACGGCGGGATCCACGTCGACTCCCGCCTGCGGACGTCGGCGCCGGGGATCTACGCGGCCGGGGACGTGGCCGAGTACGAGAGCGTGATCCACGGCGGCCGGCGGATGCGGATCGAGCACTGGGACGTGGCCTTCAACCAGGGCAAGACGGCCGCGCTGAACATGCTCGGCGCCGACCGGCCCCACGACGTCGTTCCGTACTTCTTCTCCGACCTGTCCGACTGGGCGTCGCTCGAGTACGTCGGGCCGGCGCTGCGCTGGGACCGGGAGGTGGTCCGGGGCTCGATCGACGGCGGCGAGTTCAGCGTCTTCTACGTGCAGGACGGCCACGTCGCCGGGGCCCTGTCGGTGGGGCGCTCCGAGGACCTCGACCACGCCCGGCGGTGGCTGCAGTCGGGCGCGGCGATCGGCGACGGCGCGGACGCGCTCGGCGACCTGTCGACCGATCTAGCGTCGATCTGACCCACTTCGCTATCGTCGGGTCCGCGACGGCGGGGACGGACGACCGTCAGAGCCGCCGGAACATTTGCGGATTGGTGTAATTGGCAGCACGGCTGACTCTGGATCAGTTAGTCCAGGTTCGAGTCCTGGATCCGCAGCTGACGGGGCCGTGAGCGGGGCGATGGGCTCTGGACCGTCCGGTCCCGAGTTTCTCGTGTGAGCGCGCACAACTCGGGGTTTGGGGTTGTCGGCGCCGGGGTATCAGGGGCGCGCCAGATATCCGCCGGCGTGAGGACCGAGTGGGCTGGCCGGCACACACGAGGAGGGAGCAAGGATGAGACGTATCTACGTGGCCATCGCGGCCGCGCTTGCCGTAGCGGCTGCGGTCGCGGTCGGCGTATCGGCCGTGAGCGCGAGCCCGTCGGAGGTGTACACCAACCCCAATGCGCCGATCCCGGCGCGGGTGCGCGATCTGCTCAAGCGAATGACGCTGGCCGAGAAGATCGGGCAGATGGATCAGATCGTCGTGGGGAAGCTGCGGGGAACCAACCCGCAGAACGGTGAGTGCAACGGCGGAAACACCGACCAACTCCAGGACTCGTGCCTGCAGAAGGTGCTGATCGGCGACAAGACCGGATCGGTCCTCTCGGGCGGTACCGACAATCCGCCCGACAACACCGGCACGGGCTGGGCGAACCTTTACAACACCGTCCAGCACTACGCGATCGACAATTCACGGCTGCACATCCCGATCGTCTACGGGGTCGACGCGGTGCACGGCTTCGGCCATCCCACCGATGCGACGCTGTTCCCGCAGTCGATCGGCATGGGCGCGACCTGGGACACCAAGCTTGCGCGCCAGGCCGGCGCCGCGACCAGGCGGCAACTGTGCGCCACCGGCACGGTGTGGGACTTCGCTCCCGTTCAGGACCCCGCGCGCGACAACCGCTGGGGCCGCTACTACGAGACGTGGGGCGAGGAGCCCGCGCTGTCGGGCGCGATCGGCGCGGCCAACATCACCGGCATGCAGGGCCAGTGCTCGTCGGGGCAGAGCGTTGCCGCGACCGTCAAGCACTTCGCCGGCTACTCCGAGTCGATCAACGGTCACGACCGGGTGCAGGAGGAGTTGCCGATCCGCTACCTGCAGGACCAGTTCATGCCGTCGTACGCCGCCGGCATCAACGCCGGCGCTGACACCGTGATGGTCAACTCCGGGTCGATCAACGGCGTTCCGGCCACCGGATCGCACTTCCTGCTCACGACCGAGCTTCGGCAGCGGCTCGGCTTCAAGGGAGTCGTGATCAGCGACTACGACGACGTCTCGGCGCTGCAGTCGACCTACCACATCGCCCCCGACCTCGAGGGCGCGGTGGCCGACGCGGTCAACGCCGGCGTGGACATGGCGATGAACTCCAAGTCGTCGTCCGATTTCGATGCCGCGCTGCTGGCCGCCGTCCAAGACGGCCGCGTCTCGCGGGCTCGGATCGACCAGTCGGTCACGCGGATCCTTACCCTGAAGTTCAAGCTCGGGCTGTTTGACCACCCGTACGTGAACCCGAACCGGGCCGACAAGGCCATCAGCGGCGGCACCGACCTGGCCCGCCAGGCCGCGGACGAGTCGATGACGCTGCTGCGTAACCAGAACAACGCGCTGCCGCTGGCGGCCGGCGCGAAGGTCGTCGTAACCGGCCCCAACGCTGACTCGATCCCCGACACCCTCGGGGGCTGGAGCGTCAGCTGGCAGGGCGTGTTCAACGGAAACGGAAACCAGGCGTGCTGTGCCGGGCCCGCCGGACCAGATCCCTCCGGCCGTCACTGCCTGGAAGGGCATCCAGTCCGCCGACACCAACGCCGTGCTCGCGAGCAGTCAGTCCGATGCGGTCGCGAAGGCCGGCAGCGCCGATGCGATCGTGGATGTCGTGGGCGAGCTGAGGCCGTACGCGGAAGGCCTGGGCGATGACCCGGCGCCGCAGCTGACCGCCGATCAGAAGGCCGGGGTCGCTGCGCTCGAAGCCACCGGTAAGCCGGTGATCGTGGTCGTTGTCGCAGGGCGCCCGCTCGGCCTCGGTGCCGACGCCGAGAAGGCGAACGCGATCCTGATGGCGTACCTGCCTGGCACCCAGGGAGGCAACGGGATCGCTGACGTGCTGTTCGGCAAGTACAACCCCAGCGGCAAGCTGCCGGTCACGTGGCCGTCCGACGCCAATCCACCCCAGGCGTCGGACTTCGATACGGGCGGCGCGTCGACGCTCGGCGACCAGCCGAAGGTGTTCGACCAGCTCCCGGGCACCAACTGGCGGTCACGGGTCGGGCTACAACCCGCTGTACCCGATGGGCTTCGGCCTCTCGTACACGTCGTTCACGACCAGCGGCCTGGCCGTCAACGGCCCCAACGGAGCCGGCAACGTGACCGCGCGGTTCACGGTCGCCAACACCGGCAGCAAGGAGGGCGTTGACATCGTGCCGGTGTACGTGCAGCGTCCGGTCAACACCGGCGGGCTCCTCACGCCGACCAACGGAACCCTGGTCGGCTTCGCCCGGGTCGACCTCGCGGCGGGAGCGTCGCAGTCCGTGTCGGTGCGCTTCCCGACGTCGGCGCTCGCGCTGACGCCCGGGGACATCGGCGGAACCGCTCGGCCGACGGTCCAGCCGGGCGCCTACAAGGTGGTCCTGGACTTCACCAAGCCCGAGACGGGCGTGGCGTTCACGGTCTCCTGAGCTGAGCTGAAACGTGGTGGCGGGTCTCCGGGCCCGCCACCGCCTTCAGCCGGTCCGTTCCGCGACCGGGTCGGTGAACTCCGGCGGCTGCTTGCTCAGC
>CAWHRT010000004.1:0-18663 GCA_963831845.1 uncultured Solirubrobacterales bacterium | reverse complement strand
GCGCGACGGCGCCTGCGATTCTGGTTGGGGACGATCGGGACGGTTGCGGCAGCCGTCATAGTCGGCTTAGCCGGCGGGCCAGCGATCGCGACCGCGACAGCAGCGAATCTGCCGCCGCTGAGCTGCGCCCGGAGCACCGTGACATTCGGAACCGCGACGACCTGCACGGCAGTTGGCTCGCCGACTGAGACGTTTGCTTTCAGCACGACCGGCACGGGAACGTTCTCTGCGCAGTCATGCACAATCGCTGCGGGGGCAAACAGCTGCTCGGTCTCATATACGCCTTCGGGCGCCGGAGTTGTGGACGGACTGTCGTATGCCGCCAACGGGTTCTCAAGCGGAGCCACGACCGTTGTCTCGTCAGTCGGCGCCGCGCTCACCGACATCTTCTCGTGTCCACAGAGCACGATCGTGTTAGGCCCCTCGGTCACGTGCACCGCGACGGCCGGAAGCCCCGGTGTGGGGGTCGATCTGAGCGGGACGAGCGCCAACGTTCAATCCGGGGCGTTGTACCGGCTGCGCCTAGCTGCCCTACCTCCTACACGCCGAATCCCGGCAGTACGGTGCAGGGGGCTCGTCGCGAACTTTGTCAGTAATGAAACGAGCACATCTACGGTCCTCGTTGTGGTCCGACCCATATCGGTGAGCGTTACGTGCGCGCCGGTATCCGTCACGGCGACCGTAGCGACTACGTGCAACGCGGCCGTGAAGCGACCTTTCCGGCGGGCCCGCGCCTACGGGCACCGTGAGCTTTGAGACCGCCCAGCAGGGGACGTTTAGCAGTCCTCGATGCAGCCTCACCACAACCGGGTCTATGGGAACCTGCGCCGTCTCGTACACCCCCACCGCCATCGGATCCGGCACGCATGCGATCACCTCCGCGTACAACGGCGACGCGACGCACGCAGTGGACACGGGATCGACGTCGGTCGCTGTCACCGGACGACCCGCGGCGGCAACCCTCGCGTGTTCGCCAGGTTCCGTGGCAGTTGGTCGATCGACGACATGCACTGCGCTGATCACGGATTCAGCGATTGGCCCTTCGACGCCGACAGGAACGGTGACCTTTGCAAGCGACGGCCCCGGCGGGTTCGACGGCGGCGCCTGCGTGCTGGCGGGCGGCGGCGCATCAGCTGGTTGCACGGTCTCCTATTCGCCAGACGCCGTGGGATCTGGATCGCATCTGATCACCGCCGGCTATTCCGGCGATGCCACGCACCTCGGCAGCGGCGCATCGATGGGTTTGAGGGTAACCGCGGCGCCTACCGCGACCTTTCTCGGCTGCTCTCCCACCGCGATCACGCCAGGGCATGCAACGACGTGCACGGCGACCGTCAGCGACGCCGGCCCGGGCGCAGGGACCACCCCGACTGGCACGGTCAGTTTCTCGAGCGGCGGCTCAGCGGAGCTCAGCAGCGGCGGTCAATGCAACCTGGGCGGAAGTCGCGGGTCGGCGAGTTGCGCTGTGTCGTTCACCCCCGGTCGGACGCGCTCGAACACCCCGACCCTAACCGCACGCTATGGCGGCGACTTCGGGCACACCGGGAGCAGCGGCAGCACCACCGTTGCGCCGGTCGCCGGAATGACCGCAAACGTCGCCGTGGTCCAGGGCACCGTGCTGATCAGCCTCCCGCGCCACACGCCGCATGCGGCCGGGGCTTCGGGCCCGTCGTCAGCCACCTACGTACCACTCAAGGGCGGGGGCACGATTCCGGTCGGCTCCACGGTCGATGCGACCAACGGCACGGTGATGCTCGCGACCGCGGCCGACTACCACGGTGCGCTCGATCGGAAACACCGGATCCAGACCGGGATCTTCAGTGCGGCGATCTTTACGATCGAGCAGCAGACGGCCAAGCAGCAGGAGAAGCACAGCCACCGCAAGGCCACCGGCATTCCGCCTACGAGCCTTCGGCTCGTCACGCCGGCCGCGACTACGGCCACCAGCCGGTGTCGCGCCAAGGCGCAAGCCGAGCGATCGTACGGGAGCTCAGTGCCAAGGCGAAGGGGTTCTACCGGGTGATCGCCGCGGCCAGCGTGACGATCGTCCGTAACGCGCGATGGACCGTCGAGGACCGATGTGACGGCACGCTCACCGGCGTCGGACACGGTACGGCCACCGTCACATTCCTCTTGCACCATCGCCCGGTAAGCAAGGTTGTCAAGGCCGGTCGCGGACTGCTCGTCAAGCAGCGCTTCCCCGTGCCGCCACCACTGACAGTCGCAAAGGGGATCCCGCTCCCACCGGGCGCATGATCAACCCGAACTGGAAGGTCTTCCACGGCGCGAGCGTCGTCATTTGCATATATGCGTGGGGAGCGGCGATCCTTGACAGTCGCAAGGCCTCGGGCTACCTTCGCCTGGGGGTCAAATGAAGATCTGTCCAAGGTGCGGGACTGAGAACTCAGAGGGCACCGACTTCTGTGTGGTCTGCGGGGAATACCTGCGGTGGGAGCCGACGCGCGCGCTTGAGGCGCTGACGCCGTCGGACGTGAGCGCCGGCGCGACGGGCCGAGGAGGCCGAGCCTGCCGACGGAGGTGAGCGTTCGCCGGTTTCGCCTGAGCCGGTCGTCGATCCGGATGTGACGTTGCCTCCGGCGCGCGGCGGCGGTGGCGCCGGTGCGGCCGGACCCGGTCGCGGTTGGGGCGGTGCCGGCGAGCGCGGGGCGGCCGCAGGCGGACGCGCGGCCCGGGGCGGCGACGCTGTTGCTGCGCTTGCCCGACGACGACGCGGCGGCCACGGGCCCCGTGAACGTCGCGGTCAAGCCGGGCGAGCGGGTCGTGGTGGTGGGCCTAATCCGCAACGAGTCAGGGATCGTCGACAACTACACATCGCGGTCAGCGGGTTGCCGGAGGGCTGGTGGACGGTCGCGCCGGCGACGGCGTATCTGGTGCCGTACGGGAGCAGTGGCACCTACGAACAGGAGATCCAGATCCACCTGCATCCGGCCCGGATGCCGCAGGCGGAGGCGAGGCCGTGGGAGATCGAGGTGGTGGCGCGATCGCGCGCGTATGAGACGCAGGTCGCGGGCGCGCCGGCGACGGTCCAGATCGAGCCCTATCAGGACGTCGCCGCCAAGCTGACGCCCGATCGGGCGTCCGGACGCCTGAAGGCGCGTTTCACGTTGACGGTCCGAAACCGCGCCAATGCACCGGCCGAGGTGGCGCTGAGCGCCGAGGACACCGACAGCGAACTCGAGTTCCGATTCGCTCAGCCGACGGTGACCGTACAGGCGGGTCGTGGCGTCGAGGCGCCGTTCACGGTGTTTCCGCCCAAGCAGATCTGGCTGGGGAGCCAAAGGACCGGTCGATCCGGGTCACGGCCACGCCGGTCGGGTAGGACCAGCCGGCGCCGCCGCTGCCCGGGACCTACCGGCAGAAGTCGTGGCTTCCGTGGTGGCTTGCGGTCGTCGCGCCGGTCGCCGCCGCGATCGTCGCGGCGATCATCCTGCTGGCGCCCAAGCAGACGGTGGTGCCGAACCTGACCAAGGCGCACAGCGTGTTCGAGGCGCAGAAGATGCTGATCCCGCTCGGGCTCAAGCTACAACCGCAGCCCGCGCTCAAGCCGACCGCGGGGGCGCGACCCGGCGCGATCGTCGCCCAGGCGCCCGCCGCCGGCGCGAAGGTCAAGAAGGGCACGTGGGTGCTGGTCACGGTCGCCGTCGCCGGCGCCAAGACGGTCAAGGTGCCGAACATTGCGGTCGGGCTGACGCCCGTGACCGCCGACACGACGCTGCGCACCGCCGGCCTGATGCTCGGCACGGTGTCGCCGCAACCGCCAAACCCAAACGGCACGATCGCCACCCAGATCCCCGCGACGGGAACGGTCGCCGCCGGAACCCCGGTCGCGGTGTTCCTACAGCTTCCCAGGCGACCACAGCCGGCACCGGCACCAACACGACGGGCGGCAGCGGCGGTGGTAGCGGAAGCGCGGCCCCCAAGGCGGTAGCGATCCCCGCGGTCGCCGCGGCCGGCGGCGCGATTGCGGCAGCGGCGAAGCTGTCGCAGGCCGGGCTCGTGCCGATCCCGATCAAGCAGTTCAGCTCCGCTCCGGCGGGCACGCTCGTCGGCACCAACCCAGCGGCCGGCAAGTCGCTGCCACCCGGCACGAAGGTGACGCTGATCGTCTCGGTCGGCTTTCCACAGGTCTCATACGACAACCACAGCTCGGTCAAACTGATCGACGGAGCGTCCGGCAAGGCGACGGTCGCGCTGCCGCCGCCCCCGCAGGGGCAGCTGCAGGACGAGGCCTCGTGGAGCGCCGATGGGTCGAGGCTGGTCTACGTCCAAGGCCCGATCAACGGCGGCCGGCTGCTGCAGATCACTCCAGGGGCGAAGGGTGCCCAGCCAACCGCCGTGAGCGCTGCAGGCATCAATGCCCGATATCCGGCGTTCGCCCCCTCGGCCAAGTCGAACGTGCTCGCGTTCATCGGCGGCGGCGGAAAGAAGCTGTGCTTCGGGACGGTCGGCCCCAACCCACTGAACGCCGACTGCGTCAGCCATCCCGGTTGGACCCTTCGGCCGCCAGGTGGCCTGGGCCCCCGGCGGTCGCGAGATCCTCGTGTTCGGAGTTCAGAACGGACGCCCCGGACACGTTCGGATTGATCCAGTTCCTGAGCAACGTCGCCAACTCGGGACACGCGTCCGACTGGGGGCAGGGCAAGGTCGTGCACGAGCACAACCACGCCGCAGCAGGGCGTGATCGCGGGCGCGTTCTCGCCGAGACGGCAAACAGGTCGCGTTGCTCTCGAACATCGGAGGCGGCTCGTTCCACCTGGTGCTTGCTCCACGTGGCGACTACTCCCTCGCCCCGCCGGCAAAGGTGACCGCGATCGCCGGGTGCAGGGTGGCGTGGCGACCGGATGGCCAGGCGCTGGCGGTGGTGCGTGCGCGCAGGCGATCGTGCACGTCGAACCCGATTGGCGACATCGGGGTCGTCAACATCCACTAATCTCGCCGGGATTCCGAAGGCGATCGCCACGAACGCCGACAACCCGGTCTGGCAGCCGTTGTCGCTCGGTGGTTGAGCCGCCTACAGTTCCGCAACCACCGGCGGGTCCGAGCGCCTCGTGCTCGTGCTGCCGGACGGCAGACGCGTCCCAGATAAGAGACGCCGCTGACAATCGGTCGCGGCAAGCAGGCCGGCGTGCGGATCGACGACCGGACCGTCTCGCGAATGCACGCCAGAATCACGTCGGGCATCGAGGGTCCGCTCATCGAGGACGCCGGATCGAGCTACGGCACGCAGCCTTCGGGCGGACCCCTCACCGAGCCCACGCTCCTTCACGCCGGGGTTACGATCCGCCTCGGGGACGTTGCGATCCGCGTCGAGAGCGACGTGCCCTCCGACGCCCACGCCTCAACTGAGGCGACGCCGCGCGGCCGGGGGCTTGCGTCAGGCGCGGGAGAGACGATCGTTATGCCTCTCGACGCGACACTGCTCGGGCTGCGCCCAGCCGCGGCTCATGGCCCAGCTGTCGACGGAGCACTCCGTCCGCGAGTCCGGTCGGGGTGGGCGCTGAAGCGGCTCGGGGCGGAGGAGGGAGAAGAGCGCTTCGTCCTCCGAGACCTGCGCGGCGGATCGTTTTTGCGCATGGAGGCGAAGGACGCGCCGCTGTTCAAGCTGCTTGACGGCGAGCGAAGCGTGACCGAGCTATTGGGTGAGGCAGAGCTGCTCGAAGGACCAGACGGTCCTGGGCGGCTTGCACAGTTGATCGCCGACCTCGCCGATCGCGGCCTACTCGAGGGCATTCCCGCAGCCGCTGCCGCAGCACAGTCCCGAGAGCAAGCTTCAACAGATCCTGAAGCCGCGCGATCGCCCGGTGCACTGGGTGGGAGACTCCTTCGCACGCGCCTACCGTCATTGGGGTCGGGTCTTCTTCTCGCCGGTGGTGGTGACATTCTTAGCGTTGTTCGCGCTCGCGGGGTTCGGCGCGTTTGCCCACCTTCTGGGGCGCGTGTGGCTCTCCATTCGTCGTTGCCGGTCAGCCGGCGATCGGCGCGGCTGTGTTCATCATCGGGCGCTTCGCGCTGGTGACTGTCCATGAACTAGCGCATGGACTAGCACTCGCTCACTACGGCCGTCGGGCGCCGCGCGCGGGCCTCCGCATGGTGCTGATTTTTCCGTATGCGTTTCGTCGACACCAGCGAGGCGTACTTCGAGTCGCGAGCGCACCGAATCGTGATCAGCGCCGCCGGCCCGGCGTGCGACCTCACCTTCGGGGCGTTGTTCTCAGTTTGTGTGCCTGGCATTCCCAAGGCCATGCCCCAAGAGGTGTTCTTCCAGCTCGCGTTCGCCGCATACGTTGGAGCGTTCTTCAACCTCAACCCCTTCCTCGATCGAGACGGCTACAACATCCTCGTCGACGTCTTGCGCGAGCCCGACCTGCGCCGCCGAGCGCGCCTGCAGCTTGCGCACAAGCTGTCGGGTACGGCGCCGGGCGGCGAACCTCGCCGGTACTCGGGCGCTACCAATGGCCGCTGTGATCTGGTCCGTGCTCGGAGCGAGCCTCGTGATCTTCTTCGCCACGCGCCCACTATCCCAAGCTGAAGCAGGTGCCACAGGGGCTGGTCCTCACGGGCTTCATCCTATTCTCCGTCGTGCTGTTCATTCCAGTGCTGGTCCAGCTGGGGTTGCCGCTCGTGCGGCGCGCGCGGTTTGGACCGTCGGAGGTTAACCGTGTCATCCGCTGAGCAAGAGACCGATCGCGCGCGCATTGATCGAGCGTCTGCTGGTTGATCCGGCATTTCGGTCAGAGTTCCGTCGGGATCCCCAGGGTGTGTGCCGGGCTTGTGGCTTGGGAGCCCTCGCCAGCGAGCTGCGCCCCCACGGCAAGTCATTGCGTACGCTCGAGTTGCGGAGTCCCTCAAGTCTGGCCGGCGTCGTGATGGCGGTCGCCGCGGAAGGCATTGGCGTCGCTGAGCTTCGCGGCATGCTCGGGCACGGTCCCGGGCACGCGACTGCACTGAAGGCATTCGCGAAGGTCAGGGCGTCGAGACGCCGTCCGGTGGCGCGGCGGGAATCGCGAAGGCGGCCGGCCTGCACGGCGTGCAGTGCCCGCCGAAGGCGGTCCATGCGGTGTTGCCGCACAACGCCGGCGGCGCGGGGCATGCCGCTCCTGGCGCCGCCGCACCGGCTGGCGGTGCTGCGCCGAGTGCGGCGCCCGCGGGACGCTTGCCGCGGGCGCTGCTCCGGCGGGCGCAGCTCCGGTGGCGGTGCGGCGGCGGCTGCACCCGATGCTGCGGGCGGTGGTGCTGCGGCGGCGGCACCCGATGCTGCGGGTGGTGGTGCTGCGGGGGCTGCACCCGATGCCGCGGGCGGTCCCGCCCCGGCGTCACCGGCGGCCGCGGGCGCTGCGGCCGCGACGGCGGGTCCCCCCGTCTCGTCTTCCGGAGGCGGCGGCGTGGCCTCGGCGGTGGATGCAACACAATCTGCCGGCGCCGGTGGCGCGAGTCGGGGCCCTCGCCCGTGGACGCAGCCAACGCGGGGCCCGCAGCAGCTACCCCTGCTGCCGAAGGGGCTGCCGCAGCGGCCGCGGCCGAGGCATCCGGCCGACGCCGCCGCCGCGCAGCTGCTCGCCAACCCGAACCTGTCGGTGCCGGCCCCGGCGCGAGCGCTGCTCGCGTCGGGCAGCGCTGACCCGAGGCTGCTGTCGGTGCTGTCCAACGCGGTCAGCCACCACACAATCGTGCTCGGCGACGCCGAGTCGGTCGTCGACCCGGTCCACGCGCAGGCCGTGGACATCGTTGCGGTCGACGGTCAGCCGGTCGGGCCCGCGAACGTCGCGGCGCGCGATCTGATCACCGAGATCGCAGCGCTCGACCCGAGCGTTCGGCCGAATGGGACGCCGTGGCCGATCGAGTCGCCCGGGTTCTTCACCGACCCGACGCAGGCGGGCCGGCTGCATCTGGTTGGTCTGACCGCCGACTTCCAGCCGGGCGTGGCGGGTGCGGGCGCGGGCGCCGCTGCGGCGAGCGTCGGGCCGGCACCGGCGACGCCCGCGGCGGCCGGTGCCGCCCAGGCAGCGGCGGCGTCTCTCGCGCAGCCGCCTGCGGCTGCGGGAGCGCCGGTGGTGGATCGAGCCCGCGGCGGGCGCCGGCGGTGCTGGCGCGGCGGGTGCTGGCGGGGCGGCCGCGGGCGTGGCTGATCTTCCGACCGCCGGAGGACGACCGATGGCGCAGGGAGCTGGCGGCGGATCAGCCGCGGCCCTTGCCTACGCGCGGTCGATGATCGGCAAGCTGCCCGAGAGTGCCGGGATGAATCTCGGGCCGCAGCTGGACAAGTTTGAGGCGGAGTTCGGCTACCACGGCGCGCCCTGGTGCGGCATCTTCGTCGGCCATGCACTGCAGGCGGCGGGGCTCAAGGTGCCCCACACGGTCGCGTCCGTCGCCGTGATCCTTGACCTCGCCAGAAGCGGTGACGGCCCGTTCCAGAAGGGCATCCTGCCGGTCAGCGCGATCAGGCCCGGCGACCTGGTGACGTTCGGCGGCACCGAGCACGTCGCGATCGTCACCCACGTCGACCGCGCGGGCATCCACACGATCGCGGGCAACACCGGGCAGTCAAACGTGAGCGAGACGACTTACTCGCCGAGCTCGGTCACCGGCGTCGTGCGACCGAAGTACGGCATGGCGCCGCACGCGGCAATGGCCGCCGCCGCGACTGCCGGCGGAGCCGGAGCACCAGCGGCGGCAGCCGATGTCGCCGCACCGGCAGGTGCCGCGGCGCCCGGCCGAGGCACCGGCCTCCAGGCCCAGCCACAACCGGGCTCCGCGGTGTTCAAGGCGGTCGAACAGCGACATGGGCGGCCGCACCGTCACACGGTCCAGTTCATGGCCACCGTCCAGCCCTCGCCGGGCTCACCGCTGTTCGACCAGCAGGCCGGCGGCGCACCGCCGGCACACGAGGCCGCGGCTCCGCGGGCGGCGCTCGATCAGCAGCCGGCGGGTCAGGGACCCGGAGTCGGAGTCGCGCCCCGGCGGCGCGATCTCGATCAGCTCACAGCGATCTCACCAGCGGGCAGGAGAAGTTCGCCGGCGCGCCTCGCGCAGAGCTCACCGGGCCTTGACCCGCGCGTGATCTCGGCGTGGAGCTCGCCGAACAGTCGGGCGGCGCGGCGCAGGCCAGGCAGGCCGCGGGCAACTTCAACTGGCTGAACATCGGATACTTCGACAGCGGCGCTGGTAAGATCGCATTCGACAAGCGTTCAACGACCCGATCACGCGCCGCAGAGCAGACCGCCAACTTCCTGACGGGCAAATGGGGCGGTGCAAGCACGGCATCCGCGCAATCCTGAACACGGCGGGACAGAGCCCAGGAGCAGATGATCGGCGATCGCCAACAGCGGCTGGGCGAGCAGCCACTACGGCGGCGGCGCAACCTGCGAGCGACCTACGACGAGCTCGTCGGTCTGACAATCACCGAGGGCATGACGTACCAATGCCGGCAATCGTCACCAGCAATGCCACGATCATGTGCAGCACGGCGGTCAAGTCACGCTGATCCCCAAGCAGCACG
This sequence comes from uncultured Solirubrobacterales bacterium, assembly GCA_963831845.1. Classification (GTDB taxonomy): domain Bacteria; phylum Actinomycetota; class Thermoleophilia; order Solirubrobacterales; family Solirubrobacteraceae; genus Palsa-465. The sequence goes on along the minus strand of CAWHRT010000004.1, from coordinate 9,146 downwards.
CAGGTCATGATCCAGGCGGCGCCGTACTGTGCGACGGAGACCTGGCGGGGCGCCGATCGTCGGCTGCGCCCAGCGCCGAGCCCCGGCACGAAGCCCTGCACGACCGTCGTCTCGACGCTGCCCGGATCCACGTCACTCAAGGTGTCCTGGTCGCCGGAAGGCCGGCGTACGTCGCGACACTGCAGGGGATCACGGACGGCGTTCCGCCTGGCACCTTGATCGTCGCCAACCCGGGTCAGATGAGCGTCCAGGCATGACCGAAGACGCCCCGTCGGCCGCTACGAGATCGTGCGGCAGATCGGCCGTGGCGGCATGGCGATCGTCTATCTCGCCCGCCAGCAGGACCTGGACCGCGACGTTGCGCTCAAGGAGCTCTCGAGCTTCCACGCGACCTCCCCCGACATGGCGGAGCGGTTCGTGCGCGAGTCTCGTCTCGCGGGCTCCTTGAACCACCCGAACATCGTGACGGTCCTGGAGTACTTCGAGGACGACGGCGTCCCGTACATCGCGATGGAATACGTGCCTCGAGGGTCGCTGCGACCGTACGTCGGCCGCCTGTCGCCGGCACAGCTCGCGGGAGTAATGGAGGGCGTGCTCGCCGGACTCGCCCACGCGGAGATGCACGGGATCGTCCATCGCGACCTCAAGCCGGAGAACCTCATGGTCACGTCCGACGGGCGCGTGAAGATCGCCGATTTCGGCATCGCCAAGGCGACCCAGAACGTCGCCACTGGAGCGTTCCTGACCGCAAAGGGCACAACCGTCGGCACGCCGGCGTACATGGCCCCGGAGCAGGCGATGGGTGAAGACGTCGGCATTTGGACCGACCTCTACTCGGTCGGAGTGATGGCCTGGGAGCAGGTTGTCGGGCACACGCCGTTTCACGACACCGACGCGCCGATGGCGATCCTCATGCGCCATGTAAACGAGCCGATCCCGCCCGCGGTCGACGTCAAGCCGGACGCGGACCCGCAGCTGTCCGAGTGGATCGATCGACTGCTCGTCAAGGACGCCGCGCAGCGGACTCGAAGCCCCACCGCGGCGTGGGAAGAGCTCGAGGAGATCGTGATCTCAGAGCTCGGCCCGCGCTGGCGGCGCGATCGCTCGCCTGCCCAGCTACACCGAGATGCTGGACACGCCGAAGCCGCTGACGCCGGCGCCGTTTGAAAGCACGCGCACCCCGACACCGACGCCGAAGCCGGTCGCACGCGTCAAGGAAGCGCCGGCCGAGGTTCCGCCGGCCGAGGTTCCTGCCATTCGCCGGCCGAAGTTGCGCCGGCCGTTGCCGAGTCGGGGTACCTCACGTTCGGGCGGGAAGCCGAGGCCCCTGCTCCGGCCGAGGCGGCCGCGCCGGTCAAGAGTCCGGCGCCTGTCGAACGCCACCCCTGCCGAGACGCCCACCCCGGCGGAGACACCCGCCGCTGTCGAGACCGCCGCGCCTGTCGAGACGCCCGCTCCTGTCGAGACGCCGGCTTCTGCCGAAACGCCGGTGCCCGTCGAGACTCCCACCCCCGCGGAGTCGCCAATCACCGCCGATCCGACCTACGTCACGTTCGGCGCTTCGCCTCAGCCTGAGCCGGCGGTGCAGCCGGAGCCCGAGCCCGAACGACCCGAGCCCGAGCCGGAGCCCGCAGGCCGAGCCCGAACTGGAAGCGCAACCCGAGCCAGAGCCCGAACCCGAGCCGGAGCCGGAACCCGAACTCGAAGCGCGAACCCGAGCCAGAGCCAGAGCCCGAGCCGGAACGAACCGAGCCAGAGCCCGAACCCGAGCCGACGCCCGCGACGCTTCCCACGCAGGCCCCTCAGGCGGCGGTGTCCGCGCCCGCCGCGTGCCCGTCAGCGCGCGCGCTGCCGGCATCGCTGTCGTCGGCGTGCTGGCAGCTGCGGCGATCGGATTCGTGATCGCGCCTTCCTCGAGCAAATCCGGCTCGACCGGCCCGCCGCTCGCATCGTCCGCGTCGTCGGGCCCGCTCGCGGTCTCATTCCCGGCCGGGTGGCAGAGCGGCAACAAGGCTGTCTCGACGCCGGGGCTGAAGCTGGCCAACCAAATCGCGCTCACACCTACGACGCCGGCCGGTGGAACGCTCGTGATCGGAACTACGAAGACGACCGATCCGACCTTGTTGCCCAGCACCCTGCTGCGTGGTGGCGCGCCCACCCAACAGGTCGTCACGCTCGGGCGTTCGCAGTTCTATCGCTATCCGAATCTGACGCCTCCCGGCGCCGCAGCCCCCGAGGTCGTCTACGCATTGCCCACAACCGCCGGGACGGTGCTCGGCGTGTGCATGCTGCAGGGCGCCTCAGCCGACTTCCCGGTGAACTGCGAACACGTCATCGCGACGCTGCGTCTCTCGTCGGGCGCCACCGCCATCGGCCTTGGTCCGAGTCCGGCATTCGCGTCTGCGATGGGGGCGGTCATCCACGACCTCAACCCCGCCGTTCAGCGCGGCCAGGTAGCCCTTGGCCGCGCACGCAAGCCGGGCGATCAGGCCCGCGGCGCCAACCAGGTCGCCGACGCCTACGGCCGGGCTGTCTCGGGCCTGAAGCGCCTCCCGCCCAATCCCGCGGCGACAGGGGCGGCGGCGGCCCTTGTCGGCGCCTTCCAAGCGGAGCAGCGCGCGTACTCAGCGCTCGCGCGCGCCGCCGGACACAACGATCGCAAGGGCTACAACACCGCGCGCGGATCGATCACGACCGCGGGCAGCAAGGTCTCCGCGGCGCTCGGCCAGCTGTCACATCTCGGCTACGTCAGCAGTTGAGCGGCGGTTCGCGCATCTGCTCAGGCGCCGCCGCCGCCCGAGACTGCGCCGCCGCCAACGGTGCCGCCACCCGTCGTTCCGCCACCGCCGACCGTTCCGCCGCCGCCGGTTTGACCACCACCGAGCGTTCCACCGCCGCCCTGCGAACTGGTAGTCCCAGGGCTGGAGGGGGTCGACGGGGCGGTTGGAGTGACTGTGCTCGAGCTCGAGCTCGAGCGAGCTCGTCGACGTGTTCTGCTTGGCCGGCTTGTGCTTCGGTGGTGGCGGGGACTTGAGGTCAGGAATTGCCGCGTTCGCGCTCACCGCGGTAATCCCGACCGAGTGCGCACCCTGGACGCTCGTGCTCGGCGCGAGTTGCGGAGATGACTGTTGCGCGTCGTGCTTCTTCGTCGCGGCCCCGATGGCGAACGCAGCCCCAAACGCGACGACCACAACCAGCGCGATCAGTCCCAGTCGTCGCCGCGCTACGCGCGCTGAATCCTGCGCCGTGCCGTCTGTCCCAACTCCACCAAGCGTCTCATTGGACGCTGTCGCCCCTTGCATGCTCGGTCCTAACCTAGCTTGTGCGCCGTGCACACATGATACGCGGGCTCAGTGGCGCGTCGAGTCGTTACTGTGAGCCTGGACACACGAGCGCCGCTAATGCGGGAACGCGGCCGGGCCGCGGACCACGAGCATGTGCGGGAAGTCCAGATGAGTTGCGCCCAGTGCGTTGACGACCTGGACGTCGCGTGCCGGAGTGCCGGTGACAGTGCCGATATCGCGGGCCACGAGCTTGATCAGCAGGTCGCGCTCGGTCGCCACATCCGTCGCAGCGGCTCGCTCTGCCGGAGTCGCGGTCGCCTCGAGCGCGGTCGCCGCCGCCTCGGTCTCCGGCATCGCGAACATGCCACGCGCGAGTTGTCGGACCACCGCCTCGGACAGCGCGACGTCGATCTGCGTCACCGGCTGCGTCGACGGGTCGGCCGAGGCCGGGTTGATGCCGGGACGGTTGTGGATCGTCAGGCCCTCCACCTTCGACCAGAACTGCAGCACGTCCGTGAACCGCGCGCCCGGCGCGAGCCCGAACTCGGCGGCGATGTCGTGCGTCCAGTCGGCCGGGGTCCGGAGGTTGCGGACGAACAGCTCGTGGAGGTTCAGCGCGGTAGTCCATGCCTCCTTCCAGAATTTTTCGCCCGCTTCGATCGCCTGCTGCTTGAGGCTGACGACCGGTCCGGCGGGCGCAGCCGGCGGGGCCGCCGGTGCGGCGGGCGGGGCGGCGGGCGCGGCCGGTGCCGCCGGCGGAGGCGGAGGTGGAGCGAGGACTCCCGGCGTGAACGTGACGCCGGGGTAGGCGAAGCCGTTGTTGCCCATCGCGAGTATGCGGCGCGGGACGACCTCGAAGTGTGCTGCGTTGGCGAGCTTGTCCGCCTCCTGGGATCGCACAAACTCCGCTCGCCTGTCGATGTAGACGCCCGCGTCCCCGACTACGCCCGGGTTCCCCGCGTGCATGCTCTCGTGGACGCACGTGACGATCGACTCGCGACTTGTTGGGTTGTCGATCACGCCGGGGGCAAGCGAGATCCTCGCTGAATTCGTCAGCCCGCCGAGGAACGCCTCGGCGTTGTAGCGCGACCGGTCGGTGACGATGTCATTGCTGGCATGCAGCTCGTTCAGTCGCTTTCGCGCGTTCGCGTACCTCGCCTTCGCCGTCGCGACGTTGGCCGCCCCGAAGACCTGCTTGATGTGCACGTCGACCGCGCCCGTCGCGATCCGGTCGAAGATCGCGTTGGCGCCGTTGACCAGCTGCGTGATGTGGGCGGCGTCTTGCGTGCCCGCGCGCGGCCCCGTGTTGATCAGCAGCGGGTCGCCAAGCAGGGCATCTGGGCGCACCTTGACGATCGCCTCGGCCTCCCTCTTATCCCGCTCGGACGCGGACAGCGCCGCCCATTGCGCTGCGTTGAGACCGTGCTGACGTTCCGTGTTGACTCGCGCCCGTTCGCCGGCGCTCATCTCGAGACGCGACATCTCGATCAGGCGCTCGAGCCCGGCGCGGTGGGCGGCCGCGTCGGTCGCATCGACGTGTCCGGCGCCGCTCGGGTCAAACAGGATTCGCTCAAGCTCCGCGCTGGACGGCACCCGCCGGCGGGCGAGCACGCGCCTTCTCCGGGGCGCGGCCGGCACGCCGCCGCGGCGCATCAGCGCGAGTGCAGCGCGATTCCCAGCCGAGCGCTGCACCTTCATGATCATCGATGCGGATGACCGATCGGCCGCGGCGGCCGGCGCTTCCTTGGGCGTCGCGCTCTTGGTGGCCTCGGTCTCTTGCTCTCTCGACGACGCGCTCACGAAGGCGGCCTTTGGGGTTCGGGAGGATCGGGGCGCAGCGGCTCTTGCAGCACCGTCGTACGCTCGGCCCGGGGCTCGTAATGGTCGCCGGGCGCGAGTTGATCGTCGCCGGGGTCGGCGGCCATCCGCTGGCGCAGCTCCTGCGCCGCTGCATCGTTACCGGCGGCCGTCGCGATCTCAAGGGCGGTGCGCTCGTCCGGGCGATTCGTGATGCCAGGATTCGTTCTGGGGTCGGCGAGCAGCGCCTTGACGACTCCGGCGTCACCGCCCAGGGCAGCCCACGCGAGCGCGGTCTGCCGGTCTCGGTCGACGGCGTTGACCTCGAGCTCCGGATGCGCGAGCAGCCGCTCGACGAGCGCCTGCTCACCGGCGAACGCGGCGATGATCAGCGGCGTCCGGCCGAGGTTGTCCTTGACGTTCACGTCGATGCCGGGATGCGCCAGCAACAACTCGACGGCGCGCTGGTCGCCGCGCTCGGCGGCCACGTGGAGCGCTGTCAGGTCGCGCTCGGCGCGGGCGTTGACGTCGACGGCGGGACTCGCCAACAGCTCCGCGACGACGTCGGTGAAGCCCTCCCCCACCGCGACCATCAGAACCGTCCAACGATTATCGGAGTTGCGGGCGTTGACGTCTGCCCCCGCAGCGAGCTCCTTTCGCACCCCAGCCAGGTCACCCGCCAGGACGGCGCGGTACAGCGGCGTCATCGGTCGACCCTCCACATCGCCCGCCTATGGCCCCTCGCCGACGAACCTGAAGATCTCCTTGCTGAGCGCGCTCGTCTGCAGCGCGTCCGAGTCCGGGACCGCCGGCCTGAAGAATCCACCCACCTGATTGACCACGTCCCTGACCACCGAGTCGCGGTCGTCATGGATGTCGGGCTTGCCCTCGGAGATCCGCCCGGCGTGGACGGAGATCTCATGGAGGATCGCCTCGGCGACGTTGTCCGGCCCCGGCTTGAACACCCGCTTCTTACCGTTAGGAGCAGTCACCTCGATCTCGGTGACGATCAGGATGAAGCCGCGCTTCTCATGCGTCAGCTCGGTCGCCTGGTCGGGTTGCGTCCAGCCGTAGATGATCTCGGGAAGGTCCGAAAAGAGAGACGTACCCAGGAGCTCCTCCTGACCCGGGCCGGTCTTGGCCCACCTCCCGAGGTGCTCGCCTTTCTGCAGGTCTGGAGTCACGAGCTGACGCCAGGTTCGCTTCTTGTCGGCGTCCTCTTTGACCTCGATCGTGGACTTGGCGGTCGTGATCTCCCAGGCACCCGAGTTGATGGCATCCGCCAACGAGTCGACGAACAACCAGATCCTGTCCTGCGGCGCGTCGATCTTGCCCGACAGGACGAGCGACCCGTTGGCGCTCGCAAGCGACTTTGTGAGCCACCTCGGGACCTTCTTGTTGCCGGTCAGCGCGGTCAGAAACTGTGTGGAAGAGAACCGCGAGCCCTTGTGGACATGCATCCCCTTGTTCTCGTCGCGCTGGAGGATCCGCGGGCTGCGGGCCAGCGTCCGCTTGACGTCGAACACGCTCTCTCCGGTCAGGCCGGTCAGCATGACGCGATCGCTGCTGTTGACGTGGATCTCGAGGAGCAGGTGCTCTCGCAGCTCGCTCTCCTTGGAGTCGAAGAACATGTCCTCGAGCCTCTTCTTCTCTGGTCGGGCATCGTTTACGCGCCTGAGCACAGGCAGCAATCGCGCCTTGTCTGCTCGGCTCGCGATCACCGCGGCGAAGAGATCGTGGCGGCCCCACGTGTCCGCCACCTTCTTGGCTGCGGCGGCCAGCGCAGTGTCCTTGAGCCCCGAGAGCTCCTCGAGCACATAGCGCGCGCCGGCGATGTACGCATCGGGCTCGAGGTCCGCCTTACTCACATCCTCTGGTTTCGCGCGCGCCTTGTCCTGGCCGGCGTGAGTGAGCTCGTGGATAACCACTGCCCGGTCGAACAGACTCGTGATGTCAAACGTCGACTTGAAGTACATCGTGTCGCCCTTCCCGACCCCGCCGCTGGCTGTCGGGGTGTAGTGAGCCGCCTCGGTTTGCGAAAGCGGCATCTCGTCGACCTTGATCCGTCCGGCCTTCAGATCGTCGGCCTGCGGATGAGCGGCAGCAGCCGCGACGGCATACGCAGCACCGGCCGCGACCATGTCACCGACGGTGAAGTCCGATGCCGCCGTCTGCATCGCAGCGAGCACGTCGGCGGCCGGGACCTTGTGCTCCTTCGCGAACTGAAGGATCGCCTTCGCGTTCTTTTCTCGACCGCTTGCGAGCGCCTGGATCTGGGCCTCGGGCGTGCCTTTGCCAGCCGCCGGGCGGCCGAGTTGCTCCACGGCATGAATGCGCTTCTCGGTCTCGTCGTCGAGCACGAAGCGGAGCTTGAGGCTGGGCCCCGTGGTCGACTTCAGATCGACCGCCGCGACCCGCTTAGCATTCTCGGCGTCGAGCAGGCCGGCCAGGAACAGACGCTCGGCGTCGCTGATCGTCTGGTCGGCGAGCGCGATCTTGCGCAGCGGCTGTAGATCTTCGATGCGCTTGATCGGGCCCTTGCTCACAAGTTTCTGCGCGGCGGTGAGAAGTTCGAGTGTGATGCCGCTGCTCACGTTGACGCGGTCGACGTTGTACGCGATCTGGTCGATCGAGATGTCCTGTTCGAACGAACTCGGCTTCGAGTCCTTCGGATCTCGCTGCAGCGACTTCGCCGGGGCCGGGGTCAGGTCGAGCGCGCTCTCCCCGGCAAAACCGCGGAAGACGACGTTTCGTGGCCGTTTGTGTCGCTTGATGTCGTCGACGATGCCGGCGCGTGCCTTGGCACGATTGCCTTCCTTTGTGTCGTTGAGCGCCTGGCGCAGCTCATCAGGCTCGAGCTCGGTGCCTGGATCCTTGTGCTTATTGACCTCGGCGACGATCCGCGCTCGATCGTCGAATTGAGCATCGTCGGAGGCCTCGAGTGCGACGGCGATCATGAAATAGACGTGCGTCTGCCCGATCCGGCTTCCGACGTCGGCCGCGGCCTTCGCCCGCGCGTCGCCGCTCAGCTTCTCGAGCTCGAGCATCAAGAAGCGCGACTGCCGCTCGTACGCCGCCGACTCGATCTCGAGCCGCGACTTCGATGTGGGCCGGTCGACGGCGGCGTCGTCGCTGGCGTGCTGGAGCTCGTGCACCACCACTCCCAGATCCGCGAGACTGTCCATGTCGAAGGTCGCGGGCAGGTACAGCGTGTCGCCTTTCAGCTGCCCATCGGCCTCCGGGCTGTACACCCCCTGGGAGCGGTCGCCCATCGCGTCAAAGAACGTTGTCGAGACCTCGTCGATCTTCAGACGACCTCCGAGGATGTCTCGGGCGACCGCCATTCCCTCGCGGCGCGCGATTACGAACGCCGCGCCGGCGAAGGCGCGGTCACCGGGGGTCGAGTCACTGGCGCCGTTGAGCATCGCGAAGTACAGCGCCACGTGATCGACGTGTGCCTGATCGGCGAACTTGAGGACCTGCATGACCGTGTACTCGAACCCCGGATGGCCCATGGCGAGGATGTCCTGATCCAGAGCGACCTTGGTGTATGCCTTGTCAGAGGCGTTGGGCTCGGGACGCTTGCTGCGACCGGTGTCCTGGACGCTCCGCCGGTTGCTCGCCGTGATCGAGGAAGCGTCGAATTCGATCACGCTGCCCTCCTGCGAGAAGTCCCGCGGGTAGGTCGCGTGGAGCTTGGCGGCGTTACCCGAGTCGAGCAACGCGGCGATGAACAGCCGTTCGTCGTCGTCGATCGTCCCGAACCAGTGCTCCAGCGCGATGTTGCGCAGCGTCTCGACGCCCGCCTCGTCCAGCGGCCCTTTCGCGGTCAGCTCCCACGCCCGCTGGGCAAGCTTTGTGGTCAGCTCGACACCCACGGTGAGATGGACGACCCGGGTGCTCGGATCGTTCCCGGTCACGCGCCGTGCAAGGATCGACGCGACCGCGCGGTTTCCCGCATCGCGCTGGAGCGCGAGCACTCTTTCGGCGGGCCCCTGAGCCGCTGTCGGCATACGCGCCGGTCGCGGCACAGTCTCCTCGCGCGGTGTTCGCGCGTACCGGTCC
>CAWHRT010000003.1:0-19537 GCA_963831845.1 uncultured Solirubrobacterales bacterium | reverse complement strand
GCGCGGCGGCGCCTGCGACTCCGGTTGGCGACACTCTGGATACTCGCGGCCGCAACCGCCGCGGCTGTTCTCGCCTCACCGGCCATGGCTTCGACGTTCACGGTTGGGACGAGAAGCGATCTGACGGGAAGCTGCCAGGCGCCGGCGAGCGGGACGTGCTCGCTGAGGCAGCTGATCACCTTCGAGAACGGGCTCGCGGCGTCGACGCCTGGCGACACGATCGTCGTCCCGGCCGGGCTGTACTCGCTGACCGGCGGTGAGCTGGTGATCAGCCACAGCGTCTCGATCGCCGGCGCGGGCGCGCGGGTGACCGATGTCGATCAGGCCTCCGAGGGCTCCGCGCGCGTGTTCGACATCGGCATCCCGGAGGGTGGCTCGATCCCGAACGTCGGCATCTCGGGCCTCGAGATCTCCGACGGCGTCATCTCGTTCGATGGCCAAGTGAGCGACTCCGGATTTGGGGCCAACGTCCGCAATCTCGCGACGTTGACGCTCGACCATGACTGGATCACCGCCGGCACGACCACCGCCGGCTCGGGTGGCGGGGTCTCCAACGAGGGCGGGACGCTGACGATCTCCAACTCGCTGGTGTCCGGTAACACGAGCGTGTTCTCGAACAGCAGCGGCGGCGACTCGGGCGGCGTCCAGAACTTCGGCCCGAACCCGATCACCGGCACGCCGGGCCACCTGGCGATCGTCAACTCGACGATCGCGAACAACACCGCCGGCCTCGGCGGCGGCGTGTTCAGCTGGTGCGGTGGTGGCGGCGGACCGTGCTCATCACCTGTGGGCGCCAACAACACCACGAGCATCGTCAACTCGACGATCGCCAACAACGACGGTGGGATCCGCGGCACGACCGGCGGTGGCCTGCTCGTGTCGCAGGGCAGCCTGTCGATTCAGAACTCGATCGTGGCCGGCAACACGGTCGACTCGCCGTCGGCCGGCCGCCCGTCCAACTGCGGAGGGACCGCCGGCGCGATCGTCTCAGCCGGCCACAACCTCGACAGCGGCACCGACTGCGGCTTCCGCGCCGCGGGGGACGTCTCGAGTGCGATCCCAGGGTTCACGTCGAGCGCTCCCCAGAACAACGGCGGCGACACCAACACGCTGGGGCTGCCGGCCACGAGTCCCGCGGTCGACGCGATCCCGCAGGGCGCATCGGGCTGCGGCGGGGCCGATCAGCGCGGCACCGCGAGGCCCCAGGGCAGCGGCTGCGACATCGGCGCCTACGAACTGTTTCAGCCGCAGGAAGGAAGCGCGTTCACCACCCAGGTAGCGCTCGCGACCGTCAACGTGACCGGAGCGATCACGATCGCCTGGGGAGACGGCAGCACCTCGACGGGAGCGCTTGCCAGCGGCGTCCTGGGCCCGATTCTCGGCACCCACACCTACGCCAGGGCAGGGATCTACAGCGGCAGCGTGACGTGGAGGGACGCCAAGGGGAACCAGAGCGCGACGTTCTCGATGAAGGTCACCGACGCGCCGCTGAGCGCCGCCGGCCTGACGATCGCGGCCCGGGTCGGCACGCCGTTCAACGGGCCGGTCGCGAACTTCACCGACGCGAATCCGCTCGCGACGCCGGCGGACTTCTCCGCGACCGTCAACTGGGGTGACGGAACGACCTCGGCGGGCAACGTGGGCGGCGGCGGCGGCGCGTTCGTCGTGACGGCCACGCACACCTACGCGAGTCCCGGCGTCTACCAGACGACCGTCGCCGTCCACGACGCCGGCGGCGCGAACGCGCAGACGCGCGGAGTCGCGAACGTGATCACGATCCACGACACGTCGACGTTCGTCGGCTGCTCGCCGACCGCGGTCAGACCGGGGCACGACACGACGTGCACCGCGACCGTCAGCGACGCTGGGCCCGGCACGGCGACGACGCCGACGGGCACGATCAGCTTCTCGAGCGGCCGCTCGTCGAAGATCAGCGGCGGCGGCCGATGCACGCTGAGCGGCAGTCGCGGGGCGGCGAGCTGTGCGGTGTCGTTCACCCCCGGCCGGTCGCGATCGGACACCCCGACGCTGACCGCGCGCTACGGCGGCGACTTCGGCCACACCGGCAGCAGCGGCAGCACCACCGTATCTCCGGTGGCGGGCATGACCGCGAACGTCGCCGTCGTCCAGGGCACGGTGCTGATCAGCATCCCGCGCCACACGCCGCACGCGGCCGGGGCCTCAGGCCCGTCGTCCTCCACCTACGTGCCGCTCAAGGGCGGCGGCACGATCCCGGTCGGTTCCACGGTCGATGCGACCAACGGCACGGTGATGCTGGCGACCGCGGCCGACTACCACGGGGCGCTCGATCGGCAGCATCGGATCCAGACGGGGATCTTCAGTGCGGCGATCTTCACGATCGAGCAGCAGACGGCACAGCAGCAGGAGAAGCACAGCCACCGCAAGGCGACCGGCATGCCGCCGACCAATCTCCGGCTGATCACGCCGGCCGCGACCACGGCGACCAGCCGCTGTCACGCCAAGGGCGCTCCGGGCCGCGCGATCGTACGCGAGCTCAGCGCCCGCGCGAAGGGCTTCTTCCGCGTGATCGCGGCAGCCAGCGTGACGATCGTCCACAACGCCCAATGGACGGTCGAGGACCGATGTGACGGCACGCTCACCGGAGTCGGACGCGGCACGGCCACCGTGACGTACCTGCTGCACCACCGCCCCGTCAGCAAGGTCGTCAAGGCCGGTGGCGGGCTGCTCGTCAGGCAGCGCTTCCCGGTGCCGCCGCCACCGACGGTTGCAAAGGGGATCCCGCTCCCGCCGGGGGTCTGACCGCTGGAAGGTCTAGCCCGGCTGGAGCGTCGTCATAGGCACATATGCGTGGGGAGCGGCGATCCTTGACAGTCGTACGGCCTCGGGCTACCTTCGCCGTGGGGGTCAAATGAAGATTTGTCCAAGGTGCGGGACAGAGAACTCAGAGGGCACGGACTTTTGTGTGGTCTGCGGGGAATACCTGCGGTGGGAGCCCACGCGCGCGCTTGAGGCGCTGACGCCGCCGGACGCGAGCGCCGGCGCGACCGCCGAGGAGGACCAGCGAGCCGACGGAGGTGCGCCGTCGCCGGTGTCGCCTGAGCCGGTCGTCGATCCGGATGTGACGCTGCCGCCGGGCGCGGCGGCGGTGGCGCCCGTGCGGCCGGAACCGGTCGCCGTTCGGGCGGTCCCGGCCAGCGCGGGACGGCCGCAGGCGGAAGCGCCGCCCGGGGCGGCGACGCTGTTGCTGCGCCTGCCCGATGACGACGCCGCCGCCACGGGCCCCGTGCACGTCGCGGTCAAGCCGGGGGAGCGGGTCGTCCTGCTGGGCCTGATCCGCAACGAGTCAGGGATCGTCGACAACTACGACATCGCGGTCAGCGGGTTGCCGGAGGGCTGGTGGACGGTCGCGCCGGCGACCGCGTATCTGGTGCCGTACGGGAGCAGCGGCACCTACGAACAGGAGATCCAGATCCACCTGCATCCGGCTCGGGTGCCCCAGGCGGAGGCGCGGCCGTGGGCGATCGAGGTGGTGGCGACCTCGCGCGCGTATGAGACGCAGGTCGCAGGCGCGCCCGCGACGGTCCAGATCGAGCCCTATCAGGACATCGCCGCCAAGCTGACGCCCGATCGGGCGTCCGGACGCCTGAAGGCGCGTTTCACGCTGACCGTGCGCAACCGCGCCAACGCCCCGGCAGAGGTGGCGCTGAGCGCGGAGGACACCGACGGCGAGCTCGAGTTCCGATTCGCTTCCCCGACGGTGACGGTGCAAGCCGGCCGTGGCGTCGAGGCGCCGTTCACCGTGTTGCCGCCCAAGCAGATCTGGCTGGGGCGCCCCAAGGACCGGTCGATCCGGGTCACGGCCACGCCGGTCGGGTCAGAGCAGCCGCCGCCGCCGCTGCCTGGGACCTACCGGCAGAAGTCGTGGCTTCCGTGGTGGCTTGCGGTCGTCGCGCCGGTCGCCGCCGCGATCGTCGCGGCGATCATCCTGCTGGCGCCCAAGCAGACGGTCGTGCCGAACCTGACCAAGGCGCAGAGCGTGTTCGAGGCGCAGAAGATGCTGATCCCGCTCGGGCTGAAGCTACAACCGCAGCCCGCGCTCAAGCCGACCGCGGGGGCGCGACCCGGCGCGATCGTCGCCCAGGCGCCCGCCGCCGGCGCGAAGGTCAAGAAGGGCACGTCGGTGCTGGTCACGGTCGCCGTCGCCGGCGCCAAGACGGTCAAGGTGCCGAACGTGGTCGGGCTCACGCCCGTGACCGCCGACACGACGCTGCGCACGGCCGGCCTGATGCTCGGCACGGTGTCGCCGCAACCGCCAAACCCAAACGGCACGATCGCCACCCAGATCCCCGCGACGGGAACTGTCGCCGCCGGAACCCCGGTCGCGGTGTTCCTACAGCTTCCCAAGGCGACCACGGCCGGCACCGGCACCAACACGACGGGCGGCAGCGGCGGTGGTAGCGGAAGCGCGGCCCCCAAGGCGGTCGCGATCCCCGCGGTCGCCGCGGCCGGCGGCGCGATTGCGGCAGCAGCGAAGCTGTCGCAGGCCGGGCTCGTGCCGATCCCGATCAAGCAGTTCAGCTCGGCTCCGGCGGGCACGCTCGTCGGCACCAACCCAGCGGCCGGCAAGTCGCTGCCACCCGGCACGAAGGTGACGCTGATCGTCTCGGCCGGCTTTCCACAGGTCTCGTACGACAACCACAGCTCGATCAAGCTGATCGACGGAGCGTCCGGCAAGGCGACGGTCGCGCTGCCGCCACCCCCGCAGGGGCAGCTGCAGGACGAGGCCTCCTGGAGCGCGGATGGGTCGAGGCTGGTCTACGTCCAAGGCCCGATCAACGGCGGCCGGCTGCTGCAGATCACTCCAGGGGCGAAGGGTGCCCAGCCAACCGCTGTGAGCGCTGCAGGCATCAATGCCCGATATCCGGCGTTCGCCCCCTCGGCCAAGTCGAACGTGCTCGCGTTCATCGGCGGCGGCGGAAAGAAGCTGTGCTTCGGGACGGTCGGCCCCAACCCACTGAATGCCGACTGCGTCAGCCATCCCGGTTGGACCCTCGGCCGCCAGGTGGCCTGGGCCCCCGGCGGTCGCGAGATCCTCGTGTTCGGAGTTCAGAACGGGCGCCCCGGGACGTTCGGATTGATCCAGTTCCTGAGCAATGTCGCCAACTCGGGACACGCCTCCGACTGGGGGCAGGGCAAGGTCGTGACGAAGCACGACCACGCCGCAGCAGGGCGTGATCGCGGGCGCGTTCTCGCCGGACGGCAAGCAGGTCGCGTTGCTCTCGAACATCGGGGGCGGCTCGTTCCACCTGGTGCTTGCTCCACGTGGCGACTACTCCCTCGCCCCGCCGGCGAAGGTGACCGCGATCGCCGGGTGCAGGGTGGCCTGGCGACCGGATGGTCAGGCGCTGGCGGTCGTGGTCGCGCAGGCGTCGTGCACGGCGAACCCGATCGGCGACATCGGGGTCGTCAACATCCACAATCTCGCCGGGATTCCGAAGGCGATCGCCACGAACGCCGACAACCCGGTCTGGCAGCCGTTGTCGCTCGGTGGCTGACGTGCCTGCAGCAACCGCGCCCACCGAAGCCCAGCGGCTCGTGTTGCTGCTGCCCGACGGCTCGCGTGTGCCGATCAGTGGGTCGCTGACGATCGGCCGCGGCGAGCAGGCAAGCATCCGGATCGTCGACCAGACCGTCTCGCGCGTGCACGCGCGTATCAGTCTCGGTCCCGACGGGCCCGTGATCGAGGATGCGGGTTCGAGCTTCGGGACGTCGGTCTCGGGCAATGCGGTAGACGGCCCGACGCGGCTGTTCCCCGGAGCGGAGATTCGCGTCGGCGATGTGTTCATCGGCGTGGCGGCCGAGGCACCGGCGCCTGCTCGGGTGGACGTGCCGAGCGCCGCGCCGGTCCGCGAGCATGACGCAGCTCCCGGCGAGACGATCGTCGTGCCGATCGACGCGACGCTGATGGGCCTGCGCGCGGCGCCGAATCCCGCACTGAGCTTGGACGGCCGGCTGCGGCCCCGCGTGCGGTCCGGCTGGGCGCTGAAGCGACTCGCTGCCGACGAGGGCGTCGAGCGGTTTGTCCTGCGAGATCTCGAGGGTGGCGCGTTCGTGCGGATGGACGCCGACGACGCCGCGCTGTTCGAACTGCTCGACGGCAACCGGACGGTCGCCGAGCTGCTCACCGAAGCCGAGCGCGTCGTCGGGCCGGCCGGGCCTGGGCGGCTGGCGCGTCTGATCGCTGATCTCGCCGACCGCGGGTTGCTCGATGGTGTCGGCGCCGCGCCGGCGACGGCGCCGGAGCCAGAGGGCGCGCTGGCGCGGATCCTGAAGCCGCGCGACAAGACGGTCACGTGGGTCGGCGACTATTTCGAGCGCGCCTACCACCACTGGGGCCGCGTGTTCTTCTCGCCGCTGACCGTGACGTTCCTGGCGCTGTTCGCGCTCGCCGGATTCGGCGCGTTTGCATACATCGTCGGCGCGCGTTTCGGCACGCCGTTCGTCGTCGCCAACCGCCTCGCGATCGGTGGCGCGGTGTTCGTCGCCGGGCGGTTTGCGCTGGTCGCGGTGCACGAGCTAGCGCACGGCCTGGCGCTCGCTCATTACGGCCGGCGCGCGCCGCGCGGAGGGCTGCGTCTGGTCCTGATCTTTCCGTACGCGTTCGTCGACACCAGCGAGGCGTACTTCGAGTCGCGCGCGCACCGGATCGTGATCAGCGCCGCCGGGCCGGCGTGCGACCTGACGCTCGGTGGGCTGTTCTCGTTTGCGTGCTGGGTCGCTCCGCGCGGCTCGATCTCCGACGTCTTCTTCCAGCTCGCGTTCGGCGCGTACGTCGGCGCGTTCTTCAACCTGAACCCGTTCCTGGACCGGGACGGCTATCAGATCCTCGTCGACTGGTTGCGTGAGCCGGGGCTGCGCCAACGCGCCCGTCAGCAGTTCGCGCGCAAGCTGTCGGGTGCGGCGCCGGATGAGGAGACGTCGCCGGTGCTCGCGCGCTACGCGTTGGCGGGTCTGATCTGGTCGGCAATCGGGGCCGGGATCGCGATCCTGTTCGCCGCGCACTACGCCCACCACATCCCGGCGCATATCCCGCATGGCCTGGTCGTGGCGATCTTCATCGCGTTCTGCGTGCTCCTGTTCATCCCGGTGTTCGTGCAGCTCGGCGCGCCTCTGGTGCAGCGCGCTCGGTTCGGTTCCAAAGAGGTCAACCGTGTCATCCGCTGAAGAGACCGAACAGCTCACGCAGCTGATTGAGCGGCTCGTGGTCGACCCGTCGTTCCGGGCGGAGTTCCGGCGGGATCCGATCGAGATCAGCCAGGCGTACGGGTTGGGCGAGCTCGCCGACGAGTTCCGCACTCAGGGCAACGGGATCCACACGCTCGAGCTGCGCGAATCGAAATCGAGCCTTGCGGGCGTGGTGATGGCGATCGCCGCGGAGGGCATCGGACTG
Source organism: uncultured Solirubrobacterales bacterium (assembly GCA_963831845.1). Taxonomy (GTDB): domain Bacteria; phylum Actinomycetota; class Thermoleophilia; order Solirubrobacterales; family Solirubrobacteraceae; genus Palsa-465. Next base: position 12,105 of record CAWHRT010000003.1, on the reverse strand, counting down.
GCGGAGGTTCGCGGCATGCTCGGGCACGGTCCCGGGCACGCGACTGCATTGAAGGCATTGAAGGGCGCGGGCGTCAAGACGCCGTCCGGTGGCGCGGCGGGAATCGCGAAGGCGGCCGGCCTGCACGGCGTCCCGGGCGCCCACGCGAAGGCGGTCCATGCGGTGTTGCCGCACAACGCCGGCGGCGCGGGGCATGCCGCTCCTGGCGCCGCTGCACCGGCTGGCGGTGCTGCCCCGAGTGCGGCGCCCGCGGACGCCGCTCCCGCGGGCGCAGCTCCGGCGGGCGCAGCTCCGGCGGGTGGCGGTGCGGCGGCGGCTGCACCCGATGCTGCGGGTGGTGGTGCTGCGGCGGCTGCACCCGATGCTGCGGGCGGTGGTGCTGCGGCGGCTACACCCGATGCCGCGGGCGGTCCCGCCCCGGCGTCACCGGCGGCCGCGGGCGCTGCGGCCGCCACGGCGGGTCCCCCCGTCTCCTCCTCCGGAGGCGGCGGCGTGGCCTCGGCGGTGGATGCAACCCAATCTGCCGGCGCCGGTGGCGCGAGTCCGGGGCCCTCGCCCGTGGATGCAGCCAACGCGGGGCCCGCAGCAGCGACCCCTGCTGCCGAAGGGGCTGCCGCAGCGGCCGCGGCGATGCCCGGGGGCGGCTCCACGGCCGCCGCTGCCGCTCAGCTGCTCGCCAACCCGAACCTGTCGGTGCCGGCGCCGGCGCGAGCGCTGCTCGCGTCGGGCAGCGCTGACCCGAGGCTGCTGTCGGTGCTGTCCAACGCGGTCAGCCACCACACGATCGTGCTCGGCGACGCCGAGTCGGTCGTCGACCCGGTCCACGCGCAGGCCGTGGACATCGTTGCGGTCGACGGTCAGCCGGTCGGGCCCGCGAACGTCGCGGCGCGCGATCTGATCACCGAGATCGCAGCGCTCGACCCGAGCGTTCGGCCGAATGAGATCGGGACGCCGTGGCCGATCGAGTCGCCCGGGTTCTTCACCGACCCGGCGCAGGCGGGCCGGCTGCATCTTGCGTTCGTGTCACCCGCCGACTTCCAGCCGGGCGCGGCGGGTGCGGGTGCGGGCGCTGCTGCGGCGAGCGTCGGGCCGGCACCGGCGACGCCCGCGGCGGCCGGTGCCGCCCAGGCAGCGGCGGCGTCTCTCGCGCAGCCGCCTGCGGCTGCGGGAGCGCCGGTGGTGGATCAGGCCGCGGCGGGCGCCGGCGGTGCTGGCGGGGCGGGTGCTGGCGGGGCGGGCGCGGGCGTGGCTGATCTTCCGACCGCCGGAGGACGACCGATGGCGCAGGGGGCTGGCGGCGGGTCAGCCGCGGCGCTTGCCTACGCGCGGTCGATGATCGGCAAGCTGCCCGAGAGTGCCGGGATGAATCTTGGGCCGCAGCTGGACAAGTTTGAGGCGGAGTTCGGCTACCACGGCGCGCCCTGGTGCGGCATCTTCGTCGGCCACGCACTGCAGGCGGCGGGACTCAAGGTTCCCCACACGGTCGCGTCCGTCGCCGTGATCCTGGACCTCGCCAGAAGCGGTGACGGCCCGTTCCAGAAGGGCATCCTGCCGGTCAGCGCGATCAGGCCCGGCGACCTGGTGACGTTCGGCGGCACCGAGCACGTCGCGATCGTCACCCATGTCGACGCGCAGGGCATCCACACGATCGCCGGCAACACCGGGCAGTCAAACGTGAGCGAGACGACCTACTCGCCGAGCTCGGTCACCGGCGTCGTGCGACCGAAGTACGGCATGGCGCCGCACGCGGCAATGGCCGCCGCCGCGACTGCCGGCGGAGCCGGAGCCCCGGCGGCGGCAGCCGATGTCGCCGCGCCGGCAGGTGCCGCGGCGGCCCAGGCCGAGGCACCGGCCTCCCAGGCCCAGCCGCAACCGGGCTCCGCGGTGTTCAAGGCGGTCGAGCGACACGGGCGGCCGCACCGCCACACGGTCCAGTTCATGGCCACCGTCCAGCCCTCCCCGGGCTCACCGCTGTTCGACCAGCAGGCCGGCGGCGCAGCCGGCGGCACACGAGGCCGCGGCTCCGCGCGCGGCGCTCGATCAGCAGCCGGCGGGTCAGGGACCCGGAGTCGGAGTGGCGCCGTCCGGCGGAGCGATCTCGGTCAGCTCAACGATCCTCACCAGCGGGCAGGAGAAGTTCGCCGGACGCCTGGCAGAGCTCACCGGGCTTGACCCACGCGTGGTCTCGGCGTGGGAGCTTGCCGAGGAATCGGGCGGCGCGGCGCAGGCAAGGGAGGCAGCGGGCAACTTCAACTGGCTGAACATCGGCTACTTCGACAGCGGCGCAGGCAAGATCGCTTTCGACAAGTCGTTCGGCGATCCGGTCAGCGCCGCCGAGCAGACCGCCAACTTCCTGAAGGGGAAATGGGGCGGGGCAAGCCCGGGCATCCGCGCGATCCTGAACACGGTCGGGCGCGATCCCCAGGAGCAGATGTCGGCGATCGCCAACAGCGGCTGGGCCAGCAGCCACTACGGCGGCGGCGCGAACCTGCGAGCGACCTACGACGAGCTCGGCGGTCTGAAAGTCACGAGGGCATGACGAACCGATGCCGCCCGTAGTCACCAGCAACGCCACGATCATGTGCGTGCACGGAGGTCAGGTGACGCTGATCCCCAAGCAGACGCAGGTCATGATCCAAGGCGGAGCCGTGTTGTGCGACGGAGACCTCGTCGGCGCGCCGATCATCGGCTGCGCCCAGCCACCGAGCCCCGGCACGAAGCCGTGCACGACCGTCGTCTCGACGCTGCCCGGATCGACCTCGCTCAAGGTGCTGGTCGCAGGAAGGCCGGCGTACGTCGCGACCCTGCAGGGAATCACCGACGGCGTCCCGCCCGGCACCTTGATCGTCGCGAATCCGGGTCAGGCGAGCGTGCAGGCATGACCGAAGAACGCGCCGTTGGCCGCTACCGAATCGTGCGGCAGGTCGGCCGTGGCGGCATGGCGATCGTCTACCTCGCCCGCCAGCAGGACCTGAACCGCGACGTTGCGCTCAAGGAGCTCTCGAGCTTCCACGCAACCTCCCCCGACATGGCGGAGCGATTCGTCCGCGAGTCTCGTCTCGCGGGCTCCTTGAACCACCCGAACATCGTCACGGTCCTGGAGTACTTCGAGGACGACGGCGTGCCGTTCATCGCCATGGAATACGTCCCGCGCGGGTCGCTGCGACCGTACGTCGGCCGCCTGTCGCCGGCGCAGGTCGCCGGCGTCATGGAGGGCGTCCTCGCCGGACTCGCGCACGCGGAGATGCATGGGATCGTCCATCGCGACCTCAAGCCGGAGAACCTGATGGTCACCTCCGACGGACGCGTCAAGATCGCCGATTTCGGGATTGCCAAGGCGACCGCGAGCGCCGCCACTGGAGCGTTCCTGACCGCCAAGGGCACAACCGTCGGCACACCGGCGTACATGGCTCCCGAGCAGGCGATGGGTCAGGAAGTCGGCCCTTGGACCGACCTCTACTCGGTCGGAGTGATGGCCTGGGAGCAGGTTGTCGGGCACACGCCGTTTCACGACACCGACGCGCCGATGGCGATCCTCATGCGCCATGTGAACGAGCCGATCCCACCCGTGGTTGACGTCAAGCCGGACGCGGACCCGCAGATGTCCGAGTGGATCGAGCGGCTGCTCGTCAAGGACGCCGCAGCAGAGGACGCGAAGCCCCACCGCCGCGTGGGAAGAGCTCGAGGAGATCGTGATCTCAGAGCTCGGCCCGCGCTGGCGGCGCGAAGCCCGGCTTCCCAGCTACACCGAGGTGCTCGACACGCCGAAGCCGCTGACGCCGGCGCCGTTTGAGAGCACGCGCACGCCGACTCCGACGCCGAAGCCGGTCGCACGCGTCGAGGAAGCGCCGGCCGAGGTTCCGCCGGCCGAGGTTCCGCCGGCCGAGGTTGCGCCGGCCGTTGCCGAGTCGGGGTACCTCACGTTCGGGCGGGAAGCCGAGGCCCCTGCTCCGGCCGAGGCGGCCGCGCCGGTCGAGAGTCCGGCGCCTGTCGAGACGCCCACCCCTGCCGAGACGCCCACCCCGGCGGAGACACCCGCCGCTGTCGAGACCGCCGCGCCTGTCGAGACACCCGCTCCTGTCGAGACGCCGGCTTCTGCCGAAACGCCGGTGCCCGTCGAGACTCCCACCCCCGCGGAGTCGCCAATCACCGCCGATCCGACCTATGTCACGTTCGGCGCTTCGCCTCAGCCTGAGCCGGCGGTGCAGCCGGAGCCGGAGCCCGAACCCGAACCCGAGCCCGAACCGGAACCGCAGGCCGAGCCCGAACTCGAAGCGCAACCCGAGCCAGAGCCCGAACCCGAGCCGGAGCCGGAACCCGAACTCGAAGCGCAACCCGAGCCGGAGCCAGAACCCGAACCGGAGCCAGAGCCCGAACCCGAGCCCGAGCCGACGCCCGCGACGCTTCCCACGCAGGCCCCTCAGGCGGCGGTGTCCGCGCCACGCCGCGTGCCGGTCAGCGCGCCGCGCCGCCGGCATCGCTGTCGTCGGCGGTGCTGGCAGCTGCGGCGATCGGATTCCTGATCGCGCCTTCCTCGAGCAAATCCGGCTCGACCGGGCCGCCGCTCGCATCGTCCGCGTCGTCGGGCCCGCTCGCGGTCTCATTCCCGGCTGGGTGGCAGAGCGGCAACAAGGCTGTCTCGACGCCGGGGCTGAAGCTGGCCAACCAGATCGCGCTCACACCCACGACGCCGTCCGGTGGAACGCTCGTGATCGGAACCACGAAGACGACCGATCCGACCTTGTTGCCCAGCACCCTGCTGCGCGGTGGCGCGCCGACCCAACAGGTCGTCACGCTCGGGCGTTCGCAGTTCTATCGCTATCCGAATCTGACACCTCCCGGCGCTGCAGCCCCCGAGGTCGTCTACGCATTGCCCACAACCGCCGGGACGGTGCTCGGCGTCTGCATGCTGCAAGGTGCCTCAGCCGACTTCCCGGTGAACTGCGAACACGTCATTGCGACGCTGCGTCTCACGTCGGGCGCCAACGTCATCGGCCTTGGTCCGAGTCCGGCATTCGCGTCTGCGATGGGAGCGGTCATCCACGACCTCAACCCCGCCGTCCAGCGCGGCCAGGTCGCCCTTGGCCGCGCACGCAAGCCGGGCGATCAGGCCCGCGGCGCCAACCAGGTGGCCGACGCCTACGGACGGGCCGTCTCGGGCCTGAAGCGCCTGCCGCCCAATCCAGCGGCGACAGGCGCGGCGGCGGCGCTGGTCGGCGCCTTCCAAGCGGAGCAACGCGCGTACGCAGCGCTCGCGCGTGCCGCCGGACACAACGATCGCAAGGGCTACAACACCGCGCGCGGATCGATCACCACCGCTGGCAGCAAGGTCTCCGCGGCGCTCGACCAGCTGTCACATCTCGGCTACGTCAGCAGCTGAGCGGCGGTTCGCGCATCCGCTCAGGTACTGCCGCCGCCCGAGACTCCGCCGCCGCCAACGGTGCCGCCACCGGTGGTTCCGCCACCGCCGACCGTGCCGCCACCGCCGCCAGTCGTCCGCCACCGCCGGTTCCGCCGCCGCCCTGGGATCCGACGGTCCCGGGGCTCGACGGGGTCGACGGGGTGCGTCGGAGTGACGGTCGAGCTCGAGCTCGTGCTCGTCGACGTGGTCGGCTTGGGCTTGGGCTTGTGCTTCGGGGGCGGTGGGGACTTGAGGTCAGGAATTGTCGCGTTCGCGCTCACGGCGGTAACCCCGACCGTGTGTGTACCCTGGACGCTCGTGGTCGGCGCGAGTTGAGCGGCCGGTTGCTGATCAGTCGTGCTTCTTGGTCGCCGCGCCGATAGCGAACGTCGCCCCGAAGGCGACGACCACGACGAGCGCGATCAGCCCCAACCGTCGCCGCGCTACGCGACTGCGTGCTGAGTCCTGAGACGTGCCGTCCCCGACTCCACCAAACGTCTCATTCGACGCTGTTGCCCCTTCCATGCTCGATCCTCACCTCGTTGTGCGCCTTCTTGACACACATGATAGGGCAGGACCGGTCCACCATTCTACCACCCGGGACTGTGAGTCTGGACACACGAAGGGCCTCATATCACAGTCAAAATCCAGCTTGCGCCATCGGCACGTGGGACCATTGACCGTGTCGCACCAGCTGGAGTCCGCTCCCCAGAGGAGAGCTCGTCCGCCGACCGAGCACGCGAGTTCGCTGACGTCCGCACCGGGGCCGACCGGCGACACGATCCTCGATTTCCAGCGCGGGTACGGCAACCGCCAGGTCGCGCGCTGGGTGCTCAGCCGGCAGCCGACAGCCCCATCGCTGGCGGACACCGCGACATACGACAACCGCGAGCTCGCAAAGGCGATCGACGAGACCCGCAAGCTCGACGGCATCGCGCTGCTCAAGCGCCACGAAGCAGGTCGAGGCGGCGCTCGCGGCGGGTCCAAGCGGCGCCGAGCTCACGCGTCTTTCGATCGTGCGCGACGCGATCGACTTCGTCCGCTCCGAGCGGATGATCGGAGGGCGGACGCCGGCGTATCCCGGCTCGGCGACAGACTCGGCGCTGGCGCTGCGGGGCGCGGCCGAGCGCGAGATCCAGCATCACGGGTCGGTCGACTACGGCCTCGAGGCGTTCGAGAATCGCTTCCCGAAGTCCGACGAGGCGGAGAAGCAGGCCCGGCAGATCCGAGCCGAGCGGGACGCGTTCGCCAAGCAGTTCGAGTCTCAGAACAGGCGCAACGCCAACCAGATCCTCGAGCAGAGCATCCAGTCGATCTACCGGCTGATGCGGGACTACGGCCTGCCGCGACGGACATGGGCGTTTACCGAGGACAAGGGCAAGTTCAAGCAGCTTGCCGACGATTGGGTCAGCGCCGCCCACCTGGAGCCCGAGTACGCGTCCGATTCAGCCGCGACGCATCGCAAGCGGCTCGCACAGTGGGTGGGGTACCTGCACGACAAACAGTTTGCAGTCTGGGACGCCGACTCTCAGGCGAAGTCCGACGTCGACGATCCGGTCGAGACCAAACGAGTGCAGGACCACGCGCGCAACGAGCTGGCGGCGGCGTGGTTGCAAGCCGAGAAGCTACATCCGATCCTGGCCGCGTACCGCCAGGACAAGGCGCTCGAACGGGTCGACCTCTACGGCCTCTCCTTCGAGGGCGACGACGCCATGCGCAACGTCATGCTCCACCTGCTCCCGACCATGGGAAACATCATGGAGGCGAAGCGCTGGCTGGGGTCGGGCAAGCTCGACCCGTTGACGCTGGCTCCAGTGGTTGAGCTCACCCGCCACAACATGTTCATTCCAAAGGGATCGGTTCGTGACGCCGTGGTGATGGACCTCGTCGCCGATGCCGGCCCCAGCTCACTGCTGACGGTCATCACGCTGGCGCTGACGCTCGTCCTGCTTCTTCCCACCGGCGGCGCCTCGGCCGTGATCGCCGGCGGCCTGCTGGCGCTCGATGTCTATTCCGCCGGCAAGCAGTACATCCAATACGGGCGCCAGCAGGCGCTGAGTGGTACGGACCTCGACCGCGCACGCTCGCTCTCGGACGAGGATCCATCGCTCACCGGCGTGATCATCAGCCTGATCAGCATCGGCCTCAGCGGCGCCCAGCTCATCAGCGTCTTTCGCCAGGTGCAGGCCGTGCGCAACCTCGCGGCCGCCGGCCGCGACACCGAAGCCGCCGTGAAGGCGCTGAACAAGGTCGGCGAGGACCTCGGCGCCGGCGACCTCGGGAACCAAGCCGCCAACAGCGGCCGTCGTGCGAGGTCGGGTGCATCGACGGCATCGGACAAGCCGCCCACGCCGGACGCGCCGACGTCGACCCCGAAGAAGCCGACGGCGACCGACGAACCGACCCTCAAGCCTGGCGAGCAGCCGAAGCCCAAGACCGAGGAGCACCCGACGCCGAAGGGCGACGAGCCGACGTCGACGACGCAGCGGCCGTCGGGTCGAAATCCACGCGCCTGTGATCGAGGAGATGGCGCTGGGGTACGGGAGCCGAGCAGAGGTGGTGAAGGCTGTCAAGGAGGCGCTTGAGGGGATCAAGGGAGACATGCCCCGGAGCTGGCAGCTGGTCAAGGACGCGCTGAGGGCGAATGGCGGCGACGCCAACGGCGAGATCCTCGGGCTGGTGGACAAGTACATGGGCGCCATGCGCAACCCCAAGCACTGGGCCGAGGTGATGGGCGACGCGTGGGAGCTCGCATCGAAGATGCCCAAGCCCGATATCCGCGAGGCGCTGCTTCAGCTGGCCAAGAAGCGGCTGGGCGACGCCCTTGGTGATCCCGAAGAAGGTGTTCGAGGGAGGCGAGTTCTTCGAGCAAGTACGTCGCGTCAGGGAAGCCGCTCGATCGACCAGTTCTTCAAGGGCAAGGCACACGGCGAGCTGACTCACCTCATCCAGGACCTTGTGCTCGACAAGGCGTTCGGTGCCGGCACGAGCGCGAGTTTCCGCCGGCTCCTCGGTCGAGCCGAGGGCGAGGTCACGGTGTGGACTCAGGCCGCCAAGACCAACACGGTCAAGCTGACCGAGTACGGCGCGCACAGTCGCTCGGGCGCGAACACCACCTTCCTCGAGGGCGAGACGAGGATGCGCACCGGCGACTACGTCTGGCGCTGGACGTATGACCTTCTGTACGAGAAGGAAGCGCTGCGCCGGCTGCCGCAGCCCGAAGCGGTGGGCCCGCAGCTGGACGCGCTGCTCGATGTGCCCTAGCGGGCAGCCGTCGCGTCTCAGTCACCAGCCGGGGTAGCGATCCCACTCGCGTTCGGGGTCCCATTCGGGATGTCCCCGGACGGCTCGGTGGAGATCCTCGGCAATCTGTGAGATCTCGCGGCGCAGCTCCAGCCTTTCCAGCCACTCGGCCGGGATTGCCTGCTCGCCGAAGATGATCCCGGCGAGGTTGCCGGCGATCGCGCCCGTCGAGTCCGAGTCGCCCCCGTGATTGACGGCAAGCAACACCGCCTCGGCGAAGGAGTCCGTCGCCAGCACGGCGTAGAGCGCAATCGCCAGCGCCTCTTCGGCCACCCAGCCGCCGCCGAGGCTTTCGACGCGTTCGGCTGAAGGCGCTCCACCGTCCGCGAGGCGCCGGGCAGCACTGATCGCGGCAAGGGTCTCCTCCGCCCCGTCCTCGCGGTCGAGCTCCGACGTCGCTCCGTCGAGCGCAGTGCCCAGCCGCTCGCCGTCGCGGATCGCAGCGATGAGGGCGGCAAGAAAGCCTGCCGCGAGATAGCCGCTCGGGTGACCGTGGGTCAGCGCCGCGACCTCGACGCCGAGCGAGAACGCTCGATCACGCGGAGCCAGAAGACCGACCGGAGCGATTCGCATCACGCCACCGCAGCCCTTCGAGTCGTTCAGCGGTTGCTCGACTGTGCCCGCCTGCTCCGCAGCCATCGCAGAAAGGCATGTGCCGCCGGGCGCACGGCGAGCGTGAAGCTCCGGGAGGCCGACCAGCCAGCCGTCGTAGCCCTCCTCCTTCCAGCGCGGGCTGTGCCCACCTTGGGTGTGGAGCCAACGGGCGTAGGCGTGATCGACCACGCTGGGTGGATGCACGATGCCCTTGAGCGCGCCGCGCACCTGCGCGCGCAGCAGACCTTCGGCGGTGAACAGCGTCATCTGCGTGTCGTCGGTGATCGATCCCGCCGGCCAGGCGCCCTCGCTTCGAAGCTGGTGACGCCACGCGGACCGAACCGGCGCCGGATCTCCTCGAGGCTCATGAACTCGATCGGAGCACCCAAAGCGTCGCCCACCGCGCCGCCCAGGAGACAGCCACGGAAATGGGTGACGTCTGCGAAAGCACTCATAGGGCCAAAGCTACAACTTAGTGCGACTCAGGACTTGCGGACGTCGTGGTCATGAGTTACCATCTCGCGCTGCACCAACTGGTACTGCTATGTCACTTCTGTTGAACAAACCGAATTTCCTCTCCAAGCCGGCGCCGGCCCCGTCGAGCATGCCCTTCCGGCATTGCTCCGGCCAGAAGCGACCGTACGCCAATGAATTCGCCCTTCCCGCGAGGTGCGCCCGCTAGATCAGCGCACGACACCACCGCAGGTAAAGGGCGACCCAATGGGTCGCCTTCTTTGTTTCTGAAGGCAGATCAACGACTGACAACTCAGAAGGTGATGCTCAGCTTGAGAAGTTCCAAATTCAATTGAGGCCCCGCTTGAGAGAGAAAGGTCCTCCACGGTCTGTCGCTGTATTGCGCGTGAGTAACCACGCGTTACTGTCGCGCGCCATTTTCTAGTGACACCGTCGAGCATCGGGCTCCAACTCCCCTCCACGTAGGACGTCGTGCGCTCGCGCCGGCGCTCCAGGGCCGAAGGGTGAGCGAGTGGCATGAACAACCCGAACAAGTCGGAGGTCCTTACCTGGCTGTAGGGGAGCAGGCTAACCCGCCGGCCCTGGACGCCGGAGACCGCAGGTTCGAGTCCTGCCAGCCAGATTTGCGCGGTGGAGGAGCGGCTGTCCTCGCGAGCCTCATGAGCTCGAGACCGTGGGTTCGAATCCCACCCGCGCCACTGTGGCCGTGGTGTAGCGGCAACGATCGATCCCGCCCACCCGTGACCCCCGCAGCGCCGGTTCAAGTCCGGCCGGCCACCCCTCTCACTCCCGCCGTCTCCACTGCAGATCAGTTCCGGCGGGCAGCGTCGGCTTGCGCAGCCAGCGTGGTCAGCGTGGTGAAGAACGCCGGAGACTGCCCTCGGAACAGCCCCATCGCGGTCAGGAACTTGACCACGGCCATCGCGATCCCCTTCGTCTCGGTGGGCCGGACGATCGAGACGACTGGGAACTTGCGGCTCAAGAAGTTCGTCGGTTCGGGCATGATCAGATTGGTCTGGAAGTCCTGCCCACCGAACGGCTTCTTGTTCAGGTCTGGGAACACGAGGCCGTTCGTGGGATCGGTTAGCGGCGGCGCGTTGCCGGCCTTGTCGCTCCAGGTCTGAAAGTGCATCGCCTCGGTCGGCCCGATGCTCAGCACGACGCGCAGCGCCTCGACATCGTTGACCCTCTGAGCCACCGCCGGATAGAGACTGGTGCCGCCCTGCTCAATCGTCGCGAAGTGGAAGCCGGCAGTGTTGGCGATTGCCTGCAGGTGCTTCGTCGGCTTGAGGTCGGCGTCGCTGCGCGGGATCGCCGGGAACCGGCCGTGCATCAACCCGGGCACGGCCTGCGCGAAGCTGTTACCGAGGTCGGGATTTCCGTGGCGTGAGCGGTACCGCGTCCACCAGCTGGTGTCGACGGTCAGCTCCATCAGGTTCGTCAGGCGCTTGCGGTTCGCGGCGCCGGCCGCCGTGCTGCCCGGCAGGGTGCGGAACTGTTCGAGATTGACCGCGTTCGGCTCCACGCGACTTCAGGTAGGCGTTGAGGAACGTGAAGTGCGTGAACTCGTCCTCGGTGTTGTCGTGGACGTACTGGGCCATGTCCGAGTCGAGTTCGCTCAGCGCCTTGGTAAACGCCTTGTTGCCGCTGCCGCCCGGTACTTCCCCGTCCTGAATTCCGCACAACTCGTTGTACTGCTGCCACAGGTCGGTCTCGAGAATCTCCGCCGCGGACAAGAACCGCAGAATCGCCGCGTCGCCGTGGCTGAGGGAGCCCTTGCCGAATGCCGGAGCCGCGGACAGCCCGGCCGGTCCCAGCACACCGGCGCCGAGCACGCCCGCACCAGCACCGGCAATGAATGACCGCCGGCTGGTCAGGGATCGCTCGCTTTCGCCACTCGAGCCTGTGGCCGCCGAGTCGTGAAGCTCCGTGGAGACCTGAGATGAATCCGACGAGTGAGTACTCACTGCTCTTCTCCAATCTGCTCGTGGCTCACCGCTCAGCTGCCTCGTCGAGCGTTTCGTGCCACGCAGCGTCGACGCGCGTCAGCGATGACGTACGTCTCCTAACAATCGCCGAGCGTCATGGACGAGTCCGCTCGGACGTGATGGTCGCTTAAGACGCCGCGGAGGCTCTCACCTTTCCCGCGGATCGCCGACTTCGCCCGCGGCACGCTCTGAGCCCCCGGCCGGAGCGGTCGGCGGGCGAGCGAGGACGCGCCGCCGCCGCGCAGTTTCCGGCGGCGGCGCCGCAGCCTCGCGCCATGACGAACCAACAACCCATCCAGAGGAGGAACCACCGATGCCACGCAAGTACGACGAGTACGAGTTCCA
>CAWHRT010000002.1:0-14037 GCA_963831845.1 uncultured Solirubrobacterales bacterium | reverse complement strand
GTCCTCGCTGGACGTTTTCTTCTTGTGTCCCCGTTCTGACGGCTGTTCTGGACTGCCGCATCGTCGCGACCCAAGTCTCGGCCGGGAACACAATGCAGGAGGGCTGGATAGCAGCTCGGCGCCAGCGGCGCCGCCGCACACGTACTCGGTCGCGCCGGGCGAACTCCCCGACAGGCTCTCTCAGCTCCGCAGGGCTGGTCCCGGCACGCGGCGAGGCGCAGATCGCGACCTACACCATGCGCGTCACGGACGCCGCGAAACAGACGGCGTCCATCTCCCTGCAGAAGGTGCAGCTCGACGTGCTGCCGGCGGGATGGAGGCTCTCCCCGCCGGAAACCTTAGCCGGCGGCGACGGTGAGGCCCGACACCGCGTGGCGGTCGGTCGAGCCTCCGGTCCCGCCCGGAGAAGCTGACGTACGCCGAGTTCGGCAGCGTCACGGCGACGCTGCCGAGTTTGGTGCCGTCGAGCCAGACTGCGATCGCGCCGCCGGCGGTGTCGACCTTGACTTTGTGGGTGCCGGTCCGCAGCGAGGAGGCGAGCGGTGAGAAGGTCGTGAGCCAGTGCAGGGTGCCCGCGCTCGTGCCGGCGCCGTCGCTGATGCCGACGAAGTTGCTCGACGGGTTCGCCGAATCTCTGCAGGTGTCGAAGGCGACCGCCCAGCCCGGAGTTTTCGCGAACCCGAGCCCGCCGCCCTGTTCGCCCAGCGACGTTGCGGTGGGCCTTTGGTGGCGTCGCCGATCACGAACGGAAGCCCGTCGGCGCCGCTGCCGCCGCCGATCGAGATCGTGAATTCGTAGGCCAGGTTGCGCGGGTCGACCTTCGTCGGCCAGAAGGCGCTCCCCTTCTGGTTGGCCGTGGCGCTCGTGAGGACGAGGTCGGCTGCGACTCCGCGTTGCCGTTGATCTGCCGCCGCCCGCGCTCGGTCGGGGATCGCCGGGACGCCGCCTTCTCTTCGGGCGGTGTGTAGGTGTTGGCGAAGGCGACGGTGTCGGCGCCGGCGGCGAGAGCGAAGCTGGGGACGGTGACCTTGCCGGCGGACGGGCGATTTCAACCGGGGCCGCGCCGTTCGCCGGAGGCGGTGGTCTTCCAGCCGGTGCCGGTGGGGGCAGTCTCGGCGACCGAGCAATTCGAGCCCTGGACCGCGCCGGTCAGCGTGGGTGTGGCGTAGCCGCCGTTGCCGAGCGCGGCGGTGGTGAAGCTCGACGGGCAGGTGCCGCTGTAGGTGAGCGTGGTTTCGGCCTGGGAGAGCCGGCGGGGGCGCTGATCGCGTTGGTGATCTTCAAGGTCGCGGGCGGTTCTTCTTTCGGGGGCGTGTAGGTGTTGGTGAAGGCGACGGTGTTGGCGCCGGCGGCGAGGGCGAACGCCGGTGCCGTCAGCGTCGATCCAGCTTCTTTGAGTTCGACGGGCGCGGCGCCGTCGATCGAGACCGTCGTCTTCCAGCCCGTCCCGGTCGGCGCGCTCTGGCGACCGAGCAGTTCGAGCCCTGGACGGCGCCGGTGAGCGTGGGTGTGGCTGAGCCGCCGTTGCCGCAGCGCGGCGGTGGTGAAGCTCGACGGGCAGGTGCCGCTGTAGGTGAGCGTGGTTTCGGCCTGGGGAGAGCCGGCGGGGGCGCTGATCGCGTTGGTGATCTTCAGTGTTGCTGGTTTCGGTTCTTCTTTGACGCCGGTGCCTGCGACGGTGAAGCCCGAGACCGCATGGCGGTCGGTCGAGCCGCCGGTGCCGCCGGAGAAGCCGATGTAGGCCGAGGTCGGCAGCGTCACCGCGACGCTGCCCAGTTTCGTTGCCGTCCAGCCACACCGCGATCGCCGCCCGCCGTGTCGACCTTGACCTTGTGCGTCCCGGTGCGCAGCGAGGACGCCAGGGGCGTGAACGTCGTCAGCCAGTGCAGCGTGCCGGCGGAGGTGCCGGCGCCATCGCTGATGCCGACGAAGTTGCTGGAAGGGTTGACGGAGTTCTGCTAGGTGTCGAACGCGACGGCGAAGCCCGAGGTGCCCGCGAAGCCGAGCCCGCCGCCCTGTTCGCCGAGTGCCGTCGGCGCCGCCTTGGTGGCGTCGGCGATCACGAAGGCCAGGCCGTCGGCGCCGCTGCCGCCGCCGATCGAGATCGTGAATTCGTAGGCCAGGTTGCGCGGGTCGACCTTCGTCGGCCAGAACGCGCTGCCCGGCCTGGTTGGCGGTGGCGGGCGTGAGCACGAGGCTCGGCGCTTCGAGTTTCGCGTTGCCGTTGAGCTGCCAGCCGCCCGCGCTCGGGTCGGGGATCGTCGGCACGCCGCCTTCTTCTTTCGGCGGCGTGTAGGTGTTGGTGAAGGCGACGGTGTTGGCGCCGGCGGCGAGCGCGAAGACGGCGACCGTGACCTTGCCGCCGGACGGGAGCGATTTCGACGGGCGCCGCGCCGTTGACGGAGGCGGTGGTCTTCCAGCCGGTGCCGGTGGGTGCGGTCTCGGCGACCGAGCAGCTCGAGCCCTGGACGGCGCCGGTCAGCGTGGGCGTGGCTGAGCCGCCGTTGCCGAGCGCGGCGGTGGTGAAGCTGGACGGGCAGGTGCCGCTGTAGGTGAGCGTGCGTTTCGGCCTGCGGCGAGCCGGCGGGGGCGCTGATCGCGTTGGTGATCTTCAAGCGTCGCGGGCGGTTCTTCTTTCGGGGGCGTGTAGGTGTTGGTGAAGGCGACGGTGTTGGCGCCGGCGGCGAGCGCGAAGCTCGGCACCGTGACCGTGCCGCCGGAGGGAGCGATTTCGACGGGCGCCGCGCCGTTGACCGAGACGGTGGTCTTCCAGCCGGTGCCGGTCGGCGCGGTCTCGGCGACCGAGCAGGTCGCGCCCTGGACGGCGCCGGTGAGCGTGGGCGTGGCCGAGCCGCCGTTGCCGAGCGCGGCGGTCGTGAAGGCTGGACGGGCAGGTGCCGCTGTAGGTGAGCGTCGTTTCGGCCTGCGGCGAGCCGGCGGGCGCGCTGATCGCGTTCGTGATCTTCAGCGTGGCGGGTTTCGGTTCTTCTTTGGCCGTTTCGCCGCTGATCGTGACGTTCGCGGCCTTGTGGATGTCATTGGAGCCGCCGGTGCCGCCGGTGAAGCCCACGAGCACCTTTTCCGGCAGCGTCACCGCCGTGCTCAGGTACTTGGTGCCTTCCACGCACACGTTGACGGTGCCGTTGAGCGTTTCGATCTTGACGTGGCGGGTGGCGGTGCGCAGCGCCGGGATCGCGGTCGAGGTCGCGAGCCAGTGCAGCAGCCCGGCGCCCGGCGCTGCCGTCGCTGATGCCGGTGAAGTTGCTCGACGGGTTGACCGAGTTTTTGTAGGTGTCGAACGCGACGGCGATGCCGGAGATGCCGCCGAAGCCGAGCCCGCCGCCCTGTTCGCCGAGCGCCGTCGGCGCGGCTTTGCCGGCGTCGGCCAACGTGAGCGTCTGGCCGTCGGCGCCGCTGCCGCCGTTGATCGTCTGGTCGAATTCGATCACGAGGTGCTTGCTTTCAAGCGGCGTTTCGAAGAACGCGGAGCCGGCCTGATTGGAGACGGCGGCCGTCGTCTGCACGACCCCGGAGGTGATCGTCGCCGAGCCGTTGTGCGACCAGCCGGGGCCGGGGGCGGGCACGGTGCCCGCGCCGGTGAACTTCACTTCGTGCGAGCCGCTCGTGTCGTCGCCGTTCAGCAGCCAGGCGCCGCTCGCCGCGCCCGGGGCGGACGGGTTGAAGGCGACGGTCTCGGTGAGGGTTTCACCGGGCGCGATCGTCGTGCCCTCGGACAGCGTCGTGGTCGCGCTGAACGCGCCGCCGATCGGCGGCTTGGACTTCGTGATCGTGATGTTGGTGCCGCCGGTGTTCTGGAGCGTGAACGACTTCGATACGGTGGTGCCGGCGGGGACGCTGCCGTATTCGATCGCTTCCGGCGTGATCTTCAGCACGCCCTGTTTGCCGGCGGCGCCCGCGAGGGCGACCGAGGCGGGGCCGGCGCTCGTTTCGAGCGTCAATTCGCCGGTGAAGTTGCCTTCGGTCGTGGGTTCGAAGGTGACCTGAACCGTGACGGCTTCGCTCGGCGCCAGCACCTTGCCCGGTTCGGGAGCCCCGGTGACGGAGAACGGCGCGTCCACGGCGCCGACGCCGTTGATCGTCAGCGGCGCGCCGCCGACGTTGCGGAACGTGGCGGCGGACGTGATTTTGCCGCCGATGGTCGTGCCGCCGAACGAGAGCACGACCGGCGAGGCTTCGATCTTGGCTTCGGCCGACTGCCCGGTGCCCTGCAGGGAGAACGTCAGCGTGCCTTCGGTCGTTTCGACGGTCAGCGTCGCCGCCTGCAGCCCGCTGCCGGTCGGTTTGAAGGTGACCGGCACCTGCACGGTCTGCCCGGCGCCCATCACGGCCGGGATCGGCGGCGTGGTCGTCCCGATCGTGAACTGGCCGTTGCTCGCGGTGACTTTCGTGACGGTCAGCGACTTGTTGGCCGTCAGCGCGACCGTTTTGGCGCTGCTCTGGCCGATCGTCGTCGTGGGGAAGGTCGTCGAGGGCCCGCTCAGCGCCGGCGTCACGGGCGAGCCGAACGCCAGCACCTTCCCTTCGCGGTTGCCGATGAACAGTTTGTTCGCGCCCACGCCCGGCGTGGCGAACTTCGAGCCGGTGCCGATCGCCGCGCTCCAGCGCAGCACCGGTCTCCCGTTCACTGGGATGGGGTCGTACGCGCGCAGCTGCGCGCCTTCGCCGGTGCCGTTCGGCATCCACTCGCTCCAGACGAGCGCAGACCCGGAGGTCGTCCCTTCGGAGGTGATTACGGGCGCGCCGGTGCCGAAGCCCCATGCGTCCGAGGAGGTCGCCTGCAGAGAGAGCGTCGGCAGGCCCTGGCCGTTGACGCCGTACTGGTAGACGCGCAGGAAGCCGGTGGATCCGCCCGACGAGTTCCCGGCCGAGGCGGTCGGGATGTATACCCAGCCTCCGTTCCCGGGCCATACGCCGGGCCGCGACCAGACGCCACCGTTAGGGCCGAGCCGCTGGACGACCTTGTCGCCGTTGCCGGGGCCCTGCAGGAAGCCGCCGAGTTCGTCGCGGTTGAGCAGGTAGACGTAGCCGTCCTTGCCGACCGCGACCGCCAGGTGCGGCACCGCCGACGTGCCGAAGAATTCGTCGTTGAGCCCGGTGATCCCGCCCGAGGCGAAGTCGGCGTCGTTCTGGTCGAGCGACAGCGCGTCGAAGGGCTCGAAGAAGTCGGTCGGTTTCAGTTCGCCGTTCGGCTGCACGACCAGCCGGACAATCGCCTCGCCGAAGGTGTTCGGCGGCGTCTTACCGGGCGTGGCGGTCGGATTGCCACCGGTGTTGCCGGTGCTCACCATCAGACTGTTCGGCCCGTCGGAGAACAGGCCGGCGCCGGACTGCCAGATGCCGGCGCCGTTGCCGCTCGGCACGCTGACCCAGCGCGCCTTGACCGTCCCGGCGGTGGAGACGCCGAAGACCCAGCCCTGCCAGGTGTTGAAATCGCAGTCCGAGCCGAACGCGGCGTAGACCACCCCGTTCAGCAGCAGCAGGCCCGGTCGCTGCAGCTGCGATGTCGGGTTGAAGGTCTGGCCGGGCTGGTTCTGTGCGCTGCCCTGGAGCTGGACCGGGAAGCCTTCGCGCTCCTGCCCGTTGGCGACGTTGATCGCGTCCATGTACCAGCGGACCGTGCCGCTCGAGCCCGACGCGTAGGCCTTGTGGGTCATGTAGGCGGTGTTCGTCGCGGGGTCGACCACCGGCGTCGAGGTCACGCCGACGTTGGGTGCGAGGTCGGGGCAACCGATGTCGCCGGCTTTCCAGGCCGTGCCTGCGAGCGCGGCCGACCATTTCGCGGCGCCGGTGCCCGGGTCGAGCCCGTAGATTTTGTTGGTCTCGGTGGCGACCAGCACCTCGCCGTTGACCAGCAGCGGCTGGGCGTAGACCTGGCCTTCGACGTTGGCGGACCAGAGCTGCCCGAAGGTGCCGCCGCTGACGAGCTGCGGGGTCAGCGAGCCCTGTTCGGGGTACCAGCCGTCGCGGAAGTTGTCACCCGAGTTGGTCGGTTCGGAGCCGAGCGCCACGACGGGAAGGAGCGCGAGCGCGAGCAGCGCGAGGACGGAAGCCACGAACAGGGCTGTCCGAGCCCTCGTAGGCCACGCATCATGCGGCGATCTCATCCGTCCGTGCAGCATCCGTGCCGGACCCCTCCTATGTGTTGCTGTCTCCGGCCCGCACCCGCGGCGCAGGCCCACCCAGACGCCGCATGGTAGCTCTCGCGCTCGCCTTGCGCCAGGGGTGGGCGGGCGATGCCGTATCGTCCCCACACAGCAGATCCCGAGCGAGGGGGAGCAACAGATGGCGGAGACGGTCTTCAGGCAGTGCACGCTCTGCGAGGCGCACTGCGGCATCCGGGTCGACGTCGAGGGCGGGGAGGTGCTGCGCATCAGCGGCGACCCCGACGACGTTCTCTCGCGCGGCTACATCTGCCCGAAGGCGGCCGCGCTCGCGGACATCCAGAGCGATCCCGACCGGCTGCGCCGGCCGGTCAAGAAGGTCGGCGAGCGCTTCGTCGAGATCGGTTGGGACGAGGCGTTCGACCTCGCCGCGCAGGGACTGCGACGCGTCCAGGACCGCCACGGCGCCGACTCCGTCGCGACCTACGCCGGCAACCCGAGCGCGCACTCCTCGGCGATCTTCGCTGCCGCGCTGGTGCGCAAAGTCCTCGGCACCAGGAACAACTACTCGGCGACCTCGACCGACCAGCTCCCGCAGTTCATGTCCTCGTATGAGATGTTCGGGCACTACTTCGTGCTGCCGGTGCCCGACGTCGAGCGCACGCAGCACATGCTCGTGATCGGCGCGAACCCCGCCGTATCCAACGGCTCGCTGATGACCGCGCCCGGCATCCGCGACCGGATCAAGGGCATCCGCGCGCGCGGCGGCAAGGTGGTCGTGATCGACCCGCGCCTCACGGAGACCGCGAAGCACGCCTCCGAGCACGTCGCCGTGCGCCCCGGCGGCGATCCCTACCTGCTGCTGGGCATGCTCGGGGTCATCTTCGCCGAGGGGCTCGAGCGGTTCGGCAGCCTCGACGGCCGCTGCGACGGCCTCGTCGAGCTCCGCGCGCTCGCGGCGCAGTGGCCGCCCGAGCGTGCCGCCGCCCACGCCGGGGTGGACGCCCCCGAGATAGCGCGCCTGGCTCGTGAGTTCGCCGCCGCGCCGGGCGCCGTGGCCTACGGCCGCGTCGGCGTCTGCCAGAAGCAGACGGGATCGGTCACGCACTGGCTGATCAACGCGCTGAACATCGTCACGGGCAACATGGACCGCCCCGGGGGCGCGATGTTCCCGACGGCGCCGGTCGAGCTCGTCTCCTTCCTGCAGCGGACGACCGGCAACTCGCACTGGGGCCGTTACCGACAGCGCGTCAGCGGCCTGCCTGAGTTCGCCGACGAGCTGCCCGTCGCGGGTCTCGCCGACGAGATCCTCACGCCGGGCGAGGGCCAGGTGCGCGGCATGCTCGTGATCGCGGGCAACCCGGTGCTCTCGACACCCGGGGGCGGACGCCTCGACGCCGCCATGGAGCAGCTCGAGTGGTGCGTCGCGGTCGACATGTACGTCACCGAGACGACGCGCCACGCCGACGTGATCCTGCCGCCCGTCTCGCACCTCGAACGCAGCGACATCGACATCGTGTTCCCGGCGCTGTCGGTGCGCAACCAGGTTCGCTACAACCCGGCCGCTGTGGCGGCGCCGCCCGACGGCAAGGACGACTGGGAGATCGTCTCGGCGCTGGCGGCGCGGGTCGGTCGCGGCGCGAAGGGTGCGGCGAGCAACGCCGCGCTGCGGGCGCTCGCGCCGTTCTCCAGCTTCGAGCGCGTGGTCGATGCGGCGATGCTGTTCGGTCCCTACGGACGGCTGCGCTCGCGGCGGCGGGCTCGACGTCGCCAAGATCAAGCGTTCTCCCCACGGCATCGACCTCGGCCCGCTGCGGCCGAACCTGATGCGGCTGCTGCGAACCAAGGGCAAGCGCGTCAAGCTCGCGCCGCCGGCGATGCTGGCGGAGGCGGCGCGCCTGGACCAGCTGGCCGCCGAGCGCGAGTCGGCGGCCGCCGCCGGCTTCGACCTCAGCCTGATCGGGCGGCGCTCGCTGCGCTCGAACAACTCCTGGATGCACAACAGCCCGCGCCTCATGAAGGGCGCGGACCGCTGCACCGCGATGCTCCACCCGGACGACGCGGAGCGGCGCGGGCTCGCAGACGGCCAGCGCGTGCGCGTGGCCTCCCGAGTGGGGGCGATCGAGCTGCCGCTGGAGCTCACGGACGAGATCCGGCCGGGTGTCGTCTCGATCCCGCACGGGTTCGGCCACGGCCGCCCCGGGGTCGGCTGGCGCGTGGCGGCTGAGCACGCCGGCGCGAGCGTCAACGACGTCACCGACCCTTCGATCGTCGACAGGCTCACGGGCAATGCGGCGTTCAACGACGTTCCGGTGCGGCTCGATCCGGTGGGCGCGGCGGCGCGGGACGAGGCCGCGCTGGACGCCGTCGGCGTCTGACGGCCGCGCTCTGTGCGCTTCATCCTCAACGTCATCTGGTTCGTGCTGTGTGGCCTGTGGATGTCGCTCGCCTACGTCCTGGCCGCGGTGATCTGCTTCATCCTGATCATCACGATCCCCTTCGGGATCGCGTCGCTGCGGATCGCGCGCTTCGCTCTCTGGCCGTTCGGCAAAACGGTCGTCGACAACCCGGAGGCGGGTGCGGCCTCGACGATCGGCAACGTGCTCTGGATCCTGCTCTGCGGCTGGTGGCTGGCGCTTGGCAACCTCGTCGCCGGGGTCCTGATGTGTCTGACGATCATCGGCATCCCGCTCGGCTTGGCGAGCTTCAAACTGATCCCCGTCTCGCTGGTCCCGTTCGGCCGCGAGATCGTCTCGGTCGATGAGGCGCGGGCGCGAGGCGCAGCGACGCGCGTGGCGCTCGAGCGCTGACGCTAGGCTGCGGACCCGGAACCCGCCGACCAAAGGAGAGCACCGTGACCGGCAAGGCAGATTTCTCTGAGCAGGAGTGGACGCTCGTCACGGGCGCGCCGCCGCTGGCGGGTCTGATGGTGGCCGCCGCTCAGCGTGGCGGCACGTTCAAAGAGGCGCTCGCGATCGGCAAGGCCTACGCCGAGGCACGCCAGCAACACGGCGCGAGCCAGCTGCTCGACGAACTGATCGCGACGCGTCCGAAGGTCGAGCACGAGCACTTCCACTCGCCTGAGGAGCTGCGCGAGCATGTCCTGGGACGGCTCGGCGAAGCGATCGCGCTGGTGCATGCGAAAGCGACCGAGCAGGAGGTCGCCGACTACGCCGCATTCGTGCACAACGTCGCCGAACGCGTCGCGCACGCCCACCGCGAGGACGGCCAGGAGGTCAGCGACGCCGAGCAGAAGGCACTCGGCGAAATCGACGCCGCGCTCGCCCCGCCGGCCCCCGCCGCCTAGCCCCCCGAGCGCGCCCCCGCTGACCCGCGCCTCGCCGTCTGCGCCCGGGGCGCGCGGACGGCGTCTTGCAAGGCGTCCACCGCCGGCGCCCGGGATGCTCACCGGCGCTACCGTTCGGTGGAGAGCGGCAGAAGGGGGGCGTGCGTGGCAGCGCACCGCCCGGTTGGCAGGAACATCCGGCGACTCGTGACGACGGCGCTCCTCGGAGCGGGGCTCGCCGCTGTGTGCGCGCCCGGAGCGTTCGCCGCGCCGAGTGTCACGATCGCCAAACCGCTCAACGGGACCGTCACCAACAACACCACGCCGACGTTCAGCGGCACCGGCGAACCCGGTGCGGGGCCGGTCACGTTGCGCATCTACGCCGGCGCGCCGGTCGAAAGCAACATGATTCGCAAACAGACCGTGGCACTCGTCTCCGAATCTTGGTCGGTCGGGCCGGTCGCGGCGCTGGCCGACGGCCTATACACGGCGACCGCGAGCCAGACGAACGGCGAAACCGGCATCAGCACGCCGGTGGCGTTCACCGTCCTGACGACGGCGCCGGTCGTCACGCTCGAACAGGCGCGCCCGCCTCCCGGCGAAACGACGCCTTCGTTCGCCGGCACTGCCAGCGATGCGACAGAGGTCAGGGTGGAAATCCACGAAGGCGAATCCGAAGAAGGCATCGTCGTGGCGACGGCGAGCGCGTCGGGCACCGGCAGCGGGTGGCACTCCGGCGCCGCAAGCTCGCCGCTGGCCGTCGGCCGCTACACCGCGGTCGCGATCCAGGAAAGCTCGCTGATCGGCAACCCGGCCGGACGCAGCGTGCCGATGGTCTTCGAAGTCCTTCCGCCCGCGCTGCCCGCGCTGGTGACGCCTGCCTCATCGCCACCGACCAAGGGCGTAGCTGCCGCTTTGCAGGCGAAGCCCGAGTCCCACGCTCCGTCCCCGCTCGAGCCGTTCCCGGTCGTACGCCTCACTGGGATCGTGTTCCCGGGGGGCGTGAGGGTGCGCCTGCTCTCAGTCCAGCAGGCTCCCGCCGGAGCACTCGTGCGTGTGCGCTGCCGAGGTCACGGCTGCCCGCGGCATGGCGCACAGCGCACGACCGTCGCCGGCGCGCACGGCGTGCCCGCGCTCGTCTTCCGCTCCTTCGAGCGCTACCTGCGCGCCGGGGCCGTGATCGAAGTGCTCGTCACGAAGCCCGGCGCGCTGGGCAAGTACACGCGGCTGCGGGTGCGGAGAGGCAAGCTGCCCGAACGCGTGGACCTCTGCCTCGACGCCGCCGGCGTCAAGCCGATCGCCTGCCCCGCGGCGTGAACGCTACGCGAGCGCCTTGGCCTTGATCGTGTCGAACTCGGCCTGCGTGATCGTGCCGGCTTTGAGCAGTTCGTCGGCCTTCGCGATCTGCTGGGTCGGGTCGCCGCCGCTCCCGGCGACTTGGCGCACGTAGGAATCCATTTCTGACTGCGCGGTCTTCTGGTCTTTGACCTGCCGTTCGGTCATGCCCTTGTGCTCGGCGATCAGGTACACGAAGACGCCGAGGTAGGGGAGGATGATCACGAAGATGATCCAGCCCGTCTTGCCCCATCCGCTGAGGTCCGTGCGGCGGAAGATGTCGGCGAAGACGACGAAGAGGAGCCAGATCCAGATGAAGAAGCCGACGAAGATCAGGATCGTCCAAAAGGCTTCCAGCAGCGGGTAGTTTTCAGTTGCGGCTAGCAAGTGGGGCCCCCTTGTCGGGATTCGAATGAGTGCGGGTGGCGAGCGGGGCTCGCACCGCACGATCCTCGCCGGAGCGCCACGGTACCCGCATCACCTCAAGCAGACTATTGCGGGGCGCGGCGGAGAGCCCAGCAGCGGACTCGAACCGCTGACCCCTTCCTTACCATGGAAGTGCTCTACCAACTGAGCTAGCTGGGCGGGGGAGGACAGACTCTAGCGCTCGCCCGCTCAGGCGATGCCGTCGAGCAGCATCGCCGGCGAGGCGAGTTGGAGACCGCGGGAGAGGATCACGATCGTCTCCAGGCGGGGCGAGCGCTTGCAGCGCTCGAGCAGGCTGATCTCGGTGCGGTGGAGGTCGCAGATCGACGCCAGCGCCTCCTGCGAGAGACCCGCCGCGTCGCGGTGGTGGCGCAGGTTCTTGGCGAATTGCTGGCGCACGCCCTCCATCGCTGGCACTCTCGCCCGGCGCTGACGAAACGTCTACAGACGACTGTCTGCCACAGCGAGGCGGAACGCGACTATACGCTGTTGTCAAGCGGGGGTCAGTCCTGCGGCGTGACGGTGCTCACCGGCAGACCCAGTCCAGCGACCTTGCTCGGCAGGTCCAGGCGCAGCCAGCGCGAGACTTTGCTCGGCAATGTCGAGATGATCACCTCGTCGAAGCCGCGCAGGTTGAT
The DNA here is from genome assembly GCA_963831845.1 of uncultured Solirubrobacterales bacterium. Taxonomy (GTDB): domain Bacteria; phylum Actinomycetota; class Thermoleophilia; order Solirubrobacterales; family Solirubrobacteraceae; genus Palsa-465. The sequence continues at coordinate 2,230 of CAWHRT010000002.1, read as the reverse complement.
CGCATCCTGGATCGCCGCCGACGGGTCGGCGTCGCCGATGATGCCCTCGACCGGACCGCCCGCCGCGTCGGAGAGCTTCGGCAGCGCGTTGTCCAGCACGCCTTGCGCCTCGCCCGCGCCGACGTCCTCGGGGTCGACCGCCTTGTGCAGGCCGTGCGCCGGGTTGGGGACGAGCAGCGTGAAGCTCGCCGGACCGCGTGAGGCTCGCTCGCGCACCGCGTCGAGCAGCGGCTGCGTGGCAGCCGTCTTGTGGGCCACGACGAGCACTCGTACTGGGGACTCTGCGGATGACATGCCGCTCCTCCTGGTCGTTGAGCATCTTCTACCCCCAACGGGGCTCGCGCGCAACGGCTGTGGACTCGGGGCGCGCCGCTCACACGCTCCGGAGCGCCATCGCCGGCGCGAGCCGCGCCGCGCGGATCGCCGGGTAGAGGCCCGCGATCGCCCCCAGCGCCAGGGCCAGCCCGACCGCGCCGCCGACCGCGACGAGCGGCACCACGAGCTGCCAGCCCTGGCTCGCGGCGTAGGCGGCGGTCGCGAGCGCGCCGAGGACGACGCCGGCGCAGCCGCCGAGGAGCGACAGCAGGACGGACTCGCCCAGGAACTGGAGGGCGATGTGCAGCGAGCGCGCGCCGAGCGCGCGTCGCAGCCCGATCTCCGAGCGGCGCTCGAGCACCGAGATCACCATCACGTTCGCGATCCCCACCCCTCCCACGAGCAGCGCGACCGCGCCGAGGCCGAGGAAGATCGAGGTGAGCGTGCTCTGCGCGTCGGCCCGCGCCTGCAGGGCTTCGGAGGGACGGCTCACCTGCGTCTGTTCCGGGTTCTGCGGGTCCGCGGTCCCCGGCAGCAGCTCCGAGGCTTCCAGCACCCGGTCGGGGTCGGCGCGCACGTACAGCGCGCTCGCGTGGCGCGTCGTGCCGAACAGATGCTTGGCGACGGGATACCCGATCAGTGCCGCCCGTTCGATTTCGGGCGCCAGCGGTTGAGGGCCGAGGACGCCCGCGACGGCGAACCAGCTGTGGCCGATGTAAACCACGACGGGGCGGCCGCCGAGCAGCAGCGAGCTCACGCCGAGCCGTTGCGCCGCCACAGCCCCGAGCACGACCTCGGGGAAGCGTTCGTTGCCCGCACCGATGAAGCTCCCCTGCACGACTTCGCCGCCGAGCGCCGCCAGCAGCTGCGGGTCGGTCGCGTCGACGGTGATACCGGATGATTCTTCGGCTTCGATGAACGGCGTGCGCCGCACCGTCACGCCGGACACGGCGGTGACCGCCGCGCTCGCGTGCACGCTTTCGAGCCCGCGCACCGCCCGCGACGCGGCTTCGGGGAGCTGCGCGCTCTGGCCGAGGAACGTCTGGCCCGGGCTGACCGTCAGCAGGTTGGTACCGAGCTTGTCGAGCTGGGCGATCAGGCCGGCCTTGCTCGATTCGGAGATGCCGAGCACCGCGACCATCGCGGCGATCCCGATCGCAACCCCAAGCGCGGAGAGCGCCGCGCGCAGACGCCGCGTCCGCAGGCCGATGCTCGCCACGCGCAGCAGATCGCCGGCGCGCAGCCTGCTCGACGGCACGCCGCCGTCGTCTCCGTCGCCGTCGCCGCCCACGCGGGTGGGGACCGTCCGGCGCGCCGCTTCCGCGCTCACGGCGACCCCCGCCCGCTGTCCTCGACGAGCCGTCCGTCGCGCAGCTCCACGCGGCGCGGCAGTCCAGCCGCGATCTCCCGGTCATGGGTGATCACCAGCACGGTGGTTCCCCCCGCGTTCAACTCCGCCAAGAGGCCCATGATCTCCCGGCCGTTGGCCGAGTCGAGGTTGCCGGTGGGCTCGTCGGCCAGCAGCAGCGCCGGGCGCGTGACGAGCGCGCGCGCGATCGCCACGCGCTGGCGCTCGCCGCCCGAGAGCAGTGCGGTCCGGTGCTCCGCGCGTGCGCTCAGCCCCACCTGGGCGAGCGCTTCGCCGGCTGCCTGCGCACGGGCGCGCGCGGGCGTGCCCGTGTACAGCAGCCCGGCGGCGACGTTCTCGAGCGCCGTGCTCGCCTCGAGCAGGTGGAACTGCTGGAAGACGAAGCCGATACGCCAGGCCCGCAGCGCTGCGAGGCGGCGCTCGGAGAGGGCGGCGACCTCGGCCCCGGCGATCCGCACGAGCCCCGCGCTCGCGCGTTCGAGCGTGCCGATCACATGGAGCAGCGTCGACTTGCCCGAGCCGGACGGGCCGACGATCGCCAGCAGC
>CAWHRT010000001.1:0-30273 GCA_963831845.1 uncultured Solirubrobacterales bacterium | reverse complement strand
AATCATCCGAGCCGTGCGCTCGGTGGGGTCCACCAGTGTCTCGATTCAGAAGTTCATGGGCACCGAGAGGTGCCACCGGTGGGGTTGGGCAAGGACGCAGGAACCGACGCGCAGCAGCGCTGCGCGAGGCGACGAGGACGCCGCCTAGCGCCGCCGGGGGCTGCCTCGAATGCACGCGAGTTTCTGAATCGGGACACTAGGTCGACAGTAACGGCGCTGTTGCGCTCCGGGGGGTGCACAGCGCGTCAAATCCGTCCGGAAACCCGAGGCTTGCCGTACTGAGGACGCATACGGTGCCTGACACGGCAAGCCTCGCCGGAACGCGCGGATTTGTCGCGTTATGCACCCCCCTTGACGGCCATGCAGAATGCGACACTCGCAGCGAATTCCCCGAGCCGTGTCGCGAACTGCTTGACATGCGTGCAGTTCGCGACAGCCCTCGCCGATTGTCGACCGAGTGTCGCGTTCTGCAGGTAAATCGCACGCGACCAGCGACCGCGACCGCGACCAGGGCGGCGCTCACAGCCACGCACTCGGTCCGGCGGACTCAGGGCTGCGTGTGCCTGACCTCGGTCCCGCGCGCGATCAGGATGTCGTGGACCAGCGCGGGCTCGAACAGGCCGTGGGAGATCACCCCGGGGGCCGCGTACAGGCTGGCGGCGAGCGCGCCGGGGTCGTCCAAGGGCCCGACGTAGTCGGCCAGGACGCCGCCGTCCGGGCTGATCGGGGCGTCGCGGAGCTGCACGCAGTCGAGCTCGCGCAGCGTGGCCTTCAGGCCGTAGGCGAGCAGCTCGAGCGGGATCGGCGGCGCCAGGCGCTCGACCGCCTTGTCGGAGGCGGCGATCACCACGAACCGGTCGGCGGCCGCGGCCACGATCCGCTCGCGCGTCTGGGCGCCGCCGCCTCCTTTGATCAGCCACCCGTCGGGCGCGATCTGGTCGGCGCCGTCGATCGCGATGTCGAGCCGGTCGATCTCGGTGAACGGGACGATCTTGAGGCCGAGCTCGGCGGCGGCCTGAGCGGTCGCCATCGAGGTGGCGACGCACGTGTGCGAGCGGTCGCGGGCGGCCAGCAGCGGCAGCACGTGGCCGGCGGTCCGGCCGGTGCCGAGGCCGACGACCGCGCCCGGCTCGATCAGGTCGACGGCGGCCGCTGCGGCGGCCTCCATCTCGGCCGCCATCTCGGCGCTGGGAGGGGGCTTGCGGGGATCGGATTCGCTGTCTGGGGTCATCGCCACCGTGGCTGGGAGAGACCTGGAGCCGTCTGTACGGAATCTTTATACGCCTTCGCCCGATCTTCACGCCGGCGTGACGCGGCCAGACGTACCGTGAACTCATCATCAAACGCGCCCCCAATCAAGCACGGCGCGCCGAAGCACCGCTCACCAGGAGTGACAATGCCAGCTATCGCAGACCCTTACCGTGGCCACTCGCTCACCGGCCACGCCGACACTTCCCGCCGTCCCACCGCCGACCATCGTCCGCACTCGCTGCGACTCCGCCTCCGCGCGTCCCTGCATCGCGAGGAGCTAACCCGTGCGCTCGCCTATGGCACCGACCCGAGCGCGAGCGATGAGCTCGCCCTGCGCGCCGCCCGGCTCACGAGCCGGCACAACCGCAAGGCGCTCGTCCGCGCGATGCGCCGCACGATCGCCGAGGCGCACCGTCCGTTGATGACGCGCTCGAGCGCGGTGATCATCCGCCGCGGCGCCGTCGTCGACGCCGAGCCTGAGATCATCGCCCTGATCGACCGGCTCAACGGGCCGGAGCCGGTCTGCGCCCGCGGCGTCGCGATCGTCGAGCGGATCCTCACCGACTCCGACCGCAGCCCGCTGTACGTCGACGGCGAGCGAGGATCGCTCAGCCGCGCGATCGCCCTCGCCATCGCCGCCATGGATCCCGGCGAGGTGGACTCGCACGAGTTCCCGATCGGCGCCTGACCGCTCGGTGTCCTGAATTACGGCTTCCCCGCGCTCGCCCGGCCCGAGGATTTGACGGCCCGCCTTCCGCTGTAACCGGCGACTCATAGCCAACGACGGGCCTATCCTCGGGCGGGTGCGAGTGATCGCGCTCGGAGATCGCCAGCCGGAGTTCCTCACCCATCGCGAGATCGACGCGGCGCTGGCGTTGATGCCCGAGGGAGTCGACTGTTGCTGGGTAGCCACCGACGATCCTCGCGCGCGTGAGCTGGATGACATCGAGGGGTTGTGGCTGCTGCCCGGAACGCCGTACCGTGACGACGCAGCCGCCTATGCGGCGATCGTCCACTGCCTGGACTCGGGGACCCCGTTCCTGGGCACCTGCGGTGGCTTTCAGTACGCGTCGATCACGCTGGCCCGGACCCGACTCGGGCTCGCGAACGCGGGACACGCCGAGTCAGATCCCGACGCCGGTCAGCACGTGGTGGAGGCGCTGCAGTGCTCGCTGTACGGAGAGCGGCGGACGGTGACGCCGGTGCCGGGCACGCGTCTGGCCTCGATCTGCGGCGAGGCTCCGTTCCAGGGCCACCACCAGTGCGGCTACGGTCTCGCCGAGCGCTTTGAGTCGCCGCTGCAACGCGCCGGCGTGGTGATCTCCGCCCACGCGCCCGACGCCGGCGTCGAGGGGATCGAGCTCCCCGACCACCCGTTCTTCCTGGCGACGGCGTTCCAGCCACAGGTCGGCAGCAGCGACACGGGCGAGCTGCACCCGCTGCTGCGCGCCTGGCTGCGGGCGGCCGCGGACTCGAGCTCATGCCCCAGAATGTAGGGATGTCCACCGACAGGGAAGCCTTGGCCGCAGCGATCGCCGAGCGATACCGGGAGATCCTCCCCTCCGACGAGTTCTCGGTCGACGTCCACGGGCACGAGATGCACGTGAAGGCGCTGGGCCACGACGCCGAGGCCGGATCGGAGATCACCGGGCCCGGCTTCTTCGTGCTGCACGTGCCGCTCCCCAAGTCGATGCGGGTCCACGCATTCTTCGACAACGAGGCACGGGCGCTCCAGGAGTTCGTGTCGCGGATCCGCCATCAGCCGTGGCCGAGCCCGGGCGCGGATCCGCACGTCCACCTGACTGACAACCAGGTGCGAGTCTGGTACGGCACGCCGGACGAGGCGCAAGCGAGTGTGAGGTGGCGACCGTTCGACCGCAGGGAACTCGGCATCTAGGAGGCTCTCCGGTGAAGCCGCCAACCTGGCGTTGATCGGCAGGAGGGCGGCGATCAGGACGGCTCGAGGTGGAGCACCTCGAAGCCGAAGCGGTCGGCCAGCCGCTGGGCCACGAGCGAGCGATGGCACGCCCGCGCCGCGGCCTCGACGCACATCAGCGCGGCGCTCCCCTCGTCCGGAAACCGCTCGACGATTGGCCCCAGCGGCACACGGTCCAGGATCTCCTCGGTGTACCCGCGGACATACTCGGGCGCGAGCCGCATCCGGTTTCGCTTGCCGACACCCTGGAGATCGTCCTCGCGGTACTGGAGGTGCCGGAGCTCCGTGGTGGGGGCAAGCTCGATGTGGTGCTCATAGGCGATCCCAGCATCCGCGACGAGCGCCTGCAGCCGCCGCGAGTTCGCCCACGCATATTGCGGCCCGCGCACGCCGCGGCGCTGACGGATGTCCAGCAGCAGCGTCACCTCGGCACCTTGAAGCGTGCCGACAAAGCCGGCGGCGTCGAACTCGTAGACCCCGATCGTCGCGATCGTCGGGCGTCGGGTCACTTCAACAGCTGCGCCGCCGCGGCCACGACCTCGTCCGACGGCACGTCGCGCACGTGCTGGGAGATGTTCCAGCGATGTCCGAACGGATCCTCGATCTGGCCGTGAAGGTCGCCCCAGAACATCTCGCCCAGCGGCTGGCGGACCTGCGCGCCCGCGGACTGGGCCCGGGCGAACACGGCAGCGGCGTCGTCCACCTCGAGTCCGAGCACGACCGGGGTGCCGCCGATCGACGGCGGCGCGAGCACGTCCATCTCGGGGAACTCGTCGGCCACGTGGAGCGTGGTCTCCCCGATCCGCAGCTGCAGCGACATGATCCGGCCGTCGGGCGTGGGGATCCGCTCGAGCTCCTGCGCGCCGAACGCGTTCCGGTAGAAGTCGGCGGCGCCGGCCGCGTCACGCACGACGATGTGGGGGTTGACGATCATCGGGCAAACACTGCCCGCAGAGCGGCCGGCGTGTGACCGGTCTGCTCACGGATCACGCGGCACAGGTGGCTCTGGTCGGCGAACCCGAGCTCCACCGCGAGCCGGGCCAGCTGGCGCTCGCCGCCGGCGATCCGCTCGAGTCCGGCCCGCGCGCGCAGGATCAGCCGGTAGCCGGAGATCGTGTGCCCGGTGCCCGACCGGAACACCCGGCTGAGGTGGTGCGGTGACACCGACAGCCGCTCGGCGAGCTCCGGCAGCGAGCGATCGGGGACGGCGCCGAGCGCCTCGCGCGCGTCGTCGACCAGGCGGCGGCGAGCGCGGTCGGTCGAGGGCCGGCCGGCGGCGATCCGGACGGGGTCGCGTCGGCGCAGCGCACCCGCCGCGAGCGTGATCGCCCGCTCGTAGAGCTCGTGCGCGTCCTGGCGACGGCCGGCCGCGGCGACCAGTAGGCGGTGCTCGAGATCGATCGCCGGCGTCGTGTAGAGCGGCCCGGCGGGGAGCGGGGCATCGCCCCACAGTCGGGCCGCCGACGCCTCGTCGAACGCGATCACGGTGCAGTCGTCGCCGTGCTCGTGCGGATGGTCATAGCGCTGCTCCTCGCCCGGATTCGTGCAGTAGGCGACGGTTGGATCCAGCAGCTCCTCGACCCCGTCGGCGCTGCGGACGAAACAGCCGCGCCGCACGAACACGATCGCGTGCCCCGGGCTTGGCTCGGGCGCCTCGCCGCGACCGGCGCCGTGGCGGCAGGCCACGTCGCTGATCGTGACGCCGTCGCGGTCCAGTACGGGACGGCAGTCGATCATCCGCTGATTGTCGCAGCCGCGACGGCCGCGACCGCGCCGTCGATCGGAGCACGAATGTTCAAGACCCCGCGGTGCGGCGCGCGCAGGATTTGGGCGATGTTCCCGATCGTGATCCTGCTCGCCGGACAGGCGATGGCGTCGATGGACGGATCGATTCTGGTGGTCGCCTCGCCCTCGCTGCAGCAGACGCTGCACGCCACTAGCGCCGAGCTGCAGCTGATCGTCGCCGTCTACACGATCGCGTTCGGCTCGCTGGTCGTGACCGGGGCGCGGCTGGGTGACATCGTCGGCCGCCGGCAGGCGTTCATGGCCGGGCTGGCTGGGTTCGCACTCGCCTCCCTGGTGGGCGGTCTGGCGCCCACGCCGGCGGTCCTGATCGGGGCGCGCGCGATCCAGGGGGCGGCAGCCGCGCTGATGACGCCGCAGGTCCTGTCGATCATCCAGGCGCAGTACGAGGGCGAACAGCGGGCTCGCGCGATCGGGGCCTACTCGATGATCCTCGCCGTCGGCGTCGCTGCAGGGCAGATTCTCGGCGGGCTGCTCGTCACCGCGCACCTGCTGACGGCTGCCTGGCGTCCGGCGCTGCTGCTGAACGCTCCGGTGGGGATCGCGCTGCTCGCCGCCTCGCGCTCCCGGCTGCCGCGCACGCAACCGGCCGGCCGTGAACGCCTCGACCTGGCCGGCGCCGGCCTGCTGGCGGCCGCGCTGATGCTGCTGGTGGTTCCGCTCACCTTCGGTCGCGGCTATGGGTGGCCGGTATGGGTGTGGCCATGCCTGGCCGGATCTGCAGCCGCCGGCACGGCGTTCATCGCCCTCGAACGGCGTCTGACCGCCGGCGGGCGCCGTCCGCTGATCGACCTGCGCCTGTTCAGCCTGCCCGCCGTTGCGGCGGGCGTGAGCGCCGTGCTGTTGATCATGGCCTCCTACGAAGGGTTCCTGCTCAGCCTGACCCTGCGGCTCCAGTCGGGCCTTCACTTCTCGCCCCTGCACGCCGGGCTGATCTTCGCGATCTACGCCGCGGGCTTCGCGACCGCGAGCCTCACCTGGTCCCGTGCCCCGGCCGCGCTGCGCGACCGCCTGCCGGTGCTCGGGCCGCTGCTAATGGGAGGCTCGCTGCTAGCGGTCGGGCTGATCGCCGACGGCGGTGGCTGGCCGCTGGCGGGGGTCACCCCGTTCCTGTTCGCGGCGGGGGCCGGGCACGCCTACGGGTTCTCGCCGCTGACCAACCGGCTCAGCACCGCGATCGCCGCCTCACAGGTGGGCGACCTCAGCGGCCTGATCCTGACCGCGAGCCTGATCGGCGTGGTGATCGGCGTCGCGGCGTTCGTGGGCGTCTACCTCAGCGCTGCGTCGCACGGCGGCGGCCACGCGCTCGCGCTCACCACGGTCTTACTGTGCGCAGTCCTGATCGCCACCGCCGCCTGCGCGCGACGCGCGCTCGCCCCGGCCAGGGTCAGGATGACTGGCCCTCGAGAATGCGCTTGAGCGTGTCGCAGTAGCCGGCAAACTGGCGCTTGAGCGTCCGGCGGAGAAGCGGCTGGGCCAGGCGCATGGCGCCGCCGGGCTGGCCGTGCACGTCGAACCGCATGCGCGTGCCGTCGTCGCTTGGGTCAAACGTGATCCGGGAGTCGAGCGGCAGCGGACCCTCGACGATGTGCATCGCGAACGTCCGGTCGGGCTCGTACTCGGTGACCTCGACCAGCGAGGCGAGCTCCTTGCCGCCGGGCGCGCGATGGACCTCGCGCAGCCGCGAGCCGACGGCCAGCGGCAGCGGCCCCTCCGGGACGGCGGAGACGGTGCTGGTCTGCCAGGTCGCGAGCTTGCCCGGGTCGGTCACGTAGGCGAACACGTCCGCCGGGGGACGTGCGATCTCGGTGTGCACGGTCAGCTCGATCATGTCTGTCGCCTTTCTCGGAGGATCTCCCACCAGGTCTCGAAGGCATCCGCGCGCCACTGCGGGCCGGTGTCAAGCCCGGCGAACACGCGCGCCAGGAACGGTCCGGCCATCAGGTCGAGCGCCCGCTCGGGGTCGATCTCGGCGCGGATCTCTCCGCGCGCTTGGCCGCGCTGCACGATCGCGCGGACGGTCGCCCGCCGCGGGAGCAGCACGTGGCGGCGGAACGCCTCGATCAGCTCCGGATGATGGTCCTGCTCGGCGATCAGCCCGCCGATCAGACCCACGTAGGACGGCCCGTCGACCGGCAGCCCGCGCTGCACCGCGTGCCACAGCTCGGCGCGCGTGTCGCCGAGCTCGGGGAGCTCCAGCACCGGCAGCTGCGAGGAGATCACGTGCGCGACCAGCGCCGCCTTGTCGCTGAAGCGCCGGTAGATCGCCGGCTTGCCGACGCCGGCGGCGCTCGCCACCGCCTCGACCGTCAGCCGGGCGAACCCGCTCTCGGCCAGCAGCCGCAGCGTGGCGCCGGCAATTGCGTCATCGACTCCCGGATCAAGCGGTCTGGCCACGGTCCGGCGGATAACGTAACGCTGGCGTTACGTTATGTCAATCCCGCCGGAATCCTCGTCCAGGATCCGGCGCAGCATTCCGGCAAGCTGACGCTGCTCTGCCTCGGTCAGGCGCTCGAACCCCGGGGTCGGCCGCGCCACGTGCTCGAGCATCCGCTCGCGCAACTCCCGGCCGGCGTCGGTGAGCACCACGTGCTTGACCCGCCGGTCGTCAAAGCTCGCGCGCCGCACGACCAGCCCGCGCGCCTCGAGGCGGTCGATCAAGCCGGTGACGTTGGAGTTGTCGCACGCGAGCCGGTAGGCGAGCTCGTTCATCGGAAGCGGCGCGCCAAGCTGCAGGAGTGCGCCGGCCTGAGCCGGGTGCAGGTCGAGCTCGGACGCAGCGATGAGAAACCGGCGCCGCTGCAGTCCGAACAAGGAGCGCAGGAGCGCCCAGCTGTCGGCTGCGGCCGGCCCGACCTCGGGCGTCTCCGTTCCGGTCTCCACGATCCGAATTCTAGTTGATTTCCTCGATGATTGACAACCTCAAGCTTTTGCTACAGTCCGGCTCGTGAACGGGAGCGCTGCCATCGAGGTCGAGAACCTGGTCCGCGAGTTCCGAAAGGGGCCGCGAGCCGTCGACGGGATCGACCTCACCGTCTCGCCCGGTGAGATCTACGGGTTCCTCGGCCCCAACGGCGCCGGCAAGTCGACGACCGTGCTGATGCTGACCACGCTGCTGCCCCCCACCAGCGGGCGCGCGACGGTCGGCGGCTACGACATCGTCAGACAGGGTGCGCAAGTGCGCGCCTCGATCGGTGCTGCGCTGCAGGAGGCGGCGCTGGACCCGATCCTCACCGGTCGTGAGCACCTCCAGCTCCAGGCCACGCTGCAGGGACTACCGGGAAAGGAGCGCCGTCAGCGCGCTAACGCGCTGCTCGAGCGCGTCGGGCTGACCGAAGCGGCCGACCGCCGGGTGGGCGGCTACTCGGGTGGGATGAAGCGCCGCCTGGACCTCGCGCTGGCGCTCGTGCACTCGCCCCGGATCCTGTTCCTCGACGAGCCCACCACGGGCCTTGACCCGCAAAGCCGCAGCGCGCTCTGGGAGGAGGTGGCGCGGCTGGCCCGTGACGAGGGCATGACCGTGTTCCTCACCACCCAGTACCTCGAGGAGGCCGACGCGCTGGCCGACCGGATCGGGATCATCGACAACGGTCACATCGTGGCCGAGGGGACCCCGGGTCGGCTCAAGGCGGAGATCGGCAGCCCGAGCGTCGAGGTGACGCCGAGCGAGCCCGAGAGCGGCGACCGCCTCGCCGAGCTGCTGTCGCGCTTCGGCGAGATGAGGCGCAACGGCCGCGGCAGCGTCACCGTGCAGCTCCCCGGCGGCGAGTCGGAGCTCGCCGAGATCGTCCGCATCCTCGACCGCGCCGACCTCCGGGTGGAGACCCTGCAGCTGCACCAGCCGTCGCTGGACGACGTGTTCCTGGCCAAGACCGGCCGCAAGCTCGAGGGCTCAAGCGACGAAGCCGCGGCCGAGGCGCCCGCGGAGAACGGCGGCGGCAGGAGGCGGCGACGTGGCCGCTGAGGCGGCGATCGACCTCCCCCGCGCCCTGCCCGCGAGCCGGCCGGCGAACCTGATCGAGCAGATCGCTCGCGGTCGGCCGCCGCTCGGTGATCCGCACCTCGCGCCAGCGCGCGCTGCTGATCTTCCCGATCATCTTTCCGCTGATCCTGTTCGCGATCAACGGCTCTGCGCTGAGCGCGGCGACGCGGATTCCGGGCTTCCCCACCGACAACTACCGCGACTTCGTGATCGCGATGCCGTTCATCCAGGGCGCGATGTTCGTGTCGATCAGCGCCGGCGTCGACCTCGCGCGCGACATCGAGGCGCGGCTTCTTCAACCGGCTCGCGCTGACTCCGCTGCGCGGCGAGGCGCTGCTGATCGGACAGCTCGGCGGCGCGCTGCTGCTCGGCGTGATCCAGGCGATCGTGTACCTGCTGGTCGGGGTCGCCACCGGCGTGACGTTGCGTGACCGGGTTCGCCGGCGCGATCGTGCTGCTGGCGCTGTCGATCCTGATCGCGTTCGCGCTTCGCCAGCCTGGGCGCGCTGCTGGCGCTGCGATTCGGCACCGGCGAGGCCGTCCAGGGGATCTTCCCGCTGCTGTTCGTGACGCTGTTCTTCAGCTCGTCGAGCCTGCCCCGTAACCTGATCAAGGCGAGCTGGTTCCGCGAGGTCGCGACCTACAACCCGGTCTCCTACCTGATCGAGGCGCTGCGCAGCCTGGTCATCACCGGCTGGGACGCGGAGGCGCTCGCGCTCGGCTTCGGATTCGCGATCCTGCTGCTCGTGATCACGCTGACGCTGTCGCCAGCGCTCGATGAGGACGAGGCTGGTGCGGACGATGAGGCGCTTCTTCAACGTCGCCCGCGGCGTCGCCTGGCGATCGATCCACAACACGCTCGTCAACCCGGCGATCCTGCTCCCCTCGCTGATCTTCCCGCTGTTCTTCCTGATCGCGTTCGCCGGCGGCCTGTCGCGGATCGGCGACGTGCCGAACTTCAACTACCCGCCCGGCTACACGGCCTTCCAGTTCGTGTTCGTGTTCCTGCAGTCGGCGGCCTTCGGCGGCGTCTTCACCGGCTTTGCGGTCGCCCGCGACTTCGACTCGGGGTTTGCCCGGCGGCTGCTGCTGAGCGCGCCGCGGCGCAGCGGGATCATCGCCGGCTACGCGATCGGCGCGCTGCTGCGCTGGGCGCTCACCGGTGCCGTGGTCACGGTCGCCGCGCTGATCGCCGGGATGAACGTCGACGGCAGCGGCATCGACCTGTTCGGGCTGCTCGGCCTGGGCGTGGCCTTGAACCTGGTCTCGGCGCTGTGGGCCTGCGGCGTCGCGATGTTCCTGCGCACCGAGCAGGCCGGCGCGCTGATCCAGATGCCGGTGTTCGTCGTGCTGTTCCTCGCGCCCGTGTACGTCCCGCTGTCGCTGCTGACGGGCTGGATCCACGACGTCGCGCGCCTCAACCCGGTCACCCCGGTGCTCGAGGCCGGCCGCGGACTGCTGGCGGGCTCGCCGGTCAAGGTCGCGCTCGCCTTCGCCGCTGCTGGCCGGCACCGGGCTGCTGATGGCCGTGTTCGCGCGCCGCGGGCTAAGCGCCGCCGAGCGCGCTGGCTGACGGCAAGCGCCGGACGCGGCGCCCCGCGGGCGGACGTCCGCGGAGCGCCGTCCAGGTTCGGTCACGCGACGCTGAGGCGGCGCTTGCGCCGCGACGGCAGCCCGAGCCCGTTCAGCGTCACGAACAGGCCGAGCAACATGATCGTCGCGACCTCGAGGACGATCGAGATCACGATCGCCTCGCGATAGCCCTGCTCGGCGAATCCGAACAGGCCACCGTGCTCGCTGAGCACCAGCCCGACGAGCGAGCCCGCCGCGATGCCGATGCCGGAGAATGCCAGCAGGGCGAGGATCGCGTCGGCCCACCGCCCCGCCAGCCGGCGCACCGGAGCGAGCAGGCCGGCGGTGACGACGGTCGCCGAGGCGAAGTTCAGGGCGAACAGCGTGCCGATCGTCGGGATCACCGAGTAGGAATCGGCGTAGTACTGGACGATGTGGTCGATCCCGACGCCGAGCAGCGCCAGCGCACCGGCGAAGCGCAGCAGTTGCCGCGCGCTGATCCGTTCCCTAGCCATTGTCGATCTTCTTGCCGTTGGCAGCCAACACGTACCACTCGGCGCCGAACTGGTTGAGGCCCTGGCCGGTGGTGTCGCCGGGCCTGCGGTCGCCGACGTAGTAGTAGAGCGGGTGGCCGTTGTAGGTCACCTGCTGCTTGGCGCCGGTGCTGGCGACCGTGCCGACCTTGGCGGCGCTGACGCCGTTCATCGCGCTCGGTTTGCCCTGTGCGGTCAGCGACGGCCAGATGCTCTGGCAGGCGCCCGTGCAGCTGCTCATGTCGGTCTTGTCGCGCTCGAACAGATACAGCGTCCGTCCCTTGGCATCGACGAGGACGTTCCCCAGCGAGGTGGCGCGAGTACCGATCGCCCCGTCGGCGGCGGCGGGCGCAGCCGGCTTGGAGGTGACGGCGCCGTATGCGCCCGTGGACGGCTGGGTGGTCGTCGAGGAGGTCTTGTGGGCGTTGCTCGAGCCACTGGTGGTGATCGCGAACACGATCGCCGCGAGCGCGACGATGAACACGATCGGGATGACGCGCTTCATGTGATTGCAGCTCCTTGTCTTCGAGGTGAGCGGTCCGGTTCTACCGGCCGCTCGGAATGAGTACTATGTGCCGTAAGACTACGCTGCGTCGTAGATTCTTCCCGTCCATCGGCAATGACCCTCTCGTCCGAGATCACCCCCCTTCCCACGTGGCGCTCGCAGATCGACGTGTGCGTCGAGCCCGACGAGCTGCTCGAGACCCTGACCAGCGTCGAGGCGTGCGAGGCCTGGTCGCCGGTCGGCTTCGACATCGACGGCGCGAACTCCGGGCGACTGCGGAGCGGGACCAAGGTCGACGTCAGCGGCGCGATCGTCGGACGCCGGGTCCGCTTCAGCGTCGAGATCGTTCGCGCCGACCGCGAGCGGCTGATCCTGCGCGCGAATGGCCCGGTTGCCGTCCTGGCCGACTACGCGGTCGCGCCCGCCGGCGGCGGCTCGCGGATGGAGGCGGCGATCTCGGTCGACCGTGGCGCCGGCGGCTCCAGGCTGGCCGCGCGGGCGATCTCGGTGATGCTCGGCGCGGGCGCCCTGCAACACGCGCTGGCGCGGATCGCCCGCGAGGCCGAGCGGCGCCACGCGCCGCCGCCTGGGATCGAGGCCGAGCCGGCATGAGACGGTCGCGGACACCGGTGGACGAGTGTGAGCGGCGCACGCTGCACTCCGATCTCTCGCAGGCGATCTCGAAGGCGCGGCGGCGCCGCCGGATCCTGCGCGTGGCTCTGGTCACGGCGACGCTCGTGCTGGTGCTGTGCCTGCTGCTCCTCGGCAACCCGATCTGAGCCCGTGACCGCGACGATCGCTATCTACTATGATTTGTAGTACGATGTTGCCTCGTACGGTCACTTCTCACTGACACCACCCGATCCCGTCCCGAACCGATGACACCTACCGCCGCAACCCTGATCGACCACCTGACCGCCGGACGCGCCCAGATGGGCTCGTCGCTCGCGTTTCACCTCACGTTTGCCGTGCTCGGCGTCGGACTGCCGCTGATGATGCTGATCGCCGAGGGCATGCACCTTCGCACCGGCGACCCCGTGTGGCGCGCGCTCGCGCGCCGCTGGTCGAAGGCGTTCGCGATCCTGTTCGCGGTCGGCGCCGTGTCGGGCACGATCATCAGCTTCGAGTTGGGTCTGCTGTTCCCGCGCTTCATGTCTTTCGCCGGCGGGATCATCGGCCTGCCGTTCTCGCTGGAGGGCTCCGCCTTCTTCATCGAGGCGATCTTCCTCGGCATCTACCTGTACGGCTGGGACCGCATCTCGCCGCGGCTGCACTGGCTGGCCGGCTTCCCGCTGGCCCTGTCCGCCGTCGCCTCCGCGTTCTTCATCGTCACCGCCAACGCCTGGATGAACGTCCCACGTGGCTTTCGAGTGGAGCACGGCCACGTCACTCACGTCGACCCGCTGGCCGCGATGTTCAACCCCGCCTGGGCCACTGAGACGAGCCACATGGTCATCGGCGCCTACCTGGCGACCGCGTTCGGGGTGGCGTCGGTGTACGCGGTCGGGATGCTGCGCGGCCGGCGCGACGCCTATCACCGCCGTGCGCTGGCGGTGGCGTTGGCCACGGCGGCGGTCGTCGCCCCACTGCAGCTCGGCGCCGGCGACCTGCTCGGCCGCACTGTCGCCCACAACCAGCCGGCGAAGCTGGCCGCGATCGAGGGTCAGTTCCCCACCGAGCGCGGAGCGGGCCTCAGCCTCGGCAGCTTCCCGATCCCGGGCCACGACCGCTCGGTGCTGAACGTCAAGGTGCCCAAGCTGCTCAGCATCGTGGCCTTCGACGACGCCAACGCGAAGGTCCGCGGGCTGTCGTCGTTCCCTCGCAACGACCGCACGCCGCTGGCGCTCCCGGTGCGGCTGTCGTTCCTGGGCATGGTCGGGATCGGCACGTTCCTGGTCGCGCTCAGTGTCTGGTACTGGCTCCGGCGCCGGGGACGCCCGCGGCCCGAGGACCGCTGGACGCTGCTCGCCGTCGCCAGCGCCGGGCCGCTGGCGTTCCTCGCCAACGAGCTCGGTTGGCTGGTGTCGGAGTTCGGCCGCCAGCCGTGGGTCGTCTACGGCGTGCTGCGGACGCGCGACGCGGTCACCACCGCGTCCGGGCTCGACGTGACGTTCACCGGTTTCCTGTTGCTCTACATCGGGCTGGCCGCGGCCACCGTGTGGCTGCTGCGTCGGCTCGCCCGGCGGAACGCCGGCGTCGCTGCTGGCGCCCGCCGCCCACACGATCGGAGCCTGATCATGGCCGTCGCGCTGATCGCGGTCGTGTGGACCGCCATCACCCTGTACGCCGTGTTCGGCGGCGCCGACTTCGGCGCCGGCATCCTCCACCTGATCGTCCGCGGCCCCAATGCCGAGCGTCAGCGGCGGACGATCGGGCAGGCGATGGGCCCGGTGTGGGAGGCCAACCACGTGTGGCTGATCTTGGCCATCACCGGTCTGTTCACGGCCTTCCCGCGCGCGGTGCAGGCGCTCGGCACGCTCGTGTTCGCCCCGGCGACGCTGGCGCTGATCGCGATCGCGACCAGGGGCGCCGCATTCGCGTTCGCGGCCGGAGCCGACGGCGAGCCCCGGGTCCAGGCCATGTTCATGCGGCTGTTTGCAGCCACCAGCCTGGCCGCGCCGTTCCTGCTGGGGACGGTGGCCGGCGGCCTCGCTCGCGCCCGCGGCGGGCCGACGCGGTTCGCGATCGGGCCGTTCGAGCTCGCGATCGGCGCGCTCGCCGTCGCGATCTCGGCCGCGCTGGCGGCGACGTTCCTCACCGTCGAGTGCCGGCGCGCGGGCGACGAGCGGCTGGCCACCAGCTTCCGCGCGCTCGCGCTGCGGGCGACCGCAGCGGTCGGCGCGCTGGCGCTGGCGGCGTTGGGTCTGGCCCACGGGGAAGCTTCGAGCCTGTTCGATCGTCTGTCTGACCGTGCGCTTCCCGAGGTCATATTCGCCCTTGCCGCGCTCTCCACGGCCCACCTGGCGCTGCGGCGGCGGTACTACTCGGTCGCCCGCGCCTCGCTCGGCCTCGCCGTGGTCGCGATCATCTGGGGCTGGGGGCTGGCCCAGTATCCGCGGATCGTCGGCCCCGGCACGACGATCGCCAGCGCCGCGGCCACCGGACCCGAGCTGACCGCGGTGACGATCGCGCTCGCGGCCGGACTGGTGCTGCTGGTCCCGGCGATCTGGGTGCTGTACGTCGCCTTTCGCCGTCAACCGCTGGAGGTCCACCGATGAAAGCCCTCAAGCTCCCCGCCGAGCTCCCCGATCCGATCGCGCCGGCCGCATCCGGGCTCGTCGTGCTCGCCACCGCCGCCCCGTGGCTGCTGGGCTTCAGCGCCAGCCACGCCGCGGTCGCCAACGGGATCGCGTTCCTGATGGCGTTCTCGCCGCTGGCCCTGATGGCGCCGGCGCTGCGCCCGGCCGCCGCCGTGTGTCTGGCCGCCGGCGCCTGGCTGGCGATCAGCCCGTGGGTGCTCGGCTACTGGTCCGAGGGGATCGGCGCCTGGGCGGCGGACCTGATCCTCGGCGTCGTGCTGGCCGCCGTCTCATGGCGGGCGCTATCTATGTCTCCGCGTAGTACTATGGGGCGTGGTTGATGACCGCCGCCGCTGACAGCCCGCCGCCCCCGCTTCACGAGCTCGAGGCCGAGGTCATGGCCGGAGTCTGGGATTTCGACCACGAGGACGTCACCGTGCGCGAGATCATGGACGTGCTCAACCGGCACGCCAAGAGCCCTCGCGCCTACACGACGTACATGACGATCATGCGCCGGCTCGACGACAAGGGGCTGTTGACCCGCCGGCGCGAGGGTAAGACCGACTTCTACCGAGCGGTCCACTCCCGCGACGAGTACGCCGATCTGCGGGCGCGCGCCGGCGTCGACGAGCTCGTCGAGCAGTACGGCGAGGTCGCGCTCGCGCACTTCGCCCGACAGATGGGCGAGCTCGATCCCGAGCGCCGCCGACAGCTCCAGCGCCTTGCCCGTAAGCACTGACAACTGCCCCCGGCGCGCCGACGACGTGGCGTTCCGCTCGCAGATCGTGCTCGGCGCGATCGGACTGGCCTCCGCGTGCGCTGCGGTTCTCACGGCGCTCGGCTCGGTTCACCGGTCAGCGCGTGGGGCCAACCAGGTGGTGATCCTCGGCCAGCCCCTGACGTACCCCTCGATCAACTTCGCCGCGGCGATCTTGCTGGCCCTCGCCGCACTCGGCGGCGTCGTCCTGCTGACGATCGTGCGCGGCGCCTGGAGGCAGTTGCGCGCCCACCGGCGGTTCGCGCGGGGCATCCTGATCCTCGGGCCGCTGCCCGGCCATCCCCGCGTGAGCGTGATCGACGAGGGCACGCCCCAGGCATTCTGCGCCGGATATCTGCGCCCGCGCGTGTACATCTCCCGCGGCGCGCTCGAGCTGCTCGACGGCGACGAGCTGACCGCGGTCCTGTCCCACGAGAACCGCCACCGCTGCACCCGCGACCCGCTTCGCTTCGCGCTCGGGCGTCTGCTGTCGGACGCGTTGTTCTTCATGCCCGCGATGCGGCCGCTCGGCGATCGCTACCAGCAGATCGCCGAGTACAAGGCAGATGAGGCCGCGGTCACGGCCAGCGCTGGAGAGAGCGCCCCGCTGGCCTCCGCGCTGCTGGCGTTCGAAGCGGCGAGCCCGCCCGGCGCCGCGTCGATCTCCAACGACCGCGTCGACGCGTTGCTCGGGCACGCGCCGGGCTGGCGGCTGCCCTCGCCGCTGCTCGCGCTGTCGCTGGCGACGCTGTGCAGCCTGGTCGTGCTGCTCTGGCGCACCGCCGGCGTGGCCTCCGCGCATGCGACCTTCAATCTCCCGGTGCTCTCCTCGCAGCCCTGCATGCTCGTGCTCGCGCTGCTGCCCGCCGCGGTGATCCTCGCCGCGCACGCCTGGCGCCGCCGCCTGATCCGGTCGCCCCGGGCGCGACTGGCCGCCGCCGGCGCCTGACGGCGTTCCGCTCCCCTCCACCACGCTGCCGCCACCGCGCGTGGGGAGATTTCGTCGTCGTCGAGTTCTCGCTCGCTTCCTACGATGCTATGTAGTACTATGCTGCTACGTAGTTACCTAGCGAACCGGAGGAAGCATCGTGAAACGAGCTGTACTGACCTTGCTGCTGGCCGCGACCGGCCTGCTCGGCGCCTGGGTGACGTTGCCCGCCGCGGGCAGCGCCAGGACCGTGGCCGAGCCGACGCACGTGGCTGCGCAGCCGCCCGACCCTACGATCGAGTGGAACAAGTTCCTGCTCGGCATCCAGGCGACGGCCGGCGATCAGCCGGCGACCGTCCACCCCACCTACGAGCTGGCGATCATGCACGCCGCGATCTACGACGCGGTCGTGGCGATCGATCACAGCGCGATGCCGTACCTGACGACCGTACACGCGCCGCGTGATGCCTCGCTCGCAGCGGCCGCCGACACGGCGGCGCGCGACACGCTGGTCAGGCTGTACCCCAGCCTGCAGGGCCCGATCGATCAGGAGTACGCCGGGCTACTCGGCCAGCTGCCCTCGTGGCGCCACGTCTCGGCGGGGATCCGCGTCGGCGAGCAGGTTGCGACCCAACTGCTGGCGGCGCGGCGGGGCGACGGCTCCGATGCCCAGCTGATCCCGTTCGTGCCCGGCACCAACCCCGGCGACTACCAGCTCACCCCGCCGACGTTCTCACCGCCGGCTTTCACCCACTGGCGCTTCGTCAGGCCGTTCGCGCTGCGCCGAGCCAACGAGTTCCGTCCCGGGGCGCCGCCGGCGCTGACCAGCGCCAAGTATGCGGCCGCGTTCAACGAGGTCAAGAGCCTCGGCGCGGCCACGGGCTCGACCCGGACCGCCGATCAGACCGAGATCGGCCTGTTCTGGAATCCGCCGATCTGGGCGACGTGGAACCGCATCGCCGAGACCGCGGCCCTCGGGCACCACGGCAGTCTGTCGGAGAACGCCCGCACGTTCGCGGCGCTGAACCTGACGTTCGCCGACAGCGTGATCGCGTTCTACGACTCCAAGTACACCTACCGCCTGTGGCGCCCGGTGACCGCGATCCAGCACGCCGACGCCGACGGCAACCCCGACACCACGGCCGATCCGAACTGGACGCCGCTGTCGGCCACGGCGCCGGACCCGTCCTACCCCGGCGCGCACGGCACGATCAGCGCCGCGGGCGCCGAGACGCTGTCGTCGATCTACGGCAACGACTTCGGATTCACCGTGACATCGACCGCGCTGCCCGGCGTGGAGCGGTCGTTCACCAGCTTCACGGAGGCAGCCGACGAGGCCACGGTCAGCCGCATCTACAACGGCAACCACACCCGCATCGACCAGGTTGCCGGCGAGAACCTCGGGCGCGACGTCGCCCAATTCGTGCTCCGGAGCGCACTCCTCCGGCACGGTCAGCACGGACGCTGACGGGGGCTGCGCGGGCGGCGGCTTCCACCGGCCGCCGCCCGCTTTACCCCGCTTTAGTGGGGTCCACTAGCCCGCTCACAGTTCCAGTGACAGCCACACCTGGTCGCGCAGCGGGATGCCGTCGACGTCGATCTCCGGGTAGCCGGCGTCGGGGGTGAACACGTCCCGCTCCACCCGCAGCATCCGGAAGCCGAGCAGCTGGTAGAAGCGCAGCACCCCCGGGTCGGCGGTCGCGGTGGCGACCAGCAGCGTTGACAGGCCCTCCTCGCGAGCGACCGCGATCGCGCGCTCGACGAGCATCCGGCCGACGCCGCGGCGCTGGTGGCGCTCGCTGACCGCCAGGCTCTTGACCTCGGCCTCGCCCGCGACCTCGCCGCCGATCAGCTGCAGGTGGCCGACCGCCACGCCCCCGTCCCTCGCCACCAGTACGCGCCCTGAATCGCGGTAGCCGATGACCAGCTGCGCCGAGTCGTCGGCCAGCGCGAACAGGTCGGCCAGCTCGGCGCGATCGCCCTCGAACCACTCGACGGTCAGCATCCGGCGTCCCTGACCAGCACGGCGCGGGCGTAGAGCAGGTCGAAAGCCGCGTCGCTGAACGTTCTGCTGAGACTTCGAGCCCGGCTGGGTCGTGACCACGGCGATCTCACAACCGGCCTTGGCGGCGTCGGCCAGCCGCGCCGCGAGCAGTGCCGTCTGAACGCCGCGACGGCGGTGCGCCGGAGCGGTCGCCGCGCCGGTGAGCTGCGCGATCGCGCCGGTGATCCGCAGGCCGGCTCCTCCGGCCACGACCCCGTCGCGGCGGGCCATGTAGCGGACCGCGCCCGCGGTCGCCAGATCGCGCTCGGCCCGCACGACCACGTCGCGAGGGAACTCCTCGTGAGCGGGGAGCCCCTGCGTGTCCGGGTGGGCGACGCCATCGACGACCACCGCCAGCCAGGCATCGAACTCGTCGTCGCCGCTTCGGCGAACCTCGACGCCGGGCGGCGCGACCGGCGCCAGGCGGTCGCGCAGCGCCATCCCGAGCACGTTCTCGAACGATGCCAGCCGGTAGCCCCGCTCGGTCAACAGCAGGCCGACCGCCGGATCGGCAAGCTCGGCTAGCTCGATCTGGACGGGCATCCCCGCGGCCGCGAAGCGCCGCTCGATCTCGTCGAGATCGGCGTCGCTGGGCAGACCGTCGAAGCCGATCCCAGCGACCTTGTTGAACGGGGAATCGTCCTCGGCGAAGCTCGCCACGCCGCCGGCGACCGGGAGCACGAATCCGGCCGCCTCGGGCCTGCGGCGAGCGGCGGCCTCGCTGGCGCGCGCGATCAGCTGCGCCTCCGCCCGCTCGATCCGTCCGGCCAGCTCGGTGTCGCAGAACAGGGGCAGGCGCTCGCCGGTCACGGCGAGTACTTAACTCCGTCGACGATCAGGTCGCGGCGCGGGCGCGGGCGATCAGCCCGTCGATCAGCGCACCGATACCGACGTCGTAGCTGTCGCTCGCGCGTGTCGGGCGCCACTTGTCGCTGACCGCCGCCAGCGTGGGGAACTCCCGCGGGTCGACGCCGGTGAGCACTCCCAGCACGAACGGCGGCCGGCCGAGCGCCGCGGTGCGGTCCAGCCCGCGGCGGATGATCAGCTCCCCGACGGTGAACTGCCACACCGCCCGGTACCCCTCGACGGCCTGTTCCGCGGTCAGCCCGCAGGCGATGAATCCCGACACGATCGCCTCGAGCAGCCACAGGATCGAGGGCGCGATCAGATCGCCCTGCGCGAGCACGTCGACCACCCACGGATACCGGGCGAGGCCGTCGCGCATCGCCCGGCAGACCTGCTGCACCCGCGTCCGCGGGTCGGGATCGAAGCGCGGGACGGCGACGGTCGCGGCGAGCCGGTCGAGCATCAGCACCAGCAGCTGATCCTTGTCGCGCACGTGGCGATAGATCGCCATCGGCGAGCTGTCGAGCTCGCGGGCGACGCGTCGCATCGTCAGCGCGTCGATCCCGTCGCGGTCGATGACCTGCAGCGCCGCCGCGACGACCGCATCGCGCGACAGCCGGGCTGGGCGGCCCGGCCGCCGCGTTGTCGCTTCGCCGTCCAAGTCAGGACACTTGATCACCTGTGGCGGACGCGGCGCCGGCCTTGGCGTCGGCGCTGGGGCGGTAGGTGCCGAAGTACCAGAGGTTCCCCTCCGGGTCGCGGGCCGCATAGTCGCGCGACCCGTAGTCGGTGTCGTGCAGGTCGACGACGACCTCGGCGCCCGCGGCCCAGGCCCGGTCGTGATGGGCGTCGGGGTCGTCCACCGCGACGTACATCCAGCCGAGTCCCACCCGGCTGCCCGACAGCGGGTCGTCGCGGTCGGAACCGAGCATCAGGATGCTCGGGCCGAGCGTCAGCTCGGCGTGAGCGATCGTGCCGTCCTCGTTGGCGACCACCTCCCGACGCCGGAAACCGAACGCCTCCTCCAGGAACGCCATCGCCGCGGGGGCGTCGCGGTAGCGCATCGACGGGTACAGCCTCGGAGCCTGGTCGGTCATCTCTGACTCCCCTTTCTCGGGGTTTGCGTACGTGTACGCAAACCGTACTCGACGACCCGAGCGGCGGTCAAGGTCGTAGCCGGCCGGTCGCGAGCTCAGTGATGAAAAAGTGGTCATATACACACCTTTTTCATCACGGAGCCCACCCGGCGGCACCAGAGGCGCCCGCGCTCGCGATCAGGGCGCCGCGCGCGACCCGGGGACGACCAGCCCGGACTCGTAGGCGGCCACGACCAGCTGGGCGCGGTCGCGCGCCTCGAGCTTGGAGAACAGCCGCGCGACGTGGGTCTTGACGGTCAGCGGCGACAGCACGAGCTGCTCGGCGATCTCGCCGTTGGAGCGGCCGCCGCCGACCAGCGCCAGCACCTCGCGCTCGCGCGGCGTCAGCTTCTCGAGCTCGCGGGCCGCCTCGCCGGCCGGCCCGGTGGCGGCGATCGTGGAGCTCGAGACGAACGCCTCGATCAGCCGGCGAGTGTGCCGCGGCGCGAGCAGCGCCTCGCCGGCCGCGACCACGCGCACGGCCGCGACCAGGTCGGCCGGCTCGACGTCCTTGAGCAGGAATCCCGAGGCGCCGGCGCGCAGCGCGCCGAACACGTACTCGTCGAGCTCGAACGTCGTGAGCACCACCACCCGGGTCGCCGACAGCTCGGGATCGCCGGTGATCTCGGCGGTGGCCTGCAGCCCGTCCGCGCGCGGCATCCGGATGTCCATCAGCACGACGTCCGGACGGTGCCTGCGGGCTTCCACGACCGCCGCCTCGCCGTCGGCGGCCTCCGCCACCACGCCGATGTCCGCCTCGGAGTCCAGCAGCGCGTGAAATCCCGCTCGCACCAGCGCCTGATCGTCGACGAGCTCGACCGTGATCATGGCTCGACCGGGAGCCGCGCCCATACTCGCCAGCCGCCGGCATCGCTGGGCGCCGCCTCGAGCGTGCCGCCCAGCGCGGTGGCGCGTTCACGCATCCCTCGCAGGCCGTTGCCGATCGCCACGCCGTTTGACGCGCCCGCCGCGGCGCGCCCGTCGTCGACGACCTCGATCGTGACCGCCCCGGCCGCCCGCTTCACGCACACCCGGGTGCTGGTCGCCGCGGCATGGCGGGCGACGTTGGTCAGCGCCTCCTGCACGATCCGGTACCCGGCGCTCTGGACCGCAGCCGGCACATCGTCGCCCACGTTGACGTCGACGGCGACCTCGACCCCGGCCGTCCGCAGGCCACCGGTCAGCTCGTCGATGTCGGCAAAGCTCGCCATCGGTCCCAGCGGCGCGGCCTGGGACGGATCACGCAGCACGTCGAGCGTCGAGCGCAGCTCGGTCAGCGCATCGCCGCTGGTCTGCTTGATGTCGCGCAACGCGTCGTAGGCCTGGCTGGGATCGCGCTCGAGCAGGTGCGCGGCGACGCCAGCCTGGACGTTGATCGCGGTCATCGCGTGGGCCACCAGGTCGTGGATCTCACGCGCGATCAGCAGCCGCTCCTCGCCCACCTGGCGCAGGGTCCGCTGCTCGGCCGCTTCCACCATCCGTCGCTCGGACGCGCGCCGGGTGCGGAGCAGATCGCCGGCGGCGATCGCCAGCAGGCACAGAGCCACGTTGCGGACCACGATCGAGGTGACGTGCGAGAAGCCGCTGGCGAACGGGATCACGCTGATCACCACGCACGGCACGATCGCCAGGCCCATCCACAGCGATCGCCGGCGGTCGCCGCTGCAGCGCGAGCTGAAACAGCACGACCATCGGGATGATCACCACGGTGTTGGCCGGGTGCAACTGCCACAGCACGAGCAGCACCCCGGCCACGACCAGTGGGAAGAGCAGCGGGAACGACACGTGGCGGCGCAGCCCCAGCGGCAGGCAGCGCCACGAACGCGCTCAGCACGCTGACGACGGTCAGGGGCTTGCCGACTGCCGAGATCGCCGCGTCGATGATCAGGATCGGCGCGACCACGAGCACCGGCAGCCAGTCGAGCAGAACCTCTGAGCTGGCGACCCGCCTGGCCACGTCCCCGCTGATCATACGGGCCATCCGGTGAGCCTCAGGCAAGCAGCGTGGCGCGCCCAGCCGCCGGCCTGGCCTCGGCGGGGGCGATCGAGCGGTGCAGCCGGCGAACCGGCCGCGGCGACCACCAGTTCCATTTCCCGAGCAGCGCCATCAGCGACGGGACCAGCAGCGACCGCACGACGAACGCGTCCAACAGCGCGCCCGTGGCCACGGCGACGCCGATCTGCTGGATGAACGGGATCGAGCTGGTGCTGAACGCACCGATCGCGACCGCGAGCAGGATCGCCGCGGCCGTGACCACACGCCCGGTGGCGGCGAGGCCGACGGCGACCGCTTCGCGCTCGTCGCCGGGGTTGGCCTCCCGCGCCTCCTTGATGCGGCCCAGCAGGAACACGCCGTAGTCGGTCGACAACGCGAACACCACGGTCGCGGCGACGACGAAGTCGGTCGGCTCGACCCCGCCGTTGGGCGTGTAGCCGAGCAGCCCGGTGAGGTTGCCGTGCTGGTAGATCAGCACCAGTGGCGACAGCGCCGCGCCCACCGTGAGCAGGTTCATCAAGATCGCCTTGATCGGCAGCACGACCGACCCGGTCATCAGCCACAG
This sequence comes from uncultured Solirubrobacterales bacterium, assembly GCA_963831845.1. Classification (GTDB taxonomy): domain Bacteria; phylum Actinomycetota; class Thermoleophilia; order Solirubrobacterales; family Solirubrobacteraceae; genus Palsa-465. The sequence continues at coordinate 7,180 of CAWHRT010000001.1, read as the reverse complement.
CACCGCGAACGTCAGCGCCCCCAGCAGGAGGATCGCCTCGGGCAGATGCGAGCCGATCGCGTTCTGCTGGTCGACGAACGCGGCGGCGTCGCCAGTCACCCGGGTCGTGAACGGAGCGGGCACCGAGCGGATCTCGTTGACCAGGCGCTGGGCGGTCGCACCGGCCGGGTCACCGGCGACGGCGACGTCGAGCTGCCAGGTCCCGCGGCCGAGAAACCGAGGCGGACCGGTGCGGCCGGTGTCGGGGATCGCGCCCACCCGGCTCGCGTAGCTCTCCACGTTTGCGCGGTCGGCGGCGCTCGCCTGGATCGCGACCGTCACCGGCGACTGGCCGACCCGGTCGAAGTTGCGCGTGATCGTGTCCGCGACCGTTCGCGCGCTCTGCCCCTTGGGGATCACCGAGCTGTCGTTGGCCGAGGTCCACACGACGCTGAGGGCCGGCGCCGCGGCCACCAGCATCGCGGCGGCGGTCACCAGTGCCACCGGGCCGGGCCGGCGCATGACCGCGCGCGCGAACCGGTACCAGCGGCGCTGGCCGGCATCCGGTGCGGGCTGCCGGCGGGCGAGCTTGAGGCCCCACAGCCCGAGCAGCGCCGGTGAGACCACGAGCGCCGACAGCGCCGCGACGATCGCGACGACTGCGCCCGCGATCCCCATCGACTTCAAGAAGCCCTGCGGGAACAGCGTCAGCGTGGCCAGCGCGCACGCGACCGTGATCGCCGAGAACAAGACGGTGCGGCCGGCGCGCGACATCGTGATCCCGATCGCGTCACCGACGCCGGCGCCCCGGGCGAGCTCCTCCCGATAGCGCGTGACGATGAACAGCGAGTAGTCGATCGCGAGCCCCAGGCCGAGTCCGATCACCAGGTTCAGCGCGAACACGCTCAACCCGTACAGATGGTTGATCCCCGACAGCACCAGGAACGTGCCGAGCACGGTGACGACGCCGGTGGCCAACGGCATCAGTGCCGCGCGGCCGCGGAAGAACAGGAGCGCGAGCGCGATCAGCAGCGGGAACGCCAGCAGCTCGGCGAACCCGAGGTCCTTTGTGACGGTCGAGTTGATCTGCTCGTTGGCGACCGCGGTGCCACCTACGGTCACGTCACGGTCGGATGCAAACGCCTTCTCGGCCGCCTTGGCGACGTCCTGGTCGTCGGCGCTGGAACGCAGCGTGCCGGCGATCAGCGCCTGGCGCCGGTCGCGGGAGACGGTCGGACCGACGCTGCGCGTGATCCCAGGGACCGCAGCCAGACGCGAGCGCAGCGCGTCGATCCTGGAGGCCGACGCCGCGGCGCCGCGCGGAGCGTCGACCAGCAGCACGATCCCCGGGTTGGGCTCGGCGCCGGTCGCGGACTCGAGCATCCGCGTGGCGCGCTGGGAGTCTGAGTTTGGCGGCGCGAACCCTCCCGAGCCCTTCAGGGCGCCGGCGACTGGGCCTCCCAGGACGCCGGCGACGACGACGAACAGCACGACGAACAGCAGGGTGCGGCGAGGGTGTGAGCTGAGCTTTGTGGCGGTCGATCGGAGCATGTCCGGCATTGTTCGAGAGGCGCACCCGCTCGCACAATCGCCCAGGGGGAGTGTCTTTGCCGGGGCGACTACTCCCCGGGATGTACTAGTAGCTCGTGTCGCTGTTGGTCGACGTGAATACGCCGGAGCTCAGCAGCAGCACCCAGATCACCGCGGCGACGAGGCTGACCGCGACGATCGCGACACCGTGCTTGTAGGCCGCGCGCCGCCGAAGCGCGATCACGATCCCGAGGATGCATCCGATCGGCGGGATCGCCACCGCCGTGATGTAGCCAAGGACGACGAGCCGGCGGAGGCTGTCGCTGAGGACGTCGGGCGGTGCGGCGTTGCTCATCCAGATGCCTCTCCGCCCCGAGGGTAGCCACAGTCACGTGCGCGATCGCCGCCTGGCAGCGGGAGGAGTCGCCTCGGCCCCGCCGAACGCAGAAGGGTTATGCCCCCAAACGGCGCGGGAGAGTCCCGGTCGGTCTACGTCGTCCAGCGCCACTTCAGACGTGTCCGGCGCGGCTATGACCCCGACGAGGTCGACCGCCACCTCCAGGTGGTCAGCGAGTGGTTCCGAGAGAGCCGAGCCGGCGACGAGGTCCGCGAGCTCGAGAAGCAGATCCGGGCTCGCGAGCGTGCGGTGGCCGAGCGCGAGGAACAGGCAAAGCGCCTGGTCGAGACCACCCGCATGGAGGCGGAGGCGACGCTCGACGGCGCCCGCTTGCGGATGAACGCCGACAAGGAGCAGGCCGAGCGCATCCTCAGCGAGGCCGGTGAAGCCTCCGAGCGGATCCGAGCCGAGGCCCTCCAGCAGGCGGCCCAGATCCTCGACCAGGCGCGGCTCGACGCCGCGGCGGCGCAGACCATCCGGGCGGCCGACGACCAGGCGCAGCGGCTGATCGCGGACGCCACCGCCGAGGCCGAGCGCCTCAGGGCTGACGCGGCGCGCTACCGCGACCAGGAGCTGGGCGGCGCCCGGACCGCGGCCGAGCACCTGCTGGCCGCGATGCGCGCCGAGGCGGCCGAGGAGGCTGAAAAACTCCGGGCTCAGGCCGAGCAGGACGTCCAATCCTATGTTGCGCGGCGCCAGCGCGAGGCCGACCGGCTGGTCCAGGCGGCGCGCCGGGAGCGGCGCAACGCCTAGGCCGCCTGTTGGTCTGAGTACGTGGCGGCCTGCTCGCGGATCGCGTCGATCATCGCCTGAGCGGCCGCGGGCGGGTTGCGGTCCTGGTGCCAGGCGAGGCCGATCGTCCGCGGCCGCATGTGGCGGCTGGCATCGAGCACCATCAAGCGGTCATCCGGGAGGTCGAGCGCCAGACGCGGGAGCACGGCGGCGCCCAGTCCCTCGGCCACCATGTTCTGCACGGTCGCGCACTCATCGCTGCGCACGACGATGTTCGGTTGCATCGCCCGTGCCCTGAGCACGGACTCGATCGCCACCGGGCTGCTCTGCCAGGAGATCATCGGCTGGCGCGCGAGCGACGCCAGCGACGGAAGCTTGTCAGGCGACACTGACGAGTCACGCGCCGTGGCGTACAGAAACGGATCGCGGGTGAGCTCGACGGACGCGAACGGCCCCGTCACCGGGAGCAGGACGAACGCCAGGTCGATCGCCCCGGAGGAGAGGTGATCGAGCTGCTGAAGGTAGGGCGCCTCGTCGAGTCGCACCTCGATGCTGGGGTGAGTTGCGCTCAGCCGGGCCAGCGCTGGGGGCAGCAGGCGCATGCTGGCGGTCTGAAACGCGGCGATCCGGACCACCCCGGCCTCACCAATGGCCAGCGCCGTGAGGTCCGATTCGGCGGCCTGGATCTGGTCGATCAGTCGCCGCGCGTGGCCGCGAAGCCGCTCGCCAGCCGCCGTCGCGGACACCGGACGCCTCCCTCCCGGGCGCACGACCAACGGGGTCCCGGCGATCCGCTCGAGCAGCGCGATCTGCACGCTGACCGCGGACTGGGTGTACCCGAGCTTCCTCGCCGCGCCCGCAAACGACCGCTCGCTCAACACCATCTCAAGCGCGACCAGATGCCGCACCTCGACCCCAAGCCATTGATTTGGAAAATTCATGGATCTCGACAAAAACTCTAGCCGGAGCAATGTCGTTTCTGCGTCATGCTCGGTGCGATGCGTGCCATCCGCCAGCTCCTGCGGGGAACTCCGATCGAGGATCCGTGCCTGCTGCTGTATCCGCTCGTGACCGCATGCGTCGCGGCCGACGTCGCGTTCGTGCCGTTGCTGCCGGGGATCCGTGCGACCGAGGGACTGTCGTCGCTTCAGGCGGGTGTGCTGCTGGCCGCCGGGCCGGCGGTGATGAGCTTTGCCCCGGTGCCGCTCGGCCGGCTCGCCGATCGTCTCGGTGCAGCGGCCGTCCTGCGGGCGGCAGGGATCTGCGCGGTCGCCGCCAGCGCGACCCTCGCCGCGACCCGGGGCTTTCCCGGAGCTCTGTTTGCCCGCGCCCTGATCGGCCTCGTCGGCGCGGCGATCTGGACGGCCGGACCCGCCGTCGCGGCGTCGCGGCGCGCATCGGTCGCGAGGCTGCTGGCGGCCAGCGGCGCAGGCCTGCTGCTCGGCCCTCTGATCGCCGGCGTGATCGGGCAGTCGCACGGACCGCCCGCGGCGTTCATCGCCGCGGGAGCGTTGGCGGCGATCGCGACGGTCGCGTTCTGGCGTGCCGAGATCCCACCGGTTGCGGGCGCCGCTGGGGCGGGCGCCGGCGGGGCTGCCGGGCTGCGGCTGGCAATCGCCGATCCGCGCGTGCGCGTCGGCGCGCTCGGCCTGCTGATGCTCGGATTGACGAAGAGCACCTCTGACCTGCTCGGTCCCGCGCAACTGCACGCCGACGGAATGACGAGCTCGCACGTGGGATTGGTGGTCACGGTCGCCGGGGCGATCGGGCTCTGCACCGCCACGCTTGCCCGCCGTCTCGTGGACCGCTATCCGACGACGTCGCTGGCCTGCTTTGCGACGCTGGCGCTGGCCACGATCTGGTTGATCCCTGTCGCGAGTCAGGGGATGCTCGGGATCTCGTGCTTTCTCGCCGCCGGGGCGTGCGGGCGGATGCTCCTGAACCCGGCCAGCTACGTCCTGGTCGGCGAGGGAGCCGTCGCCACCGGCAGCGGGACCGCGGTCACCGTCGGCGCCTCCAACGCGATCTTCGGCGTGGCCGGGATGATCGGACCGCTGGTCGGCGCGGTCGTCCTCCCCCATCCCGAGCTGGGGTTCGTCGCGATCGCGCTGCTGTGCCTGGCGGCGGCCGGGCTGATGCGCAGCCACGCCGCTCAGCCGCTCGCGAGCTGACTATCGTCCGCTCGCTGATGCCGACGCCGAGCGTCTCGATCATCACCGCGCTGGCGGATCGCGCGGGCCACCGTCTCACCGAGATCCACGGGGCGCTCGAGCGCGCTGGCACCGCCTGGGAGTGGCTGATCCAGCTCGACGGCGACGCGGCCGTGGACCTCCCGCCGTCGATCCGAGCCGACAACCGGATCACCCTCGAGGCCAACGGCCGCCCGCTCGGGATCGCCGCCACCCGTAACCGCGCGCTCGCGCGTGCGACCGCCCCGCTGCTGCTGAACGCCGACAGTGACGACGTCCCGACGCCGGCCGCGCTCGACGCCCTGGCGCCGGCGTTCGACGATCCCACGGTCGGGCTCGCGTTCGGGGACTGGATCGAGCACTGGCCCGAACGCGACCCGTGGACCCCGGAGCCGCGGTTCGATCCCGGCCGCCTCGCCCCCGGAACGCTGTCAGCGATCTGGGGCGAGGAGCGCTGGGTGCCGATGCACCTGGCCGGAGCGATGTGGCGCACCGTCGCGGTGCTGGCCGCCGGCGGCTGGACCGCGACCGTCGGCGGGTCGGACATCGGGTTGATGCTCGGAGTCGAGGCGAGCTGGGCCAGCGTGTACGTCCCGGTCAGGACGTTCGCCTACCACCACCACGCGTCGCAGGCGACCGCGTCACGCGACTGGCAGTCGCAGTTCGACCGCGACATGCGGTTCCTGGAGCGGCGCCGTCGCGCGCTGGATGCGATCGCGGCCGGCGGCTCAGCGGCCGCACTGAAAGCCGCCGCCGTCGAGTCCGGGACCGGTGATCTGCGGCCTGTTGGCGCCGCCGCCGGCCGGGTACACGGTGTCGAACCACTGGGTGAAGAAGCTGCTGAGCTCGATCCTGCAGGCCCGCGAGCGCCTCGGGAGCAGCGCCGCAAAGCCGGCCTCGAGCTCGGGCTCGGTGATGCTGCTCTGCCGGTAGGTCCGCTGCATGCGTTGGAGCGCCCTGGCGAAGCGGTCCGGGCCGAGGATCTGTCGCAGCGCGACGTACGCGATCCCGGGACGGGTATAGGTGGTCGAGTTGGAGAACAGCGTGAACGGGCGGGGGTTCGACGGGGCGGCGGTCCACAGGCTGCCGGTGTTCGCATACGCGCTGTTGAAGTTGTCGACGAGGCTGCTCTGAAACGCGGCGTCGCCCGCGGGCGTGCCCGGCCCGCCGGCGGCGGTCTGGGCGTTGCGCGCCTCGAACAGGTACTCGCCGAGCTTCGCCATGCCCTCCTTGAAGAACGTCAGGTTGTAGTTGGCCTCGGAGACGTTGTCCCCCCACCACTGGTGCATGTTCTCGTGGTTGAAGGTCTGGAGCCCGATCCGGCCGCCGGCGAACGTGATCTTGGTCTGCATCTCCTCCTCGAAGCTCGCGGAGGGCACGCCGACCACGACCCCGTCGGTGGTGAACGGGAACCGACCGTTGAACATGCTCTGGAAGTGGACAATGTCCTCCTGCATGTCCATGATCGCCTTGTTGGTTGCGATCTGGGCTGGCGCGATCGCGGTGTCCTGCGCCTCGTAATACTGGATGCCGCTGACGGCCAGCCGTTCGCTGAGGTTGAACGAGCCGATGCTGTTCTCGACCAGGTAGGCCGCGATTCCCTCCGGCGAGTGCCAGTGCCACGTGGTCGAGCCGCCGGGAAAGACCGCGCTCGGGCGGTTGTTGCGCTGTGAGACCAGCTCGCCGTTGGCGATCGCCGTCTTGCCGAACGTGACCGTGTCGTAGAAGTCGTAGCTCGGCTTGGCGCTGGGATGGTCGTTGAGCGGCATCCAGTCCTCGGTCCCCACCGGCTCGGTGGTGACGAAGCTGCCCTCGTCGCCAGGCTGGGCGTTGCGAAACCAGCCCTCGGTGGTGCCGTCGCCGTCGTTGTGGACGCCGGGCCGTCCGGTGTAGGAGACCTGGACCACGAACGGCCGGCCACGGCGGATCGGATGCGCGGGCGTGATCACGAGCTTGTTGGCCGGACACTGGGTGCCGTCCAGGGAGTCCTGCTGGTTTGACCTGGTCGAGGTCAGCTCGGGCGAGCAGGCCGGCGGCAGCGGGTTGTTGTCGGGCCCTCCCACCGGGTTGTTCTGCGAGGCCTCGTGCGCCCTCGGGTCGGGGTCGTTCTGGCCGTTAGGGTCGCCCGGGTAGGTCGGCTGCTCGAACTGAAAGCTCGCCGGGCGCCCGTTGACCAGCACTGACTGGACGGTCATATCGGGGCCGTCCGTCGCGTTGGGAGAGGTGCGCTCGAAGTCGAGGCTGAAGTCACTCAGGCACTGCGTGGCGCGGTCGATCAACGAGACGTGTGTCCCGGCCAACAACATGTTCGCGACGGCGTCGTAATTCAGGACCACGTCGCTGTGCAGGCTCG